>JAXGXM010000003.1:0-242529 GCA_040772785.1 Anaerolineaceae bacterium | reverse complement strand
GCAATTCGATCGAATAACCGGGCGAAATTATCGTCCAGGCTCAGGGTATCCATCAGGTAATACATAAAGTTCATGGGTGATTCGGTGAACATCACCAGCCAGCGGGCGACTTTACGGGCGCGCTTGACATTTTTACTCTTCTTCCGCGGAGCGAGCAGCTTTGTGATACGGTTAACCCAAGCGTCATCCGTGTCGCTTATCGTGCCGTCGACATCAAAACACAGACCTTGTATCTGCTGCAGGTCTAACGGCATGGGTTAGTTCCCGAAATCCTGCAGCAGGTTCAGCGCTTCCTTGACATCAGTTTCAGATGAACCCAACAACCAAAGGACATCATTGTCGGTCCGGCGCATTGTGATCACGCCTTCGGTATCTGATTCCCAGGAAACCGCTGTGCTCGAGTTGGAAGACGGAATTCCCCAGCGCGCCAGTCCGTATTCGCGCGACTGGTTGAAAAATTCGTTCATGTCATCACTGGTTTCCCAACGGCTGCGCCATGCGAAAAGGTAATCGCTGGCATCCGCCGGGGTGTAATAAACGTACGTGTCGCCAGCCCATCCGGCAGCGGCGGCCGTGGAATCCTCGTCGTCCATCATAAATTGCGAGGTCCAGCCTCTGGCGAGGATAAGGTAGGAATACCACTCGCCCATCACGTTGCGGTCTATTTCCTCCCAGTTACTATCAAGGATCGATGCAAAATCAGGCATCTCCACCGCAACCGGCTCATCGGACGGGTATTTTTCAGGGTGAAGGATCTGTTCGGTGGTCACGGGTGGATTCAGGAACGCCGCGTCCACCGCGTCCCAGCCGCCCGCCTCATAAAGGTGCGAAACAAAATCCATACCCTTGATGTACGGGAAGAGAAAATCCTCTTTCATGAAATTCGGCGCTGAATCATATACCGGGCTGGAATAGGAATTCTGGAATTCCATGATGTCCTTTTGATCCTGCCGGGTGCTGTGCTGGATGAACCAGTATTGCTCAGTGAGGGTTGAATCACCTTCCACCAGCGCGGTCACAGCGGCGCAATACTCGGAGTCGAGCTCGCAATAATCCTCGTTCAGCTTTAAGCCGTTCTCCAGGTCATAATATTGATCCTGCAGGACGTGGTTGAACTCGTGGGAATAAGTCATGCGCTCCGGACCGGCGAAATCTTCTCCGGCGATGACGTACATTTCCTTTGTTTCGCTGTCGTAATAACCCGCCACCTGTTCAGTATACAGGTCAAGGTAAAACTGGCGCAGATCGAAGCCGTAATCAACCAGACCCAGGGTGGCAAGGACTTTCACGTCGCTTTCGACCTCTTCTTCGGTGTAATCTGCGAAGAATTCATTGAGCACTTTGTCCTGCAATTCCTCCGGCGTCATCAGGTCGCGTTGGAGCGCGTTCTTTAATTCCTTGCCGCGGATTTGCAAAACCTGCTGCTGAATCTCATCCATTTGACTGAGGATTTCAGCGGAGAGGGTCTCTTCATCTTCGGGTTGCGGAGCGTCGGTCGCCGAATTTGGTGTCGAGGCAGTAGTCGGGCTGGTCAGCTCAACGATAGGTGTGGGTTGTGTGTAACTCTTTTGGGCGCGCAGCAGGAATATTCCTCCTACGACTAACGCGATGCTTGTTAATACGCACGCTGTTACCAGTAAGATGATGATGGTGATGCCTGTTTTTTTACTCATGTTTTATTGATCCGATCTTTCCATTATTCCCCCAGGACTATATCAATTCTGGATTGGCCTGAGTGTTAGACAATTTTACCAAAGTTATAATCGTTCAAGCATGATCATCCGCTTGTTGCACATCGTGACTGTGCTGTTATAATCACGCACATGAAATATCACGTATGGACTGAAGGCTGCCAGATGAACGTTGCAGATTCCGAAAGAGTCTCTTCCGTTCTGGAGCAGCTTGGATATGAGTTTTCCCCGCGCATTGAAGACGCGGATGTGATCGTGCTGAATACCTGCGTGGTTCGGCAATCGGCTGAAGATAAGGCTTACGGCAGGCTCAGTTCACTGCTGCCGGTAAAACGCGCTAACCCCAATGTAGTGATCAACCTGATGGGATGCCTCGTGGGTGTAAAAGACAATCAGCCGTTGCGCGAGCGCTTCCCGTATGTGGATGTCTTTTCCCCTCCCTCTGATCCGCGACCGCTGCTCGAGTACCTGCTGCAGCGTGAGGCGCACAGCGCCGAGGAGGCAGAGACTGCGCGGCGTTTTGCGGTGATGGACGGCGACCTTGTCCTGCCCCACAACAATCTGACCAACCATGTGTCCGGCTGGATTCCTGTGGTGTATGGTTGTTCTCATGCTTGCGCCTATTGCATTATCCCTTACCGACGCGGTGTGGAGAAGAGCCGGCCGCCTGAAGAGATTTATGCCGAAGCCCGTTCACTTGCCAGCCAGGGCATAAAGGAAATCACCCTGCTTGGTCAGATCGTTGACCGCTATGGCAAAGATCACCCTGAGTACCCCACGCTGGACGGTCTGCTGCGTGAGCTTCACAAGATTGACGGGATCGAACGCCTGCGTTTTCTAACCTCGCATCCCAACTACATGACGGACGAGCTGCTGGATGTCGTGGCTGAATTACCCAAAGTGATGCCGCATCTCGAGATTCCCAACCAGGCGGGTGATGACGATGTGCTCGCGGCGATGAAGCGTGGCTATACAGCTGACCAGTACCGCCAATTGGTGGAAAAGGTCAGGGCTCGCATACCGGGTGTTTCAATCGCCACTGATATCATCGTTGGTTTCCCCGGTGAAACGGACGCTCAATTCCAGAACACCTATGATCTGCTGGCTGAACTAAAGCTGGATGTGGTGCATCTGGCGCGTTACTCGCCGCGGGTCGGCACCGTATCCGAACGCTTTATGGAGGATGACGTGCCGGATGCGGAGAAATGGCGACGCTTCAGGGCAATCGAGCAGTTGCAGGAATCGATCGTGCGCGAGATCCACGCGCGATACCTCGACACAACAGTTGAAGTGTTGTTCGAAGAGAAAGTGAAAAAGCGCTGGCGTGGTCGCACACCTACGAATAAGCTGGTTTTCGTCGAAACTGAACAGGACCTCCGCGGACAGATTCTGCCGGTGCACATCAACTGGACAGGTCCATGGTCCATGCTGGGAGTAATCTCAGATTCTTAAAATGAAACGCACAATCCTCATCATCCTGGGCGGCGTGATCGTCGTTGGGTTGGTTGCCGCCTATTTTCTCCGTTTTAGCCCGCTGCTCAGCTCTCAACGGACGCGTAATCTGCTGGCTTTTTTACGCAATCCTGATGCCCGCAAAGATTGGATGACCCCGGCTTTGTCACGCTGCGGCGATGCGCCGTTTTTGATGCCGACGAGTGGTTATATTGGTTATCTCTGGGATGATTCCTTTCGCCCCGGACACCGTCACTCGGGGATCGATATTTTTGGCGGCGGGGAAGCGGGTGAAGTGCCGGTATACGCAGCGTACGATGGTTATCTGACCCGTCTCGCGGATTGGAAATCAACGGTGATTATCCGTGTTCCTTCAGACCCGGTCAACCCCGGGACGCAGATCTGGACGTATTACACCCACCTGGCAGATAAGGACGGCAGAAGCTTTATTGTCGAGGCCTTCCCGCCGGGAACGAGCGAGGTGTTTGTGAAAGCTGGTACACTGATCGGGTACCAGGGGAATTATTCCGGTACACCGGGCAACCCCACCGGCGTGCATCTGCACTTTTCAGTTGTCCGGGATGATGGATCAGGCGGGTACCTGAATGAACTGGATATTACCAACACGAATGATCCCGGTCCTTATTTCGGATTGTTGCTCAACAATCACGCGGGTGGTGTTACACCTGTGGTCTGCAATCCCTGAAATTTTGCTACAATAAATTAGTTCACAAGTCCTTTATCGCGAGGAAATTTTGAGTTTATCAATGCGAGACCTGCAATCCGGGTTGAGTGCGCTCAGGCTGGTTTCTCACGTGCCCATGATCGCTCATGTGGATCTCTATGCCTTTGGTAATATCAATGGCGGGGCTGAAACATTTCTTCAAACCCTCTTGAGCCATGTCGAAAGCCTGATGATGCCGGTTTTTACCTACCGCACGATGGTCATTCCCGCGGATGGACCGGATAACAACGGGATGTTCTACAGCCAGAATCAAGCGGGTTTCAGCCACGCCGAGTTCTTTGACCCTGCCATGCCGGCTGATGCGGAGATGGGAGAGTTGGCAGAACTCCTGCGCAGGCAACCCTCCGCTTCACGATCCACCCATCCCGTTCTATCGTTCACCCAGGTCGGCGTTGATGCAGCCTTGCGCGCCCAGACAATCGATGATCCGTTTGGACCGGTGCGTGTGCTGGCCGAGCTTGAAGGTGTGGTGCTGCTGGCGGGGGTCGATCAGACCCGAAATGTGAGCCTGCACCTTGCGGAACGCATGGCGGGTCGAAAAACATTCACCCGCTGGGCGTTGACCCGCGACCGTATTGTTCAATTAGATGGCATGCCGGGCTGTTCGCGCGGATTTAATAAAGTAACGCCTGCGCTTTCTCAAATCACACGCCAGGTACAGGTGGGAGGTGTCGTTCTTTCTGTAATTCCACTGCAGCCCATGATACGGGTTGTCTACGAAATGATCACAAGTGATCCATACGCGCTGCTGTGCGATGACCCCGATTGTCAGCTGTGCGCGAGTGTCAGGTCGTCCATAACATCTGTATAAGCTTATGCTATACTCTTTTTAAGATGCAGCTGCCCAATCAAGTAGACTACAAACTCATCTGCCCGGAATGCCATCGCGAGTTCGATGTGGAACGGGTGCAAACCTATTGCCCGGATTGTCGATCACCCCTGGTAACTGAATATGATCTGCCTGGTTTGCGGAAGACGCTGGACCGGGAGGAGATACGTAACCGCCCGCGCGGTATGTGGCGATGGCGCGAACTTTTACCTGTCAAGGAAGCGCGCTTCAGGATATCGCTGGGAGAGGGAGATACACCCCTGCTAAAAGTTCCCCGCCTGGCTGAGGTGTGCGGGGCGAATGACCTGCTGATTAAGGATGAGTCGCTCAATCCGACTGGCAGTTTCAAGGCGCGCGGACTGGCTGCAGCAGTTTCAAAGGCGGTCGAGCTGGGCGTGCGTGATTTTGTTATTCCAACCGCCGGCAACGCCGGAGGCGCACTGGCGCACTATGCCGGGCGCGCCGGCTGTGACGCACACGTGTATATGCCCACGGATACCCCTCTACCCATTCAGTACGAAGTGCGCATGGCTGGCGCCGATCTGCACCTGGTGGACGGGTTGATCAACGATGCCGCCCGGCTGGCTTCGACAGATGCCGCGCGCTACGGTTGGTTTGACATGTCAACCTTCAAGGAGCCTTTCCGCGTGGAAGGCAAGAAGATCATGGGGTACGAGATCGCCGAGGGGTTGGGATGGGTTTTACCTGATGTGATCCTTTATCCTACCGGGGGTGGCACCGGGTTGGTGGGAATGTGGAAAGCATTCGACGAAATGGAAGCGCTGGGCTGGATTGACGAAAAACGACCGCGCATGATCTCAGTGCAGTCTGAAGGGTGCGCGCCTGTGGTGCGGGCATTTCAAACTGGCGGAGAGCAAATTGAACCCTGGACAAACGCAGCAACAATCGCGCTGGGGCTGCGCGTGCCCGCGGTCTTCGCTGCGCGCCTGGTGATGCGCAGTCTGTACGAGAGTAATGGATTGGCAGTCACTGTGACTGATGGGGAAATCCGGGCAGCTCAGAAAAAACTTGCCCGCCTGGAAGGCATTTTAGCTGCGCCTGAAGGAGCTGCTACCGTTGCAGCATTGGAGAATTTGCTAAGCAGAGGGGAAATTAAACCAGATGAAAAAATCGTATTATTCAACACCGGATCAGGCCTCAAGTATTTCAATGGATTTTCCAAGGGTGAATGACGACCGTTCTTACCTCGAAATACTCTATAACATAAGCCGCGAGCTGGCTGGCAGCCTGGAACTGCACGAGGTGCTCACACGAGTGCTGATACTCGCTGCACGCAACCTTGGAGCCGAACGGGCAAGCCTGATCCTGCTTGACCAGGCCGGAAAACCGATTGATGCCGTGGTCCTTTACCATGGGGAAGTCACCTCAACAGACCCGAAATTTATCAGGAATGTGATTCGCACCGGTTTGGCGGGTTGGGTAAAGCGCAACCGGATGCCTGCGCTTCTTGCTGATACGCACAAGGATGATCGTTGGATCGACCTGTCTTATGATGGTAAGGTTGTCAGGGATCCAAAATCAGCGTTGTGCGTACCGGTAATGACGAAGGATCAGCTCAACGGCATGCTGACGCTGGTGCACCCTCAGCCCAATTATTTCTATGATGGTCATTTAAATTTGTTGCGCGCGATTGCCGATATTGCGGGAATCGCCATCCACAACGCGCTTTTGTATCACGACCTGGCGCAGAATCGCAACCTCTACAAAGGACTTTTTGAAGGTGTGGCCGATCCGATTGTGGTCACTACGGTTGACGGCGACGTTGTCGAGTTTAACCAGCAGGCGCGTGAGATTATCGGGGTTTCACGGCGCGAGTTGAGGAAAATGAATATTGCGGCCATAGATGAGCGGGCTCGTAAAATTATCACCGGTGCTGTTGACAGTAAAAAAGACTATCAGTTTAAGCGTTATGATTCCAGGCTGCGGACGATGGAAAAAGGCGACATGGCTGTTGAGGTGCGTGTTTCGCGAATCAAGTCCGTTGAACGCGATTATCTTCTTTGGGTATTTAACGACATCAGTGAACGTCAACAGTTCGAATCTCTGCGCGAGTCAATGACCGCCATGATCTATCACGATCTGCGTTCACCCCTGGCAAACGTTATTTCCAGCCTCGAATTGATTACTGAGCTCATCTCCACTGAGCAGCCTGAACAGGTGAACCAGCTTCTGCAAATTGCGGGGCACTCCAGCGCTCACATGCAGCGTCTCATCAGTTCTCTCCTCGATATCAACCGGTTTGAAACCGGGCAGGCGATCGTGCACAAGGAGGTGGTAGACCTTTTGCAGATAGTGGATGAAGCGATTGTAATTGTTGAGCCCTCAATCTCAAGTAAAGAGATCGTGTTGGAAAAATTGATCCCGGTGGACACTTTCCCAATTAAAATCGACGCTGATATGATCAGGCGGGTGCTCATTAATTTATTGGAGAACGCGTCCAAGTTTTCACCCATGCGCAGCCACATTACGATTGGTGTCAGACCCGGCCGGGATTCCGTGCTTGCGTTTGTTGAGGATCAGGGGCTGGGTGTTCCGGAGGAGGCGCGTGACCGCATCTTCGAAAAATATGTGCGCCTGGAAGTGGATGGAAAAACCCGGGGACTGGGGTTGGGGCTGGCTTTCTGCAGGCTCGCTGTGCAAGCTCACGGTGGTACAATCTGGGTGGAGAAGAACGAACCGGTTGGGTCAAGGTTTAGCTTTATGCTGCCCTTGTAGGACTGAAATCAAGATCGAGAGGGATGATCATGCAGGAAATTGCACCAAAGATATTTATTGAGACCGATTATCCGGGTGTTGTGCTCGGAATAATCAACTGGTCGCGGGGACCGGTACTGATCGACGCTCCTTTCAGTCCTGATGATATTAGAATGTGGCGCGGCTCGATGCACAAAATGGGAGACGGGCCGGAATGCCTGTTGATCAGTCTGGATGATCATTTTGATCGCACTCTCGGATCCCGGCAGATCGATTGCACCGTGGTTGGTCACGAGAAGCTCTCTCAGCTTTTGAAGGATAGACCGGTCAATATAAAGCCGCAGGGCATCGAGACCGGCGCTGAATGGGAACTCCACAATGCGCCCGGCAATATCCGCTGGAGTGCACCGGAGATCACTTTTAATGAGCAGATGGAAGTGCATTGCGATAAAAATACCATCCTGTTGGATTACAGACCCGGTCCCTCCCAGGCGTCTATATGGGCGACCCTGCCGGATGAACAGGTGGTGTTTGTGGGTGACGCGGTGCTTTCAGGGGAAGTTCCTTTCCTGGCAAACGCGGATCTCCAGCAATGGGTGGAGACAATCAACATTTTGTTGAAACCGGAATACAAGCAGTATCAGATCGTGTCAGGTCGCAGCGGGCTGGTCACCACAAACGAGGTCAAAGCGCAGATCAAGGTGCTGAATAAGATCGCGAAGCATGTTGACAAACTAACGAGACGATCATTGCGCAGCGAGGACATCCAAAAAACTGCCAATCGAATCCTGAACGATTGCGATGTACCTTCCTCAAAAGAAGTGCAAAATCTGCAGCGTGCACGGCATGGTCTGGTGCATTTGCTCCGGCGTGTTGTTGGACCGCAGCCGGAACAGCTTTCTGTTTTATAAAATAGAAGACTCGCCATTTCCAATGCAGACAACAGTAGATCGTTCGTTAATTAAAGCCATTCTCGATAAATTGAATTCTGTCTATGGTTATCCTGAGTGGCGTGATCCATTACCGGCGATCGATGAACTGGTTTCCACCATCCTCTCGCAAAACACGAATGATGTCAATAGAGATAGGGCGTTTCACACCCTGCGGCGTCGCTTCCCGACCTGGGAAGAGGTGATGGCTGCACCTGAGCAGGAGATCATCGATGCGGTGCGCGTAGCGGGTTTGGCGAATCAGAAGGGCCCGCGCATCAAAGCGGTGTTGAACCAGATTTTTGCCGAGACTGGCTCGCTTGACCTGTCATTCCTGGCGGAAATTCCGCTGGAAGAGGCGCGGGACTGGTTGCTGCGTTTTAAAGGGGTTGGACGAAAGACGGCTGCCATCGTTCTCCAGTTTGCGCTGAACCGCCCCGCTTTTCCAGTCGACACTCACATCTATCGTGTCAGCGGTCGCCTGGGGATTAGACCGCTGAAAATGGATGTTGAGAAAACACATCAATTGATGGAAGAGTTGATCGATCCGGCTGACTACTACGCCGGTCACCTCAATCTTATCCGGCTTGGTCGCGAGACCTGTCACCCGCGCAAACCGGATTGTCCGGCCTGCCCGGTGCGGGAATTGTGCCGGTATACTGAAAAAACCACGTAACCCCCGGAAGGCAAGGTGTACGAGCAAATGACTGAAATGTGGCTCATCCGGCATGGGCAAACGGACTGGAATCTAAAAGGTATATACCAGGGGCAGAGCGATATCCCGTTGAACGACACCGGGATCGGGCAGGCGAAAGATCTTGCTGCCAGCCTGTCTTCGATGCGGTTTGATGCCATTTATGCCAGTGATCTCATGCGCGCCCGGGATACCGCCTCCATCATCGCGGATGTGATTGGCTTGCCTGTGCAGTTGGATGCACGGTTACGCGAGATCAACCAGGGCGTTTGGGAAGGTCAATCGATCGAAGAGGTGCGGATTAAGTACGCTCCCGATTTTAGCCGCAATCCGAAATACATCCTTACGCCGCGCGCGGAGGGTGCTGAATCACTCGCTCAGGTGATCACGCGCATGGTGAAGGCGGCAAACGAATATCACGATCGGCACAATGGTGGGCGGGTGCTGCTTGCCACGCATGGTCTTTCTGCAGCCGCGCTCTACGCTGTGGTGAACGGAATACCGCTGGTCGATGTCGTGAAGTTCATCCCTGATAACGGCAAGCCGATGGTGGTTCAAATTATTGAACCTATATCGCTGCCGGATTTTGATCTGCTTAGTTTGCAAAATTGATAGAACGAATTTCCTAAAACTATTGACTTAATAGAATAATTGTTCTATAATGTGATTGTTCGAGCTTATAAGATAACCTTCTTAAGGAGAACAGTCATGAACTTAACCGCTACCCGTACAAGCATCAACAGCCCGTTTCAGAGCCTGAAAGGAAAACAGATCCGCTCAGCGGGTGTCTACAGCGCGATCATTGTGCTCGCGCTGATCGCCTTTGAAGCCGTCAATTACAGCACAACCGCGTTCGCGTTGAAAGACCTGCTGGGCAATCTCAAATTCCTCGGCATCCGCTGGTCTACCTTGCTGGCGCTGGCTTTCTGCAGCCTGGATTTTGCCGGGATCGCCCGCCTGGTTGGTCAGAAGGAGCGCACGAAAGAAGACAAGGATTCCTGGTTCCTGTTCGGCGCGTGGTTGATGGCGGCGACTTTCAACGCTGCTCTCACCTGGTGGGGCGTCTCCATCGCCATTGCCAACCACGGCCTGCGCAGTGCTGAAATCGTAAGCACTCAGCAACTCACAACGATCGTGCCGGTGCTGGTCGCGATAATGGTGTGGGTCATCCGCATCCTCATCATCGGATCGCTCACCTCCTCACTGGAGAAAAAATCCCATGCCAGGCAAACCGTTAAATCCGAAAAACACCCGGCGAACGCGGGGTTCCCTCTAAACGCTCGCTCAAACTCCGGGTATAACCGCCCGCAAACAGCTGCCAATTCTGCCCGGGCATCGAACACACGGAACGTGCCAGTCTCGATGGCAAAACCCGCCGCGGGCAGCTACAACCGCCCCGCACCGCGTAATGATTTTATAGAGGCGGAATCGCGCAGATAGTTTTATAACGAATTCGTACTCTGGAGAATGGCCCGAAATCGTCGGGCTATTCTCTATTAAACCAGCAGAAAAGGCAAAAGTTATGGAAGCCTGCGAAAGCAGGTTATAATTTCGTTGATGTTACCGTTACCTGCGATTGATCCGGTTTGGGTCGCCACTTCAAAACAATTGGAGAGGATGATCGGTGAAGTATCGAAAGAGCCGGTGCTTGCAATTGATACCGAATCCAACAGCCTTTTCGCTTATCGTGAACGCGTTTGCCTGGTTCAGATCTCAACCCCCACGAAAGATTATCTGGTTGACCCGCTTGCAATTGCTGATCTTTCCCCTTTAGCCCCTGCTTTTGCCAATCCATCACAACAGAAAATTTTCCACGCCGCGGAATATGATGTGATCTGCCTCAAACGGGATTACGGATTCAGTTTCAGCAATTTATTTGACACGATGATCGCTGCGCGCATCCTTGGAGAACCGCAGGTGGGTCTTGGATCACTACTGGAAAATTATTTTTCCATCAGCCTCAATAAACGTTTTCAGCGGGCGGATTGGGGGAAGCGACCGCTAAGCCCGGCTATGCTCGATTACGCGCGCATGGACACGCATTTCCTCTTTATATTGAAGGAAATGTTGGAAAGAAAATTGATAGAAAATGGGCTAATGGCCCTGGCGCGTGAGGATTTTAATCTGGTAAGTGCTGTGACCCAGCCGGAAATTCAACCCAATGGCAAGTCCTGTTGGAAGGTGGCGGGAGGGGCGCGTTTATCCCCGCGTGAAACAGCCATTCTGCAATCGCTGTGTGAATATCGGGATCAGTACGCGCAAAGGGTCGACCTGCCGCATTTTAAAGTGATGTCGAATGATCTCCTGGTTGAAATAAGCCGCAGTGTGCCGGAGACCCCGGAGGAGATAAAGGCGATATCCGGGATGAATGACAAGCTTTTTCAGCGCCACGCTGAAGGGCTTTTCAACGCGATCAAGGCGGGGAGAACCGCTCCCTTGCTGAAAAGGGTGCGAACGCAACGCCCGGACCAGGCGATGTTGACCCGGTACAACGCTCTGCATGAATGGCGCAAGGAGCTGGGTCGAAAGATCAAGGTGGAATCTGATGTGATCCTGCCGCGCGATTACCTGGAAAAGATCGCTGGCAGGAATCCAGCCAATCTGGCTGAGTTAAAAATGTTGATGCGGGAAATTCCGTGGCGATTTGAACAATACGGAAAAGAGATCCTCGCCGCAATTCAACCGAAAGGATAGTTATGAGAATTTCATTCAACGGAGCTGCTCGAACGGTTACCGGCTCACAGCATCTTATTGACGTAAATGGACATCGGCTGCTGCTGGATTGCGGACTTTTTCAGGGTAAGCGTTCTGAAACCTATGACCGTAATAAGCATTTTGCCTTCGAACCAGGCTCGATTGACGCAGTGCTTCTTTCGCACGGGCACATCGATCACAGCGGCAACTTGCCCAACCTTGTGAAAAGCGGATTTTCAGGACCGATTTATTCCACTCCGCCTACCGCTACGTTGGGCGAAATTATGTTGATGGATTCAGCGCATATCCACGAGTCAGATGCTGAGTACGTCAACAAAAAACGCCTCCGCCGCGGTGAACCCCCTGTTGAACCGCTTTACACACAGAAGGACGCTGCTGAGGCGATCGATCTTTACTACCCGGTAAAGTATGGTGATTCATTTTCTCCCGTGTCCGGGGTAACGGTCACTTTTTACGATGCGGGTCACATTCTTGGTTCGGCTGGGATTCGACTGGATATTGAGGAAAAGGGCAGCCGAAAGAGCCTGTGGTTCTCCGGTGATATCGGCAGGCCTGCTTTACCTCTGATCGGCGACCCTGTGTTCCCGTTCGACGTTGATTACCTGTTGATGGAGAGCACCTACGGCGACATGGAGCACTTATCCGTTGACCAGGCTTATGAAAGCTTTAAATGGGTGGTGAAAAAGACCTTCGACCGTGGCGGAAAAGTGATCATTCCTGCGTTTGCTGTTGGTCGCACACAGGAGATCGTTTATTTCCTGAATCAACTTGTGTCAGAGGGTGAGATCCCGCAGGTACCGGTTTACGTCGACAGCCCGCTGGCAGTTGCCGCCTCGCAGATCTTCACGCAGTATCCCGAGTATTTTGATCGGGAGACAAACCGGTTTATTCGCGAACACAGGCACCAGGCGCTGGACTTTAAGGGATTGACTTACATCAGCTCGGTGGAGGAGTCGAAAGCGCTGAACTACCGGAAAGATCCGATGGTCATCATCTCCGCATCCGGTATGGCGGAAGCCGGGCGTATTTTGCACCACCTGAAGAACAACATCGAAAACCCGCGCAACACAGTCCTCATCGTTGGCTGGCAGGCGCCCAATACCCTTGGTCGTCGGCTCGTGGAGGGTCTCCCCGAGGTGCGGATTTATGGGCAGTTATATGATCTGCGCGCGGAAGTGAAAACCATCAAGGGTCTTTCGGCGCACGCCGGGCAGAAGCTGTTGCTCGAGTACGCCGGTGCGGTGAAGGATCGGGTTAAAAAGGTCTTCCTGGTGCATGGTGAAGAGGACGCCGCCGGGATTTTGATGGGTAAGTTGAAAGCGCTTGGATTTGGCGACGTGAGTTACCCGCAACTGAACGAATACGCCGAGTTATAACGAATTCGGTTATAATTTCACCCGCTGGAGAGGTGCCGGAGTGGTTGAACGGGGCGGTCTCGAAAACCGTTGTGGCTCTCGTGGTCACCGTGGGTTCGAATCCCACCCTCTCCGCTCGCTTTGCTCGCTACAGGGTGCGTGGATCGCGACCCTCTCCGCTCGCTTTGCTCGCTACAGGGTGCGTGGATCGCGACTCTTACAGAGCGCAAAAAGCGCAGCCCTCTCCGCTCTTGAAAAAGCCCACTGAGGGCTTTTTTGTTTGTTACGGTGTGCACAACCCGCGATCATTTTGGGATACCCCCATTTACACCACCCTGAGTTCCACATTGTGAAAACCAAGTGAAAATCAATGCCCTCCTTATTCCGTCCAGGCTTATTCCCCGTTCCCATTCCGGATGAGTCCCATTAATGTCCGGCGCAACTCGATAAAGCGAGCTGTGTTTTCAACTTCAGCCCGGCGGGGGCGCGGAATATCGATAAAAATTTCGTTTTTCAGGGCACCGGGTCGTGGGGTCATAACCAGCACACGGTCTGAAAGCAGGATAGCCTCGTCCACATCATGTGTTACGAAGAGCACGGTGGTGCGGTGGTTTTCCCAAACTTTTAAAAGTAACTCCTGCATTTGCATCCGGGTTTGAGCGTCCAAAGCCCCAAAAGGTTCATCCATCAATAGGACTTCTGGTTTGTAAACCAGCGCGCGGGCGATTGCCACCCTCTGGCGCATACCACCCGAAAGTTGCGCGGGATAAGCTTTTTCAAAACCCTGAAGACCGACAAGCTCAATATATTGCAAAACAAGACGGTTTTGCTCTTCAAGGGAAAAGCTGCGCTTCTTTAGAGCGAATCTGATGTTTTCTGAAACGTTTAGCCATGGGTATAGTGTGTAACTCTGAAATACCATACCGCGGTCTACTCCGGGTTCTGAAACCGGGTCGTTGTTAATGAATATTTGTCCCTGGCTTGGTGCTTCAAGACCGGCTGCAATTGCCAGCATTGTAGATTTACCGCATCCCGAGGGACCAAGGAGAGATACAAATTCATTTTCAAATATCTGCATTGTGAAATCACGGATTGCCGTAATACGCTCACCTCTGCGCGGGGTAAATTCTTTCCAGATATTTTCTGCTTTAAGTTTTACCTTAGCCATTGGAACCTCGTTTGTTTTCCACCCAGGGGAATAGTTTGCGGTAGGAGATCTTGAAGGCATAATCGGTGACCAATCCCAGTAAACCAATTACCAGTATGCCCAGTATGATCGTATCTGTCTGTAAGAAACGCTGCGCGCGCATTATACGGTAACCCAGACCAACGTTTGCTGCCACCAGTTCTGCCACCACCAGGTAGGTCCACGCCCATCCAAGCGTGATGCGCAGCGTATCCCAAATAGCTGGCAGTGCTGAGCGAAGTACAACATGCCATAATATTTCCCATTTGTTCAATCCGAATGTGTAACTCACCTGGATGAGGTCGAAGGGGACGTTCTTTACGTTATCCATCACCATCAACACCTGCTGGAAGAAGGTTCCGATAAAAAGGATCGCAATTTTTTGCTCATCGCCCACACCCATCCATAAGATCGTCAACGGAACAAATGCCACGGCAGGCATATAACGCACAAGATCGATCAGTGGTTCAAACAATCCCTCGAAGAAGCGAAAATTGCCCATTAAGATTCCAATTGGTAGCGCGAAGGCAGTCGAGATCAGCCAACCAATGGTTATGCGGTAAACGCTGGCGCGAATATCCAACCAAAGGGTGCCTTCTTTTAACTGGCGACCCAGTTCACTCAAAACCGCATCCGGGGAAGGTAAAAATAGCGCTGAAACCCAGCCTGATTTGGTCACTAACCACCAGGCAAATAAGAGAACCGCGATTAAAATAGATCCGCTGACAGTGTACACTGCCGTTGGAATCTCACCGCGCAGTATGAGTAGAGATGTTCTTCTGTGTTGTTTCAGTAATTTCTTCATCGTTTTCAATCTGGCGGAGGGATGACGCGAACACCATCCCTCCGCCGTCAAATCCCTTTAGCGGTACGCTGCCCCATCGACAACCTTGTTTAGATCAATCGGCGTCGTCACCAGACCGATTGCCTGCGAGACCTCCAGCACGTCTTCCAGCGTGGACATCAAATCACCGGCAAATAGCAGTTTGTTTTCTGCCAGGCTGTAGAATTTGACTCCATCGAAAGCTGTTACCAATTCTTCCGGAGTGCTGCCCACGTTTCGGGCGATGATCTCTCTTGCCTCATCCGGGTTTTCATTGTAAAAGGCTAACGCTTCATCCCAGACTTTCAACAGTTTAGCCGTGATATCCGGGTCAAGGTCTGCACGGACAACCAGCACGTCTGAAATTAATCCTGGACGTTCAGCTGCCGTGTAAAGCAGTCTCAAGTCAGTATTCTCCGCTAACGCTGCTGATATGTACGGCTCGTAAGTTACCGCTACATCAACCTGACCGGCGATAAGTGTGGCACCAGCATCAGATGCCGGCATAAAAATGGGTTCAAGCTCGCTAAGTTCGACCCCGTTTTGCAAAAGGGCATAGTTGAGCAGCAAATCGCTGGTTGTGCCTTCTTCATAAGCAACCTTCTTCCCGCGAAGGTCTGCGATGGAGGTCACTGAGCTGGGTGCAAGGATGGCATCTGCTTCGTAGGATGCGTCTTCAAGCAGTACGATCCTCAAATCCACACCGGCAGCAAAGAGCTTGATTGCTGTGTGGGTTGCGAGGTTGGCAGCATCCATGTTACCGGAGGCGAAGGCGGCGTTGACCTCTTTATCTTCGATGAAATCAACCAGCTCGACGGTTAACCCGTTAGCCTCGAAGAACCCCTTTTCTTTTGCGATCCACCACGGGCCGTAACCAATCCATGGTTGAGTGCCTATTCGAACGGTAGCGTCTGCCTCATTTGGTTGGGACGAGCAGGCAGAAAGCACTGCTATCATCATAACCAGGGCGATAACAATTGAAAAACGTAACTTGCGATTAAACATGGTTCCTCCAAAAGTGTGGTTATAAGTTTCAAGCCGGGTTGGCTTGTTTGCTGCCTTTAATTCGTTCTTCTGCGGCAAGGGCATGTGCTTCAAGACCCTCTGCCCTGGCAAGAACGCTTGCCTGACGGCTGAGTTGAGCTGCCGGTCCGGGTGCTAACGCGACGAGTGAAATGATGTGGACGAAATCCCACACATTCAATGGCGAAGCGAAACGGGCGGTTCCGTTTGTGGGCATAACATGGCTGGGTCCCGCGTTGTAATCCCCCAGGACTTCGAAGGATGACTCACCCAGGAACATGCCGCCGGCCGCGTCAATTTTTTCGCTTAATGCCCATGGATCAGCCACCGACAGGCACAAATGCTCAGGAGCGTAGCTGTTTGATAATTCAACTGCCTCATCAAGATCTGCGGTGATAACAATTCCGCTGCGGGTGGAGAGTGACGCTGACAAAACGTCAGAGCGGGGCAGCATGCCTGCCAGGCGGTTCACTTGTGCTTGAACAGCCTCCGCAACTTTGAGCGAGGGGGTTAACAAAATTGCCGCTGCCAGCACATCATGCTCCGCTTGAGCAAGGAGGTCGGCGGCAACCCAGTCGGGATTGGCATTCTCGTCAGCAATGACGATCGTTTCGGTTGGTCCGGCAAGCCCATCGATTCCTACTACTCCGAAAACCTGGCGCTTGGCTAAGGTCACAAACAAATTTCCCGGACCAACAATTTTGTCAACCGCGCGGATGGATTCTGTTCCGTATGCCAGCGCGCCGATCGCTTGAGCCCCGCCCAGGCTGTATACTTCATTGATCCCCAGAATTTCGCATGCAGCCAGGATGATCGGTGCAACCTGGCCGGTTTCACGCTGCGGCGGGGCGGTGACGACAATTTCCGGTACACCTGCTACCTGGGCTGGAACTGCTGACATCAGAACTGTAGAAGCCAGAGGCGCCGCGTTACCGGGTACGTATATTCCCACCCGTTTGATCGGGCGTATCACCTGTCCCAACGTACCCGAGCCATCCTGCATAATCCAGGAATTTGTGGACTGGTGTTGATAAAACCGGCGGATTCGCTCGGCGGATGTCTTTAGAGCCTCTAACTGGTCAGGGGTGATGCTTTCCACTGATTTTGCCAGTTGCTGCCCGGGAACCCTGAAATTTTGAGGAGCTGACCCATCCAGGCGCTCGCTCCATTTGCTTAACGCCATATCACCATTGCGATGCACCTCGCCTAAGATACGTGCTACAGCCTGCTCGGGTGTCAGGATTTCCTCAAACAACCTGTTGATGCTCTGCTGGAGACTCTCCGGAATGGTAGTGTCGTCCAAAGTCTGCCGGTTTAGAATGCTTTTTCTTGCTTCATTTACTTTGTAGATCTTTATCACTGTTGACTCCTTGTGTCGGGTTAAAACAACAAGCCCCCGCTCAGCGGGGGCTTGGTAACGAATTCGTTCTATGCTGCACTTACATATGTAGGCATACCACCCAACCGAGAGGCGTTATTATGGCGGTATGATGATGATGAAGCGAGCAATTTTTCATAGTTGTGCGATTCTACATGACTGTCAGGTTTCTGTCAACCCCCAAAATATCGAATGGATTGAGATAATTGACCGCGATAAAAAATGTATATATACTGACTGATTTTCCTATTCAGTAGAAATCCTTTTTTGTTCCGCGAAATTAAAAACCCCGACAGAAACATTGCCGGGGTCTAATGGTGTATTCAGTTGTCTGACTAAGCCTGCACGCTTACTTCGGCGGGAACGGTCATGCCTTCAAGGATGGTCTCCAGCGCCATTGTGTGCACGCAGCGCCCGCGGGTTTGAAAGAATTCACAATCGCATTTCCAGTTACCATCAGAATACTCCACCACATGGGCGTTGTTATTGCCTTTGACGGTCACCTTGAACGAATTGAACTCGAACCGCTCTCGCTCCTGGGCGTAGCGTTTGGCTTTTTCGATCTTTCCGATCATACTGTAATCCATCTCAACACTCTCCTGTAAAAGGTTATGGTAGCAAAAAGGCACGCGGATAGCATGCGTGCCTTTAGTGATTTACTCCAGTATATAGAACCAATACTCGCATGGTGATCAGGTCTCCCAATTTGGTTTTATCTTAGTCTTTAAATCATGAAATGTCAACAACGATTTCCCTGCAATTACTCTACAAGAAGTCAGGTTCGCATCTTTTTTCCATCAGGATGCCATCCTCGCCGCCCTGGTAATAATGCGACCAGGTTTCCGTTCTCTGGTATCCATGCTTGAGATAGAGCATTTGGGCGGACATGTTTGACTTGCGCACCACGAGTTTTACCCGGGGCATTCCCATTTCCTTCTCGCAGGCATCAAGCAGCGCTTCAGCCACACCCATGCGGCGATATTGCGGCATAACCGAGATTGTTGATATCCACCCGATACCTGAACGCCTGCGTATGTCTCCGCCGACAAACCCGATCATCCTGTCCAGGTACACAGCTTTGATGCGCACGACACCCGGTAGCGTCAACGCGCCGATCCTCTCAAGCAGCGGCCAGGCGTCCAACGGAAAACAGGCCTTCTCCATTTCGCTAAGCTGATTCAGGTCGCTTAATGTGGCCTTTACAAGGGTAAAGAATGGTTCTTCATTCGCCATATGATTATTATATATAAATACAGGTCGGATGAAACATCCGACCTGTAAATTGAACTGGTAGAAATTCTACTCTTTGTTCTTTTTGACGAAGTCACTGATCAGGCTTGTGAACTCCATCGGGAAGATGTACTTGGTAGCAGGACCACTCGCCATGCTCTTTAGGGTTTCAAAGTACTGCAGCGTCATGGTCTTCTGGTCAATCTTCTGCGCAGCTGCGAAGATGGCTTCCAGCGCCTGCTGGTAACCTTCGGCTGTCAAGACCTGGGCCTGGCGTTCGCCTTCTGCTTTGAGGATGGCGGACTGTTTCTCGCCTTCAGCCCTGAGGATGTTGGCCTGTTTTTCACCCTGCGCCACGTTGATGGCGGCTTCGCGGCTACCGGTGGATTCGGTCACGACAGCACGGCGTGTTCGTTCAGCCGTTAGCTGGCGATTCATTGAATCCTGCACGTCGCGCGGCGGGACGATCTCGCGGATCTCAACATTGGTCACTTTGACACCCCATCGCTCGGTCACTTCATCGAGGCGGGCGCGCAGCGCGGTGTTGATCTTCTCGCGTTCGGAAAGCACACCATCAAGCAGGATACCGCCGATGACGGAACGCAGCGTTGTAGTAGCAATACCCTGCGCAGCGAGTTCAAAATTCTGAACCTGCAGCACTGACTGCACGGGATCGAATACCTTGTAGTACCACAGGAAGTCGATCGAGAGCGGCGCGTTGTCCTGGGTGATCGATTGTTGCGCAGGGATCTCGCGCACCTGTTCACGCAAGTCAACAGTAACCGGGCGGTCAACGAACGGGATCAGCAGCACAAGGCCTGGTCCCTTTGCCCCGATGCAGCGTCCAAGACGGAAAACCACGATTCTGCGGTATTCCGGCACGATCTTGATTGCGGCGGCGAAGAACACCACCAGCAGAATGATCGCGACGCCAACGAGGCAGTAGATCAAAATACTTCCATCACCAAACATAGTTCCTCCTTAAATAAGACTGACTGGATAATAACCGGTCTACTCGTCCGAACCCGCCGGTTCAACCAACAATACCAAACCTTCCCGCCCAACCACTTTGGCAGGGCGTCCTTCACGGATCAGCTTCTCGCTATGGGCAGTCCATTCCTCACCCGCCACGTAGATCGTGCCTTGTTGGCGGATGTCGGTGCGCGCGATGCCGGTCTGACCGATAAGCGCGCCCAGGTCCTGCGTGGGTTGTAAGCTCAATGCCTCAATACCTTTGCGTCCAATGATCCACATCAGCACCACGCTGATCACACTCATTACGGATGCCAGTACCGGATTGATCGCCGCTCCGCCTGTTTCGGTCCGGAAAAGGAAGACAGAACCGATCACGATCGATACGATCGCCGGAATGAGGTAAAGCCACTTTTTGAATTTTCGCAGCGCGATTATGAAGGGAATGACGCCCACCGCCAGAAGGATCAGCGCCCAAAGATTGATGGGCTGCCTGATGATCGCGTACCCGGCTACCAGGATGGCAAGCAGAACACCCACTTCCAGGAAACCTGTACCGGGCGTGAAAAGCGCCAGCAGGCCGAGCACAAAACCAACAACCAGGATCATGTAAGCAATATTGGGATCAATAATCAGGTCCATCGTTTCCTTCCTTCTACAATTTCATTATACACGACGCCACACATCATTTTGAATGAGTTCTATTAATCTTTCATTATATCTACGCAAATTCGAGTGGAAAAGTTGGGAGTTTTCAGGCAAATCCATGGCGTTCCTCCTTTTTGACATGCCAGATGGGCGAGAACGCTTTTTCGATACTTTTCCATACAACATCCGGTGCGTTTTCAGCACTGTTTTTTCTGTTAGAATTCGTTTGTATGAGCCGGAAAACGAAACTGATCCTTTTCATCAGTATCCCCATCATCGGGTTGATCGCTGGATACCTGCTAATGGGCCGAACAGTGCCTGCAGTGGTGAACGGCGAGCGGCTGGATATTTATACCCGCGCGTTGACTGTTGGCGGCGCGCTGCGCAGCGCAGGAATTTCTGTCGAAGCAATTGACATGGTCTCTCCGGGGGAAAAAGAATGGCTGTCCATGGTGGAAGTCATCGAGGTGGAACAGGCGAGGCTGGTGCGCATCCTGCTCGAACCCCAGAGCGTTCCACTGGAAGTGTATACTGCCCAACTCACCCCGCGAGAAATATTGATCGCGGCCGGAGTTCAGCCCGCAGCGCAAAGCGTCGTGCTGCTGCAGGGTCAGGTTGTGCCAATGGATGAGCCGCTGAAAACACGCGCTGAGGTTGTGCTGCAGTACCGTCCGCCGGTGAAGTTATTCGTCATCCTGGATGGTGTGGAAGAAATGATCACCACCACGGCGGTTGACATTGGAACAGCGCTGTGGGAGGCGGGCATCTCCCTAAGAGAAGGGGACAGGCTTTCCCAACCATTAGACACGTTATTATCCGGCGACCTCGAAGTTGAAATTCGCACCGGTCGCGATCTTTCGATCACCGTGGATGGCGCGACGATCGAGGGCTACAGCGCAGCCGGCACCGTGGGTGAAGCGCTGGCAGAGAACGGTATCGCGCTGCAGGACCTTGATTACAGCCAGCCATCCCTTTCAGACGCTCTACCGGAAGATGGAACGATCCGCGTGGTGCGGGTCACCGAGGAAGTGCTCATGCAGCAGACCACCATCCCGTATGAGACCGAGCTGCTGGCGGATGATACGCTGGAGCTTGGAGCGCGCAAGGTTGTTACAGAAGGCGCGGTGGGGATCAGTGCTGACCGGGTTCTGGTGCGCCTTGAGGATGGCGAAGAGGTCTCCCGCGTGAATGAGGGCAGCATCCTCGTCGCCGAACCCATAACCCGCGTTGTGCATTACGGTTCAAAGATCGTCGATAACGTTATGTCTACTCCTGATGGACCCATTACATACTATATGGCGGTGAACGTCGTAGCGACCTCTTATTCACCCTGCCGCTCAGGCGTGGAGGGTGTGTGTTATACCGGTACATCCTACGGATTGCCCGTTCAGAAGGGCGTGATCGGGGTGCACCGCGACTGGTATTACATGTTCAGGGGAACACAGATCTACGTACCGGGTTACGGCGTGGGAACGATCGCTGATATTGGCTACTACCCATACAACGATTACTGGATCGACCTGGGCTATTCGGATGATGATTTCGTCTCGTGGGGAGCGACCAATCTCACGATCTACTTCCTTTCACCCGCTCCGCCGGGATTTACAGGAGTAATGCCATAGAACCTGCTTCGCTCGATATCAGGGCTTTGCTCAAACGTTATCACCTCGACCCGCGCAAGGGTCTGGGGCAGAATTTTCTGGTGGAGCATAAGGCGCTTTTAAAAATCGTAAACAGTGCTGAACTATCCTTACAGGATAGTGTGCTCGAGATCGGCGCGGGTCTGGGCAGCCTGACCCGACTGCTGGCAACAGCGGCGGGTGAGGTTAAAGCGGTAGAGATTGATCCCCGCCTGCTGCCGGCGCTCAACGAAGTCGTGGGGCGATATCCTAATGTGCAGGTGATTGAGGGAGACATCCTCGCGCTGGATCCCGGTCAGATCGTCGGTAAACCCGGTTATGTGGTGGTCGCCAATATCCCGTATTACATTACCTCGGCGATCATCCGCCATCTGCTGGAGAACCCGGTAAAACCGGCTCGGTTGGTATTGACGATGCAGCGAGAGGTGGCGGAACGCATCTGTGCTGAACCCGGTGATCTTTCCCTCCTGGCGCTAAGTGTTCAGGTGTACGGCACGCCCCGTATTTCGGCGATCATACCAGCGCAGGCTTTTTACCCGGCGCCAAAAGTAGATTCCGCGACGCTGCGTGTGGACCTGCATCCACAACCGGTGTTCAATGACCGCCAGCGGGAACAGTTCTTTACACTCATTCGCGCGGGATTTTCGCAAAAGCGAAAAATGCTGCGCAACACGCTTTCTGCCGGGCTTCACCTGCCTGCTGATACAGCTGCAGATTTTCTGCGAGCCGCGGGTATTGACCCGGGCAGGCGTGCGCAGACCCTCAACCTGGTGGAATGGAAGACGCTGGTGAATGAAATGCAGGATGTATTAGCAGAGAAATAATCGGTTTGCAGCGAAAACAGGTTCAGATCCTGGGTGGTTTGAGATCACTGTAGCGTGCCAGCAATCCCCAAACACGAAGAGCAGCTTCAACCTGGATTGAAAAATTCATCTTGGATTTGCCCATTTTTCGTTCCGCGAAGTAAATGGGTACTTCTTTGATGCGCAGACCCAGTTTATACGCGACGTAAGCCAGCTCAACCATGAACACATAGCCATTGGCGCGCACCCGCTCCCATGGGATGATACCCAGCGCTTCGCGACGCCATAACCGGAATCCCCCCGTGAGGTCTTTCACCGGGATTCCCAGGATGGTGCGGGCGTAGGTATTACCGAAATGCGATAGCCCTTTTCTCCAGGCAGGCCAATCCTGATCGAGGCTGCCGCCGGGAATATAGCGCGAACCAAACACTACGTCATGACCCTCGATGGCCGAGACAAACTCGGTAAATTTTTCCGGTTGGTGAGAAAAATCGGCGTCCATTTGCCCGATCAGATCGCAGCCGGTCTCAAGCATGTATTTGAACCCGGTGATGTAGGCGCTCCCCAGACCGAGTTTGCCGCTGCGGTGCAGCACGCTGACACAATCGGGGAAGCGCGCAGCAAGTTCATCGCCGACAGCGCCGGTTCCATCCGGGCTGTTGTCGTCGATCACGAGAATCTTCAAGTCGTCTAAGGGCAGCGCGCGCAGGCGATCGACCAGCAGCGGCAGATTTTCTTTTTCATTGTACGTAGGGATGATGATACCAATACTCACGGGCTCTCCAAAATTTAGCGTGCCAATATTCTACCAGCGTAAGAGGAAAATGGCTGGATTAAAAAGGCGGATTTTTATATCAATTCACCGGGGAGGATTCAGATGGCGGGGTCTGTTCCATCAAGCATTTGGGCGAAATCGTCAGCCGCTTTGCGCAGTTCAAGGAATAGAACACCCAGTTTCGCGTCGCATTTAACCAGGGTAGTGAGCACTGCCAGTTTTCCAATGGCGAGCAGAATAACATATCCATTATTGCTCCTGGTATAGATCTGCTCGAGAGACGATAATTTCATTTCACTGTTGATCTGTTGACCAAGAGATAGCATCGCCGCCGACATCGCAGAAATGCGATCCACGCTGATGCCATGCGGCAGGGCGGAAGCCATGATCAACCCGTCTACGCTGATCACAGCTGCAGCATCGACTTCCGGTAAATGTTCCTGCAGCGCTTCCAAGCGCGTATGTAAAGCCTGTTTGTTGTACTTGATCAAAATCCACCTCTGCCAATCAATCGACTTACTTTAGCACAGCCCTTTTTCAGTGTCAAGAAATCTGCTTGATAACCCCCTTACACTTATGTTGATTGCTTCAAATGCTTTTTGGCACGATCAGTTGCGCGAAGACGATGGCAGCCAGGATGATCGCGGCTCCTGTGATCTGGATGGGATTCATGCTTTCCTGAAGAAAGAAAACACCCGCAAGGGCGGCGAAAACAGATTCTAGGCTTAAGATCAGTGCAGCGTCCGCAGCGGGTGCCTTGCGTTGACCAACCGCCTGGAAAGTGAACCCGAGTGAAACCGAAAATAGACCCGCATAAAGCAGGGGCAGCCAGCTGGCACGCAGGGCGTTGAGCGTAACCGGTTCAATAAAGAAACTCATTACGATATGAATGATGCCGGAAACCAGGAACTGACCGGCAGAAAACACAAAAACATCCACCTTCTGCACTGCTAGCCCCACGACAATGACATGCAATGCCCAGATGAAAGATCCGGCTAACAGAATCAGGCTTCCAGTGGAGGGTGTGATGGCGCTGCCCCCGGTACTGAGCAGGTAGGTGCCGCCCAGCGCGATCACGGCGGCAATCCATGTAAAGGGAGAGGTTTTATTCCTCCAGAATATGGCCAGGATTACCGGAACAAGGACGACGTACGTGCCGGTAATAAAACCCGCGGTGCCGGCGGAAGTGGTGCCAATGCCTATTTGCTGCAGGGAGCTTGCGACGAAAAGAACTGAACCCGCCAGCAGCATCCAGCCAAAACCTTGTTTTTGTGAGCGCAATCGTTTGCTGATAAACGGAAGCAGAACCAGACCGCCCATGAGAAAACGGATGCCGTTGAATGCGTTAAAGCCCAGGTGGAAAGAAGCCAGGCGTTGAGCGACGAAGCCCACACCCCAAATGGCAGCCGCCAGAAGAAGGAAACTGTCCGAGATAAGTCGTGCGCGAAGCTCTGGTTTTCGGGTGTCGTTGCTCATGCGTCCACAATTTTACTGGAGATTAAATAAAATAGACCACTCATTTATTCGAGTGGTCGGTAGTAACTGACGGCTCACCTGCCGTGTTTGAACTGCAGGCGAGCATTTTTCAGACGCCATTGCCTGATGATACCCGCCAGATCGGTGCTGAATTTCGCTCTCATCCAGTCGCTGGAGAAGTTTTCCGCTGGAATAGACATCAACGCGGTGTGCAACTCGTTCAATAATTCCTCGTTAACTTCACCATCTTCCAGCGTTTTTATCCACGCGGATTTCTCTTCGTCGGAATAGGGCACCTGCTGGATGAAGTGGATGACCTTTTGCGTTTCAGTATACTTTTTTGAAGCCATTGTTACTCCTTTCCACTCTCACGGTACTACATAATCCTATTGTACCTGATTCAGCGATACCTATATTATCTTTGCAACTTTTGTCATTGTACGGCGTATGTAGTTTTAGAAATAAATACAGGAGCTGAATATGACTGACGGAACAAAGAAGTTGTACCGATCGAGAATTGATAGAAAGATTGCCGGTGTCTGCGGCGGTTTGGCAGAATACTTTGGGATTGACCCGACGCTGGTGCGGTTGTTGTTTGTGCTGGGGTTGATTTTTGTGGGCGGCACACTGCTGGCTTACATCATCCTCGCGATTGTGATCCCGGAAGAACCTGCATAACTACAACCTGCCAACCTTTGGTGTGAACCGATGGCTGGCAAGGAACCCGGCTGCTGCCGCTCAAGGAGGTAATCAAGCGGCAGCAGTCTTTTTTATTCGTGTCGTAACGCCTCGACCGGTTCGAGATTGGCTGCCCGGTTTGCGGGGTATAGGCCGAAGAATAATCCGACCGCGGTTGAAAATACCGTTGCCAGTAGAATGGCGTTTAGACTGATCTCGGGGTAGAAGGGGGTTTCGTTTGCGACCGCGATCCGGCCGACGATGTAGGCGATTAGCCAACCAAGCCCGATACCGAGAATCCCGCCAAAGAGGCTGAGCAGGGAGGATTCGGTGAGAAACTGGGTCAGGATATCCTTCTTACGAGCCCCAAGCGCTTTGCGTAAACCGATCTCGCGCGTCCGCTCTGTGACGGAAACCAGCATGATGTTCATAATGCCGATACCGCCCACCAAAAGGGAAATACCAGCGACCCCGCCCAGGAAAATGGTTAGTACACCAGTGATCGTTTTGGCGATATCGACAAAATCCTCCTGAGAGAAGATGGTGAAATCATCCTCGCCGATGTTGGTGCGGTGACGGGTGCGCAGGATCTGCGCGATCTCTTCACTGGCCTGTGAAACCTGGCTGGCGGTCACTGCCTGAACCAGGATCAGGTCGAGCTGGTTCTGACTGTTGCGGATGAGCCGCGCCTGGGCGGTGGACAAGGGGATGATCGCCAGGTCATCCTGTGAGCCGAACGAAGAACCGCCTTTTGATTCCAGCACTCCGATCACGCGGAAAGGCTGCCCTTCGATGCGCACACTTTCGCCCACCAATCCTTCGCGCCGCCCGAACAATTTTTCAGCGGTGTCAGGTCCCAGCAGCACCACGGAAGACCTGCCGAGGTTTTCGTCTTCGCTGATGAATTTTCCTTCAGATACCGTGGCATTGCGCACCGTCTCGTAGGAAGGAGTAACGCCGTAAACTGTTGTGCGCGTTGATTCACCCTGCGCAGAAACGGTGAGACTATCATTAACTACCGGCGCGACCGCGGCGATGGAAGGCGCCTGGAACTGGTCAAGAAGCGCTTCCGCGTCGTCCAGTGTCAGGGGTTCAACTTTGGTCAATTCAATGTTGAAATTCCCGCGCGATACAAAAAGCAGGTTGCTGCCAATTCCGCTGATCGATCCGGTGATGGTTTCCTGCGCGCCGGCCCCTACCGCCAGCATGGCGATAACAGCCCCAACGCCAATGACGATGCCCAGTATGGTCAATCCGGAACGCAATTTATTGGAGTTTAAGCTCTCCAGAGCTTCTACAATCGCCTGCCAGAGGTTCATTTTGAATCCTCCTCGATCAGGCCATCCTTCAGCCTGATTATGCGATTCGCATGCGATGCCACATCGGGGTCGTGTGTAACAATGATCAGGGTTGTGCCCTTATCACGGTTCATGCTTAACAAAAGTTCCATAATCTCCTCACCGGAACGTGAATCCAGGTTTCCGGTGGGTTCATCTGCCATCAGGATCGCCGGGTCGTTGACAAGTGCGCGGGCAATGGCGACGCGCTGCTGCTGGCCGCCTGAAAGTTCGGTCGGACGGTGGTGTATACGATCCGCCAGGCCCACGCTGTTCAGGGCGTCCTCAGCCCTTTTGCGTTTTTCACTGGTGACTCCGGCGTAGCGCATGGGTAATTCCACGTTCGCCAGCGCGGTCGCGCGCGGTAAAAGGTTGAAGCTCTGGAAGACGAAACCAACCTTCCGGTTTCGAATTCCCGCCAACTCATCATCATCCAAATCAGCGACCTGTTCACCGTCCAGCGAGTAGAACCCGCTCGTTGGTCGGTCCAGGCAGCCCAAAAGGTTCATCAGGGTTGATTTACCGGATCCCGAGGGTCCCATGATGGCAACTATTTCACCGCGGTCGATCGAGAAGCTCACACCCGCGAGTGCGCGCACCTCCACTTCGCCGATCTTGTAGATCTTCATTAAGTCTTGCGTTTGAATAACTGTATTCATAATGATCATTTTAGAAGGGCGGTCCGCCCTGAAAGTCAATATCCATGATCGATGACGGGGGGTTGAGTATCACTTTGTCGCCCTCTTTAATATCACCCGAAATCACCTCACTGATCGCATCGGATGATGCGCCAATCTGGATGGGAACTTCAACCACGGCGTTGTTCTTGAGCAGATAAACCACCGTTTTACCTTCAACGAGGCGGACAGCCCGGTTGGGTACGGTGAGCACGTCCTCGAGCTGGTTGATGATGATGTTCACGGCCGCGGTCATACCCGGTCGGACTTGTTCATCAGGATTGAGGATCTCAATTACAACTTTGAATGTCACCAGTCCCGACTGCACCGTGCCGATATTGGCAACACTGGTAACCCTGCCCTGATAGCCCTTGTTGATGATGGCGTCGAAAGCAAGTTCCACTTCCTGTCCCGGGCGGATATTGTTGATATCCACTTCTGGAATCTGTACATCCACCAGGAGGTGAGAGAGATCGTCAATGCGGAAAGCCTGGGTACCCGCGCTGACCTGGTCGCCTATCATCGCGTTTACTTCGGTCACAGTCCCGCTGAACGGTGCCGCGAGCCTGGCGAGGTTGATGGTCGCGTTGAGAGCGGTGATGCGCGATTCTGCTGCCGCAATATCATTGGGATCGGGTCCTTCTTTAATTCGCTCCCACTCGCGTTGAGCGTCTTCATACTCGGCGAGCGCGACAGCAACCTTGGCGGCTGAAATAGCCAGTTCTTTTTCGTCAGGAGATTGAACAAGGTAGTTTAAATCCCTTTTAGCCCTTTCCAGGCTGTCACGGGCATTGGCGAGTGTGCTGAGTGCGCCGGCTTTCAGCGGGTCATCGTCATCCCGATTCTCGACGCGTTCGTATGCTTCCTCAGCATCGTTTACCCGGTCTTCAGCGAGGGTCACCGCGGCAGTGGCAGCATCGATCTTGTTCGGGTCGGTGACACGGGCGGTGTTTCCCTCCAGGCTGGACCATCGCGCGCGATCATAGGTGTCCTTGGCGTTTGCCAGCGCAAGCTGCGCCTGGGCGCGCGCCAGGTTGGAATCCTGCAGATTTTCCAGGTTCCGCTCTGCGGCTACAAGATCAGCCCTTGCAAGGATTATGGATTGCGGCAGTGAGCTTTCGAGCAGCCTGGCAAGAATTGCCTCGCTGGCGACTTCATCACCGACGCTCACATTGATCTCACTGATGCGACCGTTGGTCTGCCAGGTGAGGATAGCGCTCTGATTGGCGTGAACGGTTCCGGTCGCGCCGACGATCGCCACCAGCTCGCCGCGGGAGATTGTACTGGTCTGCAGGTCTGCGAGAGATGCCTGTTTTTTCGCGTTGGCGTCTACGATAAAGTAGGTGATCGCGGCGACGACCAATAAACTTAACAGGAGAAGCCAGTATTTCTTGTTCGGATTTTTCTTTTTCATATTCTTCTTTCTTTCCCTCAATTAATGTAACCTGCGATTTCTGCAGGGTATAATTTCAATATGCGTTGGAACCAGATTACCTGCCAGTTCATTGCTTTTTTTGCCGCGTTGCTGACGCTGACCGGTTCGGTGTTGCGCCTTGAAAAACCGGTCGATAAAGTCCGCCTTTTCACCGCAGGTATCGAATACGATTATATCGCGTGGACGCTAAACGCGGTGAGCGAAAAAGCCGGACAGGAACAGATCAATGCCATCCGGCACCTTCCGCCTGAAGCGCAATCTCAAATTGTGGTGCGTTACTTCGAGCTGGTGCAAGAGTTGGAGATCACCCGCGCGCAAATTCATATCCTCTACAGTGATCCTGGTGTCACTGATCCTGAAGCGGAGACCGCTGATCTGACTGCCCGGCAGCATTTCCTTGAGGATACTCTTAACGATCTCGCGGGGCTCACCGAAGTCATTTTGCAAAAGCAGGTTTCGCAGGCGCTGAAAGAATCCGGATTGGGTTTTTTAAGCCAGCAGGTTCCTCCAGTACTCTTCCATTCTACCCCGCTGCCTACCGCGTTAATTGTTTCTCCGCGCGATACGATCCGTCAGGAAGTCAACCTTTCCCTGTTGGCTGACCTGAGCCTGGATGAGATATCCAACCTCGAAGAATCGGTGGAAAATCAGTTGAATGTCTCAGCCCTGGTTGAAGATGTGGGTGGTATAGGCGTGTACCCCACCATGGTGCAGCGGTCTTCAAACCTGGTTTGGACACTCGACACCATCGCACACGAATGGACGCATAATTACTTGACGCTGCATCCGTTGGGTATGCTCTACAACGCCACCCCTGAACTACGCACGATGAACGAAACCACCGCTTCGATCATGGGAACGGAGATCAGCCAACTGGTTCTGGAGCGTTATTACCCGGAATATGCCGCCACGCGTCCTAAAGTTAACAAAGCTGCTGCAAAAGAAGCTGAGCCCGCCCGGTTCGACTTTTATCACGAAATGCATGTAACGCGGGTAAGGGTTGATGAACTGCTCACCCAGGGTAAGATCGAAGAGGCTGAAGCGTACATGGAGGAACGCCGGATCGAGTTTGTGAGAAATGGGTACATGATCCGGAAATTGAACCAGGCTTATTTTGCTTTCCATGGGGCGTATGCCGAGGTCACTGAAGGGGCTGCCGGGGAGGACCCGGTTGGACCGGCGGTCAGAGAGCTGCGGGCGCGCTCCGGTTCACTGGCGGAGTTCCTGAGACGCATCGCGTGGATGAATTCCTTTGATGATCTCCAGCGGGAGATCGCACAGAACTGACGGATAATCAAAAGCAATAAAATTATTAAAGATCAGGTAAATCTTCGCCCAGGTCGGGCATACTTCGCTCAATCTCCTCGGGAGACTGGCCTTTTTCCAGGCGATTAACCACTTCATCAAACTCCGCGGGCAGGTCATCAGCCCCGACTTCGTCCTTCATTTCGCGCATCATTTTGCCCAGCGCGCGCGGATCATTGTCGATCGCGTCAAGGTTGGCGTCATCCGCCATGGAAGCGAGTCGTCCCTGATCGCCGCGAGAGACACGCACCTTGCGAATGACCCGTTGGATTTTTCCAGAACCGCAGACAGGGCAAATTGCCTGATGCCGGTCGTAATCGGCATAGGTTAAGAAAACTTCAAAGCGATGTTTGCATTCTTCACAGCGAAAATCATAAACAGGCATACATCCCTCGATCTATCAAAACTAAATCCATTATAATCAAGGCATATAAGAAGCGTATTAATAATCTCGGGAGGTGCAATGAAATCATCAAAGGAGCCATTTGACCTGCTTCATCCGCAGCCGTTATTGATCGTGATTTCAGGTCCCTCAGGGATTGGCAAGGATAGCGTCCTCAAGGAGCTCAAACGCAGGAACCTGCCTCTGCATTTTGTCGTTACCGCTACCAGCCGCGACCCCCGCCCGGAAGAGGTGCACGGGAAAGATTATTTCTTCTTTTCACGCGAGGAATTTGAAGAACGGATCAAGAAGGGCGAGTTCATCGAACACGCGAAGGTTTACAATGACCTGAAGGGCATCCCGCGCTGGCAGATCGAGGACGCGCTGAAAAGCGGAAAAGACGTGGTGTTGCGGGTCGATGTGCAGGGTGCGGAAACCATCCGCAATCTTTATCCTGAAGCTCTGCTCATTTTCCTCATTCCCACTTGCTACGATGAATGGCACGAGCGCCTGGTCAAACGCAATACAGAAAGCCCGGAGGACTTGCAGACCAGGATCGGGATTTCAATAAAAGAGGTGGACAAGGTTGGAATCTTCGATTATCTCGTGATCAACGCCGAACATTTACTCTGCCAGGCAGTGGATGATATCGTCACCATCATTCGCGCGGAACACCTGGCGGTGAAACACAGGAAGATCATCTAATGCAGGATTCAAACCAACACGATCCCTATCAGCAATCGCAAACACCCCCGCCGGGAACGCCGGTCGCGGTTAAGCTGCCCGCGCAAAAAACAATAGTCACTTATGTATTGATCGGGGTGACCGTTTTCATTTACATCATTCAAATGCTCTCCCAATCATTGAGTGGTGGATATGATTTGCCGTTTGTACTGGGCGGCAAGATCAATGACTTGATCCTGGAAGGGCAGGTGTGGCGGCTGTTGACACCCGCGCTGCTGCATGGCAGCCTGCTGCATATTGCGTTCAACATGTACGCGCTTTATTCACTGGGCTCATCGCTGGAGCGTTATTACGGACATAGCAGATTTCTATTGTTGTACGTGATCGGCGCGTTTTGCGGCAACACGCTTTCGTTCCTGCTCTCACCCAAAGCCTCGATCGGCGCGTCAACAGCAGTTTTTGCGCTGGTGGCAGCGGAAGGCGTGTTCATCTATCGTAACCGGTCTCTCTTTGGCGCGCGCGCAAAGGCAATGTTAACCAACCTGGTGCTGATCATCGGCGTTAACCTGGTCATCGGGCTTCAGCCCGGCATTGACAACTGGGGTCACCTGGGCGGGTTGATCGGTGGCGCTTTGTTCGCCTGGTTTGCCGGTCCATTGATGAGGGTGCAGCCCACCTACTTTGGTTATGAGCTGGCGGATTCAACTTCGAAACAGGGGCTGTTGTGGGGGATACTACTCTCCGCCGGTTTATTCGTGGCGGTGGTGATCGGTAAGTTTATCGCGGCGATGTAACCTTTACTAATTAATGCGGAAGGCAGGGAGTTTGACTCCCTGCCTTTATTTAAAAATTGTGTTTATGGCTGGCTGATTTCGAACCAGGGGACGTTGATGATTGTATACGTGCCGCCTGTCTGTCCTCCAAAACCGACTTTTCCGCTTTTGAGGTTTTCATCTCTAACAGTTTGAGCCAACACATCATTTACGTAAACTGAAATTTCATCTCCCTGGCAGACCAGGGTGAATGTGTTTCTGCCTTTGCCATAATCAAATTCTGAGGCACCCCCGTTGGTGATAAAGTTGAAATTTTTTCCAATGAGAGCGTCATAATACCACAATGCCCATAAACCCTGGAAATCAACGGTGAGGTGATACCACCCCATGTCCTCGTCATAACGGCACATTAGCGCGGCGGTACTGGCGTTATATCCCAGGTTTTCAATTTCCATTGACACTTTTACATCGTCATAGGTCTGGGGTTCATAGACGTAGTAGTAACCCAGGTTAAATTCCTCCATGTTGAACTTGATTCGCCCGTTATCTAAAGAAACACCAGCTTTCCTCTCGAGTTCCTGGTTGTTTTCATAGATGCGGAATTGACTAAAGCTAAACAGGAAGTGGCTATAATTGTCCAGACCGTTGTCAAACTCATCCTTGAAAAACATGTTTCCCTGCGGGGCGATTGATTCCTCGGCAGGCGGATCGGTCGCGACTACAGTGGGAGGATCGGTCGCGGCTACTGCGGGGGCGTCAGTGGCAATAACGGCTGGCGCTTCAGTAGCCACTGGGGCCGGGACATTGGGAGTTGCGGTAATGACAATCACCTGCGGCTCCTGGGGCTGGTCAGCCTCCTTATCGCCGAGGGAGCAGCCGGAACCCACTAAAAGCACGAATACAATAACAAACAACAAAGGGACGTAAAGATTTCTTCTCATTAAAATCCTCTCCTGAAATAATATGATCCCGACACCGGGTTGCGACCTTAGATAATATAGTAATTATATAGCAGTAATAACAACTAAACAGATCTGTTAACTGAAGCTTTGGTGATCTAAAAACCACCCGAACCGTATACCGAAGGATCGGTCGGTGTTTCACCCGATGGATCCCAGACATACACGTAGTCGCCCTCGTTCGCCCAGTCGTACAGCCAGTGTGAATCTGCAACAGAAAGATTGACACACCCGTGCGAGCGCTGGTACCCCAGCAGCGTTTGCCAGTAAGCACCGTGCAGCGCCCGCAGATCATCGTAATACATGATGTACGGGACTTCTTCCAGGTAATAATAGTCTGAACGATCCAGTTCAAATGTGCCCCACATCGGGTCGAACTCCAGTTTTTTGTAGATCTGGAACACACCGGGCTTGGTGTAGAAGGGCGGTGTGCCGGAGGAGATCATCGTGGCAAAAACAAGGTTGCCGTCTTCGTAGGCAGAGAGGGTCTGCTCGTAGAGATTCACCTCGATCCACTTGTCTACTGGAACGCCCTCGGGTTGGGTGTAATTTGGGATAACGCGGGCGATGTAGCGATGTTCGATCCATTCATCCGGACCAACCTTCACCCATTCAATGTCATTGACCATGGTACTTTCGTAAATTATGATCCTGTTCTCACGCCAGTACTGCGTACCGGTCTCCGGCGCGGCGTAATCGGGCGCGGAGCGTCCGTAGGTTTCGTTGATGACCCAGCCAAAGCTCACCTGTGGATTATGTTTGAACACATACCCCTGGAAGTTGGGGAGTCCGGCGCGGGTGACGAGTTCTTCGCTGATCCACTCGGTGGTGGCGATCTGGTAATAGCGGCCTTTATCCGTGTCCACCCGATCCTGCAGCGCGACGTACTTGATCTGGCTCTTGTACAGCTTGCCGGTTGGATTATTGTTCAGGATATCTTCAACTGTCGCGTAAAGCGGGACCTCTTCGTTGTCCACTTTGGCGTAGGAGTAGGGCACGATGGAAAGTTCGTAGGGGGTGCGCGCAGCAAAAAGCTGTGTTGCGGGGAAGGTAATGCCCTGTGCAGCTAGCTCCGCCAGGCGCGCGGAAGGTCCGGCGTTCAGGCAATCCATACCGGAAAGATCATCTCCTCCGGGCAGACAGAGCGCGCGGTCGTTGTCGTTTGCTGCCGACACTGTCAGGGGTTGCTGCGCCACTGCGAAGGCAATGAGCGGTAAGAGTATGGCGAAGAGCAAAGATCGAATTTTCAACACAGAATAACCTTTATGACGATAAAATATGACCTATTTTATCTTAAAATCAACGGCGTGGTGAAGTCATGGGAATTTTGAATAGTCGAGCAGTTGAAATGGAGATGGTGATTATTGCTTTGGTATGTTTTGTCTGTATGCACAGCCGCGACTTATTCGAAAACATTCCTGCGCTTAAAAGCAAGTTCCTGGAGATCGTGTAAGCCTTTTTCTCCCAACAAATAGCGCAACTCGGACTCGAATGTGGTGACAAGGGGAATTTCATCGTTGGCGGGGCGCACACAACTTCCCTCCTCATCAACCATTTCCTCTGACCGATCCAGCGTGATGCGACCCTTTTCATCGAGGTCAAGCGGATGCAGAATGCAGTAAAAAGGCTTGAAACGCCAGGGGTGCAATTCATTGGCAATTGCCGCAACCTGCAGGGCGCATTTTCCATCCTCCAGGCAAAAGATGCAGGCGGTGCCGCCGTAATGATCCGGGCGGGTTTCGACCGCGGTGTGGACCACCCTGCCGCTTGGACTGTTCGGATCGATATCCTCAACTGGCGCGAACCACCCTTCCGGATCCCGGCAATCTTCGGGCATATGGGGGAGGATCAGGCGGGCACTCCGCAAGATGTCATCTTTTTCGCGCAGGTCCACCCATACCCCGAACACACAGCAGGCTCCACGGCAGTCGCTTAGTTTGCAGCGCTGCAAAGATTCTGATTCAAGCATACGCGGGTTTACACGTTCAAAGATGGGGTTGTCGGGTGTGTCCATGGATGGATTGTACCATCAAGCTGAACCGCGGCTGCAACGGCGCAGGAAGGCAATGCTTTTTCGATTTCACGGTAAAATGAAATCATCACAATTCAAAGGAGATGGGAATGTCTGCCTGGAAGATCTTGTTAACAGATGGGTTGGAAGAGAATGGCAAGGTGATTCTGCGCAATGCAGCGGAGGTCGTTGAACAATCAGGGATCAGCGCTGAGGATCTTTTGAAAATTGTGGGGGATTATGACGCGCTGATCGTGCGCGGACGCACAAAAGTGACCGCGGCAGTATTTGATGCCGGAAAAAAATTGAAGGCGGTTGGGCGCGCCGGTGTCGGTGTGGATAATATCGACCTGGCAGCGGCAAAAGCGCATGGCGTTACCGTGGTCAACTCCCCCCTCGCAACGACAGTGGCGGTAGCTGAATTGACCCTCAGCCTGATGTTAAGCATCGTTCGCGAAGTCCCGCGTGCGGATGCCTCAATGAAATCCGGACAATGGCTGAAAAAGGAGTTTCAGGGACACGAGCTGTTTGGCAAAACGCTCGGTGTGGTTGGTTTTGGGCGCATCGGTTCAGCAGTAGCCGCGCGCGCGAAAGCTTTCGAGATGAAAATACTCGCTTACGATCCGCTCGTGCCTGCTGAAGAGATCGCGAAGCGCGGCGGACAGCCTGTGAGCTTTGATGAACTGCTCGCCCAATCCGATATGATTACCATGCACATGCCGCTGACGTCGGACTCGCGCAACCTGTTAAATGCCGCCGCCTTTGAAAAAATGAAGGATGGTGTTTACGTCGTTTGCGCGGCGCGCGGCGGGGTGATCGATGAAGAAGCGCTGCTGGAAGCGATCAACAAGGGCAAGGTTTCCGGAGCGGCGCTGGATGTGTTTGCCACAGAACCCCCCGGACAGACGGCGCTGGTAGCGCACCCCCGCGTGATCGATACGCCGCACGTGGGCGCTCAGACGGTGGAAGCACAGGCCCGCGCAGCCAATGACATCGCTGAAGAAGTGCTGCTTGCCCTGGAAGGAAAGCCGCTACGCTGGAAAGTCGCTTAGCAAATCATCTACTCAAAATAATTGGAGCGCAGTATGCAGGAAAAACTGGATAAATTTAAGCAATTGATCGCTGAGATCACTGACCTGGGGAGGGCGGAGGCCCTGCTGGGTTGGGATCAACAAACATACATGCCGCGCGGAAGCGCGGAAGACCGCGGCAACATACTGGAAACGGTGGCGGGTCTCTCCCACACGATGTTCACCTCAAAAGAAATGGGTGACCTGCTGGCAGACCTGGCGCCGTACGCTGACACCCTCGACCCTGATTCCGATGACGCCTGCCTGATCAAGCGCATTGCGCACGATTATGGCAAGAGCACCAGGGTGCCAACCGAATGGGTGTCGGAGTTCGCGCGGGTGACCACGATGGGTCAGATGGCATGGGAGGAAGCCAAAGCATCGGATGATTTTGAAGTGTTCCAACCGCACCTGGAGAAGCTGGTGCAGCTGCGCCAGGCGTACGCGAATTTCTTCAAACCATTTGATCATATTTATGATCCGCTGCTCGATGACTTTGAACCGGGGATGAAAACCAGCGAGGTGCAGGCGATCTTCAACGCGTTGCGACCGCAGCAGGTCGAATTACTGAAAGAGATCGCGGCGAAACCGGTGATCGATGATTCCTTCCTGCATATTCCGTACGACGAGAAGGGTCAGTGGGATTTCGGCATTGATGTGATCACCCGCTTCGGTTACGACTTTAACCGCGGAAGACAGGATAAAGCCGTGCATCCCTTCACGACCAGTTTCGGTATTGATGACGTGCGCATTACCACGCGCTTCGATCCGGACCGGGCAGCCTCTGCGCTCTTCAGCACTATGCACGAAGCCGGTCATGCCATGTACGAACAGGGTGTTTCGAAGACCTTGCGGCGCACACCGCTGGCGAACGGAGCCTCTATGGCGGTGCACGAATCACAATCGCGTATGTGGGAAAACCTGGTGGGGCGCTCACGGGCGTTCTGGCAGTTCTTCTACCCGCGCCTGGTCAAACAATTCCCGGGGCAGTTGGCAAATGTCAGCCAGGAGCAGTTCTATCGCGGCATCAACAAGGTCGAGCCGTCATTGATCCGTGTTGAAGCGGATGAAGCCACCTATAACCTGCACATCATGCTGCGGCTTGAGCTCGAGATCGCCCTGCTGGAGGGCAGCCTGCAGGTAGGCGACCTGCCGCAAGTATGGAACAGCAAAATGGAAGAATACCTGGGTGTGGTGCCTCCCACCAACCGCGAAGGTGTGCTGCAGGACGTTCACTGGTCAGGCGGAATGATGGGGTACTTCCCCACTTACGCTTTGGGGAACCTGGTCTCGGCGCAGTTGTGGGATAGTATGCTGGGAGATATTCCGAACCTGGAGGCGCAGATCGGCGAGGGTAAGTTCGATGAACTGCTGGGTTGGATGCGCACCAACATCCACCAGCACGGCGCCAAGTTCGAGCCGCAGGTGCTGGTTAAGCGCGTGACTGGAACGACGATCCAGCCTGAGCCATACATGAAGTACCTGCGCGGCAAGTATTCCGAGATCTATAATCTATAGTCCGTTTCATTTATGAATAACGGGGTGGTCATATGAACCACCCCGTTTGTATTTACAGGTAAACCGGTGATGAATCTAAGCGTTCGCTTCTGTCACTGCCACCGCAGCCTGGATGGCGGGTTTGAAGCTTTCCAGTTCGGAGACTTCGCGCACGAAGAAAGATAAGAAACCGACGATCATCACGAGCGCTCCTCCTGCCCAGTACCATACCTGTAACCCCACCCATTCAGCGACAGGCGCGGCGATGAGCAGAGCAAGGGGCATCATCATGGCGCACAGGCTGCTGATCAAACCCAGCACGCGACCCTGCATCTCGGGTTCGATGCGGCTTTGCATAAGTGCCTGCAGCGGACCATTGGCGATGGGGTTCATAAAGCCTAACACGGCGATCCCGACAACCGCGAGCCAGAACATATTCGAGGGTGCCAGACCGAAGATGAATACACCCAATCCAAGACCGATAATCCCCAGCAGGCTTGTGTGAACGCGCTTTTTCAGACCGCCCCAAACACCCAGTGTCAAACCGCCCGCAACGATCCCGATTCCCATGATCGATTCCAGCAGGCTTAATTGCCAAACCCCGCCCTTAAAGTGCTCAGTGACCATCAGGGGCAGCAGTGTGCCCGTCGGTGTGAGCAGAAAGTTCAGGAAAGCTGCGATCAACGCAAGGTAGAGCATCCCCTTCCATTTCCTCAGGTAGGCAAATCCTTCACCCACATCGCGCAGTAATATCTTTGGCGTAACGATTTCAGCGCTGTCCTTCCGCGTTGGTTGGGGGATGTGAATAAAGAACAGAGGTGTTATGGCGATTATGGCGGTAACCACGTCAACCGCAACGACCTGGTAAAACTGCAGCAGCGACATGAGCAGCGCACCGAGCGGTGGTGCGATGATGTTTAACCCGCCGCGTACCGCCTGGTTGAGACCGGCAAAACGCGAGAGGTGCTTATCCGGCACCATCAACGAGGTGGAGGCCTGCATTGCCGGCCAGTGGAAGATTCCGCCAATCGAACGCAGGAACATGACAACGAAAATATGCCAGATCTGGATCAGATCGAACGCGAAAAGTAAAACGAGCGCGAGGGTCGTCAGCGCGATGAACGAGTCCGCGAGGATCATCACCAGCCGCCGATTCAGACGATCAACGTATGCACCGGCAAATGGCGCGAGCAGCACATCCGGCAGGAGTGCAACCAGTGTGGCGGTTGCGAGAACTGCGGCGGAACCGGTCTTCTGGGTGATGTACCATACCAGCGCGAACTGAACGAGGCCGCTGCCAAGCAGTGAGAAGAGCTGTGCTCCCCACATGGGAAGAAATTTGCGCTTCCAGTTTGATTCGATCACATACGAATTGTTTTCCATAATTTCACATCCGGCAATATTGAACCCACCCGGAGCGATCGCTCCGGGTTCAGCTGCGATTATTTTGTTGCAAAATTATTCGATGAATACCTCTACGTGTTCGCCATCTTCGTCGTCGTACACGTCCATGATCTGGCCGGTCTCACCTGAAGCCAGGGCTTCCGCCATGCGTGTGGCGTCCAACCCCTCCACCTCGGGAGAAAAGCGCATTCCCATGCGAATCCCGGCGTTGACCATACCGATCGGCAGGCGGATGTTAACCCGCGTGCGGCCGGTATCCGTGTCCGTGACCCGTACACGGAAGAAACGTCCGCCGCTTTTACCGCCGCTGAAAGCGCTGGACAAGCGTTCATCCGCTTCGGTTTTGCGGTTGGTGCTGTCGAGGGCTTTCAGAAGTTCGGTTGCCACCTCAGCGGTGATCTTGCCTTCCTGCACCATTTTCAACACTTTGAGTCTTTCTTCACTTGAGGCCATCACTTCCCCTCCCTGGCTGTTGTTGAGGCGGGCTCCGCGTATTTTTCACCGCGCAGCCTGGCCTGGGCTTCCTCCCAGGAAATTTCACCCCGGTCAAGCCGGTCCAGGATCTCGCGGCGGTCTTCAGCGGTGAGCAGTATCGGACCTTCGTCTTTGCCGGGTTCATACCCAAGCGCGCGCACGATTTCTGTGAGCCTGCTGCGCAGGGTGGGGTAGGAGAGGTTCATCTCATCCTCCATGCGGTTCAAACGCCCTTCGCATTTGACAAAGGTGAGCAGAAATTGCATTTGTTCGGGTGTGAGATTCCCAAAGGGTGTGTGTTCAGCCGTGAAATGACCCTCGATGGTTGTGTCGCAGTTGACGCAATACAGCCGCGTCACAACCAGATCAGAATCACATACCGGGCATTTACTTAATGTATTTTTTACCATCTTTCACCGCCTTGAACCATTATCTTCGTAATAGAACATAAAAAATCTAAAAGATTATTGAAATATTTTCCAATATAATACCATAATATTAAATAATGTCAATACTAAAATCAATAATATTAATATCTTGATTAAACTTATTCGATTGAGTAACTACTGTTCCTGGTCGCGGTCGATCATGCGCTCTCCCTTGACGAACCATCCGCCTTTGCGGTTGTCTACGTTTTTTGGGGCGCGATCGTAATAGATCTCAAAGATCTGTCCGGTGTCGACTGCAACCACGAAAGTAAACCGACCCACTCCCCAGGAGCCGCTGCGCGCTGCGCTGGCGAGGTGCTCGGGGGTCATATTAGCGGACATCCTGCCGCGGCGGGCGTAATCGACGTGTTCTGTGTGCACGCTCATCACTGTATAGCGTTCTCCCCGCCAGGTGAATCGCTGTGGACAATGGGGTGATTTCTCTTTCGCGGGCTCAGTGTCGAATTCCACTTCAATTGGTTCATCGATAAAACGAAATGGTTTTGTGCTCATCATCAACTCCTCCTGCTCGCGCTTCAACAAGTTAGTCCTTCCAGTCGTCCGGTTCGAGGTGTACATAAACGCGATCGACGTTGGGGAAGGATTCCAGTCTGCGAATCACTTCATCGGATATTGCATGTGATTCGTTCAGCGTCTTCTGTCCATCCACATTGATGTGCAGGTCAATCACCAGCCTTGGTCCGGCATATTCCGTCATGATGTGATGCACCCTGATCACACCCGGTATTTCCTCAGCCGCGTTGATAAAGGCTTCAGCCTCTTCCATGGTGGCGCCGCGACCGGTGAGAAATCCGAGGTTCTCACGACCCGCGACAAACGCGTTTCGGAAGATCCACAGCGCGACAATAAACCCGGCGACAGGGTCAGCCAGCGGGTGAACCAGGTTGGAACCCAGCACACCGATAAATGCCGCCATGGAAGCGAGCACATCGCTCAAATTATCGCGGGCGGTGGTAGCTAACGTGGGGCTGAAAATGCGCCTGCTGATGCGGTTGATCGCGATAAACATAAAGACCTTGATGAGCGCGCTTGCCAGCAGGATAATGAGCGGTAGATCGAGGGTGATGGCGGTGAGCGTGTTCTCCGTATAGCGGGTGAACGCATTGCGCGCAGCTTCGAACCCGGCGAACGCCATCGACGCTGTCACGAGCAGACCCACCAGCGGTTCGTACCTGGAATGACCTTGCGGATGGGTGAGGTCGGGCGGGCGGGTGGCTACCCACAACCCGAGCACCATCAGGATGGAATAGATGACGTCGGATACAGAGTTGGCAGCGTCTGCGTAAACAGCGGCAGACCCTGAAAGATATGCCACGATCCCTTTGCTGACTGCCAGAAGCAGGTTTCCTCCCAGGGTAATGGCGATAGCCAGACGATAGGAACGATTCTGTTCTGGGTCGGGTGTGTGATTTCTTACCCACTGCATGTCTCTTGATCGCTCCTTGTCGATTTAAAAACCTCAAAGTAGTGCCTTCCAGACGAAGGAAATACACCTTTGAGGCGCTGCACGCGATCTGTCAGCCTGGTGAAACCGTCTGACAGAACAAATTGTATCATTTGTTGGTCGGGTTGCTGGTTCCGGTTAGTTACACCCGCCATGCCCTTCATCACTGCAGGGACTTTTCTCGAATTGGAGCGTGGTGTGGTTGATCCCGTATTCAACGGCCAGAACCTGCTTTATTCGATCCATGACCTGGTGTTGCTGCGCATACTGATCCGGTGAAAGTACCACGTGCGCGCTGAGTGCAATGTTCTCCGCCCCAAGGTTCCATACGTGCAGATCGTGCACTGCCTCAACCTCCTCCAGCGAAAAGATCGACTTTTTGATCTCCCGGACGGAAAGACCTTCGGGTACGCCTTCGATCAGGATATGCAGGGACCTGCGCAGCACGCGGTACGCGCTGATGAGAATGATCGCCCCGATGAGGATGGATATGAAGGGGTCGAGCCATTGCGCTGAAGTGAGGCGGATGAGAAGCGCGGCGATGATCACACCAATGGACGAGATGAGGTCGCCAATGACATGCAGAAACGCGCTGTGCACGTTCAGGTTGCGGGTTGTTTTCCTGTCTTCTGCGTGTCCCGCTGCGTGCGCGTGATCGTGCCCGCCCAGGATGAATGCCACAACAGCGTTCACGATCAAGCCAATGATTGCGATCACCATCATCTCGAGGCTTTTAATCTCAACAGGCGACTGCCAGCGCTTGACCGCTTCGATCCAGATGCCAATGGCGATCACCAGAAGTGATGCGCCGTTAATGAAGGCTGCGATAACCTCAGCGCGCTGCCAGCCGTAGCTGTGCCGGTCATCAGGAGGGCGCGCGGCAAGGCGCAGGGCGAAATAACTCAATCCGAGTGCAAAAATATCTGAGAAGACGTGCGCCGCGTCCGATAGCAGCGCCAGTGACCCCGACCAGATTCCCCCAATGATCTCCGCCACCAGGATGAGACTTGTGAGAGATATGGCGAGGACGAATCGCTTTTGAGTCTGCTGGTTTTCAGTGGTTTGCAACGTCTAAAAAGCTCCGGGGTGGATCAACAATCGATCGTGATGTCTGCCACCGAATTGAGGATTTGCGTGGGGCGATAGGGGAAGTGTTCGACATCTTCCATTGAGGACACCCCGCTTAACACCAGGATCGTATCCAGGCCGCTCATCACGCCGGCGACGATATCAGTATCCATGCGGTCCCCAACCATAATGGTGTCTTCTGAATGGACGCCCAGGTACCTGAGGGCGCTCCGCATCATCAGGGGATTGGGTTTGCCGACGAAGAACGGCGCTTTACCGGTGGCTTTTTCGATCAACGCCGCGAGGGCGCCGGTGGCAGGCACGATACCGGATTCCAGTGGACCGGTTGAATCCGGGTTGGTGGCGATGAACATCGCGCCATCCATGATCAGGCGCACTGCTTTGGTGATCAACTCAAAATTGTAATTGTTGACTTCGCCAATGACGACATAATCGGGGCTCATGTCAGTCTGCACGTAACCTACCTCGTGCAGCGCCTGCGTCAGACCGCTTTCACCGATCACAAATGCTTTACCATTGGGGCGCTGGCTTTGCAGAAAACGGGCTGTGGCAATGGCGGAGGTAAAAATGTGGTCAGCCGGAACGTTCAACCCTGCCATCTTCAAGCGGTGTTCAAGATCGCGCTGGGTGTAGAGCGGGTTATTGGTGAGGATGAGGAACTTCACCCCGCATTCGAGCAGCCGGTCAATAAATTCAGTCGCGCCGGGCAAGGGGGTTTTGCCTTTTACCAGGACACCGTCCATGTCAATGAGAAAATTCTTGTTTTTAGCCATTCATCGCCTCCAGGTCTGAGTTATTTTAACACGGATGGGGGTATGGGACCTTGCAGGGCTGGGAAAATCAAATCGGTTATAATCGTTGTGAAGATTCAATCTTGATGAGGAAAACCTGTGCCGCGCCAAAAATCGCCAGAAGATTACTCCGCGTATGAATTGCAGCAGCTGCTGCGCGAGAAACGCCTCGCGGAGCGGGAGGCACGGCTCGAGGCGTTCAGGAAATCCGGGCGCATACTTGATGTGGCGAAACCTGCCCCAATCAGATCAGTGACGCGGATCACCGGCGATGAGTCCGGAGAGAACACCTCCCTGCGGGAACGGGTGATCTCCCGCCGGCGCAAAGGTCTGGATACTTTTTTACTCGCGGTTGAGGTCATCGCCATCGTTGGGTTGCTATTGCTCTTCATCAACGGCGCAAACCTGTTGCGTAATTTAAACCGGGAGACTGCCAGCGCGCTCGCGCAGCCCACCCTCACCCCCACACCTTTGATCAGCGCGGTGGTGCTACCAGGCGGTCACTTCGCGCCGGTCAGCGGTGAAGAAAACCGCTTCAACGAGGCCGAGATCCCCGATCACTTGCGCCCGTTGATGCAGAGTTACGCCGGTCTGCCGATCCCGACGCAAAGCCCGCAGCAGGCACGGCAGATCCAGATTCCGGCAATCGAAGTGAATGCTCCCATCGTGATGGGGGATGGCTGGGAACAACTGAAGAAAGGCGTGGGTCAGCATCTGGGTACCGCCAACCCCGGTGAAGCAGGCAACCTGGTGCTCTCAGCGCACAACGACATCTTCAGTGAGATCTTCCGCGATCTTGACCAGCTCGAAGAAGGGGATGAGATCATCATCATCACCCAGGATCGTTCGTTCACTTATGTAGTGACCGGCACACAGATCGTCGAACCGGACCGGGTGGACCTGCTCGCTCCGACCAGCAACAGCACAATCACGCTCATCTCCTGTTACCCGTACCGGGTGGATGATAAGCGCATAATTGTGCAAGGTGTATTACAATAGGGCTTATCTAGTAGGCAAATCAGGAGTGTTGTATGGCTAAGAAAACCAAGAAGCGTTCAGTGAATTCATCAGCAGCGGTTGCGCAGACCGCATCACCGGCGGCAGCGGCTGCCTCGAAGGCGACCACAAGCCGTTCTTCGGAATTCAACCCGGACTACAGCTATGTGAAAAAAGATCTCAAGCGGATCGCCATTCTGGCGAGCTCGTTCTTTGTGATCCTGGTAGTGCTGTCCTTCTTCCTGCGCTAATCAAAAAGGGGTTTGTGTTAACACCACAAAACCGGATTGCACTGGCGATCCGGTTTCTTCATTGACGGGGGTATGAGGGCGTGATAAAATTCTGACCGTCCAAAAGCGGGCGCGTAGCTCAATGGCAGAGCAGTGGCCTTTTAAGCCATTGGTTGAGAGTTCGAGCCTCTCCGCGCTCACTTTTTGTTTAACGAGTTATCTACAATCAAAAAAGTCCCCGTTATGGGGACTTTGTCATTTAATCATCTTTCTTATTTACCTGCCGGTACTGCATAAAACCCTGGAAAACCTGGAAGAGTCCCAATAGAATAATTGCCAGGGTGATGAAGTTCATCCCGTTATCCGCTTCGCCTGCCGGGGCAGGAAAGATGAAGTAGAGCAACAACCCCGCCACCGCGAAGATACCGCCGGTGATCATCATTTTGCGAGCGCTTTGGTGGGTAATCTGAGGGCGTACCCGCAGCCTGGGGCCGGCTTTGATGTAGCCTTTCACCCCCTCGCTATCTTCCACGCGATACCAGTTATCTTCTTCAACTTTCTCCACACCGCGCACCATGAAGACGGTTTTCTTGGGGATCGTGGTGAGAACCGGCGATTCGTCGCTGGCGTTTTCAAATACCTCCAGGTCATTGCCGATCGCCTCTACGGTCTGGATGGCAAAAATGTGAGTGTCTCCGGAGATGAAGCCGGTAACCCCGTTATCAAGGGTGACGGTGACCCAGGTCTCCTTTTTCTTGCGGATCACCTTGCCGATCTCGAATTCATCGCCTTTGCTGATCGAGGTAATTGAAATGGATTCAGCCGAAGCCTCCTGCCATACTTTTGCGCTTTCTTCACCCAAAGTAGCTCTCATTGTTTCTTCTCTCCTTTTGTTTCGTATTCTACCTTCCAATTATACCGGGCTGCGCACGCTGCTGCCCATTCTTCGTCCTTAATTCTAATCTGCAATGGGATCGCACCGGGGTCGTCTTCGGTCTCCAGCACAGGTGTACGCACTTCTGCGCGCGGTCGTTTGGCAGGATCAATGCCGGCATTTTCGAGCGACTCCAGGATGCGACGCTGGCGTGAGCGCTGATGCAGCCACACACCCAGGATGATCAATCCGCTGGGCGCAGTGATGTAAGGCCAAAACGGCTTGATATAGCCGATCGCCGAGTCCGCGGGGATGAGGTTGGTCATAAAGAGCAGACCAATGCAGGCGATAATGGTGCCTGTTGTGTAAAGTTGGGAATGCAGACGCGCCAGCTTTCCCAACGCCGTATCGTCCTTCACGAATTCTTCAGGGTAGACCGCAAAATCTGACCGATAGCAGGTCTCGCAAACGCGCACCCTCAGGTGATAAACACGGCTTACCCGGTAGGTCTGGCGATACAGCCCGGGTCTATTTGCGCCGATGCGCAGCCTGAGTTTGTGCGTCTCGTAGTACTCTGCCGGTTGAGCGCCGCAGCGTGAGCAGCGCTGGGGATGGTCGAGGACGAGAAATCCACCCAGGGCTTCCTGCACGCTGGAAAGCGGAACTTCTATCTTAGCCGCCACGACTGGCAGCTCCAAACATGGGGATCTGAATCATTCCTCAATTGTAATCCAAAAGATTCTTCTCCTGCTGCCTGCTTGCCGTGCCGTGATCGGTCAGTCTTGCATCGAGCGCATCCAACCGTGTCAGAATACGATCGATCACGTCTCGCAGTTCATCGTCTGTCAGCTTCTTTTTGATCTTCGCGCGATCAGCTTTGCTGTTCGTGCGTGCTGTGATAACAGGATCCGGCTCGAGATAGAATTTTCCATCTTTCTTATATGCTTTACTCATTGGGTAGTATCTCCACTGTGAGGTTTCCAGTGCCGGCTGCGCAGTACTCGCGCCGGTCTGCCGGCTGCAATATAAATAAGCCGGGCGTGTCTAACGCAAGGCTTATGACCCCAACTCCGTCCTCGATCTGAACGGTCTCGATCACACCGTTGACGTTTACGTCAACGGTGTGGACCTTCAGGTTGGTTGATACGATCACGTCAACTGATTCGCCTGGTGAAGCATACAATAGTCCGGTGATGGCGGGGGCTGAGAGCTTGAAGCGCTCGGCATACTGCACGAGACCGATCTCCATGGTCTCGAAAGTCTCGTCGAGTGCTACATTATAGGATTCCAATGGTGACTGTGAATAGGTCTTGATATTGCCCTGATTGTCTCTAATGATTGTGATCATCTATTTATCTCCACGCGAGAATACGCCAAAATCCTGTGTTTGACGATGCAAGGTTGTTGAACAGTGTTCCACCTGACCCTGAATTACCGGAGCGTACATCGATATCGACGGTGCTGATACGTGTCGTGTTCTTAGCTGGACCCGCTGCTGTTTCGGTTGAGTACACGATGTATGTATTGCCTGACCCGTCAATGGCTGAATTGTGTAATAACATCACCATACGCGGGAGTGAATAAAAGTTATGTGTCTTAGTGTACGTGGTGCCTTGTGCAACCGCAAACCATCCGCTATCATAGTCCGGTGAGGGCAAGTCGTGATCGAAGTATGAGTACACGCTGCCAGCGAGCACGTTCGTTCCGTCCCAATAACACTGACCGACCAGCCTTTGATCTGCTGCTTCGATGGGCGATGTTGATACCGAGAGAGAGAAATAAGGGGATGCCGGTGTCCTGTTGGTGAATACGTACCAGGTGGCAGCAGCGCGGCGGGGTTGAGCTCCTGATTGGCAAGGTCGCGGCGGGCTTTAAGCAGGCGGGCGAGCGCGGGGGCGGTTTTGCCGACCGTGTCGAGCAGATCGAGCTGTTCCTCGAAGCTGAGGTCAGTGCTCTGTTTGGCGGCGGCTTTGCGGATGAGATTGCGCAGGATCGCGATTTCGCGGTCGATCCCTTCGGTCGTCTCGGAGACGGACGGTTTTTTCTGGCTTGACATTTTCCTCCTGGAAATAATAGAATAAACGTTCTGTTTTGTAAACACATCTTCCCACGGTTTGGAGGAAATGTCAACTTGCCCCCCGGGCAAATTTAAAAGCTAAAACTTGCCAATCCGGCAAGTTTTAAACGGAAAACATTTTTGAGTTCTTGGTCCGGGCGACCGGCTGGTCGCCTGTAATATCCACCAGCTGGTCTGGTCGACTAATATAGTCGACCAGATTTTCGTTCGGGTATCATTATCCCGGTAAGCGCTCCGCGTCCGTTAGCCAGTTGGCGGGATTGTTGGCAATGTAAGCGGTGATTTCTTCGTATTCGTCGTCAGAGCGGATGCTGGGATCGTAATAATTGCGCTGCCTCACCGTCGCAGCAGCTGTGTTGCGCATCGCGTTGATGCGCCGTGCGGAAAATGTTTTGAATTGCCGCACAATCTCGGATAATAGAACATGATTCACAATATTTGTAGGGGCAGGTTCACGCGATCTATGCGCTTCCGAGCGGTTTTTGCGAGCGGGAAGCACTTATCGAAACCATGTATTATGGGTCACCCCCAAAATACGCGTGTCATTGCGAGCGGTCTGTGCGAAGCAATCCCCAAGAGTGACTGTCATTGAGTATCCCATACGACTTACACGAGCTTCAGCAGTGCCTGCACGATCAGGCTCACCACAACCACACGCAAACGGACAGTTTTAACGGTGAACATAGCCATGTTCACACGCACGAAGAACTCGTGCATGAACATCCGCACCTGCCGGATATTCATCACCAGCACGATCATGACCAGCCGGATCAGCCAGCCGATCTATAACAAAAGATCCCTGTCGGCGCTTTACCGGGGCTCCGTTCTTATAAATGATTCCCGCTCTTATCGGTTTTTAGATGAATCGCTCAAGCGTATAGCTTTAGTCATTGCGTATCTGCAGGTTGTACCAGAAAGGTTCTGCATCGCGCACATCGATCTCCAGGGGAGGAGGGAAATAGCCGATCAATTCGCAGGCGGCGTTCACCGCGTTGCTCTCGCAGCCATACGCATTCCCCGCGAGTGTCCAAACCCCGCGGCTGCCCTTTGGCAGGAAGAAATAGTACTGACCGAGAGTATCTGTTGTCGCGGTGTCCTGTTGGCTGACTTCACCCTCCACCGGTGTCAACGACAGCGCGATGTGCGAAGCGGGATTGCCGTTGGGGGTGTACACATGCCCCTTGACGATCACGACATCGTCCGGGATCACCTCCGGTGCGTCGTAGAAGTCGCCCTTGAGGTCAAGCAGTTCCAGTTTCATCCAACCCAGGAGGTTATTCGCGGTTTGCACATACACCCAGCCCCATCCCGGGGCGCGCCCCAGCACCTGCACAATCTCGCTCTGTGGATAGGTCCAGTACGGCTCATGCAGAAATCCCGGCCCGCTGCGCAGAAGCAGACCCTCGACATTTACCACCGCCTCAAAAGGTTGGAACGGTGTGGGTGTAAGCGTGGGAGCGGGGGTATCGGTGGCGGTCGGCAGCGGTGTTTGGGTGGGCGGGTTGGGCTCGGTAGTGATGGGCGGCGGGTAGGTCTCTGTGGGATAGGCGGGGTCCATCGCGCGCGCGCATCCGCTCAACAGTGCGCCTGTAAGCAGGATTAGGGAGATGAGATGAAAATTTTTCATGAAATCCTCATATGCTTTGTGTTTTAAAGTAAGTTGTAGACGCTGTCACTAACTCCGGGGTTCCTCCCGGAGAACTTCAGGTTCAATGATACCGGAAAAAATTCTCAACTTCCCAGTTGCTTTATTTATCCAATTCTCTTGACATGCAGCGTTGCAGGTAGTATAGTTCGCCATCGTACTATTATTAACAGGAGTGATTGAATTGGAAAATCAGCAGGTCCAGGAGGAAAGATCCCGCGAGGTGCAGGCTCACCTGGCAGAGATGGCGGGCGGGCAGGATATTCGCGGCATGCGAATCGCCCACAATATACGCGTTCTGGGCAAGCTGTTTGACATGGCGGTGGCGCGTTCCCCGCAATTCGGCGAGCTTTCCGGTCCGCGCCTGGGCATCCTCCTGCGGCTTTACATGGAAATGGAGCACGGCAATCCGGACGGAATAAAATCCGGCGCGCTCGGTCGTTTTCAGGATGTGAAGAAGAACACCATTAGCGCGCTGCTGAAGGGTCTGGAGGGGGATGGGTTGATCGAACGCTCCCAGCATCCCACCGACCGTCGCGCCTCACTGGTGCGCATCACCCCTGCCGGGCGAAAGCTGGTGCGTTCCACTGCCCCGCTGCGCTTTGGCTTTATGAACGAGGTTGTCTCCAGCCTGTCCATAGCGGAGCAGGACGACCTGATCCGCCTGCTGGTCAAATTGCACGGATCGCTCTCAGCGCATGTTGAGAAACCCCTGTGTGGAGAGAGCGATTAAAACGTAGTACATCGAGGAGTAATTTAGCTGTATGTTGCGAATTTTTAGATATCTAAAACCTTACACCCTTTCCGTCATTGCGGTATTGATCCTACTCTTTGCCCAGGCGATGGGAGAGTTGGCGCTGCCCAATTACATGTCAGATATAGTCAATGTGGGCATTCAGCAGGGCGGCGTTGAGTCTGCCGTGCCTGAAGCCATCCGCGCGAGCCAGCTTGAGAAGATGTTCCTCTTCATGAGCCCTGAGGAGAAAGCCGCAGTACAGGATGCCTACGTTCTGCTTGACCCCGCGCTGGAGAATTATTCAGCACTGGAAAAAAAGTACCCCGCCGCTGAGCCGGGAGCAGTATACATCCGCAAAACACTCAGCGCTGACCAGATCGCCGCGCTCAACCCGATCACCGGCAATGCGCTGTTGATCGTGTACACCCTCGAGCAGGCGGTCAGTGATCCTGCGCAGGCGGCTCAGTTGGGAGAGATGATCGGATTTGACCTCTCCCTGCTGCCCGCAGCAACAGATGTCTTCGCGTTGCTGAAGCAGCTGCCCCCGGAGCAACTGCAGCAGATGATGAGCGCTGCGGCTGACCAGTTCGCCCCGATGGATGACAGCATGATCGTCCAGGCGGCAGCCGCCGCGGTGAGGGCGGAGAACGATGCCCTCGGTGTGGACGCCCAGCGCCTGCAGACCAATTACATCCTCCGCGTCGGCGGCTTGATGCTGCTGGTTCTGCTGGGGGTGATCGCCAGCGTTATTGTCATCAGCTTTCTCTCGTCGCGCACCGGCGCTGGTTTTGCCCGTGACCTGCGCAGGGATCTCTTCGCCAAGGTGGAAAGCTTTTCCAAAGCAGAGTTTGAGACCTTCTCTACCGCCTCATTGATCACTCGGTCAACCAACGATGTCACCCAGATGCAGATGGTGGTGACGATGATGATGCGTATGCTCTTCTTCGCGCCGATCATGGCCGTGGGGGCGATCATCCGTGCGGTTGAGAAAAGCCCCTCCATGACCTGGGTTATCGGGTTGGGTGTGGCTGTTTTGCTCGTGATGATCCTGGTCATTTTTTCCATAACCCTGCCCAAGTTTCGCATCATTCAGAACCTGGTGGATCGTCTTAACCTGGTAACCCGTGAGAACCTTTCCGGATTGATGGTCATCCGCGCTTTCAATACGCAGCAGTTTGAACTCGCGCGTTTTGACAAAGCGAACACAGATTTGACGAAGACCATGCTGTTCGTAAACCGAATCATGGTGATCATCTTTCCATTTATGACGCTGGTTATGAGCGGGTTGTCACTGCTCGTCATCTGGGTTGGCAGTCACCAGGTCGCCCAATCCAATCTACAGGTGGGCGATATGATGGCCTTTCTGCAGTATGCCATGCACGTGGTTTTTTCCTTCCTGATGATGTCAATGATGTTCATTTTCCTCCCGCGCGCGGCTGTTTCCGGTAAACGCATTGATGAGGTGCTGCGCATAGAACCGATCATCAAAGATCCTTCGCAGCCGCAGTCCTTTGATCCGCGATCGCGCGGGCAGGTTGAGTTCCGTAACGTGTCATTCCGCTACCCCGGCGCTGAGGAGAATGTGTTGTGCAACATCAGTTTCACCGCTCAACCGGGTGAGACCACCGCCATCCTGGGCGGTACCGGCTCTGGAAAATCCACGCTGGTTAATCTCATCCCGCGATTCTTCGATGTAACGGAGGGTGCTGTGTACGTGGATGGGCGCGATGTGCGAGAGGTGGCACAATATGATTTGCGCGACCGCATCGGGTATATCCCGCAGCGCGGTGTGCTCTTCTCCGGCACAGTGGAGAGCAACCTGCGCTACGCGGATGAGAACGCGACGGCGGAAGACCTGGCTGAAGCGCTTGAAGTTTCCCAGGCTGCGAAATTTGTGGCGGAGATGGACGGTAAAATGGACGCCCCGATCTCGCAGGGAGGTGCGAACGTTTCAGGAGGGCAAAAGCAGCGCCTATCGATCGCCCGCGCCTTTATGAAAAAGCCGCCAATTTACATCTTTGACGATGCTCTATCGGCGCTTGATTTCAAGACGGACGCCGCGCTGCGCCGTGCGCTGAACACCAGCGCTGAGAAAAGTACCATGCTCATCGTTACCCAGCGGGTCTCCACCATTCGACACGCCGAACAGATCATCGTGTTGGATGATGGCGAGGTCGTGGGTAAGGGCAATCATGAACAACTAATGGAAACCTGTGATACTTACCGTGAAATGGTTGCTTCGCAGTTGTCCGGTGAGGAGGTGCTGCGATGAGTCACGACAACATGACTTCCAAACAGCAATCTTCTAACCGCCCGGGTCCTATGGCTGGGGGTCCGAGGGGCGGTCCTCCCGGAATGCTGCGCGGAGGCGAGAAAGCACGCGATTTCAGGGGTACGATGACCAAATTGCTGCGCTATCTCCAACCATACAAGTGGCAATTTTTGGTGGTCTTCATCTTTGCGATTGCTTCAACAGTTTTCAATATCATCGGACCCAAGATCCTTGGCAAGGCGACGACCAGGCTCTTCGAGGGCGCTATGGCCATGCTCAGGGGAACTGGCGAAGGTATCGATTTTGTTTACATCGGTAATATTCTTGCGCTCCTGGCTGGTCTTTATATTGCCGCGGCGGTCTTTGGGTTCATCCAGGGTTGGATCATGACCGGCGTCTCTATGAAGATCACGTACCGTTTCCGCAAGGACATCTCGGAGAAGATCAACCGCTTGCCGATCAGTTATTTTGATCGCACCAGCCAGGGTGAAGTGCTCTCGCGGGTGACCAATGATGTGGATACCGTCAGCCAGACCCTTAACCAGAGCCTTACGCAGATCATCACAGCGTTCATTACCATGGTCGGCGTGCTGGTGATGATGTTTTCCATCAGCTGGATCATGACCCTGGCAGTGATGCTCATCCTGCCTATCTCGGTGGTATTCATCAGCATCATCGTCAGACACTCACAGAAGTACTACAAACAGCAGCAGGATTACCTGGGACACGTGAACGGACATGTGGAAGAGATGTTTGGCGGGCACATCGTGGTGAAAGCCTTCAACGGTGAGAAGCGCAGCATTGAAAAATTTGATGGTCTGAATAACACACTGTACAGCTCAGCCTGGAAATCCCAGTTCATTTCGGGTCTGATGATGCCGATCATGAACTTCGTCGGCAACCTCGGTTACGTGGCCGTGGCAGTCCTCGGCGGTGTGCTGGCGTTCCGTAATCTCATCACAGTGGGTGATATTCAGGCGTTCATCCAGTATGTGCGCAACTTCACCCAGCCCATCACCCAGATCGCCAATATCTCCAACGTACTGCAGCAGACCGCAGCGGCTTCGGAGCGGGTGTTTGAGTTCCTGGCAGAAGCCGAAGAGAAGCCCGATACCGCGACCCCGGTCGACCTGGAAGGTGTGAGTGGTCATGTGGAATTCCGCAACGTCCACTTCGGCTACAACCCGGAGAAGACCATCATCAACGATTTCTCAGCTGAGATCAAGCCCGGGCAGAAGATCGCCATAGTAGGGCCGACCGGTGCCGGCAAGACAACAATGGTTAAACTGCTGATGCGTTACTACGATATCCAGAGCGGCTCTATCCTGGTTGACGGGCATGATATCCGTGATTTCACCCGTGAGGGACTGCGCGACAAGTTCGGTATGGTGCTGCAGGATTCGTGGTTGTACAACGCGACGATCATGGAAAATATACGTTACGGCAACCTTGATGCCACTGATGAGGAGGTTTACCAGGCTGCGCGCATCGCAAATGTAGATCACTTCATCCGCACCATGCCCGATGGCTACAATATGGTATTGGATGAGGAAACCTCCAACATTTCGCAGGGGCAGAAGCAGCTGCTCACCATCGCCCGCGCTGTTCTTTCCCGCCCGAACATCCTCATCCTGGATGAAGCGACTTCGTCTGTCGATACCCGCACCGAGGTGCTCATCCAGAAAGCAATGGACAACCTGATGCAGGGACGCACGTCTTTCATCATTGCTCACCGCCTGTCCACCATCCGCAACGCCGATCGTATCCTTGTGATGAACAACGGCGATATTGTGGAACAGGGCACGCACGAGGATCTGTTGCAGAAAGACGGATTCTACGCTTCGATCTACAACAGCCAGTTTGAAGAAGCGGGTATCTACTAGTTTCTTTGTGTATGAGGCAGACCCCCATTAGTTGATGGGGGTCTCTTCGTAAGAGCGAATAGGATAAACTCGACTGCCACAAGCCCTCAAGTTGTGGCATAATCGTAAAAAATCATCCAGTTAAGGATTTTTATGGAATTCCACCACATTTGCGTCATCGGATTGGGTTACATCGGTTTGCCGACAGCCAGCATGTTCGCCGCCAAAGGGGTGCGCGTGACCGGTGTGGACAACAACACTCATGTGATTGATAGTCTGCAGCATGGTAAGGTTCACATTTTTGAACCCGGTCTGAACGAGGTGGTCAAAGAAGCGCTGGATATGCACACGCTTGAGGTGGCTTCCCGTCCTGTGGAAGCGGATGCTTTCATCATCGCCGTACCAACGCCTTTCCATGATGATAAGAAAGCGGATCTCAGTTACGTCCGTTCTGCGGCGGAGGCGATCGTGCCGGTGCTGCGTCCAGGCAACCTGGTCGTGCTCGAATCCACTTCACCTCCACTCACCACGCGGGAGGTGGTGCAGCCCATTCTCGAACGTTCCGGGCTCGCGGCTGGCAGGGATTTTCTGCTTGCTTATTCTCCCGAGCGCGTCCTGCCCGGGCAGATCATGAAGGAACTGGTTGAAAATGCGCGTGTAATTGGGGGAATTGATGAAGCATCCGCCCAGGCGGGGAGTGATCTCTACCGGATCATTGTCAAGGGGGAGATCGTCCTCACTGATGCTACGACCTCCGAAATGGTCAAATTGATGGAAAACACTTACCGTGATGTGAATATCGCCATCGCGATGGAATTTTCACGCCTGGCGGACCGCTTTGGCGTGGATATATGGGAGGCATTGGCGATCGCCAACCGCCATCCGCGGGTAAACATTCTCAACCCTGGTCCTGGCGTGGGCGGGCACTGCATCAGCGTGGATCCATGGTTCCTGGTGGAGAAAGCCCCCGATATCACCCCATTGATTCATACCGCCCGCCTGGTGAATGATGGTCAGCCGGCTTTTGTCCTGCAAGTGATTCAGCGGATAATTCCGCAGCTGCAAGGGAAGCGGATCGCGGTACTCGGACTGGCGTTCAAACCCGATGTGGATGACCTGCGCGAAAGCCCTGCCATTGAGGTGGTCAACCTGCTGGTTGAAGCCGGCGCGGTGGTAACCGCATGCGAGCCGTTCAGGCCGGATTTCACACTTGAAGACGCAACCATAACCGGTGATTTGCCCGCAGCGTTGCGGGAGGCTGAGGTCATCATACTGCTGGTGGGGCATGCGCAATTCAAATCCCTTGACCCGGCAGCGGTCGCAGAATTGACCCGCGCGCGGCTGGTGCTGGATATAGTGAATGGTTTTCAGCGCGCAGCCTGGGAAAGCGCTGGTTTTACGCTTGAAAAGCTCGGTGACAGGAAAAATTCAAAAGTATGAACCCGACGCGTGTTCTTTCGATCTTCGGCACCCGCCCCGAGGCGGTGAAAATGGCACCGGTGGTGCGCGCGCTGCAGTCAAATCCCGCGATCGAGTCGCGGGCCTGTGTCACTGCCCAGCACCGCGAAATGCTCGACCAGGTGCTTGAACTTTTTTCGATTCATCCCGATCATGACCTTGACCTCATGAAACCTGACCAGGCGCTGGCAGCTCTCACCGCGGGGATCTTTACCCGCCTTGACCCGGTTCTCGCGCAGGTGCAGCCTGACTGGGTTCTGGTTCAGGGTGATACCACCACCGTGATGGCAGCTTCGCTGGCGGCGTTTTACCGCGGTATAAAAGTTGGGCATGTCGAAGCGGGGCTGCGAACAGGCGACAAGCGGCAGCCTTTCCCGGAAGAGATCAATCGACGGGTGACCAGCGTTGTGGCAGATTTGCATTTTGCCCCCACTGAGTACAGCCGCGCCAACCTGTTGCGCGAAGGCATTCCGGCTTGCCGTATTAAAGTCACTGGTAACACGGTGATCGACGCGCTGCAGCAGATCGTCGACACGCAACCCCCGGCGCAAGTAACAGGCTGGCTGCGGGAATGGGGGATCGGGGAGGGCGGTCGCAAGCTTGTGCTTGTGACGGCGCACCGGCGTGAAAATTTTGGTGCTCCGATTCAGAACATTTGCGAAGCGATCAGGATACTTTCAGATAAGTATGCTGAAGAGGTTCACTTTGTTTATCCGGTGCATCTCAACCCCAATATCCAGAAGCCAGTGCGCGGCCTGCTGAGTGATCGTGCGAACGTCAGCTTGATCGATCCGGTGGATTATCTGACGATGGTTCACCTGATGAAGAATTCTTATATGGTACTCACCGATTCGGGCGGCATCCAGGAGGAAGCCTCCGGTTTGGGAAAACCGACCCTTGTATTGCGCGATGTAACCGAACGCCCGGAAGGGGTGGAAGCAGGTGTTTTGAAGCTTGTGGGTTCTGATACCGCGGTCATCGTAAAGAATACCGCGCTCCTGCTCGAAGACCCGGGTGCCTATACCGCAATGTCGCGGGCATCGCGGGTGTTTGGCGATGGTAATGCTGCCGCGAGGATCGTGGATTCTCTGCTTGCCTTTGATGACAGCGCTGTGACAGAATAGACGGTCGCTAAAGTGAATCTATCCCGCACAAAAATTTGCATGCTTCCCGCCCGGCTTGGGCTTGGTGGACCCGCGTCGTTCCAGGGGGGTCTGATTAAAGCATTCAAGGCGTTGGATGTGACAGTTACGCATGATCCACTTGAGGAGGGTCTTTCTGCGATCCTCGTCTTTGGCGCTGGCGCAGAGATTAGCACTTTAAAGAACGCGCAACGTGCTGGTGTGCAGGTGGCGCAGCGTTTGAATGGGATGAATTGGATCCACCGCCGCAAATTCACCGGCGTGCGCCACTTTATTAAGGCCGAAGCTGGAAATTTCAAGTTGCGTGCTGTGCGCAAGCTGGCTGACCGGGTGATTTACCAGAGCCGATTTGCCCGGGAGTGGTGGGAGCGGGAAAATGGTGTGCTATTAAAACCCCAGGCAGTGATTTACAACGGTGTCGATCTTGACCTGTTTTCGCCGCAACCGGATAAACGTTCGAGCGCTAACTACCGTCTGTTGATGGTGGAAGCGCATCACGGCGGCGGCTATGATCAGGGGTTGCGTTCCGGCGTGCAATTGACGGCGCAATTACGGGAAAAGCTGGATAAACCCGTGGAAATGGTCGTTGTTGGTGATGTACCCGCAGACCTGCGCCATAGCCTGAACCACTCGTGGATCGAGTGGGCTGGCGTGGTGGACCACGCAGCGATCCCGGAAATCAATCGCACGGCGCATCTTTTCTTTTCGGGTGATATCAACGCTGCTTGTCCCAACGCGGCGCTTGAAGCAATGGCGTGCGGTGTGCCCGTGCTGGCGTACGACACCGGCGCAATGGGCGAAATCGTGCCCCCTGCAGCTGGTCGTATTGTCCCTTACGGCGGGGATGTGTGGAAGCTTGAGTATCCTGACGGAAACGCCCTCTCGCGAGCAGCGGCTGAAATCATTTCATCCCTTGCGGATTTCAGCAGCGCAACACGGCAACACGCTGAACGTCATTTCGACATCCACGCGGTTGCCAGGCAATACCTGGAGATCCTTTTGGGGGAATAAGGAAAAAACCGGGATTTACTCCCGGTTAGATTTTTTATATCGCAAAATATGAAAAAAAGTGCCGATCAATACAACGAGCACCACGCTGATCACAGCCAGTACAACGCCATTGGTGAGCTTGTACTCGGTTGAGGGGATTGGCGGGGCGACCATTCCGGGGGCGTCGAGTGCGATTGGCGTGGGGGTGGCAGCGAACGGGTCAAAATCACCGGGAGGTTTGGGGCCTGATAGGATCATGGCGATTCCCAGCACAGCCAGAACGATTAAAACCACCAACGCTCTTCCCAGGAAAGCTGAGCGGGTTATCTTCTCGACGAATTGATCAAAAACCTTTTTCACGATATCAGCCCTGACATTATTCGGAAAGCGCTTTTAGGACCTTATTGGATGATTCGATGTAGGTGGTCTGCTTGCGGATCATTTCGATGGTCGCTTGTTGGAAAAGGGGTCCAATTTCACTCATGACCAGGTTTCCCGGCAGGGGATGAGCAGACCTTCCGACCTCAAGTAGTATACCTGAAACTTCTTCGTTGTTCCACCTGTTGAGTGCTTCTTCAGTTGCGGGTAGTAGTCCGATTGCCTCGGTCCATTTGCCCTGGAACTTGCTTTCGAGCAGGTAGTCGGCGAGCAACTGGTAATGTAAGAGCTGCTCAGCCGATGTTTGCGGAAAAGCCAGCACCCAACCATCCGCGAGTGTGTAATTCTTGTCTTCCCAAGCGGGGAGGGTGCCAATCGTGACGTTATCCGGCATGTCAGCCAGGAATTGTGATACCCACACCAACGCGTAGGAGGCGTTGGAGTTTAACAATGCCTCCCATGATTGATCAAAGGTGCTGTAATCGGTCAACCAGGTGGGAAAAGTATTTGCATTGGCGCCTTCTGATAACAACAGAAGACTTTCCTGCAGTGCCGGCTCGTTCAACGTGATTTTGGTCTCATCGCCGCCGAAGACCCCGCCCAGGCTCGTGTACAGCAGTGTTTGCAGCAAGCCCCGTGAATCGGATGCAGGGAAAGCAAAAACCTTTATGTTTACTTTTACAAGTTCCTGCCACCTGGTGTGGGGATAGGCGACTTCGAGAGGTTTATATGCCATACACAACGCGTCGCCCGCGAAAGGCAAACCATATTGGGTGCCTTTCACAAAGGTCATTTCATGCGCGAAGGGCAGGTATTGTGTTTGTGCGCCGAGATTGACCTCGGTATCGAGGGGCATAAGCAAACCAGCCCTGGCTGCCTTTTCAAACTCGGTTCTTGTCATGATCAGGATACCCGGTACAACGCCCGGTGCTGCCAGGCTTGCGCTGCTGAGCGTGTCCAGCATTCCGCCCGCGCCGGTCGGTGCTTTGATCCTGATTTCGATATTGAGATCAGGCTGGTCAGTCGCAAAGCTTTCCAATTGCTCTTTCAACAGGGTTCCCGCTTCGGTGCCGTTTTCAGGGTCAAATTCCGGCGGCAGCCAAAGGATGATCTGGTTGGGATCCACTTCAGGCGTTACCACGGTACTTGTTGTCTGCGGGATGGGTGTTGGTGAGGGTGTTTCTGTAACTGTCTGTTGGTTGGATGGTTGGATGTTCCCGAGGAAAGGAATCTCCGTGAGAAGCTGTTCACACCCTGTTGTAAAGAGCATTAACGACAGGATGGCGAAGAGCAGGAACAAACCTCTTGAAAACGGTTTCATTCTTTCCTTAAATTGACAGGTTGGCTCAACAGGTTGAGCAGTAATTTCAGCGAGTTTTCATAGTCGACCATGTCGATCATTTCAGAGGGTGAGTGAACATACCGGCAGGGCAGCGACAGCACACCGGAAGGCATGCCGGCTTTTGAAAGCTGCATCACCCGGGCGTCTGTTGACCCGATATCGAGGACTTCCATCTGGTAGGGGATCTTGAGCTTTTTTGCGCTGTCTATCATCCAGTTGACCACATTGCTGTCAGCGAGGTACCCAACGTCGCGCACCTTTATCGCGGGACCTTTTCCAAGTTCTACCTGCAGCTTAACGCCCATCAACTGTCCAACCGGGGTCACATCAAGGGCAAGACCAAGATCAACATCTAGTCCGTATGCCGCAGTGGTTGCGCCGCGTGATCCGACTTCCTCCTGGACGCTGAATACCAGGTTTAATTCATGTGGTGTTTCCTTGATGGCTTTAATGGCTTCCACCAGCAGCGCGCAGGACGAACGATCGTCCAGCGCTTTTGAAGTGACACGCTGACCGAGGTCGGTGAACTCGCGGTCGAAGACAGCCACATCGCCGGGTTTTACCGGGCAATCTTTGTCGCTGTTACAACCCACGTCGATGAAGAACTGGTTCAACGGCTGGATCTTGGTGAGATCTTCCGGTTTTACGCTGTCGATCACACCACGCACACCGTTCAGGAATCTTACCCGGCTGCCGGGAAGGTAGCGGGGCATCACGAAGCCCAGGTTGCTGAACCGTAACGCACCGTTCTTCTCCACGTGGCTTACCATCAAGCCGATCTCGTCCATGTGAGCAGCGACCATGATGCGCAAGCCGCCTTCGGTTTTTTTGCCAATTTTCACGATGAGATTTCCGAGCGCGTCAACCTTTACATCCTTCGCGTAAGGTTTGATCTCAGCGCGTATGATATCACGAACGGCTGATTCGTAACCGGAGGGTCCCGGGGTTTGAGTGAGTTTTTGCAGCAATTCTTTCATTTTTTCCTCTCTCGTTTATGATCTGTCGACGGCCAGGATCGACCGGTCAGCTTTTGTTAGTATGAGTTGTAATAGATCCAGCGTATTCTGCCAGTCCTGCAATTTGGCATGCAAAACGGGAGAATGCGCATAACGACCGGGAATGGAAATGGACACGCTGGGTACACCGGCGCGGTTGACGTGAATGGCGCCCGCGTCAGTGCCGCCGCCTCCCGGCTGACGGAATTGGTACGGGATACTGTTCTCGCTCGCTTCCTTCACAAGGAAGCGGATCAGCCGCGGGTCGGAAATTGTGCCCGCGTCGGCGAGGTAGATCGCGGGACCCGCCCCCAGGCGGCAGTTGTATAGCGTGTTCTCCGTTTCTTCATCGAGCATTGGCAAATCGAATGCCGGGGTGGAGTCGATGACGAACGCCATCTCCGGAGCAAAGTCGTACGCCGCTACCCTCGCGCCGCGTAACCCCAACTCTTCCTGAACGGTAAAAGCGAAGAGAACCTCCAGTTTTCCCGGGTTTAACCTGGCGAGCTCGAGCAGCGTTGCGACACCCATTCTGTCATCGATCGCTTTACCGAATAGACTTTTTCCGTTGCGCTGAAAGCGCGTAGCATAAGTGGCATAATCACCGACTTTAACCGCTTTGGCATTTCCCGGGCTGACGTCAATGCGCAGGTTTTTGATCGCCGGTGCACTGCCGCGTTCCTCCTGGCTCGTGAGGTGAATCGGCTTGCTGCCTATAACACCTTCGACATGGTCTTTTCCCACGAACACAGGTTTTGCGAGCAATTGCCGCGGATCGATCCCGCCCACCGGTTCAAACGCGAATATTCCTTCGCCCTCGTCTTCAACCAGCATAAAACCTACCTCATCCATGTGAGCCGCGAACATAACTCGCAGCGCATCTTTGCTTTTGGCGTGCTTTACAGCCAATACATTTCCGAGGGCATCCACTTTGTATTCATCAACGTGATCTTTGACCTGTTCGATCACAATGCTGCGAATCTCATCTTCTGCGCCTGAAACGCCGACAGCGTTGCATAGTCTTTCCAGTAATTTGACCGGAACTTGATTAATTCGAGATTTCCTGGGCGATGTTTTTTGTGTCGTCATACGACCTCTTCCTTGAATAACCTGGTCAGGCTGTCAGCCTCGAGCCGCGAGATGAATCTCGCGAGCAAGCGACCAGTCCGTTTGATATCCATCAATGCGGCCAATTCGTAGGGGGTGTGCATGTAGCGGATGGGGATTCCTACTACCATCGTCGGGACCCCGCCTGCGGTGATTTGCATTGCCATCCCGTCTGTTCCGGAGCTGCGTGGTATTGTCTCAATGGCGTGTGGCAGGTCGATCTCTTTTGCCGCTTCCACAAACTCTCTGTGCAGTGCCGGGTGCACATTGGCGCCTAAACCGATGGTAGGACCTTTACCCAGGGGGAAAGTGGCGTGATCCTTCAATCCGGGTTCCTGGGCAAATGTCACATCCACCGCGATGCCCAGAGAGGGGCGCAATTGATAGGTTGATGTGGTTGCCCCGATGAGGTGCATTTCCTCCTGCACGGTGGCAACGCACCACAGATCCCATTGCAGATTGAAGTTCTTCAACTCTTCGAGGCACACAGTGAGGGCGGCTACTGATGCGCGATTATCGAGGCTGTGCCCGCTGATGTACCCATCCTTGAAATGCACTGGTTGGCTGGCGAATGAGATGATGTCACCCACACGAACCAGACGCATCAACTCATCTCCGCTCAGACCGGTGTCGACAAAGAGTGTGGCATGTCGGGGTGGCTTACCCGCTGCGGAAGCGGGTAGAAAGCGGTCGGGGATCATTTGCACGATTCCGGGAATTTCGCGCACACCGTGCACAGTCACCAGCTGACCCGGCAGCACCCGTGGATCAACGCCGCCAATCTGAGTGATTGTCAGAAACTCGTCTTTGATGTCCTTAACCAGCAAACCGATACCATCCATATGTGCTGCGATCATCAGGCTTGGGCGTGGTTCACTGGACGCCGCTTTGCGCAGCGCGTGCAGGCTGCCGATCGGACTGCTGGTGATTTCGTCTGTTAACGGTCGCCATGCATCCGCGATTAAATCGCTGACCGGTTTTTCGTATCCAGACAGACCCGGGGCGGAAAGTAATGAGTGTAGGAATTCTTCTATCTTGTCCATGAGGCTCCGTATTAGGGGTTAGAGTTAAGGCTCTTCTGTTGGCTCTTCTGTCGGCACTTCCGTTGTGACAGTCGCGGTAGCCGTATCGCTTGGCGCCGGGATTTCAGTCGCGGTATTGGTGGGAGTGTTACTGGGTGTGGAAGTGGGTATTACATAGGTTCGGGTCGTGGTTGGCGTGAGTGTGATCGTAGGGGTTAAAGTGCTGGTGCGAGTGGGAAAAACTGCGGTAGGCACCAGCGGTGTCACGCTGGGCGCAACTGTCACCGCGGGAAGTTCCGTAACAATTGCAGCTGTGGTTGGCGTTGAGGTTGCTCGTCCGCGTATTCCATCGTTTACCAGCAGAACGATACCGCCCAGCAGGTAACAGGGAATGGTGGCAAAAATGATAATCAGCAGCGTCCGTTTGACGCGGGAACGTTTAACCGGGTCCTGTATCATGAAGGTTTCCTGCACTTCATAATATCACGTGCCCTCGAACTGGGCAAGCAAACCGAATTATGGTAATTTACTTGTTTTTGAAGTCCTGCATGGCTTGCGTGTTCACCTGGCGGATTTCTTGTTGCACGGTGAAGTACAGGCTTTCAGCTTTAAGATCCGTGATGGTGTAGCAGGGAGCCTCAAGGTGATCCGCGAGCGCCTGCGCCAGCCCCTGATCGAAAGCGGCGTGTTCCATATTGATGACCACGCTGTGGAGATTCTCGTTGGCGATCATATCCGCGATGTTATATGCTTCGTCCTGCGGTGTGCTAAACCCGATTGAAACATTCCCGGCGCCGTCAGTAAGCACGATCAGCAGCGGCATCACTTCGGGGTGGAGTAGCTTTTCCTTGCGCAGCGTTTCGTATGCCATCATCAAACCCGCGCTCAGTGGTGTTTTTCCTCCGACCGGGATGTTCTCCAGGGCGGTTTCAGCGAGCATGACTGAGTTGGTGGGGGGCAGCACGAGTGTGGCAAGGTTTTTCTGGAAAACGATCAATCCCACACGGTCGCGCCGTTGGTACGCATCCGTCAAAAGAGACATGATCGCGCCCTTGGTGGCTGACATGCGTTCCGCCACTGCCATTGACCAGGATGCATCCACCAGAAAAAGGATCAGGTTGGCAGCTTTACGCACCCGGATCTTTTTCATGTAATCTCCTGGGCGCACAGAGAACGCCACGCCATCCTTTTCTTTGTCGGCTTCCCGTTCTTTTTGAAAAGGTGCAGCCGCGCGTACAGTGGCATCAAAAGCCAGGTCATCCACCCGTCCCGGGGTGGGTCTTGATTGAATATAGCGCCCGCGTTTGCGTTCGGTGCGGGTCACTGAGCGCCGCCCGGCGTATGAGCGCATCATTTTATCCAACGGAGTATTTAGTTTTCGGGGTGTGAATTCTTCGCCATCCGGCAGCTGCCGGCCCCCTGCCCACCATTGCGTGTCATTACGGTTGAAAGGGTTTTGTTGAGTTGGCTCTGGTTGTCCCTGCTCAGGGGATGATCCGCCGGTTTCTTCCGGCGTTACGCTTTTTTTGAGCCGGGTCTCTCCTCTTCGGCAAGTTCAGCTGGTCCTTCCTGCTGGTTTTCAGATGAACTACCGCCCTGTAACTGCTCGATCCGCTCCTGCAATTCCTCCATTCCCATCTCTTCACGCTGGAAAGGACCACTCTTCAAGCGGTGCGGCAGTGTGAGTTCAGCGGCGAGCGCAATATCACGTTCGTTAATCTCTGTGCGCCCATCGAATGCTGCTTGAGCACGCGCGGTTTTGAGGATAACCAGGTCGGATCGGTGACCATCTATGTTCAATGAGGCGGTCAGCGCAGCGATTGAAAGCAGGTTTTGCCGGGTGTAGGTTACTTCATCAACGAGCCGGCGGGCGTTTTCGATCTGCTGCGACAGATCGATTTCCTTTTCCTGCCAATCGGTGAAGAAGCGGGTTGCGTCTTCTTCAAAAGCAATGTTCCGTTCCATGATCTGAACGCGTTCACGTGCGTCGCGGATGCCGCGAATTTCGACGGAAAGCGCAAAACGGTCGAGCAATTGCGGTCTCAGATCACCTTCCTCCGGGTTCATTGTGCCAACCAGGATGAAACGGGCGGGATGTGTGAACGAGATTCCTTCGCGCTCTACAATGTTTACCCCCATGGCTGCGGCGTCGAGAAGCACATCCACTACGTGATCATCGAGGAGGTTAACTTCGTCGATGTATAGCAATCCACGGTTGGCAGCCGCCAGCACGCCTGGCTCAAAACTGCGCACTCCCTTTTGAATCGCTTTTTCAATATCCAGCGTACCCACCACGCGATCTTCAGTGGCAGAAACCGGCAGGTTCACAAATGGTGTGGTTCGGGTAATCGACTCAAGTACCTCACCCTGCTGCGATCGTTCGCGGCATTCGGTGCACCATGTGGTCGGCTTATCCGGATCGCAGCCAAAACGGCAATCTTTCACGACACGCACATTTGGCAGCAGGGCTGCCAGCGCCCTCGCCGCGGTTGATTTGGCAGTGCCGCGTTCACCCCGGATCAGTACGCCACCGATGCGGGGGTCAACGGCGTTGAGCACTAACGCGCGACGCATTCTTTCCTGTCCAACTATCGCAGTAAATGGGTATATCGCAGGCATTTGTAGTCCAATCCTATATATTTTATTATTCGGAGTTAGTTTACCATATACCGTGATAAGGTGCGCCCGTTGTATAAGCTGTGATCCTGATTTCTTCAATTAAATGAAAGAACTCCCGTTTTGGTTGCCAAAGCGGGAGTTCGACTCATCACAAGTTTTGCATTACCAGCCGAATGGTACTAAAGCGTTAAACGAACCGGTTGTTTGTGAAACTGCCGGGATGAAGACAGCGAGCGCGATGATGACGATGATTAGCGCCAGCAGCGCCATACCGATCATCGTGTAGCCAAGGATCAAGCCGGCTAATGCCATACCATCTCCTGACATCGTCCCTCCGCTTTCGCGGATTTCTTTCTTGGCAAGATGGCCGGTGATGACCGCAACGATCGAGCCGATGAATGGCACAATAGTCCATCCAATGATACCGGCGATCAGGCTGACGATCGCCAATGTGCTTTCGGCTTTTACGTAAGTAAGTGGGGTGTTATTGGTTTCGGGTGTAGTCATTTCATTCTCCTGTTTTTCAATCTGTTTTCATTACATGTATACGGACGACGGATTGCCAGGTTGCAAAAAGGATTGAATCTCGCGTCAGGCTACCCAGTTCGCACCAGCCACCAGTATCAGTACAATCGCCACAAAGGCAGCGAGGACAATAAAACCGATCTGGATATACCCCAGTATCAGCCCGGCGGTTGCCATTGAGTTTCCGCGGATTGTGTCGTGGCTTTCTTTGATCTCACGCTTGGCCAGGTGTCCCGTGATGATCGCGGCAATGGAACCGAGCAAAGGGATCAGTGTCCAGCCTAAAATGCCGGTCACCAGGCTGGCGATGGCGAGAGAACTATCAGGGGCATTCTCCGCTGGCATAACAGGTATTTTTTCTTCAGGTGTATTTAATGCGGGTGGTAATTCCATTTTTTCCTCCTATTCTTATATACGCACCGGAACTTAATGGGTTTCATTAAAGTAAAACGGGGGATCAGGGTTGGTATGTAAATTTGAAGTGCGGTTTGGCATTTTAATGACTTGACCAGTATGAGCTGGTAATGAGTTTAACCCCGTAACCGCGTGCAACCAAAGGTCAGATGAGGCTTGGGTGTTCCAGACCGCCCCAATTCCCTCCTTTCTTTATTATATCGTTTTTGTTGCGGTCATTTTGATAAAAAAATCGCTACAATAATTGTGATGAAATACACGTATTATGGATTGATTTCTACTACCTAAATTTATCGTGTAATTGTAGAATAATAGAGAACGGAATCTTAAGCGGCTTGTAAAGGAGTGCTTTATGACAGACAGGAAAATTCGCGTCTTGATCGCAAAACCCGGTCTGGATGGACATGACAGGGGTGCAAAAGTAGTTGCCCGCGCGCTTCGCGATGCAGGAATGGAAGTGATCTACACCGGTTTACGGCAATCTCCTGAAATGATCGCCGAGGCTGCGCTGCAGGAAGACGTGAATGTGATTGGGCTCTCCATCCTTTCTGGAGCTCATCTCGCGCTTGTCCCCCGCATCATCGAGCTGGTGCGTGCGAATGGGCAGGACGATGTCAGGGTTTTCGTTGGCGGCATTATTCCCGAGGAGGATATCCCCGCGCTGCAGAAGGCGGGTGTGAGTGCGATCTACGGTCCGGGAACTTCCACTACCAAAGTCGTTGAGGAAATATACGCAGCTTTTCCGGCTGCTTGAGTGGGATGATACCAATGATGGACCTGGAAGCGGTTGCCAACGGTAACCGGTTGGCGCTGTCCCGCCTGTTAACCGAAGTTGAAAACGACTCCGAAACCGGCAGAGCCGCCCTGGACCGTTTATTCACGAGCTCGGGTCGGGCGCACCTGGTGGGTATTACAGGTTCTCCCGGTACTGGAAAATCCTCCCTTGTAAGCTGCCTGGCAAAGCAAATTCGAGCCGAACTTGGCAAGACTGTGGCGGTTGTTGCCATTGATCCGTCCAGCCCATTCACCGGAGGGGCGATCCTGGGAGATCGTGTGCGCATGCGTGACCTGGCGGGGGACGCGGGGGTCTTTATCCGCTCAATGGCTTCACGGGGTGCGCTTGGCGGGTTGGCACGGGCGACAGCCGGGGTTGTGCAGGTGCTGGATGCTGCCGGTTTTGACCTTATCTTAATAGAAACAGTTGGCGCGGGTCAGAGCGAGGTGGATATTGCCCGCCTGGCGCACACCACCATCGTGATCGAAGCCCCCGGTTTGGGCGATGATATTCAGGCGATCAAAGCTGGCATTCTTGAGATCGCGGATCTACTTGTGATCAACAAGGCTGATCTCCCCGGCGCTGACAACACCGAAAGGGCATTGCGCGCGAATCTTGATCTTGGATACTCACCGCGCATGCTCCACAACGCGGCGCATATGGCACCCGCAAATTCTGAGAATGACACACAGCCGGAAGGCTGGGTTCCGCCTATTTTAAGGACGGTTGCTACTCAGAATCAGGGCATCGCGGAAGTCTTATCGGTCATATTATCCCACCGTGATTACTTGCGGGAGACCGGGTTATGGCAGCAGCGCGATCGCGAGCGATTACGCGCGGAAGTAATGCACTTGTTGACAGACGCGCTGATGCGGCGCTGGCGGCGTGATGTGTCGCAGGAAAAATTTGAGTCGATACTGGAAAGAGTGCTCGCCCGGGAAATATCTCCAGGCGCGGCAATTGACAATCTGGTTAATGAGTAGAATCACTTATAATTAGCGGGCAATCTTATAGATCTCAGTGAGGAATAATGAATCGAACATACATAAAGGATCTACGGACCAAGGTGGATCAGACCGTAAAAATCCAGGGTTGGCTGCAGACCCTGCGTGATCAAAAGAAGATCCAGTTTCTGATCCTGCGCGACCCGACCGGGCTTGTGCAGGTGGCGCACTGGAAACCCAATGATGAAGACCTGGCTGCCAGGATCACGAGCATGGGTATGGAAACTGCGTTAACCATCACCGGAAAGGTCATCGACAATCCGGTGGTGAAGCTTAACCAGATAGAAATTCAACTTGAATCCCTTGTGGTGGAAAACGCCGCTGAAATTCCTCTGCCGTTCGAGCCTTTTGCCGAAACCCTTCCCGCGCTGGATTATCGCCTCGATTGGCGGTATATGGACTTGCGTCGTCCTTACAACAATCTGCTGTTCCAGATTGAAACCACGCTCGAGATGGCTATGCGTGAGTACTGGCTGCAGCACAATTTTGTCGAGATCCATTCGCCAAAGCTCACCGGAAGCCCCAGCGAAAGCGGCGCTGAGTTGTTTTCACTCGATTACTTCGAGCGCAAAGCCTACCTGGCGCAAAGCCCGCAGTTTTATAAGCAGATGGCGATGGCTGCCGGGTTTGAACGCATTTTTGAGATTGGTCCTGTTTTTCGCGCAGATCCATCCTTTACCGCGCGGCATATGACCGAATTCACCGGTGTGGACATGGAAATTTCATGGATCGACTCCCATGAAGATGTCATGGCGTTTCAGGAAGGGTGGCTTCAGTATGTTTACACCAGGGTGAAAGAGCTGCACGGTGACGCGATTAAAGAAACCTTTGATGTCGACCTGGTGGTTCCGACTGTACCATTCCCGCGTATACCCATGCGGGAAGCGATCGAGATCCTCAAATCGCGCGGGTACGTGTTGCCTGCCGATAAGAAGGGCGATATCGACCCCGCCGGTGAGCGCGAGATCGCCGCTTATGTGAAGGAAAAATTCGATCACGATTTCGTCTTTTTGACGGACTGGCCTATCGCGGTGCGGCCTTTCTATCATATGCGATTGGAAGGGGATGAAACACTGACGCGCAGTTACGACCTCATTGCCAACGGACTGGAGATCACCACTGGCGCCCAGCGTGAACATCGGGTGGATGTGTTGACCAGGCAGGCGCTCGAAAAAGGTTTGACGGTCGAACCCATCCAGTATTATCTCGATTTCTTCCGGTATGGTTGTCCACCGCATGGTGGTTTCGGGCTTGGGCTCTCCCGGTTGATGATGGTGCTTTTAAACCTCCCCAATATTCGCGAGGCAGTGTATATCTTCAGGGGACCGACACGGTTGAACCCGTAGTTTCACCAGGGAGAGTTCATGTGATTTTAGGAGAAAACATACGATTACGCGCGATCGAACGGACTGACATTCCGCGGTTTATTCGCTGGTTGAACGATCCTGAGGTCACCCAGTACCTGCTCATGTCTTCGCCGCTCTCCCAGGCAATGGAAGAAAAATGGTTCGATGCTCAGCTGGAGCGCCCGCCCCACGAGGGTCAGATCCTGGCGATCGAGGTGAAAACCGGAGATGAGTGGATTCACATCGGAAATACCGGTCTGCACGATGTCGACCCTGTGAACAGGACAGCCGAGTTTGGCATTGTTATCGGTGAAAAGGATTACTGGAACAAGGGTTATGGCAGGCAAGCGACAATATTGACCCTGCGGCACGGCTTCGATCATCTTAACCTCAACCGGATTTACCTCGAAGTGTTCGAAACCAATCCGCGCGCGATGAAAACATATGAAGCCGCCGGGTTCATCCGCGAGGGCGTCCTGCGGCAGGAAATATTTAAGAATGGCCGTTACATTGATGTCATCATGATGGGCATCCTTCAGAATGAATGGATGCAAAAGCAAGAAAAGTGAGGATTTTATTATGCCAGCGATTTATTCAGCCCGTCACGAACGCATGAAATATGGAGACATAAAACTTTATACAGGTTCATCCTGTCCTGAGCTAGCGGACCGCATTGCCAATTACATTGGTCTGGAATTGTGCGATCGCGAAATTGTTCAGTTCCCCAATGAGAACCTTTTTGTACAGCTGCACTCCAGCGTGCGCGGTCAGGATTGTTACGCCATCCAAACCACGTCAAGCCCGGTGCATCGCAACTTGATGGAGATGTTGATTCTGCTGCAAACCCTGCGCCTTGATTCCGCGGCGCGTGTGACCGCGGTAGTGCCGTACCTTTGTTATGCCCGTTCGGACAAGAAGGATCAACCCCGTATTCCCATCACCGCCCGGCTGGTCGCGGACATGATCGAGGTAGCCGGGGCTGACCGCTATATGTTCCTAGACCTGCACGCCGGGCAGATCCAGGGATTCTTCAACATCCCCGGTGATGTGTTGACCGCTTTTTACATTCTGATCGAGTATCTGAAAGAAATCAAAAACAAAATGCACCGGCCGGTAGTGGTCACTGCAGACCTGGGTTTTGCCAAAAAAGCTCGCAACTTTGCTGAATCAATGGACGTTCCCCTTGCTTTCATTGAAAAGCGCCGCGTGAGTAATGATTCAAAAGCGCAGGCGCTGACGATGATCGGAGATGTAAAAGATCGCGACGTGGTTATTGTCGATGATGAGGTTGACACAGGCGGCTCGATGATCCAGGCGGTGAACTTGGCGAAGAACAGCGGTGCGCGGAACATCTTCATGGTTTTTGTACATCCGGTGTTCTCAGCCAATGCTGCTGACCGGCTTGCAGCGCTGCCGGTTACCGAGTTCATCACTACCGATACAATTCCCATCCCGCAGGAAAAGCTCGCGAAATTTGGCGGTCGGCTGAAAACCCTATCCATCGCTCCATTGCTGGGCGAGGTGATCCTGCGCGCCAATGAAGGGCGCAGCGTGGGTGAATTGTTCAACGAATAGATCCTAACAATACCAGGTCATGCCCGAATTACCGGAAGTTGAGACGATCACCCGTTCACTGCGCAACTCAGCCGGGGATGATTTTATCCCGGGACAGGGTCTGAACGAGCGACCGGGTGTGGTTGGCCGGGTGATCTCCACTGCAAGGGTAAATTGGGCGCGCAGCGTTGCCATACCATCAGTTCCTGATTTTCTAACCCGAATTTCACATCAAACTGTGCTGGAAGCTTCACGCCGCGGAAAATTTTTACAGCTCCGTCTGACCAGGGACTGGCTGTTGATCCATTTGCGGATGAGCGGGGATATCAGGGTGGAGCCGGACGTCAAGGAGTCGGATCAACCCCATGACCGGGTAATCATCCAATTCTTGGATGGCACGCGACTGGTTTTCAATGACACACGCAAGTTCGGCCGCGTCTGGTTGGTCGAAGATCCGCAAAGCGTTCTTGGTGTTTTGGGTCCGGAACCTTTTTCCGAAGACCTGACAGACACAATATTCCATGGAATGTTGCAAAAGCACAAAACGACTATCAAGGTGCTCTTAATGAACCAGCGATTCATTGCCGGTCTGGGAAATATCTACACAGATGAAGCCCTGCACATGGCTCGCATTCACCCTTTGCAGAAGTCGAGCTCACTAACTATCACAGACGCGCAGCACCTGCTGCGGGCGATTCGGGATGTGCTGGGCGAGGGCATTGAGCGGCAGGGTGCCAGCATAGATTGGGTTTATCGCGGGGGTGATTTTCAGAATTACTTCAAGGTTTATCACCGCAATGGTCAGGCGTGCACATCCTGCGGGACACTGGTTGAAAAGATCACGGTGGGTCAGCGAAGCACGCATTTTTGCCCTTGCTGCCAGGTGAATGACCAAACAAAAATGTAAAACGACATTCTTACATCAAAACATGCTATAACTATAGTAGGTAATTATTTGATCTTTCATTCATTGGAATCTTTTTGAGGTGCCTAATGACAACACAAATCCCTACGCTCTACCTGTTATTAGCCGCAGTAATCGGCATTTTCATTGGTTTGCTGGTCGCCAGCCTATTTACCACTCGTGACACCCGTCCAAAGCAGGAGCCGCCCATGGAATTGGTGAGAGAGGGCTTTGGAGAGGTTGCCAGGTTGTGGTACTCCCCGGTTGGAAAGAAGATCATGGTGGAGATGGAAGGTGGCCATTATAAGGAGTTCACTGCGCTGAGCAAGGAACAGCAGGCAAAAGCTTTGCGCCTGGTTGACCTGCTCGGGGAATGGACGGAAACACCGGTGGAATCGGTGACTGAATCATTGGACAACGAAGCGCAGCAGTCGTATATACCGATCGTTCCTGATAAGAAGGATGAACCGGAAGAACCCTACGAACCAATACAGCGTGAACCGGAATACACATACGAAGTTTCGGAGGAAGAACCGGTTGCAGAGGTTGAAGAACCGGTAAACCCATTCGTTAGCAAGGAACAGGAGGAACCTGACCTTGTGAGCGTGTTGCAGGGTGATCTGGACGAAGGCGAGCAAATCCTCGAACCTGAGTCGATTTCCACGAAAGACAATTTATCCATCACCCAGCAGATCGGCGCGATCCTGGATGAAATGTTAGCGGGAACCGACCTTGAAGAAAAGGACATCAGGTTAATGGAAAACCAGGAACATGGGGTTGAAGTCTGGGTTGGCGCAGAGAAATTTACCGGGATCGAATCGGTGCCGTACCCCCAGGTCAGGCAGGTTATTCGCGACGCGGTGCTGCGCTGGGAGCAGGAAGCGGAGTTACAGCAGCGCCTCAGAGATTAACAGTTCGTTACGGTAAATATCAGAACCACCCGGATGGGTGGTTCTGTGGTTTTACAGGTATTCGCGCAGTTGACGCGAGCGACGCGGGTGGCGCAGACGCCGTAAGGCTTTACTCTCGATCTGGCGAATTCGCTCTCGGGTGAGCCCGAATTTCTCGCCGACTTCTTCCAATGTGTAATTATGCCCGTTCTCCAGGCCAAATCGCAATCGTAGGATGCGGGACTCGCGCGGCGGGAGGGTATCCAACACTTCTTCGATCTTTTCACGCAAGAGTTTGGAATACGCGCTTTGAATGGGGGTTGGGGAGAGCTGGTCTTCCACGAACTGCCCCAGCTCGGAGTCCTCCTCGTCATCGTTGATGGGGCTTTCCAGTGAAAGCGGTAGCCATGATACGCGCAGCATCCATTCGATCTTGGGCGGGGTTGTGTCCATCTTTTCCGCCAGTTCCTCGTTTGTGGGGAGCCGGCCCAGTTTTTGCTCCATCTCGTGGGTGAGTTTATAAAGCTGCCGGATACGGTCCACCATGTGCACGGGCACACGAATTGTGCGGCCCTGGTCCGCGATCGAGCGTGTGATCGTCTGCCGGATCCACCATGTGGCGTAGGTTGAAAATCTGAACCCGCGATGATAATCGAATTTTTCCACAGCTTTCATCAAACCCAGATTGCCTTCCTGGATGAGATCGAGGAAGGGTACACCACGGCCGATGTATTTCTTCGCGACGCTAACCACAAGGCGCGTATTGGCTTTGATGAGATGTTCGCGCGCCAGTTGACCATCTTCCACCTGCTGCTGAAGCAGCTTTTTCTGTTGCGGCGGGCAGCCGCCATTTGAGCGGCTGAGTTCCTCCTTGCTGAAACGTCCGGTTTCGATTCTCCGGGCGATCTCCATTTCTTCGTCCACTTTTAATAATGGAACACGGGACATTTCTTTAAGGTAAAGACCGATCGTGTCATCAGAAGAAATGCTATCAAGGTTGGATGAGAAGTCCATATCCGTGAGCGGAGCAAATGAATCATGCTCAACAATGTCTCCATCTACGTCATTGTCAAGAATTTCCACTCCGCGGCGGCGCAGCGCAACCAGTACTGCTTCTATCCGTTCCGCGTCCCTGCTTACATCAGGATAAAACTCCATCAGGTCATCGGTTGTCAGGTACCCTTGAACATCCGCTTTTTCAAGCAGCATATTAAGAATTTCCGTGCTCTTGGATCGTCTTCCGGGATTCGCCACCTAAGAGTCTCCTTTGTTACGAATTTTCCTGCCCCTTTTTCGTACGAACGCTTACTCGATCGTTATCCTGGCCTGGTGCTCACATGTACTGACATTCAGGTTTTCCCCGCAAATTACACAAAGACCGAGACAATCCGGCTTGCAGAGTGGTTTGATTGGTAATTCAAGCATCAGGTATTCCCGCACAACCGGAGCGAGATCAATGTTGCCGTCTTCTGGTACATACAATCCCGAATCCGTGAAGGAGTGGGACTTATAGGCGTAGACTTCGTTGAAGTCAATGGCCAATTCCTGCTGGAATGGTTCCAGACATCGCACACATTCGGTTGGCGTAATCGCTTTAAAGTTACCTTCAAACAGAAGTCCTTGTGGGGTGCGTGAGATGTGAATCGAACCAGAAAAATCAGCGACATCCAGATCGGGAGGTAAGTGCAGCTCAGGGAAATCAAAATGAATATCGCGATACGACCCGATCGGCAAGTTGTAGAAGAAACCTACATTGATTTTTAGTGGATAACGTTGATTCGCCACAGGACACTATCGCTAATCAGGATATAATCTTTAACGAAAATGATTGTAGCATATCGATACTTCAAAGTCAATTTATTATGATAATTATCATAAATATTAAACAATTATGACAGGTAAAATTCTGCTGGCAACATCCAATAAAGGAAAACTGCGTGAGCTATGCTCATTATTGGATGGTCTTCCGTTTGAATGTGTTTCACCGGATGACATTGACCTGGCGTTGGATGTGCCCGAAACCGGTGCAACATATTCCGAGAACGCGGCGCTTAAAGCGATGGCTTACCATGCCGCCAGTGGATTGACCGTCCTCGCCGACGATACCGGGTTGGAGGTGGACGCGCTTGACGGCGCGCCGGGGTTATATTCCGCCCGTTTCTCGACCATTCCGGCGGCTACCGATGCTGACCGGCGCGCCAGACTATTGCGAGTGCTGGCTGATAAACCCCGTCCCTGGTTGGCGCGCTTCCGCTGCGTGGTGGCAGTGGCGTTACCGGGCAGGGAGGTCGAGTTCTTCCATGGTTTGGTTGAGGGGGAGATCATCCCCGAAGAACGCGGCGATCATGGCTTTGGCTACGACCGCCTGTTCTACATCCCCGCGGCCGGGATGACCCTCGCTGAATTACGCTTATCGGATAAGAACACGATTAGCCATCGGGCGGTTGCGGTGAGGAATGCTATTCCTTTTTTAATTCGGGAATTGGTAAAAATCAGTAATTAGTCAACAGGTTGATAAAGCTAATTGAAGCCTGATCATCATTCCAGGTAAGCTTTGAAACACTACCCGTGTCGATAGTCAACCTTGAATAGTAATTTAATGGAATTTTAAGTGCGTAAGCCAACCCCAACCTCAAAACTTCACAATGGGTAACTACTACGATCTCATCAGATTTCTTATGAGATTGAATGATTGAGTTAAGTCCGTTAGTAAATCTTTGTTGAGCGTCCTGTACTGACTCACCATGCGGAAATTCAACACTGGCAGGTTCTTCCTGAAAAAGTTTCCATAATTGGTCTTTGGCTAATTCTTCACCTTTTCCCTGGTAATTCCCAAAATCGATTTCCTTGAGACTATCGATTGGATGGACTGGAAGATTGTGTTTTGACGCGATGATTTCTGCGGTTTCCATCGTTCGTTCCAGTGGGCTCGTATAAACAGCGCAAATAGGAAAATGTTTTAGAAATTCCGCCACTCGCGAAGCTTGTTGAACACCCTCCCTATTCAAATGTATACCCATGCGGTAACCGGTGATGCGCTTCCCCGAATCGTCTGTTTTACCATGTCGAACGACATAGATCACTGTCATTTTTTGTTTTCGGGCGAAGGTTCGGTTCCCAGCGCCTGTGCCTGGGCTTTACGCCATTTTTCCACCCGCTCGGCGGCAAGTCTCTCGTACCCCTCGATCGAGGGTTCGTAGAAATGTGTGCCCTGTAGATCATCCGGCAGGTACTGCTGCGGGGTAAAGTGACCAGCGAACGAATGCGGATACTGGTATCCCTTCCCGTGTCCAAACCCCTTTGCGTCGCGGTTCCTGTCCATCAGGTGCACAGGAACCGGACCAGCCCCATTTTTCTCGATCGACTCGCGCGCCTCAAAGAAAGCGCCAGCGGAGTTGGATTTTGGCGCAGTAGCCAGGTAAAGGGTGGCTTCCACGATCGGGTAGATCCCCTCGGGCATACCGATGTATTCATACGCATAGGCAGCGGCTGCTGCCACCTGGATGCCCTGCGGGTCAGCCAGTCCGATATCCTCTCCGGAAAGCACGATAAGCCGGCGTAGGATAAAACGCGGGTCCTCTCCTGCCAGGATCATCTTTGCCAGCCAGTACAACGCGGCGTCCGGGTCAGACCCGCGCACTGATTTAATGAAAGCTGAGATGGTATCGTAATGTTCATCCCCCATGCGATCGTAGAGCAGAGCGCGTTTCTGGATGGATTCCTGGGCTACTTCGAGCGAGATGCGAATCCATCCGTCACTGTCTGCGGGGGTGGTCTCGACTGCCAGTTCGATGGCGTTCAGCAGGTTGCGCGCGTCTCCTCCTGCCTGGTGAAACAAATGCTGACGCGCCTCTTCGGTAAATTCGATGTGACGGTTGCCGTATCCGTATTCCTTATCTTCCAACGCGCGGGAGAAAATGATGGCGAGCTGATCATCCTTGAGAGGTTCAAGTTGAAATATGCGCGAGCGCGAGACCAGCGCGGGAATGACGTCAAAATAGGGATTCTCGGTTGTCGCGCCGATGAGGGTGATCATGCCGTTTTCCACGTGCGGCAGCAGCGCGTCCTGCTGGGCGCGGTTCCAGCGATGCACTTCGTCGATAAAGAGCAACGTGCGCCGGCGGTATAAACGACGTCGATCGGTTGCTTCCGCGATCACTTTGCGCAGGTCTGCCACACCTGCCAGCACAGCCGACATGCTCTCAAAATGCGCCTGGGTATGCTGGGCGATCAGGCGTGCGAGTGTGGTCTTGCCTGTTCCCGGCGGACCGGTGAAGATGATGGAGGAGAAAAGCCGATCAGCGACGATCGCCCGGCGTAGAAGCCTGCCTTCGCCAATGATATGTTCCTGTCCGACAAACTCATCCATTGTGCGCGGGCGCAGCCTGGCGGCCAGCGGGGCTTCATGTTCAAGGTCCTTCTGCAAGGCGTGGTCGAAGAGGTCCATGCCGTAATTGTAGCACGGATTCAAAAAATAGAACATATATCCGATAAAATGATTGTAATCTATACTGAAAAACCGTAAAATGAATACACTTGATCGTACATGGAGTGATTATGCTGCCTGATAATTTTCTGACCTTTCTTCTAAAAGCAAAAAAGAACACTTACGCCTCAGGGAAGCCTGCTGATAGCTCTTCACGACCCGCTTCACACGACCTCACTTATGTTGACGAACCATTTCTCTACATTGACTCTTACCTCGGTGGATACGCATTTGTGGGAGAAGAAGCCGTATGGTATTCCGGAATCCCGATTTGGGGAATGAATTATTATGGAAAAATGCTCAACCATGAAATTCCGGACGGCTTTAGCGATTTTCTTAAAAGCGCGCTGCTCCAGGTTCCGCGTGATTTGCCTTTTCGGGGTCCGGTGGAATATGCTGAAGGCGTATTTCTCTATCAATGTAAATCTTCAGGCGGCCTGAGCGGGTTCAAAGGTGAAGAAACGATTCTTTTATATGGAAATCCGATCTACAGGCTTGATTTTCACGGCGGTGAGATCGTTCAATAACCCGATCAGGAGGCAGCAGGAGTGATTATGCAACAGTTCCCATTATTTCAAATTGATGCTTTTACCGATAAACCGTTTTCCGGCAACCCCGCCGCTGTGGTATTGCTGAAAGAAAATGCCGCTGACAGTTGGATGCTGAAGGTCGCGCAAGAGATGAATTTGTCAGAGACAGCTTTTGTCTATCCAAAAGGAGATTTTTTTAGCCTGCGCTGGTACACCCCGCTGACTGAGGTAGAGCTTTGCGGGCATGCCACGCTCTCCGCGGCGCATGTGCTGTGGGAGACCGGCTCTGTTCCCGTGGATGAAACCATTCGATTCTCAACACTTTCCGGGCTGCTGGGCGCGCGCAAAGTTGATGATTTGATCGAACTGGACTTTCCCTCCGGAGATCTCACGCCCGCCGAACTGCCTGCCGGGGTCGTCGAGGCGGTTGGGGGTGAGCCGATCTTCTCGGGTGTTAGCGGGGAGAAATGGCTGCTCGAGTACAGGACTGCGCAGGAGGTTAGTACGTTGACACCGGATTTTCATGCCCTGTCTCAAGTACCTGGGCGTGGATTGATCGTTACCAGCCGCGCTGATCAGGCAGGGGTGGATTTTGTCTCCCGTTACTTCGCGCCCTGGATCGGGGTCAATGAAGACCCGGTTACTGGTTCAGCGCATACGATCCTTGGCCCTTATTGGGGGAAAAAGCTGGATAAAGTAGAAATGATGGCTCACCAGGTTTCAACCCGCGGAGGAGTGATCTCCGTTCGCCTTACCGACGACCGGGTGTATATTGGTGGAAAAGCGATCACAGTTGTAAGGGGAGCATTGATTGTGTCGGACGTGTAGGCTATGACAGAGCACAAACCGCGAATTGTGGTGGTCGGGAACATCGGTATCGATACCAATGTTTATCTTTCAGGCGACAGTATCGATTTCACACACGAAGCGAATTTCACTACTAATCTTGATACTATTGGTCAGGCGGGCGGTTACGCGTCGCGCACGTATAACAGTCTTGGAGCTGATGCAGCCTTCATTGGCTACATTGGTGCCGATTGGATGGGTGAACACATCCGTTCAGTTTTGAGATCTGAGAACATCGATACTACTGGGTTGTATATCGATCCACAGGGAACCAGCCGCAGTGTCAACCTTGTCTATCCCGATGGAAGTCGCAAGAACTTTTATGACGGCAAGAGTCACATGTCCTTGCAGGTTCTGCTGGATGAGTGTGTCGGGTTTATGCGGCGTGCGAGGCTTGTGCATTTCAATATCCCGAATTGGGCGCGCTATTTGTTGAAACCAGCGCGCGACATGGGTATTCCCGTTGCGTGCGATATTCAGGATGTGGTCGATCCGTATGATCCGTATCGGCTGGATTTCATCCGTGGCGCGGATTACTTATTCTTTTCTGCAGTTAATCATCCTGATCCGACGCCCGTGCTCAAGGCATTCCTCGAGCTAAACCCTGATCTCGTTATTCTCGCCACAATGGGTGCCAATGGCTGCGCGCTGGAAACGAGCGGGACCACAGCCTTTTATCCGCCGATGTATCTCGATCTACCAGTGGTGGATACGAATGGAGCCGGGGATGCCTTTGCAGCCGGCTTCCTCTTCAGCCGGGTGATTGAAGGCTGCAGCCTGGCGGACAGCGTGCGGCGAGGGCAGATCAGTGCACGGTACAAGTGCGCGCAGAAGTCTACATCTGCCAATATGATCACTCACGAGTTGCTTGACTACTACGATGCTCAAGTGTGAAGGTTTTAATTAGGTTGATACAGAAGTGAAAAATGAGCCAATCTGCGATCATTGAAGCGCTACTCAACTCAAGCGGGCAATTTATCAGGTATTTGTACCGCAGGGATGCGCTGGGTGAGGATCCTGCCGGTGAAGAGCTGCAATCGCTGCAGGGGAGGTCCGTAATTCATTAGTAAGTTGGGGTGGGGTGAGTACACAAAAGATGAACGAATGGGTAATGGTTACTGCTCTCTCAGTGTTGAAAAAAGCAGGCAGGTCAATTGGATAATCGCGGGGATAAGGATAAATGAAAATTCCAAACAAGATCAGGTACATCAATAAGAAATTTACCAACCGGTTAATGGGATTGATTGCCGGTAAAAAGCGCAGCCCGATCGCGTTGATGCGCCATACAGGTCGGGTAAGCGGAAAACCCTACGCGACCCCGATCCTTGCGGCGCGGGTGAGTGACGGGTTTGTCTTCGCTCTGACCTATGGGGATCATGTTGACTGGTATCAAAACCTTCTCGCAGCCGGGAGCGGTGTACTGGTGCTTAAGGGGCGCGAAATCAATCTACAAAACCCGACAAATATAACTCCATCGACCGCCCGCGACGCATTTCAACAGCCGTTTAAAACTTTGTTGAGGTGGATGGGAACGGAGAATTATTTTCATATGAGTGATGCCTGAGGGCGTGGTTAATCCTAATCAAAATCCTTGCGCAGCTCCGGTTTATTAGGGAATTATTGATAGAGATTTATGAATTGCTGAAGTTTATCTCAAAAATAGAACACTTGCTCCTTGACGTAGAGGGGGTGATTTGATATAGTTGATGCTGTTCGCCGACAGGCGAATTTTTAAAACCTTGTCGTTGTGATAGTGCTTTGGTATAATCTAACACGCTATTTTGTTATTTAACAATTTTTTCGCCGACATAGCTCAATCGGCAGAGCAGCCGCCTTGTAAGCGGCAGGTTATGGGTTCGATTCCCATTGTCGGCTCAGTTACAGGTTGGCGAGTGAGCATCATCCACCGTGATGGACTCACTTGCAAGCCGGTAACGGCTTGGAAATGGACGGTTACCCAAGTGGCCAAAGGGGACTGACTGTAAATCAGCTGGCGAACGCCTTCGGAGGTTCGAATCCTTCACCGTCCACTCGGCAGGGGCAGCTCTCTACCATCCTGACCCCTATATCGGCAAGCCCTCATAGCTCAGTTGGTAGAGCGCGCCCTTGGTAAGGGCGAGGTCATGGGTTCAATTCCCATTGAGGGCTCTTCTTGCCGGATTAATAAAAAGAAATGTGACCAAGGAGAGGAAACATGGCGAAGCAGAAATTTGACAGGAGCAAACCGCACTTAAACATCGGGACCATGGGGCACATCGACCATGGGAAGACGACATTAACCGCGGCGATCACGAAGTACTGCAAGTTCTTTGGGCGGGCAGATTTCAAAGCGTATGATCAGATCGACAACGCGCCGGAAGAGAAAGCGCGCGGGATCACGATCAACATTGCGCATGTGGAATACGAGACCGAGAACCGGCACTACGCGCACGTGGACATGCCCGGGCACCGTGACTACATCAAGAACATGATCACGGGCGCGGCGCAGGTAGATGGCGCGATCCTGGTGGTGGCAGCGCCTGATGGCGCGATGCCGCAGACGAAAGAGCACGTGCTGTTGGCGCGGCAGGTGGAAGTGCCGAGCATCGTGGTGTACCTGAACAAGACAGACCAGATGAACGATCCTGAGCTGCTTGAGCTGGTGGAGATGGAACTGCGCGAGATGCTGACCGAGTACGGGTTCCCCGGCGACGCGACACCGATCGTGCGCGGGAGCGCGAAGGAAGCATTGGACAGCGCCAGCACAGACCCGGATGCGCCGGAATACGCGAGCATCAAAGAGCTGCTGCGGGTGGTGGATGAATACATTCCCCAGCCGGAGCGCGAGACCGACAAACCGTTCATGATGCCGGTGGAAGACGTGTTCTCGATCAAGGGACGCGGCACGGTCGTGACGGGGCGTGTGGATCGCGGCAGGATCAAGGTAGGAGATCCGGTAGAGATCGTTGGACTGCGCGAGAAGAGCATGAACTCGGTCTGCACGGGCGTGGAAATGTTCCACAAGCTTTTGGACGAGGGACAGGCTGGAGACAACCTGGGCTTGCTGCTGAGAGGCATTGAGCGCACGGATGTGGAGCGCGGAATGGTAGTTGCCAAACCGGGCAGCATCACCCCTCACACCAAGTTCATGGCGCAGGTGTACGTGTTGAAACGAGAAGAAGGCGGACGACACAAACCGTTCTTCAGCGGGTATCGACCGCAGTTCTACATCCGGACGATGGATGTGACGGGCTCGATCAAACTGCCCGAGGGTGTTGAGATGGTAATGCCTGGTGACGATGTTGCCATGGAATGCGACCTGATCATCCCGGTGGCGCTGGAGCAGGGGAGCAAGTTCGCGATTCGTGAAGGTGGTCTGACGGTTGGCGCCGGTGTGATCACTAAGATTATTGAATAGTGAAAAAAGGAGCGTCAGCCAGTTAGCTGGCTGCGGATAAAAGTTATGGCTTCAAAAAAGAAAGATGTCAGACCTGTCATCACATTCGCCTGTGACGAATGCAAGGAACGTAATTACACATCCGAGAAGAACCGCCGCAACGATCCGACCCGGATGGAATTGAAGAAGTATTGCCCGCGGTGTAAAAAGCACACACTGCACCGCGAGACGAAGTAAATTGTTGCCTGGCAGGGTGTGAAGAACACCCTGCCGGTATACAGGCCAGTAGCTCAATTGGCAGAGTGCCTGTCTCCAAAACAGGAGGTTGCGGGTTCGATTCCTGCCTGGCCTGCCTGGAGAGATGAATAGATTCGCCGTCTTGATGGCGGCGTTTTAAGCTGAAAATGAGGAGTTGACCATGGCAGATAAGAGCCTGAGGCAGAAAAAGGAAAATCGCATTAAACGCTGGTGGCGAGAAACTGTTGGCGAGCTGCGCAAGGTTTCCTGGCCGACTCCACGCGAAGCGTGGCGTTTGACTAAAATTGTCATCCTGGTGATGATCCTGATGGGTGCTGTTCTGGGTGGACTGGATTTTGTTTTCACCAAGTTGATCGGTTTAGCACTCGGATAGGGTTTACCCGCAGATTAAGGTTTGGTGTTTATGGACGAGCTGGACGATTTCAAAAAGGAAGAGCTGGAAGAAAACAAGCCTGAAGAGGATAACTCTTCAAGCCATACAGACGCAGCTCCTGCCGAGAGCCTTGAGTCCGACCCGTCGCCTGTAGAAGAAGTGGGCGCGGGAGAATCGAATGATCTCCCGGAAGAAGGCGTAAGCGACCGTGCCTGGTATGTGGTGCACTGCTATTCCGGATACGAGAACAAGGTTCGCTACAATCTTGAGCAGCGCATTGAAACAATGGGCATGAAAGACAAGATCTTTGATGTTGTTATTCCTACCCAGGAAGAGATCGAAGTGCGCGACGGAAAACGCCGCACTGTTGAGCGCCATGTCTTCCCCGGTTATGTACTGGTTAACATGACCCTTACTGAGGAATCCTGGTATGTTGTCCGTAATACACCTGGTGTGACCGGTTTTGTGGGAATGGGTAATGACCCAACACCGCTGCGTCCGGAAGAAGTACAGCAGATTCTTCGCCGGATGGAGGCTGAAGCCCCGCTGGTTAAGGTTACCTTCAAGATCGGCGAGCGCGTGCGTATTGTGGATGGACCGTTCAATGATTTTCGCGGTATTGTTTCGGATATCGATATGGAAAAGACCAAGGTTCGTGTAATGGTGAACTTCTTTGGTCGTGAAACCCCTGTGGAGTTAGACTTTTTGCAGGTGGAAAAGGCATAACCAGGTCACAAGACCTGATTGTGGGAGGGTGCCCCCTAAATCACCCGTTATAACCACCAAGGAGAAAAAAAGTGGCAAAGAAATTCAAAGCAATTGTCAGGCTGCAGATCCAGGCTGGAAAAGCCAATCCTGCACCCCCCATTGGTCCTGCCCTCGCCGGGCATGGGATCAACATTATGGCGTTCTGCAAGGAATACAATGCCCGTACACAGAACCGGGCAGGAGAGATCATTCCGGCAGAGATCACCGTCTTCACCGACGGATCGTTTACGTTCATCCTTAAATCGCCTCCGGCTTCCGAGTTGCTCAAGAAGGCTGCAGGAGTCCCCAGCGGATCAAAGGTGCCCAACCGCGAGAAAGTTGGCAAGGTTACCCGCGCACAGGTGCGTGAGATTGCTGAGATCAAGATGAAAGACATGAACGCGCTGGATATTGAAGGCGCTATGCGTCAGATTGAAGGCACTGCCCTCAATATGGGCATTACCATTGTAGAGAACTAGTTTGTGGGAGGGCTCATGGAGCCCGCTATCACCACGAAGGAGATAAAATGGCGAAACACGGTAAGAAATATCTGGAAGCGCTTTCCAAGGTTAACAAAGACACCACCTATGAACCGCTTGCAGCAGTGACCCTGGCGAAAGAGACCGCGGTGACTAAGTTTGATTCAACGATTGAAGTCCATATGCGAATGGGTTTGGATCCACGCCAGGCTGATCAGCAGGTGCGTGATGTGGTTGTGCTGCCTAATGGCTTGGGCAAGACGGTACGCGTTTTAGTCTTTGCACAGGGCGAAGGTGCTACCAAGGCGCAGGAAGGTGGCGCGGATTTCGTTGCCGATACTGACGAAATGATCAACAAAATTGCAGCAGGATGGACCGATTTTGATGTGGCGATCGCCACCCCTGATATGATGGGTAAGGTCGGACGCCTGGGTCGTGTTCTTGGTCCCCGTTCCTTGATGCCGAACCCGAAAGCCGGTACGGTATGCTCCCCGGAAGACCTGCCCCGTGTAATTGATGAAGCCAAAGCCGGGCGTGTGGAGTTCAGGCTCGATAAAACCGCCAATATCCATGTACCGATTGGCAAGGCGTCATTTGAGGTGAATAAACTGTTTGAAAACTTTGTCGCGTTAATGGAAGCGGTCAAAAAAGCCAAACCGACAGGCTCTAAGGGCTCCTACGTTAAAAGGGTGACCGTGACCTCAACGATGGGTCCTGGTATCAAGGTGGATCCATTGCAGGCGATGAGTATTTCGCTGGAAAAATAGTGGTATAATTCCAACCGCTGGATGTAATACCCAGCGTTCACCAGAGAAAGCCGGTGCCTTTATGGCTTAATATCCTGCCGAGGTGAAGACCAGATTCAGAAAGTTGTCCCCTTATGGGGATCGAGAATCAGTCTTTGTCAGGCAGAACCGGACAAAGACTGATTATTTTATATTTCGAAGGAAGGAGGTAGATTTCATTGGCCTTTACAAAGAAAGAAAAGGGCGAAATAACCGCCCGCTACGAAAATTGGTTGTCTGAAACACAAGCGCTGTTCGTTTTGGATTACAAGAGTATGACCATGAAAGAGGTGGATGCTTTTCGTGCCAAAGCCCGTGAGAATGGCAGCGAAATTCACCTGGTGAAGAACACGCTCTTCACCCGCGCGCTTGAATCTCAGGGTTATCAGGTTCCTGGTTTCTTTGAGGGTACTTCGCTGGTCGGCTTCGCGTTCAACGATCCCCCATCGCTCGCGAAAGCTTTTACAGATTTTATCAAAGGAAACGAAACCCGCGTGATCAAAGGCGGTTTTCTGGGCAAAGAGGTTATATCTGATCAACAGGTTAAAGCCCTGGCTGACCTGCCGTCATTGCCTGTGATGCGCGCTACACTGCTTGGTGTTATCAATGCACCTGCGTCCAAGCTTGTACGCACCCTGGCTGAGCCCGGTCGTTCAATGGCGGCTGTGGTTAAAGCTTTTTCTGAGAAGGCGGCTGTTGCTGCCTGATCATAGTATGTGCCGGACTTATCCGGAAAAAATATAAAAAAATAAACTTAAAAGGAGTTTTTTGAAATGGCTGATTTGGAGAAAATTGTTGAACAGTTGAGTGGTTTGTCTGTTCTGGAAGCTGCTGATCTTGTGAAATTACTTGAGGAGAAGTGGGGTGTTTCCGCTGCTGCTCCTGTCGCTGTCGCCGCTGGTCCTGCTGCTGCTGCAGCTGAACCCGAGGAAGAAAAGACCGAGTTCGATGTGGTCCTCAAGGACGCTGGCCCCAAGAAGATCGAGGTCATCAAGGTTATTCGCGCCCTCACCAACCTGGGTCTCGTAGAAGCCAAGACCATGGCCGAAACCGCTGGAACCAAAGTCCTCAGTGCAGTTGGTAAAGAAGCTGCTGAAGACGCCAAGAAGAAACTGGAAGAAGCCGGCGCAGTTATCGAGCTCGCGTAGCATTACATCGATTAAAAAATCCTCCCTCAGGGAGGATTTTTATTTTAATTTTCTGCTGATTGCTTTTATGCAGCGACCGACTTGATCTGCCGGATGACCATCACTACTTTGCCCATGATACGCAGGCTTTTGGGGTTCTGCACATAAATGGGACCCATGTTAGGGTTGGCGGGTTGCAGACGGATGCGATTGGCTTCCTTGTAGAAATATTTTAGTGTGGTCTCGTCCTTGTCATCCAGCCACACTGCGACCATTTCACCGTTGTTAGCGGAGTCGGCTTTCCTCATGACAACGATGTCACCATCATTGACCATCGCGTCGACCATCGAATCACCGCTGACTTCAAGCGCGAAAAGATCGTTGATATCCTTGGAGGGCAAAAGGCTGCGGGCGATATCCACGCTGGATTCTGCGTCGTAATAGTTGAGGTCAGACACCGGCATCGGGATCGGTTCGCTTGCGACGATCCGGCCGGCTATGGGGATGCTTACCATATTGGAAAAAGCTGTGCCGGCGTTTTTAAAAGCTTCAGTGACTTTTCCGCTCACCGAAAAGCCGGGTTGAGCGGGTTGAACCACACGAATACTGCGAGAAATGTGATTTTCACGTTCGATATAACCCATTTCTTGCAGCTGGGTAAGATAATAATCCACCAGTGATGTGGATTTAACGTTTATGCTGTCTCCGATTTGCCTGATTGACGGAGAGTAACCGTTGGTATTTTGAAATTTGGCTAAAAATTCCATGATCTTGCGATGTCTCTCACTGAGACCGGGTTGTCTGCGCGCCATAGCTGCCTCCTCAAACCGTATTATCGGTCATTTGTACTATAATCATACACGAACATATGTTCAATGTCAAGTATTAATTTATCCGAGAGGCTTCAATTGTGAAGATTGATGGTATAATCTTGCGAGATACTCCCAGGGAGTATATACCATTGAGGAGAACTGTATGCCGCTGTATGAATACATTTGCCCCGATTGCGGGCAGGAGTTTGAAAAAAGATTGAGTTTCGCCCAGGCTTCCGACCTGCCGCCTTGCCCTAACTGTTCAGGCACATCAACCCGAAAGAAGCTCTCGCTTTTCTCGTCATCCGGGTCTTCCACGGGATCGATCGGCTCATCAAGCTGCGGTCCTTCGTCAAGCGGGTTTTCCTGAGCAGGATAAAGTTTCCTGCGTGTCAGGATTTAAGATGAAGATCAAAAACGAAAACCAGAAGCATGCGATTCAGAATCGCATAAACCGCCTGCAAGGGCAGTTGACGGGCATTTCGCGTATGATCGATGAGGAGCGTGAGTGTGGCGAGGTATTGCAGCAGCTAACCGCTGCGCGCTCGGCACTGCAGGGTACGATAGAGGTTTACATTGAGGAAATGGTCAAAGATTGCCTTATAGATGACGGTGTTGACCCTGAAACCCGGCGGAAGCTGGCAGGCGAGATGCTGGCGATTGTGCGCAAGGCATGAATTTTCAAAGGAGAAAGATATGAGTTCAGCTTCAGTAAAATGGATAGGCGGTAAGCAATTCATCGGTGTCGATTCAACAAAACATTCGGTGGTGCTTTCCACACCGGATGAAGGCGTGGGGATGAAACCATCTGAGTTGATGCTGGTAGCGCTGGCATCCTGTACAGCTGTTGATGTGGTTGAGATTCTCAACAAAAAACGGCTCGGATTGGTAGCGCTTGAGATCAGCGCAGAGGCGGAGCAGGAAAAGGATCCTCCCTGGACGTTCCGAAAAATTCACCTGACTTACCGTCTAAAAGGGGAAAAACTTACCGAGAAGGACGTTGCGCAGGCAATTGAACTTTCAGAGGAGAAATATTGCTCGGTGGCCGCCACCTTGCGCGGTGTGGCGGAGATCACCACTTCTTTCGAAATACTTGATTAAGGCAATTTAAAACTACACCCGGTCAGCATTCAACTGACCGGGTTTTGCATTAACGCGATATAGATGTATCATGAAAGAGAGACAACTTTCTAAAGTGGGCGTCATTTCGAAGGAGGTGGGAGATGGTTCATCCACTGGTTGCTCAGTTATACTTTACACGTAGTGAATGGCTGCGCGGGCTTGAGGGGTTGTCAGAAGCGGACGCTGCCAAACACCTTGGACCGATGAATTGTATAAGTTGGCTGGTGGGACACCTGGCCTGGCAGGAGCAGCACTACTGGCTGCACCTGGCACAGGGTAAAACGCTATACCCGGACCTTTTTAGCCTGTATGCTTATGGCAAACCGAAGAGCACCCCTTCGCTTGCGGATGTACAGAAGATGTGGCTTGATGTGACCCATACAACCTGTCCGTATCTCGATAAACTGACCAGCGCAGACCTGCAACAGGAACTTCTGCGGCATGGTAAGTCGGTTGGTCAGAATATGGGTACCGCAATGCTGCGCCTGATCTACCACTACTGGTATCACAGTGGTGAAGTACAGGCGATCCGGCAGTTGTTGGGGCACCATCCACTGCCTGAATTTATTGGTGATATTGAAGAGCAGGCACCCTACCGCAGCGAGTATGGTGACTGACGACCATGTTTAAGTTTAAAATGGGGGTATATATTCTTTTGCTGGATCAAAGCATGAGCTGCCAGTAACCCACGTCCAGCCAATGTCCAAACTTAAAGCCGACCTCGGTGAAATGTGCGACCTTTGTGAACCCCAGCTTTTCGTGCAGCGTCACGCTGACAGGGTTGGGCAGGGCGATCACACCTATAACCGCGTGGATACCGGCTTCTCGTAATTGTTCAATGAGCGTTTTATAGAGTCTGCTTCCATATCCTTGCCCGACGCTCGTCTTGTTTAAGTAGATCACAGATTCCGCCGTGTAGCGGTAAGCCGACCGTTCCCGCCAGCGGGTGGCATACGCGTACCCGGCCAGGCCGCCATTGACCTCGCCGCATATCCATGGAAGTCCAAGCGTTTGTACTTTTTCGATCCTGCGCTTAATTTCACTCACAGAGACGGGGTCTTCTTCAAATGTGATCGTTGTGTCTGTGATGTAGGGATTGTAGATTTTGACGATGCCCTGTGCGTCAAGTTCATTGGCAGGGCGAATGATCAGCTTGTTCATGTCGCTTAGTATAGGCATTTCAGCAGCCGCTGTCAAATAAAAAGGTCCGCAGGAATGCGGACCGGATCATTCGAAATGTTCTGTTTTTATTTTCTCATCGCCAATGCGATCCAGTCACCGATCTGGCGTTGTTCAACGAACACCAGCCCTTTGGCCTCTCCGGCAACGCGCACGCTTTCAGCCTGTTCAGCCAGGATACCTGCCAGGATGATCATACCTCCAGGTTCCACCAGGTTCGCCATGCCGTCATCGAACAGCCTGATCAAGATCGGCGCCAGGATGTTTGCCAGCACAAGCGGAGCGTGCCTGACCGAAAAACCACCGGCTGCTACATCGTTGATCGACCCCTGACCGGCTTCAACGCGGTCATCGACACCGTTTGCCCGGCTGTTTTCGCGGGTTGACTTGATGGCTGCAGCGTCAATATCCACGCAAATGGCGCGGCTGGCGCCAAGTTTGATCGCGGCGATGGACAGGATGCCTGAACCGCAGCCAATATCGATCACGGGTTTTTCTGCGCGCGTGTAGGATTCAATCAATTCAAGACACAACTGGGTCGAAGGGTGCGTACCGGTACCGAACGCCATGCTTGGGTCGATCTTCACCGCCACACGGTCCATGTCCCGTTGTTCGATCCACGCCGGCAGAACAAGCAATTTCTGGCCAATGGGAATGGGGTGATAATGGTCCTTCCAGGCGTTCATCCAGTTCTCGTCAGCGATCTCAGTGTACTGGGGCGTCGGCAGCTCCCGGATGGTGTGCAAGTGCCACAGGGCTTCCTCTAGTCTGCGGCGGTTTTCTTCCAGTTGCTCATCGATGACCAAGTAACCAAAAACTTTCACCGGACCATACGGTGTGCCCATATCCGCGGCGCTGTTGTACTTCACATCACTTTCCACTACAACACCGCCGCTCGTAAAGCGGTCAAGCACCTCCGAGACAGCCTCAGCGAGTTCGCCGTCAACGGTTAGCGAGACCTGCAGCCACTTTGCATCAGCCACCGAACACCTCTTTCAACGTGTCGAAGAATCCCTTTTCCTGGGGTCGTACTTCCGTGCCCATTGATTCAGCCAGGGCTTCGAAATGAACACGCTGATCATCGCTCAGGCGCGTGGGAATTTCCACATTGACGATCACCTGCTGATCACCGCGCTGATTCGAGCGCAGGATCGGGCTGCCTTTGCCGCGCAGGGTAAACACTTTGCCGGGTTGGGTGCCAGCTGGAATGTTAAGTTTGGTCGGTCCATCAACTGTGGGTACTTCCACTTCAGCGCCCAAAGACGCCTGCGCGACATTGATGTTCAGGTCGAGCAGGATATCATTTCCGCGGCGGCGGAAGAATTTATGTCCCTTTACCTTGATTTCAATATACAGGTTGCCCGTTGGTCCGCCATTGATCCCCGGCTGCCCCTCGCCAGCGAGACGAATTTGTGTACCGCTGTCCACACCGGCGGGAATGGCGACTTTTTTCATGCGAGTCTTGCGTTCGAGTCCTCTTCCGCGGCAAGTATGGCATGGGGTATCGATGATCTCGCCGCGTCCGTTACACACGGGGCATGTGGTTACCTGTACCATGGAACCCAGGAAGGTCTGGCGTACCTGCCTTACTTCGCCGCGACCGCCGCAGTTTGTGCATTTTGCAGGAGTTGTGCCGGGTTCCGCTCCGCTGCCGCGGCAGGTTTCACATACCTCGTCGCGCGTGATTTCCACTTCCTTTTCAACACCAAAAATGGCTTCTTCAAAGTTAAGCGTAACCGTGTACGCAAGGTCCTGACCACGCCGGGGCGCGTTCTGGCGCTGGCGCGATGCGCCGGTGGCAAAGCCGAAGAATTCCCCGAAGATATCCGCGAAATCCATACTCGTCCAATCAGGGACGCCGCCAGTGTTATTCACGCCGGCGAATCCATACTGATCGTAAGCGCGCCGTTTTTCAGCGTCTGAAAGAACAGCGTAAGCTTCGTTGATCTCTTTGAATTTTTCTTCCGCGTCGGCTTCTTTATTCATATCAGGATGATACTTCCGCGCCAGCGAGCGGAAAGCGGATTTCAGCTCTTCTGCTGAGGCGTTGCGGTTAACACCCAGTACTTCGTAATAGTCACGTTTGGTCATACTCAGTCCTTCATCATCAGGTACGGTTCAAGGGGCGTCAGGTTTTCACACCTTAACGCCCCGCTGATTATACCTGCTCAAATCACCGTAGATCAGATCGATTTGAACTCACCATCCACCACATCACCGGCATCGCCTTCAGGCGGCTGGTTGCCGCCATCCTCCGGCCCTGCCTGCTCCGCCTGACCCGCCCCATCCTGTGAGCCTGGTTCCGGTTGCTGGTACATGCTGGCGCCCACTTTTTGGATGGTCTGACCAAGCGAATCAGTCGCCGTTCGAATACGTTCTGCGTCGTCTTCGTTGATGATTCCGCGCAGATTGCTCACCCCGTCCTCTACTTCTTTCTTAATGTCAGCGGGGATCTTGTCACCATTCTCTTTCAGCAGTTTCTCAGCCGCGTAAATGGTATTGTCGGCGTTATTGCGTACTTCAACCAGTTCCTTGCGTTTGCGGTCGACCTCTGCGTTCGCTTCAGCATCGCGTTTCATCTTTTCGATTTCCGCTTCCGAGAGACCACTGGACGCGGTAATGGTGATGTGCTGCGATCGGTTGGTGGCTTTGTCCAGCGCCGTCACGTTGAGGATACCGTTGGCATCGATATCGAAGGTCACCTCGATCTGCGGGATGCCGCGCGGGGCGGGCGGGATGCCATCCAGGTTGAATTTGCCGAGCGATTTGTTGTCTGTTGCCATCGGGCGTTCGCCCTGCAGTACGTGGATCTCGACCTGGGTCTGTCCGTCTGAAGCGGTGGAGAAGACCTGGCTCTTGCGGGTCGGGATGGTGGTATTGCGCTCGATGAGCGGAGTGGAGACGCCGCCAAGTGTTTCGACTGATAGTGTCAGCGGGGTCACATCCAGAAGGAGGATGTCCTTCACATCACCGCCCAGAACACCAGCCTGGATCGCGGCGCCTACCGCTACAACCTCATCAGGATTAACGCCCTTGTGAGGGTCCTTCCCGAATTCGCGTTTGACCGCTTCCTGCACTGCGGGCATACGGGTCATCCCGCCGACCAGCACGATTTCGTTGATCTCGGAGGATTTCAATCCGGCGTCTGATATCGCGCGGCGAATGGGGTCCAACGTTTTCTGTACCAGGTCGCCGGTCAATTGCTCTAGTTTGGCGCGTGTAAGTGTAAGCACAAGGTGCTTGGGACCGGTTGCATCTGCCGTGAGGTAGGGCAGGTTGATCTCAGTCTGCTGCACCGTTGAAAGCTCGATCTTGGCTTTTTCAGCGGCTTCTTTGAGGCGCTGCAACGCCTGCCGGTCACTGCGTACATCAATGCTGTTGGTTTTCTTGAATTCCTCGATCAGGTAATCCATTACCCGCTGGTCGAAGTCGTCTCCACCCAGGAATGTGTCGCCATTGGTGGATCGAACCTGGAAAACGCCTTCTCCCACATCCAGCACAGAAATATCGAAGGTGCCGCCGCCCAGGTCATACACGGCAATGACCTCGTTCTTTTTCTTATCCAAACCGTATGCCAGTGAGGAGGCGGTGGGTTCGTTGATGATGCGCAGCACTTCCAGACCAGCGATGCGGCCAGCGTCTTTGGTGGCGTTGCGCTGAGAATCGTTAAAGTAAGCCGGCACGGTAATAACCGCCTGGGTCACGCTCTCACCCAGGTAGGCTTCAGCGTCTGCCTTGAGTTTGCTCAGGATCATAGCGCTGATCTCGGATGGGCTGTATTCCTTCCCATCAAGGGTAACGCGTACATCGCCGTTGCTCGCCGCGCTGATCTTGTAAGGTACCCGGCTGATCGTCCGCTGCACCTCCGCGTCGTTGAACTTGCGACCCATCAGCCTCTTGATGGAAAAGATGGTGTTTTCGGGGTTGACAATTGCCTGATTGCGCGCGGCGCGACCTACGATACGCTCGTGGTTCTTGTTGACCGCCACGACTGATGGAATAAGGCGTTCACCCTCCGCGGAGGGTATGACGATGGGTTCGCCGCCGCTCATTACCGCGACGACTGAGTTTGTGGTGCCGAGATCAATGCCAATGATTTTTCCCATAATGTCCTCTTGTTTTTTAAGATTATTTTGCCACACGCACCATTGCGGGTCGCAAGGTGCGGTCGCCTAATTTATAGCCCTGGCGGACGACTTCGATCACTTCGCCGCTTTCAAACTCATCGTTTTCTTCGTTCGAGATCGCTTCGTGGATATTCGGGTCAAAGGGAACTTTATTTTCAAAGATCCGCTCGATGCCCTCGCTTTCAAGGATCGCGTACAGCTTCTTGGTGATTAATGAGATGCCTTGCGCCCATGCCGCTCCGGCGGGGTCGTTTGGACGGTCCTTCAGCGCAAGCTCGAGGTCATCCAATATGACGAGGTACTTTTTGATGATCGAACCGGTGATATCCTGCCTGGATAGAGCATGGTCTCGCTCGATGCGTTTCTTGTAATTCACGAACTCCGCCCGTTCTCTCTGCCATCCATCCAGGTTGGCGGCGGCTTCTTGTTGGGCATCAGAAAGTTGCAATGTCAGCGCCTCTAACTCATTTTTTAAGGCTTCTTCAGGCGCGAGATCGGGTTCTTTTTTTTCTTCACGAGCGTGTATGCGGGTTTTCTTCTTGGGTTTGTCCATGACTCATTCCTTGGTTAAATTTTTTATTCAACAATCGTGTCGTTCACCATGTCTGATAGTAGACTGGAGAGGAATCTCACGATCGATATGGTTCTTCCGTATGGCATGCGCATTGGACCAAGAACGCCCAGCGTGCCGGTTGCCAGACCCGGGGTGCCGTAACGCGCCAGAACGATCGAAACCTGTGAGAGGGCGTCGTATATCCCCTCACCGCCGATGAGCACCTGCACACCGCCCTGTGAATGGCTATGCAGCACGGTCTTTGAAAGGATTTCGTTGAGCAGCGGTTTCTCTTCCAGCACCCTCAGCGCGCGCCGGGCTTCACCCGGGGCTGAAAACTCAGGCTCTGCAAGCACATTCGTCAAGCCGTCCAGCACGACATCACCCGATATCATTGATTCCGCGCTCTCCATCTCGTCCAGCACGGATTTGCGGAAATCCTGCTCGAGCGTGTTTAGAGGGGTGTGATCTGAAGACATATCCTCAATGTTACGGCCGGTGTAGAGGTTGTTGAAGTGATCTGCAGCGCTGGAGAGCTGCTCCTGTGTTACGGGTTCGTCGAGAGTGATAAACCGTTGCAGGATCTCTCCGCCCATCAGAACCAGCACCATCAACACCTGGCGCCCGCGCGCAGCGATGAGTTCAATATGCTTGAAGCGGGACTCTTCGGGGTGAGGCGCGGTGACCAGCGAAGCGGCGCGTGATTGGTGCGCGAGCACCGAAGCCGCCAGGCGCGTCCAACCTTCAACATCCTGCCTCATCTGGTAGAACTGGTGCGAAATGGTACGGCGGGTTGAGTCGGGCAGGTCGGTTTCCTGAACAATATTGCTGACGAAAAGACGATATCCGTCCTCGGTGGGCACCCGCCCGGCGGATAGGTGCGGTTGACGCAGGTAGCCCATATCTGTCAGCACTGCCATATCGTTGCGCACGGTTGCAGAGCTCATATCCAGGTTGAATTCATCCACAACGTGTTTAGAGCCAACCGGCATCGCCGAGCGGACATATTCGTGGATCACCAGGGAAAGTAGAAATCGTTGGCGTTCGGTTAAATCATTCATCTTGTTCAAAATTTAGCACTCAAGGCTATCGAGTGCTAATTATCCGGAAATAATGATAACACGCTGGAAAATTCAAGTCAAGGAAGGGAAAAACGTTCTAATAAAACTTTTATATGGCGCAACGAGATACAGACCTTCATAGTCCGTCACCGTAATTCACCAGGGTAGATTCATTAGAATTGAGCGCGCTGGTTGACCCGCTTTGAATTAACCCTTAAAATCATCTATATAGATTTATTCCAAATCACAGGAGTGTTTATGTCACCAACGCCTTTTGTGTCAAAACGCGCTCAGGCATTCGCAGATATACCGGATGAGAAATGGAATGACTGGCGCTGGCAATTAAGCAACCGTTTGAACTCGGTTGAGGATTTCGAGCAGGTTTTTCCACTGACAGATAGCGAGCGTAAAGCCTTGAATTCACCTGGATTGTTCCGTGTGGATGTCACTCCTTACTTTGCTTCTTTGATCGATCCTGATGATCCAAATGACCCCATCCGCCGGCAGGTTATTCCCACTGCCGGAGAGGTGGACGCGTTTACGGGTATGATGGAGGATTCGCTCGCCGAAGATCGCCATTCACCGGTGCCCGGACTGGTGCACCGTTACCCCGACCGTGTTTTGATGCTGGTAACCACCCAGTGCGCCACTTATTGCCGTTATTGCACCCGCGCGCGCATCGTCGGCGACCCTAACCAGACGTTTTCGCGCAGTGAATGGGACGCCCAGATCGAGTATCTGAAAAAGACCCCCCAGGTGAGAGATGTGCTCCTTTCCGGCGGGGATCCGCTTACGCTTCCACCCAAGCTGTTGGAAGAACTGCTCACACGACTGCGGGAGATCCCGCATATCGAGATCATCCGCATCGGCTCGCGTGTGCCGGTATTTATGCCCATGCGCGTGACAGATGAGCTAACCGATATGCTGCAGCGCTTCCATCCATTGTGGATGAACATTCACGTGAACCATCCCAACGAGATTTCGCTCGAACTTGAGGCAGCGGCGGATAAACTGACGCGCGCCGGTATCCCGCTCGGAAACCAGTCAGTGTTGCTTGCTGGCGTCAACGATTGCGTGCACATCCAACGGGACCTGGTGCAAAAGCTGGTGCGCATTCGCGTGCGCCCGTATTATCTCTATCAGTGCGACCTTGTGGAAGGGGGAGGTCATTTCCGCACTCCCGTTGCCAAGGGAATCGAGATCATCGAAGGACTGCGCGGTCACACCTCCGGTTTCGCTGTTCCGACTTTCGTGGTGGATGCTCCCGGTGGTGGTGGAAAGATTCCGGTGATGCCCAACTATCACATCAGTTCTTCAGACCATAAGATCATCCTGCGGAATTACGAAGGTTACATTACCACCTACGAGGAGCCGCAGGATTACGTTGCGCATGATCCGAAGACCTGCTGGTATTGCCAGCATAAGCGCGGCGAACCGGGGCAATCCGGTGTGAGTGGGTTGCTGGATGGTGAAGAGCTCAGCATCAAACCTGAAAACTTCGACCTGCTGCACAACCGCGGCGGCGGTATGCATCGTTTGCGGGCAAATAATTCAAAATGGAAACCACTTGGTATAGGACCGGGTGATGAGGTAAAGGAGTAAAGCATGCACTATCGACGTTTAGGTCAATCAGGAATCAAGGTAAGCGAAATTTCGCTGGGCGCGTGGATCACTTTTGGCAACCAGATCGATGAATCGACAGCAATCAGCCTGATCAAAGAGGCGTTCGATCAGGGGATCAACTTCTTTGACAACGCGGATATGTATGCCAATGGTCAGGCGGAAATCGTGATGGGTAAAGCGATCGCGACCATGCCGCGTGAGGAGCTGGTCATTTCCAGCAAGGTGTTCTGGCCAACCTTCAAGGGTCCCAACGGCCGGGGACTTTCACGCAAACACATCACTGAGTCAATCCACGCCTCCCTTAAACGCCTGGGAACGGATTACGTTGACTTGTATTTCTGCCATCGTTATGATCCGGACACCCCCGTTGAGGAGATCGTGCGCACAATGACCGACCTCATCCACCAGGGAAAAGTGCTTTACTGGGGAACCTCGGAGTGGGAAGCCAGTCAGATCATGCAGGCGTATGGTACAGCCCGCCAATTCGGCTTGATTCCGCCGACAATGGATCAACCTCAATACAACATCTTCCATCGTAAGCGCGTGGAGGATACGGTTATGCCGGTGGCGAGGGAGCTTGGCTTGGGGTTAACCACCTTCTCCCCGCTTTATTTCGGAGTTCTTTCTGGAAAGTACAACAACGGTGTTCCAAAAGGCAGCCGGGCTTCGTTGGAGGATTACAGCTGGATCCGCGACCGCATCACGCCTGAACGCGTTGAGGTGGTCAAGTGCCTGACCGGGGTTGCAAATGACCTGGGCATCACTCCCGCGCAACTCGCCATCGCGTGGATCCTGCGCCGCAAGGAGGTTTCCTCCGTCATCACAGGCGCGACCCGTCTTGAGCAGCTGGATGAAAACCTTGGTGCATCAGAGGCTTACGAGAAGCTGACCGAGGTCGATATCGACCGGATATTCTCCTGCATGGGCAGCTACCAGGAATAACTGCAAGAGGCTCGCCACAGTTCATCATCAGAGATGCAGATTGTCGACACTAAAAACCTCCCGGGTTTATTTCCGGGAGGTTTTTTTAGGTCAGGTATATATCTAACTCCTCAATTTTGCACCGATCTCATACTCCAGGCGTTTGAGGATGCGGTTGCGCACCTGCGCGACCTCGCTATCGGTCAGGGTGCGGTCAGATGCCTGGTAGGTGAGCCGGTAAGCCAGGCTCTTCTTCCCGCTGCCAATTTGCCCGCCGCGGAACACGTCGAATAACTGCAGATCCGCGAGAATTTTTCCACCAACCTGGCGGATCAGCTTTTCCGCATCGACCGCGGGAATGGTTTCGTCCAACAGGATTGCCAGGTCCTCCACCACCGCCGGGAAGGATGGGATATCCTTTGTACGGGTCAATTCGGGGATGAGGTTGATGAGCAGATCCAGGTTGATGTCAGCCGCCAGGACGGGATATTTGAAGGTGTCTCCCCAGTCGTAACGCTCACGCACCGCCGGGTGAATTTCACCCATCACGCCCAGCTGCTTTTCCCCTGCGCAGATCAGCGCGCATTTGCCGGGGTGGTAGCTGGGGTGCTCTCCGGGCAGGTAGGTAACATTTTCAATTTTCAGCCCTTGCAGCAGGTCTTCGATCACGCCTTTGAGGTCGTAATAATCCATTGCTGATGTATCTGATTTCTGCCAGCCCGCCGGGCTGCGTTGACCGTCATCAGCACTCCGAGCCTAGCCAGCTCATCCGGCAATCCGGAAGGATCCTCGGATTGCAGGAAGACCGGACCGATCTCGAAGAGCATCATTTTTTGAGCGTGGCGCGCGTTGCGTTCCGCCGTATCCAGTAGGCTCGCCACAAGGCTGTGGCGCAGGAAGGCTTTTTCATACGCCAGCGGATTAGCAATGCGCACATAAGGTTTGTCATCCGGATCGGACTGGGCGGGAAGGCGGCGACCTTCCTTCTCCGGTGTGGTCCAGCGATAACTGACCACTTCCTGCAAACCAAGCCCGACCAGTAGATCGCGCACATGCTCCGTCCGTTTGAGAGGCACATTGCCCAGTTGCAGCGGGAGCTGGTCTTCCATGCGCGTTTCAGGGATATTGTCATATCCGTGAATTCGGGCAACCTCTTCGATCAGGTCCGCCTTGCCGGTGATCCCGACGCCGATATCCAGGCGGTGATCGGGGCAGGTGGCACGCACAATCTCGCCGCTGATCTCAACCGCGAACTCAAGCCTCGCAAGCAATTCAGCGATGCGCATGGCGGTAAGGTCAAGACCAAGCCAGCGTTTTACATCCCGCGGGGTGATCTCCACCACAGGCGATTCGACTGGCACCGGATAAGCGTCCACCAGCAGCGGGTCAACGCTGCCATCCGCCCAATCGGTCATCAGCTGTAATCCGCGCCGCACACCGGTCTCCGCCATGGAGGGTGCACACCACGAGTGAATCGGTAGGAGGCTTCAGAGGGAAGGTTTTGCGCCCTGGCAGTGCGGCGGATGTTGATCATGTTCCAGGCAGCGCCTTCCAGGAGGATATTACGCGTGCTGGTTGTCACCTCTGATTCCAGCCCGCCCATCACACCAGCCAGTGAGAGGATGCCGGCTTCATCGCACACGAGAATGGTACCCTCATCCAGCTTGCGTTCGATATCATCCAGGGTGGTCAGCACCTCGCCTTTTTTGGCTGAGCGGGTGCTGATCTTCACCGGTTTGCCGCCGGCTCGTTTTACGAGTACATCATAATCAAAAGCGTGCAGTGGTTCACCCAGTTCTAACATGGCGTAATTGGTAGCGTCGACCACATTGTTGATGGGGCGCATACCCGCCAGTTTGAGGCGCTGCTGCACGTGCTGCGGGCTTGATTTGACCTTCACGTCGCGAATCAGACCGAGCACGAAACGCGGATTCAACCCGGGGTCGGTAATTTCCAGTGAAGCGTAAGCTGCATTGCCGATGGTTGGGGGCGGGGAAAAGCGCGGTGTGTTAAGCGGTTTGCCGGTGATGGCGGCGATTTCACGAGCCAGCCCGAGGATGCTGGCGCAGCGCGCGAAGCTGGGTAGAAGGCTCACATCGATCACAGCGTCGCCGAGCACGTCAACCAGCGGTGTACCCGGTATTAAGGCTGGATCGAGGATCATAATGCCCTCATGCTCGTCAGAGATACCAAGTTCCTTCTCAGAGCAGATCATGGAGTAGGACTCAACCCCGCGGATCTTTGTGCGTTTGAGCGTGGTGAGTGTGTATCCTTCCTGGTGTCCGTCGTACAACTGCGCGCCTTCCTTCGCGTAAGCGACTTTGAGCGGCTGCGAAAGCGGACCGATCCCCTTGAACTCAAACAGGTTGGGCGCCCCTGTGAGCACGATGTGTTCCTCTGTACCATCATTCAGCCGGCACAACACCAGGCGGTCGGCGTTGGGGTGGGGCATCACCTCGGTCACCTCGGCGACCACGATCTTCTCGCGGTCCCATTCCAACCCGCGTACCTGGGCGGTGGTGCTGCCGGTTTCAGGCATTGGCAGTCCGATAATCTGAATTTCTTCAACCTCCATGCCCGCCATGGTGATCAAGTGCGCCAGCCGGGCGATCGGGAGGTCAATTTCGACGAAATCTTTTAACCAGGATAAGGGTGCTTTCATGTGTAGACTCCATAAGTGAAGTGATTTGTGATTAGTTCCCGGGAATTGGTTTCCGATCCACCAATCACAGCCCACTATTCATTAATCTTAGAATTGTTCCAGGAACCTGAGATCATTGTCCCAGAAGTAGCGGATATCGTTGATGCCGTAGCGCAGCATGGCGATTCGCTGCACGCCGAAGCCAAAAGCGAAACCGGTAAAGCGTTCGGGATCGTAGCCGCCGTTCTTCAACACGTTGGGGTGAACCATCCCGCTGCCGCCGATCTCAAGCCAACCGCCTCCGCAAACACCGCAGCCGGCGCCTTTGCATTGAAAGCACTGGATGTCAAATTCCGCTGAAGGTTCAGTGAACGGGAAGTAGGAGGCGCGGAAACGCGTGCGCGCATCCGGACCAAAGAGGCGGCGCGCCATGTCAGTGAGCGTGCCCTTGAGGTCTGAGAATGTGATGCCTTCACCCACCGCCAGCCCTTCGAGCTGGTCGAATTGGGTTTCGTGGCGCACATCCACCTGTTCATAACGGTATACCATACCTGGCACGATGACGCGCACCGGCGGTGGATCGGATGGGTTGATCGCTGCTGTCTCGCGCATGGCTCGGATCTGACCGGGCGAGGTATGCGTGCGCAGCACAAGCGGATTGTCGCCGCGATCCGGCACATCCATGAAATAGGTGTCTTGCATGTCGCGCGCCGGGTGTCCCACCGGGAAGTTGAGCAGCTGGAAGTTGTACTCGTCAGTCTCCACCTCGCGCGACTGGAAGACCTGGAAGCCCATGTCGCTGAAAATGTCCAGTAGTTCGCGCAGGATCTGTGTATCTGGGTGCAGCCGTCCGCGGTGGACGGGACGCCCGGGCAGGGTGATATCGAGTTTTTCCGATGCCAGGGATGTTTGTAATTGCTGCTCCTTTAATGCAGTAATCGCCTGATCGTACAGCTGGGTCAGGAATTGCTTGTGTTCGTTCGATGCCTGCCCGACCAACGGTTTGTACTTCGGCTCAATTGATTTGATCGCCTGCGTACTCTCCGCGAGTACTGAAGATGGTGACAGGTACGTGGTCTTAAATTTTGCCGCTGTCGATTCATCACTGATCAACTGCGCCTCGCGAATGGCATTTTCCTGTCCAGTTTCAGTTTACTGATAATTTCTTCATAGTCTGCCATCTGCACTCCTGTTAAAAAATAACCCGTCCACATCAAGGGACGGGGAGAATTACCCGCGGTACCACCCAGGTTGGTCACATTTGCGACCCGCTTGTTCCGACTTATTATCTGCTTTATCGGCTGCCCTGTTAACGCCGGGCTGGGCGGCTCAGACTACTTGTCAAAAAAGATTTCACCTGAGCGGCTCAGGAGGGAACTTCACCCGGATCCTGCCGGGCGGGAATTTCAGTCTGTGTTCCCGCGTCCCTGTCGGGTTTCCCCGGGCTACTTTCCCTAGTTATAAAAAACCGACGGGTCTGCCCGTCGGTTTTTTATTATCTTTCAAAATTAATGAACGATCGTTCCGACCTTTTCGCCGTAGAGCGCTTTCTTCAGCGCGTCCACGTCCCACAGATTCAACACGTGGATGGGCAGTTCATGCTCCATGCACATGGTCACGGCGGTGGAGTCCATCACGCCGAGGTGAAGATTGATCGAGTCAATATACGTGAGCTCATCGAATTTCACCGCGCTGGGGTTGATCTTGGGGTCGCTGTCGTACACCCCATCAACCTTGGTCGCTTTGATGAGCACGTCCGCCTCGATCTCCATCGCGCGCAGCGCGGCGGCGGTGTCGGTTGAAAAGTAAGGGTTGCCGGTTCCGCCCCCAAAGATAACCACGCGTCCTTTTTCAAGGTGGCGGATGGCGCGCCGCCGGATGTATGGCTCGGCGACGGTCTTCATTTCAATGGAGGTCATCACGCGTGTGACCACGTCCTGGTGTTCGAGCGCGTCCATCAGGGCGAGGGCGTTCATAATGGTTCCGAGCATACCCATGTAATCTGCGGTAGCCTGTTCCATCCCCATCTCCAACCCCACCTTACCGCGCCACAGATTGCCCGCGCCGATCACGATGGCAACATCCACCCCAAGTTCGCGCACTTCCTTCATGCGGCGCGCGATATCCTTCGCCTGGGCGGCGTCAATCCCGATTCCGGATGGTCCGGCAAGGGACTCGCCTCCCAGTTTCAACAAGATCCTGCGGTACTTAAGTTCCTCCATATTTCCTCCTTTGGTTAAGAAAAGACCAACCGGATGGTTGGTCTTTGAAGGGCATTATTCGGTCTCTTCTGACCCTGACGTCTCGCCGAGCGCCCAGCGGGCGAAGCGGCGAACGATTATATTTTCACCCAGCGCGGCGATGTTTTGATTGATCAGCTCCTGGATGGTGATGCTTTCGTCACGGATATAAGCCTGGTTGACCAGAACGAATTCATCTTTATATTTTTTCAGTGATCCTTCAATGATTCGGGGGATGATATTCTCCGGTTTGCCTTCTTCTTTGGCTTTGGCAGTGGCGATCTTGGTTTCGCGTTGGATGACTTCCTCTGGAATGTCGCTTTCGAGGATGAACTCGGGGGCGGTGGCTGCGATCTGCAAAGCCAGTTCATGAGCCAAAGTCCGGAATGATTCGGAGCGGCCAACAAAATCAGTCTCGCAGTTCAGTTCAACCATAACACCCACCCGGCCATTGCCGTGGGAATATAGCTCGACGACACCTTCGGAAGCGGTTCTACCCGAACGCTTTGTGGCAGTGGCCAACCCTTTTTCGCGCAGAAATTCCATCGCGGCTTTCAGGTCGCCGTTGGATTGCTCGAGTGCCTTACGGCAGTCCAGAATACCAGCGCCCGTGGTCTCGCGCAGTGTTTTGATCATTTCAGTGGTAATTTCCATATCTATTTCCTCGTTTTCAAATGGGTCACCGGTCTGTTGCCAGTGTTAATCACTATTCGGCAGTCTCTTTACTTTCCGCTTCGGCGTCTGCTTTTTCTTCTGTTTCTTCAACTGTTTCTTCAACAACTTCCTCGACGGTTTCTTCAACAGCTTCTTCAACTGTTTCCTCGGCCGGTTCTTCAACGGCTTCTACGACGGTTTCTTCAACGATTTCTTCTTCGCTCTCGGCTTCTTCGTCTGCATCCTCTTCAACCACAGGGGGGACGATCTTGGCGAGTGTTGACTCACCCAGCAGGTCCTTGTCTTCCAGTTCTACCTCTTCCTCGAAGCGCGGGCGTGCACCAGCGGCGACACGACCGGCAGGGGTTTCAGCAGTGGCTGCTTCATCGCGGTCTTCTTCCTTGTACATTGACTTGCCTTCGATCACGGCGTCGGCGATCTTACCGACAAGCAATTTGATGGCGCGAATCGCGTCATCATTGGAGGGGATGACATAATCCACCTGGCGCGGATCGCAGTTGGTGTCAACAAGGGCGATGATGGGAACGGCTTTGAGGTTGGCTTCGTGCACAGCAGTGTGTTCGCGCATCACATCCACAATGAAGATCAGGTCAGGAACGCGTTTCATTTCGCGCACACCGGATAAGCGGGTCTGCAAGCGTTTGATCTCGCGTTCGATCAGCAAGCCTTCCTTTTTGGTCAGTCGATGAATTTCGCCTGAGTCACGCATGTGCTCCAGTTTTTCAAGTTCCTGGATACGATTGAACATTGTGTTCCAGTTGGTGAGCATTCCGCCCAGCCAGCGTTCCGTCACGTAAGGCATACCGCAGCGCGTCGCTTCTTCAGCGATCGTTTCCTGCGCCTGGCGTTTGGTGCCGACGAACATAATGGTGCCGCCTGCGGCAGCTGTATCGCGCACAAGGTTATACGCTGTGGTGAGCAATTTAACTGTTTGCTGCAGGTCGATAATGTGGATGCCGTTGCGCTCGGTAAAAATGTACTGGCGCATCAGGGGTTCCACTTATTTGTGCGATGTCCAAAATGAACGCCGCTTTCCAACAGTGACTTCATGGAAATGATAGAACTCATGGGGTAATACTCCTTTGCGTTTTTTCCAGCGTCTTCTTCAGCCTCACCATCACTGCTTGTGGCAGCACGCAAGTGAGATCGGATGACGCGTGTGATAGTCTGCGGCTTATCACCACAGCCGACGAATTATATCATAAAAACCAGATCCGGCAGAAAAACATTACCGGAGCGAGGCGTGTATAATTTGTTTTATCTTTGTAAAAAGGGGCTTGTTAATGCACATTCTCGTTACAAATGACGATGGGGTTTACGCACCGGGTTTGTTGGCGCTGGCGCAGGAATTGCGCAAACTGGGCGAGGTGACGATCCTGGCACCGGATCACAACTGGTCAGCGTCGGGTCACGTAAAAACGTTGAACCGACCGTTGCGGGTGAAACCGGCTGTGCTGGCAGATGGGTCGCGCGCGCTCGCGTGCGATGGCGCCCCGTCAGATTGTGTTGCCCTGGCGCTGATGGGTGTGGTCGAGTCCCCCATTGATATCGTGGTTTCCGGCATCAATCCCAACGCAAACATTGGTCACGACGTCACCTATTCCGGGACAGTCACCGCTGCCATGGAAGCCGCGATAGGCGGTGTGCGCGGGGTGGCGGTATCCCTGGATGCCCCTGAATATTTCAGCGGTACGCTTGATTATTCAGCCGCCGCCCGGGTGGGACGGGTGGTTGCTGCCAGTCTACTGGCGCGGGAATTTCCCAAGAATATATTATTGAATGTAAACGTTCCGTACCTTCAGACGGAAAATCTGAGAGGCTATCGGGTTTCGCGCCAGGGTCTGCGCATTTATCGTGATGAACTGATCAAGCGTGAAGACCCGCGCGGCAGACCATATTACTGGATCGGGGGTGAAGCGCCTACCGGTGTTCCGGACGAGGGAACCGATTTTGGTGATTTGCAGGCGGGTTTTGTTTCGATCACGCCCATTCAGCTTGACCTGACCGCCCACGAGATGCTAAAGACCATGCGCGATTGGGAATGGTTAACTGATGAAATACCCTAATCTGTCTGACAATCCGCATTTGACTTTTTAACCGGGATATACTACAGTATTGATTACATAATCGGTAACACACTATCACACAATTGCGTTTTCGTTGCGCGAGGAGATGAGGAATGGAAAAATCTACTGTCAAGGACTGGATGAGCCATCTGGTAGTGTTCGTCGATCCTGATACCACGGTGTACGAAGCCCTTCACATTATGCGCCACCGATATGCCACCTCCCTGATAGTCGAAAAAACCGCTGACAATCCTGATTACGGAATTGTCACTTCCATTAATATAGTTGACAAGATCGTTGCCCAGGGTAACGATCCCACCAAAACAAAAGTAAAAGACATTATGGCAACCCCTCTCATCACGGTTTCTGCACCCATGTTGATCACAGAATGCGCCGCAAAGATGAAAGAGCACCGCATTCACCATCTGCCCGTGGCGGATGAAAAAGGGAACATCATCGGGATGATCGCTGCGATGGACCTGCTGCTGGTAGCTGAAGCCATGGGGACCAACTTCCGCGACCGCAGTCTTACCTGATCATTTTTCCAAAATGAAACATCGGCGCATCGGGTATAATTATTCCTCGATGCGTCGATTTTTTACTCATCTCACTTTGCTCGTTATATTGATCGCGCCTGCCCTGGTAGTACCGCAGACCGTTGTTTCCGCTGAAACGATCGCGCCCGCGGACATGATCAGCATGGTCAACTCTTTGCGCACCGGCTTTGGTCTGCCGGCGTTGATCGAAGACGCCATCCTTGATTCCACTGCTTATGCCACAGCCGCACAAATGGCGGCTAACGGGGTTTGCGCTCATATTGGCAACGCGCGTGAAAGGATCGCCGCGGCGGGATTTGGCGGTGGTTCAACGATATTTGCGACAGAGAACATGGCTTGCGCGGTAAGCGCGGATATCAGCTGGTTGCAGGCGGTTTGGGCGGATGAGGTTCACATGTGGCCGATGACCGAATCGCGCTACACTCACGTGGGGGCCGGGGCTTACACAGGCAGCAATGGGACCACCTATTATGTCCTGCATGCGGCTTATGTGGCTGATGGCGGATCCTATGTGCCATCGGTGATCGAAGATGAGCCGGAGGTTCCCGCAGAGCAGCTGGTGGAGCCGGTGTTCACAGTCACACCGCAAGAGGATGGGTCGATAATTCACACCGTGAAGTATGGTCAAGCGCTTTCGACCATCGCCACCTGGTATGGTGTGACCATCGATCAGATCAAACTGCTCAACAACCTGATTAACGAGAATATTTATGTGGGTCAAACCCTCATAATCCGGGTCGCACCCACGCCCACGATCACACCCACACGTACCAATACCCCCCGCCAACCGACCCGCACCCCGTCTCTCACGCCCACACCCACCCGGCAGGTGACACCACGCACACCGACGCCTACCGAGGTTCCCGGGCTGGTGGAACGGCTGCCCAGGATTGACCGACAGTGGTTGGGATTTGGTCTGCTGATCATCAGCGCAATCGGATTGGCGCTCGTCTTATATTTCGCTTTTATCAAAGAAAAGTTTAAGAAATAGAAAAAGCCGCCGGATGGCGGCTTTTTTCATGTTTTTTTCTCAGATCATAAAATCTTCGCCCTGCCAGACGCCGTCAGTGGGCGTGTGCAGGTGCAGCGGGTGCTTCTTTCCATTAGCGCTCTGATAGCTGCTCTGTTCATTGTGAATGTTCAGCTGCGCTTCGACCTCATCCAGGCGTTTCATCAGGGCTGCCACCGATTCACCGAGGGTGTCCGGTAGTCTGCCGTGTTCCAGGTCTGGTCCTGCAGCAGCGGGCAGGCTGCGCGCAACCACCTGACCGGGAACACCCACAACCACAGAGTTGGGCGGAACCGATTTCACCACGACTGCGTTCGCGCCAATACGGCTGTGCGCACCGATGGTGATGTCGCCCAGGATCTTGGCTCCTGCCCCGATAACCACCTCGTCTTCAATTGTCGGGTGGCGCTTGCCTTTTGCCAGGCTGGTTCCGCCGAGGGTGACCCCGTGGTAGAGGGTTACGCAATTACCAATGACGGCTGTTTCGCCAATCACCACTCCCATACCGTGATCGATGAAAAACCCCCTGCCGATCTGCGCGCCGGGATGAATCTCGATGCCGGTCGAAAACCGGGTAACGTGAGATAGCCAGCGTGCCAGTAATTTCAAACCGTGTTCCCACAACCAGTGTTCAGTGCGGTGCGCCCAAATGGCGTGCAGACCGGGGTAGGCAACCAGCAATTCAACGGTTGACCGTGCAGCCGGGTCGCGATTGAAAACAGAACGGATATCTTCCCGTATGGATGTAAAGAGCATAGGTTCCCTCCTATTCCTTCTTAACGGATCATTCAGCGAGGTCGGCGTATAGAGCGGTGCTCAGGTAGCGCTCACCAAAGGACGGGATGATGACCACGATCAATTTTCCTTGGTTTTCATCCCTCGCAGCCACCTGCAAAGCGCTCCACATCGCCGCGCCGGAAGAAATGCCTACCAGAAGCCCCTCTTGGGTTGCCATCTGGCGGGCGGTGTATATCGCATCCTCGTTAGTCACGCGGATGATCTCGTCGTAAATACTGGTATTCAGCGTATCAGGTATAAAGCCGGCGCCAATCCCTTGGATGGCGTGAGGTCCTTTTTCGCCACCCGAAAGGACTGGCGAGCCTTCCGGTTCAACGGCTATCACGCGCACACCGGGCTTGCGTGCTTTAAGCACCTCGCCTACGCCGGTGATCGTACCGCCGGTGCCGACTCCAGCCACCACGATATCTACCTTACCATCCGTGTCGCGCCAGATTTCCTCAGCGGTGGTGAGGCGATGGATTTCAGGGTTGGCGGGATTCTTGAATTGCTGCGGCATGTAGTAGCGCGCATCACTGTCCGCGATCTCCTCCGCCTTACGGATGGCGCCGGTCATGCCCTCGCTGCCGGGTGTGAGCACCAGCTCAGCCCCATAGGCTCTCAGCAGCATGCGCCGTTCCCGGCTCATTGTATCGGGCATCACCAGCACCAGGCGATAACCGCGGGCGGCAGCGGCGAACGCCAGTGCAATGCCAGTGTTGCCGCTGGTGGGCTCCACCAGGATTGTGTCGGGTTTGATGAACCCGGCTTTTTCACCCGCCTCGATCATCGCGACGCCGATGCGGTCTTTGACACTGTGGGAGGGGTTAAAGTATTCCAGTTTTGCTACCACCTTTCCCGATAGTCCTGCGGTCAGGCGGTTGATGCGCACCAGTGGGGTGTTTCCGATCAGTTGGGTAATGTCATTCGCAATTTTCATTCCAATTGGTTCCTTATGATTGATAATACGATGTTTGTGTTCATTAAACGCAAAAGCGGCCGGTTGGGCTGCACGCAATAAATGCGGGGACGTCCACCGCCGCCTAAGATTTATGTAAAGTATCTTTCAGGCGGAGGTCAAATCGTACCCCGCCACATACACAAGCAATTTTTGTTCGGCATGATATTTTTTCTTGTCATAATAAGACTCAGTTTGTCTTATTATAATCCCCGACAGATGCTTGTCAAGGGTGAAATTCAGTTGCAACCCGTTCGGGATTGCTGCGTATATGAGTTGATTCTAAAGTTTGCATTTTGGAGGTCAGGATGGATAAACGAAATCGTACGACACTGATCCTGGGGATTCTTCTGATTTTGGCCGGCGTTTATTTTGTGCTGGTCAACGCGGTACCAGGTTTCGCGGATCTGATCAATATCACATTTTCATGGCCGGTGATCGTGATGCTCGTGGGCGCCGGATTGCTGGTGCTGGGTTTGTTGACCGGCACACCGGAGATGGCGGTGCCCGCGTTCATCGTCGCTGGCATTGGCGGCATACTCTATTATCAGAATATGACCGGTAACTGGGGCAGCTGGGCTTACCTTTGGACTCTCATTCCGGGATTCTCCGGCCTGGGGATACTGGCAGCGTGGCTTTTAGGTGACCGGAAAAAACAATCGGTGCGCTCCGCGCTCGATACCATTGGTACCAGCCTGGTTCTTTTCGTGGTGTTTGGGGCGTTCTTTGGTGCTTTCAGAGACCTGGGTCCTTATTGGCCAGTGCTTTTGATCGTTGCCGGCCTTCTGGTTGGTGCGCGCGCTTTCATCAAAGGGCGCAGCGATTCCACAGTAAAGGAGTAAGTTGACATGAGTGACCAATCTAGGCGTATATTCCTGGGCGTTGTGCTCATCCTGTTAGGAGCGCTTTTTCTCCTTCAGCAGGTTTTTTCAATTCCATTTGGCGGATTATTCATCGCGTTGTTGTTCGCAGCTGGCGGCGCAGTGTTCCTTTACTTTCTGATCAAGGACCGCTCAAAGTGGTGGGCTGCCATCCCGGGATTTATCCTGCTCGGATTGGGGGCGCTGATCGCGGTGTCTGCTTTGCTGCCGGAGATTGGCAACCGATTCGGCGGATCAATTTTCCTGGGATTCATTGGAATTGGCTTCCTCGTGGTTTATCTGCTCCGTACTGACCAGTGGTGGCCGATCATCCCGGCAGGGGTGCTATTCACGCTGGCGGTTGTGGCGGGCATCAGGGGCGGCGGTGAGCTTGCCGGGGCACTCTTTTTCCTCGGTGTGGGTGGTACATTCGCTGCTCTCGGTTTGCACCCAATGGGCAAAACTGAAAAGTGGCCCTGGATTCCAGCAGGTATCTGTATCGCACTAGGTGTGCTCATTCTTGCGCTTTCGGGAGCACTGGTTCAAACTGCAGCAGGCTGGATTTGGGCGCTGGTATTGATACTTGGTGGCGGCTTCTTCGTTGTCCGGGCGTTGACCCGCAAGGAATAGGGAAAAATTATGGAAACTCGATTATTACGTTCCCAGCAGGATCGGATCCTCGGCGGGGTATGCGGCGGGCTTGCCAGATACCTGAACATTGATGTTGTGCTCATCCGGTTATTCTTCGTTGTCTTCACCCTTGTTGGTGGTATTGGACCCATGGTGTACATCATCATGTGGATCATCGTCCCTTCCGAGGAGCAAGTGGGCGGCACCGGGCGCACCTACACGATCGATGGTGAAGTGATACGGGATAAAGCCGAATCCTTCAGGGATGAATTCACTCAGGTAGTTACTCAGCCCTCAAAAAAAACGGGTCTTTACATCGGGATCGGGTTGATTATGGTTGGCGCTTACATCTTCGTGAAAAATATGAATATCCCATGGTTGGCGTGGCTAAATAACAACGTCATCCTGGCCGGCTTGATCATTGTGGCCGGAGTTGTGCTCCTGACGGTCGCCTTGAGAAAGGATCGTTGATATGGATAATAAATCAAAACGGGTTGGATTATTCTTCCCTTTACTGCTGGTTGGCTTAGGCGTGTTTCTGCTGCTAATCAACCTGGAAATGCTTTCAGGGACAGCCCGCGAGAATCTGTTGATGTACTGGCCGGTACTTCTCATTCTCGCAGGTCTTGACGGATTGTGGCGGCGCGAAGGGCTGGTTTGGTCGCTCGTACTGCTTGGGCTGGGTGTACTTCTCCTGCTGGGCAATCTGGGATACCTCTCCATCAGAGCGCTGCCCCTGTTGACCAGGATCTGGCCGATCCTGCTGGTTGCGATAGGGATTGACATCGCGTTTGGCAAAAACCGCACTGGTTGGATGGGGATCCTGCGGGCCGGGTTAGGCATCCTGCTCGTTGGTTTGATCTTCTGGCTGGCGGTGGCTTTCCCGCTTGCTGTCGGTACCCGTACTGTGGATTTTGAGCAATCTGTTGATGAAGCGGAATCAGCATCAATCGAATTCAATGTGATCGGTGGTCGGGTTGAGCTTTCCGGCGGCGCAGTGGACGATCAATTGCTGGCTGGGCAGGCGGTACTACCGCGTAACAGCTCGTTGGTGCCGGTCTATTCAAAGCCGGTTAATGGGGAGAGCAGTTTGCGGCTTGGTGTTGAAAGTGGTAATTACCTGATGGCAGGGGATCAATCGGCTTATTCATATGATTTCAAGATTAATTCCACACTGCCGATCGATCTGCTGACTGAAATGGTCGTTGGAGATTTATTGCTGGATTTGAGTGATACACAAGTGCGGCGTGTGGAAACTGAATTGTCGCTTGGGGCTCAAACACTCACCATTCCCTGCAACGACGGTCTGATGGTTGAAGTGGAACAAGCGCTAGGGTCTGTGACCTTGAATATTCCGGAAGGTTGTGATGTCACCATCCGCCTGGATAACGCGCTGGTAAACACCACCCTGCCTGCTGGTTGGGAGCGCGCTGGTGACCTGGTTACCAATCCGGATGCCGAAGCGGGCGCGGGAAAGGTGGAAATCCGGATCGGGGTGGCGGTTGGCGCTGTGGGAATTCAAACGATCAAGTAAAGACTAAAGCGGAGGAAAATCCTCCGCTTTTTTTACTTTTTTGGGAACTTTTCGCATTTTGATTCGTCTTACCCAGAGAATAAAAAAAGGAGAATCGAAATGAAAAAGTCAATTTTATTAGTTGCAGCAAGTCTAATCGCTCTATTTGCCCTGAGCGCGTGTGGTACCACTCAGATTACCACCACGATGGCGCAGCCGAGAACTCTTTCGGCGAGTGGCAGCGGTCAGGTTTACATTGTTCCTGATATCGCTTACATCAATGTGGGTGTGCGCGTTGACGCTGATGAGGTTTCTGAAGCGTTGACAGCCAATAATGTGCAGGCGAACGCCATCGCTGAAGCGCTGCAAGCGCTGGGTGTCGAGAAATCCGATATCCAAACCTCCAATTTCAACGTATACCCGATGCAGGATTGGGGTCCCGATGGGCAGGTGTCTCGCAAGTACTACGTGGTAGAAAACACGGTTTTCATCACCGTTCGCAACCTGTCAACTCTTGGTGAATTGCTGGATACAGTGGTGAACTCTGGCGCCAACACGATCAATGGAATCACCTTTGATGTGCAGGACAAGGCTGCTGCTGAAGCTGAAGCGCGCGATAAAGCCATCGCAGATGCAAAAGCTGAAGCTGAAGCCATCGCCGCGGCGACCGGGGTTTCCCTCGCTGAGATCCAGACAGTCAACGTTTACACGAGCGGAATCTCGATCCCGATGTACGAGGCAAAAGGAATCGGCGGGAGTGCTGTTTATGATGGATCAGTTCCCATCACCGCGGGTCAGTTGAAGGTCTCTGCTGAAGCGAGCATTACTTACACGATCAAGTAACATCTTCTCCTCCCAATGAAAATAGGGTGTCAGTGATGACACCCTATTGGTTTTAAAACTGATTCAATATTTGATTGCGCTGATCCGCTGCAATTTACTCAGCTTATGGGTGGAAATCACGCGCCGAACGGTTCCGGAGAGACCTCGCATCACAACGCTGTCGGTGCGCGCTCCATTCTTGAAATAATCCACGCCGCGCAGGTAATCACCCGTTGTGATGCCGGTGGCGGCAAAAAACACATTGTCCGACGCGATCAGATCCTTCATGAGCAGCGGCTTGTTAATATCGATCCCCAGTTCATTGGCCATGTCGATCTCATGCTGATTACGCGGATAGAGTTTTCCGACGATATCACCGCCCATGCAGCGTAAACCAACCGCTGCCAGCACGCCTTCAGGTGTTCCTCCGATCCCCATCAACAGGTCAGCCGGATTGTTGTCCATGGCGGTCATCAATGCGCCTGCTACATCCCCATCTGGAATCAACCTGATGCGAGCGCCAGCTGTGCGGATGTCCTTGATTAATTGCTCATGGCGCGGGCGATCGAGAATGACCACTGTAAGGTCTTCCACCTTTACCCCTTTGCATTTGGCGACCTTAATAAGGTTGTCTTTTACCGGTGCGTCGATGTCCACGCAGTTCTTTGCCACTTCTCCCACAGCGATTTTGTTCATATAAACAAAAGGACCGGGGTCAAACATTGTGCCGCGAGGTGCTAGGGCGACAGTTGCGATGGAGTTCCATAAACCAAACGCCAGCGGTCGGGTGCCTTCTATCGGATCAACAGCGATATCCACCTCCGGCCCCTCGCCGGTGCCAAGCACCTCGCCGTTAAACAACATGGGTGCTTCGTCTTTCTCTCCTTCTCCGATGACGATGACTCCCCGCATTTCGATGGTGTTGAGCATGACACGCATCGCGTCCACCGCCACCTTGTCAGCCAGGTTCTTATCGCCCCTTCCCATTTGCCTGCCAGCGGCAAGCGCGGCGGCTTCGGTAACCCGTACCAGGTCGAACGCCAGGTTGCGGGTCGGAGTTCTGTTTTGCATATTCCCTCCCGGTAAAATGATATTTGTACTATCGTCATAAAATGATGATCAGATAATACCCGATCGTAACTGCCCATAAAGCCGAGTCAATCCTATCCAGGAATCCTCCATGATCAAGGAGGATGTTGCTCGAGTCCTTTGCGTTGAAACACCGTTTGATCATACTTTCACCATAATCGCCCATGGGCGCAAGCGCTGAAATTACAAGTCCAAGCAGAACCCCGTGAGAGGGCAGGATCGTTGGTGTGAGGGTGTTGAACAACACAGCAACACCTAATCCGGTCAGCACGCCTGTGAGAATGCCAGCAGCGTACCCCTCCCAGGACTTGTGAGGGCTGACATTGGGAAACATCTTGTGGCGTCCAAATTTTCGGCCTACCAGGTAAGCCCCGGTGTCTGCCAATGAATTGATGATCAGCACAAGTAGAAGCCAATAAAGGCCATCGTCCAGGTTGCGCAGCGAGACTGCGTAAGCCCCTAACCAGCCGAGGTACAGCGGTCCACCCAGGGTGACAAAGAAATTCACAGCTGAGTTCTTGCCGCCCCTTTGCTGCTCAATAACGTGGTAGAACATCGACGACAGGATCAACAGCGCCAGGAATGCATCACTGTATTGAAAACTGACCTCCTGCCGCAAGATGACTGCCAACGGTGCGGAGAACACCATAAGTGCCATCGCCGGGCGGAATCCATTGGAGTGAAATAGTCGCCATAATTCATAGGTTGCCAGACCGGCAATAATGGCGATTAGAATGGCAAAAAACCAGCCGCCCAACCAGGCGAACCCCACAAGGATGGGGATGATAATAGCTGCTACGATTAAACGATTTCTTAAGGATGGGTCAGTCTTCATGATCAGAGATGGAAATGGCTCCAAACCTCCGATCACGGCGGCCGTAGTTATCGATCGCTTTGAACAATTCGGCTTTATCGAAATCCGGCCATAAGGTGGGGGTGATGTACCACTCGGAATAAGCTGCCTGCCAGATGAGAAAATTGCTGATGCGCATCTCCCCTGATGTACGAATGATCAGATCCGGGTCGGGCACGCCAGCGGTAAACAGGTACTGGTCAACGAGTGCTTCGTCCACATTATCAGGTGAAATTTTGTCCCGCAGCATTTGCTGGATGACATAGATGATCTCGTCCCGCCCGCCGTAATTCCAGGCGAGATGCAGAAAGAGCGCTGTGTTGTGACAGGTGATCTCGATGGAATGTTCCACTTTTTTACGCGTCTGTTCAGGCATTGCTTCGATGCGCCCGATGTGATGAAGCCGCACCCCTTGGCGACATAGTTCTTCGAGTTCCTTATCCAGGTAAACTTCAAGGATGGTCATTAACCCGTCAATTTCAGCTTTGGGGCGTTTCCAGTTCTCGGTGGAAAACGCGTAAATCGTGAGGTGTTTCACCCCTTTTTCCACACAACCTTTTATGATCTGGCGCAGGTTCTCGGTTCCGGCGCGATGTCCGTCAAGGCGGGTAAGCCCGCGGGCTTCCGCCCAGCGGCCATTTCCGTCCATAATGATCGCGATGTGAGTTGGGATCTTGCAAGATTGCTCGGTCATATCGGATTGACCCTGACAGGTCAGACTTCCATTATCTCTGCTTCTTTGTGCTGACCAATCTTCTCGATCTCTTCGATCATGTGATCGGTAATTTTCTGTAATTCATCCTCGCCGAGCTGCAGGTCGTCCTTAGAGATCATTTTTTCCTTTTCGAAGTCGCGCAGGTCTTTGATCTGGTCGCGGCGCACATTACGAATCGCGACTTTGGCTTCTTCAAGACGGGTATTAACAACTTTCACCAGGTCGCGGCGGCGCTCCTCGGTAAGGGGTGGGAGGTTGAGCCGGATCACTTTGCCGTCATTGTTGGGTGTTAATCCAAGATCAGAAGCGAGAATTGAACGCTCGATCGTTTTTAACGTAGCGGGATCGAATGGTTTGATCAACAGGGCGCGCGCTTCCGGGATGGAAATGCTTGCCAACTGCAACAGCGGAGTGGGCATACCGTAATAATCGATCGGTAGTTTCTCCACCAGCGCAGGTGTGGCTCTACCGGTGCGGATACCGGCAAGGTCTTCTTCCAGCGATGACAGGGCACTTTTCATTCGGTTTTCAGCGTCTTTTAATATCTCTTTTATCATTAAATACCTCCGCAATGGGTAAGATGCTCAGTGATTTCGAAATTAAGCATACCTTAAAAGCTGGAAAAAATCCATTCACTTCGCAGTACGGTATACGTCAACCGGGTGATCAAAGTTTCATCGATTGTCTTGACAAATAAGAACAATTGTTCTATAATAAAAACGGAAAGATATGCTGATTCTGGCTCGAACCTTGCAATAGAAAGGATAACCGCAACTTATGGAGAGCAAAATGAATACAGGAATGTTATGGTTTGATAACGATCCAAAAGTAGATTTCAACACCAAGATCAACCGGGCGACTGATTATTATCTCAAAAAATATGGGCAGCGTCCTGACCTGTGTTACGTGCACCCGAGCATGAAGTTCGAACCACCTCCAAAGACAACAGGTCTTGAAGTGCAAACGGATCAGATGGTGCTTCCGGATCACTTCTGGCTGGGGATAAAACAGCTCTCCGCGTGATGGGAACGCTGGATCTGCTGGAATCAGCCGCCTTTAGGGCGGCTTTTGTTTTTAAACACGCGTTGGATCTTCCGCATCAGCCAATCCCAGGTTTGGCGTGTATGCCGGAAGGGGCGTTTGGAGAATTGCCTGGAGAAATGCAGCGCCGCGGACTCCACGCTGACCCGATCTTTCTGTTCCTCAGCCAGGTACCAACGATGTTCAAGGATCCACAGGTAAAGATCCATAGGTGTGCGCTGCGGGAAATCCTTCAGGATATTATGTTCTTGAATGATCTGCACCACGGGTTGAAAGACTTCTTCGTACCATCCCTTAATCGCTTCCTCGTCGCTGATGGGGCGGTTCAGCTTCTCGCCCATGAACCAGCGGTGAACACTGATATGCTGCAGTATCTTGTCGTATTGCCCGGGAAGGGTAAAATGGAAATCCTCACCGGGGTATAACAGATCCAGTTTTGTCTCCTTCAGAAAGTCCGTGTATTCCTGCTCGAGCACAAGTTTCTTGAGGTCGGTGTTCTTATCCACGCGACCGGGCGTATGGATCTCGGTGACATAGGCGTCGATAAAAACCTGACCTTTTTCCCTTGCCACCGAGACGCGGTGATTGCCATCCTTGATAAAGTAAGCATCGCCGATCTTGTAAACCTCGATTGGGGGGAGGATGATCTGTTTGAAATGCGCGCGGTCGATGCTCTCCCAGCGGGAGCGGGTATGGGTTTGCCTGGGCAGAAAGGCACGATCGAAGTCATGATACCTGCTGACAGAGCCGATGATATTATCGGTTTCGATCTGCTTCACGCCAATAAAATTCTGTCCGCGCATTGGAATATGCTTCAGCACTTCTTCGTAGGGCAGCAGTTCGTTGTTCCGGTTTTGCAGCCAGCTAAAAATGGATCGCCAGAAACCTTTCTGATAGGCGTTGGAAAAATCCATCCTCGATTGTTGAAAATAACTTCCTCTATCTTCTTCCCTATCGTACATTGGTTACCTCCTCCTTTGCCAGGAACGGACCTCCGGGGTGGGAACAGTAAGCACTTTATATCCATAAACATTTTGAATGATCGTGTTTCCGATCATTGAACGGGTGACCGTATCCTGCCGGTATACATGAATATGTCCATGCAGAAAATATGCGGGTTGAAAGACCTTGATCAACCAGCGGAACGCCTTAATTCCTCGGTGCGGTAGATCATCCGCGTCGTGTATCTGCCAGGGGGGCGCGTGCGCAATGAAAACATCCAGATATCGATCGAGGCTCAATTTGTTGAGAAGCAATCGCGGTACCAGGCTGAAGACCATGCTCCAGTATTCAGATTGTGTGTATTGGTGGGGTCCTTTGTTATAGCGCAGTGATCCTTCCAACCCTGCCACCAGCAGCCCGGTGTCATCTTCAACACAGCGCCGATGCAGGTCGACAGCTCCCCATGGGAAGCGGCGGATACCTCCAACCCCATACTCACGGATGCTGGCGTGATTGCCGCGCACAAAGTAACACGGTACATTTAGCATGCTGATCATGTACTCAATGTAATAGTAGGGCAGGTCACCGCAGGACAGAATAAGATCCACATCCTGGTACTTTTCCCGGATCATGGGGCTATAGATGAACCCGATCTCAACATCGCTTACGGCGAGCAGTTTCATAGCAGGAGATTCCCGCTCATGCCTGGTCGATCAAAGCGGTGACCGTAGCAACAGCGTGGTCTCTGGTGTGGCTGATGGAAACTGACCAGCTGATCCATCCCGCCCGCTTCGCGGTTTCCTGCGCGGCAGTGTGTAGAATTAGTCTCGGTTTGCCGCGTTCATCCTCGATTACCTCGACATCCTTCCAACCAACCTCGCCGATTCCACAACCCAGGGCTTTCACCGCAGCTTCTTTGGCGGCAAAACGACCCGCCAGGCTGTCATCGCGATTTCCGCATTCTTCGAGCTCTCGCGAGGTGAATACCCTGGCGAGAAAGCGTTTCCTGATCGCCGGATCAAGGCGGGTCAAGCGGTCGATCTGCAGCAGGTCAACGCCTGAAGCAATGGCGAACATTTGTCATCCAGCCTTTCCCCGCGGTCCGGCGGAGACGATCACCAGTTTATCCGGGTCGATGTGGGTTCTGGCTGCTTCCAGCACCTGTTCGCGCGTGATCGCACGAATGAGCGAAGGGTAGCGCTGCAGATAATCCAAACCGAGATCAAACCGCTCCAGGTTTAGAAGACTGTTTGCCACCCCGCTATTGGATTCAAGCGAGATCGGCATGCGACCGATGTAGTTATTCTGATTCTCCTCCAGTTCCTCCTGTGTCACGAGTTCGCTGCTAAAGCGGCGCAGCTCGGAGGTAATGAGAGAGGCGGCGCGTTCCACGTTATCCGGGTTGACGCCGGCGGATACTTCCCACGAGCCGCTTTCTCTCCACGCGTTAAGGCTTGTGGAGGCGTAGTACGCCAGTCCGGCTTTTTCGCGCACTGAGTCACCGATTCTACCCATCAGCCCGAATTGTCCGAGGATACTGTTTCCCAGGGAAGCCGCCAGGTATTCCGGTGCTTTCCGTTTTGGACCCAGCGTGCCCATCACCAGGTCAGACTGGCTTTTGCCTGCAATCTCGATCTTTCTAATGACCTTCTCCTGAGGAGGGTAGATCTTGCTGAAAGTTGGGCGAATGTCCCTCGCCGGTCCTTCCCATTTATTGAAAAACCGTTCTGTGAGCCTGATAACCTCGTCAGGATGAACAGCGCCAACCACGGCGATCGTCATACCCGCGGGACTGTAATAAGCACGATGAAAATTCACCAGGTCCTGGCGGGTGATCGCGCTGATGGTTTCGGTGAACCCGTCTTCCGGCCGCCCGTATGGGTGGTTGGGAAACAGAATGGAATCAAACTCGATGGCAGCCATATCCTGGGTGCTCTGGGCGCGGATCGCCAGGCTTGTCAACAGCTGCGACCTCAAGCGGTTGAATTGCTCTTCCGGGAACTGCGGTTCGAGGAGTGTTTCCGCCAGCGTTGAATAAAGCAGCGGCATGTCCTCGGCTAGCGCGCGACCGCTGAAGCTGGTGGTGTGCACACTAGCGCCGTATCCAAAACTGGCGCCGGCGGATTCCAGCCGGTCATACAACTGCTGAAAACTGCTGTTGAAGGTACCGCGCATTAGGCAGCGTGAAGTGAAATGCGCCACCCCCAGTTTTTCAGGCGGGTCCAACTCGCTGCCGGTGGCGATATACCCCGAGATCACAACAGAGGAACTGTTGAAGTTGCTGCGGCAGAGGATCACAATGCCGTTGGGCAGTACGGTTCGGTGGATATCCTCCGGCCCGGGAATGGAGTGGGGGTGGTTGGTATTCGCAATCATTCGTTGTCTCCCTCAGGGTGGTAGATGCCGACCACGCGTTGCTCAGGGTTGAAATACTTTTCAAGGATGCGTTTCACTTGTTCTGGTGAAACGAGAGCCAAGTTTTCATTGTAATGATTGAACCAGGAATAATGATCGAACATTTCGGAATATCCCATCCAGAATCCCTGATTGGTGATGTTTTCACTGCCATAAACGAAAAGGGCGCGTGCCTGTTTGGCGGCGCGGTCCACTTCATCCTGCGATATCGTTTTTTGCCGAAGTTGCGCCAGTTCCTCGTCTACCTGATCCAGCACCTCAAGGGCGGTGCGACCAGGTCGCACGGTGATGGTGATGTTATAGAGATATGGATCATAAGTTGCCTGTAGCGAGCCATTCACACTCACCGCGAACTCGCCTTCCAGCAGACGTCTGTAGAGGCGCGAAGTCTTATTGGAGATGCTCCCACCGCCGAACATGTTCAGGCTGCTCGGACCGGTCAGCAGGCTGTCGAGTATGGTGAAGGCGTAAAAATCCTCCTCCCGGGCTGCCGGCGCGTGGTACGCGAGCTGCAGGTAGGCGGTTTCACCCGGACCGTGCACATCGACGCGCTGCTCCTGCCTGGTAGTGTCCTCTTCGATCGAACGGGGATCTTCCACCTGTAAGCCGGGAATATCCCGGTAGGTGGCAACCAGTTTATCCAGTATTTCTGCAGTGTTGAAATCCCCCGTCACAGCGATTACCGCGTTGCCTGGGTTGTAGTGTTTGCGATAGTGCGTGTAGAGGTCGTTACGGGTGATCGCGCGCAGATCTGCCATGGAGCCGATGACTTCATTCCGGTAGGGATGCAATTTAAAGGACGCTGACTGTACGGCTTCATCCAAACGAAAGAGCGGCTCGTTTTCACTGCCCTCCCGCTCTGAAATTACCACCGTTCGTTCAGACTCCACTTCATCCGGATCGTACAGGCTATTGCGCATCCGATCAGCCTCCAGCGCAATGGAAAGGTCGATCTTATCCGACGGCATGGTCTCAAAGAAAGTGGTCCAGTCCAGGTGTGTGAAGGCGTTCCACAAACCCCCGTCGCGTGAAATCGCTTTGTCCAGCACGCCCGCGGGGAAGGTGGGTGTGCCCTTGAACTGCATATGTTCCACCCAGTGTGAAATACCGGTTAGCCCGGGCTTTTCGTAGCGCGACCCCACCCGATACCACACCCAATGACTGATAATGGGGGCAGTATGGACCTCCTTCAGCAATATTTTTAACCCATTATCCAGATGATATTCCTTGATCCCGTTTTCCATCTCACCTCAACGATTTTATTTAAGTAAATATAGCATAAGCAGAGGTGCTATGGTAGGGAAATTGCTATAATACAGGAGGTTGTTGGCTTTGGTTATTTCATCCTGTAACAAGCCTGGAGGAAAAAGATATGACAGAAGATATCCATGTGGCAGTCATTGGGGCTGGTCCTGCCGGGTTGTTTGCGGCAGAAAAACTCGCTGCGAGTGGTTATGGCGTGGCTCTCTTTAACCGGGATATCAAACCTGGCGGGATGGCGGAGTATGGCATATACCCGGACAAACACGCGATTAAAGATGGATTGCGCCGGCAGTTCAATAACATTATGGCATCAGACCGCATCCACTACTATGGAAATGTCTGCGTTGGAGAAGAGCGCTGTCTTACTATTCCGCAACTGCTTGGTTGGGGGATTCCGGCGGTCCTCGTCGCTTGCGGTGCCCAGGGGACAAAGTGGCTGGGGCTTCCCGGCGAAAATCTCAAGGGTGTTTATCATGCCAAGGACGTGGTCTACCACTACAATCGCCTCCCGCCTTTCAGCACAATGCCAATTACGATCGGCAAGCGGGTGGTGATCGTTGGCGCCGGAAATGTGATGGCAGATGTGGCGCGTTACCTGTTAGATCAGAAACAGGTGGAGGAAGTTCATATTTGTGTGCGTCGCGGTCCGGCAGAGGTGAAATTCACAAAAAAGGAGCTTGGCACCATTATTCACGCCTTCGATCTTGACACCCTCGGCAAAGAGATTGAACGGGTGGCGCCTTTGATGCGCGCGATTGGCCAGGATCCTGATAAGGAGATGGAGCTCTTCACTTCCGCGGCTTCAAAAGCAGCCGAGGAACATGATACTGTCAAGATTTACATGCACTTCCTGGTGTCGCCGACCGAAATCGTGGGCAGACAGAATGAGCATATGCACGGATTGCTGCTCGAGGATAATAAACTGGTTGGAGAGCCGGAAAACACCTCAGCACGCGGTCTGGGCACCACATGGACATTGGAAGCCGACACGGTGATCTTCGCGATCGGGGACAAGGTGGAAAATCGACTGGGTGTGCCGGTGCAAAAGAATGATTATCGCCACGCAGCTGAACCTCGCTTCCCGGTGGGCGGAGCATCCTACGAGGTTGAAAACCCCGATACGGGTATACCGTGGGATGGGGTATTCCTTGCCGGTTGGTCGCGGGTTGCCAGCAGTGGACTGGTGGGCAACGCGAAAAGAGATGGGGTCAACGCCGCGGAAGCGATCATGCAGTATCTGCGATCCGGTGATTTTGCAGGAGTTACCGTTCAAAAAATTGATGAATGTGTCGGGCATTTTAATTGTCCCGTTGTGCGTAAATCTGATCTGCAGCGATTACTTGAAGATGAGCAAAAGCGCGCCAAGGATAGCGATCTTGAGACGGTGAAATATCTGACCAACGATGAAATGTTAAAAGTGATGGGATTGTTTTAACGCAGGGGCATCAATCGTTTTTTGCGCTGTAGGGAAACATTAGAATAAAGCCGATGCCAATGATCGCGCAGCCGATTTCCATTCCCCTTGCCTGCCAGACGCCAAAATACGGCACGCCCGGCAGCGGGTGAGTGCCCACACCAAACACATCAGCAAACCCGGAAAAAGTGGCGACCACAAAACCGGTTGCGACGAGCCTCCAGCCGATGTCCGCTGCCAGGCTTTGGGGTTTCCGGCACCACAGAGCGCGTATGGTGCCATAACCGCCTATGCAGATGATGGCAATACCGATCAACATGACGGCGATCTGGATGAACCCGACCACCGGGCTGCGATCAAGTCCGAATAACCCGGGGCGGGCACCGACCAGGAAGATAACGAAACCACCCAGGGTTACCAGAAGCGCAAAGCGGATGCGCACTTTTGGCAACGTATGGTTCGGTTGAATTTCCATAACCTGATTTTGGGTCTCATCAGATGCTGTTTGATCTGTCATCAGCAATCAGAATTCTCCTGCAATAATTTTGTTGAAGTTTTGAAATGTGCTTTCACATAGTATACCTGTTTTTTTAAAGCAATTTGACGCTGTGGTAATAAAAACGCGCCATTTCTGGCGCGTATAGTGCTTATTTTTGAGCTGATTATTCGTCTGCAGGAGTTTCGTCGTCTGGTTTTTCTTCCTCTGCAGGTGTTTCAACCGTTTCAGATTCTGGTTTTTCTTCCTCTGCAGGAGTTTCAACCGTTTCAGATTCTGGTTTTTCTTCCACTACGGGTGTTTCAACCGTTACTGGTTCAGGTTTCTCCTCCGCGGTATCTTCAGCCACATCGTCATTGAGAATGCCTTCAAGGGTCTGCCAATCCATATCAGCGTAGGCCATCGAATCGACACGACGCAGGCTCAACCCGATGCGATGAACACTGGGATCCACCTTGATGATGCGCAGTGTGCAGACGTCACCCTCTTTTAATACTTCCTTGGGGTGCTCAATGCGCCGTTCGCTGATCTCTGAAATGTGGATCAGACCTTCAATATCATCGGTCAATCGGGCAAAGGCGCCGAATTTGGTCAACCGGGTTATCGTACCTTCGATCAGCTTTCCTACCTGGAATTGTGCAACTTTTTCATCCCAGGGGTCTGACAGCAACTGGCGGATCGAAAGGCCAATGCGCTTTTTCTCGTGGTCGATATTGATAACCTTGACATTTACTTCCTGTCCGACCTTGTAAAGGTCGCTGGGGTGCTGCACTCGATCCCAGGAAATCTCGGACATGTGAACAAGTCCATCCGCGCCATTCACGTTTACGAAGATGCCAAAGTCAGCAATGCTCGTGATGCGTCCGGTGTAAACACTGCCTTCGTTGAGTTCCTCGAGCACGCGCTCCCGAACCGATTCCCGCGTTTCAGATGAAGCTGCACGCTCGGAAAGGATGAGGCGGCGACGCTCACGGTCAACTTCGATAACACAAACGTCGATCTCTTCACCGATCATCTTGCCCCATCTCTGCTCCGGGGTATCTCCGTTGGCATTGCTGCGGCGCAGCATGCTGATCTGTGAAGCGGGAATAAAACCGCGCAGTCCGCCAATCGGAACGATCAAACCGCCCTTGTTGTAGCCGATGATGGTGCTATGGGTAGGTTCTTTGCTGGCAAGCAAACTTTCCGCCACTGACCAGCTTTCTTCCTCCCTTGCGCGAACATAAGAGAGAATGAGGTTGCCGTTGGAATCTTCAGGGTTCACCACGTAAACGGGAATTTCCTCACCAAGTTTTAAGTTGGCAAGTTCATCACTGGGAATAAGTTCGTATTCTTTACCCTCAATGATCCCTTCTGACTTGGTCCCCACACTAACAAGGATTCGGCCTGGCGTGATGCTTGCTATCACACCTGTGCGAATTTCGCCCTGGGTGGGGAAATCAATTCCCAGGCCTTCCTTTTCAAGTAATGAAGCCATATTGTTTTCGTTCTGGGTGGTATCGGGGTTAGTTCCCTCTCCGTTTTGGGTGACGTTCTGATCCATTGATTTAGCGCTCCGGCGTTTAGATTAGCCCAGGTATTCAAGAAATATTTATAAATTCAGGAATTTTATAATGGGCTACAACAATTTTAAATTATACATCATTTGACACCAATTTTCTCTTGAATATCAATATCGTTAAGAATTGGATTCTTAAAAAACCAATTAATGGCGTTTGCGTTTTTTCTTCTTTTGCGTCTCAACCGGCTTAACGCTTTGCTGGGTTTGGGCGTTCGTTTCCGGGGTAGTTTTATCAGCTGTTTGACCACCGGGTCTGCGAGGCTGGAACAGGAACATGCGGCTGATGACACCTGACCGGATATCACTGAGAAGGTTGCGGAACATTTCCGATGCCTGACCTTTATATTGAACGAGCGGATCGCGTTGGGCGAAAGCTTCCAGCCCGACCGAAACCCTCAACGCGTCAACGCGGGTGAGGTATTCAACCCATAATTCTGAAATGACACTCAGCAGGATGTGACGGTGAATCTGGTTTTGAACGCGCCTTCCAAGGATCACTTCCAGATGGGTACGCACATCATCCGGCAGATTCTCCGGCAATGTTTCCAGTGCAGTAGTGAAAGCCTCTTCACCAATCTCTGTTCTTAATGCGCTCATAATTTGCGGGTCAAGGTTTTGCATTGACGCGCCCGACAAACGGAATCGTTCAAACTCGATCCTGCCCCACACAGTCTCCAGTCGTTCCTGGATCTCTTCAAGGTGCTCAAGCACATCCCGTGTGATCTCCGCCACCGGGCGGTCTTGAATGAGCCGGGCGGCATGGAAAATGTAATTTACCAGCAGTACGCGTTTCGTCCCGCGCTGATGCGTGCGCGCATCGATCGCCATCCTTGTCCCAAAGCTCACGTTCATCAGCAGGTCGATCAACCGATTTTCATCCGTGGAGCCGCTTTGTGTTCGTGCGAGAACCGCGTCGATATTCCCGGTTAGCTGCCCCTGCGGAGAAAGCAACGAAGTCGCACGCTTTTCGAGCGTTGAGGTGACCTGCGTCATGATCCCGTCTGCCACATCGTCCCAATCCAGGTCCTGCAGATCAACCGCTTTCATGTTCAGGGATTCATCAAGTCGCCGTTCGATCGAGCCAATCGTGCGGCTGATGGCAACCATGTTTAATCCATGGATTACCTGGTCCCTGATTTTATCTTTTACACCCCTGTCTGCTTCAGGCAGGGCGCGCATCTCTTCCGAGCCCAGCCTGAGTTGGGTGCGGGTCAGATTGGATAGTTCTTCCAGTAATTCCTGTGGACGACGCTGGGCGATCTCGTCATCTCCGCGCGCGTCCTCAATACCTTCAAAGAAGGTGTCAATGATGTCGAGCCGCTCACGGTTGATGTCCTCTACCGTTTCCTCGGTCTTGTCAAGTAACATCCTCGTGGCGTTGATAATGTGTTCATGTTCCGCTTGCAGCGATTTTTCTGCGATCTCAAGCAGGGCATCTTTGATATCCTGATCGTCCGCTTTGTTGCCCAGCCTGGTGCGCAGTTCATGCACCATGAGACGCACAGTGAAGGATGGTGCCCGGATTCCTTCGGCTTCAAAATTCATTGAGGGTTGGACTTCCTCAAGATAACTCAGTAGCTTCCAGGGACCTTCTTCATCCCCCAGCGCTCTCGGGATTCTTTCGTTCAACTCAGTGCGTAAAATCTCTACGATGTCGTCGTGAAGGTCTTCCTTCTGGAAAGCCCGGTCCCGTTCATTGTAGATGCGCTTGCGCTGTGAATTGAGAACGTCGTCATATTCCAGCAGATGCTTACGCACGTCAAAGTTGTTGCCTTCCACGCGTTCCTGGGCTTGTTCCACCATGCGACCAAGCAGACCGCTTTCAATGGGCAGGCTTGGATCCACTTTCATGCGGGTCATCAATACTTCCATTTGACCGCCGCCAAATAGACGCATCAGCTCATCATCAAGTGAAAGATAGAACCTTGATGAGCCGGGGTCTCCCTGCCTGGCGGCGCGTCCGCGAAGCTGGTTGTCGATGCGCCGCGCTTCGTGGCGTTCCGAGCCGATCACATGCAGACCGCCAAGCTCGCGCACCCGTTTCATGTCATCCAGGTAATTGATGAACGTTTGCACCGATTCACTGTATATTCCATAGTCATCAGTGCTCAATTTTTCAAGTTCCACCCTGCGGGCGTCGTTGGAAAGGTCGTAAGGATCCTCCACACCGGCTCGCTCTAGTACGCGGATCACGTCGGCAAGAATTTCCTCGTTGAGTTCGCCGCCGAGTTTGATATCCACACCACGACCGGCCATGTTTGTAGCGATGGTCACCGAGCCAAACGATCCCGCCCGGGCAATGATCTGTGATTCTTCGTCGTGCTTGCGGGCGTTCAATACCTGGTGCGGCAGGCCGCCTTGCAGCGCAGCAATGATCCGGCTGCCGTTCTCAGGCGCGACATCCAGCAGCTTCAGCAATCGCTCAAACAGATCGGGGTCTTCCGGGTTGATGGAAGACAATCCAGCCTGACGGGCGATCGGGCGCATTTCCGCCACGTTGAGCTCATTCAGCGGGCGGTTAAGGAATTGCAGTTCCTTGATCTCGATCTCAGGCGACTTGTTAAATTTTTCAAGCCAGGCATCGCGGATAATGAGAGTTTGCGCCAGGCGGCGGATGGCTTCCGCTCCCAATCGCTGTGAAAGGAGGTCTGAATGTTCCACCGATGTTGTGCCCACCAGTTGTGGTCGCCCTATGGCGTAATAATGCAGGATTTCCGCCGCGATGGCGCGCAGTTTACCTTCCTCTGTGCGGTAAACCATGTCCGGAAAATCCTGGCGGCGCCAGAAGACCGGTGCTTTTCCCTCATCCTCTTTTCGGGTGTAATACTGCAAAGGATAATTCTGGTTGTCTTTGGTTTCAACAACTGTCAGCGGTGAATCCGTTTTTGAGGCAACATACTCCAGGTTCATTGGAATAGGAAGAACTTCGAGTTTATAGATCTTGGAAAACTCTTCCGCTTCTGTCAGCGCGGTACCGGTCATTCCTGCCAGTTTTTCGTACATTCGGAAGTAGTTCTGGATGGTGATCGTGGCGTAGGTCACGCTTTCCGGTTCGATCTTTACGCCTTCCTTGGCTTCAACTGCCTGGTGCAGACCTTCTGACCAGCGCCGGCCGGGCATAAGCCTGCCGGTGAATTCGTCGACGATGATCACCTTTCCACTTTGAACGATGTAATCCTTGTTGCGCCTGTAGAGATGCTGCGCGCGCAGCGCCTGTTCCAGGTAACCCATCAGGCGGGCCTGTTCAGGCGTAACATCCTCGGGGCGGTCTGGGTTGCGCAGCGGCTGGTTAAGGATTTCTTCCACATGGGCTTCACCGATCTCTGTCAGTGAAACCTGGCGGTCTTTCTCGTTAACTTCATAATCTTCCGGGTTGAGAGCGCGCACCACCTGCGACATGCGCTGGTAACCTTCGCTCTCATCAGATGCCGGTCCGGAAATGATGAGCGGGGTACGGGCTTCATCAATGAGGATATTATCCACTTCGTCGACAATGGCGAAATAATGACCGCGTTGCACCCGTTCCGCCAGGGTCATGGTCAGGTTGTCGCGCAGATAATCAAAGCCAAATTCGCTGTTGGTGCCGTACACGATATCCGCTTTGTAGGCTTCGGAACGATCCACAAGGTTGAGGAGGTGCAAATCTTCGCGGGCGTTGGGTTTTTCAAGATCGACAAGAAAAGCTTTTTTACCGTTCTCGGTGCGATTCGCCATTTGCAGCACGCCAACATTCAATCCAAGCAGGCTGTAAACGGGCGCCATCCAACGGGCGTCACGACGGGCGAGGTAATCATTCACTGTTACCAGATGAACCCCGCGTCCGGTGAGGGCGTTAAGATAAACCGGAAGTGTGGCTACAAGGGTTTTCCCTTCACCGGTGCGCATCTCTGCGATCTTCCCGGCGTGCAGGGTCATTCCCCCGATCATCTGAATATCATAATGGCGAATACCAAGGGTGCGTTTACTGGCTTCGCGAACCGCTGCAAAAGCCTCCGGCAGGAGGTCATCCAGGGTTTCCCCGCCGGCGAGCCGTTCCTTAAATTCGTTTGTTTTATTGGTTAAAGCATCATTGCTGAGCGCTTCGAAGCGTTCTTCAAACTGGTTGATCTCTTCGACTACCAGGGAAAGTTTTTCAATTTCGCGTTTGTGAGGATCGCCGCCAAAAACGCGAACCAATCTTTGCATTACCATAATCACCTCTTCTTTATCAAGAGGTGATTATAGCATGGGGAAATATATTATCAGACGGGCAGATTACCAAGCAGTTGGTTGATCCAATCTAATGCCGTCGCGCCAAGGATCAGCCCGAGAACCGTGGAAATGCAGGCGATGGCGATACCAATAATGAGGCTCGCCACAAAATACAACCCCCAGACTGAGAACGCCCTGGTGAGGAAATTGCGGGAGAGAATGCCATAATCCGGCAGCATCACCTGTTTGGGCATTGCCGCCTGCTGTTCCAATTGTTGCACGCGCGCCACGAGATTCGTAATATCCTGGTCAGTATACATAGTGCCTCCTTGTTTATGTCTTAATTATTATGCACGCTTTTAACAAAAATCGGGTCATTGATTTCAAAATGACCCGATAAAAATGATTTTCGAGATTAGATGTGTATGGCCTTTCCTTCAGCAGCCTCAGCCGCCTCCATCAACACTTCGCTTAGTGTGGGGTGGGCGTGGATGTTGTGGGCGATACTCGCTATTGTCAATCCGTTCTGCTGCGCCAGTGTTAATTCCGGCAGCAGTTCCGAGACTTCCGGTCCCACCATGTGCGCTCCGAGCAGCTGTCCGTTGGACTCATCGATGATCATTTTTACAAACCCCGCGTAATCGCCCAGACCAAGCGCCTTGCCATTGGGCTGGAAGGGGAATTTGCTGGTTTTGACTGCTTTGCCGGACTCTGTTGCCTGGGTTTCAGTAAACCCGAATGAAGCAACCTGCGGGTGGGAATACGTGGCACGCGGCACCATGTTGTAGTCAATGGGCTGCACTTCCTTACCGGCGATGGCTTCAGCGCAGAGAATACCCTGGGCAGAGGCGACATGTGCCAACAAGAGCTTGCCGGTAACATCTCCGACAGCCCAAACGCCTGGGACGTTCGTTGCCATTCGGTCATCCACTTTGATTTGTTTGCGATCGGTCAACTCAACCCCGATCTCCTCCAGCCCGAGATTCTGGGTGTTGGGTTTGAAGCCGATCGCCATCAACGCCTGTTCTGCTTCAAGCTCAGTCTCACCATCCTTGTCGCTGACCTTTACACGCACCCCGGAATCGGTGGTTTCAACACCCATAACGCGCGTTTCAACAAGACATTTGATGCCGCGCTTTGTGAACGCCTTGTTAAGCTCGGTGCTGACCTCTTCATCCTCCAGTGGGGCGATGCGCGGCAGCATTTCAACCAGGGTCACCTTGCTGCCATACGCGCTCCAAACCGTGGCGAATTCAAGACCGATCGCGCCCGCTCCAATAATGATCACCGAGGCGGGAAGTTTCTCCTGAAGGATCGCTTCGCGATACGAAACCACTTTTTCACCATCCACGGGGACTCCCGGAATGGAGAAGGCTGTGCTGCCTGTGGCGATGATGATATCTTGGGCTTTGATCTCGTCTGTTGTGCCGTCTTCAAGCCTAACCGAAATCGTATCCCGGGTGGAGAAGCGTGCTTCACCCATCACCACCGTGATATTGTTCTTTTTCATTAGAAAACCCACACCGCGTGTTAACCGGTTCGATACCTGACGGCTGCGCTTCACGGCTGCGGCAAAGTCCAGCACCAGATTATCAAACGAAAACCCGAACTCACGGCTGCGTTCGCGCAGGGTGTGCGCCACATCCGCATTTTTCAGCAGCGACTTGGATGGGATGCAGCCCACATTCAAACAAACACCACCAAGCCATTCTTTGTCAACAATGGCAACTTTTTTACCCAGTTGAGCCGCGCGTATCGCGGCGACGTAACCACCGGGTCCAGCACCGATAACCAGAACATCATATTCATTCATCGTAACCCTCACTTATGTTGATTATGTATTTTGACTACGACCTGTCAGACCAATAACCGGTAAGAATCCATTCCGCGCAAGTTAAATATTTTTAAACGAAGACTTTTTTGACGTGAAGACATTGTATTTCAGGATGTAATAGATCGCCATCAACCCGTCTTTGAAACCGATCTTTTTACCCTCTTCATATGAACGACCATAGTAGGAGATCGGCACTTCATAAACCCGGCATTTCAGCTTGGCAACCTTGGCGATCACCTCGACCTCAAACCCGAAACGTTTCGACGTGATGATCATATTGCGGATGATCTCTCCGCGGAAAGCCTTGTAGCAGGTCTCTACATCTGTCATGTTCAGGTCGGTGAGCAGATTTGATAAAAATGTGATGAATTTATTCGCCATAAAATGACGAAAATACAGCGCTCTCGATGCCCTGCGAACCAGGAACCTTGATCCCAACACAACATCGGCTTTGCCTTCCATGATTGGTGCGACCACATCGTTTATTTCAGCCGGGTCATACTCCAGGTCAGCATCCTGCACGATGACGATCTCACCCGTGGATCGCTGAATGCCCGCTTTGAGTGCTTCGGTTTTCCCCATATTGCGCGGCTGCGCGTAATAATGAACCAGGGGATATTTCTTTTCGTAATCCATGCAGATCTGACGGGTGTTGTCAATCGATCCGTCATCAATGATGATTACTTCCTTAACTTCACGAACTTTGCTCACCACCAGATCGAGCAGATCGGCAATGGTTGCTTCTTCATTGTAAGCCGGTATGACAATTGAGATTTCCATTTGATCTCCGGTTTTGAACTAACCCCCTGAAATTATACCCGCTGTTTAAAGTGAGGGTTTAGCCGCAATTTAATAATCGATCTACGATTTAACGCACGATCGCATCCGTCATTCGCGCCACGCGCACCATCACTTCAACATCGTGCACGCGAATGATATCCGCGCCGCGATCGATACCGATGGCGCAGACGGCGGCGGTACCTTCCACCCGCTCTGCCGGGGGCAGGTCGAGGGTGTAACCAATAAATGATTTACGCGAAGCACCCAGCAAAACCGGATACCCCAGCGCTTTGATCTCGTCCAGGCGGTTGACCAGTTCAAGGTTTTGTTCAACAGTCTTTCCAAAACCGATACCCGGGTCCAGGATGATGTGTTTGTCGTCAACTCCGGCGGCGTGACCAATTGCGACGCTCTCCATCAGTTCACGGCGTACGTCCTCCATCAGGTTGTGATAGGTGCTGCCAATGTATCGCCCGCCCAGGCGCTCTTGCAGTTCAGCCTGCTCGGGTTTGCTGCGGTTGTGCATCAGGATGATCGGGACTCGCCGGGCGGCTGCAACTTCTACCATACGCGCATCAGCGCGCAGCGCCCACACATCGTTGATCCAGTCCGCCCCGTGCTGCAAAGCGACATCCGCCACGTTTGCCTTGTAGGTATCGATCGAGATAATGGTCTTTAGCCCGGAATTCCGCAACGCTTCGATCACCGGCACCACCCGCGCAAGTTCTTCCTGTTCATTTACCGCAGCGGAGCCGGGTCGGGTGCTTTCACCGCCAATGTCGAGGATGTCAGCACCTGCTTCAATGAAGCGCTGCGCCTGTTCGAGAGCTGCCCTTACCGTGTCCTCTTGGGAAAGGAGCCCGTCGCCGGAGAAGCTGTCAGGGGTGACGTTGAGTATACCCATTACATAGGTGCGTTTTCCAAGATCCGGGGGGAGAGATGTGCTGTCCATATGTTATCTTCCTTGGTCTAACTTGATGATCCCGTCCTGATCAATCCTCGCCAGGAGCTCCTGCACCGGTTTCTTTTCGCCCGGAATGACGAGGTCTGGAGAGAGTTCAGCCAGCGGCACAAGGACGAAAGCCCGATTCAGCATGCGGGGATGGGGAACCTGCAGCCGTTTGTAGCTGATTGTGCGTTCACCATAGAGCAGGATGTCAAGGTCGATGATGCGCGGACCAAAGCGCACGCTTTTCACCCGCCCCATTTGCCTTTCGACAGATTTTAAGTGATTCAGCAGCCAGAGTGGGGGAAGTTGGGTTATCCCCTTGATCACCTGGTTTAGAAAAAGTGGCTGTTCCACTACACCCCAGGGAGGTGTTTCGTAAACGCCCGATTCCCCGGTGATATGCACAAAGCTTCTCACAAGCTCGCGCGCGTGGGTCAGGTTTGCCAGGCGGTCGCCAAGATTGCTGCCAAGAGCGATGTAGGTCAACTCGCTGCGTTCCATTGTGTCCTGCCCTCAGCTGCCGCGCACCGCGTTGATCAGGTCCGCCAGCAGTCCATAGGCGGTGGTTTCCGGTCCGGGGTCGCTTTCCAGTATTCCCAGTCCGGGGAGCGTATCCATTTGGAATTGAACAAAAGAGCTGGTTCCGTTGATGCTGTACAGCGGGCTGCGTGCGTCAACACGCTGCGGGCAGACCTTTGCTTCAAGTCTGCCATCCAGCATGCGAGCTGAACACACCAGCTTCCAACGTTCACCGGCTTCGAGTGCGCTGGTGATCATTTCACTTGTGATCTCGCGGATACCTGTGCGTTCTACCTGGTCAGGTTTTAAGGGGATACCCATCAACACAGTGGTAAGGGCAGCCACCTTGATGGCGGCGTCCCAACCGTCGATGTCCGCGCTGGGGTCGGTTTCGGTGATGCCGATCGACCTTCCATATTCCACCGCTTCGTTGAAGGTTTTTCCGTCCTCCATCATCTCCAGCAGCAGGTTGGTGCAAGAATTGAGAATGCCATAAAAGCCGCGCAGTTCGACCGCGGGTAGTGGGCCCCTGAAAAGGGAAAAAATCGGCGCGCCATCCATCACGGCAGATTCGAACAGGAAGCGGACATTTTTTTCCTTCGCCAGGCGGGTTAAATCCTCATAGGCGTGCACGACCGGACCTTTGTTGGCGGTGATCGCATGCATTCCTCTTTCCAATGCCGTGCGTAAATGGTCAGCCGCCGGTTGACCGGTGTGGTGATTGACCGGTGAATTTTCGAAGATCACGTCCGACGGCACTTTGTTAATGAAGTCCAGCACAGACTCAGCGGGAGGGAGTGAGGATAAAGCGGTCAGGTCGCCGTCTTTTTCCGCGATCTCCAGGGCAGAAGCGGGGTCGATCCCGGCCGGATCGATCGCAATCCCGTGGCGCAGCGTGGCGATACCGGTGACCCGGGTGGTGAAACCATAATTTTCGCGCAGTACCTGCTGCTTGGATTCAAGCAGACGTAAAAGCGCCCGTCCTACGTTGCCAAACCCGACCAGTGCAATTCGATATTCTTTCAAAGGGGGACTCCTTAATTATTTTTCTCTCGTGATTGGTACGATCTTCCCATCAAGCCACGAAACCTGTTCAACAGGTCGAATCTGGTTGAGGAGCTGGCGCAGGGAGCGTTTGAATGCAAGTCTGTCGCCCGAGGTGACAAAGCGCATGGCTACCCTGCGTTTGCCGGGCGCAAGAAGGCCGTGCGTTTCCAGCATGCGACGGGTTTGCCGGGCGATGGCTGGCGCAGGATCGATCACTTGCACCTTTGGGCCAACGATCTGTTGGATGAGCGGGATGACGAAGGGATAATGTGTACAACCCATTACGATCGTGTCGACCCCGGCTGCCAACATGGGTTTTAGTGCGTTTTCAAGGATGACGCGGGTTTGCGGTCCATCCAGATCACCTTTTTCGATTTGGTCCACGAGCCCAATGCAGGGGTCTTCCAGCAGGGCCACCCCCTGCGCAAAGCGTTCGACTACGGAAGCGTACATGGCGGTCTGGAAAGTGGCAGCGGTTGCCAGCACGCCAACCGCGCCGCTGTGGCTTGTTTCAGCCGCCGGTTTAACGGCTGGTTCCATACCCACGAATGGAATATGCGGGAATGCCTGGCGGAGCGACTGTAGGGCAGCCACGGAGGCGGTATTGCAGGCAACCACGATAAGCCCGGCGCCGCGATCAAGCAGGAATCGGGTAATTTCGTGCGCAAATCCCTGCACTTCTTCGATCTGGCGGCTGCCGTAGGGCACGTGTGCCTGGTCAGCGAAGTAGATCACCGGCTGCGCCGGCAGCAGCTGATGAATTTCACGCAGGACGCTCAATCCGCCCACGCCTGAATCAAAAACACCGATCGTTCTGTTATCCAAATGAACCTCTTATTCTCTCGCCGCGGTGACGAACGCGCTGAAAATTGCGCGATGTTCCTCGCTCTCCGGCAATGATTCAGGGTGCCACTGCACGCCTATGCAGAAGCGCTTTCCCGGAAGTTCGATCCCTTCTATTAAACCATCTATCGCGCGCGCTGTCACCACGAATCCGGGCGCTAACTGCCTGATCGCCTGGTGGTGCCTGCTGTTGACACGGATGGCGGGTTTCCCGATAATTTGCGCTAAGTATGTGCCCGGAACAATTTCTACCTCATGCACAAGATGGCCTGGAACCTGCGCGGTTGGTTGACTATGCTCGATTTCCGTTGAATATTGGCTGGCGAGATCGGTGAAAAGTGTACCCCCCATTGCGGCATTGATCATCTGATGTCCGCGGCAGATTCCGAGCAGGGGAAAATCCTTTTCAATTGCGTGTTCCACCAACGCTTTTTCCAGCCTGTCACGTGCGCGGGATTTTTTCATCGAGTGCACGTCATCTGTTACACCGTAGAGGTCGGGGTAGATGTCTCCACCACCGGAAAGGAGTATCCCGTGCAGGTTATTGAGCAGTTGCGGTATGTCATCCGGTGGGAATTCGTTAGGGATCAGGACCGGCAAACCGCCAGCCTGGCTGACGGCTTTGGCATATTCACCAAGGACATTGCTATCGTAACGCTGGTGATCTCTGCTCCTGCGGCTGGACGTGATACCGATCAATGGTTTTTGCATCGTTCTGCTCCTTATACCTTAAATAGAAAAGGGCGCAACCACGGCGTAGGTTGCACCCTTGATGAAGTCGGTAAAAAACGGCTTAGTTGAATTTCTGTTTGAGGCGTGCGCTCTTGCCGGAACGTTCGCGCAGAAAGTACAGGCGTGAGCGGCGTACTTTGCTATGACGCTCAACAACCACTTTTTCGATGCGCGGGGACCGCAGCAGGAAGGTGCGTTCAACACCGATTCCGTTGCTGGCAACGCGGCGCACGGTAAAGGAGGAATTGTTGCCATTGTTGTGCTTGTAGAGCACCACACCTTTGAACTCCTGAATACGTTCGCGGTTACCTTCTTTGATCTTTACATGTACACTGACCATGTCCCCGGTTCTCAATTCGGGAATATTCGGGTTCACGGGGGCATCATATGCTTTTAATATATCGCTCATTTTACACCTGCTCAAATTTGATCATGCTGCCTTCTCGGCGCGGAGGAAAATTATAACACGGTTTCGCCTGTGAACAAGGTAATTCTTTTCCTAAAACTGAGTGAAATCAGATCAATTATGATCACAGAATCTTCATCAACCTTCCTGACAAGTGGATTCTGGTAAAATCATCGCAGGCGCATTATTCAGGAGAGGTAATTATGGATGATATTGCTGTGGATATTGGCGGTACCCAACTGCGAGGGGCTTTGTATCCTCCTGAAGGACTCGAACCACGGGTACTCAAAGCCATCCCCACGCGGGGAGACGAACCGGCAATTGAACGGCTCTACAACCTGATCGAGTCCATTTGGCCGGAAAATAACACGGTCAGGCGGATCGCGATGGGTGCGCCGGGTGCTTTGAATCCTGCGACCGGGATCACCTACCAGATTCCGAACATTCCAAACTGGAACGGGTTGCATTTAAAGGAACTCGTCGAGAGCAGATTCAAAGTTGAAGTGCGCCTGGGCAATGACGCCAACCTTGCTGCGCTGGGGGAGTGGAAGTATGGCGCGGGAATCGGACACCATAATCTCATCTACCTTACCGTGAGTACAGGCCTTGGGGGCGGCATCATTGTGGACGATCGACTTATGGTGGGTGCAAACGGTCTCGCGGCTGAGGTCGGGCACACCACGGTGCTGCCTGATGGTCCGATGTGCGGCTGCGGTCACCGCGGTCACCTTGAAGCGATGTCCTCGGGCACCGGTATCGCCAACTATGTTAAGCGCGAATTGGCTGCCGGACGCACCTCGCTGCTTACAATGGACACCCAACCTGTTTCCGCCCGCACGATCGCCCGCGCGGCTGCCATGGGTGATGAGCTTTCCATCGAAGCGTTCAACATTGGGGGTACTTTCCTGGGCAGGGCTATCGCTGATCTCGCTCATCTGTTTAATCCGACGATCGTAATTCTTGGGGGAAGTGTGACCAAAGCCGGAGAACTGCTTATGCAACCGGTGCGTAAAGCGCTTGAAGAAACCGTTATTTCTCCCATGTACCTGCAAGATTTCACGCTTACGATTGCCGCGCTTGGAGACCGTGTAGGTCTGATCGGCGCACTGGCATTGGCGCGCAGCTGATGTGTAACAGACAACTTTTCCTTTTTCAATGAAGTGGAAAATCTCTCTTCTTTTGTGCCGCCAATTTTCGGGTAAAATTGTTTTTCGTGACAAGACTTCGGACTAAGAAAGAACGTTGATCAACAATGAATCGAAAAATTCACGCCATTGCATTCGCGATTGCTTTTCTTCTCTTCCTCTTATCTCCATTGAGCGTCTCAGCCGATGAAAGCGCCGATTCAGCGCGTATCCTCGCGGGAACTCAACAGGGCGATAATGAGATTTCGATCTATTTCTTCTGGGGTGAAAGTTGCCCGCACTGCGCGCGCGCCAAGCCGGTACTTGAGGATTTAGCGACCCAAAACCCGGAAGTCAAGCTGTACGAATTTGAAATTTATAACAACGCTGAAAACCAGGTCGTTTTCTCGGAAATGGCGCAAGCCTATGGGGTGGAACCCCGCTATGTACCAACCATATTCATTGGCGACACTGTATGGGAAGGTTTTGCCGATGAATTCGCGCAGGAGTTTACCAGCAAGGTCGAGACATGTCTTGCCGAGGAGTGTGAGGATAAAGGTGCGGCTGTAATCGCGGGTAAGGGATTCATCCCATTTGGTGCGACCGAACCCGCCGATCCGGTTGTACCCACGCAGGCCCCCGCTGTTGTTAATCCGACAGAAGTACCTGAAGAAAATCCCTCCGACAATCCGGATACTACAAAACTACCCCTGTTCGGCGAAGTCGATTTTTCAAGGATGGGGCTGTTCCTCAGCACCGCGCTGATCGCTTTTGTCGATGGCTTCAACCCTTGTTCATTGTGGGTTCTGAGCATGCTGCTGGCGATTACACTGCACACCGGTTCACGTAAAAAGGTGCTGGTAATCGGGTTGGTCTTTCTCACAATCACCGCTGCCATTTACGCCCTCTTCATCGCCGGTCTTTTCACGGTCTTAAAGATCGTCAGTTTTGTCGGTTGGATACAGGTTGTTGTCGCCCTGGTTGCATTATTCTTCGGAATTATTAACATCAAGGATTACTTCTTCTACAAGGAAGGGGTTTCTCTCACCATAAAGGACACAAAAAAACCCGGCATCTACCAGCGCATTCGCAAGGTGTTGGATGCTGGCGACTCCTGGTGGGGCTTGATCGGCGGTACCGTCGTGCTGGCTGCTGGTGTATCTCTGGTCGAATTTACCTGCACTGCCGGTTTCCCGGTGCTGTGGACGAATCTCATCTCTGCCCAACAGGTACCATACGTAACATTCGTAGTTTTGCTGCTTCTTTACATGCTCATCTATCAACTCGATGAACTGGGTGTTTTCCTGGTGGCGACTTTCACGCTGAAGTCCTCCCGTGTCGAAGAAAAACATGGGCGCATCCTCAAGTTGATCGGCGGGGTTTTGATGTTCACCCTGGCGATCGTTATGATGTTTAATCCTGAGTTGATGAGTGATGTCGGTAAGTCGTTAATTGTTTTTGGCATTGCATTTGGGGTTACGATTCTCATTCTACTCGTGCACCGCGTGATCCTGCCAAAAAGTGGCATACATATTGGCACTGAATATCAGGGCAAAAAAACGAATAAAAGAGAAATTGCCAAAGCCCGGAGAAAAACGCATCGTCACTAAACATGAAAACAGATAACTTGGAAGGGGTGAACTGCAGACTGGTTCATCCCTTTTTACTAACTAAACTTTGCTTAATTATGGCTTGACAAAGCCGCCTTAAAAAATGCATAATAATTTCACAGGATGTTGAAGGTAAACCTGAACAGGATATCATTTGATATCCACAATTTTATTTCCCAGGAGGAAAAGATGTCAGCTAAGAAAGCAGGTTTAGTATTGGCAGTGCTGTTCATTGCGGTTGCAGTATTGACCGCGTGCCAGACTGCAGCCCCGACTGAGGTTGCCGACACGGAACTTAACGTGTTGTGCACCCCGCAGGAGGAGTGGTGCCAGGGGATGAAGCAGGAATTTGAGGCGAAATACGGGATCACGGTCAACTATGTCCGTATGTCATCCGGCGAAGCGCTGGCCCGTATCGAAGCTGAGAAGGATGCCCCCACGTTTGATATCTGGTGGGGTGGCCCCATCGACAGCTTCGTGGCTGCTAAGGAAAAAGGTTTGTTGGAACAATATGATTCACCGAACTACGGCAACATAAGAGAACCTGATTTGATGAAGGACAAAGATAATTACTGGGTGGGGGTTTACGTTGGCTCTCTTGGTTTCGCAACCAATAAAAACTGGCTGGCGGATCATCCCGATGTGAAAGCTCCTACATCCTGGGATGACCTGTTGAAACCGGAATTCACCGGGCAGATCATGGTCGCGCATCCTTCCACCTCAGGAACCTCCTACACTGCACTGGCAACCGTTTTGCAGATTCGCGGTGAGGACGCCGGTTGGGAGTACATCCAAAAGTATGCGGGCCAGATCGCTCAGTTCACTAAGAGCGGTGCGGCACCTGCCAAATTTGTCTGCCAGGGTGAAGCGGCCGTGGCGATTGTCTTCTCTCATGACACCGTTAATGAGATCGAGAACAACAGCTGCCCGCTTGAACTTTCCTTCCCTGCAGAAGGCACAGGTTATGAGATTGGTGGTATGGGTATTCTCAAGGGTGCTCAGCACATCCAGGCAGCCAAGCTGTGGTTCGATTGGGCCATTTCTCCTGAAGGTCAATCTTTGGGACCCAAATACAACGCCTACCAGGCCCCCACGATCAAGGGTGTAGAACTTTCTCACCCCGAACTGTTGGAAGTCAACCTGATCGACTATGACTTCATCTGGGCTGGCACCAACAAGACCGCTTTTGTTGACAAGTTCACCAACGAAATTGCCAACGCTGAAAATCTAAAGCAATAAACTTGACGGGATAGGCACTGGGCGGCGAAAGCCGCCCAGTGTGTATAGGTTGGAGGAAAATGCAGAGCCAATCCACAAATTCAGTTCCTGCAACAAAATCCGTATCAGGCATTATCCGTCGTTTTCGTGAATTTGCACTCATAGGCAGAGACCCCGTCCTGTTCATGAGTTTGCTGCTTTCAGGAATCTTTATAGCCGTTTTTGTCGTTTATCCATTATTCAAGTCAATTTCAGGCGGTTTTTTCTCCAAAGAGGGAGCCTTTGACCTGACCTATTTCGCCAGGTATTTTGACGATTACTATGGTCCGAGCTTAAGGAGAGCGTTTGGCGATACCATGCTCATGGGGTTACTGACCGCGACTTCAGGCACACTGGTTGGCTTTATCTTTGCTTACGCTGTCGTTCGCTGCAACATTCCTGGTAAGAAGATCGTTCACTGGCTCGCGCTTGTACCAACCGTTTCACCCCCGTTTGCCCTGGCGCTTGCAATGATCCTGTTGTTCGGCCGCAACGGGTTGATCACCAATAAACTGCTTGGGATCGATTACGTAGCGGGAGCAAATGATATTTATGGTTTGGACGGACTAGTGATCGTTCAGACGATCACATTCTTCTCAGTTTCCTATCTGATGTTGAAAGCCATGCTGGAGCGTTTGAACCCTGCCATGGAGGAAGCCGCTGCCAGCCTGGGCGCGGGAAGGTTCTACCTCTTCCGCTCAATCACACTGCCTTTATTGGTCCCTGGTATTGCCGGGTCCTTTCTTCTACTTTTCGTTGAATCCCTCGCTGATTTGGGAAATCCACTTTTTATCGCGGGCAACAAGACAGTCTTGTCCTCGCAGATTTTCCTGGCGGTCATTGGTGAGTACAACTATCAGAAAGCCTCCGCGCTTTCTCTGGTGTTGATCATTCCAACGCTGGTGATCTTCCTGATCCAGCGTTATTACGTTAATCGACGCGGTTACATATCTGTGACCGGCAAACCGGCGGGATCGCAAATCATGGAAAAAGACCCCATCATCCGCTGGACGATCAATGGCATTACTTATCTGATCATTGCCTTTATTCTTCTGCTGTATGCCACGATCATCTATGGTTCTTTCAGTACTGCCTGGGGCATCGATTTCAGCCCGACATTGCGCCATTGGACAATGACCGTCACGCGCGGTGTTGAAGCGATCCTTGATACGACTTTCCTCAGTGTGTTGGCAACCCCGGTCGCGGCCATACTGGGTATGATCATCGCCTGGTTGGTGGTGCGCAAGAAATTCACCGGCAAGGACGCCCTTGATTTCAGTTCCAATTTAGGTGGCGCGGTCCCCGGAACAATCCTGGGCATTGGTTTCGTGATGGCGTTCAACAAGCCCCCGCTGGCCGTTGCGATCGTCGTTTACGCGATCCTGGCGCTCTTTTACACCCAGGTGGTTGGCAGTAAGGCTGTTGAGCGCGTGATCATTCTTGTGCTTGGCACCGCCGCGGGAGTGCTTTTATCCAAGGTTTATCCTTACGCGATGTACTACTACCTTGGTGGTATCTACCTCGCCATCGCGATTTTGATATTATTCACCCAAAAGAAAAAAGCATTTGCGCTCGTTGCCGCGTTGATCGGCGTTTACATCATGACCAACAATTGGGCAATCGCCATCACCAAACCACTGGCGAACTTCAGCCGCTCGCTGGAGCGAGGTTTCTGGAGCAACGCGCTATTCCAATTCGCGGATCACTTGAAGGTGATCTTTCAGCCAACTGACGCGTTGCTGGCGATTGTTCTCGCTTTCGCGGGGGTCATTCTCCTGCAGAATATCAAGGGTAAAGGGTCGCGAATCGGGTTGGGAATACTGGGTTTGACGGTTCCAGCCGCCCTGAGCTTTACCGGTGTTCCATTCGCGATGGTGGGAGGAGCGTACATTATCATGGCGGCTTTCATCGTGCGCAGCCTGCCCGCCTCCGTACGATCCGGGGTCGCGGCGCTGCAACAGATCGATCCTTCGATCGAGGAGGCTTCCAATATTTTGGGGGCTGATGCGCAGTATACCTTCAGGAAAGTCACCCTGCCGCTGATACTACCCGCGCTATTTGCCGGTTTGATCTTCAGCTTTACCCGGCACATGACGAGCCTTTCCGCGATCATTTTCCTGGTCAGCGCCAAATGGCGAATTGTCACCGCGTCGATATTGAGTGAATGGGAGCAGGGCGGTGTGAGCATTGCTGCCGCGTATTCCACGGTGATCATCGTCTTTGTGATGATCGCAATCTTTATACTGAATCTATTGATGAACAAACTCTTCAAAGGCAGGGGCTCGGTCGATATGAGCCAGGGCTTTTAATCCGCATAATAAGAGGTAAAAATCAATGTACCTGACGCTAAAAAACATCACCAAGATATTCCCCCCTCGTGGAGGAGTGACTGAGGTCACGGCAGTAAATAATGTCAACCTCGAAATTGAAAAAGGCGAGCTTGTCACACTGCTTGGACCGAGCGGTTGCGGCAAGACAACCACCCTGCGCATGATTGCCGGTTTTGAGTTCCCTACTTCCGGGGAGATCATCCTTGATGGACAGCAGATCAATTCGCTGCCGCCGCATAAACGCGATATGTCGATGGTTTTTCAAAGTTATGCCATCTTCCCGCATCTCACCGTGTTCGAAAATATCGCTTACGGGTTGAATGTGCAGCGCCTGCCGAAAAACGAGATCAACGCGCGTGTAAACCAGGTGTTGGAGCTGGTTCACCTCGAGGGTTATGGACACCGCGCGCCCACCCAATTATCCGGCGGACAGCAGCAGCGTGTCGCGCTGGCAAGGGCGCTGGTGATGGAGCCAAAAGTGCTGCTGATGGATGAGCCGCTTTCCAACCTGGACGCCAAGCTGCGCGAAGAGATGCGCACCGAGATTCGGCGCATCCAAAAGGAATTGAATATCACCAGCGTGTATGTGACCCATGATCAGATCGAGGCGATGACTTTGTCCGACAGGATCGTGGTGATGAACCTGGGCGTGATCGAGCAGATCGGCACACCGGTTGAAATGTACCGGTTCCCCAACAGTCACTTCGTAGCGAATTTCATCGGCCGCGCGAATTTTGTTCCGGGGGTTGTGCAGGAACAAACGGATGACGTTCTGGTGATGAAATCATTTGGCGAAATCCTGCGTATGAAAAATGTACGCGCAAGATTCTCCAACCAGGCGGATGTATCCCTGATCGTTCGCCCTGAAATGGTCAACATCAAGAAGAGTGGTGAGTTGTTCAAGGGCGTGATCCGGCGGGCGGTGTTCCTTGGGGATGTGATCGAGTACGATGTTGAGGTCGGGGGTCAACTGATCACCGGGCTTGAGTCGGATCCAAATGTGATGACACTCTTCCCCGAAGGTGAAGAGGTGACAGTCGGCTTTTCTGAAGATTGCATCCAGGTACTACCGGCTGAGAGGACCAATGCCTGATTTTGATGTCCTGATGATCGGCAATTTTGCCAAGGATAAACTGATTGTCGATGGTGTGGAGGAGATCGCTTCGGGTGGTGGGGTTTACTATGGCAGCGTTGTGGTGAAGCGTCTCGGCTGCAAGGTGGCGGTCATCACGCGGTTACACCCCGATGATTTTGACCGTCTGCAGGAGTTGAGGGATGAGGGGGTGGAGGTTTTTACCACTCCAGCTGAGGGCACATCCGGTATCGCAAATTATTACCAATCCGCAGACATGGAACGCCGCATCTGCAAGCCGATCGGTTTTGGCGGGGAGTATACGATTGAACAAATACCCGCCCTTTCCACCAAAGTGATCATGCTGACGCCTCTTTTTGCCGGTGAAATTGACCTGCAACTTTTACATGATCTGGCAAAGCGGGCGCCGGTCGGGTTGGATATCCAGGGTTTTATCCGTGTACCGGTCGCCGATGGCCTTGACTTCAGACCCTGGGGTGAGATGGAGGAAGGGCTGCGCGTTGTCACCTATCTGAAGGTGGATCGGGCTGAGGCGGAATTTCTGACCGGTATTGCAGACCTGCGCAAGGCAGCGGAAAAACTGCACAGCATGGGCCCGCGGGAGATCGTGCTGACCGAATCCTCAGGGGTGACGGTTTTTGCGAACGGTGACTTTTACACGGCTCCATTTAACCCGCGCTCTCTCAAAGGACGAACCGGCAGGGGTGACACCTGCTTTTCCACGTACATTGCAACGCGCCTTTCCCTTGATCCTGCTGAAGCCTGCCGCTGGGCAGGACAGGTCACCTCGTTAAAGCAGGAAATTCCGGGTCCGTGGAAAGGCTCAGCCGAAGAAGTGGCTCGCTTGTTGGCGAATTAACCCCGATAAAAGGCAAAAAATGGCATCGATTGATAAGGATCGTGTGTTAAGGTATCACCGGCTGGGTAACAAGCCCGGCAAATTGAGCATCACTCCAACCAAACCACTGGAAACCCAGCTTGATCTCGGGTTGGCGTACACTCCGGGCGTGGCTTACCCCGTGCTGGAAATTGAACGCGAACCGGCTCTGGCCTACGATTACACATCGAAGGGCAACCTCGTGGCGGTCATCACAAACGGAACCGCCATCCTTGGTCTTGGGAACCGCGGCGCGCTTGCCAGCAAACCGGTCATGGAAGGCAAGGCGGTGCTATTCAAGAAGTTTGCGGACATCGACAGCATCGATATCGAGATCGATTCGACTGATCCTGAAACCGTCATCGCGGTAACAGCAGCGATCGGAAATTCCTTTGGCGGAATTAACCTGGAGGATATCCGTTCACCAGAATGCTTTTACATTGAAGAGCGCTTGAAGACCATGTTGGATATCCCGGTATTTCATGATGACCAGCATGGCACCGCCATTATCCTTGGTGCGGCGCTGACCAACGCTTTGGAAATCACGGGCAAGCGCATAGACAGCGTCAAAGTGGTCTTTTCCGGTGCCGGGGCTGCGGCCCTTGCTTCTGCAAGCCACCTGGTGCGAATGGGCGTACCACGCGAGAATATCTGGATGTGCGACATCAAGGGGCTTGTCTACCAGGGCAGGTTGGAGGAGATGTTCCCCGAGAAAGAGGTGTTCGCCCGGGGAGACCATCCGGCGACACTCGCTGATGTGATTGCGGGAGCGGATGTATTTATCGGGCTCTCAGCGGCTAACGTGGTGACCCCTGAAATGTTGAAGTCAATGAACACCGCGCCGGTGATCTTCGCGATGGCGAATCCTGATCCTGAGATTGGTTACGAGCTGGCAAAACAGACCCGTCCTGATGGTGTTATTGGAACCGGGCGTTCAGATTTTCCCAACCAGGTGAATAACCTGCTCGGTTTCCCGTTCATTTTTCGCGGCGCGCTGGATGTGCGAGCCAGCACAATCAATGAAGAGATGAAAATCGCCGCCAGCATGGCGTTGGCTGCACTCGCCCGTGAGCCTGTTCCGGCTGAAGTATTGAAAGCGTACGGGTTGAAAGGCCTTGAGTTCGGGATCGATTACGTGGTTCCAAAACCACTGGACCGGCGGGTTTGCCTGTGGGAAGCGCCCGCGGTGGCACAGGCTGCCATGGAATGTGGTGTTGCGCGCATGTCACTTAAACTTGAGCAATATCGCGTTGACCTTGAAACAAGATTGTTAAAATAGCAGATATTTATTTTTGGGAGATTGGATTAAATGAGCGGTAACAAGAAACCGGTTAATTTACGCGAAATTCAGGTGAGCGCTGATGCCTCTTCGCTCGAAAAGTGGCGCAACCAGGTGATCGCAGGCCAGCCTGAAACGGGTCGCGCTTATGCTTTTATCAGTGATGAAGGAAATTACATGCCCGGGGGTGAAGGAACTGCCCCCACGCCGTTGACCTATTTTGTCAGCGGCATGGCGCTTTGACTGCTCTCCCATCTGTCGCAGGTTGCGACTAAAAAGAAGCTAAACATTGTAAGCAAAAAAGTGCTGGTTACCGCCTCTTTCCATGAACAGGGTTCGGTATTGAAGGGCGACGCAGAAGGCTTTTGCGATGGGTTTGAGGTGGAGATCCAGCTTGATGGCAATGAACCGGCTGAAGTGTTGACCCATCTTATCGCGCTGGCGCGCCAGATGTGTTTCACTGAAAAGGCCTTGATTAATTCCACGCCGGTTAAGGTGAGACAAACTTTGAACGGCGTAACCACAGAAGTGTAAAAAGGTAATTTTCAGAAACTTACTTATCACCCGGAAAATTCCAAATGGGTGGTTAGTTTCTATTTGCTGGTAGTCTTGTCTTAATCAGTCATTCAAAGCTAAAAATTCAGTATTTAAAGGCATATTCTTTCCATAAGTTTAAGAGTTGCGTCGGCGATTTGAAGGTTGGAGATATCTGTTTGTGAAGGTTAGGTGTTTGAGAATCACCGTATAATTGTTTTATAAAACAACCGTTTTAACGGAGGCATTTCAATGATCGTTATTAAATCACCCGTCTCACGAGAAGAGTTCAAAGCGTATTACGATTTGCGATATAGGGTACTGCGTGAGCCATGGGGGTTGCCGCGAGGAACTGAAAAAGATGATTACGAACCGATCTCGCAGCATTTCACTGCAGAAGATGATGCAACAGGCGAGCTACTTGGTTGCGTAAAATTATGCGAGAAGGAACCCGGCGTGTCATGGGTCTCGCACCTCGCAATTTCAGTAAAGCACCAGCGCAAGGGGATTGGTAAACTCTTATTAGGGCATGTTGAGGAAACAGCCCGCAGGCAGGGCTATACTCGCATTGGTTGTTTATCCAGGTTGAATACAACAGATTATTTTGAGAGAGCCGGATACATTATCAGTGGACTTCCCGCGAATTATTTCGGCACTACACAGGTTGTGTGGATGGAAAAGAATCTTTAAAACTGATGAGTCAATTAACCCCCAACTCTCAGTTGGGGGTTAATTGTTTAAAGGTCCATCAATGACGCCTGGCTCGTTCCCGGTTTCCGGAATGCGAGTGCAACTAAGTTAAAAATCCCCCTTATTGGAGCAAATATCCATGTTATAAGCGCATTCACGATCGCGAACCCCTGGCTCAACCAGATGAGAACAGGACGGAAAACCTTCATAAACTTAAAGCGGTCGTATGCCAAGGCTAAAAGGATCGTGGCAACGGAGATCCCAAAACGAGTCCAATCCCCGATCGTCACGCGCATCAGGTCTTCGACGAGTAGTTCCACACCGATATTGAGGACGAGGATATAAGCAGCAGTTTTGAGAATTGGCGCGCGTTGAACGATAGTGCTGAAAATCCCCGCCGCATAGCGCATGATCAAAATACCAATTGCCACACCCAGCATTACAACCCAGAGCTTGTCTGAAAGCGAGACCGCTGCCACCACATTATCAAGACTGAATGCCAGGTCCATCAATTCTACAGACATTACAGTAGCCCAGAAAGTCTTTGCTTTTACAGGGTTTGAGTCAACGTCCTCTCCCATACCGCTAAAGCCACGGGCGCTGAGGTCGTCAAGTGCCAGTTTGATCAGGTACGCTGCGCCAACTAATTTTAGCCAGGGGTTTTGAATGATGTAACTCGCAGCAAGGAGCATGATCCCTCTGCCCACATAAGCCCCGATAAGACCAACCCTTAAAGCAGCGCCGCGTTGTGAACCAAGCAGCCTGTTGAAGACATGACCAATACGGGTTAATCGTTTCGGCCAAGGGATGGCCTCATCAACCGGAAGGGGGTTGACCATTGCCCCCAGGATAGCTGCGTTATCAATCGAAAGGATCCCTTCCAGGAAGATCAGCTGAAGTACGATGACGATAAATGCGAGATCCATCACATTCTCCTTGTCAAAAACAGGCATCCTGCTAAAGAATGCAGGATGTGAGGGTGAAGCTAAAAGATTTCCTGTTTATAACATAACGTGTGTGGTTTGCATATCATTTGGGGGCAGTTCCAACCAGTGCTGATCCAAGACTTTTCTGTTGCATGGCAGCAGTGAGACATGATAATTCGTAAGAATATGATATTATATAAAAAAGATTCAAATAGTCTTATTAAGGAATGATCATGATCACAATTCTAGGCTATTCTATAGATCTACCCCCTCAGCTTGCGTTTTTTGAAAATCCATTACTCACTTTTATTGTTAATATATCTGTCTGGCTTGGGCTGGCTTTGTTAAGTTACTGGGTGATCATCCCGATCATCAAACGTATTACCCGTTATATTCCCGGTGAAGTGGAGGACATTGTCGTTGGCATTATTCGCCGCCCCTTTTTCCTCCTGGTTTTTGTAGTCGGCAGTCGTATTTCGCTCCGTTACCTTGAGGTTGCTGATTCAGTTCAACTATTCCTTGTCAGGCTGACGATGACCCTCATTATCTTGCTTATTGGACACATGACCGGGCGCATTATTCGGGACGTGTTGGTCTATTATGGCGAAAAATGGGCGCGTCGAACCGAAAGCCAGGTGGATGATATTCTCATTCCGGTTTTGAGCTTGTTCGGTCCACTGTTGTTGATCACAATTGCAGCGCTCATCATTCTGCCCATGTGGGGTGTTGATATAAGTTCAGTCCTGCTCGGTGCGGGAGTTCTGGGATTGGTTCTTGGATTGGCACTTCAAGAAACCCTCTCAAATATCTTCAGCGGGCTTGGGTTGCTTATTGAGGCCCCATTCAAACGTGGTGATCTAATCCGCCTTGTGAGTGGAAAGGTCTGTGAAGTTCAGCGCCTTGGGCTGCGCTCAACCATACTTCTATCGCTGGATGAACAGGCAACCATTTTTATGCCGAATAAGGTGCTTGCAACCGATTATCTAATTAATCTCACCAAACCGACTGCAGAACAGCGCTATAGTATTGAAGTGACAGTTGATTCAACTCATGATCTCTCCAGGGTGAAGAGTTTGCTTTACGGTATAGCGGCCGGGCACCCGGCTGTGGTTTGTTCTGACATCTCGCGCAAGATCCCTCACATCGAATCACTGGTCAATAGTATCCGTCGATGGGCGGAATCCCGCGGGAAGGATGATCCTATAAGGGATGCACTTATTATCGCAGCAGAAAAAAACGAAGTATCCATCAACCGGTTGATAAAAGAGAATGAGGTGAATCATTATCTTGAGCTGTTGAAAGAAGATATACGATCAATGATGCAGGGTATTCGTTCCCGGGAAACCAGCGGCTTAAACCAGCTTGAATTGCAGGAAATTCATCATCTTTTCGTTGAACCGGTCGAACAAAGAATTCATAAACTCACCACTGCTGTTGAAGAATGGGTGGTGACGGCTGATAATTGGCTTTGGGAAGGCGATTACAGGTCGCTGGAAAAAGAGTGGAAACGACGTAATGAAGATCTGGATTTACATTGGAGTATATTAAAAAAATACCTGGAACACCCTGATGATCGCCTGGAGTATCGGTTGGATGATCTTTCCGGCAGCCTGATCGATTGGCTGGACCATGAGTATAAGATCGTGCCTGGCCCCTGGAAGGATCCTGTTGTCGAGATTAAGCGGGTCAGTGCTGATGTATGCGACCTCGAGTTGCATTACTATGTCGATAACATCCGGTTGGAGATGGACGGTCGTCCGCGGCGTATTCGTTCTGAGTTGAACCATCTGATTCGGGAAGAGTTCGTACAAGCTGGAATTTGGGCATACAAACCCGTTTTTTAGAACCAAATCAACGCATTCTCTTTGCGACTCTGGTCTGAATTTTGTTATAATCTAAAAGGTAGTCAATCACGAGAAGGAGGAAAAAATGGAAGGATTAAACATACTGTCATGGATTCTTATCGGCGCGATTGCCGGTTTTGTTGCTGATTGGCTGGTAAAAGGTGTCCGGCTGGGTCTTGTCGGCAAACTGATCGTTGGCATTCTGGGCGGGTTCCTGGGGGGCTGGCTGCTCAACGACGTACTCGGGGTAAACCTGGGCGGAGGATTTATGAACCACGTGTTAGCGGCTTTAATTGGCGCTGTTGTCCTCCTCTTAATCCTGGCGATCATCCGGCGTCGTTAGACAAATCATTTACACAATAATCCCCGGTGTTTTCTGAGCCGGGGATTATTTCATGGGTCAATCTTTCGGGGGGAGTACCGGAGGGGGCAGCTCCATCAATCGACGGTAATCTTCAGGTGAATCGACATCAAGTTTGAGGTCGGGATTGTCAAATGGTATAAGCTGCACAGGGTAACGGGAAAAGATCGTGCGCGCGCCCGCGTCACCTTCCAGCCCGGTAAGGACGGGGAACATGGCGCGGTCGAAAAGAACCGGGTTGGCACGTTTGTCGCCGATCGCGGTCGCCAGGATTGGAGGAGGGGGTGTTTCTTCTCCATAAAGGCTGATCAAGGTCTGGATCACATTTAATGGTATCTGAGGTTGATCCCCCAGCATAATTACTGCTGCGTCAACATCCTTGGATAATGCCTCAATCCCTGTCCGAACCGATGTGCTTTGCCCGTTTTCCCAATTGGGGTTGTGAGCGAACTGCACCGGCAGCTCAGCGAGACTTTCTTCGACTGCGCCGGCATTTGCACCGGTTACAACGATCACCGGAGAACAACCCGCGGCGAGCGTGATGCGGACGACCCAGTGAATGAGAGGCGATCCATGCCATTCCAGCGTCAGTTTAGGTACACCCATCCGCGTTGAACCCCCGGCTGCCAGGATGATACCAGCAATTTTTTTCAGTTCCATGTTATTTGATCTCTACCCCATGCACAACGGAAACGATCTCCGCCATTATCGAAAGTGCGATCTCAGCCGGCGAGCGCGCACCGATTTTAAGCCCCACTGGGGCGTGAATTCGCTTCAGCTGTTCCTCGGTTGCGCCTTCTTCCTGCAGCGCGGTGAGTCGATTCGCGTGGGTAACGCGGGAACCAAGCGCGCCAATGTAGCGCGCAGGGCTGCTTATCGCGTGCAGCAGGGCGGGATTGTCCAGTTTTTCATCATGGCTGAGACAAACCACGCACGACGCACCATCGATCTTCAGTTTATCCAGCACTTCTGACGGCCAGCCTACAATCAATTCATCGGCGTGAGGGAAGCGTTCCCGTGTCGCGAAGGCCGAGCGCGCATCGATCACGATGGTCTGGTATCCCAGCGTGTTTGCCAATTTCACAAGCGGGATGGCAATGTGTGATGCCCCGACGATCATCAGGCGGGGAGGGGGAACGAGGAAGTCAACAAAAATGATCCGATCATCTGACATGGTTACTGTCAGTGGCTTATGTGTTGCCCGGTTGGATTCCGGGATTGCGCTCATCAATTCATTTTCCAGCGACTCGCTGCCCAGGCTGCCGGCGATTTTTCCATCAACGCTGGAGACCATCTTCCTACCGAGTCCTTCACCGGATACGATGGTTGACAGGGTGGCGATCTTTTTCGCTTCAATAGCCTTATTGATCCCTTCCTCCACAGCCTGCCAGTAAGGGGTGTCAAGCGCTTCGACAAAGATCTCGACAGATCCGCCGCACGAGAGTCCCACTTCCCATGCCTGTTCGTTGCTCACACCGTAAGACAACAGTTTGGGTGTTCCGGTTTTCAGGACCTGCTGCGTTTCTTCGAACACAGCGCCCTCAACACAGCCCCCGGTCACCGAGCCCGCGATTGCGCCGTCGCTGCTCAGGAGCATCTTCGAGCCTTCCGGACGGAGCGATGACCCAGATACCTTGACGACGGTCGCGAGCGCCACGTTTTTACCTTCACTTTGCCATTTATTGATTTCAGTCCAAATTTCACGCATGATACCAGACTCCTGTTTTATGATCGTGTTTCTGAACGTTAGAAACACTGGTTTTTTGCAGTAATTTAATTTTACAGGGCGAGAAAATTTCGCAAGCTTTCGAGGTTCGGTATGCCCTGTCTTCCGCCCAACCTGGTTGCTTTGAGCGCAGCGCTGGCGTTTGCCATCCGTACAGCCTGTTGAATTGATTCGCCCCGCGCGAGCGCGGCTGCGTACGACCCGTGGAAAACATCGCCGCAGCCGGTTGTATCGACCACTTCGACGATAAACCCGGGCTCGTAACGGGCTTGTTTTCCTTTTTTCGCATACCAGCAGCCTTGCGCGCCAGCGGTAACCACACAGCAGGTACGCTCATTGCCGCACAGGCTGGATGCCATATCTGCTTCACTGGTCTTACCGCTTAACTGGGCGGCAAGTTCCCGCCCGATAACCAGGTGATCGACCAGCGGCAGCAATTCCAAATATTCCGGCGGAGGATCGGGTTCTATGTCCGCGATAACCGGTATTCCAAGTGAATGGGCGATTTGAGCGGCTTTGATGCCTGGTAAGCGGGAATTATCGTCAAGGAAGAGGAACTTGGCCTTCGAGATCAGTTTATCGGTGATTGACTCAAGCGGGGGGGCTACGTTACCGCCGGAGTGGAGGATTGTGCGGGTCTGATTGGTCTGGTCAACAATGATGATGGAATGATAAGGATTCCCCTCGTTTGTCTGAACGCAGGGCGAACAGTCTACACCCTCTTTTTCCAGCTCTTCAATGGTGAACAAAGAAAGATAATTAAAACCCACATGACTGCAAAACGCGGTCTTCACCCCCTGCCGTGCCGCAGCAACCATTGCAGTGGCGGTCTGTCCGCCGCCCTGGCGGCTGGAATCGAGCACATTCACTTTTGTGTCGGGTTGGGGGTATTCCTTCACCATCAGGAGGTCATCAACGGCTGCTGTTCCAATTCCCAGGATGTCCCATTTCGCGTTCATGCTTGTTCCTCAGTGGCATTAATACTACCACAAGCTCTCGTTGTGATGGTTTTATTACAATAAAGATGATACAGAATAATTTTTCGTCAATTGACAGCCTAATCGCAACTCAATACAATTAGATTTAGATTTAATACATTTCGACCAAGGAGAAGTAAATGAAGAAGTTAAGCCTTATATTGAGTATTATCGTTGTGGCGGCCATGTTGCTGACAGCCTGCGCAACGCCTGCCCCAACCGAAGCACCGGCGGAAGAGATCACGCTGGTGGTGTGGGATCAGTTCTACCGTGATGTGGAAAGCCAGGTAATTGAAACATTGAACGCTGAGTTTGAAGCCGCAAACCCCGGCGTGAAGATCGAACGCGTGGTCAAGACCCTTGATGACCTCAAAGTCACATTGAAGCTGGCGCTCGCCGAAGAGAATGGACCGGATGTTGCGCAGGTGAACCAGGGTCGCAGTGACATGGGCGCGATGGTCGAAGCCGGGCTTTTGCTGCCGCTTAATGATTACGCGGCAGCTTACAATTGGAGCGAACGTTTCTCCGCTTCCGTTGCCAGCCGCAACAGCTTTACTGAAGATGGTAAGACTTTTGGCTCCGGCAACCTGTATGGCGTTAGTCCCACCGCTGAAGTCGTGGGCGTGTACTACAATAAAACCCTCTTTGATGCAAATGGCTGGACAGTTCCAACGACTTTCGCCGAATTCGAAGCGCTGCTCGAGACGATCAAAGCTGCCGGTGTAACCCCGATTTCGTTTGGTTCACTGGATGGCTGGAACGCCATTCACGAATTCAGCGCTGTGCAGCATTTGCTGGTCTCGCTGGATTACATTAACAACTTCGTCTATGGTGTGAACGACGTGTCCTTTGATATCCCTGAAAATCAGCAGGCGGCTGCAGTTATGCAGGATTGGGTGGCAAAAGGCTATTTCACTGACGGTTTTGCCGGTATCGGTTACGATGACAGCAACAAGACCTTCAAGGCGGGAGATGGAGCAATGACAATTACAGGATCCTGGCTGACCGGCGAGCTCCTGACAGAAACTGACCAGGAATTTGGTTTCTTCCTGCTTCCCGGCAACCCTGACCAGACCCGGCTTGCCATCGGGGGTGTGGGCGTGCCTTACTCGATCCGCAAGACGACCGCAAACCCTGATCTGGCCGCGAAATACCTGGATTGGATGATCAGCCCGCGCGCCGCTGAGTTATGGGCGGGCGTTGGTATGCTGCCTGCGATGCCCATGGCAGAAGACGCCAGTGTGGAAGCCAGCCCCTTGTTCACCGACACCATGGTTGCCTGGAACACTGTAAACCAGGAGAACGCGGTCGGGCACTACATCGACTGGGCTACCCCCACCTTTTACGATACCATCGTTGCTGAGCTTCAGAAGATCTTTGGCAACGTGAGCACACCAGCTGAATTCACCGCTGCCGTTCAGGAAGACTACGCTTCCTTCCTGGCGGGAAACCAGTAATCGATCAGGCTGCCCGCTCCTGCCTACTAGAAGGAGCGGGCAGTTTATTTATCTATTGGAGAGAATGAATGAATCACCAGCAGCGCTGGCCGGGTGAATCGCGCTTTAAAGGCTGGTTGTACCTGATTCCAGGGCTGGTCATTTACCTGGTTTTCATCTTTATTCCTATCCTCTCGACCATTCGAAATAGCTTCTATGATTGGAATGGCTTTAGCGCTGGACGGGAGTTCGTTCGGTTGGATAACTATACTGCGCTGCTTGACGACCCTCAATTTTTCACAGCACTGATCAATAACTTTATATTTATTTTTTTCTACAGCATCATCCCCATTATGATCGGGCTAATTCTGGCTACCCTTTTAGGGCGTAAGCCGTTACGTGGTATGACCTTTTTCCGCACCGGTCTTTTCCTCCCCCAGATTCTGAGCATGGTAGTGGTAGGGGTTACCTGGCGTTGGATCTTCAACCCCACTTTTGGATTATTGAATACAGGTCTGCGCGCGCTTGGACTGGATAGCCTGACCCGAGCATGGCTGGGCGATTTCCAGACAGCGCTGCCGGCAGTGGGAGCGGTTGGCAGCTGGGTGATGTATGGATTTTGCATGGTCCTTTTCCTCGCTGGAATGCAGCGAATCCCTGAGGATCAATTTGAAGCCGCCGAACTGGACGGCGCCAATGGGTTTCGGCAGTTTCTGCACATCACGCTGCCTTCACTCAGGGCGGAGATGGGCGTGGCGTTGATCACGACTGTGATCGCCGCGCTGCGCGTCTTTGACCTGGTGTATGTCACCACCCGCGGCGGTCCCGGAGATGCCACTCTGGTGACCGGTTTCCTGGTGTACCGCTCCGCTTTTCAACAGAACCAGTTGGGTTACGCCTCAGCCATTGCGACGATAATGACGATTCTGATCCTCATCATTTCATTAATCATCCTGCGTTTCCAATCCTGCGAGGAGGCGTGAGAGTGCAAAGCCGGTCGATCAGGCGCTCAGTTCCCAACTACGTGATTCTAAGCGTTTTCCTGTTGATCATTCTTATCCCGATTATCGGACTGGTTTTTAGCGCGTTCAAAACGGATGCTGAGGTCATTAAAGGTCCATTGGCGTTTCCATCTCAACTGCGCCTTGATGCGTTTAAGGATGCATGGACAACCGGCCGGTTCAATTATTTTTTCCGCAACAGTGTGATCGTTTCTGTCGTGGTGGTAGTTGCCAGCGTTTTCCTTTCCACGCTCACGGGTTATGCTTTCGCACTGCTGCCTGTGCCCGGAAAGAAACTTCTTTATCCGCTGATGCTGCTCGGCTACATGGTGCCATTCGAGGCGGTCATCATCCCCCTGTATCACATGATGAACGGCGTAGATCTGATCGATACGTACTGGGCGCTTATTCTGCCCCAGGTGGGACTGAGTGTCTCATTTGGTACATTGTGGATGACCAGCTTCTTCCGGGCAGCTCCGCGCGAACTGGTGGACGCGGCGGCGATCGATGGCTGTAATCGCTGGCAAGTCCTATGGCGTATTTTATGGCCGCTGGCGCGACCGGCGGTACTCACCCTGGTGGTACTGGTTTTTATGTGGACATGGAATGAATTCCTGCTGGCGCTGGTATTGGTGCAAAAGGAGACCATGCGCACACTGCCGGTTGGCCTTGCTTTCTTCCAGGGGCGTTATTCTGCGGACATTCCTTTGATGGCAGCCGGTTCATTAATTGTTGCCGGGCCGATCCTGCTGGTTTACATCCTCTTCCAACGCTATTTCATTCGCGGAATGCTTGGCGGGGCGGTAAAAGGGTAATTAGAACGGAGGGTTTGATGAATCAGAAAGAGCAAGCACTGATTAATGAGGCGCGCAAACACGCGCTGGAAATTTTGCACAAATGCTCGACCCCATCCGGTTTTCGCGCCTCTGCTGACTCTGCCGGTTACCCGCAGATTTGGGGCCGGGACAGCATCGTAACACTCCTGGGTGCTCTCGCGAGTGAAGACCCGGATCTTGTGGATACGGGCAGAGCCTCTCTTGAGACGATCGCTGAAATGCAATCCTGCTGGGGGTTATTGCCGCTCAATGTGAATCCGGACAGCGGTGTGATCAGCACGGAGAATGCCGGGGCTTGTGATGTAAACCTGTGGTATATACTGGGCCAATACGCCTTATTCCGCGCTACAGGTGACCGTGAAGCGTTGAGTAAAAACTGGCAGCGCATCACGCGCGCATTGACATGGCTGCAATACCAGGATATGAACGAGTGCGGACTGCTCGAGATCCCGGAAGCGGGCAACTGGATGGACCTCATCGCTGTGCGCTACAATACCCTCTACGATAATGTGCTCTATTACGCCGCGACGCTGGCTGTTGAAGAATTGGAAAAAGAGATAACCGGGCAGGGGATCAACCAGCCCTGTCACAATAGCGCCGAATCCATTCATGAACGCCTGAACCTCCTTTTTTGGATCGATCGCTGCTGGGTAGCCGCGCACTTTGCGGAACACCTTGAGAAACTGAAAGCCATCCGCCTGGAATGGTTTATGCTTTACTACAACATCGGAACGATCTCCAGCCGGCCATTTTACCTGCCGTGGGTGGCTTTTCGTGAATATGGGGACTGGTGCGACAGCCTGGGCAACCTGCTGGCGATATTGACAGGAGTTGCGGATGGGCATCGCACCGAGCACATATTGCAGTATATGAAGCAGGTGGGGATGGCTGAGCCTTACCCGACCAAAGCCATCTACCCGCCGATTTATCCCGGTGAACCAGCCTGGCGCGAGTATTACCGCAGCCGCAATCTTAATTTGCCTCATCAGTACCACAATGGTGGGATCTGGCCGATGGTGGGAGGTTTTCACATCGCTGCGCTGGTGAGACGGGGTTGGCAGCAGGACGCGGAGCGCTTGCTGGTACAGCTGGCGGAAGCAAATCGCCAGGGTTCCCGTTCCGACTGGGAATTTAACGAGTGGCTGCATGGCGAAACTGGTCACCCGATGGGTTATGCCCACCAAGCCTGGTCGGCAGCCATGTTCCTTTACGCCGAGCACGCGGTGAACACGGGCAGGTTGCCACTGTTTGACGACCTGCTGGCAGCCAAACCTTCAATAGCCGTGGCGGCTGAGATCAATGAGCTTTACATCCACCCCGGTGGTGGTCAGGAGGGGTAGTATCTCCTGCCAATACTTTTCTTGTCGTTTGGATAATGCAGTACCTTGTTACAATCATTAAGAAACAAGATCTTCACTTTAGAAAAATTTTGACGGATTGCGAGGTTGCCATGAAGAAGCCTGTACGGTACACACTTTTGCTTGTTCTTCTATTCATTCTTCTCAGCGGTTGTCAGCAGGTTCAACCTGCACCTGTTGAGCCGACCGCGGTATTACCCGCACTGACAGAGCCCGCATCGCAGCCTACCCAAACCATGGCTCCCACTGTTGTTTCCGGACCCCAACCCGAATTGTACGCGGCAGGCGCACGGGCGCGTTATTGCATCGATGAATTCTGCCTTCTGCTGGAGTTTCTGGAAGATGATCTCCTGCACGTAGAGTACGCTGCTATGGGCTATGAGCATGATCTCAGTACACCCATCTGGACTTCGCCGCTGGTTAATAAAACGGATTATGCTGGTCCGGCAGCATTCGTAGTTCAGGATGATGGCAGTCTTGCGACGGATTTTCTCCAGATCAGCGTGGATAACGCGCTGTGCATCACGGCGGTGGATACCAGCCGCCAGCCCGAATGGACGCTGGGTCGAATCTGCCCGGATGATATGGATGGGTATCGCAAGCATCTGGCGATCGAATCACCTGACATCACTGACATCTATGGTTTGGGCGAACAGTTTATAGAGCCCGGTGAATCTACCGGCAACTGGTTTGGCAAAGTGCGGGTGCCCGGGGTGGAGCAGGGGAATGCGATGAACGGGTTCAGCGGCGGGATGGTCGGCAACGCACAATTTTCCATCGCCTACTTCCTTGGCGCGGGCGACCTCGGTTACGCGATGTTCATAGACAACCCGGCTGCCCAAACCTGGAACCTGCGTAAAACCCCATGGGATATCAATGTTGCCGGGGACGCGGTGCGGTTTTACCTGATGACTGGAGACAGCCTGCCTGAGCTGCGCACAGATTACATGACTTTGACCGGCACGCCTCCGGTGCCGCCTAAAAAGATGTTCGGTTTGTGGGTGTCGGAGTACGGCTACGACAATTGGGCGGAGATGGAGGAGAAGCTGGCATCGCTGCGTGCGAACAACTTCCCGGTGGATGGATTCGTACTCGATTTGATGTGGTTTGGGGGGATCACCTCGGATTCGGAGAATAGCGCGATGGGCGGGTTGAACTGGGACACGGCCAACTTCCCGGATCCAACCGGGCAGATCGCGCGTTATGCTGCCGATGGGATCGGAATCATGACCATTGAAGAGCCATACATCAGTTCAGGTTTACTCGAGTATGCGACGCTAAAAGAGCAGGGTTTCCTGGTGAAGAAGAGCGAAGGCGGCGATCCGGTTCACCTTGATTACAATCCATGGTGGGGGATCGGCGGTATGGTGGATTACACGAATCCTGAAGGCACGGCTTACTGGCATGATGAGAAGCGCCAGCCGCTGGTGGATATGGGCGTCATCGCACACTGGACGGACCTGGGCGAACCCGAAGCGTTCTCGCCGGTTTCCTGGTATTACGGTCTGCCCGATGCGTACGTGCAGCAGAACAACCAGTTCGATATTCACAACCTGTACAACTTCATGTGGAGTAAAAGTATCTATGAGGGCTATGAACGCAACGCCGTGACACAGCGACCGTTCATTCTTTCGCGCTCAGGTTCGCCCGGCAGCCAACGCTTTGGGGTGAGTATGTGGTCGGGTGATATCGGTGCAAACCTCGAAAGCCTGGCGGCTCATCTGCAGGTGCAGGGGCAGATGTCGCTTTCAGGGATCGATTATTTTGGTTCTGATATTGGCGGTTTCTATCGCTCCAATGTGGTGGGGGGTATTGATAACATTTATACCCCCTGGTTTGCGACCGGCTCTCTGCTTGATATCCCCTTGCGGCCGCACACCAATAACCTCTGCGATTGCAACGAAACCTCGCCTGATAAGGTGGGTGATCTGCAAAGCAACCTCGCCAATGTCAGGCTGCGTTATGAGCTGAGTCCTTATTTGTACTCGCTTGCCCATCGCGCTTATCTCTACGGAGAACCTCTTTTCCCACCGCTTTATTACTACTACCAGATGGATAAGAATGTGCGCGAAATTGGCTCGATGAAAATGATCGGAAGAGACCTCCTGGCGGGTTATTCAGCGGTTCTTTTCCAGGAGTACATGGATGTTTATCTGCCCCCGGGTGAATGGGTGAACTATTACAACAATGAATGGCTCTCAAGCGGCGGGGAGTGGCTGGAGAAGGTGCCGCTGATCGAGAATGAGATCTACCAGCTGCCTCTCTACATGCGCGCTGGCGCGATCATACCTCTGATGCCCGTGGACGATCAGACGATGAACATTATGGGGCAGCGTAAGGATGGGAGCACTCGTAACGAGTTGATCCTGCGGGTGGCAGCCAAAAAGGAGCCGACAACCTTTGTCCTTTACGAGGATGACGGGGTGAGCATTGCCTATCGGGATGGTGGGGTTCGCACCACCGAGATCAGTCAGATAATCGAGGGTGAAACAATCACTGTGACGGTTGGCGCCGGGCAGGGCACCTATGAGGGGGCTCCGGATGAGCGTGATACCTGGCTGCTAGTGATAACCCGGGAAGCAACTCAGCCGGTCAGCGTGATGCTTAATGGGCAGCCGCTTAAACAGGCAGACTCTGAAGCAGCTTACGAAGCGCTTGAAAGCGGTTGGTATTACGCTGCTCCAAACCTGGTGCTGGTAAAGACCGGTGTGATGGGTGTGGATATACCAAAGATCATCAAAATTGATTATTAAAAATCCAAAAAGACACCCGTGAGGGTGTCTTATCTTAATCTGCGATAATTTCAGATCAATGGCAGAATATTTTGATCGATCTCCCCGTTGGATTCTGGTGTTGGGATATTATCAAAGACCTCCCACTCTTCTATGTGAGTGATTGATGCCCCGGTTGTGAGTTCCTGTAAGGGGGCGAGAGTTTCCACCTCCAGGATCTCGGGGTTGGTATAGATTTCGCAGTTGCAGTTGAAATCCGGATAGTGCGCTGAGCCATCCCACGAAAACCGTTTGAGGAACAACTGATTGTTCACGGCGTAACCCGCCCATCCGTAGGGGTTTTGCAGCCCGATCTTGACCGGTGTGGTTGCGGTTTCGTTCTGATCAATCAGGATATAGCGTTTTCCCCAGCGGATGCGCGGGTCTCCGGGATCGGTGTAACCCCACATGCTGACCGAGTGCGTGGGCAGCAGTTGGTGAGGTCGATCCAGGTTATGCGGGATGATCGCTGTTCCTCCCGCGCGCATCACGGTCAGCGCCCAAGGAGCGAGATGGATGGGCTGACTGCCGGTGTTCTGGATGATGTGCTCGATTTTGTACCCGTTCCTGTCTTCCAGAGGTTGAATATCGATCGTCTTCTGGACGCCGCTTTTTTCAACTGGCGCAGTGAAGCGCACGATGTTATCTTCCTGCGCAACTTGAACTGGTTGATTATCGGGGGCGTAAGTGAACTCAATGTCTTCTGGAGCGCACCACAGGCGGTGACCGCCGTACGTGTGCCATTTTTCACCACCGCGGGTGCCGGCTTCGTCCGGATTCACATAAAACAGGTTATCGTGATCATTCAACGAACAAAGGATGATGCGCGGTCCAACTTCGGTTGTGACGATCAGGGTCAGGTCCTGCTGAACTAGCTTTACACATTGCTTCCAGCCGGCAAAATCGATCCGGTCAACTTTCATGATGGCTCCCTAATTGTGAGTTATTGGTTAATTATACAGAAAGGCTAAGCAATTTGATATATTTACCCGGCGGCCGATGCAGCGTTATTTGCGATCGTTGCGGGGTATTGCGCAGCAGAGTTCGCTCCAGTGAAACACGCCGCAAGACTCACAGCGAGGTGTATTGTTCAACAAAAAAGGTATAAATCTCTCATAGATGACCCCGATAATGCAGTTTTGCTGGTCAAAGAGGACCTGATTCTATGAAAAAGCTGCGGGGCAAGGTTAAAGTTTTGGTATAGGGTGCTATGGGGTAGATCGCACAATTGGGGGATAGCGCACCCTCTGAATCATTTCTTTTTGTGTTTAAGTGAAACAATCGCTCTCATCGTACTTTGTACGCCGCGAGGGTTCTTTCACGCGACGCGGCGTGATCTACGATCGGCGCGGGATATACTTTGCCAATGACCAGCCCGGCGGCGCGCTGTACTTCAGCACTCATTTCCCATGGCGTATGGATGTGTTTATCGGGCACATTTTTTAGCTCCGGCACCCACCGGCGCACATATTCCCCCTCAGGATCAAACTTTTTTCCCTGCAGGATTGGATTGAAAATCCTGAAGTAAGGTGCGGCATCCGTGCCGGTCCCCGCGGTCCACTGCCAGCCGCCGTTGTTGGCGGCGGGATCGCCGTCAATGAGCGTGCGCATGAACCAGCGTTCACCCTCCTGCCAGTTGATGAGCAGGTCTTTCACCAGGAAGGAGGCGGTGATCATACGGGCGCGGTTGTGCATCCAGCCGGTCGCGGCCAATTGGAGCATCCCTGCATCCACAACCGGGAAACCGGTGCGCCCCTCCTGCCACGCCTGCAGATCCACTGAGGATTTGCGCCATGGGATATTGCGCAAATCCGTTTTAAAGGCGGCATCAAGTACATGCGGAAAGTAGTAGAGGATGGATTGGTAAAATTCACGCCAGATTAATTCGTTGATCCACACCTCAAGGCTTTTTTTGTGCAGGGGATCATTGGAACGATTTATGACTTGTTGTGCTGCAACGACCGCCAGGCGGGCAGACAGCATCCCGAAGCGCAGGTAAGGCGATAATGTCGATGTGCCTTCCAGGTCCAGGCGGTTGCGCCCATCCGCGTATTCATGCGATACACCGGACAGGAAGATGTTAAGCCGGCGGCGGGCTTCAACTTCACCTGCCGGGAACTCAGGCTGAGGATCTCCCAGGGGAATGGTGACTGATTCGAGCGTGGGCAAGGGATTCAGGTGGTCTGGTGCAGGTAGCGTGTAGCTGTTGAATGGCAGCGCTTTCCAGGCACGGCTGTAGGGGGTGAACACCGTGTATGGACTTCCATCCGCCTTGGTTACAACAGCCGGATGATGGACTCCCAACCCGTGTACGAGTTTCAGTTCTACCTGCTGCGCTACAGCTTTATCGCGCCTTACGGCGTACGGGGTAAAATCCCCTTCCGAGAATACTTTTTCCGCGTTAACCTCTCCTGCCAGCCGTTTCAGTTCATCTACCGGGTTTCCCTGTCGCACGATCAAAGCGGAACCGATTTTCTTTAAATCCGCGTCAAGCGCGCGCAAACCGGAAAAGAGGAATGCCTGACGTTTCTCGGCGGGCTTTCCAAGTAACTGCGGGTCCATAATGAAAACCGGTACAACTCCTTTGCCTTCTGCAAGGGCGCTGGAAAGCGCAGGGTTATCCTCCAGGCGTAAGTCGCGGCGAATCCACCAGATGTTCATGGTCAGGTTCCTCTTCTGAATAGGTTTTGACCTATTCTCTTCACCCCGTTGCGAGCTTCAGGATCTCTTCACGGGTTGAAAAGCGATTTTTCTCCTTGGTTTAACCGCTATCAGGCAACAATTTCTGCCAGGCGGGACTCCATCCACTGGACGATTGGCGTACCGCTTTCGTCGAGGTGCTTCCGGACACCATCACGATAAGCACTCAGATATTTGATCAAAATTGCGCCGTTGATGTTGCGACCCATCATTAATAAATTCACCCAATCCAGGTCGGTTTCCAGGTGGGCGACATCTCCCAACTTCAACGCGGCGTAAAGGTCATTGCTGAAAAAGTAATTTGCCCTGTCGATGTTTTCGATCTCAACGTCATCTGTCAGCATCCGCTCCTGAACAAACAGGTCTATGGCTGCCCTTTTTTGCTGGAATAGTTTTGCCAGCTCCGGAAATTCGTTCTTCTCTACAGTCTTGAATGGCTCGAGGCGCGGAGCAGTGAGCAGCAAGGTCGCTTTCTCTATGGCTGTACTCAGGTCCTCTCCCAAAAATTGCGCCGGGATGCGCTCACGGATGGCAGGTACCCGGTTGAAGATCAAACCGCCGTAAGCGAGTGTTTTTCCAGCCGCCTGCAGCGCTGTATAGGTGTCCATCAGGGAGGCTGCGGTTCGGAGGGTCTGTGCACCGAGAATGATGAGGTCGGGCTGGACGCTGAGGGTCGTTGCGATCATCTGGTCAATGGGGATGTCGGTGCCAAGATTGATAACTTTATACCCTTTGCGGCGCAGGAAGAGATCAATGATTAAAAGCGGTAATGCGTGGTGTTCTCCCGGTGGGCAGCCCACAAGTACTGACTTGGGAAGCGTGGGTTGAGGGGAGAGGCTTAAAAGGGTCTGCAACCTGCGGTCTGCAAGAGCGGACGCAAAATGTTCCTGTTGGACGGAATACTTTCCGTGATGCCAACCGGTTCCGATCTCGTTCAACCCTTTTTCAATGATCTCTGTCACGACCAATTCAACCGGGTGGGTCGAGAAAGCCTGGTTCAGCACATCTTCTGAGCCCGCGCTGTCGAATTTTAAACAAGCCATGATCCAGCGCTGACGCAAAAAAGCGAGGTGGCTAGTTTGCGAAATTTCCTCGGTTTTGTTTCCCAATGAAATTCCTGTGGTTTGCTCTTCGAGCGGATCCTTTCCGTTTTCGATTCGTGTATTCCATAACTCAACCGCATGTCGGATCGACAAACCCAGTCCGCGTTTTTCTTTTAACCATTTGAGAGTTTCGATGTCGTAACGCGAGTAAAGCCTGTGACCGCCTTCGGTGCGTTGCGGTCTGGGAAGACCGTAGCGGCGTTCCCAGGCGCGCACCAGGTCAGCTTTGAGACCGGTTTCATGCAGTACAACGCTCAGGTTATATGCGGGTGTTTTGTCGAGGTATTTCATCCTGCTCCAATAAAACGGATATTTCTAATAATCATAGATATCATATTTGTCCATATTTTATCTGATTGTAAGGGAAATGTCAAGAAATATCTTTACAAAATATTGACAAACAGAAATTAATTTGATAATATCTTTATAGATAATATTATTGTTTGCAAAAGGGATGTAGATTATGAAGGTATTAATAACTGGAGGATCGGGATTAATAGGCCGTGCGCTTACCACGAGTTTAACTGCGGATGGCCACGAAGTGATCATATTGAGTCGTGATCCGGGCAGAAGCAAACGTTCAGTCCCCGGTGTGCAGCTGGTCAAATGGGATGGTAAAACTTCTGAGGGCTGGGGACACCTCGTAGAGGATACAGACGTAATCGTTAACCTGGCGGGTGAGAATTTATCGGATGGTTTATGGACTGAAAACCGCAAAAAGCGTATTCGTGATAGCCGGCTTAATGCTGGCAGGGCGGTGGTGCAGGCGATTGAAAATGCCAGCCACAATCCCCATGTTCTTATCCAGGCTTCTGGAGCAGGGTATTACGGTATCCAAAATCCGGACCTGTTAGAGGAGAGCGCTCCCCGCGGAAGTGACTTCCTGGCTGATGTAAGCCGGGATTGGGAAGCCAGCACCCAGCCGGTCGAAAAGATGGGCGTGCGGAGGGCGATCATTCGTTCGGGCGTGGTACTGAGCCGGCAAGGTGGAGCTCTTGGGTTAATGCTGCTTCCCTTCAGGTTTTTTGTAGGAGGTCCCCTTGGTTCTGGCAGACAGTGGATGTCCTGGATACACATTGAAGACGAGGTGCGCGCTATTCGCTTTTTGATCGACAATGAAAGTGCAACTGGTGCGTTCAACCTCTCTGCTCAACCGGTGACGAATGCAGAATTTTCGAAGGCCGCTGGAAAAACCATGGGCAAATCCTCCTTTTTCAGGGTACCGCGGTTTCTGTTGAGGCTCGTTCTGGGGGAGATGAGCACAATGGTACTGGATGGGCAGAGGGTGTCTGCGAAGAAGCTGATTGACCTGGGTTTCGAATTTAAGTACGGACAAATTGAAGAGGCTCTAAATAATCTTGTGCAATAAAAAAATTAAACTTGTGGAGGAGAACAATGAAAGATAAAGTGCGTCAGATCGCTGTAGTTATATCAATATTGCTCACCATTGTGGTTAATACGCTTGCCAACGCGTTACCGCTCAACGGGCAAAACACGGGCGAAATTTCCGATCGTTTTGATGTTTATTTCACTCCAGCCGGTTATGTATTTTCAATCTGGGGGTTGATTTATATCGGTCTCATCGCCTACGCCATATACCAGGCGCTACCCGCGCAGCGTGAGAACCCGCGCCTGCGCGCGATCGGTTGGTGGGTGGTAATCGGTTCGCTTGCCAATACTGCCTGGATCTTCCTTTGGCATTATGAGGTCTTCCCATTAACAATCGTTGCAATGCTGTTGCTGCTTGTTACGCTCATCATCACTTACCTCAGACTAGGCGTCAATAAGGTACAGGTTTCAAAGGGTGAGAAATGGGCTGTGCATCTCCCCTTCAGCATTTACCTGGGTTGGATCACAGTGGCGACAGTCGCCAATATCGCAGCGCTGCTTGATTATCTTGAATGGAATGCCTTCGGAATCTCAGAAGTGAGCTGGATGTGGATCATACTGGCAGCGGTGCTGGTGATCGCGGTGTTGATGAATTTCAACCGTCGTGATATTGGATACGCCCTGGTCATTCTTTGGGCAGTCGCAGGGATCGGGATCAAGCACAGCAGCGTCACCGGCGTGGCGATTCCCTCCTGGATCACCTTCGGTGTTGTGGCGATCACGCTGGCGGCCTTGCTCCTGCGAAGACGTTCAGCCTGATTGATTGACTTATTATGGAGGTAAAGTGTCGGCAAGTAAAGGCACTTTACCTCAAAAATGTGACTAATTATCTATGCCTCTAGGACCTGTTTGTGTATACAATTATCAATAAGGGGTAAGTGGAATAGGAGTCGAATATGCCAAGAGTGGAACTTAACAAACCCGCACCTGATTTTTCGTTGGAGGATTTCACAGGAAAGGCTGTTTCTTTGACGGATTTTCGGGATACCGCGAATGTGCTGCTGGTGTTCAATCGCGGTTTTACCTGACCATTCTGCCAACGGCACATGGCGCAGTTGCGCCAGGACTTTGATGAATTTTCCGCGCGTGACACGAAAATTGTCGTTGTTGGTCCGGAAGATGCAAGCGCCTTCGAAACGTACTGGTCGAAAAATGAACTTCCTTTCATTGGTCTGCCGGATCCGAAAGTAACGATTCTGAAGTTATACGGTCAGGAAGTTAACTTGTTCAAGCTCGGTCGTATGCCCGCCCAGGTCATCGTGGATAAAGCAGGAGTTGCCCGATTCGCCCATTACGGTCATTCGATGTCCGATATTCCAGAGAACAGCGAGTTGATCGCGCTTCTTGATCAGATTAATGCAAATTAAGGAGAAAAAATGGTTTTAACGGTATTAAAAATAATCGCATCTCTGGCGACAGTTGGCACAGGTTTACTGGCGCTTGTCAAACCGGATTCTGTTTACGGATTCACCGGTCTCACAGCAACCGGCGCGCGCGGGATCTCTGAGATTCGTTCCATTTTTGGTGGTCTGTTTATCGCCCTGGGTATTGCACCACTCTTTTTAAAAACGGACGGTTTCCAGATGCTTGGCATCGCTTACCTGGCGATTGCGGCTGTTCGGCTGTTTTCTATGGTCTTTGATAAATCCTACGATAACTCAAACATCATCAGCCTGGTGATCGAGATCGTTTTTGGAATAATTCTGGTGCTATAGGAGGAGATATGACAATTAGGGTGGTAACGGACAGTACTTGCGATCTGCCCGCCAGCACGATCGAAAAATACGATATCAAGGTTGTTCCTTTGTACATCAATGTCGGCGAGGAGGAATATCTCGACGGTATTGATATAACCCACGAGGAGTTTTATTTAAAACTCCCGGATTTTCACACTCATCCTACCACGGCTGTACCTTCACCTTTAAAGTTCAAGGCGATTTACGATGCCCTGGCGGAAGAAGGTGCAACGGATATCATTTCGATCCACATCTCCGAAGCGCTCAGCGCCATGGTCAATGTGGCGCGTGCAGCTGCGCAGGAGACGATTTCCGCGGCAATTCATGTGATAGACGGTGGGCAATTAAGTCTTGGTACAGGATTCCTGGTGGAAAAAGCAGCTGAAATGGCTGCGAAGGGATCAAAGTACGATGAGATCATTGAGGCACTTAATTCGCAGATCAAGCGCACCCACGTTTTTGCAGCACTCGATACTCTTGAATTTCTAAAACGCAGCGGTAGAATGAACCGCTGGGTGAGCAATATTGGCTCCATGCTTCAAATTAAACCCATCCTGACGATGCATGACGGACTCCCCGGAAATGAAAAAGTTCGCACACGGGACAAGGCGTTGAAGCGCGTTGTACAGATGTTGGAAGCAGTTGGAAAGATTGAGCGTGTTGCCCTGGTTCACACACACGCCCATGAACGTGTCACAGAACTAAAGAAGATGGCGGAACACCTGCTGCCAAAGGGTGAACTGATGATGGAAGACATCACACCTGTTATCGGGGCGCACATTGGTCCGGGCGCGGCTGGCTTCGCTGTCATCTCTGCTGAATAATAAATTCTGTCATAGTCTGGGATAAGATGAATTTTCTCACAACCTATTTGATCCTTTTCGCTGTCACGATTGGTCTGATGACCCTGTTGTGGCTCTTAAGTCTGCTGCTCAAGAATTCCTCCATTGTAGATATCTTCTGGGGTACAGGTTTTGTGATCTTTGCCTGGGTGGCGTTCTTTCTCACGCCTGACGGGTTTCTTGCGCGCAAACTTCTGCTCACGATACTGGTAACGATCTGGGGGTTGCGTTTATCGATCTACATCCTGGTGCGAAACTGGGGAAAGCCTGAGGATTTTCGCTACCAGGCGTGGCGAAAAGAGCACGGCAAAAAATGGTGGTGGTACTCCTTCTTTCAGGTATTCCTGCTGCAGGGCGTGCTGCTTACCGTTATCGCAGCACCTTTGCTGGCTGCGCAGATCAGTCCCACCCCTGCCAGGTTGGGCGTGTTAGACCTCATTGCCATACCTCTTTGGGCGATAGGCTTTTTCTTCGAATCGGTGGGTGATTGGCAGCTTAAACGCTTCAAGGGTGACCCCGCGAACAAAGGCAAGGTGCTAGACCGCGGTGTATGGCGTTACACACGGCACCCCAATTACTTTGGGGATTCAACTCAGTGGTGGGCGTATTACCTGATCGCTGCTTCCGCCGGCGGGTGGTGGACGATCTTCAGCCCAATTCTCATGACAATCCTATTGTTGAGGGTTTCAGGAGTAAAACTACTGGAGAAAACGCTTGATACACGACCGGGTTACAAAGAGTATTCAGAGCGCACCAGTGAATTCATTCCATGGTTCCCGAAAAAGAAATCTTGAATTAACAAAAAGACACCGGCTTTCCGGTGTCTTTTTCTGTAGGTCAGGGTGTAACTGTTACATCAGGCGTTGGAGTTTCACGCGTCATGTAGATCTCAGGTATCCAGCCTACGCGGCCTTCCGCGTCCAGAATCTCAACCCATATGAGACCATTGTATTCTCTGCGACCGTAAAGTATGGTGATCGGTTGCCCGACCTCGATCGCGCCGATGATCGGTCCGCCCGGTTGTTGATACAGAACCATTTCGGGGAGTGTGTGCAGCCAGACTTCAGCCCCGGAAGGTGTTCTTGTACTGGTGGGTGTGGCGGTGGCTGTAGCGGTCGGAGTGGGTGTGCTCGTGGGAGTTGGACCGGGTGTACTTGTAGCGGTGGGGGAAGGCGTGACCGTAGGTGTTGGCGGGATCAAAGGATCGAGTTGCTCGACAAAAATCTGGTTCACTTTCAATGTGACCGGTTGATTTAATCCTTCAACGATCGACCTCTGCAATTCGGTGGTTTCCTCGAAGTTCAGCATGTGATTGGTGCGGATTGTGAGAACCATGTTCAGTCCTACACCGAGGTATGTCACATCCATTTCAACCAATTCAGCGTTGTAGAATTTTTCCACTTCGCTGTTAACGACCTGGTTGATCAATCGGTTGGTATTTGCTTCGCGGAAAAAACGGATGCTGTAGTAGGTCAATGGAACCAACAGAACAATAACCAGCGCCGCTGAAATAAACAGGCTTCGTGGCAGCCGGTTTTCCTTTTTTCGTCTGCCCACATAGAACCCGCGGGAGAAAAAAACCAGCGCAGCAGCAAAAGCGATGGTCACAGCGTTGGTTAGAAATAGAAGCGTTGCGCCTCCGGCAACATCCCAGCGTGCGAGCGCCAACCCGATACCAATGGTTGAAAGAGGAGGCATCAGCGCTGTTGCGATCGCCACTCCCGGCAAGGCCGCAGACAGATCTTCCCGGGTTAAAGCGTAAGCAGCGGCTAAGCCGCCGGACAGGGCAATGATCATATCGATTGGGGAAGGGCGCGTACGGGCAATCACCTCGCTGGGCAGTTCCTGCAGCGAAACAAAGGGCAGGAAGCGGTTGATCAATGCCATAACAAATGACAATAATACTGCCAGTAAAGCGCCGAGTAAGAGGGTGCCGATTGCAGTGCGCAGAAGTTTGCTGTCACCGGTTACGGAGGCGAGACCAAGACCAATGATCGGCGACATGAGCGGTGCGACCAGCATCGCGCCAATGATCACCGCAACCGAGTTTGTCAGCAAGCCTGAAGTGGCGATAGCGCACGAAAGGACAACCAGCAACAGGAAGTCGAAACTCGTCTGAGAGGATTGCGCCAGTTCCTCTTTGATGCCGCGTCTCTCATCTGCGGTCAATGCGCGGACCAGCTTCTTCATTTTTTGGGGCAGAGTCATTATTCAGCGTATCCTTGCTAATATTCTACCCTCAATTAGAAAAACAAAAACGGACAAGTCTTTTTTATATAAAGAGAAATGCCCGTTATCGTTAAAGGTGGTCGAATCGTCCCTGGTCGGGTGAGATGTTAATCAAATCCGGATATCAACTAACTTACCGGAGCGCCTTTTGTCCTCCCCATCCAGGAAAGATCATCAAACTCACCAAAATACTCCTTGAAGTGGCGATAGTAAAGCAGTTCCTCCTTGGAGTTTAGTGTTTCGCCGTTGTCCAGTTTGCGCTCTGACGCAAAATCATGATCTGAGATCCTCTTGTCTGCGTATTCTGCAATGATCTCTTTTACGCCGCCACCCTGCCAGAATTTTGCCTTTTTTCGCATCAGCAGCTCTTCGGGCAGCAGATCTTCCACCGCTTTCCGCAGGATCCATTTTTCGACCCCATCCCTGATCTTGAATTCAGCCGGGATTTCGTGAGCGAGATTGACAATATCCTGGTCGAGCAGTCCCACGTACGCCACCATCCCATGGGCTGATACAGTACGGTCTACCCGCTGAAGGGCTGTGTTGTGCAGACGGCTGATGATATCGTCCAGTTCATCCTGGAGTTTGCTTTTGGGAACCTCATGCAGATAGTCATATCCTGCGAAAAGCTCATCAGCACCTTCTCCTGAAAAAACGGCTGGAACGAAATCGGCGGCGTGTTTTGCAACCAGGAAGTTTAAGATGCTCGATCGGATCAGCAAGGCATCAAAACTCTCAAGGTGATAGATCACCTCCGGTATAGCCTGGAGGATCTCTTCAACGGTCACAGTTCTGGTATGGTGGATGGATCCAATGTGCTTTGAAGCGATCTTCGCATAATGAACATCCTGGGAACCAGGCAAACCGGCGGTGAAGGTATGAAATTCCTTCAAGTGAGGTCTGGCGATGGCTGAAATTGCAGTAGAGTCGATGCCGCCGGAGAGCCAGGAACCGGCGTATCCTTCGTCGATGCGGTTGCTCACAACGGTCTCGAGTTTATTTCTCAATTCCTGCGCGATATCATCAGATGATCGGTCATTGCGACCGTTATGCGATGGGCGTTTGTTTCGTTTGAGTTGTGTTCCAAGCAGCGAATAACCCGGGGGCAGTTCGTGCACATCCCGTGTCACGGCAAGCAACCCTTTTACCTCAGAAGCAAAACACAAGTCGCCTTCCGTCGTTCTACCATAATAAAGCGGAGAAATGCCCAGGGAATCTCGTGATAGCTCCATCTGGCCCTTGGCCATTTTTGCAGCTGCGTAGTGGTTTTTACTGATAAACTCAAGCGCGACCTGTTCGTTCTGAATCTTTCGCGCTGATTTCTTCTGGTTTTTGGTGCCTGAAGATCCAAGAAAGGCTCCGTTTTTTTCTATAATGTGACACCAGTCATCTCCCCGGTGTTTCATTTGACCCAACATTTCCTCTACTTTAGTTTGTCCATGCAGGGATTGGATTCCAGCGATAGCCGTCATGCAAGTGCTCCTCTCGTAGAACCACACCCATTGATCGGTTTAACAACGGTTTTTAGATCCGGCGTTTACAACCAGATGCCAATTGGTAATTTGAAATTGAGGAAAGACCAGAAGGGGAATGATTCTCGTGTTTTTACAGCATCCGATTGAGTACGGTAGTTTCGTTATCCTCGTCCCCCATTGTACCGTAAAATTTCGACAAAAAATCCGGATCGATCTTAAATCATTAAGGAATCGATCCGGATTTCGCTTGGGGGTAAATTACCCCCGTATCAATTAGCCGTTTTTATTCTTTTCTATCCGCTGGTTGAGGGCTTCAAGCTGGGATTCCAGCCATTTCTTTTCCTGTTCCAGCGAGGCGGTTTCCTCTTCCGGGGTTTGGATTGGCATATCGTTCCAGCGCCAGCCGAAGCCGCCGCGTCCGAAGCCACCACGACCGAAGCCAAACCTGTATCCCCTGCCGAACGCGCCACCACCACCACACGGGCCAAGCCCTCTGCCAATCGGGCCAGTGCCCATTGGTCCAGTTCTGTCAAATCCAGGCATATATCACTCCTTTTGTTCTAATAAATTAAAAGTTACGTCCTCTACCACGGCGACGACCAAACAGCCGGCCGAATGTAGAACCCCACAAACCACGCCCCAGTCCTAATGGACGGTTGGGGCTTGTGGCAACACTCTGGTTAGTTGCACCTGCAGACGGGGAGCAATTTCCCATCCCGCGTCCACTGCGCGAACCCTGACCCATCGGTCCAGTTCCATCTCTTCCTGGCATACTTACTCCTTTCATTCATCCGTTTTAACGGATAATAATTTGATTAACTCGCCGGCTTTTTGCATTTCACTCAGCCAGTTTTGCAGCGCGATCTCACCATTGGATGTTAAGGAATAGATCCTGCGTGGAGGTCCCTGGGTATCTTCCGCGTCCCATTGCGAGTGTATCCATTGCAATATTTCCATATCGCGCAGAATTCGATAAACTACGCTGGGATGTGGAGTGCTCAAACCAAGAGAACCGAGGTTATCAAGCAGGTTGTATCCGTGTTGAGGTTTTTTCTTTAATAGTATTAATAGGGCGGGCTCGATCAGCGATCCCATCAGCGGGGATAAAAGTTCCTGTTCGGCAGCCTGTTGGGATATTGCCCATCCTCTTCGATAACGCGGCATCTTAATCTGACCTCCGTAGTCTATGTGCAAAAATAGAATAGCACGCTATTCTAATAATGTCAATAGTTTTTAAGGAGAAAACTCAGGTTTTTTTCTTACACATTACTTTCAATTGCCCGGTCATGTGTCGATAGTATTACGGAGTTTTGTAAAGTAATCAGCCGAATAAAGAATGTGGCTGCCATACCAGGAAAACATTGTTGCATCAACGATTACCACGTCAATTCGTGGGAACTCCTGCATAAAATATTCACGATCAGGGGGTGAAAATGGATAGGGTTCAGATGAGAGAAGGATGATCTCGGTATCAGAAAGCTCATTTAGCTGAATGACAGGGTACCGTTTAAGGTCCGAAAAAATATTTATAAAGCCGCACCTTTTCATCATCTCATTGATGAATGTGTTGCCGCCAGCCGCCATGAGCGGGTCTTTCCAGATGAGATAAGCAGCTTTCAGTGGTTTGAATTGGGGCAGGCGATCCATCCTGCCTGAAATTTCCCTGTTGATCCTATCTGCCTCATCCATGCGGCCGGTTACAGCACCTATACCACTGATCGCTTCCAGCATATCCGTCAAGGTGGTGATATCGCTCATCCACACGGGATATTTTTCCTGCAGGCGCAAAATGCCCGCCAGGTAATTTTCTTCCATGTTTCCGATCAGAAGGTCAGGTTTCAAAGCATCAATAATCGGAAAATCGAAGTGCTTGGGACCGCCGATCTTTACCCGATTCTTCACCTTGTCCTTTGGTAAAACACAATAATCCGTGATACCGATGATCTTTTTGTCCAATCCGAGATCGAATAACAATTCTGTCAGTGATGGAACCAGCGAGATGATCCTCTTTGGATATTCTGGTAAAACGATCGTGTTTCCCATCTGGTCCCGGAATTTCATCATTCTCTCCAGTAATAACTTTGCCAAAACAAGGTCATTTGCGTTAATCATAATGCAAAAATCGCTTATCCTGCCAGGGTGTGAACCCTCGAACGGGATAAGCGATTGAGTTGGTATGTGCTGGTTTTACTAAAGGACGGGCGCGATCACTGCCTGTGCGGCATTGACGATCGGGTACATGATCGGTGAAGAAGTTAACGCCGGGTGGGTTCCCATTTGGAACTGGAAGATGTCATACGCGGTCATCTGGTGCATGATGCATGCGCCGAGAACGTTGACCATCTCGCCAACCGGGCGTCCGCCGGAAATGGATCCACCAAGGAGGATGCCTGTGCCTTTTGCAAATACAAGCTTAACCTTTGTCTTGGATGAATTTGGCATACCGCCGGGGTGCGTATCGGGTGCTTCTGCGGTTCCGATCACGATGTTCATGTTTCTTGATCTGGCAATCCGTTCCGTCAAACCCGCAACTGCAAATGCCCGGCCGTTGATCATTGTCGAGAATACGCTGATCGTACCGAAGTTCTGGTGAATGGGTGAATACAGGTTTGAACCGGCGATGCGCGCTTCTGAGGTCGCGATGGAAGCCAGCATAGCAGGCATGGATGTACCGGAGAAGAAGCCATGTTTTTCAGCGCAGTCACCGCAGGCGAAAATATCAGGATCGGTATAGGTCTGCATGTAGCGGTTGGTCTTGATCGCATCCTTATACCCAAGTTGCAGCCCCGCTTCCTTTGCCAGTTGCGTATTAGGCAAGGCTCCGATGGCGAGGATGACCATATCTGCTTTGATTTCTGTGCCGCCAACGAGACGGACCCCGGTTACCTCGTCGTCTCCCAAAATTGATTTGACCTGTGAATTTACCAAAATTTTCACGCCTGTTTCAGAAAGTTTGCTTTCTGCTTCCTCGCAGAATTCGTCGTCCATTGCAGCCTGAAGACAGTGCGGCAGGGCTTCCACCAAGGTGATGTTGATATCGCGTCCCTTGCGGCATTCATCAGCAAATTCGACGCCGATGAATCCACCACCGATGATCACCAGGTCTTTGACTGATTTCATCGCTTCGTTGATCTCGCAAAGGTAATTGAACTCTTTCTTGACGGTGAATACATTTTTTTTGTCAACACCGGGGATAGGCGGCACCATGGGGCGAGAGCCAGTGGCAAAGATCAATTTTTCGTATTTGATCGTTTCACCATCCAACATGGTAACGATTTTATCAATGCGGTTGACCGCAGTGGCTTCACCTTTGATCAATTCGATGTCATTTTTCTCCAGCAATCCATCCGGAATGACATTATTCTCAGGCCCACCTACTGTTCCATAAATGTAGGGAATACCGCAGGGGATCAGAACGGTGCCTTCTTTGCGGATCAGCGTCACTTTTTTGTCGGGGTAAAATTTTCTGCAGCTCATTCCCGCTGAAATTCCCGACAGGCCACCAAGAATCAATACGTCCGTTTGTTTCATCGAATTCTCCATTAATTATAAATTTTATCAATCCCACCTCAGCCAGTGGTTTGGAGTATTGTTTCTATTCCCCGGCACATGAGTGAGAGATTATGTGTGGTGAGATTATTCCACACAATTCAGCTGATGTAATGTGAGATTAATCATATCAAGTCGCGACGAATATTATTTAATTGGTGCGAAAACCTTGTAAACAGGATTAAACGTACTATAATATTGTGAAGAAGAGGTGATGTCTGTTCTCCTGGTTTGTAATTGCGGAGTCCTCCGGGTAATAGCTGCGGTTAGCGGCTGAGATTCTCCCCCGAGCGGCACGATTCAGGTTCATAGTGATGCTGGGAGAGAAGAAGGTACTTGATGGTTTCTTGATGTAATAGGTTGCACAATAATCTTGGATTTCCTGTAATTCCGAATTACAATTCTTCCTTATTGTGTGGCAATTATTCAGGGAACGTTGGGAGAAAACATGTCTACAGCAAAGATCGACCCAAATGAAACAGATGAAATCCGACCAGGTGAGTTGGTGGCCAGGCGCGTACGTGAACTGCGCAAAGAACGTGGTTTTTCACTGCGCGTACTTTCAGAAATCAGCGGATTAAATGTGAATACCCTTTCGTTGATCGAGAACGGTAAAACATCGCCCTCGGTCTCAACACTCACCCAGTTAGCTGCTGCCCTAAGGGTGCCGATATCCACCTTTTTTGCCGCCGACCGGGTGGAAAAACAGATCGTATTCACAACTGCTGAGGAGGAATCTGAAACCGGTATCGGAAACAACCAGATGATCAACCTGGCGCGCAACCTGGCGGGAAATTCCTTTCAACCGTTCGTTGTTACCCTGAATCCGGGGATGGGAAGCGGTGACAGAATGGTCGTGCACACCGGGCACGAATTTGTGTTCTGTCTCGAAGGTTCACTGCATTATAAAATTGAGGGTGATGAGTACTTACTAAACAAGGGAGACAGCCTGGTTTTTGAATCCCACCTGTCCCACTGCTGGGAAAACAACAGCAATGAAGTTACCCGCATACTACTTATTCTGTGCCCGGAAGATTCCCGGGAAGAGGTAAGCAGCCGGCATCTTTCCTTAAATTATTCGACAGAGGAGATCACAATGAAAATTGCAGCCATCACAGATGATGGAAAGACAATCAGCCAGCACTTTGGCAGAGCGCCTTTTTACCTTGTTCTTACAATCGAGGATGGCAAGGTGATAAACCGCGAAACGCGAGAGAAAATGGGACACACGCATTACTCCAAATCTCACGGTGATGATTCGGGCAGCGCCGGACATGGCATGGATGCCGAGTCACACAACAAGCACGTGAGCATGGCAGACGTCATTTCAGATTGTGAAGTGCTGCTGTGCGGCGGAATGGGGATGGGTGCATATGAAAGCATGCGCCAGTTGAATATTCAACCTATTGTTACCGATATTCGTGATATAGACCTTGCCGTTCAAGCTTACATCGACGGAAAACTAGTCGATCATACGGAATTACTGCACTAAGGCAAAAAAGGGCGAGTTACCAGACTCGCCCTGAATTTTTTATCATTTGTTTTGAGCGAGGAACCGTTATGAAAATTGTCTATGAAGAGCTGCAAAAAGTGATCGCTGCTCACCAAAAATACCTGAACAATGAACCCGATGGTGAAATGGCAAATCTTGAAGACATCGATCTTTACGGGCGTGATATGGCAGGGGTTAACCTCAAGGGCGCGAACTTAAAAAATACAAATCTCAAACGGACAATTTTATGGGATGCGAACCTGGAAGAGGCGAACCTGGAAGGAGCGGCGTTCAAGCACGCGATTCTGCACTGTACAAAATTGCGCAACGCTTGCCTGAAAGGAGCGGGTCTCAAAGGGGTGAATCTTACGGGTGCGGACCTGCGCGGGGCTGACCTGGGCGGGGCGGACCTTGACAGCGCAATTCTTGAAGACGCTGTTTATGATGAGGGAACGATATGGCCGGAGGGGTTTGACCCAATAGCTGCTGGCGCGATTCTATATCGCGAATAAATTACAACATTACAAGTACCTTAATAGGAGAACATATGATCATTGTTATTTCATCACAAAAACCGGAACACGATAGCCCGGTAGACCCGCGCTTTGGGCGGGCGCAATACTTTGTGACCCTCGATACGGATTCTCAAAAATGGGATTCGTATCCAAACCCGGCGGTGAGGCAATCAGGTGGCGCAGGTGTAGCGGCTGCACAGTTTGTTATTGATAAGAAAGTGGATGTTGTTTTGAGCGGCGATTTTGGCCCGAACGCAAGCCGTGCGCTGACTGGGGCGAATATTCAAATGGCGATGTTTACACCTGAAGTCGATACAGTGCAATCAGCGGTTGAGCTCTTCAACCAGGGTAAATTAAAGCGGTTTGGATAAAGCGAAAAGGAGAAACCTGTGCAGATAGCAGTGGCAAGCGGTAAGGGGGGAACTGGCAAGACAACAGTTGCGACCAGCCTCGCGCTCAGCCTGTCAGACAGATGCAAAGTTGCCTACCTGGATTGTGATGTTGAAGCACCCAACGGACATCTCTTTCTTCAACCGGAGTTAATCGAGACCTCTGAAGCGGTAATCCGAATCCCGCACATTGACAAAGACCTTTGCACGCTCTGCGGCAGGTGTGTCGAGGTGTGCCAGTTTCATGCCCTGGCAAAAGTGGGAAAAACGATCATGGTCTTCCCGCAATTATGTCACGGGTGTGGCAGCTGCACCTGGAATTGCCCGGCACACGCGATCAAGGAAATTCCGAACCCAATTGGAAAGATGATGCGCGGTTCAACGCCAAAAGGCGTTCATTTTGGGCATGGTGTTCTAACCATCAGTGAACCGATGGCGACACCGATAATCCGTCAGCTTAAACGCCTGGAAAAGGATTCGGGGTATGAGGTCACCATTCTGGATGCTCCCCCGGGTGCGTCCTGTGCGGTGGTTGAAACGCTGCGCGGATCAGATTTTGCCTTACTGGTTACCGAGCCCACACCTTTCGGTCTTCATGACCTAGGGCAAATGCAGGGGATCGTAGAGGACATGAACATACCGGCGGGCGTGATCATCAATCGTCAGAATGGGGCTTTCCAACCTTTGATCGATTTTTGTGAAAAGCATAATCTTCCGATCCTGATGCAAATCCCATTCGAACGCCGCATTGCAGAAGGGATCGCGCAGGGTACACCCCTGGTTGAAATTGATCCAGGCTACTTGGCGGAGTTTCAGGCGGTGTATGAAAAGCTGAGCCTTCTGGCAAAAAACAGGCTGAATTAGTGAAAGAGCGGTTCTTGGATGTTAACTATTAAGGTGTTTACTAAATGAAACAACTAGTCATACTTAGCGGAAAAGGCGGTACCGGAAAAACCAGCGTATGTGCAGCTTTTGCGCACCTGGCTTCACAGTCTGACCACAAACATGACGTTGTAATGGCGGATGCAGATGTAGATGCTGCGAACTTGCGGCTGGTATTAAAGGCGCAGGTAGAAGAATCAAGGGATTTCTGGGGCGGTTCTCTGGCAGAGATCAACCCTGACCTGTGCATTGGATGTGGTGCATGTGTGCCGGTGTGCCGCTATGACGCAGTACTACCTGACCCGCAACGCAACAGTGTATATTGGATTGATCCGATAGCCTGTGATGGCTGTGCAGCGTGCGTTTACGCATGTCCCACCGGTGCGATAAAAATGGAAGTCCAGCAGGAGGGGAATTGGTTCCGTTCTGCGACCCCATACGGCACGCTGTTTCATGCGGAACTGTTTCCGGGGCGGGAGAATTCAGGCAAGCTGGTGACCCTGGTAAAACAAAACGCCAGGTTGTGGGCAGAAGATCATCAAAACCCGCTGGTCATCATTGATGGACCGCCGGGAATTGGCTGCCCGGTGATTTCCGCTTGCGCCGGGGCTGACTTGGGATTGATCGTTACTGAACCCAGTATGGCAGGCTTGCATGATCTCAAACGAATCCAGGCGACATTGGATCATTTTCATGTTCCACAGGTGATCAGTATTAATAAAGCCGACATTTACCCGGATGGTGCCGAACAGATACGGGAATTTGCTGCTGAGCACCAGATCGAGATCCTGGGCGAAGTACCCTTTGATCCGCAAATCCCTGAGTCTATGTTAATTGGCTCACCTGTCACAGAGGAATACCCTGATAGTCCTTCGGCAATTGCCATTCATCATTTATGGGATTCGGTGAGTCAAATGATCGATACACTTTAGGAAGCTGATATGGAAAATCCCAACCTAACACAAGCGATTAATGAAAAACTGACCGGGGTGATTGACCCGGAAACCGGCGTAGATGTGATGCGCATGAAGCTGGTTTTGGACCTGGAGGTTACAGAGGACGGGATGGTGAGCTATAAGTTCAGACCTTCCTCCCCGTTGTGTCCAATCGCAGTTCCGCTTGCGCTGGGCATCATCCAGGCGATCAATGAAGTGCCGGGTGTGACGCACCAGCAGGTTACGGTTACCGATTACGTTGAAGCTGATCAACTGAATGAAATTCTTAAAACAATTCTTGATGAGCAGGATTAGATAAAGGATGGTTGATATGGAAAATATTACAAAGATCGGGATCATCATCTGTGATCGTTACCGTACCTGCGCCGGCGGAAAATGTCTGCGATCCTTGCGCAACAGAGAAGGGGCGTTCAGTATCTACCGTGACATGGAGGTGGAACTGGTAGGCTATACCACCTGCAATGGCTGCCCCGGCGGTAACGTGGAATACGCCGGTGAAGAAATGGTTAAAAATGGCGCCACCATTATTCACCTGGCTACCGGTCTACTGGTAGGATATCCGCCATGTCCGTACATCGATACGTTCAAGAACTTTTTGGAAAATCGCTATCAGGTTAAGGTCGTTCTGGGTACCCATCCAATTCCTACAAAGTATCTTGACATGCACACCCGCCTGGGAACTTGGAAAGACCCTGAATGGCAGTCGCGACTTGCCGCTGTTATGGGAGATGAAGCCAGCCGCGCTGCGTATAATTAGGAGCGCAAATCTAATGATCACATTTGGTCCGGTTCCATCGCGCAGGCTTGGTTACAGCCTGGGTGTAAATCATATTCCGCCAAAGCATTGTACATATTCGTGCGTTTATTGCCAGGTTGGCAGAACCACCTACCTTGAAGTTGCGCGCAGGGAGTTCTTCCCGGTTCAAGAAATCCTCGATGAGGTCAGCCAGTCTATTAATAGGGCTGAAAATAGCCAGAGGAGAATTGACTTTATTACCCTTGTGCCGGATGGGGAGCCCACATTGGATATCCATCTTGGCGAACTGATCCGCGAACTCAAACAATTCAACACCCCAATCGCGGTGATTTCCAATGCCTCCCTGATTGATCGACAGGATGTGCAGCAGGAGCTAATGCAGGCAGATTGGGTTTCTTTGAAGGCGGATTCTGTCAATGAAGAAACCTGGCGAAAGATCAATCGTCCACACGGCAGCTTGAAACTCAGAAATATTTTAAACGGGATGATGAAATTCAAGCGCGAATTTTCAGGCGAGTTGGTCACTGAAACTTTACTGGTTTCCGGTATCAACGACCATGAGAATGAGATCTCAGACCTGCTCAATTTTCTGATGGAATTACAGCCGTTTAAGTCTTACTTGTCCATTCCCACTCGCCCCCCCGCGGAAAGCTGGGTGAAACCCCCCGATGCCGAAACCCTGCAACGGATCCTTCACCAGGTGGAGCAGAAAGTATCGTTTATTGACTTATTGTTTGAGGCTGAGGAGGATGACTTTTCATCAACCGGCGACCTGCTGGAGGATATCTTGAGCACCACCGCGGTGCATCCTATTCGGGAAAGCGCTCTGAAGAGAATGGTGGAAAGGGCTAATGCTGACTGGAATCGTGTAGAATCTTTCGTGCAAACCGGTAAGTTAACCCGCATTTCTTATCGTGGTGTTCATTTTTACCTACCGGGTAATCGTCGGAGCTGATCGATCCAGGGTTGAGATTTACTCAAATGTTTTAGGGAAGATTCCCCGGTTCGATCCGGTTGGTCGTGATGTAATAGTGTTTCTTTTTTTTATATAATAAAATGATCATGCCGGCAACTTACTCCTAAGACTTTCAGCCAGTCAAAAGATTAATGAGCGAATCCGGACGGTAACTAGTTCACTTAAGCTCTTGAAGCGATTATTAAAAAATTTATGAGGATTAAATATGTCGATCTTTTCCGAATTACTGGCAACACTCCCTCCCGAACCAATTCCTGTGCGGAATGTCGTCATTGGGGTTCACTGGACGCTTGTCGCAAGCCAACACGCCTCGCTAGCGTCAACGCTTTTTAATTGTGGTCCACACGGAAGTTCCCATATGCGCGATGTGGGAAAGCTGATCGGTAAAAGTGCCCAGGAGCTCGCAGGATGGATTGAATCTGACAACCTGCTTGAAGCCAGTGTGGGTCTCGCCGCTTTGAATTCTCTCATTGAGGTGGATCAAAACCGGTTGCGGCACAACGTCAACGCTTCTGAGGTCATTGAACATAAATCCAGGGATAAGAATCTGGTGATCGTAGGCCATTTTCCATTCGCACCTCGCATGAAATCGATCGCCCGTAACCTGTGGATCGTCGAGAAGAAACCTTACGGGGATGATTTTCCGGAGGACGCCGCGCAGGAACTGATTCCTCAGGCGGACGTTGTTGCCATTACAGGCACCGCTTTCATCAACCACACCATTGAGGGACTGCTCTCGCTTTGCCGCCCTGACGCGACGGTGCTGATCCTTGGTCCATCAACACCGATGGTGCCATTGCTGTTTGACTATGGGATCAATTATCTTTCCGGATCTCTTGTACTCAATGAAGCGGATACGGTTCGCACAGTGCAGCAGGGCGCCAGCTTTCCCCAGGTGGAAGGGGTGCAGGTGGTTACCATGGTGCAGGATGACTGAGCGCGCCAGCATTAGCTTGCGCCCAATCGGCATCATCCGAACTTCACTCACAGACGAAAACTCCGCTCCCATACAATCCTCCAGGTCAGACCATGAGGGTATTGTGGAAGTATTCCAGGAGTATGAAGCGGGATTGGATGGAATTGAGAGATTCTCTCACATCTATCTACTGTATTGTTTCTTCAAAACGGGAGATGCCTCTTCGTTACTGGTAACACCATTTCTCGACCATCGTAAGCGGGGTGTGTTTTCGACCCGTTTTCCTTTACGACCCAATCCAATCGGGTTGTCCGTTGTCCGGTTGGTAAAACGGGAAGGTAGTCTTTTACATTTCATTGGTGCGGATATTCTGGATGGGACAACGTTGTTGGATATCAAGCCGTACCTTCCGGATTTTGACGTATTTCCTGTTGACCGGGTTGGCTGGTATAAAGACCGCAGCAAACCTTAAAATCAATCCCATTATGTACGCGTCCGAGTGGTTTTCCGGTACAATTTATTTATTCGTATAAAGAATTGGAGGAGATATGACAACTGGCACAATGACCGTAAATTTAACCATCAACAACGAGGCAAAGACCCTGGTCGTTAGCCCGGACGAATCGTTGTTGGATGCGTTGCGTAACGCGTCTTACTACAGTGTGAAATACGGCTGTGGTACCGGGGAATGTGGTAGCTGTACCGTGATCATTGACGGCAAACCGGTTAAGAGTTGCACCATTAAAGCCATGGAAGCGGAAGGTAAGAATGTGACAACGCTTGAGGGTCTGAGCGTCAACGGTGAACCTGGTGTAATTCAGCAAGCTTACATGGACACCGGCGCTATACAGTGCGGTTATTGTTCACCGGCTTTGATCCTCTCATCAAAGGTGTTATTGGATAAGAATCCTTCTCCCACTGACACGGAGATACGTAAAGCGCTCAACCCGGTTCTCTGCCGCTGCACCGGATACGTTCGCGGGGTCAATGCGGTACAGCGGGCTGCCGCGGTGCTGAGGGGGGAAAACGTTACACCCTTTACGCACATAGCCCGGGAGTTGCCAGAAGATCTTGCAAAGATCGATATCCCCGAAGAGTTTTTCCGCACCGATGGCAGCACCACTCCTCTGCCGCCCCTTGTTTACACACCGCAAAGTATGGAGAAGACCAGGGTGGTCGGAAAATCAGAGGTGAAAGTGGATGCAAAGAAACTCGCACTCGGAAAACCGGTCTTCACCGATGATTTCCGGCTGCCGGGTATGCTTTACGCCGCAATGTTGACCAGCCCGCACGCGCACGCTCTCATCAAGAAGATCGATGCCAGCAAGGCGCGCGCTTTGCCGGGTGTGCACGCGGTGCTGACACACGAGGACCTTCCGCGCATCAAGTATGCTACTGGCGGGCAGAGTTACCCGCAGCCTGAACCATATGATCAGGTAAGCCTGGACAACAAAGTGCGATTTATGGGTGATCGTGTGGCAGTTGTCGCGGCTGAATCCCTTGAGATCGCGAACAAAGCCCTTGAATTGATCGATGTGGAATATGAAGTATTGCCGGCTGTCATTGATATGGAAGAAACCATGCGCGATGGCGCACCGGTGATCCACGATGAAGCGGATACCATGGGCATCTATGACAGGGAACATAATATTGCTTACCACATCGAAGCGAAAGTGGGTGATGTGGAAAAGGCTTTTGCGGAAGCGGATCATGTGTTTGAGGGTGAGTACCACACTCAAAAGCAACAGCATGTGCACCTGGAACCGCATGTGAGCATCACTTATTTTGACGAGGATGACCGCCTTGTTGTCCGTACAAGCACTCAGGTGCCTTTCCATACTCGGCGTATCATCGCACCATTGATTGGTATGAAGGTGAAGGATATTCGTGTTATTAAGCCGCGGATTGGCGGCGGCTTTGGCAATAAACAGGAAGTGTTGATCGAAGATCTTTGTGCTCACCTGACGCTGCGTACGAGGCGACCGGTGCGGATGGAATATACCCGCGAACAGGAGTTCACAAGTTCACGCACGCGCCACGCGACCACCATCCGCTATAAAGTGGGGGTGAAAGACGAGAAAGTCACATCAATGAGCCTGTACCTCATTGGAGATACCGGTGCTTATGCCACGCATGGCCTCACGGTCAACATGGTCGGAGGCTTCAAAGGCCTCACCCTCTACAATGCGCCGAACGCGAGCTTCGTGAGCGACGTCGTTTACACAAATACCGCGGTCGCGGGTGCGTTCCGCGGGTATGGCAGTATGCAGTGTGAATACGGTATTGAAGTCTTAATGAGCGAGATCGCCGAAAAACTCGGCCTTGATGTGATCGATTTCAAACGCAAGAATTGGATCAAGGTTGGCAACGATATGTACCTCTCACAGCAGCTTGGAGAGGGTAGGACTGGCGTCAAACAAGCGCTCGAAACCAGCGCGTTTGAACAGTGCGTGCAAATTGGTGAAAAGATCATGGATTTCCGCGCCAAAAAGGAAAAGTACCGCAACCAGACCGGACGCTACCGCCGCGGGGTTGGTATGGCGATTGTGTTGCATGGCAGCAGTGTTGCCAACCTGGATATGGCTGCGGCGACGTTGAAAATGAACGATGACGGATCATTTAACCTGACGATGGGTGCAACAGACCTGGGCACGGGTTCGGATACTGTTCTGGCTCAGATCGCCGCCGAGGTGCTGAATATCGACCTTGAGGATCTTATTGTTTACTCGTCCGACACCGATTTCACCCCATTTGATAAAGGCGCTTACGCCAGCAGCACCGCCTACCTTAGCGGTGAGGCTGTACGTAAAACCGCTGAGAGCATTAAGAAGCAATTGCTGGAGCACGCAGCTTTTATGCTGGGCATCAAGGAGACCTCTGTGCTAAAGCTTGGACACAAGAAGGTCGTTGCGCCGGATGGAAAAGAGTTAAGCTACCAGGAGATCGCTCTTTCGAGCTTGCACCAGCAGAACCAGCATCAGATCATGGCGACGGAGTCGCATGTCAGCCCGGTCAGCCCGCCGCCTACAGCCGCACAATTTGTCGAGATCGTTGTGGATACCGAGACCGGAAAGGTCAAAACAGAGCGCATGCTTATGGTTGTTGATTGCGGTCGGGTGCTTAACCCGGTCACCGCCGCAGGACAGGTGGAAGGCGGCATGGCGCAAGGATTGGGATTTGCCCTGACCGAAGACATGGTTTATTCACCAGATGGCAAACTGCTAAACCCGGATTTGAAGGGTTACAAAGTCCCGCGAGCGGCAGAAATGCCGGTGATGGATGTGATCTTTGTTGAAACAGACGAACCCAGCGGACCCTATGGGGTGAAGTCCGTGGCGGAGATAGCCATTGATGGTGTTGCCCCGGCGATGTCTGCGGCTATCCACAATGCAACGGGTGCGTGGCTGCGCGACCTGCCATACACCAAAGATAAGGTGAAAGCGGCTTTGAAGTAACCGCAGGAGGATAGCAAATGTTCAGTCTGACCTGTGTGGTGGATAACCATACGACAAGCCCCGACTTGAAAGGTGAACACGGGCTGTCGTTTTGGATCGAATCCACCGATGGCGTTGTCCTGTTCGACACAGGTCAGACTGCCGAAGCTTTATTCAATAACCTTGCGTGGTTGGAGTTACCAGTGGAGCGCATCGACGCGGTGGTATTGAGCCATGCGCATTACGATCACACGGGCGGACTGGCAGCTTTATTAGAAAAACGCCCCGGTTTACCCGTTTACGCCCATCCGGACCTGTTTCAACCACGTTATTCGCACCGTCAGACCGGGACCCTGTCCATCGGTTTGGAGATGGATCGCGAAGAACTGAATCGAATCGCGGATCTGAGACTTACACCCGACCCTGTTGAGTTGCTGCCCGGATTGTGGACGAGCGGAGAGATCTCTGAACGGCCGGAATCAAAGGGAACCAGCGCGAACCTGGTGGTGAGGGGGGCTAATGGCGAGTGGCTGGCAGACCCGCACACGGATGACCAGTCGCTGGTCATTCTGGGTGAAGATGGAAAATTGACTTTGATCTGTGGTTGCTGCCACGCCGGGATTCTAAATACGCTGGCGCATGTCAGGCGAGTGTTTGCCCGCGAGGTGTCGGTAGTGATCGGGGGAATTCACCTGAAGAGTGCGGATGAGGGTGAGATCGCTCATGTGATCCGAGTTTTGAATGCGACAACAAACGGAGCAAAGTATTTCCTCAATCACTGCACTGGTGAAAGAGCAATTGAGATCTTTTCCCGTGTTTTCAGTGGAAGGGTTGAAATTTTTCCAGCGGGTATGGCAATTGTCATTGAATAAGGATAAAAAAATTACTATCCGGATTTTTTGATTTCCAGTAATATTAAGTTTAGAAGATTTACGCCGGATTTCTGAAATAGGGAGGCTTAATGGCAGAAAACAAAGACGGATGTGTTACACCAGTTAAGGGGGTAATTACCCCTGAAGCCGAAACCCCCTCGGCAAGTCCAACAGTTGAAAAGGAGGTGTCAATGGTATTAGCTAAAGTTGGCAAACCTGCCCCTGATTTTGAATTAACTGCGTTTCATAATGGCGGGTTCAAGAATATTAAGTTGTCTGATTACAAAGGGAAGTGGATCGTTATTTGCTTCTACCCCGGTGATTTCACCTTTGTCTGACCGACAGAATTGTCGGCAGTTGCCGTCAAATATGATGAATTTAAAGCGCTGGGTGTGGAAGTGTTCGCCATCAGCACTGACAGCCGTTTCTCGCACAAGATCTGGCAGGAGACCGAGCTTTCCAAGATGGTGGAAGGCGGAGTCCCATTCCCGATGCTCTCTGATGCGGGCGGACGGGTAGGCGATGTCTATGGCGTTTATGATGAAGCAGCCGGTGTTGATATTCGCGGACGATTCCTGATCGATCCGGATTTCAATATCCGCGCCATGGAAGTGATGACTCCCGAAGTTGGTCGCAACGTGGTCGAATTGATCCGCCAGGTTAAAGCCTTCCAGCATGTCACAGCCACCGGCGAGGTGACCCCCGCTGGATGGCAGCCCGGAAAACCAACACTCACACCTGGGCCGGATCTTGCCGGTAAGGTATGGACGGTTTGGAAGCCTGACCAGGCGTAAGAATTCGCAATTACACACCCCGGCGTAAGATCATACTGGAGATTGCTTCTTGAGCAATCTCCAGTTTTTTACCTGATTCTTACAAAAATTATCGGATTAATGTTGTATAATGTGGTTTAGTATATAAAGCGTTGACCGGGAAGAGTAACCGCAGTCCAACCAGCAGAGAGAAGGAACCATTGGCTGAAAGTTCCTCCAGGAAGACCGCAGCGAAAACCCCCCGCGAGCTTGACCCTGAACGGGACTGTGTCCCCAATAAGGCGAACGGCTGACCCCGATATCGGTCCAAAGAGATGGTCTGACTGCAGGTCGGATCAATCTGGGTGGAACCGCGAAGTCCTGACTCTCGCCCCAGTGATTGGGTCGAGGGTTTTTGTTTATGCAGGTTAACTAATGGAGGCAAGAATGGCAAACGAAAAAGAAAAGTACGAAGATTCATTACTGTACCGGATCCGGCATTCAGCCGCGCATGTCATGGCGGAAGCCGTGCTGGAAAAATTCCCCGAAGGCAAAGTTGCGATTGGACCGCCGATCGAGGACGGCTTTTACTACGATTTTGATCTTCCCCGCGCCCTCACGCCGGAGGACCTGGAAAGCATTGAAAAGCGTATGCGCGCTATTATCCAGGCCGGGGTAAATTTTGAGAAAAAGGTTATCAGTGCAGAAGAAGCCAGGCAGCTTTTCCACGACCAGCCGTTTAAGCTGGAATTGATCGAAGGGCTGGAAAGCGGTAAGCTGGATGATGACGGCAACCCGACTGATGAAAAACCCGAAATTTCGATCTATACCCAGGGAGGTTTCACCGACCTTTGTCGCGGTCCCCACGTGGAAAATTCGCGCCAGATCAATCCCTCTGCCATCAAGCTGATGAATGTGGCAGGCGCTTATTGGCGGGGTGATGAAAAACGTCCCATGCTCCAGCGCATCTACGGCACCGCGTGGAGCAAACCGGATGAACTGAAGGATTACCTGTGGCGGCTGGAGGAAGCAAAGAAGCGCGACCATCGCAAGATCGGGCAGGAGCTGGACCTGTTCAGTATCAACGAAGAAGTTGGCGCAGGTTTGGTGCTCTGGCATCCAAAAGGCGGACGCATTCGCAAGCTGATCGAAGACTTCTGGTCGGAAGAACATATCAACAATGGCTACGATTTTGTGTACACGCCGCATATCGGCAAGGCACAGCTGTGGGAAACCAGCGGTCATCTCGGTTTTTATAAGGATAACATGTATGCGCCGGTGGACATTGAAGGGCAGCAGTACTTCCTCAAGCCTATGAACTGCCCATTTCATCTGCACATCTACAAAAGCTCACTGCGCTCCTACCGCGATCTGCCAATACGGTACGCCGAGGAAGGCACTGTTTACCGTTATGAACGCAGCGGTGTACTACACGGATTGATGCGTGTGCGCGGGTTCACTCAGGATGATGCGCACCACTTCTGCCGCCCGGACCAGATGCCTGCCGAAATCGATTTTGTGCTCGATTTCAGTCTTCATATCCTGCGCAGCTTCGGGTTCAGCGACATTCACGCTTACCTGAGCACCCGACCTGAGAAGGCGGTCGGTGAACCTGAAATGTGGTTGGCTGCTGAAGCCGCTCTCAAGGAATCGCTTGACCGCTCAGGTCTTGATTATGATGTTGACAAAGGCGGCGGCGCGTTCTATGGACCGAAGATCGACCTGAAGGTCAAAGACGCCATCGGAAGGGAATGGCAGCTCTCGACCATACAGTTTGATTTCAACGAGCCGGAACGGTTTGATCTCACCTACATCGGCGAGGATGGGCAGCCTCATCGCCCGTACATGATCCACCGGGCGCTTCTTGGCAGCATGGAGCGGTTCTTTGGTGTGCTGATCGAACATTATGCCGGTGCTTTCCCGGTTTGGCTCTCACCGATGCAGGCGGTTTTGATCCCCATCGCAGACCGCCACCTGGATTATGCCAGGCAGGTCGCTGACGAGTTGAAGAAAGCCGGACTACGCGCGACGGTCGATGACCGGGCAGATCGCATGAATGCCAAGATCCGCGATGCTCAGAAACAGAAGATCCCGTATATGCTTGTTATCGGGGATAAAGAGCAGGAAGGTGGAGAGGTTGCGCTGCGTCTGCGCAACGGTGAGAACCCCGGTCCGATGCAGGTGGCAGACTTTATTGCGCGTGCCAAGGATGACATCGCGGCGAAGATTTAGATTCGAATAAGGAATGGAGTTAGAAAAAATATGAGTCGAGATCCGGGTCATTTTCGTGTACTGGCTCCATTCTACGAGCGGTTTATTCAACCGCGCGAACCGGAGAAGATCTTAAGTCAGTTGGGTCTGCCTCAACCTGAAGGAGCCGTGCTGGATGCCGGCGGGGGGACCGGCAGGGTGGCGCAGTTCCTGGTAGGTAGAACAGACCAGGTGGTTGTGGCAGACCAGACGTTCGAAATGCTGAAGGAAGCCCATCGTAAACAGGGGGTAACTGCGGTGAACTCCTTAACAGAAGACCTGCCCTTTGCGAATGATCATTTTTGCTGCATAATCATGGTAGATGCGCTCCATCATGTTGAGAACCAGGAAGCGACCATTCATGAGTTGTGGCGGGTGTTGAAGCCGGGTGGGAGGATCATCATTGAAGAGCCTGATATCCGCAACTTTCGCGTGAAACTGCTGGCAATAGGTGAAAAACTTGCACTGATGCGCAGCCATTTTCTTTCTCCCGAGCAGATCTTTGCACTTTTTAGCACTGAAGCCATAAAAAAGATCGAAGTAGATGGATGGACAGCCTGGCTGATCATTGAAAAATCAAGGTAACTGGCAATATTTTCATCCCCAAGGGGTTCAGCGGTTGGAACAGGAGCTCATATGATCGATCTGAAAAAAATTGACACATTCCTGCGCTGTGCTGAAACGCTGAGTATTTCGGAAGCAGCCAAACAATTGCACATGACCCAGCCTTCGGTAAGCGCGCAAATTCACGCGCTGGAAAACAATTTCAAGGTCAAATTATTCACCCGCTCTACGACCGGATTGCGATTAACGGAAGAGGGGAGACTGCTGCTGCCCTGGGCGCACCGCGTTTCTGCGGAAGCCAGAAACCTCGTTTCGGTAATGTCATCGATTAAGACGGATGTGGTCGGAGAATTGCGCATAGGCTGCAGTACCACCGCGGGCAAGTACGTGCTCCCACAAATGGCGGCGCGGTTTTGCCAGCACTTTCCACGAATCCAGGTTAGCATCCAGGCCTGTACACCAGAAGACATTATGATGAAACTGCTTGAAGGAGATGTGCAGGTTGGCGTGCTCAGTCGCGAGATCAATGATGAAAGCCTTGAATTGCAGGAATTCTTCTGGGATCGGATCATGCTTATCGTACCGGCGAAACACCGTTGGTCAACAAGGAAAAGTATTGAGCCTGCCGAATTGCTGGAAGAACCCTTGATCATGCGCGAAGAAACCTCAGGTACACGCAGGGTATTGCTTTCTGAACTGGCAAAATTTGATATCGGTCTGAATGACCTCAATATCTTTATGCAGCTTGGAAATGCTGAAGCCATTGTACGCACAATCGCCGCGGGATACGGGGTGGGTTTTGTTTCTAAATTAGCCAGCGATTGTGCTTCGGCTGAAGGCAAGATCAGTGAGCTGGAGGTCGAGGGCTTGAACCTTAAACGGATGATCTACATGGTTCGCAAAAAGGCTGCGATGCCAAACAGACCGCGCGATGCGTTCTGGAGTTTTGTTCACATCCCTGAAAATGCGGACTTGATTCAATTACCTGAAAGCGGCGTAGAAAATGCTCCTGCGGAATAAGCAGGAGCATTAATTAAATTGCTGCTGAATACAGATTAGAAGACGTACGTCATTCCGGCTCCCTCTGCGCCCATCAGGAACGGGGGGGCTTTTTCGATCAGGATTCGCGGGTCGCGCAGTTGTTCAGGTGTCACACCCTTGTTTTCGAGTGCCAGTTCGCACAGCACCACTTTGCCGCCCAGGTCGAGGATGTCGTTGAACAACTTTACGGGGTTGGGCATGCCCTTGGGGGTTCCCAACTTTTCAAGCTCATCTTTCAGAACCCATTTTGTGCCGGCAGGGCAGATGAACACGTGCACTTCGTAATCAAGCGCAAGCCCTGACGAGGCGAAGATAAGAGTTGGCATAATATTCTTGCCTTCTTCTCCATTACATACGACAACCATTTTTTCAGACATTTTTTACTCTCCTTTTTAAGATTTCGAATATTGTGGTTTCTCATCCACTTTACTGATGTCTTTTGAACTTCGTTAGTGGGTGGCTGGTACCAATTCCTGTATGAAAAGAGCGACAATGCGGTAGATCGCGTGTGCAAACTTGGTGAACGGGATTAAGAAGAGCAGCACCATTGACACCGCAACATGTACAATGAACATCCAATATCCCCACGTTGGAGCGCCCGGGAGGTACAACGCGATTTCGATGATAAAACCGGTCATCCCGCTTAGCCATAACAAGGCCAAGAAGATCCAATCAGATGGGCGTGAGTAACTGTGCGCTTTATCCACCGCAAAGATGCGTTTGTACAACAGGATACTGACACCATAGATAAACAGGATACCGGAAAGCGTGCCAATTAGGCGGGTGGGGTACCAGATCGGGACGAATGCCCCGGTTGGTTTGACATTGATCACGTCCAGTAGAAAGTTCAGCGAAGTCGCGAGCAGCAGCCCCAGGAATCCCCACATTGTAGCGGCGTGTACGAACCATTTGCTCAGGAACCAGTATTTGTAATCCTCTCTACCCTCGCATTCCTGGCGGTACTTTTTCTGTGCCAGGGATTCTACAAATACAGACTCCCAAAATGCTTTAAGCCCTTTTTCTTTCATACTCTTGCGAAATACTTCTGAAGTCACATGGTTGGCTTTTGTGATGTGCCTGATCATGTTGTAAACGGTGTATATGGCGATCAATGCGAAGACCGCCATGGCGATCAATCCGGCAGTGTGAATGAACTCACGTGACAGAAATCCGAACAACATTAATGAGTCTGTGGCCATCACCTCGCTCTCAGAATACATAAATAATCCGAAGAACAGGATCAGCAATGTGGCCAGGATCCCTCCTACTAATGGGTGTTTGCAGAACAAAACCCCAATGTTGAAGGGCGCGTAATGGGTTACGGCGTAACAACGGGCAGCAGCCATTAGGTTGGCCGGTTCTGCCTGTTGGGGGCAGGTCTCTGAACATTGCCCGCAGTTGTAGCAAAGCCAGATTTCTTTACTCCCGAGCAATTCCTCTTTCATACCCATTTGGACCATGCGGATGATCTGGCGGGGAAAACGATCTGTCTCGGTTGTGAGATTGCAGATCGCGGTACAGTTTCCGCAGTTGATGCACTTCTCTGCGTGCAGCGCGCCGTATTCCTGAATCTCAAAAAGCAGGTTTGGATCGATCCGTTTGCTCATTGCTGTGTCTCCTCGGTGCGCTTGTACACGGGATAATCTCCGCACATTCCAGTTTCAATTACAATGCCGTATTTTTTCAGCGAGGACAGAAACCAAAGGACTTCGTTGGCAGGAATACCCAGGTGAGCCGAAATCTCAGGGATGGTCTTTCCCTCATCCCGAATAAAGGAGCAGATGCTTTGATGTAGTTTTTTTTGGTCGCGGACCACCGATTGCGTTTTTTCCACTGTCAGGCTGTGTTTTTCGCGCAATTTTTTCAAGATTTCTCCGCGGGACAACTCGGGTTTTTGTGGCTGATCGGTCATATTGCCTCCATTACGCCGGGATTTGCATGGTGAGTGCATCGATCATGGCTTCGTATTGATCCAGAGTCCAGGCTTGCACATCGATTGCCCGATTTGGACAAACGCCAACACAAGCGCCACAGCCGGTGCAATATGCAGCTGTGATGACCGGGCGTTGAATTTCCCTGCCATCTTCAACGAGGGTTTGCATCATGATCGCGCCTTCTTCAGGACAGGCTTCAACGCAAGCTCCGTTCCCATCGCATTTTGTTTCGTCAACGTGAGCCACAAATGGTGGCAGTTCTACTCCTCCCTGTCCAAGCAGCGATGCTGCTTTCGCAGCAGCAGCCGAGGCCGCTAGCAGGCTTTCCTGGATATTCATCGGACCCTGCGCGGTGCCAGCCAGGAGGATACCCCGAATCGCCATTTCAACCGGTCTTAACTTAGGATGAGCTTCCAGCAGGAATCGGTCAGTCCCGCGCGAAACTTTCAGCATATTCACCAGGTCGTCGATCTGACGAGGCATCATGCCTACCGCCAGAATGACCAGGTCTGCGGGAATCTCCAGCTCTTCTCCGTAGGTTAAGTAATCTTTGACCGTTACGAGTACTGGGTGAGTATCTCCCTTTGGAGCAGCGGTAACAGTGGGTTTTTCTTCACCGTGGTATCGCAGGAAGCACACGGTGGCATCCTGTGTTTTCCGGTAGATTTCCTCGTGACCGCGACCATATGTGCGAATATCCTGATAAAGCTCATACAGGTTGAGTTTGGGATACCTTTTTCGCAGTTCAAGTGCTGTATGCAAGGATGCGGTGCAGCAAACGCGCGAGCAGTAGTCGTTGACCTTTCCATCCGGTTGCGGGGCGTCGATCCCATCGATCTGGCGACTGCCTACACAGTGGATCAATACCACGTCCCGCACCGTGTGACCATTGATCGTAAGAGGTTCATCATGTTTTAGAGAACCCAACATACGGATCAACCTCGACATGGTGACCACTTCGGGTACTTCTCCATACCCATATTCACCCTGACCGGGTTCGTAAGGGTCAAAACCGGTGGCGAGGATGATCGCTCCAGCTTCCACCTGGTGGCTGGTAACTTCATCGATTAGTTGAACCTGTTGACCGTTCACGCTGATCGGTTGCCCATCGTAATGTTCCCAGTCCACTGCCGGCAACGCAGGGTAGCAGCCGGGATATGGCTGGTAGATCACCTTGCGTTCAGACAGCCCGAAATCGTAATCATTGGGTACAACCTGTTCACATGCTTCCATCAAAGAGGCGGCGTTTTCCGCGTTTAAACCCCGGGCATGTTGTTTGATCTCCACCGCAAAATTGCCCACATAACCGGAAAGACCGGTTACTTCAGCCTGGGTGTAGATCTCAATCTCCGGGTGAGCGACGACCTTGTCGATCAGTTCACTTACAATATCCCGTCCGATTTCATCCGTCGGGAAAACCTCTTCCAATTGGGTAACCCTGCCGCCAAGGAAGGGGGATTTTTCCACCAGCGCGACGCTCAATCCTTCTTTTGCGTTATCCAGCGCAGCGCGCAACCCAGCAATCCCTCCACCGATGACCAGGACTTTCTTTTTGGCGCTGAGACGGATCGCCTCGAGCGGTGTCAACAGGCGGGCTTTGGCAATACCGGCAGCCATCAGGCGGATCGCCTTTTCGGTGGCACCCTCGGTATCATTCCCATGTACCCAGCTATCCTGTTCGCGGATCCCTACGTGGTGGTAGAGATAAGGGTTCAGCCCCGCCCGGGTGACGGTCTGGCGGAAAGTCTGTTCATGTAGAGAGGGAGCGCACGCGCCGATAACTACGCGGTTAATACCGTTTTCCCTGATATCCTGTTCAATGATCGCCTGCCCGGCATCGGAGCAAAAAGAGAGGTCGGTGCGGGAAACAACCACGTTATCGAGTTTGCCAAGGATTTTTGCCACCTTTTCGCACGCGACAACCTTGCCGATGTTCCCGCCGCAATGACACGTGTACACACCGATCTTTATTTCACTATCCGGTTTTTGTGGATTCTCGTTTTGATCAGCCATTGACTGTCACTTTCTGGAATTCATGAATGTAGGCGGAAGCGGCTGATGCAGCCGCGCTTGCCGCGACGACACTGTCAACAATGTCCATCGGCCCCATTGCCGTGCCTGTCACGAATATTCCCGGTCGCGAGGTTTCGCAGGGGCGGGCGTTTGGTGCTTCAACCGCAACGAATTTGTCGGAACCCAGTTGCAGGTTGAGCACCTGGTTGTATTCTGTATTGGGAAGCATTCCCAATGAAAGCACCACCAGGTCGTGGGTTCTTTCCGTGATTCTGCCCTCTTCAGTTAACTCAACTTTCACCACCGGGTTCTTGTCCTCGTCTTCGCGGATAGCGGCTACCTTGCCCCGGATGAATTCAACACCCATCGCCTGGGCATTCTTATAGAACTGCTCATAACCTTTACCGAAGGTTCGAATGTCCATGTAATAGATTGTGATTTCCGCCAGCGGCAGAGCGCCAGATATCAGCATTGCTTGCTTAATCGCGTACATACAACAGACACGGGAGCAGTATTCCACACCCAATGTGAGGTCTCGCGAACCGGCGCATTGAACGTAAGCTATGGAAGATGGCTCCTTGCCATCACCCGGGCGTAATACCCGGCCATAAGGTCCTGTGGGTGCCAGGAAACGTTCCATCATCAGCGGATCAATCACGTTTTTCAGTTTCCCGCCGCCATATTCCTTCTTCGCGTCCAAGGGAGTGAGCTCAAAACCTGTCGCGACAACAATCGTTGTGGTTTCGATCTCACACAATTCTGCTTCCTGTGAATAATCCACCGCTTTTGTGGGGCAAACCCGTTCACACATGCCGCAAAGGATGCAATTGTCCATATCCAGTACAGCGATCTGCGGTACTGCTGTTGAAAATGGCACGCGAATGGCGTGGAAATTTCCAAGATCGCGATCATAATGGCTGGGAACTGTAACCGGGCAGGCATATTCACACTGCCGGCAGCCGGTGCATTTGCTTTCGTCGACATATCGTGGCTTTTTGAGGACTCCCACACGAAATCCCGGGGATAATTCTTCGAGCGAGTTCATCTCGCAATATGTCAAAAGCCGGATATTGGGGTGGTGAGCCACGGCCGACATTTTAGGGGTTGTGATGCAGGAGCAGCAATCGAGCGTAGGGAACACTTTACTCAACGTGATCATTTTGCCGCCGATGCTTGCGTCCTTCTCAACGAGCGCCACCTTAAATCCCTGGTCAGCCAGATCCAGCGCTGTTTGCATACCAGCGATTCCACCACCTAATACAAGAGCATCAACAGTTAAGTTTTCCAATGAAGATCTCCTTATGATTGCACAGGTGACGAAATTTCGTTTATAACCGGACCGAGCTGTTTGAGCAGTTCCGCCATCTGGTTGATTTCTTTGATGAAGGGTTTGACACAAACCGTACAGATGGCAGCCAGGCGCAAGCGGCGAATATCGATCCCTCTTTCCTTCATCATGGTGTAAGTCTTGTTTACAAGTCTGGCTGTGCCATCCGCTTCGACCTGGTACGGGCTGTCAGTTCCGCTGTACATGATGATGATCCCATCGATTCCCTTTTCAAACGATCGGATGAAAAAATCCGGCGGAAAGATCACGGGACACATTACGGGAAGAATATAGGTGTTCGAGGGATATTCGGCATGGACCTGTCCGGTGGAATCTGCACCGGCGTATCCACCAGCGAGTGTACCAAGCACCAGGATTTTTGGTTCCTCATTATTTTCAATGATTGCCATTGTTCTCGTCCTTTAAGGGATGCCTATCGTTTTATCGATAGGCATCCTGATTTCAATTATCTATTTGGCGCGCTTGATGAACAACCTTTCATATCCTTCACCGGGTAATGCGCCCAGGAATTCATGGCCAACTTTTTCGCACCACCTTGGCATATCATTCTTGGTGTTTACATCCCCTGACCAGATTTCAAGCACTTCACCCACCTTTACACCGATGATGCTCTTCTTTGCCTCCAATAGAGGACCCGGGCATGACATAGCGCGGGCGTCAACGACTTTTGCTGCTGTAATGGTTGTTAAATCTATTTCCGTCATTTTTTCTCCTTATCGTTGTGATTGGATATTTCATCTAAAACTTGTTCATCTGGTGTTCCCAGCACCTTACGCATCTTTTCTCTGTCAGCGATCTTATATAAAACGGTCTGTCCTATGCGTTCGGTCTCCAGAATCCCGGCTTTTTTGAGAATGGTTAGGTGCTGCGATACGTTCTGCAACGTGCTGCCTGCCATCGAAGCGATCTCATTTACGGACAATTGGCCCTTATTCAGGATGGAAAGGATCAACAAGCGCCTTGAGTTTCCCAAGGTTTTAAAAAATGCTGCCTGTTGATCGATTTGATGACTGTTTTGCGGCATAATTTTGAGCGATTGTTGCGAATTTACTTAATTAAGCACTTGCTTTAGTATAAGGAGATATGTCACCCTAAAATAGTGACATATGTCCCGCTGTCGATCAGATTGTCTTATAGCTGGATATAAAATTTTTTGATGGTTCAACTTTTTGATAAAGAATAAGTTAAAAACAAAAAGCCTGCGACATTATCACCGCAGGCTCTGAGGTTTACTCGCTCAACCTTTTAACGAACCCGCCATCATACCGCGCAGGAAGTAACGACCCGAGAAGATATACACAAGCAAGGTGGGCAGGGAAGCCAGTAGTGAGGCTGCCATCTGCAGGTTCCATGGGATGATCTGACCGCTGGAAATGTTTTTAAGCGCCACAGTAACAGTCCAATTTTGCGGTTGGGTGAGATTAACCGAGAACAGAAATCGTTCCATGCCTGGGTAAATTGCCAGATGAGCACAACAACAAAACTGGGGATGGAAATTGGCGGCAGGATCAGCGGAATGTTACTCCAACAACGGGCTCGGATGCGGGTTATTGTTAACTGATCTTCAGGTGTATTGTCATTTACAGGAGAGAAAATATTTTTATCATAGCAATGCATGAAAAACTTGATATTACGGGAAGAATTTTTAATACCTGCCAAAATCAGGGAGCAATGGGGGAAATCCCTTGATGGTGTTAAAACAAGAGCAGGTACGGAATATTCCGTACCTGCTTTTTCTTTGCTATTTAAAGAGATTAATCTTCAAGCGAAATTACTTGCGCTTTATTAACCTGTAGATCAGAATGACGAGGACAGCCCCGCCAATTGCCACGAGGATGCTTGTCAAGTTGAACCCGCTCACCATGTTGACCCCGGTGAAAAGGCTGGTGATCCAGCCGCCCAGGATCGCGCCGGCGATGCCGAGTAAAATGTCGATCCACGCGCTTGTTTTCGCTTTCATCAGCCACGAAGCAATCAGGCCTGCTACTAAACCAACGAGGATTGTTGCAATTAAACCCATTTTGTTCTCCTTCTTAGATTGAGTGTTTTTGAATATGTGTATTTGTCAACGGGTAGCTAATCATTTGTATTTGTGAGGATTGCCAAGTTTTAGCTTTGCATGCCTTCTACCAGCTTGCGCAGCGAATGTAAGGTTTTCTTGACTTTGATCGCATCCGCAGGATTTCCGCCTGCCACGAAATTGCCCAGGATACCTCCACCGATCAGTGTATCCAGCTCGTATTCGATCTTGCATTCGTCGGCGTTGAGGCCGAAGAAACCGCCGCTGGCTTTCAGCTCAAACTCGTGCTTGTCCTTATCCTTGCCCATCTCGGTGATGATCTCAAGTTTTTTCATTGGCTCCATCTTGACGATCACGCCGCGGCCGGCACCTTTTTCATTGGTGTAATCAAAGGTGGGGCCTTCTTCTGACTGTGACGCGCCGGTGATGGCGTCAATACCCGGGAACCATTGCGGCCACAATTCCGGATTGGTCATCACTTCCCATACTTTTTCAACGGGTGCATCAATTTCGATTTCTCTCTCAAATTTTGGCATTTACTTTTTCCTCCTGATTATATATACGTTGCTTTTAATTTGGCGGTTGCAAGCGCAGCGATTTATTTTGATGTTCCTTGCCCCCGGATTAATTATTAACCCCTTTCAAGTTATTGTGTTAAGCAACTCTTGTTAATTGATTGTAATTAGAAAGATGAAGGATGTCAAATTTTTTCCAATCGGGTCAAATCAATTCTGTTGATCTTCTGCCCGGTTTTTCCACCGCAAAACTGAGGTAAAGGCCACGGTTTGATTCCTCTGGTTGATGCCTTGAATCCCCCATGTACCTGCTTTTTCAAGCTGGTTAACGCGGATGGAGACTTTCTCTTCGGGCAGGACCTCGTGGTTATAGTTAACCTGGATCCAGTCAAGGAGCTGCTCTTGATGAGTCACGATGGGAAAGGCGTCGCAGATCCATTCCACGTATCGACTGTTGTTTGTGTGCCCAACGATGTCCACGCTGGAATAGCCGGCGTGGGCCACCAGCCTTTCCTCCCCGTCCGGCTCGAGGTCAATTTTTTCGAGGGTCTCATTCAATCCGTGGCGGTTTTCCAATCCCGGCAGTTCGAACTCGATCGAGCGCGGCGGCACCAACCGCCTTGAGTTGATGTCAATGATGAGCCAGGCTGAGCTTGCCTGAGCCAGCAGTTGATTACTGTTATCGATCAGCTCAATATCACGGATGAAAAACAATTTTTGTTGGATGGTTTTTGGCCAGGTGCGAATGATGATGTTTTCGTCAATTTGCGGAAAACGCAGGAATTTGATCTTTAAACGCGTGAGAACCCAGCTCAAGTTATGCTGGATCAATTCGGGGTAGCCTACACCGAGCAGGCTGGCGTGCTTGTGGGCGGCTTCTGTAAGGTGCTGAAAAAAGGCGGCTGGTTTCCAATTGCCGTTGATGTCGCAGTCGTATGAATTGATACGGATTTTATCTTCGAAGATCGTGTTGATGGGTTCTGGCATTGATGTCCCTCGGTGTTGTATAGATTTATCACTTATATTTTGGTTGAATCCTGCAGCTGACAATCAATATTGTGATTTGTCATATTCAAATCACCATTCTACACTGTTCTGCCAGTTGTGAGTTAGGCTCTCAGAACAACAAAACCAGATCCGACCTCGTCAAGGAGTTATTTTTTCACAAAAATCAATGCGATATAATAATCTTATGGATTCACTTGATGGAAAAGCAAGCGAGGAAAAGGTTGCTGCCATTTTCAGCCAACTTAATCAAACGGCGCGCATCCAGATCCTGCTCATCATTCGCGAACAGCCGGCCTGCGTCTGCCACCTCGTCGCTGCACTTGGACTGCGCCAGGCGGCAATCTCACAACATCTGATGGCGCTGCGGGAAGCGGGCTGGGTGACCACCAGGCGAAAAAGCCGCTTCATCTATTATCACCTCGCTGAGAAGCGCCTGCTCCCTCTCATCGAAGCTGCAGCGCAGATCGCCGGGATTTCTTACGATGAAATCGCCAGGATCTCCCAAAGACCGCTTGACAACTGTCCCTGTCCGCAATGCCACCCTGAGCTCGCTCCTGAATACTCCTGCGAATCCATTCCACCCGGCAGTCCTGCAAATTCCTGATATTTAATTGTATGAATGATTCTTGCTGAGGGCATTGTAATCAATGCCTGATGGCGGTATAATACATTCTGAATTCTGAATATATAATTGGAGGCATCATGATCATTAAGATCCTTGGCGGCGGCTGCGCAAACTGTAAAAAACTGGAGGAAAACACAGTACAGGCTTTGAAGGAGTTAAACCTCGAAGCCGCGATCGAAGAAGTGAAGGATATTGGCGAGATCATCGATTATGGTGTGATGAAGACTCCCGCGCTGGTGATCGATGAGAAGGTGAAATCCTCCGGTCGGGTGTTGGGCGTAGAAGAGATCAAGAAAATTTTGCAGTCCTGATTTCTTGTAGATGATGGTGAGGTTACCATGAGAATGCTGGCTGAATTTTTCCCGGAGTTTGCTGAAAAACTGGACGAGATCGACGACCTGTACAAAGAAAAGCGTTTCATAGACGAAAAAACATACCAGTTCATTTGTTTCGCGCTTTCGATTAAGGCGCGCTCCAAACCGTGCGTGCTAAAGCATTTCAAAGGCGCGCTGGACGCCGGAGCGACGGTGGAAGAGTTGACCTATATCCTGGCGCTGGTGATGCGTGAAGCCGCCGGTGCGGATGACTGCTGGACGCATGATGTCATCGGAGAATGGCGAGACATTCTTAAAGGGGATATCGGCTGCGGTTGTGCGGAATAACCAATAAAAAATCAGGCTCAACGCCTGATTTTTTTATCCGTTTACACCATGGCCTTGTTTTTTCGCCGGTTTACCGCCCAAAAGACTCCGGCAAGTACAGCCAGCAGTCCTGCGAGATATAGCACGATCAGCCACAGGCTCGTACCGTCCGTCCATGCGCCGTAGAGCAGCCCGGCGAGCGTGCTGAACAATGCCACCCAAAACACGTAGGTCCAGGCTTTTTTCTTTCCGATGATGGTTGCGGTGATGAGAATACTCTGCAAGCTCAGTTCCGGATCTGCCATCAGGTAAGCCAACAGCGGACCGCGGTGCATCCCGAGGTTGAGGAACATTTTGGCGATGGGCACTTCCACCAAGGTGGGGAAGTACATGAAGACACCGAAAACGACCCCGGCGAAGTTACCCAGAACCGTGTTCTCGCCTGCCAGGAACTCGATCCACTCGGGCTTGATCAACTGGCGGATAATCCCTACTGCGAAAACGCCCACGATGAGCAGAGGGAAGATCTGTTTGATGAAGCGCCAGGATTCCCAGATCCAGTTCGTGCGCTCTTCAGTAGACAATCCCTTGCCGGTCATCCACCCGAAAATAACCATGAATATCGCCACCGCCGCAGTTCTACCCGTGAGCATCACATTTAAACCACCTGCCAGCGGCTCCATTCGTGTGGAAGCTACCAGCAGCGTGAAAATGATGATTCCAAACGCCCCCCATGTCCAGGCGTTCGCGCCATCGTGGATCTTCTCGAAACCACGCCACGCGAAGAGCGCGATGATCAATAGCAATCCGATCAGGATCAGTCCTTGCGCGCTGACCCCCTCTTCGCCTTTTGCAGGATCAAAAGGAATCAACTGGTACAGGCCGTCCTGCAATGTGTCCATTCCCTGGATGGGAAGGGTGAAATCGAGGTAAGTGTTGGTTAGAAAATCGAGTTTTAATGTTCCGGAGAGGAGCAGGGCAACCATTACCAGCAGGAAGATCGTGCGACCTTTGCGCATACCGCCGTGCTGGGAGAAGGCATCATCCGACTGGGCAGCGCGCGCCTCGTCATCCTTGCGGAATATCAGTGCCATGATCATACCGATCCCGATACCGAACGCGAGAGAAAGGAATAAACGCGCAAATGCCAGGTCAGCGCCGATCGCCACGCCGGTGTATGCCAGCGCGAGAATGTTCGCCGCCGGGGCAAAGAACAGGAAGGTGATCGCTGGTCCAAGCCCCGCGCCCTTCTTATAGATCCCGGCAAAGAGAGGAACGATGGTGCAGGAACATACCGCCAGAAGGGATCCGGCTGCGGCCGCAGCCGGATAGGAGACATATTTGGGAGCTTTACGCCCCAAAAAACGCATGATGGATTCGCGCGGAATCAGCGCGGACATACCGCCGGCGATGAAGAACGCTGGCAGCAGACATAACAGCACGTGCGCAGCCAGGTAAGAGGCGAGACTGCCCAATCCGCCTTGAAGGAATTTGATCAACCAATCCAGATAGTCCAATGTAGTCCTCGGTAATTAGGATATATTCAGAATGATGAATATGATTATACTACTAAAAAACGTTGGCATAAATCTTAAACAAAAAGGGTGACATATTGACTTAAAACTGGAATATGCGATGATATTTACATAGGACTGTGATCATGTCGCAAGAGCTTATCAAACCACATTTCCGCGTTCGACCGCTACCCGGGGCATCAGAGGGGAAAAAGTACCTCTCGGAGAAATTAGGCAAAGCCAGAACTGAGGTCATTCTTGATAGAGTAAAGTTGCAGTATTCACGACTGATGAATGAAAGCGTATCACCGGAAAATAATATATTAAGATTTCATCTCGAAAAATATATTCTTCCCGGATTAGCGCTGTTTCGTGTGTTATTAGATGAGTACGACGGCAACACCCAGCTTGCCATGGCTGATGTTGAGGAAGTGGTTCGTCTGACCATTCTCAAACAAACCCGCCTTCTATTTTCACCGCTCAAATGGTTTCAGGATCCATTTCCTCTTTTCAGGCGGGGTTTCAGTCTGGTCATGAAAGCGTTCCCGGCGCAAGGGTGGACAATCGATTACCTCGAGAACAACCCGCAGAGTATCGCATTCAATATTACTCATTGTTATTACCATGAAGTGCTCACCCAACTGGGGACTCCCGAGTTGACACGCGTCTTTTGCCGGGCGGATGATGCGATGGCAGAGCACTTTCCGCCGGAGATTCGCTTTGAGCGCAGCACGACCATCGGCAAGGGGGGTGAATTGTGTGATTTCTGCTACAAGCGGGTAGTGGACTAATATATCCTCAGCGACTTGTTCCCTCGCACGGGCTTATGCTGCTAATCTCTAGAAAATAAGTACCATCTGTGAAGTATCTTCAGGTGTTTTTCCCTGTGAAAAATTTTGTTAAAAATTGTGAATTAGCGTAAAATATATTGATCGTTTATTCTTCACTGGTCAACATTTCCACCACAGAGTTCTTCTGGCGAAATTCAACCGGGAATATCGGCAGGTTAACAAAACAGGTAAAATGTCACTGCATTTTGTCCGGCAAATCTGGCAAAATTACACGTAATCAACACTTTGGAGGTGAATAGTGTTCCATGCACTCGTAGCAGTAAAGCAAGTCCCGGATACGACCAACATCCGGATCGACCCGGAAACGGGCAACCTGATCCGCCAGGGCGTACCCACCATCCTGAATCCCTACGACGCGCATGCCCTGGCAGCGGCAGTCGAGTGGAAACAGAAACTGGGAGGCAAGATCACCGTGATCTCCATGGGTCCGCCCAGCACGGTGACGACCATTCGCGAATGTATTGAGATGGGCGCTGACCGCGGCATCATCATCACCGCGCGGCAGTTCGCCGGTGCAGATACCCTTGCGACCTCCTATGTTCTCGCAACGCTGATGCAGTATGTCCACGAGCAGGATCCTGTTTCAGTTGTTCTTTTTGGCAAGCAGGCGATCGATGGTGATACCGCGCAGGTGGGTCCTGGTGTCAGCATCCGCCTGGGGTTGCCGCTCGTCACTTACGCAGTAAAGATCCACGAGATCAACCTGGAAGAGAACTACATGGTCGCGGAGCGCAAGACTGAAGCGTACAACGAGATCATCCGTACGCCACTCCCGGCTGGTCTCACCTGTGAAAAAGAGATCGCCAAGATCCCCTACGCCTCACTCCCCAACCTTGTTTATTCACTTAAGTACGAACCCGAGATCTGGACCCATGAAACACCTGTTCAGTTCCCGCTTGATCAGATCGGGTTGAAAGGGTCGCCCACCTGGGTGTTCAAAACCACACAACCTGAATTACGCAAAGGCGGCGAGGTCATCAAGGTGACCGAAATCGGTGTCGGACCTGCGGTTAAATCTGTAATGGATAAGGTCAAAGAATCAGGCGTGCTCAACGTGGTAACAGGAGGTGCAGCATGACCAGGCGATTTTGGGTTTTCATTGAGCAGGAAAAAGGCAAACCGCACCAGGTTTCATGGGAGTTGATCGGTGTCGCGCGCCGGCTGGCCGGCGAGATCGCCGATGAAGTGGCTGCCTCCGGTGAGGAAGTGCTGGTAGAGGCGGTAGTTGTTGGGCACAATGTCAAGGCTGTTGCTGAGGAAGGTCTCAAGTACGGCGTTGATCATGTCTATGTTGTCGATGACGAAGTTTTCGAACATTATCGCAATCAATCCTATTCAAAGGCTTTGGTCGAGGTCGTGCAAAAATTCAAACCGGAAGTGTTCTTCATCGGAGCGACAACGCTTGGACGTGACCTGGCAGGGGCGGTTGCCACCAGCCTGGGAACCGGTCTGACCGCAGACTGCACACAGATTCAGATGGGCGCGATCAAGGAAGGTGGACCAAAACTGCTATTGGCCACGCGCCCGGCGTTTGGCGGCAACATCATTGCCACCATCGTCTGCCGCACTCACCGTCCGCAAATGGCTTCGGTTCGCCCGCGGGTCTTCCCAATGCCTGAGCAGGTAACCGAGATCAAGGGCGATATTTCCTTCGAAAAAGTTGACCTCACCGAAGATGAAATTGGCGCGAAAATTATCAAGGTGATCCGCAACGAGGCGGAATGCGCCAATGTGGAATACGCTGACATCCTGGTGGCAGGCGGTCGCGGGGTGGGTGGACCAGAGGGCTTCAAAATGATCCAGGACCTTGCCGACGCGCTTGGTGGTGTGGTAGCTGCCACCCGTCCTTGCGTGGATGCGGGTTGGATCTCCTACGATCACCAGGTCGGGCAGACCGGCAAGACCGTGCGCCCGAAGCTGTACATCGCGGCAGGGATATCAGGTGCGATTCAGCACAAGGTAGGAATGCAGGACTCTGATTTCATCATTGCTATCAACCGCGATCCCAAAGCGCCCATTTTTGAAATCGCGACAGTTGGCATCGTGGGTGATCTGTGTGAAGTGATTCCCGCGATGATCAAGGAAATTAACGCATCGAAGGAGGCTCAGCATGCCTGAGATGAACACTCAATCACAAGAGAAACTCAGTTTTGATGTGATCGTGATCGGCGCGGGGCTTGCCGGTGGAACAGCCGCGATCATGGCGGCGCGCGCGGGCTTGAAGGTGGCGCTTATTGAGCGCGGTCAGACCCCCGGGGGCAAGAATTACTTCGGCGGCACGGTTTACACCCACGCGATGGAGGAGATCTTCCCGGATTTCTGGTCGCGCACACCGCCCCTTGAACGCCCGGCGACCGAGGCGGGTTACTGGTTCCTATCGGAAACCGGGTTGACACGAATCATGGTCGGCGGCGGGGAACTCAACCGTAAACCGGCTGATGCCTACATTGGCTTGATGGCCAAATTCTGCAACTGGTGGATCATCCAGGCGCAGAGCGAGGGTGTGTTCCTCATCCCCAAAACGCTGGTTGTTGACTTCATCCGCGACAGCAGCGGGCGAATCATCGGCGTGCAAACCGATCGCCCCGAAGGTGATGTATATGCCCCCGTGACGATCATTGCCGAGGGTGTGAACAACCTGTTGACACAAAAAGCCGGCTTAATCGATCATGACATTCGACCCGAAAGGGTGGCGCTGGTGGTCAAACAGCTCATCTCGCTGCCGGCCGAAACCATCAACGCCCGCTTTGGACTGCCTGACGCGGAACATGGTTTGGCGGTCTCCGTGATGGGTGATATTTCGCTTGGGCTAACTGGTCTGGGTTTCATCTATACCGGCAAGGATAACGTCTCGTTGGGTGTTGGTGTGGATCTTGATGTGCTCGATAACCACCATGTGCGTCCTTATGACCTGATGCAGCGCTTCCTCAAACATCCGCAGATCGCCCCATTGGTCGCAGGCGGGCAGATGCTTGAATACGGTGGTCACCTCATCCCTGAGGGCGGCTACAGTCAGATGCCAAAGTTGTACAGTGACGGCGTGCTGGTGGCAGGCGATGCCGCCTCCATGGTCAACGCGCTGCATTGGGAAGGCACCAACATGGCGATCATCGCCGGCAAGCTGGCCGGTGAGGCAGCTGTGGAAGCACACAAGCGTAAGGACTTCAGCGCAGGTTCCTTGAAGGTTTACGAGGATAAACTGAAGGATTCGTTCATCCTCAAAGACCTCAAGCAGTACAGGAATTTTTCGAAATTCCTCATCAAGCACGAGGACTTCATGTCTGTTTACCCGACCTTCATCAACGAGGCGCTTGGCAAGTTCTTCAGCGGATTTGGCAAACCGAAACGCGAATTGTATAAAGATATCATGGGCTCTTTAACGAACCGCAAGCCGCTGCTGAAAGCGGCAGGTGATATTATCGCGTTTGGTAGAAGCATTTTGGGAAGGTGATGAGATGAAAAGCGAAAAAGACATCCAGCAAACTTTAGAGGTAAAACACATAGGCGAGTCCCTCCCGCCGGTTTTTGTGGACGACATGCTTATGTCGCTCAAGTATTATGTTGACGAGGAAGAATCACATCTGAAGATTAAAAACCACGATGTGTGCAAAACCTGCTCTGGTCACGGCTGCCTGTACTTCTGTCCGGTCGGTGTGTACACCATGTCAGAAGATGGGAAGATCCAGATCTCCTACCAGAGCTGTATCGAGTGCGGCAGCTGCCGTATCCGCTGCGAAAAGGACAATATTGAGTGGAAGAATCCCCGCGGTGGTTTTGGCGTGGCTTACAAATTCGGATAATTTCGTATCACACTTACTAAAAAATGCACCCGCTGGAATTATTCAGCGGGTGCTCTGTTATGACAGCCGGATGTTTATAATGGTTTTCCAAGGTTGTAACTGGTTTGATCCTCCACAACCGTGTATCCCAATAACTCGTAGAGCCGATGCGCGCCGCTAAGGTTCTCCGAATCTACCGTCAGCCAGGTGTGGTCCATGTCCATTTCGCGGAACATGCGGATGCTTTCCGTTATAAGGGCTTTTGCCACGCCCTTACCGCGCCACTCCCGTCCAACGGAGATATCCTCTGTGTAGCCGCGCTTGCGGTTGTACATCTCGTTTTCTTCCTCGTCCAGGAAGTTATGCACGACCCCGCAGACCCGATCGCCTTCCCAGGCGACCTTCCACAAATGAGGTTGGAAAAAACGATCAGTCAGATGTACCTGGTACATTTCCTCGGTTGGCGGGGTGTAACCCCAGTGGTCCTTGAAGGCTTCCCAGGTGGCGTCCCATATTGCCCGGTAGTGAGCCGGTTCCACCGGGCGGATTTCCATACCATGCGGCAGCGGGTGTTCCGCCAGCGGTAATTCGATCGGGCGTATCATGCAATTAAAAAACCGTTCTATCTTGTAACCGTTTTCCTGCAGGAAATTGACAAAAGCTACTGCTTTTTTCTTTTTCCAGACCCGGTAGCGTTTTTCGGATTCCGCCGGCATGCTTGCTGCAATCTCACGACATTTCTCTTCGGTGTAGCGCAGCATCAGGTTGGCAATCCCGCGCCCCCAATACTCCGGCAGAAGAACACCCCATGGCAAAAACAGGATCTTGCCATCCAATTCGGTATCCCAGGTGTAGCCGAAGTAGCCTATGATCTTTCCATCTAGTTCCACGTAGATCAACTGCTCATGGATGTCAAAATTCGGCGTCCATTTGTCATCGTTCACTATGTCTTCGTAAGTGATGTTCCAATCAACACCATTGACTTCCTTCGTGGCGACGGCGATTTCCAGGCGCGCCCGGTAATCAGCATCACCGGAAAAGTGCCGGAATCTTAAACCCGGAACCGCTGCGAGCGGTTCCCAATGAATGGTCAGGTTATTTGTATCCATTTTTTCCTTTTCTATGGAACCTGTTGCTTGGGCGTTTTGTCAAACAGGTCAAAAACGTTGGCTGGAGTCCAATGATTGGATCTGCCGCTGTGGGCAAATTGTCTACCCTGTCAGGTATTGCCGGATGGCTGCAGCCGCCCCCGGATGACTTAGGATGTTCATGTGGGTGCTGTCCGGGATCATTTCGAGGTCTGTGTTGGGTACAAGTTCCGCAATCTCGCGGATGTGTTCATGTTTGATCATCTCTTCTTCGGCGTAGAGGAGCTTCATCCCGGTCTCGATGCTCCGCAGCTCATCAGCCGTTATACCGATGTCTTTCAACATCAGGTCAAAGCGCATAATGATCTTGCGAGTGGGTAAACCCAGCCGCCTCAGAAATTTCAACAACTTGTGCAGGCGGGTGAATGTCTTAAGTGTTTTCTCCTCTGTTCCGCTGACTAGGTAGTTGGGCGCGATCGCCACGATTTTATCAAAGAGGTGTGGTGCATGTTTCGCCAGCAGCAGCGCGATATTACCGCCGTCGCTGTATCCAACCAGGTGGGTGCGTTGAATACCTTTGGCTTCGCAAAAGTTGATCACATCATGGGCTAGTTGTGGAATGGTCAGGACTTCATCATTGGAGCGGCTCTGACCATGCCCGCGGCTATCCAGTGCGAAGGTGTGAAAATCAGTAAAGTACCTGGTTTGATATTGGGCGAAAATTTTCTTGCTCTCGGAGTTACCGTGTAGAAAGAGCAGGGTGGGACCGGTGCCGTTTTCACAGTAAGCGACGCGTATGTCGGGCAGTTCCAGGTATCGGGTGGCGAGTGAGGTCATGGCACCTTCCTTTCAGCGTTTATCTGATGAAACCTGGTCAGGTCTTAAACAGACCGGGTTGAATATTGACAAATGAGTTGGTTGCCGGGTCGAAATCCAGGTTTGTGATCTCGATATTGGCGGTGCGCAGGAATTCCAGCGCGTTCTCATCGATCCGGTAGGCTACGTTGTATACCAGCCTGGTCATCCCAGCGTTGATGAGGGCTTTGGTGCAATTGATGCAGGGGAAATGGGTGACATAACAGGTGCATCCTCGCGTGGAAATGCCGTGAAGCGCCGCCTGGATGATGGCGTTGGTTTCTGCGTGGATCGTACGCACACAATGACCGTCTACAAGCAGGTGCCCGACCTCGTCGCAGTGCGGCTGACCTGCGGGAGAGCCGTTGAACCCGGTGGTAAGGATCCGTTTGTCAAGCACGAGCACCGCACCAACATAAGCACGGTCGCAGGTGCTGCGTTCTGATACAGCGTAGGCGATCTTCATAAAATAGGAATCCCATTCCGGACGCATTAAAGTAACTCCTGTTTGTTGTTTTAACCGATTTGATTGCTTATGAGAGCATCTTACACGAAAGATTTTAGCATAATCGGCGTTCAATAAGGCGAAATATTTAGTTGTCGTTTTGGCCGAGAATAAGAAAAGGCTTGCGTGTATTTTGTCAATCGCTTTGTCCGGGCACAATACCTTCAGGTGCACTACAACCGCGATGCATGATCTCAACCGCGCCATGGGCTTCAGGAGCAATAACTGCAGATAGTCGCATGTGGGGTTGTATCACCGTGTTTGCCTTTGGCACCCATTCCCGGATTCCATCGGAGGCTCGTACCAATACGCAGCCTGCCGGAAGACCCAGGTTGCGCACCTGGCGTCCGGCAAACGGAGCGTTTGCTTGCACGATGAACTCGAATACCGCGGGTTGGTCCAGTAAGCATACATCTCCATCCAGGTTTAACCCTCTTTTCATCAGGGCTTCATATATTGGCATATCTTTCAGCGCTTCCGCGACGATGTAGGCGCAAAAACTGCTGACAAGCAGGGGAAGCATCAACGTGTAACTACCGGTCATCTCAATGATGAGCATGATACCTGTGAGAGGGGCGCGCACGATGCCGGTGAAAAGCGCAGCCATGCCCACCACTGCGAAAACTGCTGGTATGGGTACGATCTCAGGTACAAGCATGTTGGCAGTTTTGCCTACAGCCAACCCGAGGAGCGCGCCAAGCACCAGCAGCGGAGCAAAAATCCCTCCGGGTGCACCGATTCCGTAGCTGGAGGTAGTGAAAACGAAGCGAAGGAAGAAATACAGACCGATCATGGGCAATGCTACCTTGCCGCTCAGCACCGACTCAGCCAGGAAATGCCCGCTCCCGATCACCTGAGGCAGGAACCAGCCCACCAGCCCGATCACCCCTCCGACCAGGGCGACCACAGGCAAGTGATATTTCCCGGGTAAACGACCAAAAAAGTTTAGTGAAGTTAACAGGCTGCGATTGTAGAAAACTCCAATGACACCTGCGATAATCCCAAGCAATGCGAAGAAGATCAGGGAGGACAAGGGCGGAAGCTCGTACCTCGGTACGGTGAACACCGGAAATTGGCTGGTGCCGACGCGGGCAACAATATCCGCGATAACAGCAGCAATAAAGGTTGCCCCAAAAACGATCGGCTGAAAATCGCGGCGCACCTCTTCAAGCACAAAGATCAAGCCGGAGAGCGGTGCGTTGAACGCCGCGGCCAGTCCTGCCCCCGCGCCAGCCGAGATCAATGTTATGCGTTCACGATCGGATGTCTTGAGAAGTCGGGAGATTGCCGCACCCATAGCACCGCCCATCTGAACAGTTGGTCCTTCACGTCCCAGCGCCAATCCACTGCCAAGCGCAATGATGCCGCCGAGGAATTTCACCGGCAGGACTCGTTTCCATCTGAGTTGACGTAATCGCAACAGGACGGATTCAAGATGCGGGATACCGCTGCCTGCGGCTTCGGGCGCGAATTTCCTGGTTAGATAGACGGAAACGATGGCGCCTGCGGCTGCCAGGATCAATGGGAAGACCCATCCCACAGCGATGCCCTGCGACCAGCGAATCAGTTGATTCCTGAGAGAGTCGGCGGTGGACAGCGCCATGCGAAACAGCAAAGCGACTAAACCGGCGCACAAACCTACCAGCGCTGCGCGAGGGAAGATCCAGCGCCGCTGCTGCCTTGCATCAAGGAACTCCTGCACCTCGGTTTGCTTCGTTTCAATAGTTGGCTGCGAATTTTCAGGCATGGTCCGTTTTTTATTTGACCTGGTTTATGATTTCGTCTCTCTCGGGTACGATGTACCGGGTATTGTACTTGAGGGCGTGGGGGATTCAGCTAAATGATGCGTGAGGATCGTCACATTTATACCGTACCATCCTATACCTTTAAATTGACAGGTGCTTTCACCCTAAATATCATAGCGATGCTGTGAAAACAGAAGTTTTTTAGAGTGGTAAATTCGCGCGTCGTCTATGAAAAAAATGTGTTTACCCAAACGACAAATATACTTATCATGGTCGCATTGATTTCGCTTGTGAATTCTCGTGAATTATGTTTCCAGGATTCTCCTGGCAAATTCAGCCCCGAATTTTCGACCCGCGTTCATGTCAGCGGTGTTTGGCATTCCCTTGTCTGTAAAGATCCCGAAGGATTGCCATCGCAGCCCCTTAATTCTTTCGTTGTACTCGCGTTCGCTGCCGCCACCCCAGCCGTAGCTGCCGAATGTGGCGGATATTTTATTGAAAATGTGTTTACGCTGGGCAACGTCCAAAACGAAGGACATGTGCGGGAAGAGACCGCCTTCGTAGGTCGGTGCGCCGATCATCACACCCTTTTTGGTCCACAAAGATGGCAGCATATCTCCCATCTCCGCGTGTGAAACGTTGAAGATCGTGACGGGAACGTCTTCATCCGCGATACCCTGGGCAACCACTTCCATCAGCTTCTCGGTGCTGCCGTACATGGAGCAATATAGCAGCGTTACCGCGGGCTCACCGGAGGTATTGGCATAATCAGCCCATTTCCTGTAAAGATCGATGATCCGGTGCGGTGATTTCCGCCATACGAGACCGTGAGAGGGGGCAACCACCTCAATGGGAACAGTCTCGAGCTTGGCAATGGCGTTTTTCACCGGTTTGGAGTAACTGGATACAATATTTACATAGTAGCGCAGCGCTTGTTGCTCGTAATGCGCCAGGTCAAGCGCTCTGTCGTCAAATATGCTGCCATTCAGGGTGCCGTATCCGCCAAATCCGTCGCAAGAAAACACGATCTTTTCGGTCGTTTCATAGGTCATCATGGTTTCAGGCCAATGGACGAACGGAGTGGAGAAAAATTTGAGTTTATGGTTTCCAAGGTCGAGCTCTTCTCCATCTGCGACCACCTGGACATTTTCAGTGATCTCGTAGAAAGATTGAAGCATCTCTTTGGCTTTGGCTGTGCAGATGAGTTTGATGTTGGGTGCGAGATTGACCAGCGCTTTTAGACCACCTGAATGATCGGGTTCCATGTGGTTAATGACGAGGTAAGCCAACTCGGCGGGGTCTGTGAAATTTTGGATTTGCTCGATGAGTTCGTCAATTGACATCTCGTTGCACAGGTCAATGATTACTTTCTTTTTATCATTAATGAAATAGCTGTTATATGAAATCCCGTCCTCGCGAATTGACCAAAGCCCCTCGAAAAATTCGGTGTGACGATCGTTTACACCGATCCAGTAAATTGATGGTCTGATCTCAATTGGCTGCATAGTACTATCCCTCCCAACTGAATTGTGAATTTGTTTCATTTTATCACCATAAGAAACATGCAATTTCAGTCAGTCTCAACGGGTATATTTGCAGAACTAAATATCTGAAAATGGCTTCAAAGTTGTATAATCAATTCCTAACCAGTTGTTGGAATTTTGATGGACTAGTTATGCGTATAGTGATCCGTACAATACTTGTCAGAACAATTTCCATAATCGTCACGTTGTTTATTGTGACGGCGCTTTTATACGCGACGGTTATGTTCACGCCGGCTGAAACTCGTGCCACACTATACCTGCCAAAGCGTTTACCTTCACGGATGACAGAACAACAATATCAGAAGCTCATTGATAACATCATCGAACGTTATCATCTGAATGATCCGTACCCGCTCCAGTACGCTTATTGGTTGGGGAACCTCGTTAAAGGCGAGTGGGGCTATAGTCCGACCCAGCAGAAGGACGTGTTAACCGCTTTACTGGAAAAAACACCGGTGACTGCTGAACTAACCATTTATTCCATTCTGCTCTTCATTCCGCTGGGCTTGATCAGCGGCGTCTTTGCGGGTGCAAGAAAGAATAAATTGGCAGACCACGGGTTTCGACTCACGGCGTATATCGCCACCACGCTTCCTTCCTTCATCCTGGCGCTCCTGTTAATGGCATTTTTCTACGTGGACCTGTACTGGTTTGCCCCTGCAAGAACCAGCACGACGGTCACCCTGCTGATCAACTCAGATCAATTCCGCCAGATAACGGGTCTGTTAACCATTGATGGTCTATTGAACGGCAGACCGGACGTAACGGTTGATGCCTTTCGTCACCTGGCGATGCCGGTTTTCACATTGGCGATCGTTCATTGGGCAACTCTCGGCAGAGTCACCCGGGCTGAAATGATCGAGGAGATGAATCAGGAATACGTGATCGCCGCGAGGGCGCGCGGCATCCCTGAGGGAAGGATCACGTGGCGGCACACGCTGCGTAACGCAATCGCCCCGGCTATGACGAGCAGCCTGCTTTCAGCCACTGCGCTGCTGACCGGTGTGTTTGTGGTGGAGATCCTTTACGAATTTCATGGAATTTCAGATATCGCAGTTAAGAGCATGACGTACACGCCGGATGCACCGGCTGCGCTGGGTTTTGCTATATATAGTGTGGTGATCGTGCTCGTCCTCATGGCGATACTTGATCTGGTCCAAACGATCCTTGATCCACGAGCGAGGGAGCGGGGTTAGATGAAAAAGAAACACCGATTCTTCACGCGCTGGCAAAACCTGTTGGGGTTGATCCTCGTGCTATTGTATATCGCTGTCGCCGTCGGGGCGCCGCTGCTTTCACCGCTGGATCCCGAGAACCCGGGTCCGATCAAATACCTCGGGCGAACCACAGATTACACTCCGCGTTCTCCGACGGACGCACCCCCGCTCGGGACGCTCTCAACCCAGATCAGTGTGTACCATGCCCTTGTGTGGGGAACCCGTTCAGCGGTAGTATTTGGCATCCTGGTTGCGAGCATCACTGCCCTGATAGGGTCATTAATCGGGGCGGTCAGCGGGTATTTTGGCGGGTTCATCAATAACCTCCTGATGCGCGTAACAGATGCGTTTCTATCATTCCCGATCATAGCGGGAGTGGTGCTCATCTCTCAACTGGTGACCAATATGCTTGCCAATGCCGGTCTGGAGCTATTCCCCACCGGTTATGGGCTTTTTATGCAGTTCACAGCTGATGGACAGGTTTTTTACGAACTACAGGATTTTCCAAAACTTGTGGTGTATTTATTAAAAATTGACCCGGTTCTGATTGCATTCATCCTCTTCTCATGGATGCCGTACGCACGGATTATGAATACTGTAGTGCGTCGAGTGAGGAATACGGATTACATTGAAGCTTCACGCGCTTTAGGTGCAGGGCATTCGCGGCTCATTTTCCGGCATTTGATCCCGAATTCCATCACGCCGATCATCGTAATGGCTGCCAAGGATGTGGGGGGAATGGTCCTTTTACAGGCAACTTTTACGTTCATTGGTCTGGGCGGCAATTCGCCCTGGGGGTTGATGCTGGTGCGCGGGCGCGATTGGATCATTTCTCCGGGAGGGATCCTCACGTACTGGTGGGTTTTCCTGCCCGCCACGCTTGCCCTGATTCTGTTTGGTATTGGTTGGAACCTGCTGGGTGATGGACTGAATGATGCCCTCAATCCGCGTGTAACCTGATCTATAAAAAATTCTGTCCTTAACAAATTGTTAACTGAATTACCACCAAATTTGATCGAATTGCGTGAAAATACGCTATACTGAGTAGACAAAATTTTTATCGGAGGATATAATGACTATTCCAACAGATGAGCAACCCGTGCCCGAGCAGATACTGACCCCCGAAGTGACCGGAGATGATCGACTGTGGGTCGTTTTGTGCTTTCTCCTTACTCCATTATTCCCCCTCATCACGCTCTTCTTGAATGACCGCAAAGATCGCCCCTTCATTAAGTATCACACCGTTCCAACATTGATTTTTGGAATTGTGGAAGGCATCCTGATTACAATTTTAGCGGTCATTACAATCGTACAATGTATCACTCCATTTATTTGGATCATCAACGTGATTTACGCTTTGAAAGCCAACAAGGGTGTGAACGTGGACATTCCCGTGATCACCAAGTTTGCCAAGGATCAAAATTGGATGTGATCTGCAAAAATTAAGAATGAAGTAAAAGCCCTTCGCATTCCGAAGGGCTTTTTCATGCTTTTTGATTGATAGTACGATGGATCAATAAGATGAATTGGAGTGTGAGATTTCCAATCCATTCACCTGCATGAAGCGCGGAACGATGATGCTTGTGGGGTTGCGCGCACCGTAGCTTGATGAGGTGTTGTACGGCACAGTCTTCTTGGAGATCCACGCGAGGCCAGACCCGAAAATATCGAGCAGGCTCTGTGTGAGGCGGACGTTGTATGGTACCACTACAGAACCGTCTTTCTTCAGCAGCAGCGCGCCGAACCGTGAACTGCCGGTGAGAACACCCTTGGAAGGGTTAACGATGTTCATGTAATGCAAAAACGGGATGTACAAAAGGTCAGTTTCCCTTGGTGTTTTGAGCAGTTCCTCTAGGGATTCCACAGGATTGAAACCGCCATCCATACGAAGGCTCACGTGCGGTACTGTGTGACCGGTTGGTGTCTGACCAAACTCGTCAGCGTCATCCTGTAACCAGGCGAATGTTTTAAAAACTCCATTTTCGATGAAAGTGAATGGTTCGCGCTCGATGCCGTAAAGATCACGCCGGAAGGGGAAGGTTTCGCGCCGGGTTGGATCATCCACAAACGTGAAGAGCGGCGAGAATTTTTGGGCGCCGAAATCCTCCTCCTTGAGGAAGGAGAACCCCCGCTTCATCAACCCCCCGTTGACTCCAATGAAGCGCATGAAATTGAGAAGATCAGCGATTGCTGCGGAACCAAAAACGATATTGTATTTTCCCAGGGGGATTTGCTGCGGGGCGTCGTTTGTGTAACGCTCAAGCAAAAATTCCAGTTCGTCGCGCATCGAAGCCGCGTTCAGATCGCCTTTCTGCTGGGCCGATTGTTCTGATTGAACCTCCCATTTGAGAACATTGTGTGCCAGTACGATACTCACCTGGGCGTCAGATGTTTTGACGTAGATCGGATGTTCCGACCTGGTGTTCATGATGGCAACAGTGTTGACACCGCTTGAAAAGATGCCGGAAAGCTTTATTTCTTCGGTCTCCAGCCCGACGCTTACCGAGTTGATGAACGCCAGCTTTTCTTCGTTGCTCATCTGAACGAGCTCCGGATCGTATGCACTTTCATCATTGAAGGCGCCCTCGTAAACCGGGATGGTCGGCTGGTAAGTAAGGGGCATCGCGTGTTTAACCATTTCGCACGCGGCATCAATGCCGATTTTCATTTCGTCAAGCCTGGAAAGATCGGTGATCATGCCGTAGCTGGCGCGTCTTTTATCATCGTAGGCGGTGATCTCAAGTCTGATGAGATGTTCGTTTGTGTTGAGGGAAATGGCAGAGTTGGCGAACCGCATCAGGTAGCTGTCTTCTTCATGGAAATACAACACCACTTCGCAATTTTTTGTGAGAGCGTATTCGCGCAGATTTTTCAGTGTTTGCAGGATCTTTTCTTTCATTGTTATTCTCCAATTCGCACGTTATCGAAGCGGCATACCGGTACACCGTGTCCGAGCTGCATGATCTGGTTGGGCTGTCCCTTACCGCAATTGTCCACGTAACAGACTTCCCATGTGGATCGGTCTCCCACAGCCGTAAGGGAATTCCAGAACGGTATCGTCGCGCCCTTGTAGGTGGCGTTCTTTACAGGTCGGGTGATCACCCCGTCCTCGACCAGCCAGCCGGCTTCCGTGCCGAAGTGGAACTGTTCGCGATTTGATCCGATCGACCAGCTCCGGTCACCATCCAGCACGATGCCTCTTTCAGTGCCGCGGATAATATCCTCCAGAGTGCCGTCTTCACCGGGGTCAATGTTGATGTTCGTCATGCGTTCGATCGGTACCCGATAGAAGGACGTTGCGCGATTCGCGCCGCTGCTGCCCTCGAAAATGTGACGGCGCGCTTTGGCGTTGGCTTCCTCCACCATCTGACGCCCGGTGATAGCGCCAACCAGGATGCCCTTGTCGATAAGCAGATTGTCCTGGGCTGGAACACCGTCGTCGTCAAAACCGAAACTCCCGGGGGAGTTGGGCAGGGTGGCGTCAGCCCGCACGGTCAGTTTTTCAGAGCCGTACCGCAGCTTGCCAAAATCATCCAGTGTCACGAACGAGCCGCCGGCGAATGCCAGTTCATAGCCCAGAATGCGGTCAAGTTCGAGCGCGTGCCCGATCGTTTCGTGGGTTTGCAGGTACATGATTCCGGGCAGGAGAATCACCGAGCGGTCTTCCACGGGGCATAGCTCCGCTTTCAACGTGTCATTCAGCTCGCGCACGATCCGTTCCGCGTTCGCCTTGAAATACTCAGGGTCGATCGTTTCCCAGCCTCGCGACATGCCACGGCGCGGTGGTTTGAACTTCCGTTCATGCATCCCGCCTTCGTTGTCCACCCCATTCACCGCGAGGTCGACAAACACATCAGTGATCAATTTCTCGATCTGACTGCCCTCTGAATCGAGGAAGAACAAGTGCTTGCGGGTAAATGAAAGAGTGCTGATTCGCTGGGTGACCCCCGCCTTATCCATTTCGCGGTCCATCTGCTGCAGGAAAGAGACTTTTTCGGTGAGGGGAATCTCAAAAGGATTCACCTGCAACGGGCTTTCGAATTTTCCTTCGATGGCATCCTTTTCGGCAAGGCGCACGGGAAACGTGACCCGCTCCGCCGCGACGCGGGCGTTGTCGAACGCCTTGTCGTACAACGCGGACAGGTTGCTCGTATCGGATGAGGCGGAAAACCCCCATGCCCCTTTGTAGAGCACACGCACACCAAGTCCGCTCTCACGGCTGGAGGATGTGTCTTTCAGGTTCCCGTTCCACATGAGGAGCGAGTTGGTCTCCTCGACCGGGTACCAGCGGGTATCGACGTACGTGGCGCCACGGGCTTTTAGTCTTTCGATTTGCTGCTTGATTTGGTTAAGCATTAATAAAACTCCTAAAAAAGAATTGATCTCGGATCAGTCATCCTACAATTATATGCCAGCAATCAATACTGAAAGGTGAAAAATGAACACCTGCAGATTTATTCGGGATATTTGTACTATAATACTTTCCACTCTATTCGGAAAAGTCATCATTCAATGTCATCAAGTATCAATATTGCCTCAAAAATCGCCAGCGGATTGCGTGGGTATGGCCGGAATGTGAGCGCGTTCTCGCGCAACGCATCATTGTATCTGGTCAGCACGATCATCAGTTCATCTGCTTTTGGAGTTTTCAGGCTGCTATTCAATTTCTATGTATTGAGCCTTGGCTACGACGAAGCACTGGTGGGAAATCTCGTAACGACCAGCAGCCTTACCGCGCTCATCGCGGCTGTTCCGATGGGTTACCTGGCGGACATGCTGGGGCGAAAAACCTCACTCATCGGCGGCGGTATTTTGACCGTCGGCGCGATCGCAGGGATGCTGCTCTTCCCTTCTCCTTCGATGTTCATTTTTATGAATGTGCTGATGGGGTTGGGGCATAGCATCTCCGGCGTCACCATGGGACCATTCCTCATGGAGAACAGCGGTGAAAAGGAGCGCACTTACTTGTTCAGCTTCAGTTCTGGTCTGTCGATGGCTGCTTCATCGGTCGGCAACTGGATCGGTGGGTTGCTGCCAACCTGGTTGGCGGGTGTGGCAGGTGGCAGCGCAACAAGCCCGGCTGCTTACAGGCTTTCACTTGCTGTGGTGGCGGTGACAGCCAGCTTATCCATCATACCGCTTCTAATGCTCGTCATCCGCAAAGGAAAAGTGACCGAAAGGTCTCTTTTCGCACCATTCACTTACTTCAAGGATCACCCCGCCCTGCTTGGCAAGCTGGTTCTGCCGATGTTGATCACATCCATTGGCGCGGGGCTGATCATGCCCTTTATGAACATTTTCTTCCGCCAGGTGCACGGCCAATCCGATAGTTCAATTGGCACATTGTTCGCTTTCGGTTCGCTGGCGATGGGGATAGGGTTGTTGATCGCCCCACCCCTGGCGGAGCGCTATGGAAAGATCCAGCTGGTGGTGGTTACCCAGGCGCTGTCCATACCCTTCCTTGCCCTGCTGGGCTTCTCACCTACATTTTGGATCGCCGCCTCCGCCTATTACGTCCGGGTGGCATTAATGAACATGAGTTCACCCGTCTACCAGACCTTTGTGATGGAAAAGGTGGAACCCTCTGCCCGCGCCACGGTAGCCAGTCTGGTGAGCATGGCGAACTCGTTCGGCTGGGCGTTCAGTCCCACCATCAGCGGCGCGATCCAGGTGCGGTACGGGTTTGGACCGGCGTTTGTTCTTACGATCGTTTTCTATGTTGTATCGATCATGATGTACTGGGGGTTCTTCTGGCGATCCGGTACTCGAAAGAGCAGGAAAAATCCCCCTGTAGACGACCATCTTATGTAGATAGCGGTTCGCGTATCATTCGCAAAAAACGCAACATCCCGGGTTTTGTTCCGGGATGTTGCGTTTCAATATGTTTATTGAAGATAACCGCTGTCAATCGCTTGTCGCGGTGTTGTTCACCCTTCCCAGGAACAGTATGCTTCCGGAACGGTTCTCGCGGATCAGGAAGATGAAGGGATGATCTGCCGTGAAATCTACTGACATGAACGAGATGCTCTTGGTTTGCATGATCACAGCTGTCGCGGCTGCGGCTTCTGTTCCTTTTTCATTCACTTCGACAAAAGCCTTGTGCAAGACGGCGTTGAGGTAGAGTTCCCGGCTTTCCTCGATGCCTGAAAAATCCGCGTCGCCGGTGAACGCGTCAACCATGCCCATCTCCTGCAGGATTTCATCCAATCTGAACGGGAATGACAACTCGAACTTTGGCAGGGAGACATTTACTTCCATCTTCTCAAGACTGGACGTCCATCTTTTAAGGTTTTCTGTTGACAAAGCTTCTTCGAGTTTATTGATCCCTTCCGTTTCCCGGGGGAGCAGAATGAGCATTGATAACTGCTTTCCACGGTATGGCAGCTCGAGGATTTGGAGGTCATCCATCTCGTTGTAGGCAAACGAAGCCCGCTGATGCATCATCTGCACGGGAATCTCAGTGTCAGGTGAGGGGCGGAAGGGCTGTTCATCGGTCAGGCCTTCATCGAATTGATGTTCCCAATCCCCCTTGAAGTAAATGGCGTTAACCAGCACCAGCCGGGTGAGGGAATCCAGCACACCCGCGCCGATCAGGTCCTGGATTCTGTTCTCAGTGGCCTCCTCGACCCAGGTGTTGATCTTCTCTCGCGCGGCATCGGCTTCTGTGTAATCAATGCGGGTGATCCTGGTTTGATAATACTTTTTCACCAGGTTTAAATAAGCCCGCCGCAGCCTGTAGCCTTCCTGTGGCCATAGCGAGTTGGCGATGGACAGTCTTACACTGCCATTTACCGCGGCTTCGGACATGATCTCTGCCAGATTTTTAAACCCTTCGTGAATTAGTTCATCATCAGCCGTAAAACCCAGCGCGGTTTGCATTTGGCTGCGTGTTGATTCCCTGGCTCCAGCGTAGGTCATCGCCAGCGCTGAGGAGATGCTATAAGGGGAGTAGAAAATATTGCCTTCAACGTGCCGCACGCGCCGGTAGATTTCCAACGCGAAGTGATTATTGGATGTCACGAGCGTTTTCAAGTTCTCATCCATTTCTGGGCTGTTGTCTTTATTGAACATAAGGTACCCTCCAATACAATGGGATTGAATAAGAAGATTTAGAATTTTCTGTCATTTCCCTATTGAACATAAACTTCGGTGAGCACTTGCTGACTGTTGCCGTCAAGGTCAGTGACGATAAATCCGATGACGTAATACCCTTCGGCTGCGTAAGCTTCCTGCCAGGTGAAAGGTTGATTGGTAAACTGGAGAACTGATTCACCTTCGATCAACTCGGTTGAGGTCACATTCCCATCGGCGTCGAGCGTCAGCCATTTTTCGAGCAGGGTAAAGGTATCTCCATATTGCGGTGTGATCTCCCGCGGCGCGCCAGTGTCTCCTTCTCCGGTGATACCGTAAACGCTGATCATTTCACCGTCACGGAAATACACGTACGCGTGCTGCCGTGCACCACTGTCAGCAAAAGTGTAAATCCCTTCCACGTAGTAAGTGGCGTCAGCTGCCGTCGCACCGTACTGTTGCGGTGTGAATAGGGCGAGATAAGCGTTGTATCCGTCGGAAATGGTGAAAAAGTAAGGATCCCAGTCAAATTTGAGTGTGAATGGTTCGTTATCTCCCCATTTGGGATAGTACACCCCGTTTACCTCCTGTGTTTGCGGGCTTTCGAGATAGTCCGTATCTGCCATGAAGACAGAGTTGGAGGTCTGGTCAAAGTACCCGACAAAGAGGTAAATGTTGCCAATATTGCTGCCGCTGATATCCGCCCGCATGGTGACCGGTTGACCCGGCGCGGCAGTGTTGGAGGATAACGTGATCCCGGACACGCTGATCTGACCCGCGCCCGGCGCGCGTGATGGCAAACCGCTTGAAGGAACAACGAGCTCGCGTGTGTCAGGTTCGAAGGTGCGGCTGTTGTAATGGTACGCGAGGAAGTCATCCCATAGTGAATCCTGCGCGAATTTTTCGGCAATCGCGGTGTAGGATTGCGGTCCGGCGTAGACGTTGCGGTAGAGCGCTGAGTTGGGGAAGTAGAATGAGATCCCGGTGGCGCCGTTCTTGCCGCTGCCGTGTTTCTCCGCGATCACAGCCTGGTCAATTGCTGAAAGCACCTGGTTGCTCAATTGCTGCACGGTGCTGTCACGGGATTCCTGCCGCAGAACGCTGACAAAACTTCCCAGATCGATGTAGGAAGGTGGAACTTGCTGTCCGAACAGGCTGGTAAAGGATTGCGCGTAGCTGCGGGCACCTGCCACGGTGGACTGGTTGGTGTTTTGCAGGGCAAAGGCGAGGTCGTTGAAGCTATCCATCAAAGCGGGTACTTTTGAAAGGTCGATGGCTGATAGCGTAGCGTTCTTGCCGATCAAATTGATCACCTGGTTGGCGCTGTAGGTGCCGCGCCCCATCTGACCGAGATATTCAGCGCGCGCTCTATCATTTTGAATACGCTGGTCTTCAGTGATGTAACTTTGTACGATCAATGTTGAAAGGTCAGCCGCGCTCATGCCCGGATTTTCGGTTAGCGCTTTCAAGAAAGCAGTGTAAGCCCATCCGACAGCGGGTTCGTTTTCTTCAGATAAAACCGTGTAGTGTGCGTATGGCTCCAGCGCGCTCATGATCTCAAGCTGACCCATCAGGCAGGCATCCATCCCGATGATGTCAAATTTCTCAATATCGGTGTTTTGTTTGATTACCTTCAGCGCATCGCCCAGTTGGTCCAGGTAAATGGCGCTGCCCAACTTTTGCGCGATCGGCGCCTGCTGAGCGGTACGGCTGGCAGGTGCTGGGTCTGTCCATCCACCCGGCCAGCCCATGCCGTGATCAGACAGGATGAGAACGTAGTGATCAGCGGGAAAGTTCTTAACCGTCCAAACGACAAAATCGACCAGGGTGTTGGCGTCTGCCATGTTGGTCTCGCCAAGGTCGGCGATGAGCTGCGAATTGATCGTGTTGAGGTCGTTATCCTTCGTGACGTAATAACGCCGTGTTGAGGTCCAGTTACCGTCGCCGGAGAAGGCTCCTCTAAAACGATCAAGCTGCGAGACAATGTGCACCCGGTCTGTCGATCCGACGAGTTCGACCTCGTTGAAATCAAGGAAGATGTCCTGCTCGAGAACCTGGTCATCCGCGTCCTGGTAGAGCATCACCGTCCAGCTGCCTTCCCCGGAGGTGGCAACCGGAGTGAAACCGACTACCGGCTGATCTGCATCGTAAGATGACGGTGTGGCAACTGCTCCGTAATAATCCTCGCTGGAGGGATAGGTTTGCTGAGAGGCGTAGTCGGAATCAGTACCTCCGCCCAGAAGCGAACCCAACACTCCGCCGCCGCCAAAGAGCAACAGCAGTGCAACACCGGCGATGATCATCCATCCGGGGATTCCGCCGCCACCGCTGACCGGCGCAGGTGTGTATCCTCCGCCGCCGGTTGACCCGCTGCTGATTTTTTTGTATACGGGTGCGGTCACCCGCCCCTGAGGTCCGGATCCTTTACGCCGGCGCTGAGCTTCTATTTCGTTTCTGGAATTAGACATATTCCCTCCTTGGTAATGAGGAAAATGAGGAGCAACCACCATTCTCCAATTGCATTGTATCCCATATTTAATCCGTGCATCCTGCCGGGTTGATCGATCTCATCCGCCCTATAACTTTGAAAACCTTATCCCGATCTAGAAGTATTGTTGTTCAATGTGATTGGCAGCGCAGATTGCCCGTATCTCTTCCGGGCTTAGACCGCTGGCGGGTTCGCCGGCTGCCAGGTTCAGGTATTCATACCGGGCGGCTGTTTCGGTGTACTCCACCAGGTCAACCGCGTACATGAGCGACTGCGCAGAGCGCGCCATCACACCATGTTTTGCCCACAGCACCACCCGGTGGTTGCGCGCCCAGATGGCATTGGCTGACATCAATTCGGCTGAACCGGGTACCTGGAATGGCATGAAACCGATGCCTTCAGGGATGCTGATAATGGTTTCGGGCTGCCAGCGGAGCAGGTGTGAATTCAGGAAGTGTTCATCCTGGTAGCGCGGGATATGGCTCAGGAAGGTCAGGTGTACCGGCTGAACGTGAACGATCGCGTGAAAATCAATTTTGTTATTGAGCATCTGGTCGTAGTGCACAGCCAGGTGCGAGTTGAACTCGCTGGTTACACGTTTGAAGCCGCAGCCTGACGCGGTGAATTGCTGCGCGCTTTGCCCTCCTGCATCAATGACCAGGCATGCGAGATTCCCCAGCGGGTCATCCTTGATGTCCCGCAGGCGTCGCCCTGACCCGCTTACCAGCAGTGTCGCCCCAGCCAGCGCGGGTACTGACAACGGAAGCTCAATCTGGGTGATGACAGGAAATAGATCTCGCGGCTCCTTTGACCAGCGCACGCAAATTGAAAGGTTTCCCGCGGCGGCTTCGCAGGTCCCGATATCCGAGAGGTAGCGGCCGGCTTCGCCCATCAGGTTCATTAGTTCACGGAGGGGAGGTCGGAAAGGAATGGCTGGCATCAACCGTTATTATTAACACGAAGGTGATTTCCTCGTTACATTTAGTTTTCTTCTCGTTTATTTGGCTCAACTGCGCTAATGCCAATAAGAGTAAATGGAGTGATTTAACTTTAAGCAAAGAAATAGCGCTCAGCATTGACAATAATAGGCTTATCAAGGATTGGATTAATTTGTGTATGCCAATGTGCTCAGAGGTTAGGTGGACTCGTTCTTTTCCACGCACAACAAATTTTCGTGCTGGTTTTCGCTCAATATAGATGAATTTTGGACGGATCATTGAAGTTGACATGGCATTACCGGCTGCAGAATTAACTGCGGTCGTAAAAAAATACAGGAGAAGAAGATGAAGAAACTGTTTTCCGTTCTTGCAATTTTGATTATCGCAGGACTAGTACTATCTGCATGTGCTCCGGCTGCCCCAACCCCGGAGCCTGCACCAGTGGAGGAGACAGCCGCGCCAGCAACTGAGGAGCCGGTTGTTGAAACCGCTGCCCCGGTCGAAGTGACAGCTGCTCCCACTGAAGAGCCGGTAGAAGAAGGGATCTGGGACCAGGCGTATATCACTGAAATCCCTCCCATTCTGATGGTGGAACCGTATTTTGAGATCTTTGGACAATCTCAAGTTGCTGTTCCATATTATTATGAAGAAGCTGTAAAGCTGGCAGGACATTCCTGCGGCGCAACTGCCGGTGCCTGGATCATCACAAAGAAGGCGCTTGAAGTCTTGTATCCTGATGGTGAGCTTCCGGTGCGCGGACAGATCGCCGTGGAAGCTCCTGGGGCGGAGGATGAATGGTTCACCGGTGTGTTTGGTGAGATCATAACCTTCCTCACGGGCGCTGCACCGAAAACAGGTTTCATTGGGGCGGAATTCGGTGAGGCGAATGATCTCTTTTTGCGTCAAAAGAAAATGACCTATCCTGAAGAACCAACCGGCACGCTGCCGCCGAAGATGGAGTGGATATTCACCCGTCTCGATACAGGCAAAAAGGTTAGTGTGAATTTCAACCTTGCCATCATTACCCCAATCGCTACTGAAGATCGACAGGCGATGGGCGCGAAACTGGCAAAGGGTTTGGCAACTGCCGAAGAAGCCGCCGAGTACGCTGAGTACTGGAACGCGCGAGCATTGTACGTGTTCGATAACGCAGACATGGAAGGATTCTTCAACGTTAACTTGCTCGAAGAAGGTTTGGCTGAGGCCCCTGCGAATATCGTGTCTGATGTCGAAGCGGGCAACCCTGATGAATTCGCCTGGGACCAGGCTTACATCACTGAAGTGCCTCCCATTATGATGATTGAACCCTATTTCCAGATCTTTGGACAATCACAGGAACCTGTGCCTTACTATTACGAGGAAGCGGTTAAGTTAGCCGGGCATTCCTGCGGCGCAACTACCGGCGCGTGGACGATCACAAAGAAGGCGCTTGAAGTGCTTTATCCTGATGGCGAGGTTCCGGTGCGCGGACAGATCGCTGTGGATGCTCCAGGTGCAGAGGATGAATGGTTCGTGGGAGTCTTCGGGGACATTATCGCCTACATAACGGGAGCTTCCCACAAAACCGGTTTCATTGGGGCTGAATTCGGCAAGGCGAATGATCTCTTCGTCCGCCAGAACAAGATGGTCTATGATGAAAAGCCGACTGGTCAACTCCCTCCGATGCGGGAATGGGTCTTCACCCGATTGGACACCGGCGCAAAGGTTGGTGTGAAGTTCAACCTGGTTGTGATCACTCCACTGCCAACTCCCGGACGTGTAGCTATGGGAAAGAAACTGGCAACCGGGCAGGCTACTCCTGAGGAAGCCGCTGACTACTATCAATACTGGAACGATCGCGCGGTGTATGTATTGGATAATGCAGACATGGACGGTTTCTTCACCGTTACAATCTACGAATAAGGAAATAAATTTAACACACAGCTTAAAGAAAAATAGCGGCTATTTCAGCCGCTATTTTTTTGTCCATGTAAAAGGCCTAACTGCATTACCAGCGAATTATTTTGTTCGCTGCTACTCCAAAGTTGCCGTGTTCTGTCCGGCGATCATTCCGAAGACCATTGCCGGACCGATGGTGGAACCTGGTCCGGGATAGGTGTGACCCATGATCGATGGCGGGTTCGCAGGTCCCGATCTCTGAGAGATAGCGGCCGGCATCGCCAGGTGGGAGAGAATTATTTTAGATTGGCATATTTTTCCGGCATAGTAACATCGTTTAGGTGTGATTGTTTATCAAATCTTACCCCATTGGTGTAGAAGAGAGACAAGAAGTGAGTGTTTTCTTGATAATTGGCGAAAAAATTCAAAGTGCACCAGGCTTTTTACCTGCAAACTCGCTTTGCAATTACCCTTTTTTGTTTTGCGGATTTGTTATTGTTTTTCCTTGCTCGTGGCTATTTCTCTTTCTGTTAAGTGACTGAACTTTGGTAACAAAGGGCTCAAGACGATGAGGATGAACATAAATATCACACCAATCAGTGGGTCATTGACAATGATTGGCAGGATTGCATAGTCGGTGGAGGCGTGTGCGAGTGCTGCCAGCCAAAGGTTACCGCTGAGGATGTACATAGTGCCAAAAAAGCACCATGACAAAGCTCGTAGAAGAAAGTCTAGTAGCATACGCGGGAGCTCAATCTGTGTTTTCAAGCCAATCGCAATATAACCGGGTAAATGCCAAAGAGCGAATATAACTGCAACGATAACCAAAAACAACCATTTTCTTCGGCTGGGTGCGGCTGCTACCAGGCTTGTGAATAGCACACCAGCAAAGACCAGCTCCTCTCCGAGGGCGGTTAGACCCCAGTTACTTGCGAAGGCGTACACAGTATAGGAGGATCTGAAAAGTTCGCGTTCAGCACCAGTTCGGTTTGTTACCAGAACGATAATGGCAATCACGGTGTAAGCGATTGTGATTGCAATTGTTGCTGTTCCCAGGTCTTTGAGGCTGAGTCCAATATTCTTCCAGCCAAGTCGTCCAACAATGAACATAACGACTCCGAGAAGAAACATTGCCAGCAGAGAGAGGTTTAGCGTCAGATCGTTGTAGCCAGCAAGTGGATACAGCACAAACCAGGTTAGTACCTGGATGGCAAATGCTGCAACAGTTGTAATTGAGAAAACTGCACCTGGCGAAAGGAATCTATTGGTTGTCATGTGAGCCTCGTTGTTTAATGGATTAAGCCGGTGTTTGAAACTTTTTTAAATTTTATAAATGTTTAGACTATTTTTTCGAGCCTTTTAAAAGTTAAGAATAAGCAAAACGCACTGTTGGGCTTTTCTTACCACATAGTGTTGACTGTCTCTTTGTATTGGTTAGGCAGTAAGCTGTACGATGATTTTGGTAGTACAGAAATAAACTAACTCTCAAAGAGCTCGCTTGCGGCTTTGCCGGTCATGTGCTCAATTATGACTTCAAACACACACACACTGTTCCATTCGCGGACGATTTCTTTCTGTCCTTGAGGCATAAAATCGGGTGAATACTTCTCCACCAGGCATTCAAGCGCGTGTTTTTTCTCTGCATCTTCCGTGAGAATTCTTGCTTTCCCAAATACGATCGCGCTGCGATAATGTGTCGTAAAGGTTTCCGGTACAACATGATCCATCTGGATGACGCAAAATGACACCCTGTCATTTCTCAAGATGCTATCCAGTTTATGTCCTGTTCTGGCGCTGTGAAAATACAATTTTCCATCTTTGTAGGCATAGCTCAGTGGGACGGCGTAAGGGTAATCGTCATCGCCGCTTACTGCCAGAACTCCGGAGGTGCAGGTGTTCAATATATCGATTGTTTCTGCTTCGGTTAGAACCTGTTGTTTTTTACGGATCATTCTGAACATCTTATCCTATCCTTTTCCTCAGGGAAGAAATGATTGATGGTTGAAGATATTTTATGTGAGAATTCTTTTTGAGATATATTTTTTTGAGACAGATGAAATTCGCGTGTTATTTTTCGTGCTTTAAGAAAACCTGAATTTTGGTAATAAATCAGACTACAGTAATAGCTTTAAGTAATTATTTTTTCTGCATCAGGCAGTTTTGCCTAACTTTTCTGCAATAAAATCCGCGATCTTATCAAGGCTGAGCTTGGATTCAGGCAGAAAAGGGGTGATCTGAAATACATGAAATAGACCTGGCCAGGTCTCAAGCGTGATATCGATATCCGCTTGACGGGCTTTATCGTAAAAATCCTTGATCTGGTCCAACAGGATTTCGTTCGTCCCTGCGTGGATCAATAGCGGCGGCAAACCCCGCAGGTTTGCAAATATGGGGGAGATGAGCGGATTTTGGGGGTTGTGTTCACCCGTGTAATAGCGGGCGTACATGCCGAGAATTTCAGCGTTCAGGATTGGATCATCAACCTTTCCTTCTTTCTCATACGCGCTGGAAAGGTCAACCCAGGGTGAAATACAAACGGCGCAAGCTGGTAGAAGTTGCCCCTTGTCGCGGAGTGAAACTAGCGTCGCAATCGCCAGGCCACCTCCAGCTGAATCTCCGGCAATCACAATTTTTGCCGGGTCGTACCCCTGTGAGATCAACCAGTTGAAGGCAGTTAAGGCATCCTCCAAAGCTGCGGGATAAGGGTGTTCAGGGGCAAGGCGGTAATTGATCGCCAGAACCCCTGTGCGAGTGGACTTTGCCAACCTTGCAAGAAATTCGCGGTGGACGTTGACCGAACCAAGGGCGTAAGCGCCCCCGTGAAGACAAAGGATGACGCCGTTTTTCGCGCCTTCACTATCCAGCAGTTCTGCAGATATTCCTTTGATGTTGACCGGGGTAACAGTAACATCCGGGGGAATCTTGATGAACCCCGTCAGTTTTTCCTGTCTTGCCCTTTGTTCGGGAACAGGTCCTTTAGCCCAGCCATAAGCCTGGAGTTTGAGGATTTTGTGTACAATTTTCGCCTGGAGACTGGGCATACTGCTCCTATGGTTAATCAGCCATTAATTTTTCTTTGTCACCGAAAACTTCCAACCCAGCGTTTTCGCCGGTGCCCTCAAAGATGACTTCACCTTGAAGTGTCTCAAGTTTCACTTCAATTGTGGCGTTTAGTGTTTCCATCAATCTTTTGCCCATATCGAGGACTGTGGGTCCTCGCAGTATGCCGCCCGGTGCGCGGTTAGCTTTGAGATGCAGACGGTGCGTGCGGTTTCTCAATACCCACTCGACGTGTTCATCCAATATCTTCAATGATTCGATTGCACTGTTCCGGTAGGTGGTAAAGCGGTGGAGCTCGCCATCCAGCCAGAAACCGACGATAAAACCTCTAAAACTGTTATCGATCCATGGGATGATCGCCACGGACGCGGTGATGCAGGCAGGGGTGCTACCAAAATGGTTGCTTTGGAACCACACCCAGGCTGAGGGAAAACTTTTCCCCCAATCCTTCTCGATGTACCCGCGACCTCCGTCGAAATTCATCATTTTTCCATTTAACGTGATACTGCCCTCGAGAGAATGATCAAAACTGAGTACGCCATGATAGCACTCCATCGCGGGCACCCAGGCGTACCACCCCATCACACCCGGGGAGGTGAAGGTTACCGGCCAGGGATTTAATTTTCCAAATCTAACTTCGCCGGATAATTGTCCTTCTGGTTGGTTGACATCCACAATCAGTCGCGACGCGTCGAATTGGTTTGGTCCGATTTCCAATTGAAAATTTGGAAAAACCGACTTGAATTGTTCAATCGGGAAAGAGAAATATTCCGTGGTGCCATCTGAACCATCGATCACCTGCACGAAGGCGTGTGAATCATCACCGAGAATCACCCCCGGAATGATCGCGATTTTCTCTTTTTCATCAGCGCTAACCATCTTGTAATACCAACCCTCAAAAAAGGGTGGTTTCTGGTTAAAACCATGGTAAGTACCGGGATTAAGTATGGCGCGTATTTTCATGTTGGATGCTCCTCATCTCTATCGTAATAGCACGAATACTTTCGTGTAAATGCCACAAGCAAGGTCGTTCGTGCCGGGTACAGATTATGAACTATCGCGTTTTCTTTAATTCCTTGATCACTTGGTCCGCAGATATTTTGCCGGTGAGGAGGGAAATGGGCAACCCGGATGGGCTGTACGTCCATTGACCTGCCTGGAATACGTCCGGAATCGGGGTTTTAACCGCATTCATGATCTTTGGGATGCGGCTTTCAGCCGGGATGGGGTCATTGTTGTGCGCCCATCCGGTAATGGCACCCTGGAAGTTCCCCGAGTATTTTTCTATGGTGAGCGGTGTCGATGAGAACTGATGAATGATCGTATTTTTGATCCCCGGATAGATCGAGTTATTCAGGGTCTCAATGATGCGGGAGTCTACATAATCCTTAAATTCTTCGTACCAACCCGCCCGTTCAATGGACTTTGTTAACTCATAATCGAACAACAGGCTGATGACCAGGCCGGTTTTACCCGCGGGCGCGAGTGCGGGGTCCCTCATCACGGGGCAGGAGATCTCGTAGGTTGTGAGCGCCAGGAATCTTTCGAGCCATTTCTCAATTGTCTCCCGGCTGGCATTTGTCGGGATTTCACCCGCTTCCGTTTGACCAATTCTGCTCGGTGTATAAAAGAAATGTTCGCTGGCGATATCGGAGAAATATTCTTTCGGCAGGTTTACACCCAGGAACAGCGTGTAGATTGAATCGTTTCCGGTCTTGTCCTTGAGCTCATTTTTTCTGGATGCGATTTTCTGGCGGATTGAGCTTTCACTTAGGGTCTCGAGGTCCAGGATATTGTAGAGCGTCTTTAAATCCGCCGCCCATATCAACTTCCTGTACTCGTAAACATTTCCTTGTAGATCCTTGAGGGTGTTGTTGGTTGGATCTACATCACTGATTTTTACGTTATTTTTTATCGTGCCGTTGTGGGATTCAATAAACGCGACCATCTGTTCGATCAACTTTCCTGTCCCGCCCAGCGGGTAGTGGTAGTCAACATAAAGTTTCAAGTAGCTTAGCGCGAAGAACGCTGGTGTATCGCGGAAAAAATGCTGGGTGATGATGTCCAGCAAAGCCTGGTTTTGAGTGTGATTCTGCAGAAAATCGACAACTGGTCCCTGCAACGCTGAGATTTTTGGGGCTGTTAACGCGTATTTTACGACCCAGGGCAAAATGACCTTTCCCATGTAGGCCATGTCCTGCTTAAAATCCAGAAATATTGGGTTGTCGATGCCGTACTGCACATCCATGTAATGCATGATCTTTTTAATTTCATGAATGATGGCATCGATTTCCTGATTACTTTCGGGGTAAAGCTCACTCAGCAGAGATTGGTAGTCAGCCACGTTCTCATCTGACTCGATCCGGATCACCCTGTTTTCAATTCCAACCGAGATGTGATTTTTCACAAATTCGATTTGCAGTCCAAGCGCTTTCAGCATGGGGAATAACACGCCGGAATTCTCCATGGCGCGGATGCCGCCGTCATAAATGAACCCGTCGCGTTCGAATGAATTTACCAGGCCGCCGCATTTGTTCTCTTTTTCACATATCAGCACGTTCAAACCGGCTTGTGACAGGAATGCTGCTGCCGTCAAACCTGAAATTCCACCGCCCACGATAATCGCATCATATTTCATAGGGTTACCTCGTTTGTGTGAAAAAAGAAAACTCGTTTAATTTGTGAAACCATGTGATTACCCCATTTTAATCAAGAAATTCAACCCGTTCGTTACTACATCTCAGGTAAGCCGGTTAATTTTTCACTAATCTGCCAGACTTTCCTGCCAAGCGACCTATCCAAAGCATGCACCGCGGGTTTTTCATCGATCGTAAGGTTGAAGAATCTTCCGCTCACCCCGTCCATTTCCGGCGCAGCGGCGTGATAATAGATCGCTTCACCTGAAATTTCAGAATCTTTCAACATCCACCACAGGAAGTACCGCTTGTACAAGCGGTAAAGCAGCTCGTTATTCATCCCGATGTTGGTTCTCACCTCTCCGGGGTGAACCGCGTTGACCGTGACACCGGTGTCTTTCAGCCGGTCCGCGAATTCCCAAACGGTGAGGAGCTGGGCGATTTTCGACGCGCCGTAACTTTTTAACCCCTTGTAGCGGCGGTGCTCCCAATCCAGGTCATCGATGTCAAGACCGCCGAATCGATGCCCCTGTGAATTGACCTGGATGATGCGGGCAGGCGCGTTGCTGATAAGTGTATCAAGGAGAAGCCGTGTAAAAAGGAAAGACGCCAGGTGGTTGACCGCGAAAACCATTTCAAAACCCTCCTCGGTCAAAGCTCTGTGTGTATAGTGCACGCCGGCGTTATTGATCAGTACATCAATTTTCGGATGTCGATTTTTAATTGATTCAGCCGCCTTGCGCACATCAGAAAGCGTGGAAAAATCCGCCTGTACGATATCGATGTTGACCTGATTCAGATGAGCAAGTTCTTCTTGAACGGCAGCGGCTTTTTGGGTATTCCGGCATACCATTACAAGTTCCGCTCCGCCATGCGCCAGGCGTTTGACAGCCTGGTAGCCCACACCGGAAGTCGCGCCGGTAATGACACAAACCTTACCGTCCATGCGGGCACTTGTGGTTTTTTGCGGCATGCGCGCGTTTTCGATGAATTGCAGTTCTTCCGGTAATTTCATCGATGACTATCCAAATTTATTGTGCAGGAACTTCCGGTACATTTTGTGGAACCAGGGAATCGCGTTGAATATATCCCCCCAGAGGTCGAAATAATCCCTTTGATGGATGATCCGGTTATCCTCTCCGATGGTCAATTTTGTGCAGCCGTAGATTGGTGTAACCGGGTACTTCTTGAAACTCATCTCCATTTTCCACTGAAAAAAAACAATATTTGATTCCATCAGGATGGATTGAATTTCCATGTTCAACTGCTCGCACCTTTCAGTTAGGCGGTCGCACATTTGCGTGAATTCTTCGATGCCCTCGATCCTTTGGATGCTGTCTTCAAAAACGATATTCTCGTGGTAATACGGAAATATGTGTGACCAGTCCGGTTTTCCGAACGGGTTGTAGGTTTTTGACCAGAGAGAGCGGATCCTTTCAATAGTGAGGGGTTCAACTACTTTGTAGGTTACCTGATTATCAGTTAGCATCGATACTATCCACCTTTACCGTTAATTTACTGGTGTTGATGCTCTATTTTAGCCTAAAATTATTAATTCATCGTTCTAAAGACCAACTGGAAAAACAAATAAAGACCGCCATCAAAAAAGGACGGCGGTCTTTGATCAAGATACTATCTCCTGTTACTCAGCTTCTGCAGCTGCCTGAACAGGTTTCTTCTCCCTGCCTTCCGGGATAACCAGCGCTAATACATTTCTCATTCCGATCGTGCTGACGAGGTTTACCAGGAAGATTAGGAAACCGATGGCGGCAATCGAACCGCCGATGATCGCCACAAGCGTATTCGTAGTGAACTCGCCGCCGGTGTAGAGGGTGCGGCGCAGCATACCGTTCGAACCAGCCATGCCCATGGCGTAAGCCATCATCACGTTACCGATCAACCACAACCACAAGTGCCAGTCGACGAGCTTTTTATATTTGAATTCAAGCCCCGTGAGCATCGGCACAAGGGTGTAGATCACAGAGAAGAGCATGGTACCCACACCCGAAAGCAGGAAGGTGTGGGCGTGCAGCGCAACGATCCACTGCGTGTTGTGGAAGACCATATTGAGACCCACGTTCGCCTGGATGAGTCCGGAGAGACCACCCATGACGAAACCGAACATGGAGCCCAGAACGAACTTCATTGGGGGTGACATCTTAACCGGGCGGGCTTTCCAGATGGTCATGAGCGAAACGAAGATGGTAAGCCCCATGGTGAAGTATTCACCCCAGGTGATAAATTGCCCCGAAAGGATCTTCATCCACATTGGCTGTGAGGTGTCTCCGAGCAGGTGGTGGCTCCACACGCCCATGGAAACGAGCAGGTCGACCATAATGACCGTCTTTACCACATTGGCGCCGAAGAGCTTGCGGCCGGTGAGCAGTGGAACCAGCAGGTACCAGACACCAGCGGTGTAGATGAGGGCGTTCCCGTCGGCGACCATGTCCAACCCCCACCAGTAGATGTTCTTGTAGATGAGCGCATCCACAGCCAGCGGATTGAGGGGATTACCGAAGAGGGCAAAGAGTCCATAAATCAGGATGAGCACCCCTGCTGAGAGCAGGACGATCGCGTTGATGACGGTGTCAATCGAGCCGCGCGCCACAGCAACGATGAAAGGCGGCAGTCCGTTGTAGTCGAGGTTGACCGCGGTTTTATCCTCTTTACCGAACAGTTTCATCAGTCGGGGGATGCCAAAGGCGGCGCGCAGGAATTGACCGAGCGTATATGAACCCTCTCCATTCTTGCTCAGCACGGTCTTGAAAATATTGTATGAGAAGAGGAGGATATTCACCATGATGGCGGCAGCCCCAAGCATAAAGAATATGCTGCCAAGGACAGGTACCCGGTCAAACGCGACGGGAAGCGGCCAATAGAGGGTGTACATCGCGTTGAACAGCCCAAAGAACCCGGAAGCCCAGCAGACCATCACGCCGATGATTTGCAGCCAGAAGTTGGTGACCACAAGCTTGGGGTGCTTCACGGGTTTGTTAATGAGGTACGGCACTAGGAAGTAGAAAGCTCCAAATACTGCCATGTACACAAAACCGTAAATACCCACTACCGGGTGGGCGGTAAGCATGGCGTAATAAAGCTCAGCCGTTGTTGGTTCTATGTCGCCTGGTCGAAGGTTGTTAAGAAAAGCCTCCATTCCGTGCAGCGAGTCGACATCGTACAATTGCGTCCGCATCAGCATGCCTTCGAATCCTGAAAGCGCCAGGAAGAGGAGGGCGACCACTGCGAAGCGCAGCGTCCATTTTTCCATTGTTCCAAGTTTCGTCATTTTATCCTCCTCCTTATTTCACAATGATGGCGCCGCGAACGACCATATCGGAATGTTTCGGTCCGGAATACTCGGTGGAACGGACATCAAAGGTGCCTGTCTCATCGAACTTCCACGTGATATGGTTGACCCTGCCCGGAAGCACCTGCATTTGAAAGACCATGCTGTTATCCTCGCGGAATACACCGAATCCGTAGGTTACGTCCGCTGAGGTCGCTGCGAACTCCACGTACTCGCCGGCTTTGATCTCAACCGGCGTGTCCATGCTGATCGTGTAATCTTCATAGGCAATGTTGACCACCTGTGAGGGTTCGGGGTCCTGCCAGATCTGCCACGATTGCCAGGGAATGAGCGAGGAAAGAGTAACGACGTTGACAATTACGAAAACGACGATCAAGACATATAGCCATCTTCTCTCTGCTTTTTCCATGTTATTTACCTTTCTCCTTCACCAGGTAAGCAAAGATGAGAAAAAATACTGCGGCCAGAACGATGAGCGCTGTGTAGATCCACCACACAACTTCAGTTAGATGCATCTTGTCCTCCTTACAAATAAGTATTTAATACTTCTGATGCAAATAATATAGCAAAAAATACCCCAAAAAGGTTGTTTTTTGATAAATTGGAGTTTTGCAGTTTCGAATAACAAATTCAGAACTCAACCCGGTAGCTGGGAGTGGCGTTCGTCAGTACCCCGATGCCTTTTACAGGGTGCTTCGCGAGTAAACCAAGACCTGTTAAACGAAAAACCACCTGATCTCTCAGATGGTTTATTTAGGTAGCGGGGAGTGGATTCGAACCACTGACCTCCGGGTTATGAGCAATGCTCCTGAATCCGTGCCATTTGTGCGGCGGGTTCTGCAAATCAGTCAAACCGACGAACGCTGGTTCTTGCTTGCCCGGCACGCAGCGATAGTTGATCGATATTCGTATAGTAGCTTCTTTAAGTGGGTAAGTCAAGTATCTTTTCGGATCAGATATTACTTTGTAATTAATGAATCTGGTTTATGCTCCGTTCATATTATTCAGAGGCGCATATACCGTGGGATACCCACGCTATCTAGTGAATTTCAGAATAAAACCTGTGTACTCACTTCCCATAAATCTTATATGGTTTTTATATCACCATACCCATTCCAGAATTTAAGTAATCTATAGACATCTCTTGAATTAACATCTGGATGTAGTGATGACAAACTTGCGGAAATAATCATGGGCATAGACAATTGAGCCGACATAGAACCCCTCCTTTTAAAACTATATCTATACAGGAATCACAATCGATGCGTACGCAGCAACTGGGCATTGATAGCAACGATTACCGTACTAAGGGACATTAGAACAGCTCCTATAGCAGGGGAGAGCAAGATGCCACTTGGTGCTAATACACCGGCTGCTAAAGGTAGAGCAACAATGTTATACCCGGCAGCCCAAATCAGGTTCTGAACCATTTTTTTGTAACTGGCCCGGCTCAGGTCGAAGATCTTAACGACATCCTGGGGATTACTCTTCACCAGGATAATACCGGCTGATTCAATAGCTACATCAGTACCACTGCCGATGGCAATACCCACGTCTGCGCGTGTGAGCGCTGGCGCATCATTAACCCCATCGCCAACCATTGCAACACTTTTCCCCTGTTTTTGAAGTTCTATGATTTTTTGATCCTTATGTTCAGGCAAAACCTCAGCGATATATGTGTCAATTCCAAGCTCGTCCGCAACAGCTTTTGCGACTGCTTGGCTGTCACCAGTCAGCATGGCCACTTCAATGTTCATCTCATGTAGTTTTTGAATAGCAGTCTTGCTTTCTGTCCGGATAACATCAGCCAATGCGAAAGCGGCAATTACACGCGTGCCCTTTGTGCCTTCTTCAATAATCAGGTTTACAACACTTTGACCTTTTTGACTAGCTTGTTGTTCGAATTCGGCAATATTTTTGGGTAGATCAATTTTGAGCATTTCCAATAAGCGGGGACCGCCGACATACACAGAATGACCGTCATGTATGGCTTTTACGCCACGTCCCTTAAGTGCTTCAAAATCTGAGATGTCGGGTAAAGAAAGTTGTCGTTCTTCGGCAGATTTACGAATCCCACGGGCAATGGTGTGTTCTGAGTCACCTTCAATTGCTGCTGTTAATGCTAATGCTTTTTCTTCGGTTACATCCTCAACAGTTTCAATAGCAACGACACCAAACTTGCCTTCGGTGAGTGTACCGGTTTTATCAAAAACGATCATGTTAATCTTGCGGGCTTTTTCAAGCGCTAAACGATCCCTAACCAAAATGCCATTCTGCGCACCCATCGCGGTTGTAATCGCTACCACCAGAGGAACAGCAAGCCCCAAAGCATGCGGACAGGCAATAACTAAGACAGTTGCGACTCGGGCGATAACCTCTACATTAAACCCAACCGCAATCGTCCAAGCCACTGCCGTAATTGCAGCTACACCCAATGCCACATAAAACAACCATCCAGCAGCTTTGTCTGCCAAAACCTGGGTATTGGATTTACTCTGTTGTGCTTGCTCTACCAAGCGCATAATACCTGCCAGAGCAGTTTTGTCGCCTGTGGCAGTTATTTTAACCCTCAGGCTGCCATCCCCATTGATCGTACCAGCGATTACCTTACTCCCCACGAGCTTTTTCACGGGCACCGATTCTCCGGTTAACATGGCTTCATTGACATCTGATTCACCTTCCTGTACCTCACCATCTGCAGGTACATTAGTCCCCGGGCGAATTAGAACCAAATCATCATTTTTTAATTGACTTACTGTAACGGTTTCCGTGCTACTATCCGGCAGGATGCGTTCAGCTGTGTCCGGCATCAATTGTGCCAGTTCGTTCAATGCTCCCGAGGCTTGCCGAATACTGCGCATTTCTATCCAGTGCCCTAAAAGCATAATATCGATCAAAGTGACCAATTCCCAAAAGAAAGTGACACTGGTAGGTAGGAAAAGCGCAGCCACGCTGTAAACGAAGGCCACGCTTATTGCCAGTGAAATCAAGGTCATCATGCCTGGTTTACGATTCTTAATTTCTGGAACTGCCATTTGTAAAAAGGGCAGCCCACCGTATAAAAAGACAATAACTGCAAAGACCGGGGTGATCCAGTTGCTGCCCGGAAAATCCGGGACGCTGTAACGCAACCAGGATTGAACTGATGAACTAAAAATTAACACGGGGATCGAAAGTACCAGTGAGATCCAAAACTTTTTGCGGAACAATTGCTCATGCCCGCGATGATCCACATGGGCACTGTGGTCTTCATGTCCGCCTTGATTCGTGGACATGCTATGATCAGCATGCTCTCCGATATCCATCTCTTTCATGTTCATATCATGACCTGCATGGGTGTCATGTACAGGTGCAATCTTGCTGTGGTCGTGCTCCATCCCTGTCATTTCATGCGCATGATGCTCGTGTTCCATGGCTGAATGATGCATGGAGGAAAGATTTACATTCTGCGTTTTTTCATCGTCTTTTTTAGGTTCATCGGTCATGTTTCACCTCTTATAGTTTCGAAAAATCAATGCTGTGGTCCTCTATAATGTTATTTCACATCCAACAAATCTGTTGACACATTCACCTTGGCTGCATCAAGGCGGTGGTGAGGATTAATTTCTTTTAGCATTTTTTCTCTGATAATCAAAATACCAAATTCTCAGAACTACCTGGTGGAAAGGGAGAGCAAACCCTGTGCGATGGTCTTGCTCTCCCATAACTGATAAATTCAGTAAGTAGGTTGATTACGGAGCCACCTATTTTCACCAAGTTGTTTTAGTCATTACAGGCACGCCCTTTATGCTTCAGGTAATAATGAGCAATCAATTGAGTTGGAGCGGGGTCGTCAGGCAGGTGTCACTTCCTGTAAAAGTTTTGATGGGTGCCTGTGCGACCAAGTCATTGTAGCTTACAGTCACAGTACCATCAATATTTCGCGGCAGCCACACACCCACAAAACCGTTCGCCATGGTGGTCAAATCGGAATTGACCAGCTCTTTTCCTTCACTGTCGGTAATAACAGCGTGAATTTCCTGATTGACTAACTCGCCCTGGCAGGATGCCAGGCTGTGCGTCGCGCATGGATGGGTTTGGTTGATGTAAGGCGCAAAGGAGAGATAAAACTTATCCTCAGGCAGCGCTAACCTGACCTCGTTTGATTCATCCATGAGGACCAGGAAATCGCTGGTGATACTCGCTTTGAGCCCCGAGGGATCCGATGTGGTGCTATAGAGCTTGTGCACAATTTCCTCGACGGTAAGACCGTTTACTCCGTATTTCTCCAGGAAGGCGGCTTCCGATTGGTTGACGGGTTTCTTTACCTGAATGACCCCTACTGCAATCACTACAACCGCCACAATGGCGGCGATCATCACCACTTGATGTCTTCTCATTTGTTTGTTTCCTTTACCCATAAAATTTGCTGAAATTTGAACAAAATGGGAGAGCAAAGCCTGTGTGATGGCCTGGTTCTCCCGGTATTGAATCGATTAGTGAATATCTTTCACCATTATCTGGTATTGTTCCTGGGTGATTTCACCCCTGGCGTATCTTTCGTCCAGGATCTGTTTTGGGGTGCTGGGGTAGTTGCTTGATCGATTACTATTAGAGTTGAACAAACCTTTCACCAGCAATACAGCCAGAACGATGATAATGACCCAAAAAACAAACATACCGCCCATCATTCCAAAACCCATCATCATTCACCTACCTTGTTCCCAGATCAACTAAAAGCTTTTGATACTCTTCGCGAGTGATCTCGCCTTTCGCATAACGTTCCTTGGCAATTTCGACCGCAGGCTGCGCGGCATTGTTCAGCATTTGACCCGGATTGTTATTACCCGATCGCTTCACGATCCAGATGACCAGGAACACCAACCCGATGATCAATGCAACCAATATGACCAGGTTGATGACCATCCCAATCCAACCAAGACCTCCGTACCAATAACCCATCATCATAATGTTTCATCCTTTCGTTTTGCCTCATAGCGAGGTGTTTGTTACTTACATACCTATCTTAACATTGGAGGATGAAGGATTATTCAAGGGTTTGTAAAGTTTCGGTAAAGGAAAATGGGGAGCAATCCACTTTTAACTGGAGAGGGGGATCAAGAATGAAAAAGTGCTGCCTTTGCCTTCGCCGTTGCTCTCGGCCCAAATTTTCCCCTGATGAGCCTGAACCAGTGCCTTGGCGATTGTCAGACCAATGCCGCTACCCCCGCTCGCCCTGGTCCGGGATTTATCTGCGCGGTAAAAGCGGTTGAAAATGAAGGGGATTTGTTCTGCAGAGATCCCAATGCCATTATCTGTTATTGAAAAACGTACTGCTGATTTTTCCCTGAAAACATGGACAAATACTTTTCCACCACTGGGGGTATATTGAAGCGCATTTCCCACCAGGTTCGTCAGCACCTGGATGATACGGTCTTGATCAACCAGGATATCGGGGAGGTCGGATTCCACGCTTACCTCAAGCTGGATGTTCTTATCCTCGAATTGGCGGCCGAGAGTACTCTGAATTCTTTCGATCAGACTGGCAGGTGAAACAAGCGTGAGCCGCAATTGAAAAGCTCCGGCTTCCACCCGGCTTAACTCCTGCAAATCATTAACCAGGCGCTGCAAACGGTCAATTTCTGAGTGAATTTGCTGGTAAGTTTCCGGGTCGGCGGGTAAAACCCCATCCATCAACCCTTCAAGATATCCTTTGACCGCAGTGAGCGGCGTCCGCAATTCGTGGGTAACGTCCCCGATCAGTTCGAGGCGCATGGTCTCAGTCTTCTCAAGTTTATCCGCCATCTGGTTGAAACTGAGTGCCAGCTGACCCAGTTCATCGATTTGGTCCGTCTGCTGGCCTACGGGGAGAGATAGTCGTTCTTCGTATTCTCCCTCAGCGATGCGGTGGCTGAGGCTCATCATCCGCAAAGTGGGGGTGACCACCTGGCGGCTTATGAAAAAACTAGCTAAAATAGCCGCAACTAAGGCAGCGAGCGTGGCATACGTCACTGCCTCGAAAACTGCCTTTTTATATTGCGAAAATAACTCTGATACCATTTGTTGATCATTGCCCATCATATTTCCATTGGTGACGATTGCGTTCATACTAGCGATATGCCGCTCAAACGCCGCGGGTACAGACAGACTGGCGGCAGTGATCAGTACAATGACACCGATAAAAACAACGAGCAGATAAGAAAGGAATACCTTCCAGGTAAGATGCGTGCGTATAAATCTCATCATGGTATCACCTATTTATCCTCAAAGCGATAGCCCACTCCACGGATTGTTTTGATCATAGAATCCCCCCCCAGCTTTTGGCGAATATGGCCAATATGAACATCCACCGCCCGGGTATCACCGAAATAATCGTACCCCCAGATTTTCTCCAGCAGTTGTTCCCGACTTAAAACCATGCTTTGATGTTGGGCAAGGACAAGTAACATGTCGAATTCAACCGTTGTCAGGTCAATCAGATTTTCACCCACCCAGACCCGCCTTGCAGCAACATCAATGCGGAGATGCGGGAAATTGAGAACGGCAGGTTCCCCGGTATTGCTGGTTGGGTTTCGCAAGCGCCTGAGAGCGGACTTGATACGGGCGACAAGTTCACGCGGGCTGAAAGGTTTGGTCAGGTAGTCATCCGCGCCGACAGAAAGTCCGACGATCTTATCTGTTTCCTCAGATCTGGCGGTAAGCATGATCACATAGACATTCGACTCGCGTCTCAGGTTGGCAAGCAGTTCAATCCCGTCCATGCCTGGGAGCATGACGTCCAGGACGATGATATCCGGCTTGAAAGAACGGGTGATCGCCAATCCTGCTGGTCCGTCGTAGGCTGATTGGAATTCATATCCTTCAGCCTTCAAATAGGCGCTTAGAAAGGTATGAATGGAAGATTCATCATCGATAATGAGTATCTTGGCAGCAGTCATCTCAATGTCCTCGCAAAATATTAAGTTACAAACCTATTGTACATATAAACAGGGATCGGCAGAACTGCCAATCCCTGAAAAGGAGGAGTGTATATCAGATCATTCCCACATCTCGATAAAGGTTCCGTGCCAAGTATGCAGGAAGACCTGTCCATTATTACCATTGACACTAAGCATCCCGATTGGTTGACCGTCCTTCATAACATCGATGGTGTAGTAACCATAGAAGGGATCCGCATCGGTAGCCGTTTTGTAACCGGGAAATTGCAGATCCAAATACTCCTGGGCGATCTGCAGGGCTTGTTCAGGGGTCACTGACATCTGTGAAGAGACAGAGGAAGAATTGCGGTAGTAACCTCCCATCATACCTGCGCCCCGCATCATGCCATTCCCGCCCATGTGTCCATATTTCTCATTCCACATCATGTTTGGACCGTATTCAGGGAAAACTGATAAAGAGGAAGGGTCGACCAACAATTCCATAGCGCCGATCCCGGTACTCTTCTCGACAATCCGCGCATAGGCATTATTGTTGAAGATCATGATCTCCTTGAGTTCAAGATCAGAATTGTTCAGGTTCTTCAAATAACCCTCGACCGCCAGTTTGGCCTGGTCAATGCTCAGTGGGTTGGTAATGGAAGTGTTGTTATTCTCAAATGATTCCACCTCATTATATCCACCCATCATGTTGTAGCCACCCATCATAGAGTAGCCTGGATAATTGGTCGTCTGTGCTTTGAAACCATTCGTACTGTAATTATTCGCGAATACATTGGAATGTCCAAGGAATAGTCCTGCACCAAAAATCAAGACAACCACAATGACGCTTCCTACTACTGCAAACGCGATACCCAAAGATTTTTTCATCTTACTTTCTCCTATTCACTAACATACCTAAATTACTACCTTAGTGTATCGAAGATGGGTAAAGGCTCCTTGAAGCATTCTTAAAGTTTGTGTAAAGATTTACACCAAACTCAGCTAGTGAAAAGCAAGATGAAACTGACCTGCCCCCCAAACCCTATCGATATGGATAGGTTTCCGGGTTAACAACCTACCGATATTGGTATATTGCAATGGAATCATAGGAATGATACGCTTGACCTATCTCAAGAAGAGAATAGATTTATAGTCAACAAATAACCTCTCTTCTCAATTAAATAGTTCAAGGAATTAACGCATGTTTAAACCAAAAACGACCATTGCTGGTCGTCTGGAAAATAGTAGCGGGGAGTGGATTCGAAC
>JAXGXM010000002.1:0-947616 GCA_040772785.1 Anaerolineaceae bacterium | reverse complement strand
ATTGACTCAATTTTAGGACATCTGAAGAAGTGTTTTCATCGTATCCGTGTAAATCAATACACCGGTTTAAAAGCGATTGGCAGGCATGGGGGGGACATGTCTGCCAATCTATAGGGAGGGAACACCACAGTACTTTGCTTAACAAATTTCCTGTGGAACACACGATGTTCATACCAATAAAGCGTGTGTTATATGGACATTATATATCATATTTATCTTAAATGCAAGGGTAAAATTCAGGAATTCTTTTTCTTTCGCGTCATCAGATCCAGCATTTCTTCAACCTCTTCCGCGGTAGGGGGGAGTTCTCTTTTTGACTCTGTGATCGCGGGGCTATTTAGTGTGTTCAACATGATTTGTGCGAATTGCTCGGAGTTCATCACCTCCGCGTGCAACGCCCTTACCTCTGTTTTCACCCGGTTATCTGATGATACGACGAGGATATTTCTCGCGTTGGAACCCTCTCTACGCAGGTGATGGATTATGGCATCATCAGCCGTGATGCCAACTTTCACGTGATGTACATTCACCAATCCATGCCTGGAACGCGGTCCTGTGCCAGCTGGAGCACCATCAAAGAAGAGGTCCGCTCTTGTCCGGCTTAAGCGGCAGTATTCGCCGATCTTCTGGATCAGCTTGCTTTCGTCATCCGGATCAGAGAGGCGAATCCCCGGTACTTTGGGGATGAGATTGTGGCCGTCGATGATAATTTTTTTCACTCAAACTCCTCTTTGAACCATTTTACTTTGAAATTATGCTATGATTCAAACAACTGATGGAACTGACGCATGCGTAAAATCCTCCCTTACATTCTCCTCAACATTATTGTTTCCGCCGTCACTGTGGTGGTCGTGCTTGCAATATGGCAGAAAGCGCAACAGGCTTCATTGGAACGGGAGTTTCCACGCAGCACGGCAACCCTGGTCAGCGTACGATCACAATCGACGCTACCCCCTTTGAACGTTGACACGGTCGAGATCCAGACAGTTGTTGGAATCGGGGATATTGAGAACGAGCGGGTGCAGCTGGTGAGCGTTGCCAAAGAGGCCGTTGATCTCAGCGGCTGGGAAATTTCGGATAATAAAGGACTGGTGTACATATTCCCGGCAGTGAAGCTATACCCCGGCGGCAGCATCAACTTGTTCAGCAGGTCAGGGGTAGATACTTCAATAGAACTTTACTGGAATCAACCATCAGCGATCTGGACCAGCGGCGAAAAAGTTGAACTGATCGATCCGGAAGGCAATACACGCTCAGAATACCGTATTCCTTAAAAATATTATCCCCGGCGGGTTGGTTTCATTTCTTTCAGGTAAAATGGACATATAAAACATTCAAGGCAGGCGGTTAAGATTATGACCCAGGCATTGTATCGAAAATGGCGACCAAGAAAGTGGGATCAGGTTGTTGCGCAGGAGCACGTTATTCAAACGCTGCGCAACGCGATCAAATCCAATCGAGTGGGTCACGCTTATCTTTTTTCCGGTCCACGCGGTACCGGCAAGACCACAACCGCCAGGCTTTTAGCGAAAGCGGTGAACTGCCTATCAGAAGACCTGGCGAACAGACCCTGTGATGAGTGCGCCAACTGCAAAGCGGTGAACGAAGGGCGTTTTCTTGATCTGATCGAGATCGATGCCGCTTCCAACACCAGCGTAGAAGACGTGCGAGATCTGCGCGACCGGATCAACTACTCGCCGACTGATGGACGCTACAAAGTATACATTATTGACGAGGTCCACATGCTCTCAACTGCAGCATTTAACGCGCTGCTAAAGACGTTGGAGGAACCCCCGCCGCACGCCATCTTTATTCTGGCAACCACAGAAGTGCACAAGATTCCCGCGACGGTGCTTTCTCGCTGCCAGCGCCACGAGTTCAGGCGCATCCCGGTGGCTGAGACGGTCAAAACCTTGCGCGAGATCTGCACCGGTGAAAGCATTGAGGCAGAGGATGATGCGCTGATCCTGATCGCGCGTCAATCAACGGGCGCGCTGCGCGACGCGATTTCACTACTCGACCAGCTTTCCTCCACTGGTAAAACGATCGATCTGGAGTTGGCGCAAAGTGTGCTTGGAACCGCGACCAATGAACTGGTGTTTGAGCTGGTCGACGCGCTGGTCAATAACGATCCAGCGATGGGAATGGTCAGCATTCATAAAGCGTTGGATAAAGGGAGCGATCCGCGGCAATATGCCCGCCAGGTTGTGGAATACATGCGCAGCCTGCTGTTGCTTCAAATGGGGAACGAGAAAGCCATCGAAGCTACGCGTGACGTGAAAAAACGCCTGCAGGCGCACGCTGACCGCATCGAGTTGAACCGGTTGATGGAGTGGATTAGATTATTCAACGAATCCATCAGCGATCTGCGCACCACCTGGCAGCCAAGCCTGGCGCTCGAGGTGGCCTTTGCTCGCTGTCTTGAGCCTGTGCGGCAGACGGTTCTTCCGGTTAGCCAGCCGATCCACGTAGATAAGCCGGTAAAAACGGATGAGCGCGCAAAAAAGCGAACAGAAAAAACCCCGCCCCTTGCAGAAAAACCCGCGGAACCGGTCAAATCCACCGAGGATGAAAATATACAGGAGCCGGAACCCGACGCGCAGGTGGTGCAGGCGGAAGAACCCGCGCAGAATTTGAACGAGGAAGGCAGCGGGGAGGGCGTGACAACACAGGATATCATGGCAGCGTGGAGCCGGATACGGACCGAGGTGAAAATGCGCCGTTCGCAGGCTGAGGCGTTGTTGAATTCCCAGCGCCTGGTACAGGTGAAGAACGGTGTGCTCATCCTGGGATTCCAGAGTGAAACACTTAAGTCTAAAATGGAAAACCCGGAAAATATTGAAGTGACTCAGCGGGTGATCCACAATATCCTGAATGTGGAAATTCCCATCGAGTGTGTTGTTGTGTCAGGCAAGAGCACTGCCGGGGCACCCGAAGACGAGATGGAACCAAATGGGCTGGTCAATACTGCTATTCACCTGGGTGGTAAACTTGTCCATCGGGATTGATATTATTTATTAGGAGAGTTTGTCATGGCAAAAGGATTTAATAGACCTTCAGGCGGGGCGGGAGCCGGCGGTGGCATGATGGCGCAGATCAAACGCCTGCAGGAGCAAATGGAAGCCGCGCAGGAACAACTCGCGGTTGAGACTGTAACCTCATCCGCCGGTGGAGGAGCGGTAAAGGTGACGATGACCGGTGATCAGCACTGCAAGGCGGTGGAAATTTCACCCGAACTATTGCAGGATGCTGATGCGGAGATGCTGCAGGACCTGGTACTTTCCGCTGTAAACCTGGCGCTCGATGATTCGCGTAATCTTGCAGCCGAGAGAATGGGTCCGCTGGCGGGTGGCCTGCCCGGGCTTGGGTTCTAGGACCCATCCATGCCCATTCTTCCTGCTCCCATCCAGGATCTGATCAGCGCTCTGGAGCGCCTGCCCGGTGTTGGACCGAAAACCGCCTCCCGGCTGGCTTTCTTCCTGCTACGCGCGCCGCAGGACCTGGCGCAGCAGCTCGCTGGAGCGCTGATGAACCTCAAGAGCGCAACCGGCACCTGCAAGCTTTGCTCAAATATCACCCTGGCGGACCAGGAATATTGCGATATCTGTCAGGACCAGACGCGGAAAGATGGGACGATATGCGTGGTGGAGGAACCGATGGATGTGCTCGCGCTGGAGCGCACAGGGGGCTTTCACGGGCGCTATCACGTATTGCAGGGCGTGCTTTCACCCATTGAGGGCATTGGACCTGATGACCTGATGATTCGGGAGCTCATCGAACGTGTAAAAAGCGGTGAAGCCCAGGAGATCATACTGGCGACCAATCCCAGTATGGAAGGCGATGCCACAGCCCTCTACCTGCGTCAGCAATTATTACCGCTAGGTGTGCGAGTGACGCGGCTGGCGCGCGGGCTGCCGGTGGGCGGCGACCTGGAGTACGCGGATCAGAACACGCTGCTGCGGGCGCTGGCAGGGCGGCAGGAAATGACGTAGAAAAAAACAACCGGAGCAAACGCTCCGGTTGATTATTCATGATGTAATCTTAGCGCTTGAAGGCAGGCAGCTCGATTTTTTTCCCATCCACGTCAACCAGGTAATAAGGGAGCCAGGCAGCAGCAAAGATGTCCGAGAAGATGTTGCTCTTGGTGGGTTTGATGTTGACCTCTGATATGTTATCAGCAATCCCCTCCCATTTCTCGCGCACCTCCTCTTCCACCTCCACTTTTGCCACTTTCAAATCCTCCAGTTGTTCCAGGTATTGTTCCAGGGTGGTTTGTTCTGCCTCCAGCTTATCCTTTGCGGCTGAAGCCATCCGGTTCTTGGAGAGCGTGCTGGTAATACTGCGCTTTCTACCGCTCAACATACCGATCAGGGCTGAACCGCCAGTGACGAGTGTTTCAAGCCGGCGCTGTTTCACTGAGGATTCAGCTGCTTTCACATCCATTTCTTGAGATTCGATCTTGCGCTCGAGTGCAGCGATCTTTGTGTCGTAAGTTTTTCCCGCTTTTTCGATCTCTGTTATAACGGCGTCCTCCACAGCTTCCTGAGCTTTGCGGCGAAAGTCAGCTTCATTCATGTCTGGTGTGCCGAAAAGTTTAAGCTCAGTGTTTGACATGATCTTTAATCCGCCGCTGCGGTAGATCCAATCGAGGAAGTCCTTCTTGATCGCCTCGACATTTTTCTGATCAGCAAGCCAGGAGGGCACCGGGTGGAAGAGGGCTTTAGGCAGCGGATGCGAATCCAGGCGTTGGCTGTCAAACTCACTGGTAAGCAGATCCTCCCAATGGATCAGCCCGCTTCCGGGGTCTTCGAGGATGGCTGATGTCTTTGCGCTGTGTTCCAGATTATGAGGACGTGAGAGATAGCGAACTTCAGCCTGCGCCATAATTCCCGGGCGATAGACTATCCCCTCAGATCCGACACTACCGGCAAGACCCGCGTTAATCGCAGCTTCGCTAATACCGAGGTTGTTGGGGAAGAAGTATTCCGGTATGTCGCCTGGAATAGCCGGGCGACTTGAAGTCAATCCGGAACTGTCCCGGATGGTTGATCCTGTCTTGCTGCTTGAACCGGTCCCGGCTGAACCTGTTCCGGTTTCTACGAATTCAGCGCCTGCCAGGGTGTTGGCAGCAGCCAGCTGGTCGCGGGTCATAGGACCTGCGAGGTAGTTCATCACCCATCGCGTGTTGAAGAGGACAGGTGAGGATTTATAGACACTGTGTAGAAGGAAGATGCGTTTACCGAGTCCGGAGATGAGTTTATCGAGGGTGCCGATGTCAGTTGTACCACCAGCGGAGGTGAGTCCATCCAACAGGCGGTTCTTATCCTGCTCGGTCTGCAAACGACCTATCATCCACGTTCCGGCATTGGATAGGGCTTTGTAGTCTACATCCACCGGGTTTTGCGTTGCCAGCAGCAGCCCCACGCCAAACGCGCGTGCCTGTTTGAGCATGCGCAGCATCACGGTCTTGGAAGGCGGGTTGGCGACCGGGGGCAGGTACCCCATAATCTCGTCAAAATACAGGATGGCGCGCAGGTTGCCGGTGCCGCGCTGACCGCGCATCCAGCTTTCAACTGCTGCGAAAAGCAGGGTGACGAAGAACATGCGTTCGTTCTCGCTCAAGTGGGCGAGATAAAAGATCGAATGGCGCGGTCCGCCGTCCTTGGTGTAAAGCATTTGCTGTATGTTCAGCGGTTCTCCCTGCTGCCAGACCTGGAAGGAGGGCGACGCCAGGAAATTATTGAGAAGTATTGCCAGTTCAAAACGGTCCTTTTCAGGGAAGAAGGAATCCATGGGGAAAGCACCGAGCCGATCCATAGGCGGGTTTTGCACCTGCAAAATCAGGTCGGTCAGTGTGAGTGATTTGCCTTTCACCCAGGCATTTTCGATCAGGTTGGATAAAAGGATGTGCTCGCGTGAACGCAAGGGGTCGATTTCGTTGAGTCCAATCAAACCCAGGATGGCAGTGACAGTGGTGGAGATCTTTTCGCGCAAGACCTCCGCGTTTTCCTCCCAGGGAATGGAGGGTGCTTCAAAAGAGGAGAGAATGTTCACCGGGAACCCGGAGGTGGATCCGGGAGAATAAATGGTGTAATCCGCCGCGTTCGCTAACTCCTGCAATTGCTCGGCTCCCATTCCCCAATCCGCCAGACCTTTCTTCCACATGGCGGCGGTTTGTTCTGCGAGTTCGGTGATGGTTTTTCCTTCCTGCCTGGCCACTTCGGGATCAATCCACGGTTCAAAGTCTGCCGGCTGCTGGTTGGGAAAATGTAAAACCAGGTTGGTCAGGTCGCCCTTTGGATCGATGATGATCGCGGGGGTATTGTGCAGCGCGGCTTCTTCGAGCAGCCCGATGCATAAACCGGTCTTGCCAGAGCCGGTCATACCGGTGACCACGCAGTGAGTGGTTAGGTTTGAAGGATCAAGCAGTACAGGATCGTCAGTCAGTGATTTGGTCTTGGGATCGAATATCTTTCCTAGGAAGTAGTCAGTTTTATCGAATGCCATTTTTCACCACCTATTCGTTTTGCATTAATTATAGACCAACTTGTACTGATTCAACATCTCTGGTAAATTTGGCCCGATTCTTGTACCTGTTATCTTACTAAATCTTTATCACTGGCGGTTGTTGCTGACCCCGGTCGAAAGGTTCTTATTGTTCAACCTGGAGATCTACCCCATTCACATTAACGAGGGCAGTGTTGAAGAAACGCTGCCGGGCTTGATCACGCTTGCACCCCCCCGTAAATGCGGGCGCGGACGTGAATCTGACCAGTTGATCGCGCTTATCCATCTAACGGGAAAGACCAACATCACCCCTGAAGCGCTGGAAACATGGCTGCAAAAAAAGGCGTCTCTTTTCTACAGCGCGCCCGGTTCGGTCACCAATGCAATGCGTTTGATGGCGGAAGCGATCAATAACGAACTTTTGGACCGGAACCTCAAGAAAGCGGTTGCAGGCTCGCAGGTGAACGGGTCGCTCAGCCTGGCGGTGCTTCGAAAAGACATGGTCTATTCACTTGTCATCGGTCAGGCACGGGTATTCCTTATAACGAAAGAGGAGGTGTTTGAGCAGGCCGATCGGTCCAATCACGTCAAAGGCCTGGGTGTCACCCAGTCGATCACATGCCTGTTTGGTCAACACCAGGTGGCGTCCGGCGACTCCATCCTGCTGTCTCCTCTACCCAGCCCGCATTGGAGCAGTGACTCGCTGCAAAACGCGGCAACACTTAAGGCTGACGCGCTGGGACGCAGGCTGTTAAACCAGCGTCCTCCCGACCTGCGTGCAACGTTGGTTCGGCTTGGCGAAGGAAAAGGATTGATCACAGTAAAATCCTTATTCCCTTCTTTGATCACTGAAGCGGTTGAGCAAAAAGCTGCCGCGTCGGTTGAAGAAAATGAAGGCGGTGAAAATTATCCTGAGATAAGCGCACCAGCAACACAGGTTGCGGGGGAACATTATGAGGAGACTCCGCTTGATTTCCCGGGAATGGATAAAGCTGGAACGCAGACCGTGGATGATGAGATTCATAGCTATGAGGGAGGCGAGATTGCTCCCACCCGGGCGGAGACGTTCAGTATGACCTCCCGCCGGGATGAGGGAAGTGAACCGGATAGTATCCGGCGGAGGAAACCTGCGCGGGAAGGATCAACGGAGAGAAAATCTCTTTTTGCGAATACGAAGAACGAACCCAAACCGAAAAAGCAAAAGGCTTACGATCCGGATGCTGTATCGGTGCCTCGTTCGCTCTACCTGGTGCTTGCGATCGCTGTACCCATCATCGTGGTGATCATCGCCTTCTCTGTTTGGATTAACCAGGGCAGGTCGCAGCGATTCGCTTACTATATGGGCGAAGGTGAAAGGTACGCGCAGGAAGCGGAATTGGCAAGTGATGATCCGGTTGCCTATTCGTTTAATTTGCAGGCGGCAATGATGTTTCTGGAAAAAGCCAATCAATACGGCGCGACTGAGGAGTCGAACGCGTTGTTGACCAGTGTCCAGGCGCAGCTCGACAAATTGCAGGGCGTGGTTAGGCTGTCGATGACGCCCTTTGTGAGTGATGTGAAACCTGGCAATGTAAATATCACGCAATTGGTCGCTACCAACACGGACCTGTATATGCTCGATAGTCTTTCCGGTAAAGCTTTGCATTACGAACTTTTAGGGGATGAGTACGTACTTGATCATGGATTTGACTGTGGACCCAACCCCAACAATCCTCTCAACAGCATTGGTAAACTGGTGGACATCGTTGGATTGCCTGCTGGAAATTCGTTCGGTGCGCGTTTGTTTGGAATTGACGCCTATGGCAACATCGAATTTTGTGTTCCGGGGGAATCAGGGGTGATCTCTTCGCTCATTGCGCCGGATGCCGGCTGGCAGGAGATCAAGGCGATTTCTATGCATCAGAATTACCTGTACGTGATGGACCCGGGGAACAACGCTGTTTTCACTTATTATCGAGCCGGAATCCTTTTTGAGGAAAAACCGTGGCTCTTCTTTGATAATCAGATTCCTGACATGGAGTTGGCGGTTGATTTTGAAGTGGTAGCCGATGAAATGTATATTTTACGGTCGAACGGTGAGATGGTGGAGTGTACATACAGCCATCTCAAGGATTACAAATTGACCGAATGCACCGATCCTGCTCCGTATCATGATACCCGTTCCGGGCAGACGACCGAAATTGTGAACTTTGGCGATTCACTGTTCGTTCAAATGCGCATCACACCAGCGCCTGATTCATCGATCTATCTGATGGACGCGCATGGGAATGGCATCTATCATTTCAGCTTGCTGCGAAATTTGCAGAAGATACTGCAGCCTGGTTTTTCTGATCTTGAGTATTCCCCTAAAAAGGAAGTGACAAGCGTAGCTGTATCACCCGGCAGGAGGATCTTCCTGGCGTTCGGGGACCGGATTTACACTGCCACCATGCCCTGATTATGATCAATTAAGAGGGATATCTCCTGTTACCGGTTAGACGATGATGCTCAAAGGAACAGGGATGAATGTGATGATGAACAGGATCAGCGCGATGACGCCGAGCACTTTTCTTTTCGTGTCAAGAGGTGTGATCTGATCAAGCGGTTCAGCGTAGCGTCTGCCGAAGAAGAACACCAGCCCGGCCCACAACCACCATCCAGACCAGAAGAAGCCTAATCCTATCAAGACCACCAAAATGAGCGGTAGAATGCGGCGGGACCATTTTGTGCCGAACAACAGGTGAAAGATGTGTCCTCCGTCCAGTTGTCCAGCCGGGATGAGATTGAGCGAAGTGACCAGCAAGCCAACCCAACCAGCCCAGGCAACGGGGTGAATCATCACATCCAAAGCACCGTACGGTGTTGGCTGCCCGGTAAAGAAGTAGCGCAACCAGTATAAAAGCTGACCACCGTCTCCATAGGCTGCCGGCTGCGGTAGTAGTTCGCCAAACTGTAGATATTTGAGCCCCAGGTAGATGAGGGAGTTTCCTTCCATCTGGATGCCCTGACCCTCGGGGAATTGCAGGGGAATGGAATCAAGGGTGGAGAGCGAAAGCCCGATCATAACGACGACAATGGAAACAATAAAACCTGCAATAGGTCCAGCGACTCCGATGTCCATCAATACGCGCCGGTTCTTGGGCAGTTCTTTCATATTAATGAACGCGCCCATTGTTCCCAGCGGCGTAAAGGGAAGGGGAATGAAGAAAGGAAGGGACACGTGAACACCATGCGCCCGGCCTGCCAGGTAATGTCCCATCTCATGCGTGGTTAAAATGGCAAGCAGGCTGATCGCAAATGGCCAACCGGCGTTGATGATCTGTGAAGCCGCCACCAGCGGTTCGCTGGAGATTTCAGTTTCCAGGCTGCTCAATCCACCGGAAACCAGGACGCTGACCAGGGTAATGAGGAACATAACGAGGTTGACCATCGGTCGGCCGGGTTTGGGTGCGGGAGGTATATGCGACAGGAGGATAATCTGCTGTCCACCTTCCTCCCTGAAAACCGGGATCAGACCGTGAGGTTTGACCTGTCCGGCAAGTTGATCGTACGCTTCGGCGGAATCGGTTGCGAGTAAACGACCACGATACCTGACCAGAAAACCCTGCTGACTGTCGCCGCGGGTGATGTCTTCTATTATAAAAATTCTGCGGACAAAAGCGTCCAGCAGTTCAGGATAATCATTGATGTCCATTTAAACTCCAATAAAGATCAGGCGGGAATGGATGGGAGTCGAACCCACCGCGGCCCGCATAGCGACCCGCCACCGATTTTGAAGACCGGGGAACCCACCGGGACTCATCCACTCCCACTCTTAAGAATACCCCAGCCAATTTGATTTGACAAGGTTGTGAAAACAGACTGGTAATAATTCTAAAAGATTCGGGGAAAGACGGCGATCAGCCACGGGGAAAGCCAGATCACGACAAAACCCGCCAGTATGCCTAGCAGAATGCCGGCGATGATGTCGGATAAATAATGTACGCCCATCCAGACACGCGCGAGGCTGACAAGCAAGCCCCAAACCACGAGTAACACCCCCAGCCATGCGGGTCCGAGGGCAAGGGCAATCACGGCCAGCATTGCCGCCCTGGCGGCATGACCTGATGGAAATGAATGCGGGTCTGTGTTACGGTAAATGGCTCCCCAATCTCCCTCGGGGCGGCGGCGGCGAATGGTGAATTTGATCCCCAGGACAACAAGCGCCAGTCCGATCGTCCCGCCCGCCATTAGAGCGGTCATCCGGTGCCAGATACCGTTGGTGAACATCCAGATAATGAATAAACCGATGAGAACAAACCAGGAATCCCCGGAATGGGCGAAAAAAGCCGCTGCGGGTTTGAACCCGACCTGTGAGTCGGTCAACCGCAGCCTTTGGGTGATAGTCTCATCCCATTGAAGGATCCTTTTTAATGACATGCTGGCTATTCTACCTCACACCGGCGTTCTACAGTAGGGCATCTCGAAAGCCTGATATCACGCCGACTATATTAAGAGTTGCATCTTGAATAATAAATGATAGTTTGGATTAAAGAACACAACAGATAACAGGAAACTGTAAAATTCTGGTAATAAACGAATTTGTAATTTGACATCGAATGGGTTATTCGTATAATGAAAGCTATCAGTTGTAATCCTGTGGTGGCAAATCTATCATAAATAAGCGAGTATCCAATGAAAATTCAAGCGCGCTATTATATCTTTTCCATCGTTCTAATCCTGGTGATGAGTATTTCAGCTTGCACGACCCAGTCAACTCAAACGACCCTCATTGATCCATACAACCCGATGGCAGTTCGGGCTGCCAACTGCAATTACGGTGGAGAGATCCGGTCGGTGCAGGCGGTTGATGAATACACAGTGAGGTTCACATTGTGCTACCCTGATTCTGCTTTTCCGGCTAAGGTCGCCGCCCCGATATTCGCGATACAGGACAGCGATTATCTGAAAGCAACCGGGGGTGATTCGTTAGCGATATCAGCTGCGCCAAATGGTACAGGTCCATATATTCTGAGGGAATGGCGCGCTGGAACAGATGTTACGCTGGTGACTTCTCCCACGTATTGGGGAGTACCCCCAGCCACCCCCAAGATCGAGTTTCGCTGGCAGCCAGACCAGTCACGCAGGTTTAGTGATGTCGATTTCTCCTCCGTCGAAGGCATGGATTTTCCATCAGTTGTGATGACCAAGCCTTTTTCGTATCTCACCTACACTTACGCCAATCCCGATCTAAAGGTGGTTACGCACGATCCTTTGAACCTGTACTATCTTGGTTTCAATAATTCGCTTGCGCCGTTTAACAACGTTCAGATCAGGCAGGCGTTTGCCTATGCGTTGGACCAGGCTGTGCTGCTGGACCTCTCCTTCCCATCCGGGACTGAACTCGCGAACCAACTTGTGCCTTCGTCCATCTCCCCGGGACGCAGTGCGGATTTGAATTGGTACTCCACTGACCTTGAAAAAGCCACCGCTCTGCTGAATGAAGCCGGTTTCGACTTCACACAGGAAATCACAATCGCTTATCAGAACTCTCCCATGCAAACGCTTTATTCGCCCAACACACTTGCAATCGCGGTTCGTGATCAAATGGCGGAAATTGGGGTAAAGGTCGTTCTAAAACCGCTCGATATCACAGCCTTTGAGAAGAGGATTGCTGAAGGACAGGAAATGTTCTTCATCCATTGGTACATGGTTGATTACGTTGATGGCAACGCGTTTTTTGACAAGCCCTTTATCAGTGAGGCGGTAAAATTTGGTGAACCCTACACCGATTTACAGCAATTGATCAGCGAGGTGCGCGGTATCGCCGGTAACGATCAGAAACAGGCGATCTTCGACCGGATGAACCAGATCGTCGTAGACCAGGTTCCATTGATTCCGTTGGGGCACTCTCCCAATCTGACAGTGTTCCGATCAACGTTACGCAACATCAGTTCCAACGCCTTCTACGAGAACATGGAGGAAATCAATAGCGACAAAGACACGATCAGGTTTGTCGGACCTTCAGAGCCGTTAAGTCTGTGGCCGGCCGATGAAGATAATTTTGCCACCTTCCGCATCACCCGCCTGCTTTATGACACCATGCTCAGCCCCGGCTTTGGCGGTGAAAAATACCAGCCCCTTCTGGCGGAAAACTGGGAATCCAACAAGGATCTGACCGAATGGACATTCAACTTACGGTACAACGTGCAGTTCTCGGATGGCAGTCAGTTCGATGCTAATGATGTTGTTGCATCGTTTGCCGCTATATGGGACGCATCCGACCCGAATCACAAAGGGCGCACTGGAGAATTCGCGATGTTCAAACGGCTCTTTGGCAATCTGCTCCACGACAATTAAAAAAATTTTTACGCATATTAAAGCGCTCCTCCCAAGAGGGGCGCTTTTTTGTTAATTTTTGGATAGGTTCCAGCGCTGGGCGGCTGATTCGATGATCTTACGCACAATATCAGTATAGGTGTACCCAGCAGCAAAGGCGGCAAAGACGAGAGAAGCCTGGTTCGGATCAGGATCCATGAGGGGGATTGGGTTGACTTCAAGCACAAAGGGATTCCCGTTGAGATCCATCCGCAAATCCATGCGGCAGACATCATATAAATGCAGCGCGTTCATCGCTCGCCTGGCGATCGACTGAAAGGATTTGAGCTGTTGTCTTGTGAGGTCGGTGGGGATAACGCGCCGGACAGCGCCGTTGAGATCTTCCTTTTGTGCTGAGGAGTAAAAACCTGTGGGAGAAATGATCTCCACAATGGGCAGCACTTCATCGCCAAGTATTCCGATGGTGAATTCTCTTCCCTCTATGTATTGTTCGACAAGGATGAGCGAATCGGTCAGGGATCGCACGTATTTCACCTGGCGGATCAATTCTTCCTCATTACGTACAATCGCGGAATCGTTGATGCCGATCGAGGACCCTTCAACCCCCGGTTTTACGAATAGGGGGAATTTCATTTGATGAGCCGGAATTTCTGTTCCGTATCGTACCACCACAAAATTGGCGGTCGGGATATGTGTATCGCGGAACATCTTTTTCGCCACGGCTTTGTTGTGTGAAAGGGACATGCCGAGGACACCAGCGCAAGTGTAAGGGATGCGCAGACCGTCAAGTATGGCCGGCATTTGTGCCTCGCGGGAATCACCGTAATGCCCTTCAGCTGAATTGAAACAGAGATCGGGGGAAAAATTAATAAATTCAGGTATTGAATCTATTGTTGCGGGAAAATAACGCGCTTCGTGACCAAGTTCCTCAAGAGACGCCTGGATCGCGTCGACTGTTTTTTGGTCATCAAGGTCGTCCCAACGCCCGGGAGGGTCCTCCGGGCTGGTCGGTGCATCTTCTTTTAGGTTGGCGAGAACTGCGATTTTCATGCTTACTCCATAATCCATTATGCAAAACGAGTGGGATTATATGCCGAAGTACAAATTAAACAAGAGGTCAATTTCACCCTCTTTATGCAGCAACCCATTCTCTTTACCGGGAAAAGTAACATAGTAAAATATATCTCTACTCATTACAGGAGTTGTCTGATGACCAACAATGGATCGGTAAAACCCGCAAACAGAGTCCTGGCGCTAATCCCGGCGTTCAACGAGGCCGAACGAATTGGTGATGTTATTGCATGCACCATGAAACATGCTCCCGTCCTGGTGGTGGATGATGGCTCACGGGATGACACCGCGGGGGTCGCCCGATTGGTTGGGGCGGAGGTGATCTGCCAGTCACCCAACCAGGGGAAAGGCGCGGCGCTGGTGGCTGGCTTCAGATACGCCCTTGAACAGGGCTTTGACGCCGTCATCACACTCGACGCTGATGGGCAGCATGATCCGGAAGAAATCCCGCTATTTCTCGCCGAATTTAAGAGTGGCGCTGACCTTGTAATCGGTCAACGGAATTTCCGGCAAATGCCGTTCCCGCGCAATTGGTCGAATGCGATTGGAACATGGATGTTTTCTCGGGCGTTGGGACAATACTGTCCTGATAACCAGTCTGGTTACCGGCTGTATTCACGCCGGTTAATTGAAGAATCGATTTCAAGCCGTGAGACCAACTTTGAGTTTGAGGTTGAGGTAATCGCGCGTTGTGTAAGTTTGGGATACAAACTGAGTTGGGTGCCGATCAAAACGATCTACGCAGGCGAATCCAGTCATATAAAACCGCTGCGGCACATCCGCCATTTTTTCAGGGTTGTACGGCAAACCAGGCAGATCATGCGCGCGCATTAAAATCAAGAAAAGCATGATATATTACTCTGTTTTTTGAAACTACCTTGTTGCCTTCTTAAATCTTACCGATCACTTATTTGGAGTTTACATGATCAATAGCAGGAAAAATATCGACGAGTTTCTCCAGCTGCGAAAAATAGCGGTGGTGGGGGTTTCACGCAACAAGGATAAATTTGGCAATATGATCTACCGTGAATTAAGAAGTGCCGGCTACGAGGTAATGGCAGTTAATCCGAACGCGGATATGGTTGAGGGTGACCGCTGTTACGCGGGGCTTGGTGCGCTGCCGGTAAAACCGGATGGGATTATCCTGGTTGTTCCACCCGCGCAGGGTATTGAGATCGTTGAGGATGCAGCGCGGTCGGGTATTCGCCATATATGGGTGCAGCCGGGAGCCAATTCTTCACAGATCGATCAGCGATTGAGCGAGCTTGATTTGGTGGCGGTTAGTGGTGAGTGCATTTTCTTGTACCTGGAACCGGTCAAGTCAGTTCATGCTGTGCACCGTTTTTTCCGCCGGATATTCGGGAAGATGCCTGAGTAACAAACTGGCCGGGGGGTCCCGGCCAGATCATTATTGTAGTTGCGCACTCAGTTTTTCTTTTGTTTCTATGTATTCCTTCAATTTCATACGCTCTTTTTCCACCACTGCGGGGGGAGCTTTTCTGGCGAAATCACTTGCCAGCAGCTTTTCAAGGCGTTCGATCTGAGTGCTGATCTCACTCAATTCCTTTTGTAAGCGCGCCATATCTTCTGCTGAATCGATCTTCTCGGCGATATCCAGGAAAATTTCGATGCCGGACACCACGATCGAGATATACCCGCTGGTATCCTCTTTTACCCGGCGCGTGATCCTGGAATTTTCCTTGTCCAGCGACGCAAGAGCAGCAATTGTGCTGCATTGACCGCGTAACGTGTCCATCCTGGTACCAGCCGAGATCAAAGCGGGGAGCTTGCGGTCAGGCTTGATTTTCTTCTCTGCGCGGATGTTGCGAATGGCGCGCACGATATCCTGAACCACAGTAAAACCGCTGGTCGCGTCGTCCTCCCAGCCTTCAGCTCTACCTGCTACAGGCCAGTTGGCGGAGATCAGCATCTCCTCCCATGGTTTCCGGGACAGGAAAGGTTGAAAGCCATTCTCGACCGCTGCTTCCTTGAGATAGCCCCAAAGTTCTTCTGTGATAAATGGAGTGAACGGGTGCAGCAGTCGGAGACACGCATCAAGGACTCTAACCAGCGTCATGGCTGTGTAGTAAGCCCGATCGCCCCCTTCGTTCATCTGGATCTTGGCGATTTCAAGGTACCAATCCGCGAAATCGCTCCAGAAAAAGTCGTAGATCTGGCGCCCCGCTTCACCATACTGGTGGTTCTTGAACAGTCTTTCGGTATCACGCAGCAGCGCTTTCAATTTTGCCCAGATCCACGAATCCGCCAGCGTCCATTCCGGTTCGGCACCGGCTTCCAGCGGGGCGTTCTTTAGTGTTGTGAGCACAAACCGGCCGGCGTTCCAGACTTTGTTGGCGAAATTCCGATTGGCTTCCACCTTTTTAATGTCCAGGTTGGTATCGTGACCGGGGGTTGAACCGACGAGCAGTGTGAAACGTAGGGCGTCGGTGCCAAAATTCTCCATGACCTCGATCGGGTCAACCACGTTCCCCTTGGTTTTGCTCATCTTCTGCCCATCTTTATCGAGGATCAATCCATGCAGGTAGACCGTGTGGAAAGGCACCTGACCGGTGAATTCAAGACCGAACATCATCATGCGCGCAACCCAGAAGAACAGGATATCCGCACCGGTTTCCATGACCGAGGTTGGGTAAAAGTAGGAAAGATCGGGTGTCTGCTCAGGCCAACCGAGCGTAGAAAAAGGCCACAATCCCGAAGAGAACCAGGTATCCAACACGTCCTCATCCTGGTGGATGTTCGCGCTGCTGCATTTGGGGCATTTGTCAGGGTCATCGCGTGAGACGATCACCTCACCACAGTCATCGCAGTACCATACCGGTATGCGATGTCCCCACCACAGCTGGCGGCTGATGCACCAGTCACGGATGTTTTCCATCCAGTTGTAGTAGATCTTGGTGAAGCGTTCCGGCACGATCTTTGTTCGACCGTCCTTCACCGCTTCAAGCGCTTTTTCAGCCAGAGGTTGAATTTTGATGAACCACTGGGTTGAGATCATTGGTTCGACGATCTCACCACCACGTTGAGATCGGGGTACGTTGAGTGTGTAGGGTTGTTCCTTGAGCACCAATCCCGCGGCGCGCATATCCTCCCACAGGCGCTTGCGGCACTCGAAGCGATCGAGCCCGGTGTATGGGGTGGCGTTTTCGTTCATATGGGCGGAAGTGTCCAAAATGCTGATCATTTCCAGCCCGTGGTTGATCCCGATGATGTAATCGTTGGGATCGTGAGCGGGAGTGATCTTGAGCGCGCCGGTGCCAAATTCCATGGTCACATATTCATCTGCGATCACCGGGATCTGGCGATTTGTGATGGGCACCAGGACCTGCTTGCCGATGTATTTCTGATAGCGCTCATCGTTGGGGTGCACCGCCACAGCTGTGTCACCCAGGATGGTTTCCGGGCGGGTGGTGGCTACGGGGATGAAGTCGCCTGAGCCGTCCGCGAGCATGTATTTAAAGAAGTACAGAAAACCCGGTTCCTCGCTGTATTCTACTTCGAGGTCTGAGACGGCAGTGCGTAATGCGGGCGACCAGTTGATCAAGCGTGGCCCACGGTAGATCAGCCCCTTTTCATAGAGGCGCACAAACGCTTCACGCACCGCCCTGGACAAGCCCTCGTCCAGTGTAAAGCGTTCGCGGGTCCAATCACAGGAGGCTCCCAGTCGCCGGATCTGGTTGGTGATGCGCTGACCATACTTTTCTTTCCATTCCCATGTCCTGCGCAGGAATTCTTCGCGCCCCATTTCATCCCGCCGCAGCCCTTCTTTTACCAGCGCTTTCTCCACCAGCATCTGTGTGGCGATGCCGGCGTGGTCAGTGCCCGGAACCCACAAGGTTGGAAAGCCCTTCATGCGGTGGTAGCGGATCATCAGGTCTTCCATCGAGACGAACATGGCGTGACCCGTATGCAGTTCTCCGGTAACGTTGGGGGGAGGGATGGAGATAACAAAAGGTTTCTTTGCAGGATCGAAACCCTCTTTACCCGGATCATTGGACGGTTGAAAGTAGCCGCCTTCCTCCCACTTTCGATAAAGACGCTGTTCTGTGGATCGAAAATCGTATGCCTTGGCGAGTTCCTGTGTCATTCTCTTCCTCCTAAAAATAAAACCCCTTCATCCGTAGAGGACGAAAGGGATCATTCTTCGCGGTACCACCTCTGTTCGCCATTGCTGGCGCACTCCTCCGGACCATCATCCGGATTTCGCGCTAACGGGCTTGCCCGTGCCGGTCTAACGCCTCAAAAGAGGTTTCTTCGGCATTTTTGCCAAACGACTTCGATCTGTGTCCGCTGTGGAGCCTTTCAGCCCGGAGCTCCTTCTCTACCAGCGTTTTGACAAACCTACTCCTTTTGGCTTTCCTCGTATAGAATTATGACTTGATTATACAAATATCGTCGGGTATCGTCAACACGGAAATTTGTGAGTCTAAATGAAAGATAAAATATCAGAAAATTCGAATCCCCGCTGGCTTACATGGGCGCAGCATATCCAGGCGCTGGCACAAAGCGGATTGCAGTACACGGAGAATCCTTTTGACGCGGAACGTTACCAGGAATTAAGCCGTATTGCAGCAGAGATGATGAGTGATGGTACAGGCGCTGATCCGTCTGGCGTGAAGGTGATCTTCGAAGCCCAGTGCGGGTACGCCACACCGAAAGTGGACAGCCGTGGTGTCGTATTCAAAGATGAAAAATTGTTGCTGGTGCGGGAACTGCAGGATGGGGGCAGGTGGACCCTGCCCGGTGGTTGGGTGGATGTGAATGAACCTCCCAGCCTGGCGGTCGAACGCGAGGTGCGTGAAGAAGCCGGGTTTCTCGTAAAAGCAAGGAAATTGCTCGCGGTTTACGATCGCAACCTGCACAGTCACCCGCCTTATCCATTCCACGCTTACAAGTTATTTTTTCTGTGTGATCTACTGGGTGACGCGGTTGCATCGGACCTTGAAACGGCCGATCCGACGTTCTTCTCAGTGGATAAGATCCCAGAGCTTTCGCTGGCGCGGGTCACCCCCTGGCAGATCACCCGCATGTTTGAGCACCTGCACAACCCGTCACTGCCCACCGAGTTCGACTGAACCCGGTCACCAAACTCGGTTATACTCAGGAATCTATATTGGTTGTGAAGTAAAAGGATTATGTTAAAGAAACCCCGGCAGTTTATTATCGTTCTCTCATTTATTACCACGCTTGTCATTGGCGGGTGTGCTCCACTGGGAGTTACTCCGCTGACACCCCAGCCTTCATTTACACCTGAACTTTCTCGAGCGACCAGTACTCCAACAATGGTACCCACACCCAATGGTCCTGAGTTTGGTGTTGATCCAGCCGATCTCAACGAACTACAAATCGAGTTCCTGCACCCCTGGACCGGTGGTGTACTGGATGAGCTGACCGGGATGGTGGATGAGTTCAATCAGACCAACGAATGGGGCATCCACGTGATCATGTCCGCTCCGGGTTCAGCCGCAATGGTTACCGGCAAGACCCGGGAAGGGATTGCGAACAAACAGCCGCCGAATGTACTGGCAGCTCCGTCCAGTTTTCTGTTGGCAGTCGATGAAAAAGAAGGGCTTGTAGTGGATCTTGCGCCATATATTGAATCTCAAGCTTATGGACTGACTGAGAAAGTGATCTCAGATTTCACCCCCTATTTTTGGAACGCGTTGATGGTGGATGGTAAACGGGTTGGGATCCCCGCCCAGGAAAGCGCTTTACTGCTGGCATATAACACGACCTGGGCGAAAGAACTGGGCCTCAATAGTCTGCCTGATACGCCTGAAAAATTCAGAACCCAAATGTGTGCGGCGAACGCCTCTTTCCTGAAAGACGCAGATACCACGAACGACGGTCTGGGCGGTTGGCTGGTGAACAATGATCCGGTGTCGATCTACAGCTGGCTGATGGCTTATGGTCTTGGCCTTAACCTTAACCCGGATGAAGGCTATGTCTTCTCTGGAGAAGCGGGCGAGGCGGCGTTTAATTTTCTGCTTGACTTAAAAAGTGATTCCTGTGCATGGGTGGGAAGACCCTCGCAGGATTTTGCGTATTTTGGCAACCGCCAGGCACTGGCGATTGCGATATGGCTGCAGGACCTGCCAACCCTCGCGCGCGAATTGGAGCGGAAAGGGTCCGAGGATGAGTGGACGGTTATTCCATTCCCCGGCAGCGCGGATCAGGTGGCGGCAATTGGCGGTACAGCTTTTGCTGTTCTGCAAAATGACCCGGCGCAGGACCTGGCAGCCTGGTTGTTTGTTCGCTGGCTTTCGCAGCCCGCACAGCAATTAAGACTACTTGAGTACTTCGGAACGCTGCCTGTTTCTGAAACGGGTGAGCAGGCGATCATTGAATTAGCTGCTACACCGCAATTGATCACCGCCCTGAAGTATGAGGATTTATGGCTTCACCAACCGATGGACGCGGACTGGATGGCGATCAGCCTGGTGCTTGAAGATGCGGGCTGGCAGCTGCTGAAAACCGATATTACCCCGGAAATGGTGCCATCCTTGCTGCAGGAAATGGATGCTTTCGCGGAAGACCTGGTAGAGCGGCAACCCTGATGAAAGAATTTATTATCTATACTGATGGGGGTTGTGATCCGAACCCCGGACCGGGCGGATGGGCTGCACTGATCATCGAAGGCGGTAACCGCCGAGAAATTTATGGCGCGCAACCGCGTAGCACGAATAATCGCATGGAACTCACAGCAGCGATTGAGGCTTTGAAGTTGATCAAAGCACCTGCGAGCGTGACGATCTTTACGGATTCCCAGTATCTGCAAAAAGGGATCAGTGAGTGGATGCCCAAATGGCTGGCAAAAAACTGGCGCGGCTCCAACGGACCTGTTGCAAACCAGGACTTATGGAAAGAGCTGCTGGCTGTCAGCAGCAAGCACCACATTGAGTGGTATTGGTTGCGCGGACATGCAGGCAGTGCGGAAAACGAACGTGTTGACTATTTGTGCAGTGTCGCCAGACGAAAGCTCAAAGAGAAGGTTTCGTAGTGTTGCCGTGGGGATTAAGTGTTTTCAAAACGGTATCGTAAATCTCATCTTCGCTTAGACTGATCAGGACATCACCGGCTTCGATTTCTGTGCCCCCGTTGGGCTGGATGTATTCCCCTGCGCGTTCAATCAACATGATCAGGTACTCAAGTGGAAGTTGTAACTCGTAAATCGCTTTACCCACAGCCGGTGAGTTTTCTTCAATTTTGATCTCTCTCAACGTTCCTTTTAATCCTTCATCTGTGACGACCTCTATGGGTAGATGCTTCATCTCTGATTGAGGTCCAACCACATTTAACCAGCGCGCCACCTGGGGGATCAGGGTACCCTGCAACACAACAGAGGTGATGACAATAAAGAAAACAAGGTTGAATATCAAATTCGCGCTGGGTATCTGTGCGACCAGGGGAAAAGTGGCAAGCACAATCGGAACAGCTCCGCGCAATCCTACCCATGAGATGTAGGTTTTTTGGCGCCAGGAGTAACGGAAGGGCGAAAGTGAGAGAAACACAGCAACGGGTCGTGCGACGAGAATCAGGATCAGGGAGATCAATAACCCGGGTAGGATGACGGGAAAAACCTGTGAGGGGAACACAAGTAGTCCCAGGGTGATGAAAAGTGCGATCTGCATCAACCAGGCGTTCCCATCGAAGAACCTGATCAGGCTGCGTTTGTGCAGGAACTCGGTTTTTCCCATGAGCAGCCCCAGCACATAAACCGCCAGATAACCACTGCCTTCGAGAATGGTGGCAAGCCCAAATGTGAGAAAAACCAATGCGAAGGACAAGACGGGGTACAACCCCTCGTATCCAAGCTTTGCACGATTGATGAGCAGGAGGGATAGACGGCTCATCAACCAGCCAATGGCTAAGCCAATACCCATTTGCATGATGAAAAGCAACACCAGATCAGAAGGATTGTTGAGAGAATTCTGTATCCATTGGATGATCCCGATGGTAAGGAAGATTGCCATCGGGTCGTTGCTACCCGATTCCAACTCGAGGAGCGGTTTGAGATTTCCCTTGAGGTTGACACCCTTCGCTCGTAGCAATGAGAAAACCGCAGCTGCGTCAGTCGAGGCGGCAATGGAACCAATTAGGAAGGATTCAAGCCAATTAAGATTAAGGATCAAGTGAACAAAAAAACCAAGCACACCCGCAGTGATGATGACACCGATAGTGGCAAGCAGCAAACCTTCTCTAAAAACCGGTTTGATACTTCGCCATTCAGTATCTACTCCACCGGAGAACAGGATGATCGACAGGCATACGGTCGCGATCCATTGGGTCAGTTCCGGATCGTCGAAATAAATACCGCCGATGCCCTCAGAACCAGCGAGCATCCCGAGTACGATGAAGAGCAGTAGAAGGGGTATGCCAAAACGGTCGGTGATCTTACTGACCATCACAGCCAGTAAAACCAGTATAGAACCGATGATGAATACAATCGCTAAATCTGCAGGCATATAAAAATTATACGGGAATGGAGGGAATCACGCAAAAGCGGAAAAATAAAGCACGTTGAAGATGGGATTTGTCGAAACGAAGTGGAGATCCCCGTAGGGAAACCGTTCAGACTTGGCGGGTTAAAAAAGATTGAGGCGACGATGGGATTTGTCGAAACGAAGTGGAGATCCCCGTAGGGAAACCGTTCAGACTTGGCGGGTTAAAAAAGATTGAGGCGACGATGGGATTTGAACCCATGATCAGGGTTTTGCAGACCCTTGCCTTAGCCTCTTGGCCACGTCGCCTTGCGGATAGGATTTTATCAGACTCCGATATCTCGGTCAAGCGAATCAAGCGTTGAAACCTACAGCCATAATGAAGTACCGGCATGCATACCGTAGCCGACAATAATAAAAACAGCCCCCAGAGGGGCTGCTTAGAGCGGGCGATGGGATAATATCCCGTAGCCGACAATAAAAAACAGCCCCCAGAGGGGCTGCTTAGAGCGGGCGATGGGATTCGAACCCACGACCTTCTCCTTGGCAAGGAGACATTCTACCAACTGAACCACGCCCGCAGTCTTTCTAATTGCAAGTGCGATTTTACCCGAACTTGTGGAGGGCGTCAACCCCTTTTTGGGGGCGCATGCGATGGCAAGTGTATAATTTGTTAGGACATGGAAAAATTTTTTCTTAACACGCAAAATGTGACAGGCATTCGCCTGAACGGACGCCAGGTGAGGGCGTTCGAAATCTATGAACAGGAATTGCTTGCTTGGAATGAAAAATTCAACCTGACCGCCATACGCGATCCGCAGTCTATTCGCACCAAGCACTTTCTTGATTCACTTTGCGCGCTGACCGAATTAAATAACCCGCGGCCGGAGCGGCTGGTGGACGTGGGTACCGGGGCGGGTTTTCCGGGTATCCCGCTAAAGATCGCGCTGCCGGAACTGAAATTAACACTGGTTGAATCTGTGGGCAAAAAGGCGGAATTCTGCCGACACATGATCGAATGCCTGGGCTTATCTGAGGTGAACGTCGTTACTGCCCGCGCCGAAGACCTGGGGCAAATGGCGCGGTACCGCGAAAGTTTCGATTGGGCGGTTGCCAGGGCTGTTTCCATGATGCCGGTACTGGCGGAATATTTGCTGCCTCTGGTGCGCGTGGGCGGCGCTATCCTGGCGTTAAAAGGCGAAAACGCGCATGCTGAAGTACAAAATGCTGAAAAAGCGTACCGGATTCTAGGGGGAAGCCTGCGCAGGATAAGCCCGGTTAACCTGCCGGGTGTGGCGGAGGAACGCTACCTGGTGACAGTGGACAAAGTTGCAACAACCCCGCCGCAGTATCCGCGCCGGGCGGGTTTGCCAGCCAAAAAGCCTCTTTAATTATTCTTCGTTGGCGATTTTTTCCACATTACCGCTGACCACCTGCCAGCGTTCGCATTTCTCGCGGAAATCCGGCGGGAAGAGGTTCATATCTGTGGTGGTGAGGATAACCTGTTCCGTTTTTTCGAGGTAACTTAGCAGGTATGCCCGGCGTTGAGTGTCCAGTTCCGCCAGGGTTTCATCCAACAGCAGTACAGGCCATTCGCCTGTTTTCTGCTTCAGCCAGTCTACTTCTGACAGTTTTAAGGAAAGGAGGGCGGTGCGTATTTGACCGCGCGAACCAAAATCCGTGAGATCGATGCCATTGCACAACACCCGCATTTCATCGCGGTGCGGACCGACAGTGGTCACACCGCGGGCGATTTCTTCTCTACGGATCTCGGCGAGCCGCGCCATGAAACCCTCTTTGATCTTTTCTATCGTCAATCCGTTTCGCTGAACCTGCACCTGGATGGGCAGCGCAAATTGACCTTGGGGAGGCGGGAGTGGATCGTAGGAGGGCCGGTAGATCAAGCGGATGACCTCGCTTGAACCGGTTAACTGCTCGTGAATGCGTTTAGCGAGTTGTTCCAGTTCCTGAACCGCGTCTATCCTGTCACTGATCAGTTTGGCTCCGCGAGAAGCCAGGATCTCATCCCAATAATCAAGTTGTGAAGTATCACCGCCGCGCTCATACAGCAACTTTAGCAGTGCGTTGCGCTGTGTAAGCGCTTGATTGTATTCAGAGAGCGCGCGGGTGTAAGCGGGCTGTGCTTGGGAGATAACGAGATTGAGATAACGTCTGCGTTCATCGGGACCATCTTCAAGGATGCCGGTCATCTGCGGGAGAAAAATGACCGCGTTCAGATGTCCAATCACCTGCACCGGGGGGGTCTTTACACCGTCAAGTAGTACTTCCTTGCGCAGTCTCGCGCCCCCGTTGCCGTTGGAATCCTGAATGAGGCGCACCTCAAGACGGTGAGCTCGATCCAGACGCTGGTATGTCGCCACCATACGCGCCACCGAAAGGTTTTCACGCGTGGCGATAAAGTTCAATAACTGGCGATCACTTTGCGCGTGAAACGAGCTGAATGTTGCCATGTAATAAATGGCTTCCAGCAGCGATGTTTTACCCTGCGCGTTGGATCCCATCAGCAAGAGAATCCGCCGGGGAACATCCATATCCAGGCGGGAGAAAAGACGAAAGTTCGTCAGCGACAGGTGCGTTAAATGCATATATTAATCGAGCGGTACTTCCTCGTCCGGACCAGGTCGCCAAACCCTGTCACTCCGGTCAGGATATAAAATGCCTTCCAAATGGTCTATTTCGTGCTGGAAAATCCGCGCGAGCCAGCCTTCCGCTTTAATCTTTGTGGGCTTTCCGTAACGGTTCAGGCCTTTCACGATGATTGACTGGTGCCGTTCCACCTCACCAACCAGGTCGGGGATGGAAAGACAGCCTTCGATACCTACAACCTTCTCTTCAGACGGTGCAGTAATTTCTGGATTTGCCAATACATATAGTTTTTGAGGTGCGTTCTCGTTTTCTTCATCGCCAAATTCAACAACGATCAGACGCTGTGAAACCGCGATCTGGGGAGCAGCCAACCCGACACCGGGAGCTTCACGCATGGTTTCGACCATATCGTTAACCAATTGCTGGAAATCTTTGCCAAAATCAGTGATTTTGTGCGCTTTCTTCCGCAGTATTGGATGAGGGATTGTGATTACTTCACGAATTGCCATTACTTTTCCTTTCTCATAGAACCAGAGGGTATTTTACCCCTTTTTTTAATCTGGTTCCTGAGGATTTTTCCTTCTGTTGCGGATCTCATCGTAAGTCTTGATCCACTCAGCCATCTTTTCCTGCTCCATTTTTTGAGTGCGTTGATTGAATTTCTTGAAGTTCGCGAAAATCTCCGCCTGGATGGAAGCTGGGTCATAAATATTATCAAAGGTTAATTCCTCGTTGCCGATCTGAATGCGTACAGTTCCGTAATTTAGCACCAACCCGATGATACCTTTGCGCTTGAACTGAACGGTCTGGATATTCTTGATCGGCGCTGATCGGCGTTCTTCCTTACCCAGCGGTTTGCGGTTGACATCGACTAGCTGGTCAGATGTGATGATGTAAATATCATTGTGCCAGTCAATATACTGATACAACCACCAAAACCAACCAACGAGGGTGACCAGTATCGCGCTGCCGTAGGCTTGAGTATCTGAAAGCGAGTTTGCCATGCCGGCCCATTTAATGAGGACCAGCACAACTGCCGCGATTATCAGAAGAGCTGGCAGGATGGTTTTCTTGAGTAGGATCCACCAATGTGTGCGATACGTCACTGAATCGGATCTGGCGAAGCGCAGCCCGAAGAAGCGCGCCAGCGCGTCGAGGAGCGTGCCGCTTGTGTAAGTGGTTGTTAATCCAGCGGGTTGAGGGGTTTCCCTGCGCACCTTCCCAACCTGCTTCCCTTCAAGCCGGTTTTGCAGCGTTTCGCGTATCTCATCCCGATCCTGCTGCCGTTCATCGCGCACAGAGCGGTGCCGCTGGTGCTCGAGCAGCGCATAGATCGTATTTGGGTATGGCAGGCGTTTGAATGTAATGTCGCCGGTATAAGATCGCAGGTGAATAGAACCGAATCCTATCAATCGCCCCCAGAATGAGGATTCGAGACCAGTTGAGAGAATGGCGCCGTAAGGCGATTCCTGGCGGCTGTCGAAAAATCCAACCATCTTCTTTTGCACCAAAACCCGTTCTGCGGTGATGAAAAAGTAATCGTTCGTCCATTCCAAACCTGCCCAGATGGATACAAAAGCTGCAAGCAGCAGGATGAAAAGCGCAAATATCAGTAGTCCGGTAGATACACCGGTTGGCGTGATGGCGAGCGAGAGTAGGATGCCTCCACCAATCAACCCTATCCCGCCTGCCAGCACGAGCCGCAACAGCAGGAAGAAAGGATGCCTCCGTGAAATTAACAACACTTTCTCATCATCACCCAGCCAGGGAAGAGCGAGGCGGTTCCAAAGCTTTTCCGTGCGCAGGATCAGCTTGAAGGCTTTATTGATCTGAGGATAATTCCTGCTTAGATTCTCCAGCGATTCCCTGCTAATCCGCACCAGCCTCGCGGGAGTGGCGCAAACCGCGTCATATAGCCGGTAATCGCTGCCGGAAATGGCTTCCGCGCCAAAATGATCGCCGTTCGCCAGCGAGGATTCCAGGAAGTCCGATTCCTCGCTATGTGTAACAAGATGTACTTCACCTGAAATGATGAAGTACATAAAATCCGGGATATCACCGCTATTGAAAAGTACGCTGCCCTGTTTTATCTCCAGTAATGAGACGAGAGGGAGGATCAACTTAAGCGCGGATTCATCCAGCAGGTTGAATGGAAAAATCTGTTTCAATACAGCGGTAGATAGAACTGCTCCGGTTGCCATGCCTTAAGTATAACTAAACTGGCGAAAAAAGCGTCATTCGCGAGGAAAGAAATGGCAGGGTATTCTCTGGTAAAATTTGTTCGATTGGTAGTATTGACAAAATGAAACGTATTGGACGATATTCGATCTTTCGCTGGATGGCTTTGGCTCTAATTTTTGCCGCCATCGTACTGTTGGTATTCCAGCTGGTCGTGTTCAGCCGGTTGCGTACGTCATTCACCACAGGCACGAAGATTGCCGGGGTAGAGGTAACCGGTCTTACCATGGAACAGGCTGCCTCGCGCGTAACCCAGGCTTATTCGATCCCTATCGAGCTGCGATATAACGATAATATCATCCAGGTCAGACCATCGACGATTGGATTCGCTCTTGATCTGCCGGCAATGATGACCGCTGCTGACCAGGCGCGCGCTGCCCAGCCTTTTTGGCCTTCCTTCATCGCGTATTTGTTTAATCAGCTTCCTCCCTCGGCTGAAGTACCGTTACGGGCTGATATCGATGAGGATCGCATCCGCTCGTATCTTGAAAACGAGATCGCTGCGCGCTACGACCAGGGCAGCCGCACGTACGAGCCGGTTCCAGGCAGCGTGACCTTTGAGTCCGGTGATCCGGGGCAGACCCTGGACCTTGACCGATCCGTCGCGCTGGTTGTAAACGCAATGCGTTCTCCCTCAGCGCGAACCGTTAATTTAGCCCTCGTCAGGGGTGCTCTTGAGCGGCCATCGTTGCAGGACCTGCGCATACTTATGCAGCAGATTGTTGAGGTAAATGATTTCACCGGCGAGGTGGAGGTTTATATGCAGGACCTAAACTCCGGTGTGGATCTCCAAATGGCTTATCGCAGTGGTGAGCCGCTGACGCCGGGGATCGCGTTCTCAGCAGATAGCACGATCAAGATCGCGGTAATGGCGGCGGCTTATCGCAACATCGACGAACCCGCCAGCGAGGAAGTAACGCAACTGGTTCAGGAGATGATCGCGCAATCGGATAATGTCTCCACAGACGCCCTGATGGTTGAAGTGCTTGATCCAAACCTGGGACCCCTTGAAGTGACGCGCTCGATGAAAGAGCTCGGGCTTGAAAGCACTTTTCTCGATGGTATGTTCTACGTCGGCGCTCCACTACTCTCGGGCGGTGTAACCACACCGGCAAATTCGCGCGATGATGTTGATACTGAACCGGATCCGTACAATCAAACAACGCCGACCGAGATCGGGATGCTTCTGACCGATATTTACCAGTGTGCTCAGCACGATGGCGGCAGCCTGCTGGCTGTGTTCCCGGGAGAGATCACTTCGAGCGAATGCCGTTCGATGATCACTTATCTGACGCAAAACCGCATCGGCGTTTTGATCGAAGCCGGGCTGCCTGACGGCACCCAGATCGGCCACAAACACGGCTGGGCGGTGGACCCACTGGATGGTTTAATGCATGCTGTCGGCGACGCGGGACTGGTCTACACACCGGGCGGAAATTACGTATTAGCGATATTCATCCACGATACCAACCAGATCATCTGGAACGATGCAAATCAGCTGTACGCGGATCTGTCACGGGCGGTTTACAATTACTTCAACCTGGGTGCACAATAAGATTTTTGGTTGGAATGTAAATCAAGACCGAAAGTTATTGCTGCATCAGTAAAGCATTTAACAATTTGTGAAATAATTCTTGAAAACCAAGGGTAGTGATCACACATGGAAGCTGCCGTGAATATTGAAAAAAAGAACAACTGGTTACAAAAACAAGTCACTTCCCATTTGCCCGGGTTCACCATTGAACACCTTTTAGTTGTTTTGATCATCATCGCTGCTGTGATCTCGCGTTTTTACGCGGTCGGGCTCAGGGTGATGAGTCACGACGAGGTCAACCATGTGGTGCCATCCTTTGACCTTTACCAGGGGCGGGGGTACGCGCACGACCCCGTCACTCACGGTCCTCTGCAGTTTCACCTGCTGGCTGCAAGCTATTTCCTGATGGGTGACTCGGATTTTGCCTCCCGTGTGCCTGCGGCGTTGTTCAGCATTGCGACCGTGGTTTTTGTTCTTTTTGCTTTTCGCAGATACCTGGGCAGGACAGGCGCGCTGCTGGCAGGTCTCTTCTTCCTTATATCTCCGTATATGCTTTTCTACGGCCGCTATACCCGCAACGAGGCGTTTGTCGCGCTTTTCGGCGTGGTTATGCTCTACGCTGTACTGCGCTATCTTGAGACGGGCAGGTACAGCAATTTATATCTTTTCACAATTGTATTAGCCCTGCATTTTACAACCAAGGAAACCGCTTTTATCTATACCGCGCAGTTGTTGATATTTCTCGCCGTGCTATTCCTGCGCGACGTGATCAGAAAAGAATGGGTTTCGCAATCACGCAGAGACGTCTTTGTTTTTACAATGCTGGCAGTTCTTCTCTTCCTGGCGATCGCGTTAGGCGCAGCGATCCTGGATTCCGGTAACGGGGCAGAATCTACAGCAAGCACATCCATTTATCATACCCTGATGCTCATCAGCCTTGGGCTGGCGATGGTCACAACAGCAGTCGCGCTTTACATGCTGATTCGTTCGGTTGGATGGGGAGTGGTTAAGGAGATACGGTCGTTTGACCTGCTGATCCTGACGATCTCGATGATCTTGCCGCAATTGATTGCCTTCCCGATGAACCTGGCAGGCTTCAACCCGCTGGATTATTCTGAAGCCGGGTTGATCAAAACATCGCTATTCCTGCTCGGTGCGGTGATTATTTCACTTGCGCTTGGATTATTATGGAAACCACGCCTTTGGGCGATTAACATCGGCATTTTCTATGCGATTTTCACCATCTTCTACACGACTTTTTTCACCAACGGGCAGGGGTTTTTCACTGGGTTGGTCGGATCACTGGGTTACTGGCTGACCCAGCAGGGAGTTAATCGTGGTTCTCAACCCTGGTATTTCTTCGCCTTCCTGCAGGTGCCAATGTACGAATACCTTCCTGCCCTTGGCACCATCCTGGCGTTGATTGTCGGTATACGAAAACGCCTTTTTGTTACGACACCCGGCGATGACCTGTCGAGTCAACCCCTCACACTGCGCGAGACGGCTGAACCTGAACCAGCAATACCGTCGGATCTGCCGGATGAATCAGACGAGGTCGTTGTCGAGATTGAGCAGGACACGCCGCACACAGAGCCTGAAAAACTCCCCGTGCTTGCGTTGCTTCTCTTCTGGTCTGTTATGAGCTTAGTGGCATACACCCTGGCGGGTGAGAAGATGCCGTGGCTGACGGTTCACATAGCCATGCCCATGATATTGAGCGCGGGTTTCGGTTTTGGCTACCTGCTGGAATCTTTTCCTTTCAGTCAACTGGCGGGGAAGAAGACCGGTCTCGTACTGTTGATTACGCCGATCTTCCTGGTGAGCGTTGGGTCGGTGGTGGGTTCGTTAATTGGCACCAACCGCCCGTTCGCAGGTAATGAATTGGATCAACTGCGCGCGACCAGCACTTTTCTGTTCGCGGTGATCGCGCTGATTGTCTCGTGCTGGCTGCTTTGGAAGTTGCTGCGCAACTGGAGCACAGGTCAAATCCTCAAATTGGTCCTCATTGGCATAGGCGGTGTGCTGATGGTGCTAACAGCCCGCTCTGCTTTCCAGGCGAGTTTCGTCAACTACGACACCGCGAAGGAATTTCTGGTGTACGCACATTCCGCCCGCGGACCGAAGGATGTGCTGGAGCAGGTTGAGGAGATATCGCAGCGCACGACTGGCGGCAAGGATATTAAGGTCGCTTATATCGGAGATGCTCTCTATCCCTATTGGTGGTATTTCCGAGATTATCCCAACAAAGTTTGGCTTCAGGATGACCTGACTCGTGATCTGCTCAATTACCCGGTTGTGATCACCGACGATAATCATTACAGTAAAACTCAGGCGATCCTGAAGGACGGATATTTTGAAACAAAGTACGCCCGGCTAGTATGGCCGATGCAGGATTATTTCAATATGACATGGAGCCGGTTCAAGGATGGGATTACCAACCCTGAGATGCGGCAGGGGATCTTCAACATCTGGTTAAACAAAGATTACACTCTTTATTCCAGCGTATCGGGAAACATGAGTTTAAAGCTGGAAAACTGGCAGCCTTCGGGGAATATTTACCTCTTCATCAAACGGGATATCGTCTCACAGATCTGGACCTATGGCGCGCTTCCCGTGCAAACCGAGGTGGTGGAAACTGATCCTTACGAAGAAAAACACATTGAACTCGTTCCAGACAGGGTGTTTGGCAGCAGCGGCAGCAACGAGGGACAGTTGAACGCTGTGCGGGATGTCGCAATCGCTGCAGATGGTACGATCTACGTGGCGGATTCACAAAACCATCGCGTACAGGTTTTCAGCCCTGATGGGGCTTTCCTGCGAAGTTGGGGCACATATGGCACGGTAGATAGCGGGAATGCGCCCGGCGGCACTTTCAATGAACCCTGGGGAATCGCGGTCGGTACGGATGGGTCAGTATATGTTGCTGATACATGGAACCATCGCGTTCACAAATTCGGCGCCGATGGTAATTTCATCACCATGTGGGGTGTTCCCGGATTGGCTGAACAGCCAGACCAGTTCTGGGGTCCGCGTGGCATAGCGGTTGATGATGATGACCGTGTGTACGTGACGGATACCGGTAATAACCGGGTTGTGGTCTTTGATTCAGTGGGCAATTTTGAAACGCAATTTGGCAGCAATGGCATCAATCCCGGAGAATTCGATGAACCGGTCGGTATTGCCGTGGGCGCTGATGGATCGGTATTCGTTGCGGATACCTGGAACCAGCGAATCCAGGTCTTCCAGCCAGATGGAGCAGGGGGATTCAGCTTCCTGCGGGAATGGACGGTTTCAGCCTGGTATGGGCAATCGATCAACAATAAACCTTTCCTGGCGCTTGATGGCGCGAACAATGTTTACATCACTGACCCGGATGGCTACCGTGTTCTGATGTTCGACTCCCAGGGAATTTTCCTGCGTGGTTGGGGTGCGCCCAGCTCGGGTATCGATGGATTTGGCATCCCCAGCGGCATCGCCGTGGATGCTGAAAACAGGGTATGGGTGACGGATGCAGAAAACAACTTTGCCCTCCGCTTCACGATTCCTGAAGATACCGTTGAACCCGAAGCAGAAATCATAGATATACCGGCTTTACCGGAAGGATTAACTTTCAGCGCGGAGAGCGGGCTGGTATACAACGAGTTAAATATGCCGGTGTACCGCTTGAGCACGGATGGCGTCGAATGGATTCCGGTTGTGCCGGACAGTATCGCGGGTCTGTTGCCGGCGGGAGCCGAACCTCAGAAGGACGGACAGGGCGGCTGGATATTGCTCTCTGAAGAGAATGTTGAAATTTTCAGGTGGGATCCGCTAACCTTTGCCTGGATCGCAACGAGCACTACTCCCTAATAAAAAAGCGCCCAACCGGGCGCTTTTTCACCATGAATGTCTACTTGTTTGCGGGAATGAGCAGCCGCGATCCAATGAAACTGGCGACGCTCACGATCAACGCACCCAATAGGGCGTACCAGAAGCTGTTCTCAGGGATAACGAATCCAAAATTGACGATCGTTCCCAACCAGCCGGTGAGCAGGAAAAGCAAGGTGTTCACTACCAAAGTGCCGAGTCCCAGTGTGAGGATGATGAGGGGGCAGCTCAGGAACATGACGACCGGCTTAATTAACCCGTTGACTAGTCCAAAGATCAAGCCAAGTACCAGGTAAGCGTACCAGGCGTTGTTCTGCATGATGATGTTGGGACGCAACAGCCAGACTGCCAGGAATAGTGCTCCGGCGTTTACGATAACTCTTAGAATGAAGTGTTTCATAGTATGCTCCTCTGTTATTAATTACGCTGAGCGACTTTAAAAGTTGCAGGATCAAAAGGGTGGAAATTCAAGAGGAAGGTCTTTTTTCATCCAGACAAGCGTGTGCAGTTCTTTCATCCCGGACGCTTTGAAGGCGTCAATTGCTCTGCCGGCCGGATAATTGATGAGTAGGCGCTGTGGATTGAAAACCCGGGAAGAGATCACCGGCAGCAGCGAGGTGATGGCAGCTTCTTCCCAAGCTGGCGAGGTTGCCAGCCAGATATAATCCGAGCCGGTGAAGCCGCTTTCCCACGTAGCCAAACCGATGAGTTGACCATCCCTTCGCGCTGCCCAGGTACGGCTTGAAAGACCGTTTAGAAATCTCATAAACCCGCCCCAAAAATCAGGTTTCATCCGCTCCAGGCTGAAAGGTAGATTCCAGGCGATTTCCGGCGGGTAAAGCGCTTTCAGCCAGTCCACCTGCTGCGCCCAATCTGATTTCAATCTGCGGGCAATCCGAATGGAAGAATTGGAGGATAAATTGCCCGGAGGTTTTCGTCCAAAAATCCAGCTTGTGCGGTAAGCGAATTCATCGAAACCGGTGGTTCTGTAGATATGCTGCGCTGTAAGGTTGTCCACGCGAACCTGCAGGTAAATTCGTTTACCCTTGTGCGCTTTCACGTGGTCAATCGCACGGTTGGTCAACTGCCGAGCGATGCCGCGACCGCGGAACTCCGGTTCAACAGCCACGTTGGCGATGAAATAATCGCGGGTCCCCCTTTTGCGTACCGGGATGAGGGTGAGGTTGCCTATGATTCTTCCATCCTCTTCCCACAGGTATCCGTGGAACGGAAACTGTGATGTTTCAGGCGAGTTCCCGTCGAGCATATATCCGCCAATACTGCGCGCGATCTGGCGGATATGACGAATGTAATCACGCCCTTCAGCGTCCATCTGTCCGGTAAATGCCAATTCAATGAGATCAGCGATCTCAACCAGATCCCGGCGGACATTGATCGGACGAATATGGGGGTCGAACGCGACTGAATCCATTTTGTCAATTTTACACCGGAGCGTATAAAACGACCCCGTATGTTGACGCCCAATTGTCGCGGATATACAATACCTCTGCATATAATGGAAATGAAAAAATTGCTGATCAGTGGCGCGCGGATAGTAGGTTCAGCTCAAGTACTGAGCGATGGCTGGCTGTTTGTTCATCGTGGTCGAATAGACGCGATTGGCGAAGGGGAAGCACCGGAGGACATAAGGGAGCAGGCTGATGTGGTCGTCAGCGCTGACAGATCACTGCTGCTGCCGGGATTTATTGATCTGCACACGCATGGCGCGTTAGGGGTGGACTTCATGAGCGCGAGCGTGGCGGATATTCAGCGCGTAACGAAATTCTTTGCCGCCCATGGGGTTACTGGATTCCTGGCGACGACATGGTCGGCATCCGCGCTTTCAATTGAACAAACACTGACCAATGTTAAAGCGGTGATGGGAAACGAAGAAGGCGCGGCACTGCTTGGAGTCCATCTCGAGGGACCGTACATCAACCCTGTACGGGCTGGCGCGCAAAGTCCTCGTGAGATTCGGGCTGCTACGCAGGAAGAAGCGCTGCCTTACCTGGATTCCGGGTTGGTGAAGATTGTCACACTCGCGCCTGAAATCAAAGAAAATAGTTGGTTGTTCAGAGCCTGCGAAGACCGGAATATCTGCGTCTCGGTGGGACATTCTGATGCAACCTACGCGGAAATTCAGCGCGCGGTCGAATTTGGATTACGGCATGTCACCCATACTTTTAACGGGATGCGCGCGTTCAATCAACGCGAGCCGGGGGTGGTGGGCGCCGCGCTGGAGATAGATGAGCTTTGCTGCGAGGTGATCGCTGACCAGGTGCACGTACACCCGGCCGCGATCCGTATGCTGCTGCGATCGAAACCGGCGAATCAGGTGGTTCTGGTGACGGATTCCATCGCGGGCACGGGATACCCGCCAGGCATTGTGGAAATCCAGGAAAGGAAGATCCGGTTCACAGAGCGCGATGCCCGACTGCCTGATGGCACGCTCGCGGGGTCTGTGTTGACAATGGACCAGGCCTTACGCAACCTGGTAGAGATCACGGGCAAACCCATGGAGGAGCTTTACGCATATTCATCACAAAACGCGGCGCGCGTACTGGGGCTTGAGAAGCGTAAAGGGGCAATTCGCCAAGGGATGGATGCCGATCTCGTTCTTTTGGACGATCATTTGAATGTAAAAATGACCATTATTGATGGAAAAATCGTTCATTCATAGAAAATTTTAAATTCCTGATTCTTATATAAATCTTTGATTCTATTGGTATGCTTATTGCAATTACAAAGAAAAATGGAACCTTCTATTCCTGGAGTTTGAGATGATGCGATTTGACAGATTTACAGAAAGGGCACAGGAAGCCGCGCAGCGCGCCGCCGAGATTATTCAGCGTTATGGTCACAACCAGATCGACACTGAGCATATCCTGTTGGCTTTGATCGAGCAACCTCAAGGCGTTGTGCCGCAGATATTGGAGCTTCTTAAGGTCGACCCCCAGATTCTGGAGGAAAGACTCGATTACATATTAAAGACCAGCCCCAAAGCCAGCATTTTCGGCGGAGGAGCAGGGCAGATATTTATTACCCCGCGTGTGAAACGGATCATTGATCTGGCGAACGAAGAAGCCAGTAAATTAAAGGACGAGTATATTTCAACCGAGCATCTTTTTCTCGCCATCCTGAGCGAAAAGAACACGCCAGCTGCCAGGCTGCTCGAAACAACCGGGCTGACCCGTGAGCGTGTGCTCGAAGCGATTAATATTCTACGCGGCGGACAGCGGGTCACTGATCCTCAGGCGGAAAGCCGCTACCGTACACTGGAAAAATACTCCCGCGATCTTACCCAGCAGGCGCGCGAAGGCAAGCTTGATCCAGTGATCGGACGGGATAACGAGATTCTGCGAGTGATGCAGATCCTCTCGCGCCGGACAAAGAATAACCCGGTTTTGATCGGTGAAGCCGGTGTCGGCAAGACTGCCATCGTTGAAGGACTGGCGCAAAAGATTGCCACAAATGATGTCCCCGAGATTTTGATGGGTAAGAGAGTTATATCGCTCGACCTTGGGGCGATGATCGCCGGTTCACGTTTCCGCGGTGAGTTTGAGGAACGCCTCAAGGCTTCCATTGAGGAAGTGCAACGCTCAGCAGGTGAGATCATATTGTTTATCGACGAGCTGCACACAGTCGTTGGTGCGGGCGCCGCTCAGGGAGCGATGGACGCTTCCAACATGCTCAAACCGGCGCTGGCGCGAGGTGAGTTACAGTGCGTTGGGGCATCGACGCTGGATGAGTATCAGAAGCACATCGAAAAAGATTCAGCTCTCGAGCGCAGGTTCGCCCCGGTGTTTGTGGACGAGCCGACGCAGGAAGATACATTGAAGATGCTGGCAGGCCTGCGTGATCGTTACGAAGCGCACCATAAAGTTCATTTTTCCGACGAATCCTTAGCCGCGGCTGTGAAACTCAGTTCGCGTTACGTTACTGATCGACGGCTGCCTGACAAGGCGATCGACCTGATGGATGAGGCTGCTGCCAAGTTGCGCGTAGCCTTGTACTCGATGCCGCCTGATTTGAAAAATAAGAAAACTGATCTCGATCGCCTGAAAGCTGAAGAAGAACTCGCGGGTGTTGAGCGTGACTACGAACGCGCAGCCCGCATGAAAGCTGAACGCCTGCGGCTTGAAGAGCAATTCAATGAAGCAAGAGACCAGTGGGAAGAGGAACACAAACTGGATGAAGTTGTGGATGTGGATGACATCGCGCAAGTCCTCGCGCAGTGGACCGGTATTCCGGTTAGCCAGATGATGGAAGCGGAAAGCGAAAAACTACTGAAGATGGAAGAGCGCCTGCACGAAAGGATCATCGGGCAGGAAGAGGCGATTCACGCGGTCTCGGATGCCATCCGGCGCGCCCGCTCCGGTTTGAAAGATCCGAAGAGACCAATCGGTTCATTCATCTTTATAGGCCCATCGGGTGTAGGGAAGACCGAGCTGGCAAAAGCGCTGGCGGAATTCCTCTTTGATGATGAGGACGCGCTTGTTCGAATCGATATGAGTGAATACCGCGAGCAGCACACAGTTTCGCGCCTGTTCGGTGCACCTCCGGGTTACGTGGGATATGAGGAGGGCGGACAGCTCACAGAAGCCGTGCGCCGCCGACCTTACCGGGTAATTCTTTTCGACGAGATCGAAAAAGCCCATCCCGAAGTGTGGAACGCTTTACTGCAAATTCTGGATGATGGTCGCCTGACGGATGGTCAGGGCAGAGTGGTTGACTTCCGCAACACCGTGTTGATTATGACCAGCAACCTGGGCACTGAATTTGTCCGCCAGGGCGGTACCCTTGGCTTCCTGCAAAAGACAGATTCTGATGAAGACCGCCAGGCGCATGAGAAAATTGAAAAATCGCTTAAGAGCACATTCCGTCCGGAGTTTCTCAACCGCATTGATGAGATCATCATGTTCTCCTCTTTAGACACGGCGCAGATGATTGAGATCGTTGACCTTCAGATGAAGGAGATTAGCGCCAGGCTCGAAGAACACGGTTTGAAGGTTGAGTTAACAAATGAGTCCAGGGAATGGCTGGCGAAGGAAGGATACGACCCGTCGTTTGGCGCGCGACCGTTGAAGCGCGCGCTGCAAAAGCACGTCGAAAGCCCGCTATCCATATCCCTGCTGGGAGGTGAGTTTTCAACCGGTGATACGGTGATTGTTGACCTTGACCAGGAAAAAGGGGAGATCACTTTCAAGAAGAAATGAACATCTGACACTTGATCCGGCAGCACATCAAACACGCTGCCGGATTTTTTGTTTGCCGCGACCGGTCTGGCATTTCGGTTATAATTTGACTTGCCTGTCTGACCAGGCTTGAAAATTCACAAAATACGCCAAGGAGGCGAGCGATGAAGAAGGCTTTAATAACCGGCATCACCGGCCAGGATGGTTCTTATTTGGCAGAATTGTTGCTTGCGAAAGGTTATGAAGTTCACGGCATTATCCGTCGTGCCAGTACGTTCAACACCCGCCGCATTGATCACCTTTATCATGATCCGCACCGCAATGGTGAAGAGCTCAGGCTCTTTTTGCACTACGGCGATATCACCGCTATCGAGAGTCTGATGGATGTGGTGTACAACGTGAAACCGGACGAGGTATATAACCTCGCTGCACAGAGCCATGTACGTGTGAGTTTCGATATGCCTGAATACACCGGTGATGTGACTGGTCTTGGCACCATCCGCATTCTTGAGGCGATACGCCGCAGCGGTCATCCTGAGCGCTTTTACCAGGCGTCATCCAGCGAGATGTTTGGCGGCGCAAAACCCCCGCAACTTGAGACCACTCCGTTTGAGCCGCGCAGTCCGTACGCCGCGGCGAAAGTCTATTCCTACTGGGTGACACGCAATTACCGCGAGGGTTACGGCATCTTCGCCACCAATGGCATTCTCTTCAATCACGAGTCGCCCAGGCGCGGCGAAACCTTTGTCACACGCAAGATCACCCGCGCGCTGGCAGCCATCAAAACCGGCAGGCAGAAGAAACTATACCTGGGTAATCTAGATTCCAAACGCGATTGGGGTTACGCGCCGGAATACGTTGAAGCGATGTGGATGATGCTGCAGCAGGAAAAGCCGGATGATTATGTCATCGGCACCGGTGAGTCGCACAGCCCGCGCGAATTCCTGGATGAGGCGTTCGGTTACCTCGGAATGGATTGGAAAAAGTATGTCGAGATCGATCCGCGCTACTTCCGCCCGACTGAGGTGGATTACCTGTTATCCGATCCAACCAAAGCCCGCACGCAGCTCGGTTGGGAGCCCAGGATCAAATTCCATGAACTCGTACGCATCATGGTTGATGCTGACCTGGAATTGATAGGAGAGAAGTGCCCGGGTGAGGGAAAGAAAATACTCGAAGAGAAGTTCAGCGGCTGGCATCGCTGGGAACACCAGGTTGTCAGTATGGAACGGTAGGCGAAATAAAAATCCAGGCGGGTAACCCCCGCCTTTTTCTTGTTGACATAATAGAACAAATGTACTATAATGGTAGAAAATCACCAGGAGGTACACAATGTCAGCGGTTCAAAAAGCCATCTTTCCAGCGATCCTGTTGAGCAGTCTCCTGCTTTTTCTGCTTAATTCGATTGTTAATCCAGGTAAAACAGCGACGGCCATCAATGACGATCAACCTGCCGGGGTTGAACGAACAACCAGAGCAGAGTGTTCTCAGTTGTCGCGATACCCGGATAAGATCGCGCCATGGTGCAATCTGATCGAGGAATATTCGCGGCGTTTTGAAGTGGATCCCCTGCTCATCGCTGCTGTGATGCTGGTGGAAAGCGGCGGCCAACCCGAAGTGATCTCCCACTCAGGCGCTGTAGGTTTAATGCAGGTGATGCCCAGGGACGGGATCGCCTCAACTTTTCAATGCGTTAATGGACCCTGCTTTGCCAACCGGCCGACAATTGAAGAATTGAAAAATCCCGAGTTCAATCTGGAATACGGTGTGGGTATGCTCGCGGGTTTGATCAACCGTTACGGCAATACCCGCGACGCGTTGAAAGCCTATGGACCGGGGGATGTGGGTTACTGGTACGCGGATAAGGTGTTGGGAATCTACGCAGAATTATGAAGAATAACGCAAAAAAAAACAAGGTTAACCCCTTGACGAATTGGCATTGTTTGATATCATTTTGACGTTAGAAATTCTAAGAAAGGAGCGCAGCAACATGGTTTATATCTTCACCATAACCAATAATTATCGCACCCTGTGCAATGCTGGTGGTGCAGGTTTTCCTTGTTGTATTGCGCCTGTCTCCAGTTAGGTCCGTTCTAAAAGTTCGCGTTTAGCGGTCACGGGTGCAATAAAAACCCGTGACCGTTTTGTTTTAATTCCATGGTCGTCAGTAATTGAAGGAGGAAAAATGGTCAACAGTGAGGTCGTGTGATGTAAGGAGATTGTTCCTTGTGCGGTTTTTGAGAGTGTGTGTTTTGAAGGAAGGGAAGAAGGAGGCCGAGAATGCTGGATGCGTTAATGAAAATCGGCGCTTATCGAGTGGAACGTTTTGAATTTGACTACCGGGAAAATCCCGAGGCATTCGGGTTTTACATTCGCGGTGAAAAGACCGATAGTGGGGCTTACTGCCGGGATGCGAAATCCCAGTTGTATGTCGGACTGATGCTCATCCAATCAAAAAAGATGATGGGCAACCTGCGCGGTATTTACGTGGATGTCGATGAATTGTGCAACCTGGAGCGGCCGGCTTATGTGCAAATGAAAGTCGATCTGATCAGCGGTCTTTTCAGGGGTATATTCGTTCTGGATGCCGGCGCGTTGTTGGCGCCGGGAATCGTTGCAGAAGATCTGCGGCAGCTTTACAAAGCGGCAGGCGGCTTCGAACTGCTGGTATGTCAAGAGGGTGAATGCACCCAGATGTCGATCTTTTAAGAGATTGAATTTTTCAGAAAGAAATGATTTGGAGCAAGAATGATCAACAGGACTTTATTTATCAACGGAAAAATAAAATTTACTGCTTTGGATCCTGAAAAGGATTCTGAAACGTTGTCCGGCTGGACGGGCTCTCCTTCCTTTGTCTCGCATTACTTTGATGGTTTCTTCCGGCCTTACATGGTCAGTGAAGTGAAAAAGAAGATGAAAGAAATGCTCAAGAAGGCAAGCGAATCCAACTCCCGCTACGTATTTGCGATAAGAGAGAGTGGGGCTGGCAGGCTTGTGGGGTTGGTGAAGATCGGGTATGTATCCGGCAGCAACCAGTCGACTCATCTGTATCTGGACCTGGTGGATGAGTTTTTTGCCCAGTACGCTCAATCAGCGCTGCACCTGGCGCTGCAGTACATTTTCATGGAGCTTAGCCTTCATCGGGTGAGTGTGACCATACCCGCATACAACGAGGATGAAATCGTATTGTATGAAATGGCCGGGTTTTTACGGGAATCCCAACGCCGCCAGGCGGTCTACCATGACGGGAAGTACTACGACGAATTGGTATACGGGCTCTTACGTCCGGAATGGATGAAGCTACAGGAGGTGGCAGAATGAAAAACGGCGATCAATTTACAGGTCAGAAGGTAAAACTTGTCCCGCTCGATGTGGAGAAGGAGATGAAATACTGGGAAGAATGGGACCAGGACAGCGAATATAAACGGCTGCTGGATGACTCTCCGGCGATGCAAATTGCCGGGTCGGTTGGCAGGGAGCATTTTGAGGAGAACAACGCTGGTGGTGCCCTGTTCATGGTCCACACCATTCCCGATGATAGTGTGATAGGGTTTATCGAGCTTGATGGAATGGATTGGGCTGCCAGGAGCGGTTGGGTTGGCATCGGTATCGGCCAACGGGATTACCGTGGTAAAGGATACGGCACGGAAGCGATGCGGCTTCTACTGTCGTACGCGTTTACCTGGCTCAATCTCAACCGGGTCAATTTGAATGTTTTTGCCTACAATACCCGGGCGATCCGTTCTTATGAAAAATGCGGATTCCGGTACGAAGGCACAGAGCGTGAGGTCATCTTCAAAGAAGACAAGCGCTGGGATCTGATCGATATGGGTATTCTGCGAGAAGAGTGGGAGCTGCTTCAAGGAGTGCCGGAGGAATAAGAAGCTTTTGCTTGGGATTCAGGCTGCTGCGATCGTTCAGCAGCCTGAATTTTGCGCATGTTATACTTTTCGCCAACGAGTAAAAAAGCCTGGAGAGAACAATGGCGCAGAAAATCAAAGCGGTCATCTGGGACCTGGTTGGTGTTTTGTTACGCGAGGAAGATCCAGCCCCGCGGAAAAAGCTGGCTGAAGAAATAGGACTGGAAGTCAAGGTTATGGAAGATCTCGTCTTCTCAAGTCAATCTGCAGGGTTTGCAACAGAGGGAGCCATTACTGAGGAAGCGCATTGGCAATGGGTAGCCAGGCAGATCGATATTCGATCAGAAGCGCTGCCTGAATTTCAACGCCGATTCTGGGAGGGCGAGGGGTTCGATATGCAGCTGGCGGATTTCATCGCCCACCTTAAGAAGGATTTTAAGACCTCGCTGCTGAGCAACGCCTGGTCAGGCACGCGGAAGCTTTTAGTGGATAACTTTGGCAGACTCGATATCTTCAACGAGGTGTTGATCTCAGCCGAAATGAAACTGGCTAAACCTGACCCCGCGATATATCAAAAAATGTTAAAAATACTGGAAGTACTCCCCGAGGAAACGATTTTTCTGGATGACACGCTCGTAAATGTTGCAGCGGCCAGCGACTTAGGAATCCACGCCATTCAATTTCACTCCACCAGGCAGGCGATCGCTGAGGTAAGCGCGTTAGTGAAATGTTAGAGGTCCGATCTGATAAAGCAATTATCGTTGGCGTTGTGTCAGATACTCACGTGCCTGACCGAGTTAAAACTTTGCATCCGGATCTCCTAGGGGAATTGAAGGAGCGGGGTGTCCATTACATCTTTCATGCCGGCGATGTTTCAACCCCGGGTGTTCTGCAGGAATTGGAGGCAGTCGCACCAGTTTACGCGGTTTCAGGCAACCGGGATTGGTTCCTGCGCCGCTCATTACCGATGCACCGGTTGTTTCATGTCAATGGCGTTATCACACTTCTTACGCACGGGCACATCGATGCGGTGCATTATTGGCGGGACAAGGTGAGCAATTTTATAAATGGCTATCAGTTCGAACGATATGCAAATCGATTTTCACCACTGGTACCACAGGCAAAACTATACATCTACGGGCATTCTCACCACGCTGAAAATCGCTGGCAGGAGGGGAAACTTTTTTTCAATCCCGGTTCCTGCAGCATCGCGGAAAAGCCTGATTTCAGCATATCGTTTGGTATAATTCATTTCCACCCGGACGGGAATTTTTCCGGAGAGATCATTGAGCTGAAAGAACCGGTGATCCGGGTTGGCAAGCGGGTTCAAGGGGATAGTGATTCAACAAGGTAGAAATTGCATCTTAAGACCCTAAGTTTCTTGACCATAGCAAAATGCGTTGGTATAATAATAAATTGCGTATCCCGGCTCTGGCATGGCCGTGGAGAATATTCAATTAGCGCCAGGTTTGATACCTAGGAGAAACCAATGGCTTCTGTTTTACCGACTAAATCTTACGCACGAATTCCGACAATTTTTGAATTACCCAATCTGATTGAAGTTCAACTGCAATCCTTCCAACAATTAAAAGAAGAAGGTCTTGAGGATCTCTTTGACGAGATCTCTCCGATCGAATCTTACAATAAAGGCATGCGCCTTCACTTTCCGGGGCGCAGTGCTGAGGCAAAGCAGTGGGGGCTTAAATACTGGTTCGAAGAACCAAAGCATTCCATTGATGAATGCCTTGAGCGTGATCTAACTTACGCCAGCCCTATGTATGTATCGGTTTTACTTTCCGGTCCTGATATTCCTGAACCGGTAAAATCCGATATCTTCCTGGGCGACTTTCCCGAAATGACCGAGAAAGGCACCTTCATTATTAACGGTACTGAACGTGTGGTGGTTTCCCAGTTGATCCGTTCACCAGGCGTCTATTTTGAAGCTCTTGTGGATCGTTCGACCGGACATCCGCTTGCAATGGCAAAATTGATCCCTGATCGCGGCGCGTGGATGGAATTTGAGACGCGAAAGAATGATTACCTGATCCTCAAATTCAACCGGAAACGCACTGTACCCATCACGATCTTCCTGCGCGCTTTGGCTGCGGTGGATGATCTGCTTCCCGGCGACACACCATTAAAGACCGGATCTGATGAAGAGCTGATCGCCCTGTTCAATGACATTGACAACGATCCCAATCGCCAATTCATCCCCTCAACCATCCGGCAGGAACCGGAGTGGGATCTGAGCCACGGAGAGACTGTGGCAGAGGCCGCGTTGATCGAATTCTTCCGGCGTATGCGCCCCGGCGATCCTGCCAATCTTGAAAACGCCAGGCAGTTCCTCGAAGAGCAGCTATTTGATAGCCGCCATTACGACCTCGAGAAGGTGGGCCGCTACAAACTAAATCAGAAGTTGGATCTGATGAGCCGGATTCCTGTTTCACACCGCAGTGTGACGAAATGGGATATTGTGTATCTGGTCCGGCGCATGATCCTCATTAATAATTCAATCGAAGAAAAAGATGACATCGACCACCTGGGCAACCGTCGTGTGAAAACCAACGGTGAGCTGATCCAGAACAAGCTTCGTATCGGCTTGCGCCGTATGGAGCGCGTGATCAAGGAACGAATGTCCATTCGCGACCAGGAACAGGTCTCACCGGTCAGCCTCATCAACATCCGACCGGTTGTGGCTGCGCTGCGCGAATTCTTCGGTTCATCCCAGCTCTCGCAATTCATGGATCAAACCAACCCGCTGGCAGAGTTGCGCAGCAAGCGTACACTCTCCGCTCTTGGTCCTGGTGGTCTGCGACGGGAGCGCGCCGGTTTCGATGTGCGCGATGTCCACCACTCTCACTATGGTCGAATTTGCCCTATCGAGACGCCTGAAGGCCCGAATATTGGTCTAATCGGTCGTCTGGCGAGCTATGCCCGTGTGAACGAGTACGGGTTCATTGAAACCCCGTACCGCAAGGTTGAAAAAGCCTTGCAGAGTGAAGACCCGCGCCTTGAAGGCCGGCTTTTACGCGAGACACTCACTGATGCGAAGACTGGCGAGATCATCGCCAAAGAAGGAGAACGGATCACCGCCGGGATCTTGAAAAAGATCAAAAAAACCGGTAAAGAACTTGTCTTCATTAAACCATTTGTAACCGCGGATGTGGAATACCTTTCTGCTGATGCAGAAGATAAATTCGTGATCGCCCAGGCGAACACTCCACTCGATGAGAATAATGAGTTCGATCAAGATCAGATTTCCTGCCGCTACCATAGCGATTTCATTATGTCGGTCGCGGACAGCGTCAACTATATGGATGTTTCGCCGCACCAGGTTGTGGGTATCAGCGCAGCGCTTATCCCCTTCCTGGAGCATGACGATGCGAACCGCGCCCTTATGGGTTCGAACATGCAGGCGCAGGCTGTTCCGTTGGTCAACCCTGACAGCCCCATCATTTCCACCGGTATGGAACGATACGCCGCGCTGGATTCCGGGCAGGTAGTGATCGCCCAGGAGGATGGGGATGTCGTTTCGGTCACGGGTCAGGTTGTCGTAGTCAAAAGCGCCGAGGGTCAATCCCACGAGTACTATTTGCGCAAGTATCAGCGCTCTAATCAGAGTACCTGTATTGACCAGCGCCCTGCGGTCGTCAAAGGGCAGCGCGTACGCAAAGGCGATATTCTGGCTGATTCCTCCTCTACAGTGGACGGAAAACTTGCCCTTGGTCAGAATGTGGTTGTAGCGTTCATCTCCTGGGAAGGCGGCAACTTTGAGGACGCGATCCTCATTTCAGAGCGCCTCGTGCAGGATGATAAATTTACCTCGGTTCACATCGAAAAGTACGAGGTTGAAGCACGTGATACCAAATTAGGTCCTGAAGAAATCACCCGTGACATTCCGAATGTGGGTGAAGACGCCATCAAAGACCTCGATGAACAGGGTATTATCCGGATCGGTGCTGAAGTTGGACCAAACGATATTCTTGTCGGCAAGATCACGCCAAAAGGCGAAAAAGAACTTACCCCTGAAGAACGCCTGCTGCGTGCGATCTTTGGTGAAAAATCACGCGACGTGAAAGACACCTCTCTGCGCATGCCGCATGGTGAGCGCGGAAAAGTGGTGGATGTTAAGGTCTTCACCCGTGAGGATAACGTTGACCTTTCCGCCGGTGTGGACATGATGGTGCGCGTTTCGGTGGCTCAGCGCCGCAAAATCACCGCGGGCGATAAAATGGCAGGCCGTCATGGTAATAAGGGTGTTGTTTCCCGTGTTGTTCCCGTTGAGAATATGCCGTTTCTCGCAGATGGTACACCAGTTGATATCATTCTGAATCCGCTGGGCGTACCTGGTCGTATGAATATTGGTCAGGTTCTCGAAACCCACCTTGGCTGGGCAGCACGACAGCTTGGTTTTGAAGCGGTCACCCCTGTATTTGACGGTGCGACCGAATACGCGATTGAGGCTGAGCTTGCCAGGGCATGGTTGATGGACGAAGCCTGGAGAGATTCCGGTTTGAAATCTTGGGAATGGCTGAACAGCATGGAGTTCGATCCTGAAACCATTAAGGATGATGAAGAAGTCCGACTTCTTTATCTTGAGCAGACTCTCGATAATAAAAAATATGACATCGATCGCATGGCGACAGATGTGAGTTATGCCCGGCAGATCAACCTTGAAAGCTGGTTGAGCGCGCGCGGCGCCGATGCTGAACCAATTTTGCGCCCTGGGAAGTACACCACAGAAGCAGCAAGGGTAGAGGTCGACACAAAAGCCATAAATATTTGTCTGCGCGTCTGGATGGAAAAGCACGGTCAGAAACCTGAAAAGTTCAACGATGAAGACATTCGTAAAGCGGCAGAAGCGCTTGCCTTTGAAAAAGGACTGGCAATACCGGTGCTGGGCAAGCTAATTCTCCGCGACGGCAAGACCGGTCAGCCTTATGACCAGCCGGTAACGGTGGGTGTGATGACTATGCTCAAATTGCACCACTTGGTCGAAGACAAAGTGCATGCCCGCTCAACCGGACCCTACAGCCTAGTTACTCAGCAACCTTTGGGTGGTAAGGCGCAGTTCGGCGGTCAGCGGTTTGGAGAGATGGAAGTTTGGGCGCTGGAAGCCTACGGCGCTGCCTTCACCTTGCAGGAAATGCTGACGGTCAAATCTGATGATGTGCAAGGTCGTGTGAGTACTTACGAAGCGATCGTGAAGGGTGAACCGATCGAAGATCCGAATCTGCCCGCCTCGTTTAGAGTGCTGGTGAAGGAACTTCAAAGCCTTGGTTTGGCAGTAGAAGCGGTGATGGATACAAAGGAAATCATCCGCTTTGGAAAAGATGAAGAACGGGTTCGACCTCCCCGCCTCGAGACCGGTTTACTCGGCCTGGGCGAGGAGTTGCAGGGACTGCTCTAGCTGGCAGCATCGGCGGAACGGGTTTGTTTGGAAGGAAAGTATCTTGACCATGACAAACCCCCATGTTATAATTTTTCGCCGTTGCTCTAGTTACGTGGTGATGTGTACACCACTGTCATCGGTGTGAATCGATGAGGCCGTCATTGCAGTCGATGGTCTCATCTTGTTGATAAAAAGAAGAAAAGCATTTTTATTACGGAGGCAAAGAAGAAGTGCCAACAATCAATCAATTGATCCGCAAAGGTCGTGAGTCACAAAGGGTAAAGAGCAAAGCACCTGCCTTGCAGTACACCCTGAACTCAATGAAACAGCGCCGTTCCCGCCTTGAAAAAGGCGCCCCCCAAAAACGCGGCGTCTGCACGGTAGTCAGAACCATGACTCCCAAAAAGCCGAATTCGGCGTTGCGTAAGATCGCTCGTGTGAGGCTTACGAATGGGCTCGAAGTCACGGCCTACATCCCCGGCGAAGGGCACCAGCTGCAAGAGCACTCTGTGGTGCTCGTCCGTGGTGGTCGTGTAAAGGACCTACCGGGCGTCCGCTATCACATTGTCCGCGGTACCCTGGATACAACTGGTGTCGCCAAGCGCGCACAGGGACGTTCCAAGTACGGGGCGAAACGCCCGAAAGCGTAATAACTACAGTAGATGGAGTAATTGAATGCGAAGAACGAAACCTGAACCCCGCGTAGTAGCACCGGACGTACGTTATAACAGCGTTCCAGTCAGCTTTTTTATTCACCGCATTATGAAGCGCGGTAAGAAAAGCGTTGCCACGACCATCATGTATGATGCGATGGATATCGTGAAAGAAAAATCCGGCAAGTCTCCATTGGAAGTAATGGACATGGCTTTGAAAAATGTCGGACCCGTGATGGAGGTTCGCCCCCGTCGTGTGGGTGGCGCTACTTACCAGGTGCCGATTGAAGTTCCCACCGATCGCCGGATGACGCTGGCCATGCGCTGGATCCTCGATGCTGCCACCAATCGCACCGGAAATTCCTACGCAGAAAAACTGGCTGCGGAATTGCTCGAAGCCTCCAATAACCAGGGCTCCGCCGTGCGCAAGCGCGATGAAACCCACAAGATGGCTGAGGCGAACCGCGCCTTCTCCCATTACCGAATGTAATAGAGAGAAAAATAGCAGGTTGAGATGCCACGCAATTTTCCTTTAGACATGTGCCGAAATATTGGGATCATTGCCCATATCGACGCGGGTAAAACCACGACGACTGAGCGGATCCTGTTCTATTCCGGCCGCACCTACCGCATCGGCAACGTTGATGAAGGAACCACTGTTACCGATTGGATGGCTCAGGAAAGAGAGCGTGGGATCACAATCGTTTCTGCCGCGGTGACCGCTGAGTGGAAGGGTTACCAGATCAACGTGATCGACACTCCGGGTCACATCGACTTTACCGCTGAAGTTCAGCGCTCTTTGCGCGTACTGGATGGCGGTGTCGTGGTTTTTGACGCGGTTCAAGGTGTGGAACCACAAAGCGAGACAGTGTGGCGGCAGGCAGACCGGTACAGTGTGCCCAGGATTTGTTTCGTAAACAAAATGGATCGAGTAGGCGCCTCTTTTGAATACACTATTGGTACGATACGAGATCGTTTAGGCGCGCACCCTATTCAGATGCAGCTCCCGATCGGCAGCGAAAGCGGTTTTAAGGGAATAGTTGATCTGATGACGATGCAGGCGATCTATTTTGATGATGAGCTGGGTAAAGAACCCAAGATCGCTGAAATCCCCGCCGATCTGCAAGAACAGGCTGAGGAATTGCGTGCCCGGATGGTCGAGCGGATCGCTGAACTGGATGATGATCTGACGGTCAAGTATCTGGAAGGCGAAAAACTCTCCATAGAAGAAATGAAGAGCGCTTTACGCAAAGCTGTAATTGCCACCAAGGCAACACCGGTTTTCTGCGGTTCTTCATTGCGTAACAAGGGTGTGCAGCTGGTTTTGGATGCCGTCATAGACTATTTGCCTTCACCTATCGACATTCCCCCTGTGGTAGCACACATTCCGGATAGTGACGAAACCGTCGAACTTCCTACAGATGATTCAGCGCCATTGAGCGCTCTGGTATTCAAGATCGTCAGCGATCCTTACGTGGGTCGGCTGGCGTATTTCCGTGTTTATTCCGGCACGATCAAGACCGGAGACACGGTATACAACCCGATCAAGCAGCGCAAAGAACGCATTGGTCGGTTGTTAAGGATGTACGCTGACCGCAGAGAAGATATCACAGAGGTAACAGCCGGTGATATTGGCGCTGTACTCGGATTAAAAGACACATTCACTGGTGACACGCTGTGCAGCACGCATCGCTCGGTGATCCTGGAGAGCATCACTTTCCCCGAGCCGGTAATTTCGATCGCGATCGAGCCCAAGTCTACTGCTGATCAGGATAAAATGGCTAACGCTCTGCAGCGACTGGCTGAAGAAGATCCCACCTTTAAAGTGCACACCGATGAGAACTCTGGTCAGACGATCATCGGCGGCATGGGTGAGCTTCACCTGGATGTGCTGGTAGATCGAATGCTGCGTGAATTCCGTGTGCAGGCGAATGTTGGCAGGCCTAAGGTTTCTTACCGTGAAACCATTACACGGGAAGTACCATCGATAGGCTACAAATATGTTAAACAGTCCGGTGGTCATGGGCAATACGGGCATGTTGTTTTGAACCTTACACCGCTTGAACGCGGCTCAGGGAATAGTTTTGAAAATAAGATCACCGGTGGAGTAATTCCAAAGGAATACATCCCTGCTGTGGAAAAAGGCGTGCGCGAAGCGCTCGAGTCAGGCGTGCTGGCAGGCTATCAGGTCACTGATCTGCATGTTCAGCTCGTAGATGGTTCGTTCCACGAGGTTGATTCCAGTGAAATGGCGTTCAAAATGGCGGCCATCATGTGTATGCGTGAAGGGCTGCAAAAGGGCGCCGCGGTTCTACTGGAACCGATTATGAAGACCGAGGTGGTTGTACCCGAGGATTTCCTCGGTGATGTATTGGGGCAGGTAACCTCGCGGCGCGGCGAAGTTCAGGGAATGAGTATCCGTCCCGGCAACGCGCAGGCGATCAACGCGCTTGTCCCGCTGGCTGAATTGTTCGGTTACGCGACCGAATTACGCTCGGCTACCCAGGGTCGCGGTGTGTTCACGATGGAATTTGACCACTATGCCCCCGTCTCAACCAGCGTTACTGATAAGCTCTTAAATCGGTAAATAGTAATAATTATTATCATCGTCTCTAAGGAGTAGAGGAAACATGGCGAAGCAGAAATTTGACAGGAGCAAACCGCACTTAAACATCGGGACCATGGGGCACATTGACCATGGGAAGACGACATTAACCGCGGCGATCACGAAGTACTGCAAGTTCTTTGGGCGGGCAGATTTCAAAGCGTATGATCAGATCGACAACGCGCCGGAAGAGAAAGCGCGCGGGATCACGATCAACATTGCGCATGTGGAATACGAGACCGAGAACCGGCACTACGCGCACGTGGACATGCCCGGGCACCGTGACTACATCAAGAACATGATCACGGGCGCGGCGCAGGTAGATGGCGCGATCCTGGTGGTGGCAGCGCCTGATGGCGCGATGCCGCAGACGAAAGAGCACGTGCTGTTGGCGCGGCAGGTGGAAGTGCCGAGCATCGTGGTGTACCTGAACAAGACAGACCAGATGAACGATCCTGAGCTGCTTGAGCTGGTGGAGATGGAACTGCGCGAGATGCTGACCGAGTACGGGTTCCCCGGCGACGCGACACCGATCGTGCGCGGGAGCGCGAAGGAAGCATTGGACAGCGCCAGCACAGACCCGGATGCGCCGGAATACGCGAGCATCAAAGAGCTGCTGCGGGTGGTGGATGAATACATTCCCCAGCCGGAGCGCGAGACCGACAAACCGTTCATGATGCCGGTGGAAGACGTGTTCTCGATCAAGGGACGCGGCACGGTCGTGACGGGGCGTGTGGATCGCGGCAGGATCAAGGTAGGAGATCCGGTAGAGATCGTTGGACTGCGCGAGAAGAGCATGAACTCGGTCTGCACGGGCGTGGAAATGTTCCACAAGCTTTTGGACGAGGGACAGGCTGGAGACAACCTGGGCTTGCTGCTGAGAGGCATTGAGCGCACGGATGTGGAGCGCGGAATGGTAGTTGCCAAACCGGGCAGCATCACCCCTCACACCAAGTTCATGGCGCAGGTGTACGTGTTGAAACGAGAAGAAGGCGGACGACACAAACCGTTCTTCAGCGGGTATCGACCGCAGTTCTACATCCGGACGATGGATGTGACGGGCTCGATCAAACTGCCCGAGGGTGTTGAGATGGTAATGCCTGGTGACGATGTTGCCATGGAATGCGACCTGATCATCCCGGTGGCGCTGGAGCAGGGGAGCAAGTTCGCGATTCGTGAAGGTGGTCTGACGGTTGGCGCCGGTGTGATCACTAAGATTATTGAATAGGTAGATAAACATGGCAAAACAGAAGATTCGAATTCGTTTGAAGGCTTATGATCATCGCGTACTGGATCAATCTGCCAAGAGAATAGTTGAAACAGCAGAGCGCAGCGGCGCTCAGGTTGTTGGCCCGGTACCCCTGCCAACGCGGATTGAAAAATTCACCGTTCGCCGCTCGACCTTTATTGACAAGGACTCTCACGAGCATTTTGAAGTACGTACGCACAATCGCCTGATCGATGTACTCGATCCGGATGCGAAGACAATTGATATGCTGATGCGGTTGAACATGCCCGCCGGTGTGGATATTGAGATCAAGATCTAAGATCATTACCGCGAATTCGAAGCATTTAGACGGTAGATCACCTTAAAAAATTAGAAAACACCTGGCATATATCGCAAACTGCGGTATAATGTATAGGTTTTGGGTTCAAAACCCAAAAAAAGGCAATTCAAGAGCGATCTTGTGAGCGCACCAGACAAAAACCAATAGTGCCGCAGCAAATCGTTGACTGGATTGTACAGGGATGATGCAACCAAGCCCAGGTTGACAGTCTCTACCAATAAAACTGAAGGAGTACAACTGAGATGTTTAAAGGGCTGATCGGAAAGAAAATCGGCATGACCCAGATTTTCGATGAAAATGGCGCGGCGCACCCTGTCACGCTGATCGAAGCTGGGCCGTGCTTCGTTACCCAGGTAAGAAGCGCTGAAAACGAAGGTTATTCTGCGGTTCAGCTGGGTTTCGAAGAGGTCAAACCAAAACGGTTGACCGGCGGTGAATTAGGCCACCTCAAGCGCAACGAATTACCTCCTCTCAAGTACTTGCGTGAATTTCGCGCTAAAGAGATCCAGGTAGCAGAAGGCGATAAGATCGATGTCAGCCAGTTTGCTGTTGGCGAGAAGGTGGATGTCTCCGGTGTTAGCAAGGGGAAGGGTTTTGCCGGTGGTGTAAAACGTTACCACTTCAGGGGTGGTCCAAAAACGCACGGTCAGTCAGATCGTTTGCGCGCCCCGGGTGCTCGTTCTTCCGGCACCACACCTGGTCGTGTATTCAAAGGTGCACGCGGACCTGGTCATATGGGCAATGACGCTGTGACCGCGCAAAACCTCAAAGTTGTCCTGGTAGACGCTGAGCGTAATGTGATCGGTGTCAATGGTCCCGTGCCTGGTGCGCGTGGTGGCCTTGTTGTAATCAAAGAATCACGGAAAAACTAGTCCGGTGATTTTTAGGACCGTTTACCTGGACTAAGGGAGCTAAAGACAATGGAAGTCGAAGTAATGAACATGGAAGGCAAGAAGGTCAGCAAGGTGGAATTACCACCCGCAATCTTTGAAGCCCCTATAAAGGTTGATTTGATGCATCAGGCACTGGTCATGCAGATGGCAAATGCCCGCCTGGGTACTCACGAGACGAAGGTCAAGAGTGAAGTCTCAGGTGGTGGACGCAAACCCTGGCGGCAAAAGGGAACCGGTCGTGCGCGACAGGGTTCCATCCGTTCCGCGCAGTGGAAAGGCGGTGGAAAGATCCACACACCGCATATGCGTTCCTATAAACAAGCCATGCCCAAGAAGATGCGCCAGGCTGCCCTGCGTTCGGCACTTTCTGTAAAGGCTGCCGAATCAATGATCGTCGTTATTGACGAATTAAAACTGAACGAGCCAAAGACCCGACTCATGGCGAATGCCCTGAATAAGCTGGTGGGTGATGCCAGTGCCCTCGTATTGATCCCCTCCGTTGAGGCGTACGAAGACATCAGCCGCTCCACCAATAACATCCCGGATGCGAAGGTATTGAACGCCAATTATCTCAATATCCGAGACCTGTTAGTCTTTGATAAGCTCGTCTTGCCAGTTGACGCACTTGAGTTGATCAAGGCGAATCTGGGTTAGGTAGGAGAAAAAGATGAGCACAATTTATGATGTCCTCCGCCGCCCGATCGTGACCGAAAAAACTAACTATATGGTCACCAAACTTCACCAGTATGTTTTCGAGGTATCCAGTGATGCCAACCGTACGCAGGTGAAGGACGCGGTTGAGAAGTTATTCAAGGTAACCGTTGTACGGGTCAATATCATCAACGTGCCTGCCAAGCGCTCCATGCGCCGTAATCGCCGTTTGTTGATCAGCAACCCGCAGTATAAGAAAGCGGTCGTCACCCTCCTTCCTGAAGACCGGATCCCTATCTTTGAAGGGGTAGAGTAATGGCTATCAAGATATATAAACCCACAACCCCCAGCCGAAGGTCGATGACCGGGTACGGCTTTGAGGAGATCACCAAGGATACTCCTGAGCGCTCCCTGATCGTCATTCGCACCGCCAAGGCTGGACGTAACAACCAGGGACGGATCACAGTCCGCCATCAAGGCGGCGGTGTCCGCCAATACATCCGTATTGTAGATTTCAAGCGCGACAAGCTGGGCATTCCTGCTCGTGTTGCCGCAATCGAATACGATCCCAACCGTACCGCACGCCTGGCGCTGCTTCACTATGCTGATGGCGAAAAACGTTACATCATCGCCCCAGTAGGATTGAAGGTCGATGACAAAGTTTTAGCCGGACCGACAGCCGAAATTCGTCCTGGAAACAGCCTGCCAATTTCCAATATCCCGGTTGGCACAAACATTCACAATATTGAGCTGCGTGAGGGAAAGGGCGGTCAGTTGGTGCGCTCAGCTGGTACTTCTGCTCAGCTGGTCGCGAAAGAGGGAGATTATGCCCAGGTTCGCATGCCGTCTGGTGAAGTTCGCTTGATCCGGCAGAAATGTTACGCGACGATCGGTCAGGTTGGAAATGTTGACCACAGTAACATCAAGCTGGGTAAGGCTGGTCGTAAGCGCCATATGGGTATCAAGCCTACTGTTCGCGGCACTGCGATGAGCCCCCGCGATCATCCCCACGGTGGTGGTGAAGGACGTCAGCCTGTTGGTATGCCCGGACCGAAGAGTCCCTGGGGTAAACCGACCCGCGGGTATAGAACCCGCCGCAACAAGAGTACTGACAAGTATATCGTTCGGCGCCGGAACTCCGGCAATCGGTAGACAGGTCAAGCTCTAACCGAGAAGAAGGGACGCAAATATGTCAAGATCGCTAAAGAAAGGGCCGTTCGTCGACCCGAAACTGCTGAAAAAAATTGAAGCCATGAATGCCAAGAGTGAGAAGAAAGTGATTCGCACCTGGAGCAGAGCGAGCACGATCTTCCCGCAGATGGTGGGACACACCATCGCTGTGCATGATGGACGCCGGCACGTGCCTATTTACATCACCGAGAACATGGTGGGACACCGCCTGGGTGAATTTGCCCCCACGCGGCATTTTAGAGGGCACATGTCCGATAAATCGACTGGAGCGAGATAATCATGGCAACAGATATTCGCGCTGAACTTAAGAACTGCGGTGTTTCCGCGCAAAAGACTCGCCTGGTTATTGATTTGATCCGCGGCAAGCCAGCTGTTGAGGCTATGACCACCTTAAAGTTCACCAACAAGGTCGCGGCACGGCACGTAGGCAAATTGCTTGCGTCGGCTGTTGCCAACGCTGAGGAGAACTTTGGTGTGAATCGTGATGATCTGTACATCTACAAGATCACCGCTGATGACGCTCCGGTCCGCAAGTGGCGCGCTTTTGGCGCCCGCGGTCGGTTCAAGCCGTTGTTGAGACGCTCTTCTCACATCACGGTTGTGCTGCGCGAGAAAGAGTAAAGGAAAAGGACACCAGGAGAAATTATGGGTCGAAAAGTACATCCAATAGGTTTTCGTCTTGGAATCAATCAGCCTTGGGAAGGCCGCTGGTACGCTGAAGGAACACAGTATCGCGATCAACTTCATCAGGATCTCCTCATTCGCAAAATGATCAAGCAGGAAGGCGAAAAGGCTGGGATTTCCACGGTAGAGATCGAAAGATTTCCCGGCAAGGTCAAAGTGGTCGTTCATACTGCCAAACCTGGCATCTTGATCGGGCGCAAAGGTGATTCGGTCAAGAAGATTCGCGCCGACCTTGAAGCTTTGACAGGAAAAAAGATCGATCTCGAGATCAAGGAGATCAAAGCGCCGGATTGTGATGCGTATCTGGTCGCCAAGAACATTGCGGGGCAGATCGAACGCCGCGTTAGCTACAGGCGCGCAATGAAGCGCGCGCTGCAGCAGGCGATGCGCCAGGGTGCTGAAGGCATCAAGGTATCAGTCTCGGGTCGTTTAAGCGGTGCTGAAATGGCGCGTATCGTATGGCTGCGCGAGGGCAGGGTTCCGCTGCAGACATTGCGTGCGAACATTGATTTTGCCCGCGCAGAAGCATTGACCACCTACGGCCGCATTGGCATTAAGGTTTGGATTTACAAGGGCGAGATCATCCCCGGTGTGGAAGAGAAGGTTGAAGCCACCGAGGGTGTGTACGTCAGTGAATAATTAATACCGCGGGTTTTTGCCCGGGTAATCTGAAAGAGGTAGCAGCTATGTTGATGCCAAAACGTGTAAAGTGGCGTAAAGTGATGCGCGGTCGAATGACCGGCAAGGCGTTGCGCGGCGCTGAAATAACTTCAGGCGAATACGCCCTTCAGGCGTTGGAACCGGGTTGGATCACCGCCCGCCAGATCGAAGCCGCCCGGCGTGCAATCGTACATCGCATGAAACGTCACGGAAAAGTATGGATCCGGATCTTCCCCGATAAGCCGTACACCCATCGCCCGCCTGAAACCCGTATGGGTAAGGGTAAAGGTAATGTGGAATATTACGTCGCAGTGGTGAAACCGGGCAGAATCATGTTCGAGATCAGTGGACTTGAACGGGAGGAATCCATCGAAGCCCTCAAGCAGGCGTCGTACAAATTCCCGATCAAGACAAAGATCCTGACGCGAAGCCAGGAGGTAGGAGAGAATCTATGAAAACTGCTGAGATTCGCTTATTGTCCACTGAAGAATTAAAGACCAAGCTCGCCGATACGCGCAACGAATTGATGAACTTTCGGTTTCAGATTGTCACAGGTCAGCTGGTGGATACCAGCCGCTTGAAAGCAACCCGCCGCAAGATCGCTCTTTACGAGACAGTTTTACGCGAACGCGAGTTAGGCAAGAACCTGGAAGGTGGAAAATGAATGAACGACGTCGATTAACTGGCATTGTCACCAGTAACCGGATGATGAAAACGGTTGTGGTTGAGGTTTCAAGAACCTATCAACACCCTCTTTATCATAAAGTGGTCCACGCCAAGCAAAAACTGAAAGCGCACGATGAACTGGGTTGTGCCATTGGAGACCAGGTGATGGTGGTTGAATGCGCCCCTATCTCCAAAGAGAAAACCTGGATGGTTCAGTCGATCATCAAGCGCGAAGGTAAGACACTTGAAGTGGCCGAGGAGGCGGTTGAATGATCCAACAGGAGTCTCGATTAAAGGTCGCTGACAACACCGGTGCGCGTGAAATCCTCGTCATCCAGGTGGTGGGAGGAACAGGGCGCAAATATGGTGGCGTGGGTGATGTTGTGATCGCCACAGTTAAATCTGCCACCCCTCAGGGTTCGGTCAAGAAGAGCGATATCGTGAAAGCCGTTATCGTCAGAGCCTCCAAAGAATGGCGACGCGAAGATGGATCATCGATCCGCTTTGATGACAACGCGGCAGTGATTCTTGATACTGATGGTCAGAATCCGAAGGGAACGCGTATCTTCGGACCGGTTGCACGCGAATTGCGCGAGCGCGGTTATATGAAGATCGTCTCTCTTGCGCCTGAAGTACTATAGGCAGAAGGATAGGAGAGAATAGATGAAGGTAAAAATTCGTAAAGGTGATCAGGTAGAAATTATCCGCGGTAAATCTGAAGATAAAAGTAAACGTGGAGAGGTGATCAAGGTTCTACCGGATGAAAACAGAGTTGTGGTGCAGGGCGTAAATACCCGCACAAAGCACCAGCGGCAGGTTCAATCGCAGGGTCGAACAGTGAATCCTGGAATCATCCGCTTCGAAGCGCCGGTCAGCATTTCAAATGTAGCGCTTGTCTGCAAGAAATGCAACAAGGCGACCAGGGTTGCCCTGATCCGTGAAGATGGCAAGACGAAGCGCCAATGTAAAGAATGCGGCGCGATGATCGATGACTAAGCCGTATTGGAGTGTGTGCGAATGAATGTAATGAAGGAAAAATACTTAAACGAAGTCTCACCGGCCTTGATGAAAAGCCTGGGCCTGACTAACGTCATGCAGGTTCCCAGGATCACGAAAGTGGTCATCAATATTGGTATGGGCGAGGCGAATGAGAACCCCAAGGCGATGGATGCCGCGGTGAAAGATCTTGGCGCGATCACCGGTCAGAAACCGATCATCACCAAGGCGCGCAAGAGCATTGCCAACTTCAAGCTGCGTGAAGGCCGCGCCATTGGCACCGCTGTTACGTTACGCGGTGAAAAGATGTGGGCATTCCTTGATCGCTTGATGAATATCGTGCTGCCCCGTGTGCGCGATTTCCGCGGGGTTTCCGCTGAATCCTTTGATGGACGCGGAAATTACACGCTTGGTCTGCGGGAACAGATCATATTCCCTGAGATCGAGTATGACAAAGTTGACAAGGTACGTGGTATGGAAATCACCATCGTAACCACGGCACCAACGGATGAACAGGCCGCAGCGCTGCTGCAAATGCTTGGCATGCCTTTCAGGAAGGAATAGTATGGCAAAGAAATGCATGGAATATCGAGAATTAAGAAGGAAATATCCCAATCAGGTGCGCAATCGCTGCAAACGCTGCGGGCGCCCGCGTGGATACCTGCGAAGATTCGGCTTATGCCGCATTTGCTTCAGAGAGCTCGCCCTAGAAGGTGAGATTCCCGGCGTGACCAAGTCATCCTGGTAATGCCAATTCGGAGGAAGAAACATGAGTGTAAATGATCCAATTGCTGATATGTTGACCCGTATCCGGAATGGCGTCATGGCCAGCCAATCCGTGGTTGCCATGCCTCAATCAAAAATCAAGGCGGAAATCGCCCGGATTCTGAAAGAGGAAGGTTTCATTGAAGGATATGAAGTTGTAGAGAGTGACAAGCCGGGTATGAAGACCTTGCGCGTAAAACTCAAGTATGTTGGTGAACGCCGCGAACGATCTGCAGTGATCACCGGGCTTGAGCGGATAAGCCGCCCCGGTCGCCGCGTCTACACACATAAACAAGACATCCCCTGGGTTCTGGCAGGGATGGGTATCGCGATCCTGTCCACCCCTAAGGGTGTGATGACCGGGCAGAGAGCCCGCCAGCTCGGTATTGGCGGCGAAGTTCTCTGCAAGGTCTGGTAGCCCTTTGGGATGAAGGAGGATAGTAATCGTGTCACGTATAGGTAAATTACCAATCGAGGTTCCTGAGTCAGTACAGATTGATATCAAAGGCTCAGTGGTAACCGTAAAAGGACCGAAGGGCGAGATGAAACGCCAGTTTTCACCCGACATTACCATTACTAAAGAAGATGGTGTGCTGCTGGTGAAACGCGAATCCGATCTCGCGCCGGTTCGTGCGCTGCACGGGACAACCCGTGCCGTCCTGGCTAATATGGTGCAGGGTGTATCGACGGGCTTTACAACCGAACTGGAAGTTGACGGTGTGGGCTATCGTGTGGAAATGGACGGTGAGAAGCTTGTTCTTCACGTCGGCTATTCACACCCGTTCGTAATTGAACCACCCGCCGGGATCAATTTTGAAATTGAAAGCAAGACCCGTCTGGTTAAGATTAACGGGTATGACAAAGAAGTCGTCGGACAACTGGCCGCCGATATTTATAAAATCCGACCGCCTGAACCCTATCTGGGTAAGGGTATCCGATACAAAGGTCAGAAGATCCGCCGGAAAGCCGGTAAAGCTGGCAAGGCGAAAGCGTAAGGCAGGTGAGCGAATATGGCAAAAAATAATCGAACAGAAGCAAGGATTCACAGGCATCGCCGCGTCCGCAAGTTCATCAGCGGAACCGCAGTTCGTCCCCGCCTGAGTGTTTTCCGGAGTCTGGCTGAAATTTATGCACAGGTCATTGATGACAACGCCGGCGTCACGCTGGTGTCAGCTTCAACCATTGACCACGAACTCCGCGAGAAATTGAGCGGTCTAAAAAAGGTCGAACAAGCCCGCCTTGTTGGTGCACTTGTCGCCAAACGCGCCAAGGATAGTGGAATCACCCAGGTGGTCTTCGACCGCGGTGGTTTCAGATATGGCGGGCGTGTAAAGGCGCTGGCTGACGCGGCTCGTGAAGCCGGCCTTGAGTTTTAGGAAATAGAGGGCTTTATTTATGGATATGACGAACTATCAACCCCTGGAAATGCAGTACGACGAGCGTGTAGTTGAGATCGCCCGCGTTGCGAAAGTGGTTAAAGGCGGAAGAAGGTTCCAGTTCCGTGTGACGATCGTTGTTGGTGACAATAACGGCAAAGTAGGCATTGGAATTGGTAAAGCCAACGCAGTACCCGACGCGATGCGTAAAGCGACTGAACGCGCTCATAAGAGTTTGCAGAAGGTTACACTCACCGGGACGACAATTCCCCACGAGGTCACTGGTCGGACATCCGGCGCGGTGGTATTGCTAAAACCCGCGTCTGCAGGTACTGGTGTTATCGCAGCGGGTGGTGTGCGCGCCGTGTTGGAAGCAGCTGGTGTGCACGACATTCTCACCAAGTCGCTGGGAAGCTCGAATGTTTTGAATGTTGTAAAAGCAACCTTTGACGCACTCTCGCAGCTTAAATCCCCTGAGACAGAAGCTGCCCGCCGCGGAAAACCCGTGAAGGAATTAATGCCCTACTGGGAGCGGAGGAAGAATGCCTAAGAAAAAAGTAGCGGAAAAGAAACTGCGCATCACCCTGGTGAAAAGCGCAATTGGATATTCCGAAAGACAAAAGGCCACCGTCCGTGCGCTGGGATTGCATCGTATGAATCAGACTGTTGAACAGGCTGATAACCCTGTGATCCGCGGCATGCTGATGAAAGTCAATCATTTAGTAAAAATTGAAGAGCAGGAAATCTAATGAAATTACACGATTTAATGCCAAATGAAGGCGCCCGCAAAGCGCCAAAACGCAAAGGTCGAGGTATCTCAGCCGGTCAGGGTAAAACTTCCGGGCGCGGTACCAAAGGCCAGGGTTCACGCGCTGGTTCCGGCGGCAACCTCTACCGACAGGGTGGTAACCTGCCTTTCTACCGCCGCTTGCCGTTCATGCGTGGTGAAGGGTTCACTCCACCCAACCAGGTGGAATACAACGAGATCAACATTGACCAACTGGAAAGATTTGAAAAAGGCAGTGTCGTCTCCAGGGAATCGCTGCGTGAAGCAAAGCTGCTACACAAGCCCGGCAACCCTGTCGCGCTTTTAGGCCGCGGTGAAGTAAATGTAGCACTTACCGTGCAGGTTCAAAGGGTAACCAAATCTGCTCGTGAAAAGATCGAGGCGGCTGGCGGTTCAGTTGAAATCGTCGCCTAACGCCACTCTAAGGAGTAATGAATGAAGCGATCAGCCTGGCGTTATCTATGGACGTCTGAAGATATCCGCAAGAAACTGTTGATCACACTGCTGTTGCTGGTGATCTATAGATTCGCGGCAAATATCCCCGTTCCGGGAATCAACCGCGAGGTCATTCGTTCCATCTCTGAAATGGGTGGAGCGGGTGCATCACTTTTCAACCTGCTTGATCTGCTTTCTGGTGGTACCATCTCCAATTTCTCAATTTTGGCGATGGGTGTTTATCCGTACATCACCGCTCAGATTATCATCCAGCTGCTCGTACCCATCATCCCGGCGCTTGATCGCAGGATCAAAGACAACCCGCGTGAGGGACGCCAGATCATGGAACGCTGGACCACTCTGTTGACCATCCCCATGGCACTGCTTTCAGCCATCGGTCAGGTGAACATCTTTAATTCAATGGCTACTACCGGGAGCATCCTCACGTTCACCTTTGGGTTCGGCGGCAGTTCGCTGATGCCGACCCTCACACTGTTATTCAGTATGGTGGCGGGAACGATGTTTGGCATCTGGCTTGGTCAGCTTATCTCTGAATTTGGTATCCCCAACCAGGGTTTGTCTCTGATCATCTTCGCTGGTATCATCTCGAGCATTCCGACCAACCTCATCAGCATCCTTGCCGATAAAGAGAACGGTTGGTGGGTGCTGTTGCTCATCCTTGCGCTGCTGGCGCTGACCATCTTCGCGATCGTCTACGTTCAACAGGGCAGGAGAAACGTCCCGGTACTTTTCCCGGGTCGCCGCGTCGGCAACAGAATGTCCATGCCGGTACGCAGCAATCTGCCTTTGATGGTCAACATGGCGGGTATGATCCCGCTCATCTTTGCCCAGACATTCCTGTCTTTCCCGGCTTTGATCGCAAGTTACTTTATCGCTGGCAAGACCTCGGGTTTCTGGTACTCGGTTTACAATCTATTCAGCGGATCCGGATGGTTCTATCCGACGCTCTTCTTTGTCCTTGTCGTAGCGTTTACTTTCTTCTACACTGATGTTCTCTTCACCCAGCAGAATTATGGTGACACGCTCAAAAAGCAAGGCGCACAGATTCCCGGTGTGGTTCGCGGTGGACCGACGCAGAAGTATTTGACCAAGGTTCAAAGGCGTATCACGTTCCCTGGTGCATTCTTCCTGGGCTTCGTGGCAGTACTGCCATACCTGATCAGCGCGATACTGCCGATCACCCGCCAGAGCGCGTTCGTGATCTCGGCAGCAGGTTTGCTGATTGTGGTAGGTGTTGTACGTGATACCTTCACCATCATCGAGACCGAGCTCAAAGTGCACGGTTACGACGAAAGCATCATCAAGGGTTAGTTATGACGAAATACATCGTTCTCCTCGGACCTCCGGGTGCTGGAAAAGGGACGCAAGCCCAGATCATTGCTGAAAAATATGACCTGGTTCACGTGTCCTCTGGAGACCTGTTCCGGGAGAACTTGAAGCAAGAAACGGAGCTGGGAAAGTTAGCCCAGAGTTACATGAAGCGCGGTGAGCTGGTTCCGGATGATGTGACGATCGCGATGGTTCGTGATCGTTTAAGCCAACCGGATTGCAGTCAATGGCGCACTGCTGGATGGATTTCCGCGAACGCCTGCCCAGGCGGAAGCACTGGCAAAAATGCTTGAGGAATTCGATGGAGCAGTCAACCTGGTGCCCTACATCTTTGTACCGGAAGAAATCCTGGTGGAGAGATTAAGTGGCCGCTGGACATGCCGTGCGAATGGGCACATCTATCACGAGAAGTTCAACCCGCCCGCTGTGGCAGGTATCTGTGATCTGGATGGCTCCGAGTTGTATCAGCGTGATGACGATAAACCCGAGACGGTAAAAAACCGCATCAAGGTTTATCAGGAGCAGACCGCTCCCCTGATCGCCTATTATCAGGAAAAAGGCCTGCTGGTGAATATCGATGGCACGCAACCTATCGAAACGGTAACATCAGATCTTTTACATGCAATAGACAAGGCTGGATAAATGTCCTGGGATAGACAGATTACCATCAAGACTCCCCAGGAGATTGCCATCATGCAGCAGGCTGGCAGGATTAATGCGGAAGCATTGGCTGCCGCGCGCGAAATCGTGCGTCCGGGAATCACCACCGCGGATTTGAACGCCGCGGCAGAAGAGGTTCTCAAAAAGCATGGCTGCTACAGTCCCTTCAAAGGGTACCCAGGTCCATATCCTTACCCCGCGAGCACCAACGTGAGCGTAAATTACGAAATGGTGCACGGAATTCCGGGCAAACGGAAGCTTAAGGAAGGGGATATCGTCTCGGTTGATTGCGGAACGGTATTCGAGGGGTATGTGGGGGACGCCGCGTTCACAGCTGAGGTAGGCGAGGTTTCAGAAACCGCTCACAAGCTGGTTACCGCTACCGAAGGCGCGTTGTTTGCTGGTATCAGCCAGATGGTGGCTGGCAATCACGTTGGTGATGTATCCGCAGCCATCCAGCACTACGCTGAAAGCCGCGGGTTCCAAGTCACGCGCGAATACACCGGACACGGTGTGGGGCGCGCGATGCACGAAGGTCCGCAGGCGCCTAATTATGGGATACCCGGCAGAGGAATCCTGTTGAGAGCGGGTATGGTCATTGCTCTCGAACCAATGCTGCTGGTTGGCACACCGTACACAAAGGTGCTGCCAGACCAGTGGACAGTTTCTTCAGCCGATGGATCACTGACTGCTCACTTTGAACACACAGTGGCGGTCACCGAGAACGGTCCCCTAATCCTGACTACGCAGGGAGACGGGTCTGTTCTGGACGGAATTTGGAAGTAGTAGTAAAATTGAAAATTCGGATTAAGATCGGAAGCGAGGAGTACGTAACATGAAAGTTTCAACATCCATTCGCAAACGTTGTGCGAAGTGCAAGATTGTAAAACGCAGTGGCGTTCTTTTTGTCATTTGCGAAAACCCAAAGCATAAGCAGCGACAGGGGTAGAGGACATATGGCTAGAATTGAAGGTGTTGATCTTCCGCGGAACAAGCGGGTCGAAATTGGGCTCACCTATATTTATGGTATTGGCCCCACACGCGCCAGAGAAATCCTGAGGTCAGCTCAGGTCAATCCGGATACCAGGATCAAAGATCTGACTGAAGCAGAGGTATCTGCCCTGCGCGAGTACATTTCAAAGAATTATAAAGTCGAAGGCGACCTGCGTCGTGAAACGCAGATGAATATTAAGCGCCTTATTGAAATCGGCTGCTATCGTGGTTTGCGGCATCGCCGGAATCTTCCAGCGCATGGTCAGCGTACGCGGACCAATGCTCGCACCGCCAAGGGTCCTAAGAAGACTGTTGCCGGACGCGGACGCCGCCGTGGAGCAGCGAAGAAATAATCTGTGACCTTAACTGGTCTGGGTGGGGTGCCTTCTCCCCCCGCGGCAACCCGGCTGGTAAAGCAAACGGAAATTTTACGGAATTTGAAGAAAAGGTAGACGAGGTAATATGGCTCAAAATGTACGCTCAACGCGTCGAACAAGCACTGCCCGCAAAACCAAACGAACCCTGTCATCAGCCCAGGTTCACATTTTTGCATCGTTCAACAATACAATTGTGACGGTTACTGATCAACAGGGTAACAGCATTTGTTGGGGAAGTGCGGGTTCAGCAGGTTTTAAAGGCTCCCGCAAGAGCACACCCTTTGCGGCCCGGCTTGCTGCTGAGCAGGCGATCAAGGCTGCCCAGGGTATGGGCGTTCAGGAAGTGGACATGATCATCAAGGGTCCGGGACCTGGACGTGAATCAGCGATTCGCGCTGTACAATCACTTGGTTTAAAAGTGCGTTCGATCACGGATATCACACCGGTACCGCACAACGGCTGCCGGCCTCCGAAAAAACGCCGCGTGTAATAGAGGAGAAGGTAATATATGGGAAAATATACTGGTCCGGCATGTAAACTTTGCCGGCGTGAAGGTGAAAAACTATTTCTAAAGGGAACCCGCTGCTACTCACCCAAGTGTGCATTTGAGAAGCGTGGTTTTGCCCCCGGTCAGCACGGTCGCACCCGCCAGGGTCGATCGGAGCGTGAATCAGACTATGCGCGCCAACTACGCGCCAAACAGCGCGCACGCCGTGTTTACGGCATGATGGAACGCCCTTTCAGGCGTTACTACAGTATCGCCGTGCGTTCACGCGGGCTTTCAGGTTTGCTGCTGCTGCAGACACTTGAATCCCGTATGGACAATGTAGTGTTTCGACTTGGGTACGCTGAAAGCCGCGCCCAGGCGCGTCAGCTTGTCAATCATGGTCACTTCACTCTGAATGGCCGCCGCGCTGACATCCCGTCCATGCTGGTAAAACCGGGTGACACTGTTGCCGTCAAGGAAAATGCAAAGAAATTAACATTTTTCAAAGAATTACCTGACCTGGCAGAAAAACGTCTCTGCGCAGTTTGGATGGATCGAGATATCAAACAACTTTCCGGTCGTGTACTGAGGCTCCCCGAACGTTCCGAGATCGATGGCAGCCTGAACGAACAGTTGATCGTTGAGTATTACTCAAGGTAAGGTCAGATGACAGGATACGTATCAGTATCGGAAAGGGGTGTATTATGTGCGCTCTAGTTAACATGGTCACGCCCAAGATCGAGCGCGAGGATGAATCCCGCAATTACGGTAAATTCATCATCGCCCCGCTCGAAAGAGGGTTCGGTGACACCCTGGGTAACGCATTGCGAAGGGTGCTGCTCTCCTCATTGGATGGCGCAGCGATCTCTTCAATGCGCATTTCAGATGTTACCCACGAATTTTCAGATATCCCCGGTGTCCGTGAGGATGTCATCCAGGTGATCCTGCAGGTTAAGCAGGTTCGAATGATTCTCCACGAAGGTGAAATTGCTCACATGCACCTCGATGTACGTGGTGAGGGCGTTGTTACAGCGGCTGATATCCAGGCACCGGCAGAAATAGAAATTATCAATCCGGAACTGTATCTCTTCAGCGTTGATGATCCGAAGACGAAACTTGACATCGATTTTACGGTTGATCGCGGTCGCGGTTATTCACCGGCGACAGATCGCAGCGGTAAACTACCCATCGGAGAACTCCCGGTGGATGCCATTTACAGCCCTGTGAAACGTGTCAACTTCTCAGTCGGATCTGCCCGCGTCGGCCAGAGCACCAACTACGATCGTCTGGTTCTCGAGATTTGGACAGACGGCACCATTTCACCTGAAAAAGCATTGTCCTCATCGGCGAGCATCGTGATCGAACACCTGAGACTGCTTTCCGGGGTGACGGAAGAATCTGTGCTGATCGGCGTTGAAAAAGAAATCACTGGTAGTCACCTCACGAGTGAAGCAGCCGAAACACCAATCGAAAATCTGGATCTTTCTGTTCGCGTATTCAATTCTTTGAAGCGTACGGGCGTAAAGACGGTAGGTGATGTTCTGGAATTACTGGAAAAAGGCGATGAAGCCGTAATGTCCATCCGCAATTTTGGCGAAAAAAGCCTGGATGAACTGCGTGAGAAGATGATCGAAAAAGGCTTCATGCAAGATGAAAAAGAGTTGGAGTAGGTAGATATGCGTCATCAAATCGCAGGATACAAACTTGGTCGAGGAAAAGACCAGCGCGCGGGTTTGCGCCGCACGATGGTCAAGCAATTATTTGAACATGAACGGATTCAGACCACTCGCGCGAAAGCCATGTTCATTCGTGGTGAAGCCGAAGAACTGATCACGTTGGCGCGACGCAGTGAAAAAGCCACTGATGCGGAAAAAGTGCACGCCCGCCGTCTCGCAGCAGCCCGGTTGGGTGATGCCGCGATGGTTCGTAAGCTCTTCGATGAAATCGCCCCGCGCTACGAAAATCGAAATGGTGGTTACACCCGTATCAATCGCTTAGGACCCCGCCTCGGTGATGCCGCTGAAATGGTCCTGATCGAGCTGGTTGAAGAATAATCCCTCCGGCGCAAGCTGGAAGGATTAGGAATGGCACCTTACAAATTTATCCTCGCTTACGACGGTACTGATTTTTCCGGTTTTCAACGCCAGGGAAAAGAACGCACTGTTCAGGGAGTGCTTGAAGATACGCTAAGGGAATTAGGATGGCAGGAAAAATCCATCCTCTTCTCCGGGCGCACCGATTCTGGTGTGCACGCCTCAGGGCAGGTTGCGACTTGTACGCTGGATTGGCAACACTCATCTGCTGATCTGCGTCAGGCGTTGAATGCCAGGCTGCCGGATGATGTATCCATTTTGAAGGTATCAAAGGTAGAAGCCGAATTCCACCCCCGTTATGACGCTTCAAGCCGAAAATACCATTACATCATCTACAGCTCGGATGTTCGTCATCCGCTGCGTGAACGTTTCGCCTGGCGGGTCTGGCCGGAATTGAAAAAAGACCACCTTGAAGAAGCTGCCGGGTTATTCATCGGCAAACACGATTTCAAAGCCTTTGGCAGGGCGATGAAGAAGGGTGGCAGTACTATTCGTGAGGTCTTCAAAAGCAGCTGGTTTGCTGAAAGGGACACCCTGCGTTATGTAGTGGAAGCCAACGCGTTTTTGTACCACATGGTAAGGCGTTTGGTTTATGTCCAGGTGAGATTTGCCCAGGGCGGTCTTAGTTCGCAGGAAATTGTAAAAGCCCTTAACGATGGATCGCTGTTGAAACCCGGGCTGGCACCAGCCCACGGTTTGACGCTGGCAGAAGTAAAATTCTCCGGCAATCGCGATATAAACAGCGAGGATGAAAAAAACTAAATAACGAAGATGACGTTTAAGAACGTCAAATGGAGATGAGAAATTGGACAAAACTTTCGTCCTAAAAGGAAAACAGGAACCTGAATGGCTGCTGGTGGATGCGGCCGGGCAGGGAATTGGTCGCCTAGCGACCCAGATTGCGCATTACCTGTTGGGAAAACACAAAGCCACTTACACACCGGGTGTTGATATGGGAGACGTGGTGGTGGTCATCAATGCCTCTAAGCTTGATATCACCCAGAAACGCCTCGATGAGAAAAACTACTACAAACATTCAAACTACCCCGGTGGTCTCAAGAAAGTCACATTGAGAGACCAGATGAAGAATCACCCTGACCGGGTGATCACATCTGCGGTTTGGGGAATGCTCCCGCATAACAAAATCGGACGTTCTTTATTAAAACGCCTGAAGGTTTATGCTGGAAGCGAACATCCGCACGAAGCGCAAAACCCGAAACCGGTAGCATAAAGGAGCAGGAAGAACATGTCTATTCAGTATTATGAAGGTATTGGACGCCGAAAAGAAAGCACTGCCAGGGTGCGCATAATGAGCGGCACCGGTAAGTTCCTGGTCAATGACCGTCCCCTTGAGGAATACTTCCCGCGAACCGGGGATATTGAAGCCATCCTCGGCCCGTTAGCAGCAGCAGACCAGGATCGCGCAACCTTTGACATCACAGCCGTTGTTAACGGTGGTGGCGTCACAGGTCAGACAGACTCTGTGCAATTGGGACTTGCCCGCGCGCTGGTAAAATTAAACGTTGAAAATACCGCGCTGCTGCGTAAGGGTGGGTTCCTCACCCGTGATCCGCGTGTGAAGGAACGCAAGAAACCAGGTCTCAAGCGAGCCCGTAAGGCACCTACTTACACCAAGCGTTAAATCTCCGGGATTCCATCCTGGTTCGGATGAGATGCGGTTGTTGCAGGGCGGTCCGGGCAGTATGATCAACCAGATCACTGTCCATACGCCCGGAAACGGCTGCATCTTTTTCGTATTGTCGAGGTCCAATGAATGAATATAAGATCAAAGAGTTGATATTTTGCGGGGTACATGCAGATCCTGATGTCGTGAGGGAAGCTGCCAGGGCTGCGATGGTGATCCTCGCGCGCGGCAATTTAGCGTCAGAATGGCTGAACTCAATAGGTGTGCAGGGAGCGATCACCCTGGAACCCACGAAAAATGAACAGAACTGGCATATCGACGCAATTAACGAACATATGGCCTCTCTTATCCCAGATACCGTGGATCTGCGCGTTTTATACGTGACACCGCTGCAGCCATTCGCGATCGACATTCCCGGCAGACAGTTGGCAAAACAGGCTGAGTATCTTGTGCAAATCCCGGGCGTTGATCCGCTGGCAACTTTATGCACGCTTGATGCGTCCATCACAGATGGAGGGGTGCAATCACTGGATGGTTTAAAGATCCTGCAAGATCTTTTCCCTGTTTTTTCACCGTCTTTGCCGGTTGTGCTGTATCTTGCAGATATCGACCTGTCGAAAACAAGTATCCCGGTCTCATTGCGCCAGGTTTACACGGCGGACTCGCCGGCATACATCCTGGAGGGTTCTCTCAGCGCAAAATGGCAGAGCACGAAGGTTGGAGATCTTGGAGATATTGACATCCCGCTTACGGCGATTTATCTACCCCCTTTGTCAAGTGACGCTTCACTGGAAAGTTTCATGCAGGTGATTGCCCGTTTGCGAGCGCCTGGCGGCTGCCCATGGGATAGCAAGCAGACCCACACCAGCCTGCGACCGTACTTGTTGGAGGAAGCATACGAGGCGTTAGAGGCTTTGGATAATGGAAGCGTCGCAGGGCTGCGCGAGGAGTTGGGCGATATCCTTTTGCAGATCGCGCTCCATTCCCAAATCGCTGCAGAAAAAAGTGAATTCACAATCACTGAGGTGATCCAGGGGATCAATCGCAAGATCGTTTCCCGGCATCCGCATGTTTTTGCTTCGGTAAGCGTCCGGGATGACAGGGATGTGGTTCAGAATTGGGAGAAACTGAAGGAAATCGAGCGGGCGGAAAACGGCAATGAAAAGCAAAAAGGGCTTTTGGATGGAATTCCGGCGATACTGCCCGCCCTCTCACAGGCGCAATCCATACAGGATCGAGCCGCCCGGGTCGGATTTGATTGGCCTGATATTTCTCCAGTGATTGACAAAGTAATGGAGGAACTGGAGGAGGTGCGACAGGCGGAAACCACGCTGGAGCGTGAACACGAACTGGGCGACCTGCTTTTTGCCGTGGTCAACCTGGTCAGATGGCACAAAGTGGACGCTGAATCTGCGCTGCGTTATACCAACACAAAATTCCGGAAGCGTTTTGCGCATATCGAAGCTAACGCAAAGAAAGCCGGACGTGAATTACAGACGATGACGCTCGAGGAGATGGACAAATTGTGGGAGGACGCTAAAGCGTTTGATGACTGAGCGTGCCGGATCAGCCCTGAAATAACCGCTCGGTTATAATTGTTAACAAGGAGAGGAAAATCATGGCACAACCCTTGATCGAATGTATTCCAAATTTTTCTGAAGCCCGCCGACCGGAAGTTGTTGAGGCGATCATCGACGCGATCCTGTCAGTTCCCGGTGTGAGTGTGCTGGATCGCCACTCTGATCTTGACCATAACCGCACTGTGATCACAATGGTGGGTGCACCAGGCGCGATCGAAGAGGCTGCATTTCAATCGATCAAAAAGGCGCAGGAATTGATCGATCTGAACACTCACCAGGGCGCGCATCCGCGCATCGGTGCTGCGGATGTTGTGCCTTTCGTACCCATCACGGAGGTCAGCATATCCGATTGTGTGGAAATCGCGCGCCGGCTTGGTAAACGAGTGGCGGATGAGCTTTCAATTCCAATCTATTTATACGAAGAAGCCGCGACCAGACCCGAGCGGCAAAACCTGGAGAATATTCGGAAAGGTCAGTTTGAAGTTTTAAAGAAGGAAATCGAAACTGACCCGAACAGGGCTCCTGATTTTGGTCCAGCCAGGCTGGGAAGCGCCGGTGCAACTGTCATTGGCGCCCGCGCTCCGTTGATCGCGTTCAATATTTATCTCACCACGGGCGATGTTGAAATTGCGCAAAAGATCGCCAGGGCGGTGCGCAATTCCTCCGGGGGTTTGCGTTTTGTAAAAGGGATGGGAGTGTTGGTGGAGGGTATGGCGCAGGTCTCGATGAACCTGACCAATTTCAAAAAAACACCCATCTTCAGGGTCGTCGAACTGGTTAGGCGGGAAGCCCAGCGATACGGTGTTGGCATTCATCACAGCGAGCTCGTGGGTTTGATCCCGCAACAGGCGCTCGTGGACACCGCGGTGTGGTACACACAAATGGATCAATTCGAAGCCGAACAGATCCTGGAGAACCGGCTTTACACGTCACAGGATTCTGTTCCAGTTGAACAAAACCCGTACATATTCATTGAGCAGCTTTCCAGCGGTAATCCAACGCCTGGTGGTGGCTCAGCCGCCGCATATACTGCGGCGGAAGCAGCGGGTCTCATCGGAATGGTAGGGCGCGTCACTGTGGGGAAGAAAAGTTACGCCGTGGTGGAATCACGTATGTGGCAGATGATCGAGGAAGCGGACAACCTGCGGAAAACGCTCACAAGGGCTGTGGAAGAGGACGCCGAAGCATTTGATGGCTTCATGAAAGCGCTCAAACTGCCGAAAAATAGCGAAGAAGAGATCATCGCGCGGGCTGCCGCGATGGAAGAAGCTACACTGGCTGCCGCGATTGTTCCGCACCGGGTGGCGGGGTTAGCCATGCAGGTACTGCGCCTATCAGCTGCGGCGGTTGAATATGGGAACCTGAACGCGATCTCTGATGCTGCCTCTGCGTTTTACCTCGCGGAAGCGGCGGTTCATGGCGCTGCGCTTAACGTGAAAATCAATCGAAAATCTCTGAAGGATCCAGCCAAAGCTGATGACCTGCTCGCCGACGTGGCGGCTTATGAAAAAGAGATCAATGATGTCGAACAGAAGATAAACAGGTTGCTGCTGGAACGGGCGCAATTCTAATTTTGATAAGGAGATCGAGAATGGGAATCAAAGCGGATAGCTGGATCAGGAAGATGGCAATTGAAAGCCGGATGATCGAACCCTTTGTGGAAAACCAGGTGCGGGAGGGTGTGGTCTCTTATGGACTTTCTTCTTATGGTTACGATATCCGCGTGGCGGATGAATTCAAGATCTTTACCAACGTATTCAGCGCAATTGTTGATCCCAAGAAATTTGACGAACATTCGATGATCGATTTCAAAGGGGATGTTTGCGTGATCCCGCCCAATTCCTTCGCGCTGGCGCGGACGATCGAGTATTTTCGCATTCCCCGTTCCATTCTCACCATTTGTGTGGGCAAGAGCACTTACGCGCGCTGCGGGATCATTGTCAACGTGACTCCCTTTGAACCGGAATGGGAAGGCTACGTGACTCTCGAAATCTCCAACACGACACCGTTGCCCGCCAAGATCTACGCCAACGAGGGGATCGCCCAGGTACTCTTCTTTGATGGTGACGATGTTTGCGAGGTTTCGTACGCGGATCGCAAAGGAAAATATCAGAATCAGCAGTCCATTCTGCTGCCGCGGCTGTAAAATAGGATATAATCACTCCGATATGAAAAAAGCTTTGTCATTGGTACCGGTGCTGATTGTTGGAATGATCGTGGCTCAATTGCTGAGCGGGTGCTCTGTAGTGCAATCATTCATGCCCACAGAAACGCCCACCACCACACCCACACCGCTGTCGACATCCACACCGCTGCCGCCAACACCCACACCCACGCCAACCGAAGTTCCATTCTTCGTTGAAGCGACGGTCATGGCACTGGATCAGCAAGTGCCGATTGTGCTCTATCATCGCTTTATCCCGGATGATCTCAAGAAAAATGACATTACGTTTGTTCATCTGTCGACCTTTCGCAATGACCTCGAGACTTATTACGCCAGTGGATATTCATTGGTGAGTCTGAGTAGCTGGATGGATGGGACATACGTTACCCCACCAGGTAGGAAACCAATGATCATTACGATTGATGACTTTTGGTTTGCCGATCAGATATTTATAGAAGAAGATGGAATACCATCTGAATATTCGGGAATAGGTGTGCTTTGGAGTTTCTCACAGGAGCACCCGGATTTCGGATTCAGCGCTGCCGGTTTTTCCAATATGGGGGACAAATATTACGGTGATGCCCGTATGGGCGACCGCTTTGTTTTTGGCGGTAACGAAGATGCCATGTGGCGAAAATTGGGGAATACGATTGCCTGGGCGATCGAGAATGGCGTGGAGCCGTACAATCACCTCTTCCAACATCCCCTTTTAAGTATCACTGCGGATAAGGATATTCGCTGGCAGATCGAGGAAAACGATCGGGTCACGCGTTATTATCTCAAGCTCGTGGGGCGCGAGGATCTCGTCCCGCAACTGGGGAATATCATTGCCCTCCCATTTGGTGAATGGCCGTCCACCTATACTGGTATTGAAATCCTGAAAAATTACAAGAACCAGGAAGGTGAGCCCGTTGAGGCGATTTTTGAAGCCTACCTTTTCGCGGACAAGGAGCTGACTCCTTCGGTCTATTCATCTGATTCTGACCGTTACAACCTGCCGCGGCTGACTGCTTCTGAGATCATGACAAATTGGCTGGTGGAACAAAAGGATAATATCGCGTCTGCGCAATCCTGCCAGCTTGGACCGTTGCAGGAAGAACAGGCAGCAAACGCGGTAGTGATACAGGGATTGATCACGGATTCCATAACGAACGGTTTTTGTACTGAGGGTGTTTACCATGTGGGTGAGTTGATCTTTATCGCCCGGGATGGCAGCGTGGTTCCACACACACCCCCTTCAATTCCAGCAAATTAGCCAGTAAATTGAATTGACCTTTTCAGCCGTTGATCTTTCAACGGCTTAATTTTGTATAATTCAGGTATCGAATCAGGGAAGGAGGAAACATGTCGAGAATTAAGAATGTCGTCAAGCGCTCCGGTGCGACAGTTCCTTTTACACCGGAAAGAATCAGCAATGCCATTTACCGCGCTGCGGTCGCGGTTGGCGGGCGTAATCGTACACTCGCCGAAGAACTTTCTCACCAGGTGGTGGCGTTTTTGGAGGACAACCCGGACCCGGATTACACGCCGCACATCGAGGAAATTCAGGATGTGGTGGAAAAGGTACTGATCGAGAACGGGCACGCGAAGGTGGCGAAGGCGTACATCCTTTACCGCGATGAACGGGCAAGGCACCGTGAGCAGCAGGATGCTCAAACGACACGACCGTCTGAAAATATTCCCTGGGCGAAGATCTGGCATATATTGGATTGGGCTGTCGATCGCGGATTAAACACGGTCGCAGGGCTCAACCGGCGTATCGAGGCGGGCGAACTTTCGCAGGTGATCACCGAATCTGAAGCTGCCTATAGCGTTGAGATCGAAAGCGCGGTTCGGGAGATTCTCAGGCGGCAGGATGAGATCAAGCTCATCATCATCACTGGACCTTCATCGTCGGGTAAGACCACTTCAACGATCCGTATTGGTGAAAAATTGAAGAGTGCGGGGTTAAACCTGGTAACGCTGAATGTGGATAATTACTTCTTTGATCTGTCGATGCACCCGAAAGACGAATTTGGCGATTATGATTTTGAGACACCTTACGCGCTGGACCTGGAGTTGATCAATGAACATCTTCAACACCTCGTTGCCGGGGAAGAGGTCAAAATACCTTACTACGATTTTAAAACCGGCAAGCGCACTCCTGATAGCACCCCTATGCAGCTCAAATCTGATGAATTGATCCTGATCGATTCGCTGCATGGATTATTCCCGCCGATGACCGCCAGCGTGGAAAATGCACGCAAGTTCCGGCTTTATCTTGAACCATTGATGCAGATGAAGGGTGAAGATGGTGAATATGTGTACTGGACGGATATCAGGTTAATGCGCCGGATGCTGCGCGATGCTTCGCATCGGGCTTATGACCCGCGCCAGACGCTTGAACACTGGCATTATGTCCGATCAAGTGAAATGCGGCACATCATTCCTAATCTTAATAACGCTGACGCGATTGTCAATTCCGCGATGCCGTATGAGTTGTCGTTGTACGCCGCGCGTTTGAAGGAGGAGTTCAACAAATGGGCTGAGGAATATCGAAACAATCCGCTGAAGGAAGATGCCTTTACCAGGGCTGAGCGAGTCGCCCGGATGCTGGCGTCAATAATCCCGGTGCAGGATGACAGCCTTGTCCCATTGGATTCGGTCATACGCGAATTCATCGGCGGCTCAAGACTCACATATTGACAGGCGGATAAATGCCGAGAAAAATCCCGATTGACGAATTGAACCCTTTCAAAGACAGCACACCTGTGCAGCGCAGTCATGCGGCTGAATATTTGTTGATCACTTTGATCAGTTTCGGGTTCTCTGTCGGAGGGACGCGGCTATTTCTTGAGGTCACCGGTTTTCCACAGTTGGGTGGAGGAGAGATTCACATCGCTCACGTACTGTGGGGCGGGTTGTTGTTGTTTGTCGCCTCTCTTCTGCCGCTGATCTTGATAAACCGATGGGGGTTGCGCCTCTCAGCGCTGCTGGCCGGGCTGGGGATCGGCCTGTTCATTGATGAGGTGGGCAAGTTTATCACCCAGGAAAACGATTATTTTTATCCCGCTGCAGCACCGATCGTTTATGTTCTTTTCCTGCTTACCATGTTGTTGTTCGCGCAAATCCGCTCTAACCGCCGGAGTTCAACCAGAGCTGAAATGTATCATATCATTGAAGACTTTGAGGAAGTATTAGACCATGACCTTTCAGCAGATGAGTACAAAGACCTGGCGGGTAGACTGGATGGCATCATCCAAGCGGGAAAATCTCCCTACCTTGTGGATTTTGCCAAGCATCTGAGAACGTACCTCGAAATGAATCGGTCCGGTATTGTACCGGAAGCGCCCAACCTGTACCAACGATTGAAGTCACGTATTCTGAGATTTGAGCGTTCTAATCTTGCGAAAGAGAGGATGAGAAGGATCCTGATCATTGGTCTTCTTGCCTGGGGAATATGGGCGCTTGTTTCACCTATCGGGTTTATATTGGTCTCGCGTGATGCTGCCCAGATGCAGGTTTTTCTTGACCAATTGATCTCAAACCGGCTGGTCCGCGATGCTGGTGGATTGAACTGGTTCGAAGCGCGGGTATTGATGGAGGGAGGGGTTGGGGTGATCTCTCTCATCGCAGCGATGTTATTGATCTTTAAAGCTGAGGTGAAAGGAGTTTTACTTGGTTTTGTTGTAATGCTCATTACCCTGACTGTGGTTAACCCACTGGTATTTTATTTTGAACAGTTTTCCTCTTTGGTCGCGGCATTCTTTCATTTTTTATTGTTTATTCTACTTTTGCGATATAAGCAGCGATTTCTTAAAAAAGAAATATAAAACGAGGGTGAATTTTCACCCTCGTTTTTGCACACGACATCAGGTTTTCAACCTGGTCTAATTTCCGTTGGAACCTTCACCATTTCCACCGTTCGAACCACCATTATTTTGGCCAGATCCGTTACCATCACCAGGAACCTGTGTCGCGTTTCCAGGACCGGCACCCGGGATTTCTTCCGGTTGACCCTGGTTACCGGGTCGATTCTCATCCGTCACACCGCCGTTTTGCGGGCCGGAAATCTCACCCATATTCGGCGCGGTTTCCCAGCCGATCCTTGCTTCATTCAGGAATCGTTCCGGATCGAGCAGACCCTCATCCAGCCATTGAATCCTCTGCTGGAGAAGAGTCCTGGTTTGCTGCTGCACAGGCTCTTCGGCGCCCAGTTCGATCTGCTGAACCCGGACTTGTAACATTTCGCGGATGCGCAACAGTGCTTTCTCGCCCTCTTCTGTCTCTAGTAAAGCCGCCTGACCGACCGCGTGCCGGAGGAGATTTTCGAAGCGCGCGTAGCTTAGATAGGGGGGTTCCTCACCAACGTCGATCAGTTGCTTGATTTCGTCCAGACGCCTCATGGCGAATTGCAGATCAAGCTCCATTTTCTTTTCAGGGTCCGCGGTAAGATCCTGCTTCAAGCCTTCAGACATCAGCTTAATCTGATACAACGCCTCTCCGGGGACATCATTTTGAGCGGCCGCAACAGTTCCACCCACACCGCCAAGAATCATTCCGATAACCACTAATATTGTTACAATTGTTCCCATTTTTACCTCCATAATTTGTTTTAGGCTCCACATGCTATGACGTTCAGGAACCGCAACAGGTACGGGTGATCGTTGTATCATTTTCGCCTGGGCGAGGAACCTTGCTTTGCCTTCGGTTACATTTGATGCTTCCCGTTCCGGTACTTGTTCCAATTCGGCTGTGATTTTGTTGATCAATAACTCTTCTTTTTTACTTCTCATTCTTTCTCCTGTAATACACATTTCTTCTTCAGGGTTACGAGGGAGCGGTGGAGGAGAGCTTTCACCGCTCCGACCCGTTTCCCCATGAATCGGGCAATTTCTTCATTCTGCCAACCTTCTAAATATTTCAAGATGATGACTTGCTGTTGATCAGGCGTTAAGGTGAGGATCGTTGAACGTATAACTTCACTTTCCAGCCGGTTGCTCACCACTTCGTCCATATCTTCATTCTTTGCCAGGTGATCAGTGAGTTCCTGCTCAGGCGCTTTTTGCGCCCGCCGGTAATAGTCAGTGACCCAGTTATGGGCGATGCGATAAAGGTACGCACGAAGATTCTCAGTTGGAGCGTTGCCTTTTCGTAGATTTTTAAGGAACCGGAAAAACGTATCTGCGATGCAATCTTCAGCGAGCTGCTGGTCACCCAATAACCGATAAGCATATCGGTAGAGCGCAGACTGGTAACGGTCGTAAATCTCCGCTAACGCGGATTCATCAAAGTCTATAGCCTTGCGTAATAGAGACCGTTCTTCGTCAGTGTGCACGCTCATAATATTAGACGTTTATTCTCGTTTTGGGATACGGTTTAATTCGATACGATATAATCATTATACAAAAAATGAGAGATATCATTCAGTTACCATTTTCAGATTCATATTGGGTGGAACCCGGCAGCTTAATGGCGGGGGAGTATCCGGGAGCTTATGACGAGGAGGTCACCCGGAAGCGTGTTATCAATTTGATCAGAACAGGCGTTGATCTGATCATTGACCTGACCCAACCCGGTGACTCCCGCTTACCGTATTGGGGGATCATGCTGGAAGAAGCGGAGCTGTATGACTCCGCGGTGAAACGGATAAACTTTCCTATTGTGGATTTTGGCGCCCCTTCAATGGGGAAGATGAAAAAAATCCTGGACGCGATCGATGAAGCGGTCAATTTAGGAAAACTGGTCTATGTGCACTGCCTGGCGGGAATCGGACGTACCGGAACAGTGGTTGGCTGTTACCTGGTTCGCCATGGTTATTCCGGTGCAGCTGCTTTAGAACAGATATCGGTACTCCGCGGCGGCACGTCCTCCTGGTGGCATCGCAGTCCGGAAAACCAGGATCAGATTGACTTTATCCTCAATTGGCAGGAAGATTAGCAGCTTCAGTCGGTGTCGATTCCCCGTCATCATTTGACCGATCCGGAAAGGTGCGGTAAAATCCTGCCCACATGCGTTGTACCCTTCGCATGAATTCTGAAGTGAAAGGGCTTGAAAATGAAAGTACTTTTATTAAAAGATGTGTACAAATTGGGGCACGCCGGCGATGTTAAGAAAGTGGCTGACGGTTATGGCCGGAACTTTTTGCTGCCCCAGGGTCTTGCCGCTCTCGCTACACCCGGTGCTTTGAAAACCGTAGAGAGAATTCGGGAAAAAGCAGCGATCGAGCGTGCACAGCTGAACCAGGAAATGAGCGGTGTTGCGGAGAGACTTGAGAATGTGGAACTGCGCTTCTTCTCCAAAGCCGGTGAGACAGGTAAACTGTATGGCTCGATCACCAGCCAGATGGTCGTGGACGAGATCAACAAGCAAATTGGCACCTCTTTGAGCCGCCATCAGCTCGAATCCGATCCCATTCGCACACTAGGCGAGCATATTGCCACAATTCACCTGACGGTTGACCTGAACCCTAAAGTTACGGTCCATGTTAATCGCGAGGGCGAAGCTATCAAAGTCGCGGCCAAAAAAGCCGCTGAAGAATCTGTTGAGAAAGAAGTTTTAACAGAGGAACCCGTTGTTGAAGAAGTTATCGCAGACGAGCCTGTTGTTGAAGAAGTTATCGCAGATGAACCTGTCGTGGAAGACACCGTTGTTGACGAGACATCGGTAGAGCCCGCTGATAAAACGCCTGCTGAGTCTGCTGAATAGTCACTGAAGTTGAAATGAAGTAAAAAGACCGGCGATCTCAGCCTGAAGCTGAAGCCGGTCTTTGTTATAATCATTACCTAGATATGATAACTATCGGCGAATACCTGAAAAAATTGCGAACGCAAAAAGGGGTCTCTCTTGAGGATGCGGCAAGGGAGACGAATATTCGACTTAATTACCTGCAAGCGATCGAGGGCGATCAACCCGAACTGATTCCTTCTGCGGCGCAGGCGAGGGGTTTTACCCGCCTCTACGCCGCATATCTTGGGGTTCAATCCCGGGATGTGTTCGATGAGGTTGAGAAATTAAATTCGCCAACCGTCCCCGCGGCTGCGCAGGATAAATCTATAAACGATAGCCCTACTCCCGTCCTGGTGGAAAAACCTCAGCGCAGTTTGCGCTCGGTTTTACCCGGAAAAAAAAACACGCTAAAAGCAGGTGAGGATCATCATCCTGACAAAACAACAGAACTTCCGTTATCGCAATTGATCTTCAACGAAATCGGTAAGGACCTGAAGCGGCAGCGGGAAGCGCTTGGATTGTCACTGGAGGATGTTGAACGACTAACCAAGATTCGCGAGTTCTTTGTGTACGCGCTGGAAAATGGACAGATCGATGACCTGCCCTCAAGCGTGCAGGGGCGGGGGATGTTGAACAATTACGCCTCTTTCCTCAACCTGAGCGCGGATTCGATGCAGCTGCGCTACGCAGAGGGGCTGCAAAAAAGGCGCCAGGAGAAGTTTCAGACGGATGAAGCCAACAAGGGCGGGGTAGCCGTAATGGGCAAGGAACCCTTAACCGGCTGGCGGCGTTTTCTTACCCCGGATCTGCTGGTTGGGGGGACGGTTTTCATCGTTTTATTTGGTCTGGTGATATGGGGAGCGTTTCAGATGATCCGTACCACCAATCCGGAACCTGTTCCCACGATCAGTTCCATTTCAGATGTGTTGATCGGTGATGAAACCAGGGAAGCAGAATCTCCCCTTTCGAGCGAGGAGCCGATCGAGTCAATTGCCACTGGTACTCCCCTCGCGATGGCAAGTCCCCAGACTGATGTTCAGGCGACCATATCGGCTGATGCTACAGGACTGGTGCAGGTGGTGGTGGTAGCCTACCAGCGCGCTTATATGAAGATCACAGTGGATGGGGTCGAAGAATTCGCGGGAAGGGTTGTGCCGGGCAATGTTTATTCTTATTCGGGAGACGCGAAGATCACATTACTCACCGGCAACGCGGCAGCGTTGCAGGTTTACCACAACCAGCAGGACCTGGGGATCCTGGGACTGATGGGTCAACTGGCTTCGCTTGAATTCACGCGCGATCAGATGGTTACCCCCACCCCGCGATTTTCGCCGACTCCAACTTTGACGCCCCTCCCGACTTTAACCGCCCAACCAACCGCGACATCGCAACCTTCTCCCACGGCGCCAACTGCCACGATCACGCCCCAAAGGACGATCAACCCCTGATTCTGATGAAAAAAAATTCCTTTTACCTTGTCTCTTTAGGTTGCGCCAAGAACACGGTCGATTCTGATTCGATTGCCGCGCTGCTGCAACGAGAGGGATATTCTATTGTCACAAAACCATCCCAGGCGGAAGTGATGATCGTCAACACCTGTGGATTCATAGAGCCCGCGCGGCAGGAATCCATTGGTGTATTGTCTGAACTGGCAGCGCAGAAAAAACCCGGTCAACTGCTCATTGCGGCGGGCTGCCTTAGCGAATTGTTCAGGGAAAAACTGGCGGAAAGTGTGAATGGGATTGACGGGATCATCGGAACGCGGCGATGGATGGATATGCCCGACCTGGTGAAATCGCTGCGGCGTGATCCGCTAAAACCGCGCTACCACCTGCCTGAGGCGCCGGAAATTGGCAGAGATGAGAAAGGGATCGCCAGGGTTTCCCTGCAGGGGGCAAGCGCTTACCTGAAGATCGCTGATGGGTGCCGTCGGCCTTGCGCGTATTGTTCGATTCCGTTGATCAAAGGACCGCAGATCAGCCGTCCGACCGAATCCATATTGCGCGATGCGGAAATTCTGCAGGACAACGGCGTACAGGAGTTGATCCTCATCTCTCAGGACACGACCGATTACGGGTCTGATCTTGGCATGAAAGATGGTCTGGTGCGCCTGCTTGAAGACCTTTTACCGCGGATTCCGCAAATTCCGTGGGTGCGCATCCTTTATGCGTATCCGGGTTATGTAACCGATGGTCTGATTGACATCATGAGCGACGCGCCGCAGGTGCTCCCATACCTGGATATGCCGTTGCAGCACGCCTCTCCTCAAGTTCTGCGAGCAATGAAACGACCTTCTAATATGGAGTGGGTGCATTCGACGATCGGAAAGATGCGCGCACGGATTCCGGGGCTTGCGCTGCGCACAACCTTTATTGTTGGTTATCCGGGCGAAAGCGACGCAGATTTTCAAATGCTGGTTGATTTCATCAGGAAAGTTGAATTTGATCATTTGGGTGTCTTCCCGTTTTCCTTTGAGTCAGGAACGGCTTCTGCGCCCCTTGGAGATCCGATTGCTGAAGAGGAAAAGCTCAATCGGGTGGAAGAGCTCATGACTCTGCAGGAATCCATATCCCTTAAGAGGAATCAGCAGCAGATCGGTAAAACGTTCGATGTGCTGATTGAGGGTTACGGCGATGAGATATCCGTCGGCAGGTCTTACCGCGACGCACCGGAGATCGACGGGCTGGTGATCGTTGAGGACGAGCTGGAAGTTGGAGTGATCAGCCGGGTCGAGATCACAGGTGCGCTGAAACACGACCTGATTGGAAGGGCTGTCGCCGATTGAACCTGAACCTCAGGGTTTAGGGGGCTGGTGTTGGGGTTGGCGCGTTGGGGTCCACCGTGGGAGTGGGTGTAGCAGGGGGATTGGCGCAGTACTCATCCGCCTGGGAGATCTTCTGCGGTAAAGATGCCTCAGCGTAAATGGAGGAAGCCTGTCTGTATGTAGAAGCAGCTCCGCAGTAGTCAAAATTTTCCTGCAGGTAATCCCCGTATCCAATTAACGCCCGAGAATAACGCTGTGTCACCGTGATGCCTGATGCGTCGCGCAGCTGAGGAACCATTGTGTATAGGTTTGCAAAACCTTGCACGGCGGCATACCAGTCGACCATCCAGTGTGAACCGGCGTTCAAGTATAAACGCGCCCATGTGCGGTAACTTTCTGCGTCCGCGTCGAGGGGAGCAATGTGTTCAGCCAGCGCGAAGCTGTACATACCCGGTTCCAATTGACCGCCCTGGATCAGACGGATACCGCGATTGCGCAACGCGAGATACCACATCCCGTCCACTTCCAACGCCTTATACGCAGGATCAATTTCGCGCATGGCGATCAACGTTGTATACAGCCCTTCCCAGTCCTGACCTTCCAGCTGGGCTTTTGCCTGGCTGAAGAGCAGGGTGGTGGAGCCCGTGGATTTGGTGGGCACGACCGTGATCGCTACCGTTGGCGTGGGTTCCGGGCCGAGTGTGGGGATCAAGGTTCCCGCCTGGTCCTGTCCGATCAACAAACCGATCTCAACCAGTTTATCCTCGATGCCGGGAAAACCCGGGTAAATGCTCAGTACATATTCGAAGCGATCCTGGGCGATTTCGTATTTGCCCTGTTCCTGATCGACCAATCCAAGCTCGAATTGCGTGGTGGCGATCAATAGCCGCTGATTGTCCTCTTCAACGCTGCGAGCGCGCATGGCAGACGCATAGCCGATACCACTTCCCGCCAGCACCATCACCAGTATGATCAGTATGCCCAGCCATATCCATTTACCCCGCTTTACCTTTGCCGGCGGTTCTGAGGGTTCACCATCGGATGTGCCTTGCGCCATAGTAACAGGTTCCTCAGGCGTGGATTCTGTTGCGGGTTCAGGTTCTAAGACTGGCGTTTTCTCAGCAAATGCGGTGGTTTCAGAATTTTGTGCCGGGGTTTCACTTTCTGATAAATTTTCACCATTAGCTGTATTTTGAGGAACGGGAGCGGTTATTTTTGCGGTTTCAGCCGTTGCAGCTTCTGCGTCAACAGGGGGCTTCGCGGGTTTTCTGCGTATGACCCTGGTCTCGGCTTGAGTTTCGCCGGGATTTATGGTCGAGCTGGAAACCAGATCTTCCGCGGGTTGGGAAGCTCTGGAGCGTTTTTTGATCGGTTTTGTGCTTTCAGTATTGTCCATTGCCATGCTGGCTATTATACCGTATCTGGCGCACAGGATGCTATCACGTGAAGGATTTATAACCTGGCGAGTGTTTTAATCTCCGGCAGAATCCATATCAGGCTGATGACAAATCCTGCGAGCATTGGAATCGTGCCGTGAATCAGCACACCTGTGCAGGGTTCAAGAAGTTGAACGCCAATGATGGTGATGGCTGCGGCCGTTACCGTTGCCGCCAGCCCGCGTGTAAAAGTGGATCCAAAAGTGATGTTGACGCGACCTGTCCGCAGGAGGAGCGCCAGCAGCACAATCGCTTCAAGGGTGAATACAATGGAATCGGTCAGCGCAATACCCGGGGCGCCAAGAGGGCGGAAGAGCAGGACGCCGACAAGGGCGTACAGCAGCACGTTTCCGCCGGCGGTGAACAACGGAATCAGAGCGTTCTGACTGGCGTAAAATGAACGCGCGCTCACTTCCTTTAAGCTGTGGCCGAAAAGTCCCAGCATAAAAGCGGCTGTAACCCACGTGAGCAGGCTGGTGCCGCTCTCGCCAAAATCGAATGCCAGCCCGAGCAGGGGTTTTAACCCGAAAGCCAAAACGGCGGCAATGGGCATGGTGACCGCGAAAAGCACCATTACCGCTTTGTTTACAGTATCGCTGAAGGCTTGCCATTCTTTGCGTGTGAAATGCTCCGATAAGGTTGGCAGCAGCGCGGTGCCGATGGCAGTGCCGATGAGCGTTTCAGGCACCTGCTGGATCATCCAGCCATAGGTCAGCGAAGTGACGGCCCCGGCAGCCAGCCGCGAAGCCAGGTTATCACGAATGAGGAAGATGAGCTGGATGAAGAACACCGTCACCAGCCGCGGACCCATCAGACGAAGCACTTTTTTCACTTCGGGGTTGGAGAGGCTGAGATCAGGAGACCATTTGAAGTGATATTTAAGCAGCCCCGGCAGTTGGATAAGCAGGTGAAGTACAGCGCCGAGGATGACGCCGTACACGAGCCCCTCCACGCCAAGCCCGAGCGCGGGCAGGGTGAACCCGCCAATCTGGTAACCTTCAGCAGGAGAGAAGATCGTCACACCGATGATCTGCCCGATGTTATAGAACAGGGGCGCCATCGCTGGCAGGAGAAAATGCTGATTCGCCTGCAAACCCGCCATCACCAAACCGCTGATGGAGAAGATGAGCGTCGCGATCAGGTTCATGCGCATCAGCCGCGTCACCAGGTGCTGTTGATCAGCCGTAAAGCCGGGCGCGATGCCTATCTCTGATCTCACCATTAATCCTGCGAATATCGCTACAATGATTGCCATTGCTACGGTAACCAGGAATGCCAGGTTGGCGATACGACTGAAGAGCACCCAGGCGGGTCGCTGCCCGGACGTGGTCAGCACTTCAGATAGCACGGGGATAAATGCGATAGCAAGCGCGCCGCCGGAGATAAGCGCGAAGAGCAGGTCGGGAACATTGTTGGCGACGTTGAAAGCATCCAGTTCAGGGGAAAGCCCGAACTGGCGGGCGATCAGGATCTGCCGGATGAAGGCGAATACTTTGTCCAGGAAGAAGAATCCGGCCAGCAGGATGGATATCTTTGTCAACCGTGAAAACTTCATCGCTTTCCTTTCAGGCAATGATTATAAGATAGTATCACAAATCAAGTGGATTGCCTTTTGACAGGGTAGAATAAGAATAGAACATGTACGCAGGAGAAGATCAATGGCAAAACAAGCAGGAACACTCTATATTGTGGCAACCCCCATTGGCAATATGGGCGATATCACTTTGCGGGCGGTGGAAACACTACGTACTGTTGATGCCGTCATCTGCGAGGAATACAAGCCCGGCAGCACGCTGCTGAAAAGGCTGGAGATCACCGGCAAGGAACTTATCCTGCTCAATGAACACAATGAAGCCGAAAAGGCCTCAGAACTGCTGCCAAGGCTGTTCAATGGGGAGTCATTCGCACTGATCTCGGATTGCGGCACACCCGTATTTTCTGATCCGGGAGCGTACCTCATCCAGCTGGCGAGCAGTTCCGGTATTATCGTTACACCGGTGCCGGGTGCGTCGTCTTTGATGGCGGCGCTATCCCTGTTGGATGCGAAGATCGAGCGCTTCGTGTTCGCGGGTTTCCTGCCGCGTGACCCGGAGCAACGGCGCCGCGAGTTGAGCAAATATCGCGGCTACCGCATGCCGATTGTGGTGATGGATACACCTTACCGGCTGGGGGCGCTGCTGGAGGATGTGGGGAAGATCTTTGGCAAGGCGCAGTGGGTGATGGTGGCGTTTGACCTCACGCTGCCTGGTGAACGGGTATACCGCGGCGAAGTGGGTCACCTGGCGAAGGAGATCGGGGGAAAGAAGGGCGAGTTCGTCCTGGTGGTGGGGAGATAGAGAAAATCCTTGAAAGCAGTGAAATCCGGTTAAAAAAGGCTTTTCCACGGTTCTTGTGCCTCCACGGAGATTCTCGAAGATCTAAGTGAAACTAAAAAATAAAACCGCTCTTTGAGCGGTTTTTGTGCCTCCACGGAGATTCGAACTCCGGTTTTAGCCTTGAAAGGGCTGCGTCCTGGTCCCCTAGACGATGGAGGCGTTAACGGCAGGATTTTACCATTACCCCATCAATCGGTCAAGAAATCCGTGCAACTTCTTTTTAGTAATCCCGGAAGTTTAATCCGTAGATGCGGCTTACCGGAATGACGGTAAGGATGCCAGTGTTTGGCTCATCCAGGTTGCCGATGACGCGCTCGGTGGCTTCCAGAACCTTATCGATCATTTCATCGCTGTCAACCATGGTGAATAGTGTGCGGTTATAGCGCTCCGGCGCTTCGAGGATGTCTTCGAGACTGGGCATGAGCGGCAGGTCCTCGCGCAGCATATCCGAGGCTTTTAGGCGTCCGATGCCGGTTGAAGGGATTACCGTCACCCCGCCCACGCCGGCGGTTTCCCAGCTGTCAAGCAGATCACATAATTTTTCAGGGTCATGCAGCACGAACATGATTAGATGCATCAGACACTCTCCTTTGTCTCCGCATGGGGAGGAATGGTCGCTTTATCCGGGGGTTTGCCAGGTGTTCTGAAGGACGCGCGCAGCATCGGCGGCGTTACCAGGGTTGTCACCAGGATCATTCCGACGATGATGGTCATCAATTCTTCTGACAGGTAACCGGCGTTTGCGCCAATATTGGCGATGATCAAGCCGACCTCGCCGCGTGAAACCATGCCGATTCCGATTTGCAGCGATTCACGCGGGGTGAATTTCGCCAATAACGCGCCAGCGCCTGAACCGATGATCTTTCCTAGGATGGCGATAACTGAGATTCCGAGGAAGATCCAGATCGATTCCACGCCAAGCTGGCGTAAATTCACATTGAGACCGATGCTGACGAAGAAAATGGGCACAAAGAAGGCATAAGCGATCGAGTTGAGGTTGTTTTCGATGGCTGATTTTTCAGCGGTTCTGCCGAACATCAAACCGGCAAGGAAGGTACCGGTGATGGCGGCCATTCCGCCCATCAATTCAGCCGCTAATCCGTAGCCCAACAGTACGACGATGGCAAATGTGGTCAGTCCCTGGCTGATGCCTAATCGCTGGGTGAAGCGCACCGCCCGAGGAATCAGCCATAGTCCCACGCCTGTGGCGAGCGCCAGGAAGATGACCATCCTGGCAAATACCCAAAGGATCTCGGTGATGCTCCCTCCGCCGGAGAGGAAAGCCACCGCCGAGGAAAGGATGAGGATGACAAGGATGTCATCGAAAACCGCAGCGCCAAGCAGCCCCAACCCTACCCGGGTACGCAGTACTTTCAGCTCAATGAGCACCTGGGCGGAGATGGAGACTGATGTTGCGCCGAGTGTGAGTCCAAGGAAGAGAGCGCTGCTGAAGGGGATGTTTAGCAGTTCACCAAATAGGATACCCAGTCCTACCGGCACCAGCACACCCATAACCCCGGCAAAGGCTGCAACGCGTGAATTTTTCGTGAGGTCTTTCAGGTGTAATTCAAGCCCTGCCAGGAACATCAACAGCAGCACACCGATCTCGCCGAACTCATAAATGATCTCATCCAGATGGGTGTCTGTGATGAAAACTAGGTGCGTCACATCCAGCAGTGAAGGTCCAAGCAGCACACCCACAAGCAGCTCTCCAAATACTGAGGGCTGTCTGAGGCGGGTGCTCAGGTATCCTGCGGCTTTGGCAGCCACCAGAATGATGGAGAGTTCAGCGATAAGTTGCAGGAAATTGGACATAGTGTTTATGCTTTCTGGAAATTTGTTTCAGTTTATCATAATTTTCGACACTTCAATTTTTAAATACTGTATACTAAATTAATAAGTACCAATCTCTAATGCGAGGGAAAATATGAGCCTTGAACACGAAAAAGAACGTTGGGAAAAAGAAACCGTCCAACCGGTGACGGCAAGATTTAAGGAACGCAAAGCGGAATTTCTCAGTCCCTCCGGGATCCCTCTTCCGCGGGCGGCGGTACCTGGGGACCTTGACTACATGGAGCAGTTGGGTTTTCCCGGTGAATATCCTTTCACCCGCGGTGTGCAACCCACCATGTATCGCAGCAGGTTCTGGACGATGCGCCAGTATGCAGGATTTGCCTCTGCGGAAGAATCCAACAAGCGCTACCGCTACCTGCTTGACCAGGGTCAAACCGGGTTATCGGTGGCGTTCGATCTGCCCACCCAGATCGGCTACGACGCTGACGATCCAATGTCGGTGGGTGAGGTTGGCAAGGTGGGCGTCTCGATCTCATCCTTGAGTGATATGGAAACCCTTTTCGAGAGTATCCCGCTTGAAAAGGTATCCACCAGTATGACGATCAATTCGCCGGCGGCGATCCTTCTGGCGATGTACATCGCCGTAGGGAGAAAACAGGGTGTTGAAGCCTCCAAACTGCGCGGTACGATTCAGAATGACATTCTGAAGGAATATGTTGCCCGAGGTACGTACATTTTCCCGCCTACTCCTTCGCTGCGATTGATCACGGATAGTTTTCAGTTCTGTGAAAAGGAAGTACCCAACTGGAACACGATCAGTATTTCAGGCTACCACATTCGTGAAGCGGGTTCCACCGCTGTGCAGGAAGTGGCTTTTACCCTGGCAGACGCTATCGCTTACACCCAGGCTGCCATTGACGCCGGTCTCGAGGTGGATCATTTCGCATCACAACTCTCCTTCTTCTTCGCGGCGCACAATGATTTCCTTGAAGAGGTCGCGAAGTTCCGCGCGGCGCGCCGTCTATGGGCAAGGATCATGCGCGAGCGGTTCGGCGCCAAAGATCCAAAATCCTGGATGCTTCGTTTCCACACGCAAACCGGCGGCGTAACCCTCACAGCCCAGCAGCCTGAGAATAATATCGTGCGCGTGGCAATCCAGGCGTTATCTGCGGTGATGGGCGGGACCCAGTCGCTGCACACAAACTCAATGGACGAGGCGTTGTGGCTGCCCACGGAGAAATCTGTTCGCACTGCGCTGCGCACGCAGCAGATCATCGCCCACGAATCCGGAGTAGCGGACACGATCGATCCATTGGCAGGCTCCTACGTGGTGGAGCATCTGACCGATGAGATAGAAAAACGCGCGCTCGAATATATCAAGCAGATCGACGATATGGGCGGGGCACTGGCGGCGATCGAAAGAGGATATTTGCAGAACGAGATCCAGGATTCTGCGTATCAGTACCAGAAGGCGGTCGAAAGCAAAGAACAGATCGTGGTGGGTGTAAACGCTTTCCATGTTGAAGATAAGATCGAACTCGAGCAGTTGCGTGTGAACCCTGCCATTGAGCAGCAGCAGCGACAGAAACTTGCGGAGCTTCGTGCCAGCCGTGATGGAGTGAAGGTAAATGAATTGCTCGGTCAGCTCGAAACCGCGGCAAAGGGAACGGATAACCTGATTCCGCTCTTCATCACCTGTGTTGAAAATGACCTGACGCTGGGTGAAATTTGCGGTGTGCTGCGCAAGGTCTGGGGTGAATATCAGCCTCCCGTTTGGGCATAATCTAACTAGGAGAAAAAATGGCAAAAATTACCAAGATCAATCATGTGGCGATCGCAGTAAAAGACATTGACGAATCACTGGCTTTCTGGCGTGATATTCTGGGGATGGAGTTGCATCACACTGAAGATGTGCCCAGCCAGAAGGCGATCGTGGCTTTTCTGCCGACTGGAGACAGCGAGGTTGAGCTTGTGCAACCCACTGTTGACGATTCCGGGGTGGCAAAGTTTGTCGCTGAACGCGGTGGGGGTATTCACCACCTGTGTATGGAGGTGGATGATATCGACGGAATGCTGGCAATGCTGAAGGAGAAGGGTGTGCGTCTGATCGATGAGGTGGCGCGTGAGCTGCCTGGCAGGAAGATGGCTTTCATACATCCCAAAAGCACCGGGGGTGTGCTGCTCGAATTGTACGAAGTTTTATAAGATAGTAGCTGGTCAAATAAATCACCGGGAAGAGGATGCCTCTTCCCGGTTGTGTGTTGAGGGTAATTTAATTTGCTTCGATCAGTTGGGCTTCTTCATCGAGGGCTACCTTTGCACCTCGCTCAATGTTGACTTTGGTGAGGATGTAAATGCCCAGCAGGAAGAAGACGATCAGCGAGGCAATACTCAACCTGGATTCATTCATAATTCTTGAAACCACCGCGAAGATCGCCGGACCGAGAATGGATGCGAATTTTTCAAACACGCTGAAGAAGCCGTAAAACTCAGCGGATTTACTCTTGGGCATCATCCTGCCGATCATTGAGCGTGAAAGCGCCTGACTTCCGCCCTGGACGGTGGCAACTGCTGCGCCCAAAACCCAGAACTGCCACTCGTGGTACATGAAATAACCAGCGATCGCGATTGCCGAGTAGATGGATAGACTGAGATAAATTGCTTTCTTTGTGCCGATCTTTTTAGCCAGCCATCCGAAAAGGAAAGCGAACGGCGCGGCCAGAATCTGCACCATCAGCAGAGTGCCAATCAGGGTAATATCGCTGAAATTCAATTCTTTGCCGTATATGGTCGCCATGGTGATGATGGTGCCAATACCGTTAGCGTAGATCCAGAATGCGAGCAAGCCCATGCTTAGATCGCGGTATTTCTTCAGATCCTTGAATGTGTTCGCTAGCCGCGTGAAACTGGCTTGAATCGGGCGGAGATGTTCTTCACCCAATTCGATCTTGCGCGGGGGTTCCTTCACGCGTCTGAGTAGAGGTAGTGAAAATACGATCCACCAGACCGCAACCGTGACAAAAGAAAGGCGGGTCATCAGCCCGGTGCCAAGAGCGGGAAAGATGGTTGGCAGTACCATGATCATTACCAGGTTGACCGCCAGCAGGACACCGCCGCCGATGTACCCCATCATATAGCCGCGGGAAGATACCTGGTCGATCTCATCCGCCCGCGCCACATGCGGCAGTAAGGCATCGTAGTACACCAGGCTGCCTGCGAATCCGATATTGGCAAAGATGAAGATGAAGGATGCAAACAGCCAATCCCCCGGTTGGTTGGGCAGGAACAACAGAGCGGTGGAAATCGCGCCCAGCAGCATGAAAATTGTGAGGAATTTCTTTTTTGAACCACTGAAATCTGCGACAGCGCCGAGGATTGGGCTGATCACAGCCGCGATCAAAGCCGCGAGCGCGGTTGTGAATCCCCAACGCGAGGTCATGATCGCGCCGGATTCCCCGGCTGCACCTAGTGTGGCGTAAAACACCGGAAAAACCGCCGCCATCATCGTTGTGGCAAACGCGGAGTTTGCCCAGTCGTACATGGTCCAGGCTCGAATGTCCCGCTTGTGGTTCAGTTCACTTTCTGTAACACTTCCCTGCGGGTTGTTCATGGAATTTGTCCTTTGAAGTGGGATGAATACCTCTTCAAATTATACACAAATCCATGTTTCGGGTTGTTCATTTTTTTAGTTTGAGATCATCCCACAGGATTTTGTGAAGCACCGCGGCGGACGATCTGATACCTTCCTGTTCGACCTGGTCCAGGTTCAGGTGCATCACCTGTTTGATCCCTTCATGTCCGATGACGCAGGGCAGGCTCAAATAAACATCATCGATGCCGTAATAATCCGTGATCAGCGTGGAGACAGAAAGCACTGTATCCTGCCCGCGGAGCACAGCTTCAACGATACGTACGAGCCCGCTCGCGATGGCGTAATAAGTGGCGCCCTTGCGTTCGATGATCTCGTACGCTGCGTTCCTTGTGTCCTCGAAGATCCGCATAAAGAGCTGGGGATCATACTTTTTACAGTTTTGGCGGCAATAATTCTGCAGATCCATCCCGGCGATATTTGCAAGAGACCAAACCGGAACTTCACTGTCACCGTGTTCACCGATGATGTACGCGTGAACGCTGCGCGCATCAACCCCTATGTGATGGCTGAGCATCGCGCGGAAACGGGCGGTATCGAGGATTGTGCCGGAACCGATCACCCGTGAAGCGGGCAGACCGGAAATCTTCCAACTCGCGTAGGAGAGAATGTCCACCGGGTTCGAGGCGATTAACAACAACCCGTTCGGGTTGTGTTTGACGATCTCAGGAATGATAGTCTGCATGATCTCAAAATTGCGCTGAACGAGGTCCAGCCGGGTTTCGCCGGGCTTCTGCGAGGTTCCGGCGGTGATCACAGTGATCGCTGCTCCATTGCAATCCTCGTAATCTCCCGCCCAGATGCGCGTGGAGTGGGTGAGGGGTACTGCCTGGCGAAGGTCCATTGCTTCTCCCTCGGCTTTGACTTTATTGCGGTCAATTAGAACGATCTCGCCGGCGAGGCCGCTGAGAAGCAGCGCGTAGGCAAAGGTGGAGCCCACGTTGCCGGTTCCCACAACGGCGATGCGTATAGGTTTATGAGAGTCTTTTGTCATTTTTCAACCTTTCTTTTTCACATAGATAGTATACATAATAATTGGACAAATTTGGTGTAAATTAAATATTAGAATCAGGGGCGAAAATGTCAGAAGGGGTATAATTGCCGGTTGGTTTGTGTTACAATATCGTTATAGAATTTATGTTCGATTGGATAAAAAATGAGTCAGGAAATAATTCGCGTCGTCGGCGCTCGCGCGCACAATTTAAAAAATATCTCGGTGGATATCCCGCGCGATAAACTAGTGGTGATCACCGGTCTATCAGGCTCGGGGAAGAGTTCACTAGCGTTTGACACGATCTTTGCTGAAGGTCAGCGCCGTTATGTGGAATCCTTATCTGCCTACGCCCGCCAGTTCCTTGGATTAATGGAAAAGCCGGACGTGGATTACATCGAAGGGCTTTCTCCGGCGGTTTCGATCGATCAGAAATCAACCTCGCATAACCCGCGCTCCACAGTAGGCACAGTAACCGAGATCTATGATTATCTGCGGCTTCTTTTTGCCCGCATCGGCATCCCGCACTGCCCGATCTGCGGGAGAGAAGTAGTTAAGCAATCTGCCCAGGAGATCGTTGACCGGGTGGAAGCGTTACCGGATGGATCGCGAATCATCCTGCTCGCACCGGTGGTTCGGGCGCGCAAGGGCACCTACCAGGCGGTCTTCGACGAGATCCGCAAAGCCGGCTTCACCAGGGTGCGTGTAGATGGAGAAATATTCAATCTCGATGAGGAGATCACACTCGACCGGTACAAGAGCCACAACATCGACGCGGTTGTTGACCGCATTGTCATTGCGCATTCTCAAGAACCTGAAGAACAGCGCTCGTTCCGTTCAAGGTTAACTGATTCGATCGAGACTGCTCTAAAGGTGGGCGAGGGTTACCTGATCGTGCAGGATATTACATCGGAGCCTCCGGTGGACCTTTTCTTCTCAGAGCATCTCGCCTGCCCGGAACACAATATCAGCCTGCCTGAAATCGAACCGCGCACTTTTTCTTTTAATACTCCGCATGGCGCCTGCCCGGATTGCCAGGGGCTTGGCAGCCGACTGGAGATCGACCCGGACCTGCTGATCCCGGATACGGAACGCTCCTTATGCGAAGGCGCGATCGTTGCGCTGGAATGGAACGGACCCAGGGAGCAGGGCGGCTATTATTGGCAGATGATCGAGGCGGTGGCGAAAAAGTACCACATCAATCTTGAGACGCCTGTAAAATCCATCCCCGCGGAAAAACTGAACCTGATCCTCTACGGCACAGGACATGAGCAGTTCGATGTCACCCTGGAAGGCAGGAATGAACGCAAGACCTCGATGCAAGTGAGTTTTGAAGGGGTCATTCCCAACCTTGAACGCCGTTTTCGCGAAACTGGCTCTGAATACATACGCGCCAAGATCACCGAGTATATGACAGACCGGCCATGCCCGACCTGCAATGGCAATCGACTGCGACCGGAAGCGCTGGCGGTAACGGTGCTGGATCATAACATCATCGAAATCACACGTTGGCCGATCAACAAGACACTTGATTTCATTCGCGAGCTGTCAAAACCCGGGGTGCTGACCAAACGTGAATCCACCATCGCTGAACGCATTTTGAAAGAGATCCAATCCCGGCTGGGATTCCTGGTGAATGTGGGGTTGGATTACCTGACCCTTAGCCGTTCAGCCGGTTCGCTTTCCGGTGGTGAGGCGCAGCGTATCCGTCTTGCGACACAGATCGGTTCCGGTTTGATGGGCGTCTTATATGTGCTGGATGAACCTTCCATTGGCTTGCATTCACGCGACAACGAAAAACTGCTTGAAACATTGAAGCAATTACGCGACCAGGGGAACACGGTGCTTGTTGTAGAGCATGATGAGGAAACCATCCGCACCGCCGACTGGGTACTTGACCTGGGACCGGGCGCCGGCAAACATGGTGGAAAGATCGTGGCACAGGGCACCTTGGAAGACATCCTGAACAACAAAGAAAGCTTAACCGGCGCGTATATTTCCGGACGGAAGAAAGTGCCGATGCCAAAACAACTCCATCCGCGCAATGGAAAATCACTCAAGATCTATGGCGCACGCGCGAACAACCTGAAAAACCTTGATGTCGAGATCCCGTTGGGACAGTTTGTGTGCATCACTGGAGTATCCGGTTCCGGTAAATCCACATTGATGGTTGACCTGCTCTACAATATCCTGGCTCACGAGTTGAACCGTGCGCGCACCCAGGCTACGGACTATGACCGCATTGAGGGACTGCAATACCTTGACAAGGTCATCAATATTGATCAATCTCCGATCGGACGTTCTCCGCGCTCCAATCCGGGTACTTATACAGGTGTATTCGATGAAATTCGCTCCCTGTTTGCCAGCATGCCTGAGAGTAAAATGCGCGGGTACAAAGCGGGTCGCTTTTCGTTCAACGTGCACGGCGGTCGCTGCGAAGCCTGCCAGGGGCAGGGACAGCTGCGAATCGAAATGCAGTTCCTGCCGGATATTTACGTTCCCTGTGATGTATGCCACGGCTCCCGTTTCAATCGAGAGACACTCCAGGTGAAATATAAGGGTTTGTCAGTAGCTGATGTGTTGAACATGACGGTGGAAGAAGGGGTCAAACTCTTTTCCAATATCCCGGCGATTGTTAACAAGCTTAAAACTTTAAACAAAGTTGGCTTGGGGTACATACAAATCGGACAGTCAGGTACAACCCTATCAGGTGGTGAAGCCCAGCGTGTCAAGCTTTCGAAGGAGCTTTCACGCCGTGCCACCGGTAAAACCCTGTATGTGCTCGATGAGCCTTCAGTGGGCTTGCACGCGGCTGATGTGCACATGCTGATCGATGTTCTTCAAAACCTTGTTGATGCCGGTAACTCGGTGCTCATCATCGAACACAACCTTGACATCATCAAAGTGGCTGATTACGTCATTGATCTTGGTCCTGAAGGCGGAGACCGCGGCGGCGAGTTGATCGCTTGCGGCACACCACGTGAAGTATGTGAAGCGCCTGAATCCTACACCGGGCAATTTCTAAAAGAATATCTCAAGCTGCACAAGCAGGAATGCAAATAGAAAAATGGGATGGCATTGCAGCCATCCCATTTTGATATCATCACTTGTACATTCTATTTTTCGGGGTCATTCCCGGTATAAATGCTTATTGCCCGGGAGAGGAAGATGGGGAGTGCAGGGTGAATATTTTCGTAGAAAGCGAAAAAGCGCGGGTCATCACGATACATTTTTCCCAGTTCAGAAAATATCTCCAGTGAGCAGTCGTAGAACTGATTGATAAACGAGTGCCAGTCTCCCACCAGTTTCTGCACCTGTGGGCTGCCCTCACCGAGAGGAATTGCTTGTGCGAGCGACAGCGTGATTTTCTCACCTTCTGCCATCAGGGCTTTTTTCCCCTCAGCATCGAGGGAATTCCAGCGGGTGACGGATTGTCTTACGAGGTTGGAATCCCAGTGCTCTTCGGCGTACTTCTGGTATTCAGCCTGTTGTTCTTCTGAAAATTCATTAAAATACCGATTCGTCATAATCTGATTGTTCCTTGAAGGCGGTCAATTTTGGCTTGGTACGAGGTGCGGGTTATTTTACCCTAGTTCTTAATGTGCGCCCTGAGCCAGGCAGAGAGGCTTTCACCAACCTGTAAATCAGTGATATCGTCTGGGTGAGGAGATTTATCCTCATATACAAGACAGGTAAGATCCTCGAGTCGCAATGCTTTCTTTTCTTTTGGTATGTCCTTTTGCATGTGGTACGGATAACTGTAATCAGCCCTCAGTATGCGTATCTCATCCACTGTGAGTTTAGACAGGATAACCCCGCTAAGCACAGCCTGGAACAGGAAGATACGATTTGTTGTGCTTTTTAGGTGTTGAGCGAGTTCCTCGTCAATAATAGTCTCTTTCAGTGCGCGCACCCAAGTGCTGCAAATTTCCATTGCAGGATTAAGACTGAAACAATGTGTATTGAAGTAGGGCAGGATAGTCTTGTTATCTACGAAGGATGTAAGAGAAAAAGTGGAAATCCGATTCCCGGTGTGTCTGTAGATGATTTTCCAGTAATCATTTAATGGTGCATCTGCAGGTTGCCCGATGTTGGCGATATGGACTGGTCTGAAGGCCGCTTTAATTGGTGGCTGGAGCAGTAGTTCGAAGGGCGGCCGCAGTAAAAGACAGATGGGGTCAATCCAGATGAAGGTCCGTTTAATTTCACGAGCCGCTTCTTCTGCCAAGCTACAGGCGTGTACTTTTGAGCCGAATAGACAGTACCTCAAAAGCTCTGGCGTCTCAATGTTTTCAACCCGGATCTCAGGATAATTTGCTAAAGAGTTGCCAGTATCAATGGTTGAATAAACTGTAAAGGGAGAATATGCAAGCTTGCCGCCAAAGGCGCGTTTGCTTTCAATCAACAATCTTGCAGCGTCCAGCTCAGCAGTCTCTTGAATCAGTGTGGCAAAAAACGTCTCGTCTGGATTTGTAAAGCTCATATCTGCTGCTGGTTCTCCGGTCAGGCTATGACCGGTTTTCTTTCAACCGAATATCTCCCCGGCCGATTCCCATGTAGGTGAAACCGAGATTCTTTAAAGTTACAGAATTCCAAAGATTTCGTCCGTCGAGAATAACAGGCTGTTTCATCATTTCTTTTAACTTGTAGAAATCCAACTGCTTGAATTCATTCCATTCGGTGGCGAGGATCAAAGCGTCGGCGTTTTCAGCCACCTGGTAAGGATTATCGCAAAGTTTGACGTTCCTCAGCACTTTTTCGGCGTTCTCCATCGCCTGCGGATCGTAAGCATGTACACGGGCGCCTTCATTTTGCAGTAGATGAATGATCTCGATGGCTGCGGCGTCGCGAATGTCATCCGTGTTGGGTTTGAATGCAATGCCTAGTACACCAATCGTCCGATCATTGAGAGAGTGTAACACTCGCCGCAGTTGCATCACGGCACGACGGCGCTGATTGCGGTTGATTTCCATAACAGCCTGCAACAGCTGTGGATGGGTGCCGTGTAAAACCGCCATATGTTCAAGCGCTTTCACGTCCTTCGGGAAACATGACCCTCCCCAGCCAAGCCCTGCATCCAGAAATTGAGGGCCGATTCTTTTATCCAGTCCCATTCCGCGCGCAACTTCGCGTACATCAGCACCAAGTTCTTCGCACATATTGGCAATTTCGTTAATGAAGGAGATTCTTGTTGCCAGGAAGGCGTTGGAGGCGTACTTGATCATTTCCGCGGTGCGCAGATCGGTGATCATGATGCTGCAACGCAGCGGTTGGTAAAGCCGCGCGACCATTTCTGCGGCATCTTTGTCAACAGATCCCAGCACCACCCTGTCAGGATTCATAAAATCATTGATCGCTGAGCCCTCCCGCAGAAATTCCGGGTTGGAGACAACGCTGAACTTCAACGGTTTCCCAATCCTGCGTTGGTTGATGACATTCGCCACCCAGTCGCCTGTACCTACCGGTACAGTAGATTTATTGATGACGAGCACCGTATCACCCACGTGGTCAGCAATGGCTTCCGCGGCGGATCGGACGTATTTCAAATCGGCTTCGCCATCGTTTCCGGATGGTGTACCCACGGCGATGAAGGCATATTCAACACCATCAAGCGCTGTTTTATTGTCAGTGGTGAAGAAAAGACGGTTGGCTGCCACGTTCTGTTTTACCAGTTGTTCCAGCCCCGGCTCATAGATCGGCATTTCGCCGGCTTTGAGATTATCAATTCGTTCTTTATCGATATCCAGGCAGGTTACTTCGTTTCCCAGGTCAGCAAAGCATGTTCCTGTGACCAATCCAACGTAGCCTGTTCCGATAACACAAATTTTGCTCATAATTCACCCTGATGAGATATTTTTAACACGCCCAATTCTACCATAGGGAGCTCTGTTAGTTGTTCATGTGTATAATGGATGAAGAACAACCACAGGAGGAAAATATGACAGCCAGGGTGATCGATGGAAAGTTGATCGGCGAAGAGATCAGGAAAGAAGTTGCGGAAGGCGTGCGACAAAGATTGGAAGCTGGAAAGTCGCGACCGGGTCTGGCAACCGTTCTGGTGGGAGAGAATCCGGCTTCTCAGGTATATGTGAAATCCAAGCAAAAAGCCTGCGCCGAGGTTGGAATTGAGTCCTTCGGGTATGCGCTGCCGCGCGAAGCAGGACAAGAGGAAGTGGAAAAGTTGGTTAAAAAGCTGAATGCTGATCCGGCTGTAAACGGCATCCTTGTACAGCTGCCGCTTCCTTCCGGTTTTGATGAAGAGAAGATACTGAGTGCCATTTCCATTGAGAAAGATGTGGATGGCTTTCATCCTCTAAATATTGGAAGGTTGGCGCAAAAAGGACGCGACCCGCTCTTTGTTCCGTGCACACCCGCTGGGGTGATCTATATGCTGGAGCGTGAACTCCCGTCGCTCGAAGGTGCAAACGCGGTAGTGTTAGGGCGTTCCAACATTGTTGGTATGCCTGTGGCGTTGTTGCTGGTGCGGGCGAATGCGACCGTGACCATCTGCCACTCGCGCAGTAAAAACCTGCCGGACATCGTCAGAAATGCTGATATCCTGGTGGCGGCGGTGGGCAGGGCTGAGATGGTGCGCGGTGATTGGATCAAACCCGGGGCAGTGGTGATCGATGTGGGAATCAACCGGGTGGAGGACGCTACCCGACCGCGCGGTTACCGCCTGGTGGGCGATGTGAACTACGGGGAAGCAGCCGGAAGGGCTGCCGCCATCACACCCGTGCCTGGCGGCGTTGGCCCGCTCACGATTGCGATGTTACTTCGCAACACACTGCGGGCAGCCAACCTGGCGGATTAATAGCAAGATTGTCAGACAATTGACTTTTGCCTGTTTTTAAATTAAACTCAAAGGTATGAGAATTTTCGGATAATTCTCATACCTTTCATAAAGTGAGAGAGCCATGAGTACACTCTTAGTTAAAAACGCACAAATTCTGGTTACAATGGACGATCACCGTAGGGAAATCCCTGACGGTGGTCTTTTTATCCGGGACGGGTTCATTGAGCAGGTGGGACCTTCATCAGAACTCCCGCAAGATGCTGATGAAACTCTAGATCTGGCGGGGCATATCGTGCTGCCGGGGCTGGTCAATACGCATCATCACTTCTATCAGACGCTGACTCGGGTGGTGCCTGCTGCGCAGAATGCCAATCTCTTCAAGTGGTTGACCACTCTTTATCCAATATGGGCACGCATGACCCCGGAACACATCCGGATCTCTACTCAAACCGCTTTAAGTGAACTTGCCCTGTCCGGGTGCACCACCGCTTCTGATCACTTGTACCTGTTCCCCAATGGATCTAAATTGGATGATGAGATCGAAGCCGCCGGTTCAATCGGGCTGAGGCTGCACGCTTCGCGGGGGTCGATGAGCCTTGGGCAGAGCAAGGGCGGCCTGCCCCCGGATAGCGTCGTCGATAGCGAAGAGAAGATTCTCGAGGATAGTGAACGGCTGATCCAAACCTATCACGACCCATCGCCAGGCTCGATGGTGCAGATCGTGCTCGCACCATGTTCGCCTTTCAGCGTCACTGGAGATTTAATGAAGCAAAGCGCTGCGCTGGCGCGTCGTTACGGTGTGCATCTACATACCCACCTGGCGGAAACCCAGGATGAAGAGGAATTCTGCCTTCAGAAGTTCGGTTACCGGCCACTGGCTTACATGCAAACTGTGGATTGGGTGGGGAATGATGTATGGTTTGCTCATTCCGTTCACATCAACGCAGAGGAGATCCAGGTTTATGCCCGTGAGGGGTGCGGCGTTGCCCACTGCCCCAATTCGAACATGCGCCTGGCTTCTGGCATTGCGCCGATTGAGGCGTTTCTCAGAGCCGGGGTGAATGTCGGCATAGGTGTGGATGGCTCAGCCAGCAATGACAGCTCACACCTGTTGGCGGAAGCCCGCCAGGCAATGCTGCTCGCCCGTTTGAATGCCGGTTTGAAAGGGGCGTCATTATCCTCCACTGGCAGCGAAATTTTTTCAGCGCGCCAGGCGCTTGAACTCGCCACTCGCGGCGGGGCGGCAGTGCTTGGTAGAAAAGATATCGGATCGCTGGAAGTGGGGAAATGCGCGGATTTCATCGCGTACGATCTCAACCATCTTGATTTTTCCGGTGGATTACACGACCCTGTCGCGGCGCTTCTGCTGTGTCAATCACACGGGGTTGACTATAACTATGTACACGGCAAGCCTGTTGTGAAAGAAGGCATGCTGCTGGGTATCGACATTGATAAGCATGTACGGTTGCACAACAAAGCTGCCGCAAGATTGATGGAAGGATAAACATTACTATGGGCATGGATTCTTTCTGGCTGCAAAACTCAAGAAAACTAGTCGACTGCGCAATGGGGCGCACACCGGCGCACTTGGTGATTCTTAACGCCAAATGGGTGTGCGTACAAACCGGTGAGATCATACCGGATACGGATGTCGCGATTCGCTCCAAGCACATCGCGTTCGTGGGTGAAAACGCCCGGCATACCATCGGGAATAAGACACTTGTCATTGATGCCAAAGGAGCTTTTCTTGTTCCCGGTTTGCTGGACGCGCATATGCATGTTGAATCCGGAATGGTGACTGTGACGGAGTTTGTGCGCGCGGTGATTCCTCACGGCACAACCGGGATGTTCATAGACCCGCACGAGATCGCGAATGTTTTCGGTTTACGCGGCGTGCGCCTGATGGTCGACGATGCAGCGTTGCAGCCAATTCACGTTTTTGTACAAATGCCTTCCTGTGTTCCCTCCGCACCGGGATTTGAAACACCGGGTGCGGTGCTGGGACCGAACGAGGTGACCGAAGCCATGACATGGCCGGGCATCATCGGTTTAGGTGAAATGATGGATTTCCCAGGGGTTTTCAATGGTGATGACAAGGTTCACGCTGAAATGGCAGCCACCCGTGCCGCGGGCAAGGTAATTGGCGGACATTACGCTTCTCCTGATTTGGGCAGGCCTTTCCATGGTTATGTTGCCGGTGGACCCCAGGATGATCACGAAGGCACCCGCCTTGAGGATGCGATTGCACGGGCGCGCCAGGGGATGAAAGTGATGCTGCGCTATGGCTCAGCGTGGCATGATGTGGCAGCCCAGGTGAAAGCTGTCACCGAGATGGGGCTATCCAGTCGCAATTTTCTGCTTTGCACTGATGACAGCCAGTCGGAAACTTTGATCACCGAAGGACACATGGATCGTGTGGTAAGGCACGCCATCGAGCAGGGGCTTGATCCTATGACAGCCATACAGATGGCGACCATCAACACGGCAGAACATTTCGGTGTTTCACGCGAGATCGGTTTAATTGCCCCGGGTCGATACAGCGATATGTTACTGGTGGACGATCTGCAAAATTTCCGTCCTAGAACAGTAATCGCTAAAGGCAAGATTGTTTACCAGGATGGTGAAATGCTCGTCGACCTGCCAGAGCGCGAATATCCTGAGTGGGTGACCAGTTCGGTGCATTTGCCGCGCAGGTTAACCGCTGAAGACTTTAAACTGACTGCCGCCGGAACGAAAGTGACAGCGAACGTGATCGGCGTGATCGAAAACCAGGCGCCAACACGCCACCTGACATTTGAAATGGTCGTGGAAAATGGAGAAGTTCACCCGGATATAGAGCGTGATATTTCAAAAATCGCCCTGGTTGAACGCCATCGACCGACTGGAAGGGTACAGGTAGGGTTTGTGAACGGATTTGGATTCAACAAAGCCTGCGCTGTTGCCACAACCGTTGCCCACGACAGCCATCAGATGATCGTAGCGGGCACTGACGAGTCGCAAATGGCGATCGCTGCGAACCACCTGGCTGAAATCGGGGGTGGTCAGGTGGTCGTCTGTGAGGGCAGGATTCTTGGCGAGATCAGACTGCCTATTGGCGGTCTCATGTCCACTCAGAATGCCCAAAAGGTTGCAGCTGAAGCTGCCGAATTACTCTACGGATTCCGGGAGTGCGGATGCCTGCTCAACAGTCCTAACATGACACTGAGTCTGCTTGGCCTGGTTGTGATACCTCAATTGAGGATCTCGGATCTGGGGTTGGTTGATGTGGACCGCTTCGATTTTATACAGGTCATAGAACCGTAATTCAGCTTTTTGATTCTACAAAGGCGCCATCATTATGGAGAAAAAACCAAAGAAGATCGTGGAACATCCCTTTGCACGGCTGCAGAATGAGCTTGATCGTCTCATCCGGGAGACCAAGCCGGGTGAGAAGCTGCTTTCAGAACCGCAATTGGCGAGGGAATTAGGCGTATCACGCGCAACTTTGCGGGAGGGAATGCGCACTTTTGAGGCGCAGGGACTGATCCGGCGGCGGCAGGGTGTTGGCACTTTCGTGGTGGGTGAAACCAGGGTGATCGATAGCGGATTGGAAGTGCTTGAGAGTATTGAAAGTCTTGCGAACCGGATCGAGCTGAGTGTTTCAATGGGCGCGCTTGAGGTGAGTGAAGTGACCGCCACAAACGAAGAAGCGGAAAACCTTCAGGTACCTGCAGGTTCAACCCTTGTAAAAGTTTCACGCATCATTTACACCGAACAGCGGCCGATCGCTTACCTTGTGGATATCCTTCCACCTGATATTTTGACAGAGAAGGACCTGTCTGAAGGTTTTACCGGGTCGGTGCTGGATTTTCTGCAAAAGAAGGGTGAGCCAAGGTTAAAGGAGTCATTCACGGATCTCAAGGCGGTGGCAGCCAAGCCAAAAATGGCTAAAATGCTGGAAGTACAGCGGGATGATGTTTTGCTGCTTTTCACCGCCCGTTTATTTGATATCGAAAACCGGGTGATCGACTATTCCTTGAGTTATTTTTTACCGGGTTATTTCCGGTTTCATGTGATCCGGCGGCTCGGCAATCTGCCAACCGGTAATTAATGTTCTGTGTAAGGAGGTAATCATCAACACCTGTCTTAGTAAGATCAGTCTTTGTTCTTCATTCGAGAAAAGGAGAAAAAATGAGAAGCTTTGCTGGACGGGATATCCTTTCACTAAAGGAATTTGAACGGGAAGAATTTTTCCATGTTTTTGAGGTGGCTGATGAGATGGCACCCATTGCAAAATCGCGGCGCAACACCGATCTTCTGGCAGAGAAGACCCTGGTTACCGCTTTCTACCAACCCAGCACCCGCACCCGGTTGGCGCATGAAGCCGCGATGCACCGTCTCGGCGGTCACGTTACCGGGTTCTCAGATGCAAAAATGACTCGCGCCGGGGATTTTTACCAGGAGTCAATCAAGGACACCGTGAAAATGCTGGAGTATTACGGCGATGTGATCGTGATGCGTCATTTCCAGCAGGGCGCACCGCACGAAGCGGCTAAGTGGGCGTCGATACCTATCATCAATGGAGGCGACGGCTGGGGTGAACACCCCACCCAGATCCTCACCGATCTCTACACTGTCCTCACCGAAAAAGGCACCATTGATGGGTTGACCTGGCTGGCAGTTGGTGACATGCGCATGCGCACGATGCACTCGCTTGGGTATGCGCTCTCGCAATTTGACTGCCCGATTACCTTTGTTTCACCACCAGACATGGCGTTACTGCCGGAATTCAAGGAGGAGTTGAATCGCTTCAGCGTGAATTTTTCGGAAGCGGAACATGTTGAGCAGGCGATTGCCAAGGCGGATGTGATTCTGGTGGAACCTGTGGTTCAACCGGATTATACAAAATCGCGCCAAGAGGCTGGAGAGCATGGGCAGACCCCTGATAATTACAAGATTACGAGGGAATTACTCGCTTCAAAAGCAAAACCGGATGCGATTCTGTTACACTCGCTGCCGCGCATGGACGAGATTCCAACGGACGTGGACAGCACACGCTGGTCGCGTTATTGGCAGGAGGCGTTCAACGGCGTGGTCATGCGAATGGCGTTGCTAGCTCTTGTACTCGGAAAGATGGAATAAGGGTAAAATTGCCCTAAATTAAAAAACAGGAGGAGAAATGCAATCGTTTCTTCATGGACGGGATTTGATCGGAGACCTCGATTTTTCAAAGGAGGAGGTCGAAACTGTATTGGAAGTGGCGTTTGATCTCAAGCGCAAGCGTGCTTTGAATGAGTTGACGCCATATCTGCGTGATAAAGTACTGGCTATGCTCTTCTTCTTCAGCAGCACACGCACCCGGGGATCGTTTGAGGCTGGTATGGCTCACCTGGGAGGGCACGCTGCTTTCATCGAATCGCGCACCACGCAGATCTCCCATGGTGATACACCCAAGGAGATTGGTGAGATCTTTGGCCGTTATTTTGACGGTATTGCGATCCGTCATGTGGACTGGGGTGTGGGGAATGGCTATCTGAACGAAGTGGCCAAAGCTTCGCGCGTACCGGTGCTGAACATGCAGTGTGATATCTATCATCCTTTCCAGATCCTGGCTGACCTCATGACGATCATGGAGAAGAAGGGACGCGACCTGCGAAAGAAGAAGATGGTTGTGTCGTGGGCTTACGCGGCATCTTATCAAAAACCGATGTCAGTACCGCAGTCGCTTATTCTGCAAATGCCGCGCTTTGGCATGGATGTTGTGCTCGCCCACCCGCCGGAATTCAAACTGATGCCGGAGATCATGGACCAGGCTTACGAGCAGGCAAAGAAGTTCAACGTTGGCTTTGAAGTGGTCGATGATATGGACACAGCGTTTAAAGATGCGGATATAATATATGCCAAGTCCTGGGGCGCGATGGTCCACACACCTGATGTTGAGGAGGGCGCAAGGATCATCAAGAAATATGAGAGCTGGATCACCGATGATCGCAGGTTGAAGCTCGCCAAGCCTGATGCCATCTACATGCACCCGCTGCCGGCAGACCGGAATATTGAGGTGACGGATGCAGTCATTGATGGACCTCAATCTGTGGTTTATGATGAAGCAGAGAACCGAATGCATGTTCAGGAAGCCGTAATGGCTCTTACAATGAGTTAATAAAATTTATAAGAAAAGGATATTAGTAAAAATGACAAAGAAGTTGGCAGTAGTTGCAGTTGGTGGAAATTCACTCATTCTTGATCCTAAGAAGGTTACTGTTGAGGATCAGTACACGGCCGCCGCAGAAACCTCTAAACATATTGCAGACATGATTGAGGCGGGATGGGATGTCGCGATCGGACATGGCAATGGACCGCAGGTAGGATTCCTTCTGCGCCGTTCTGAGATTGCTCACAAGGTTGAGGGCATGCATGAGGTTCCTCTCGACACTTGCGGAGCCAATACACAGGGATCAATTGGTTACTGGCTTCAGCAGTCTTTGCAGAACGAATTGGTTCGCCGTGGCATTAATAAACCGGTTGCCACTGTTGTTACCCAGGTAAAGGTTTCCGCCGAAGATACCGCGTTCCAACACCCCACCAAGCCAATTGGTGGTTTCATGGAGGAGGAAGAAGCCAGGCAACGCAAAGAGGAACTTGGCTGGAATGTAGTCGAAGATTCCGGGCGCGGATGGCGACGCGTGGTTGCCTCCCCCATACCAACGGAAGTAGTTGAGATTGAATCGGTTCGTGCATTGATCGCTGCAGGTGTTGTAGTTGTCACAGTGGGTGGTGGTGGAATTCCTGTAGTTGACAATGGTAAGGGTGGATGCGCAGGTGTAGCAGCAGTGATAGACAAAGATTACGCCTCGAGTCTGCTAGCTACCCTGATCAATGCTGATTTGTTTGTCATTTCCACCGCGGTTGAGAAAATCGCGATTAACTTTGGCAAACCTGATCAGAAATGGCTCGATCGGATGACCCTGGCAGAAGCCAAAGCCTACCTCGCGGAAGGCATTCACTTTGCCAAAGGTTCCATGGCACCCAAGATCCAGGCGATTATCAACTTCCTGGAAGCCGGTGGCAAGGAAGCACTGGTCACCAATCCAGAAAACATTGGTCGCGCGTTGCGCGGTGAGACCGGCACCCGTATCGTAAGGGAGTAGGTTGTAAGAGATAACAGCATAAAGAGCCTTACCTGACGATTGTGTAAGGCTCTTCTTCATTTTTTTAAGATTAAAGTATCAGTTTAATGCGATTATTAACTGCTACTTCGTGTAAAATTAGTAAAGAAAAACCCCCATGATTTTGAGATTTTTCGCAGGACGTTTAACTGTGAATTTTTTGTGTTGAAAGGAGGTGTAAGGAACCAGAAACCGGTTTGTGCATCAGTTATTCAGCATTTTAAGATTCATTCACTTGGAGGAGAAAGTATGTCTAATAAACGGATTTGGCTCGTTGTAAGTGTTATGTTAATCGCGGTTCTTGCAATCTCAGCCTGTGCGAAACCAACCGAGGCCCCTGTTGTTCCAGAACCTCCTGCTACCGAAGCTCCTGTTGAACCTGAAGCTCCGGCTGAAACAGAGGCTCCTGTGGCTACTGAAGCACCTGTTGAGCCTTTGACAATTGGTTTGTTGATGGTAGGTCCTGCAAATGATGCCGGCTGGAGCCAGGCGCATTTTGACAGCATGGCTTATGTCCAGGAAAAGATTCCCGGCACCGAGCTGCTTTACCTTGAAAATGTCTACACCGGTTCCACCGCGCACACCCAGACACCCTCAGAACTCGCAGCAGATATGGTTTCAAAGGGAGCAAAGGTGATCATCTTTAACTCGGATGATCAGAAGGATCATGCGATCAAATTTGCCCAGGAAAACCCTGATGTGTTTGTGATTCATGCATCGGGCGACACCGCCTGGAAAGAGGGCAAGAATTACGTTGAACTTGCCAACATGAAGAACATTATGGGTCGGATGGAATACGGCAAGATGATCGCCGGTTGCGCCGCTGCAATTACTTCACAAACCGGTAAGATCGGTTTCCTTGGTCCATTGATCAATGATGAAACCCGCCGTTTTGCCGCTTCTTCGTACCTTGGCGCAAAATACTGCTGGGAAAACTATCTCGGCAAAGACCCTGCTGATCTTGAGTTCAAAGTAACCTGGATCGGCTTCTGGTTCAACATCCCGGGTGTCACACTTGACCCGACACAGGTTGCGGATGATTTCTTTAACACCGGCTATGATGTGATCATCAGCTCGATCGATACCACCGAGGCGGTCACAGAAGCCAAAAAATTCTTCGCGGATGGCAAGCAGGTTTGGGCTGTCCCGTATGACTACGCCGGCGCTTGCGAAGGTGCTGATGATGTCTGCCTGGGCGTCGAATACTTCAACTGGGGTCCGTCATATGTTGAGGCGCTCAAATCTGCCATGGACGGTACATGGGAATCCAGCTTTGAGCTCGTAGGTCCTGATTGGGCTGACATTAACAATCCTGATACATCAGCAGTCGGCTTCAATAAAGGCGCGGCTCTCTCCGCAGAGAACTCAGCGTTCATCGACCAGTTCATCGCAGAATTGGGCGGTGGTTTGAACCTCTGGACAGGTCCCATCAACCTGCAGGATGGAACACCTTATCTTGCTGATGGTGAGGTTGGCACAGATCTTCAGGTCTGGTATCTGCCTCAACTGCTGGAAGGCATGGAAGGACAAAGCGAGTAAGTTGATTGATAAGCGTGGGGGAAGGAAAAACCTTCCCCCACGCTTTTTCTTATAGAGGATGATGCGTGAAAATAACACTTCAGCATATCGATAAATCATTTGGTAAAGTTCACGCAAATGATGACATTAACTTAACGATTCCTTCCGGCACGATCCAGGGAATTCTTGGTGAAAATGGTGCAGGGAAGAGTACTTTGATGAAAATTCTCACGGGATATTACCAGGAAGACTCGGGTGATATCCTGTTGGATGATGAGAAGGTAAAAATCTCATCACCTGAGGACGCAGTACAAAGAGGGATTGGAATGCTGCACCAGGACCCGCTGGATTTTCCACCTATGAAGGTAATTGACAACTTCCTTCTTGGTTCAAAGGGCGGATTGTTCCCCAGAAAAAAGGAAGTTGAGAAAGACATTCTCAGGCTTTCAAAAGAATTCGATTTTCAGATCGATCCGGATGCTTTTGTCGAGACGATGACCGTGGGGGAGCGCCAGCAGTTGGAGATCCTGAGACTGCTCTGGATGGGCGTTAAAGTACTCATTCTCGATGAGCCAACAACAGGCATATCCGCGAATCAAAAGGAGAAACTGTTTGCCACGCTGGTGAAACTAGCTGAGCAGGGGCTGACGGTGATCTTTGTTTCGCATAAACTTGAGGAAGTAGAACAGCTTTGCAACAGGGTTGCGGTGTTTCGCCAGGGCAGGCTGGTGGGAGAAGTTCAACCGCCCTACGATACACAGCACTTCGTTTATTTGATGTTTGGGAAATCTGTGGAAATTGGTGAAAAAACCTCGTTTTGCAGGGATGATTCCTATATCAAACTTGAAAATATTGGAATTGAAGATTACCGTTTGCATTTAAAGGATATTAACCTTGAGATAAAAAGCGGCGAGGTGATCGGGCTTGCCGGAATGGAAGGCTCCGGACAACGGCTCTTCCTGCGCGCGCTGGCAGGTCTTAAACGTCCGGTAAGCGGTGACCTTTTCATAGATGATGTCAATTTTATTGGCAAGAATTACCTGGCCTTCCAGAAGGCAGGCGTGGCTTACCTGCCCGCTGCAAGACTGGAAGAAGGTCTCATACCTGGTATGACCTTAACTGAGCATTTTATACTTTCTGAAGAACACCACGAGCTTTTTGTTGACCAAAAAACCGCAATGGAACTGACTGAAGAAAGGATCAGGACTTTTTATATCAAGGGCACACCAGTCAGCCAGATCGAACAACTCTCCGGCGGTAATCAGCAGCGTGCTCTGCTTTCTTTGCTGCGCAATAACCTGCGCCTGGTATTGATGGAGCATCCAACACGCGGACTTGACATTGAATCTGCGATCTGGATCTGGTCCAAAATGAAGGAACGATGCAAAGATTGCGCATCAATTGTGTTTACATCTTCCGACCTGGATGAAATATTACAATACAGCGACCGCATTTTGGTTTTCTTTGGCGGTCTTGTCTCGCACCCGCTCGATGCAAAATCCACCACGGTTGATGAACTCGGTCAACTCATTGGTGGCAAGGGCTGGTAAGAAAATACTGAGGAGTTGCTGGATGTCATCGCAAACACCTACTGTAATTACTCCCGCTAGCCGCAGAAAAAGAGGGCTGCTTGATTTTGGAATTCGTTTATCAGCGGTAGTTCTTGCGTTTATTTTTACTTCGTTAATTCTCGTTCTCGTCAAAGCGGATCCATTTGAAGCGTATAAAAATGTCATAGTCGGCGCCTTTGGAACCACAATTAAGTTCACTTCGGTCGTGTCTTCGTGGGTGCCGCTTGTTATCGCCACCTCAGGTTTGCTTTTTACGTTCACCGCCGGTTTGTGGAATATTGGGATGGAGGGGCAGATCGTGCTGGGGTCGGTCTTTGCCGTCGGTGCTTTTCGCATGCTGGATAACACAGCACTTGACCCGGCAGTGGTCATCGTCATCGCCTTCATCGCCGGTGCAATCGGTGGTATTTTTTGGGCTTTGTTGCCCGGATTAATGAAGATTTACGGCGGTGTCAACGAAATATTTGGCGGTCTCGGGTTGAACTTTGTGGCGAAAACGGTCGCCATCTGGTTGATCTTTGGTCCCTGGAAGCGTCCTGGTGTTGCTTCGAGCAGTGGAACAGAATGGATTGACATAAAGTACAGGCTTCCCAATCTCGAAGGGACAAATCTCAGCCTGGTGATTCTCATTATCGCGCTCGTCATCGCCGTTCTCACCGCGGTCCTGCTAAAAGGTACTCATTTCGGGCTGCGGCTTAAAGCGATCGGTAAGAATGACAAGGCTGCCTACCTGCTCGGGATTCCGACAACCCGTTATTTTCTACTGGCTTTCGGGATGTGTGGTATGTTCGCCGGTATCGCCGGCGCCATCCTGGTCGCGTCGAAACAATACAGCCTGATCCCGGACGCCGGTTTTGGTTATGGTTTCCTCGGGTTGCTGGTTGCCATGCTGGTGAACTACCACCCGATTTGGAGTTCGATCGTTGCCATTTTCTTTGCCGCTTTAACCATTGGCAACACTCAACTTCAATATATGGGATTGAACACGTATTTTGCCGGCGTGGTGCAGGGCATCGTTGTATTATTTGTAGTCCTGATGGACGGCATCCGAAAACGGCTGGTCAGAAGGTAGCAGGAGAGATTATATGGATATCGCGGCACTTACCACGCTGGCTGGAATCGTTGAATACGCAGTACCCGTTCTATTCGCTTCGATAGGTGAAAATATTACGGAAAAGGCGGGATTGACAAACTTATCAGTAAATGGAACGATCATTTTATCCGCGATGGGCGGATTTGTAGTTTCCTTGAACACGAATTCCATCCTTCTCGGGTTTATCACCGGAGCTTTGATCGGAGCAGCAGTGGCAGCCATTGTTGCATTCAGCAGCATCACGTTGAAACAATCCCAGGTGGCAATTGGTTTTATCCTGGCTTTGCTTTGCCGCGATCTCGCGTATTTTCTGGGTGCGCCATACACCAATAAACCCGGACTTTTTCTTTCAAAAGTGCCCATTCCGGGATTGTCGGAGATTCCCATAGTTGGCCCGGTATTTTTTAACCACTCTCTGGTGGTCTACGCGTCTTACCTGTTTATTATTATTGCATTTATTTTTATGTACAAAACGCGCCCGGGCTTGATGCTTCAAGGAATTGGTGAACGACCAACTGCTGCTTTTGCGCGGGGCGCGAACGTGAAAGGATTACGCTATCTGTACACCATCCTTGGCGGGGCGCTGGTTGGTCTTGCCGGACCGATGTACTCGCTGGCGGTCAAGATCGGCTGGGCGGGGCAGCTTTCAGGTTTGGATGGGGTGGGCTGGATCGCGCTGGCGATAACAATTTTTGGCGGCTGGAATCCACTGCGGGTGGCTTTTGGTGCGTATCTTTTTGGGGGCTTGCAACAGATGGGAATCACATTGCAATCGACCACAAATATTCCGATCCAGATTCTGCAAGCCGCGCCGTTCCCGCTGATGATCTTTACCCTGCTGCTGGTCAACGTAGGTCGGGCAGAATGGGTGGAACGTGAACTTGCCGCAATGCCGGAAAAACCACGCAAGGTGCTATCCAAGATTCTGCGCGCGATGCGCACCTCTCCACCAGCTTCAATGGGTATTCCTTTTGAAAATGAATAAGGACAAACAACATGAAAAACTATGTCGGTTACAAATGTTCAATTTGTAACGCTGAATATCCACCGGTTTCGGTGCTTTACACCTGTCCGCAATGCGGAGGAAACCTCGATGTGATCCTGGATTATCCTGAGATCAAAAAGAAATATCACATCGAAGACATCACATCGCGAAGAGAACAATCCTTATGGCGCTATATACCCCTCCTGCCGGTATCGGATCCGGGAGGGGAGGGAACTCCACTCCGGGCAGCCGGCGGGACTCCGGTTTTCCGCCCCATGCGACTGGCAAACAGCCTGGGTTTACAGCGCTTGTGGGTGAAGGATGAGGGTAGGAATCCAACCGCTTCATTCAAAGACAGAGCCAGCGCGGTACTCGTGGCGCGAGCGAGAGAAATTAAAGCAGAAATCATCGTAACTGCTTCCACCGGCAATGCCGGTGCAGCGCTGGCGGGAATGGCAGCGGCTGTAGGGCACAAAGCGGTTATTTTTGCCCCCAAAACTGCACCGCAGGCAAAAATTGCACAGTTGTTGGTGTATGGCGCCCATGTGATCCTTGTCGATGGGAATTATGATGCCGCGTTTGATCTGACCATTGAGGCATCCAAAGAGTTTGGCTGGTATTGCCGCAACACTGGGTACAACCCTTTCACCGCGGAAGGGAAGAAAACCGGCGCTTTTGAGATTTGGGAGCAAGTGGCAATAGGTTTGGCATCAGGCGATAAACCCCTCTGTGTATTTGTTTCTGTCGGAGACGGCAACATCATCTCAGGATTGCATAAAGGTTTTAAGGACCTATTGAAACTGGGCTGGCAGGAGACAATGCCGCGGTTGTTCGGCGTCCAATCAGAGCTTTCAGCAGCGATCGCCAATGCATTTGACGCGGGAAATGAGAGCATCATCCCGGTGAATTCTACAACCATCGCTGACTCAATAAGCGTTGACCTGCCGCGGGATGGTGTTCGGGCAGTACGGGCTGCGTTAGAAACCAACGGCGCCTACATAAAAGTCACTGATAAGGAGATCATCTCAGCGATCGCTGATCTGGGAGCAAATGGCATTTTTGCTGAACCAGCAGGCTCGACCGCGCTTGCAGGGTTGAAAAAAGCGCTTGGTGATGGAATCATCGCGCCTGACGATCCGGTGCTGGTCATCAATACCGGGAACGGGTTGAAGGATGTGAGAGCTGCCATGATGGCAGTACCAAACGCGGCTATAATTGAACCAACCATGAATGCATTGAAGAAATACCTGGACAACAAAGGTAAGTGAAAATGAAACCTGTGTTTACGATCATCGCGCCGGTTTACAACGAAATTTGCTGCCTGGATGTGCTCTACCAGCGGGTGACAGAGGTAATGGACCGGACGGAAAGCGAATGGGAGCTGGTTCTGGTTGATGATGGTTCGACGGACGGTTCCTCTGAAAAGATCAGAGAACTGGGCAGGATGGACTCCCGTATTCGCCCGGTGATCTTCGCTCGAAACTTTGGACATCAGATTGCGGTAACAGCCGGGCTGGATTACTCGCGCGGTGATGCGGTAGTAATCATCGATGCGGATTTGCAGGACCCCCCCGAGGTGATCCTGGAGTTGATCAGCAAATGGCGTGAAGGTTACGAAGTTGTTTACGCCCAGCGGGCTGAACGGGAAGGCGAGACCTGGTTCAAGCGCATCACCGCCTCTATTTTTTACCGCACAATTTTCCGCATCACCGATGTGAAGATACCCCTTGACACAGGTGATTTTCGCTTGCTGGACCGCAAGGTGGTCAATGTTATGAACTCGATGCGGGAGCGGCATCGCTTTCTGCGCGGCATGTCTGCCTGGGTTGGTTTTCGGTCCATCGGGGTACCGTACAAACGCGCTGCCCGCTTCGCCGGTTCCACAAAATACCCATTTAAAAAGATGTTAAAGCTGGCGTTGACCGCCATCACAAGTTTTTCTTATGTACCCCTCCAGATTGCCATGTGGGTGGGGTTCTTCTCCGCGGGAATCGCGATACTGGCTATTCCAGTGGTCATTGTTCTCAGGCTCCTCGGTTCTCAATTCTTCTTTGGACAGGCGACCACACTGATCGCGGTGCTGTTCCTGGGTGGTGTGCAATTGATCTCGCTTGGAATTTTGGGGGAGTATGTTGGCAGAATCTATGATGAAGCGAAGGGTCGTCCTCTGTATATCGTAAGCGAAGCACCTGAAGAAAAATTACCTGCTGAAAAGGAGTTGTAAAAATGGCGCGCATTGATTTAACCATATCTGAAAAAGAGCTTGAAGGGGCAGTACGCAGGGCACGGGAAAGGAATATCATCATTCCTACATTCGCCCAACAAAGGGATCCATCGAAAATTCCCGCCAGGATTAAAGAAGAACTATCCAAGATCGGTTTGTGGGATATCACCTCGCGGAATCTTTTCAGGATCACGTGGAAAAATGAACCGGTTCCCTTTGGGGGCGGTTACGATGGGGTCAATTACATTGAATTACCCTCCAGCCTGACCGGTGTTCCGTGCCGGATCATTGGTCTGGTTGGAAAATGGTTTCCGACAGGGGCTCACAAAGTGGGGGCTACGTTCGGCTGCCTGGTTCCGCGGCTGGTGACCGGTCAATTCGACCCGGAAGTACAAAAAGCGGTATGGCCTTCAACCGGTAACTATTGCCGTGGGGGCGCTTACGATGCGACTCTGTTGGCGTGTGAGTCGATCGCGATTCTACCGGAAGGAATGAGCCGTGAACGCTTTGAGTGGTTGAGCAAGGTCGCTGGAGAGGTGATCGCCACCCCGGGAACGGAATCGAACGTTAAGGAGATATTCGACAAATGCTGGGAATTGCGAGCAACCGGCGAACCATTGGTGATCTTCAATCAATTCGATGAATTTGGCAATTACCTCTGGCATTACGATTTGACCGGGCACGCGATGGAAGAAGTGCTGCAAAAAGAATTGCGCAAGGATGATCAATACTTTGGTCTGGCTTTGACAACCGGATCAGCGGGTACGTTGGGATGCGGGGATTACATGAAACAGCTGTTCCCGGCATCGAAGGTGGCAGCAAGTGAAGCGCTGCAGTGCCCCACACTTCTTCAAAATGGATACGGCGCGCATCGGATCGAGGGTATTGGCGATAAACACGTTCCGTGGATCCATAATGTCAAAAATACCGACATGATTGTTGCGATTGACGACAACGCGGTGGTAAACCTGGCGAGGCTCTTCAACGAAAAACCCGGGCGGGAATTCCTTGTAAAACAGGGGGTTCCTGAGGATTTGGTCGAAAAACTGGATCTCTTGGGATTCTCGAGCATTGCGAATATGCTCTCGACGATCAAAATGGCGAAATATTACGAGTGCGGTGAGAATGATGTGCTGCTGACCGTTTTCACCGATTCAATGGAGTTGTACGAGAGCCGGCTCAGAGAAATGCACGCCGAAACAGGTGAATATCAATACCAGGATGCAGCCAGGCACTTTGACCGTTACATAATGGGCGAAAGTACTGACAACCTGGAAGAATTGACGCATTACTCCAGGCGCAGGGTTCATAATCTGAAATACTACACATGGGTTGAGCAGCAGGGCAAAACCTATGAAGAGATCATGGATCAGTGGTATGAGAAGAATTACTGGACAGATATTCAGGGTCAGGTTGATGATATTGATGACCTGATCACTGAGTTCAACAACCGGGTAGGTCTCTTATAAAATCCACGACCAACCTGAAGTCTACGGCTTCGGGTTGGTCTATTCATGATCGTTCTCTACAAAGACGATAACCTGATATGAATTTTTCCCCAAATTCACTCATTCTGGTTGGATATTTACCCGCCACCAAGGATCTTGATATCGCAAGGATGTTAGGCTGGTATCGTATCCCGCTTAAGACCGCACCGAAGGTGATCGAAGTGGATTACTTCGCCTTTTATCAGGGGAGTAAGTTTGGCGAGCAGCACCGTTGGCAGATCGAGTACTTCGCGGAGTATCGCGGGCACGAGCTCACGACGCGAGGAGAATTATTGCGCGACGAGCCCGATCATCCCCGCGCACGGGAAGAATATTTCAAAGTTCAACTTGGACCCCTAACGCAGCTATCCAACCCGATCGAAGCCCGGACGTGGAAACGCGTTACATTTTTGTACACAACCGGGGAACTACTCAACCGCGCGCAAAGCATCAATGATCTTGTCGTCCATAATGAGGAAAGGGAGATATTGTGGAGAACATTGCGCGAACGCGCCAGCCAAACAAGTTTCCCCCAAAACGCCGGGCTTGAAAATTCTGAGGTTGATCCCGCTTTGATCGAGATGATCCTGGGGTTGAACCGGTCTCTTCCAAATATCGACCTTGACGAGTATTAGCCGTTTAGAATGCTGGTAGAATAAAAAAACAACAGGCTCGTTCGAATTTTGCCAGTTCAGGAAGAAAACCCATGACCACTTTAATCAAGAATGGACAGGTCGTCACCGCGTCGAAGACCTTTTATGCTGATTTACTGATCGAGGATGCAAAGATTGCAAGAGTTGAACCGGACATAGCCATAGAGCAGGGGATGGAGGTCATCGATGCTGATGGTCAATTCCTGCTGCCGGGCGGTATTGATGTGCACGTACATCTTGACCTGCCGATGTTTAATACCGTCTCGAGTGACGATCATTACACCGGCACAAAGGCAGCAGCGTTTGGCGGAACAACTACGGTGATCGATTTTGTTTCCCAAGACTCGGACGACCTGCTGAGGTGCATCAGCACGCTGCGGGAAAAGGCGGACCGGAAGGTCGCGATCGATTACGGACTTCACATGAATATTACTCACCTGACCCCTGCGGTGGAAGAACAGATCCCCCGGTTATTATCCGCGGGTGTGAGCAGTGTGAAGGTTTTCACAGCCTACAACAATCGCCTTCGTCTCAATGACAATGATATCCTGAGGGTAATGCGTATCGCGGCTGAAAGTGGCTTGCTAACCATGCTTCACGCCGAGAATGGTGACGTGATCGACATGCTGGTTCAGGAAGCGCTTGATGGAGGGAATAAATCACCCATTTGGCACGCCCGCACTCGACCTGCCTGGGGGGCTGTTGAGGCGGTTTTGCGCGCGGCTGCGCTCTCAGCAATGGCGCAGGCACCTTTGTATATCGTCCACATCAACACGGCTGGAGAAGTGGATATGCTGGAGTACGCCCGTCGAAAGGGCCTGCAAACAATGGGTGAAACCTGCCTGCAATACCTCTTTTTCAGCGAAGCGGATCTGGAACGACCTGACGGCGCAAAATGGATTTGCTCACCACCATTGCGGACCAAAGAGGATCAGGAGCGATTGTGGGATGGGCTGAAACAGGGCACCTTGCAAGTTATATCCACTGACCATTGTCCATTCTTCTTCAATGGGAAGATCCCGATCAACTACGAAGGAAAGCAAGTTGTAATTCCCGGAAAAGAACTCGGAGTAGAAAATTTCACCCTTATTCCGAATGGTCTTCCGGGGGTTGGTGATCGTCTACCCATCCTATGGTCGGCGATGGTATCGAGCGGGAAGTTCACGCTTAACGAATTTGTAGCACTCACCAGCACAAATCCGGCAAGAATCTTTGGGCTTTATCCACAAAAGGGTGATCTGTCAGCAGGTTCCGACGCAGATATTGTGTTGTGGGACTCGTCGAAAAAGGTCAATTATGGGCTGGCTTATTCGCATCATAGAACCGACTACAACCTATACGAAGGGTGGGAGTTAACCGGTTTCCCGGTAAAAGTGATCTCACGCGGGCGTGTGATCGTGGAAGATGGTGTGTGGAATGGTAAAGCCGGCGACGGACGTTTTCTGCACCGCAAACCTTTTAGAGAACTCGTTTAGAGCAATGTGATGCTGGCCGTAGTCCCTGTTTTATTGCTCTTACTGGCTGCCTTTCTAACCTGGTTCCTGGCGCTGATCAAGGTGCGCCCGGGTTCGATCTGGCTGATCATAGCTGTGATGAGCACCGCCGCCTGGGGTGTTTTGTTGCTGTTCGGTTTGCGAGCACCTGAACCCCTTATGATCAATGAATGGCTCCCCGGACCTCACAACTTCACCAGCCTTATTTACTCCTGGACTCCGCAAAATTGGGCGATCGGTTTTCTGGTCATCAATTTACTAACAGCCGTGATCTTTTCCGAGGCAAAGTATCTAGACTCTCCGGATTACATCAGAAAGATCAGCGGCTCGTTATACCTTGGTGCGTTTGCGCTCCTGGCGGTCATGGCTGGTTCACCACTATCTTTTGTGGTTGCCTGGTCGTTGATCGATTTGATCGAATTTGGCGTTCTATCTGTCCTGATAGGTCAGGAAAGGTCGCTCGTATCCGCGGCAACATCAATTTTATTCCGTGGAATTGGAATCTTTCTGCTCATCTTCCTCACATCAGTAATCCCGCCGGATGATTTTCAAACGGGCTCAGTTGTATTCACATCATCAATATGGGGTGTGGTCATTTTTCTGGCTCTATTTCGTATGGGAGTTATGCCATTATTTCAGCCTTTTCAAAGTTCGCCCGCCTACCAACGAGGCATCGTTGTTATTTTAAGACTGGTGCCAATAGCGACCACATTTGCCTTTATCCAGTATATCTTAGCGGCCGGTCAACCTGTCCCACTGGGCGGGGTCTGGTTTACTGTCGTAACAGTTGCCATTCTATGGGGGGCGGTATCGTGGTTTGCGGCTGCCAATGAATTACAGGGGCGTTCTTACTTTATATTTACCCTCGCGGGATTCGGGCTTGCAGCGTTGATAACGGCCACTCCGGAAGCGCTTCCGGGTCTGGCGGTTGTCTTGATCTCTGCTGGAGCGGGTCTGTTTCTATATTCTCCGCGGCTCAAGAAGTTCAACCCTTTTATTTTGATCGTGGTCTTAAGTATTTTAACCATCCCGTTTACACCCTCAGCATCTCTTTCCAGGTTGTTCGCCGGGGATACCCCGTTAATTTTTCGTGTGTTGTGGAGTGTCGGCTTCGCCTTCATTGTCGCTGGTTGGCTCAAACACAGCCTGAAAAGGGTCGAGCACATAACTCCGTTGGAACCGTGGATGCGGTTGTTCCATTCAATTGCTTTATATTTCATCACTCTCGCGCCGTGGGTGTTGGTGGTGTTTTTTTTCTCCCAACAAAGTCAACACCTGCATTGGTGGCCGTGGATCACAATATTCTCTCTAAGCGCAGCAATTATGGGGGTATTGCTTACACTTCGCACCCGGTTTGGAATTGTACGCAGTAAGCACCGGAACGTGCTAGAGATTTGGAAATATATCTTTGATGTCATCGGGAATATCTTAAAATTCAACTGGCTTTCGCGACTCTTTTCATTACTTGGATTTGTAATTGATCGAACTGTAAATAACCTGGTCAGAATCACGGAAGGTGATGGCGGGATTTTGTGGTCCTTTTTGTTCATCGCGCTCTTATTATCCCTGCTGCTTTCAAGGCAAGTGCCGTGATGGAAAATTGGATCAACTTCCCCACTGTGGTGCTTTTATCGATCGGCCTTTTTTGGCTGCTTCTTTCAGATTCCCGCAGATCAATTGTGGTCGCCTATTCAGTCGTCGTCATTGTCGTCTTTTCGATCAACATCCAGTTCTGGACTTTTGGTTTTGCGCTGAGCAAGTTGATGACCGCGCTGATGGCCATGCTGATCCTTATCTTGTCGCCTTCTTCCCGCGATTTACCGGAAGAGATGGCAATGCGCACTGGTAGAATTTTTCGAGCAGCAGGGCTCGTGTTTTTCATGCTCATGATCGTTTTCACGATTGGCGATTCAGCAAAGTTTTTATCGCTTAGTATTGACCAGACATTGCCCGCGTTATTCATCCTTGTGTGCGGTTTTTTGTTGATTGGCACTGCACATGAACCCTTCAATGTGATCATCGGGTTGATGACAATTCTGGTGGGTTTCGAGATTATTTACGGCTCAGTGGAACAATCTCTATTGATCAATGGTCTACTGGCAGCGGTTTTCCTGGTTATCGCGGTAGTTGGCTCGTATCTCATCTCCTCCACAGAAAGCACTGATCAACAATGAGCGCGCCTGTACTTTGGATCATCATTCCTCTTGGACTCTCTGCGGTTATGCTGTTACTGTTAAATTACCCAAACGTAGTAAAGGTTCTTGGAATCATTGCCGGCGTCATCCTCGCGCTCACAGCTATTATTCAACCGATTGGCAACGTTCTGCAAATCGGCAGCTTCGCGCTCGATATCTCCCCGGATTTCTTTATTTTTGGACGATCACTTGTGCTGGAGAATTCTGACCGTTTTGCTTTGAGCCTGGTATATTCATCCCTGCTCCTGTTTCTCGTGATGATGGACACGAGGCACATCCCGTCAAAGGTAGTACCGTTATCGATCGCGGTTGCCGCAATCCTGATCGCAGCTTTAGCGGTCCAGCCTTTTTTATATTCTGCTGTGCTGGTGGAAATCGCGGTATTGCTGATCATTTTAATGGTTCGTGAACAACAGGATCAGCCGATAACCGGGATCATCCGCTTTTTAATCTTCCTCACGCTTGCCATGCCAAGTGTCCTTTTTGCCGGCTGGATCCTGGGGGGATCGCAGGCAGGCGCATCTGGCGAAACGCGGATGATCAGTGCGGTAGTTTTTCTCCTGTTTGGTTTTGCGATTTGGCTGGCGGTATTTCCCTTCCATTCCTGGCTGCCGCAGTTTTCTCAGTCAGTAAAACCATTCTTGTTCAGTTTTATTTTCAGCATCATCCCGGTAATCACTTTACTTGTCATCGTAAAATTTTTATCCGGATTGCTCTGGTTGAAATCCAGCCCGTTCCTGATACCATCACTGCAGATCATTGGGACGATCATGATCGTCACAACCGGTATTTTTGTCAGTGTTGAAAATAATCTCAAGCGTGTCATGGCTTACTCCGTTCTTCTTGAAACTGGTTTTGCTTTGGTGATGTTGAGCCTCGGATCAGCAGAAGGAGTTCAACTCCTTTACCAGTCTTTCATTCCCCGGATCATTGCACTGGCATTGCTTGGTTATTCACTTATGGTGATCGAAAATGCAGGATTAAACCTGACGACTGAGGGAGTGCGCGGTGTATTAAAGAAACTTCCCCTGGCTTCTGTCGGTGTGTTGAGTTCTCTTCTATCCATAGTCGGGTTTCCCCTCTCGGCGGGTTTCTCTCTGCGTCTTGAGCTGATCAACCTTTTGGGGCAAACCTCCGAGTCCTCAGTCTTGTGGATATTTGGTGGTCTTACAGGTTTTTTGATCGGTTCGGTACGGATATTTGTGCGATTTGTGTCACCTGATGCGGAAAAATGGAAAATTAATGAGAAAATATCACAGATACTGATCATCGGTCTGGGTCTACTGATTTTAGTCATAATGGGGCTTTTCCCTCGAGTTGTCGAAATAATACTGTCCCCATTCTTGACGGAAATTCCCGATTTGTGGTAGGAATGTATTATTGCATTGTGAAAGGTGAACGATATGGAAAACGAAGAGATCGTAAAGCGATTTGAATTTATGGACGCAGAACGGAGGAAGGACAAACAACTGATCACTGATCTGGTGGAACAGGTATCCTCGTTGCAAGAGGTGATAAATACCCAAAAACGGGAAATAAAACACCTTAGCTCTGACATCAAAAAATCAACATCCAACCTTGTCCGATACGAGGAATACGAGGAAGCGATCTCAAAGCTGCAGGTGGATCTGGCAAAACCGGTCGCAGAGATTGAAAAGAAGATCAGCACGCTTGAGAAAACAGTCACTTCGCAGCGGAAGGATGACCAGGACTCGTTCAATTTCAGGTTACTGGAATTGCAGAATGAGCTTAAGTTGGTGAACGAAATAAAAAAGGATGTTCAATCCAAAATCGAAAATGATTACCAGATCAATCAACGAATTGATGATCTGGGACGGAGTTTATCGGACCTGCGTTCAAAAAACGCTGAATTGGAACATGGAATAAAACTCGGCGAGGATAGCAATCGGATGGAATCCAAACGGGTTTCTGACATGACAATTGATCTGACTGCGCTGCGTAAAAAGATCGATGAGGAGAGAACGACAATAGATTCGCATAAAGAATATGTGCGAAAACTTGAAGGGCAGATCAACGACCTGGTCAATCGGGAGCAATTACGCCATCAGGAGCAGATCGCTTTTATCGAAAACCAGTCACGCCAGGCAATCGACAGGGATAGTTTCATAAAGGATTGGCAGCAAAAGGTTTCGCAATTCAAAGAAATCAGTGACTCGATCCAGGCACAAATGGTCGAGTTGCAGCAGTCGAGCCGCGCGGTTAAAAAGTCACAGACGGAATTTGAGGAAATTAACGAGCGCCTTGATCGCCGTCTGAATGAGATTGCTGAAATGAACCGATTGATGGAAGAACGGTTCAGACAGGAGTGGATCGCATTCAAGGCAGACGATCAAAAGCGCTGGACGAATTATTCCCTGAGTCAGGAGGAAACCTCGCGGGAAAGCGATCGGGAGTTGATCAAGCTTACGGACAGGATGACCAGTGTTGAGGATACTGCGCAAAACCTGCTGGACCTGGTTCACACGATAAACGAGGAAACAGAAAAAAGGGTCAAAGGTCTGCTTACACTGGCGAATGAAAATCTGAGTTCGTTTGAGAGATCCATCGGCAAGAAGGGATAATCAATGCGCGTTTTAGGTACGGCCGGACACGTGGATCATGGGAAATCCACCCTGGTGCGCGCACTAACCGGGATCGACCCGGACCGCCTGAAAGAGGAAAAAAAGCGTCAAATGACCATCGATCTCGGTTTCGCCTGGTACGAATCGCCGGGTGTGGGATCGATCGGAATCGTGGATGTGCCCGGTCACCGGGACTTTATTGAAAATATGCTGGCAGGCATGGGGGGGATCGATGCGGTGCTGTTGGTTATCGCCGCGGATGAAGGGGTCATGCCACAAACCCGCGAGCATTTGGCTATCATTGATCTGCTGCAAATTAAGAGTGGATTGGTTGTTCTGACCAAAACAGACCTGATAGGGGATCCTGAATGGTTTGAGCTGATCGAGGGCGACATCCGGGATGTTCTGAAGGGGACAATCCTTGAGAATTCGCCTCTCCTGAAGGTGTCTGCCACTTCCGGCGAAGGTATTCCGGAATTGAAACAGGCGATTGACAGGCTGCTCAAAGAGTTGGGTCCACGCACTGATCTCGGCAAAGCCAGGCTTCCGGTTGACAGGGTGTTTACCATAACGGGTTTTGGTACCGTTGTGACAGGCACTTTAGTGGGCGGCAGTTTTCGCCTTGATGAGCAGGTGGAGGTCTTACCCTCAGGGGAAAAAGGAAGAATCCGTGGATTACAAAGTCACAAAAAGCAGGAAACCGAGATGTTACCCGGAACAAGAACTGCCATGAACATCTCAGGAATTGACGTGACGGAGATCAAACGCGGCGACACGATCATTCATCCGGGAGAAGTAACACCTACCAGGAGGATTGATGCCAGGCTGAAGATCCTTTCTGACGACGTGTCGGGCGTGAAACATAATGACACTGTAAAGTTCTTTCTGGCTGCTACTGAAACAATTGCACGCATCAGGCTATTACAGCAGCAGAACCTGGAACCAGGCAGCGAAGGATGGGTCCAGATCGAAACTGAGAAAGAGATCGTCGCGGAACAAAACGACCGTTTTATCATCCGGCGGTTGTCGCCAGCCCGGACGATTGGCGGGGGAATTGTTGTTGATCCTCATCCAAAGGGACGATATAAGCTGAAAGATGATCGCGTCATCGCGAGATTGGAGGCGCGAACATCCACCTCCAACCGGGATAAACTACTGGCAATGATCAGTGACGACCCATTCACCAACTCGGTTGATTTATCAGAGAATTTTCAAACAAATGAGGAGCTGGGCGGGTTGATTGACTCATTGGTTGCGAGCGGGGAGGTCAAGCGTCTTTCGAGGGCTGATGGGGACGGTGAGAATTATGTTGAAATGCGATACTGGCGCCAACTGACGGGTAAAGTGCAGGATGTGCTGCAAACTTTTCATGCACAAAACCCGCTGAGATTGGGCATCAACCCGGCTGAGTTTGCACGCCGAATCAGGATCCCGGCAGAGGCTTTGCCTTATTGCCTTCAATCCTGGAGCGCTGAAAGCCTGGTGAAGACGAATGATGAGTTGATCTCATTGATGGATTTCAGGATCAGGTATAGTGCGAACCAGTCCAAACGTATCAAGGAGTTTAATGCGCTTTTGGAAGGTGATCCTTTCAATCCACCCAATGTGAAAGAAGCTCGCGAGCTTCTTACAGATGAGGTTTACCAGTCTTTTCTGGATAAAGGCGAACTTGTACAGGTGTCAACGGATGTATTCCTTCGAGAGCAGGAATACCGGGAGATGATCGACTTTGTCATATCAGAATGTGGAAAAGGAACGATTCTCACTCTCGCTCAATTGCGCGATCATTTTTCCACCAGTCGAAAATATTCCCAGGCTTTCCTGGAGCATCTTGATCGTAGAGGCATCACGGAGCGCGAGGGGGATGGGCGCAAGTTGAAGCAAATCAAGAAATCCTGACCAGTTCTTATTGACATCCAGCCATTCAACCTTTATAATACCGTCTGCCTTTCAACCGGTCAGGTTTTTCCTGCCTGGTTGTCTAAATTCCAACTTCCCCGCGGACTGGCGCAGCAAGCGCGAGGTAACGGTGAAGTGAAGATTGGAGAATCTTTAAAAAATGAAATACGCGATAGTTGAAAGTGGCGGTAAGCAGTACAAAGCCGTCGAAGGGGCTACAATTGATGTAGACCTGTTGGAAGTCGAAGTTGGCCAATCGGTCAAACTCGAAGATGTTCTGCTGGTCGTTGAAGACGAAAATATCCAGGTCGGAACGCCATCGGTAAAAGGTGCAATGGTTTCCACCAAAGTCGTTGACCACATCAAGGGCAAAAAAGTGGAAACGTTCAAGTACTCACCAAAGAAACGCATCCGTGTTAAGACCGGACACCGCCAGCGCTACACTCGACTAATCATCGAATCAATAGAAGTGGAGTAAGAATCATGGCACATAAAAAAGGTGGTGGTTCCAGTCGTAATGGCCGCGATAGCAATGCACAGCGGCTGGGCGTTAAGATTTTTGCCGGTCAGGACGTGCTTTCCGGTAATATTCTGGTTCGCCAGCGCGGCACCAAGATCAAACCCGGTCTGAACGTCAAAGTCGGAAAAGACGACACACTTTTCGCAGTGGCGGAAGGTATTGTGGAATACGAGACCCTGCCTAACGGGCAGAAACGCGTTCATGTAAAACCGGCTGTTGCTGAGTAAATAGATTTTTACAAATCCGTCGCTACTCGACAATTGTAAAAAAAAAGAGGAAGGTCAGTAAATGAAAAAAGAAATTCATCCAACATACTATCCGGATGCCAAAGTAACCTGCTCATGCGGGAACACTTGGACGACCGGTTCAACGCGGAAAGAGATTCGCACAGAAGTTTGCTCAAAGTGCCACCCGTTCTTCACCGGGCAGCAGCAGCGTATCATCGACATTGAAGGTCAGGTCGATCGCTTCTACAAGAAGTTGCAGGCTCGCCAGGATTACGTGGAAGGTAAAAAGGCGAAAATTGCCGAAAAAACTTCTCCGGATCGATCAGTCAAGGACATTGGGTTACCCGCACGAGCTTCAGATGCGCTGGAAAAAGCCGGGCTCGATAATGTCGGTAAGCTGCTGGAAAAGTTGGCTGAAGGCGAAAGTGCCATTCTCGCCATCGAAGGTTTTGGACGCAAGTCACTGATCGACATGAAAAAGAATCTTCGCCAGATGGGTTATACCCTGCCATCTGCTGCTGAAGAAATCGTAGTCTAAACTTTAAGGTTTATTTGCGCCCCCGATCAAAGACGGGGGCGCTTTGATATTAAGTGGTTATTATTAACTTTTGTTTTAAGGTAGAATCTAAGATATCCTCTGGAGGTGTCTTAATGGAAAAAAAGACTGGTCACGTTGAGGTGATCTGCGGTTCAATGTTTTGTGGGAAAACCGATGAACTCATCAGACGTCTAAGACGTGCAACCATCGCCAGGCAGAAAGTCCAGGTGTTTAAGCCTGTAATTGATGGACGATACAACCTCGAAAAGGTAACCTCGCATGCCGGCTCTGAGTTCGACGCTACACCACTCACAAATTCATCGCAGATACTTGACCAGCTCGCAGATGACACAACAGTTGTGGCGATAGATGAAGCTCAATTTTTCGATGACGGTATTATCGAAGTAGTGGATGGATTGGCCGATCGGGGACTCAGGGTCATAGTAGCGGGACTGGACCTGAATTTCAAGGGTGAACCTTTTGGATGTATGCCTGTGCTAATGGCAAGGGCTGAGATGGTGGACAAGCTGCAAGCTATTTGCATGGTTTGCGCTGAACCCGCCTCCCGCACCCAACGCCTGGTAAATGGGAAACCTGCGAAGTACGATGATCCAGTCATCATTGTAGGCGCTTCAGAATTATATGAAGCGCGTTGTCGTAAACATCACGAAGTACCAAGAGAGTGATTCAGTTCGTCGGAGGTAGAATGCAGGATTACAATGAATATCTCAGTGAAGTATTAATTCCTTCCGAAGTTTTACAGCAGCGTATCGCAGAATTGGGCGAGCAGATCAGTCGTGATTACAATGAAAAGGGGGAGCTTGTGCTTGTTTGCATCCTGCGTGGAGGTGTTTTATTCCTGACTGATCTGATGCGTAAGATATCGATCCCCCACGCAATTGAATTTATGGCGGTCTCATCTTATGGCGTGGGCGGTAGAGAGGCAACTGGACAGGTACGCATCACACTGGATCTCAATTTGGATATTTACAATAGACACGTAATTCTTGTTGAAGATATTATTGACAGTGGGCATACTATTTCAGCGGTGATCGATTTTCTCGCCACCCGCCACCCTGCCAGCATCAGCGTCTGCACTCTGCTCGATAAGGAAGAACGACGCGAAGTAAACGTGCCGATTCGTTATCGGGGATTTACCATCCCCAATAAATTCGTCTTTGGATATGGTTTGGATATTGATGACTATTATCGCAACCTTCCGTTCATTGGAGTGGTCGATCTCGAAAAATACGAGGCCCCGGCTGCTTGATCGATCAGGGTGACCAGGTGCAACTACCCCGAATTCTTATCGACCTCAGGCAGATCACACCTTCAGATCAACCGCTCTACCTGGTGGGTGGGGCGGTTCGTGATTATCTTCTTGGAAAAAAATGCCAGGATTATGACATTGTTTGCGCGGTTGAGGCGCGCACAACCGCAAAACGATTTGCTGATCATTTTAAAGGTGCATTTTTTTCGCTTGATGAAGAGCGCAAGACCTACCGCGTATTGATTAACCAGGCTTCAGGACAGAAGACAGTTGTTGATTTCGCCACAATGCAGGGAGCAACGATCATTGATGACCTTGCAGAGCGAGATTTTTCGATTAACGCGATGGCGGTTGATCTGAATGATGCGCGCCAAATCATTGACCCGAATAAAGGCGGGCGGGATCTACAGGAAAAATGGTTGCGCCCCGTTAACGATGCAAGTTTGACCGCAGACCCATTACGGGTGATCAGAGCGGTGCGATACGCGGTTAATCTTGACCTAAAGATCGACTCCAGGACTTCATCGTGGATAGTTGATGCCGCCTCACTTCTCGAGAGCGTTTCGATAGAGCGCAAAAGGGACGAGCTTTTTAAGATCCTGGACGGTAAGAAGGTTCAGACGGCGCTCAGGTTGTTACGGCATTATGAGGTTTTTGATCATTTCCCGCTGCCAGTCAAACCGGATTTCCAACAAGTATTGAGCCAAATCCGTGAATTGGAGGAAATTCTTGACTGGTTGATCGGAGGAATTGGGTTGGAAAAGCAGGCTTCTTTCCACCAGGTCTCTCTTATATTGGAATTGGGCGGCTTCAAAGATAAGTTGCGCGCTCTTTATCTCGCTGAAAATTCCTCCCACCGCACCCGGAAAGCGCTGCTCAATTTGAGCCTTCTGCTGGATCCTGTGTCCGGAGAACGGGAATCCAATTTAACAGCACTTCTTGCCTTATCGGCTGACGAATCAAGCTCGCTTGAGATTTTCAACAAGGCTTTGGGAGATTGTGAGCGGTTGATGAGCGCACCAGAGAACCCAAAACCTGCGGCGATTTATGATTTCTATCGAAATACCGCTGAAACGGGGGTCGACCTGGTTATAGCCAGCCTTGCGTGTTATCGAACACGGATCGGCGCGGAATTTTCTCAAACGGAATGGTTGCAACGTTTAGGCAACGCGAAAACCCTACTTCGCGCCTGGTTTGACCAGCCGGAGATCATACATCCTTCTCCGTTGATGAACGGGGATGAAATCATGGAGCAATTCAAGTTGAAACCCGGACGATTGATCGGTCAATTACTCGACGGGCTCATTCATGAACAGCTGGCGGGGAATCTCTCGACAAAAAAAGAAGCGCTGGATTGGATCGCTTCCCGGTTAGACTGATGCAAATCAAGTAATATTTTGCTGTTTTAGATGGATTGGGGGGATATTTGAAGTAGCTGGGTCTTTTGCGGCGATTCTGTTCTTCGCACCAGGTTGTTAATGTGGGCGAGCAGGATCTCTCGTGAAACGGGTTTTACCAGAAAATCATCAGCGCCATGGTTCAACACTTTTGACAAAACATTCGGGTCATCCAGTACAGATAGGATCAGGATTGGGGCCTTCGTGTATTTGCGTAACTCTTTTGTTGTTTGCAGACCATCCCACCCTGGCAGCATGTAATCCAGAAGAATTAACTGTGGATCATATTCTCTGACGAGCGCAATTCCGGATTCCCCATTGTATGCGCAGCGAATATCCGCTTTGATCGGCGCAAGAATCATATCCAGTATTTCAATACCAGCCGGGTCGTCGTCGATGATCAAAATGCGCAACTTTTCGTCTCCAGTATGTTTTGACTAATTATCAAACCGTTTTGTGCATTTTTACCTTTCAATCAATTTACAGTAATGCCCAAATTCAACGCGGGTTATTTGATGAGAATAACCTGACACAATTTATCTGAAATTGACCTTCCCTGTGGTAAAATTCCTTATTTGAGGCTAAAAATCCCGGAAAACGGGGAGCGATCAAGACTACCTTGGAGGAAAAATGACAGAAAAGAAATGGGTATACCTCTTTAGCGACATCAAAGAGGTCGAGAAATATGTAAATAACGATTGGGAAGGCGTGCGCAGCCTTTTGGGCGGCAAGGGAGCCAACCTTGCTGAGATGGTTCGTATTGGACTTCCGGTGCCGCCGGGCTTTATCGTGACCACTGAGGCCTGCAATGCGTTTCAGGGTCCACAGCAATTCCCTGAGGGAATGTGGGATCAGATGCTCGTCGCTCTACAAAAAGTGGAGAAGCAGGCTGGCAAGAAATTTGGCTCGGTCAAGAATCCTCTGTTGGTCTCTTGCCGCTCAGGTGCCAAGTTTTCCATGCCGGGGATGATGGACACCGTTTTGAACATCGGTCTCAATGATGAGACCGCCAAAACGATGATCAAACTGACCCAAAATGAACGCTTTGTTTACGATTCCTATCGCCGTCTCATTCAGATGTTCGGTTCTGTCGTGCTTGGCATTGAAGACGAGGCTTTTGAAGAGCACCTGGAGGGTGTCAAACGGATCAAAGGATACAAAACTGACACCCAACTCACATCGGCGGATCTCAAGGACATGATCGCTGTTTTCAAACAGGTTGTCAAAGACCACAAAGGGTTTGATTTTCCTCAGGATCCTTTCGAGCAGCTCAAGCTGGCAACAGAAGCGGTGTTCAAATCGTGGAATGGTAAGCGGGCCATTGATTACCGCCGCGCCACGAATATCCCTGATGATCTTGGAACGGCTGTGAACATTGTCACCATGGTTTTCGGGAATATGGGCGAAGATTCGGGCACAGGCGTCGCGTTTACCCGCAACCCATCCAACGGTGAGAGCAAACTTTATGGTGATTATCTTCTCAACGCGCAAGGCGAAGACGTTGTTGCCGGTATTCGTAACACTGAGAAGATCGAAAAGCTTGGCAAAGATCTGCCGGCGGCTAACAAAGAGTTTCTAGAGATCGTCAAGAAACTTGAACTCCACTACCGTGATATGCAGGATGTCGAGTTCACCATCGAACGCGGCAAGTTGTGGATGCTCCAGTGCCGGAATGGCAAGCGCACCGCGCTCGCGACCGTGAAGATCGCCATTGATATGGCGAATGAGGGGATCATCTCTCGCGAGGAAGCAGTGATGAGGGTAACACCAGCGGATGTTGATACATTGCTCCACCCGCAGTTTTCGGCTGAAACCAAAGGTTACGCTGTCAAAGAAGGCCGGTTGTACGCATCAGGTGTAAATGCATCACCGGGTGCGGCGGTCGGTCAGGTTTATTTTGATGCCGACACTGTGGAAATCCAGGCCAAGGAGCATGGCGAAGACACCATCATGGTTAGACCATTCACGAAGCCTGACGATGTGCACGGTATGCTGGCTGCCAAAGGTATTCTCACCAGCGAAGGTGGTGCTACTTCTCACGCGGCTGTTGTCGCCCGCCAATTTGGCGTTCCCTGTATTGTCGGTGCGTCATCGGTCAAGATCGATCTCGATAAGCGTACTATGCAGGTGAACGGTAACGAGGTAAAAGAAGGTGAATGGATCTCAATTGATGGCACAACCGGCGAAGTATTTCTTGGCAAATTGCATTTGACCACGCCGAAATTTGAAGAGCAGATTGACCTTCTAAACCTTTTGGATTGGGCTGACCATATCTCCGCCACCGATGGAATCCGTAAATCCCCCGAGGGCTGGCCGACCAGAGGCTTGCAGGTTTGGGCGAACGCTGACTATCCCAAAGACGCAGAGCGCGCCAGGTCATACGGCGCTGTGGGTATCGGCCTATGCCGTACTGAGCACATGTTCTTTGAACCCGAGCGCCTTCCGATTGTGCAGCGCATGATCCTGTCCACAACCAGCGAAGATCGCACAGCAGCGTTGGATGAACTTCTTCCGTTCCAGCGCCAGGATTTCGAAGGTCTCTTCGAGGCGATGAACGGTTACCCGGTGATCATTCGTCTGATTGACCCCCCGTTGCATGAATTTCTACCCTCAGCGGATGAGCTGCAATCCAAGATCACCGCGCTGCGCCTGAGTGGTGAAGGTCTGGCGAACTATGTAATGGGGCGCGGCGAGTTGAAAGAAACCACTGAACTGGACGTGTTGCTCGACGCGGTGCACACAATGCACGAGAGCAATCCGATGATGGGCTTGCGCGGCGTTCGTCTGAGCATCACCATGCCGGAAATTGTGGAAATGCAGGTGCGCGCGATCTTCGAAGCTGCCGCTAACGTCGCTCTCAAGGGTATGAAACCCAAACCGGAAGTGATGATCCCGCTTACAGGGCATGTGAATGAGCTGAAATGGATCCAGCCGCGCCTGGAACGCATCGCCAAAGCGGTGATGGATGAGAAGAAAGTAAAGTTCGATTACAAGTTCGGTACGATGATCGAAATTCCCCGCGCCGCGGTGACGGCTGCTGAGATTGCCAGTGTTGCGGAATTCTTCTCGTTCGGCACCAACGACCTGACACAAATGACCTACGGTTACAGTCGTGATGATGCTGAGCGCAACTTCCTGGTGACTTACATTGACCAGCAGATCCTGCCAAAGAATCCCTTCCAAACGCTTGATCAGGAGGGTGTTGGCAAGCTGATGAAGATTGCCATCCAGGATGGTCGTACAGAACGACTCAACCTTGAAGTGGGTATCTGCGGAGAACATGGCGGTGATCCGGCATCGATCGAATTCTGCCACCGTATTGGCAACAATTACGTCTCATGCTCACCCTTCCGTGTGCCGATCGCGCGTCTTGCTGCTGCCCAGGCAGCCATCAAGAATCGCACCAAGTAAAGAATATCTGAACGAAACTCCCCGGCGTCGTCCGGGGAGTTTTTTTACAGGCACAAGGGCACAGCAGTAAGATCAGGGATGTGTGTAAAGTGATTTGTAGATCTCGTAATTTTCGGTGATGTAGCGGATGTAATCCTTTGTTTCGTCGAAGCGAATCACTTCAACAAACAGGTCGATATCATCCCCGGCAAGCGCGTTCCAAACAATTGTGTTTCCATCACCGGCATTGTAGGACGCAAGTGGTGGTGTGATTTGCCCATCATAGCGGTTAATCCAAAGTTTCAGATAATGCGCGCCCAATCTGATATTGATGTACGGACGATCCAGATCATCAGCAGTGTAGTTTTGCGGCCAACCGAAATTCGCGACGATGTAATCGCCGGTATCCTCGGTGATTTGCATCAAACCCCTGGCGCCGGCGCTGGAGGTGATGCTGGCATCGAAGAGGCTTTCCTGGCGAATAATGCTGAAAAGTAAGAGCGGATCGATATCGTGTTCTACGGCAGCCGGGATGACGATATCACTGTAGAAGATTCCAAAACGAATATGATTGAAATAAATTGGCGCGTCAGTTAGTGTGGTTGCCTGGCTTAAACCTGCGAGATCAAGGATCTGCCGGCTCGTCAACGCGGCAGTCTGGTAATATCCTAATTCAACCAGGTGGTTCATCAAGCGGTAGGAATTGAGCGCGTCTGTCTGCAGCTCTTCGCGTAATTGTTCAAACTCACTGCGGGTACTATCACGCATGCCAAGTTTCCAATATTCCTCGCCCCTTTTGAAGAGCGGGTTGTCAGCTAATTCAGCCAGTGAATCGAGGTCAACCGAATTATCCAGGTTGAAAGTTTTCCGCAGCCATCTTGCCGCTGTTTTCTTTTCCTTTTCAAAATCGAGTGAATAATCTACTCGATTTTGCGGTGGGAATGGATCCAATCCTTTCAGTTTCTGATCTGCTCGAATGCCGTAGTATCCGGTTGGGTCTGCATCCGCAGCTTGTTTGAAGTACTTACCCGCTTCTGGGTCACCTTCCTGCTCATAACACTTTGCCACCCAAAAATTCGCGCTTGCGATATCCTTCTGCGACGATGTTAATACCAGCAAACGTAAAAAGATGAGCCTGGCATCTGCGTAGCGTTGCAGCCTATATGTGACGATGCCTGATTGAAATAGCGCAGGAAAAGCAAGTTCAGATGCAGGGTATTCATTGAATATTCGCGTCCAGGTTCTTGAAGCTTTCGAAAGGTAACCGCCGATCTCATAGATCTTTCCCGCGGTGTTGAGGAATTGCGGAGACTGGGGAGATTCAGGGTAAATGGCAACGTATTGCAGCAGGTTCTCAGCCGCAGCCTCATAATTTTCGAAATATCGCCACAAGGTTGATGATTTCTCAATATAAGCGGTTTCCAGGTATTGGTCACGCGGATAATTGTTGATCAGCACATCCCACATCTCAAGCTCACCGGTGTAGTCTCCGAGCTGCCACAGGCTAAGCGCTTTGTAGTAGAGGGGGGTTCCATCATGATCAGGGTTGTCAATCATGTAACGATCCATCGCGATCACTGTGAGCCCGTATTGTCCTGCATAGTAATCTACGATGCCGCGCAGCAGGTCATTCACCGGCTGTCCGGCTTCCACTAGCGCTACCAGCCCTGAATAGGTGTCGTAGTAGGCTGGAAATCGGATCACGGAATCCTGAAAGCGCGCATAAGCCTGCTCAGCCATACCAAGTCTCAAATACAGTTGACCGAGAAGAAAGTTCGCCTGGGATTGGACCTGTTCCGAAGTGCTGGTCTCGAGCAGGGTTACGTACCGGTTAATTGCGTCCTCATCGTCACCCGCGGCGACCGCAGCCCGAGCAGCTTTGATCTCAATCAGCTCCGCCCTGGCGGGTGTAGCTGATTGTTGAGCATTGATGAAGGCCTGCCTGGCGAGTGCCGGTTCATTCGCGAGCAAAAATGCCTCGCCCTGCATTTCCAGTATTTCGCTGTCGAGCGGTCCCGGTTGACTGGCAACATATTGACCATACGCTTCCGCTGCCAGCCTGAATTGACCCAGACCTTCATACGCCCTGGCGAGGAAGAAGTAGGCGTTGTCACGCGTTTCACCCACTTCGAAATTGTCTTGCAGCCAGGTTAATTGTTCAATCGCGCCAGCGTAATCCTCCTGGAGCAGTAAAACCCTGCCAACACCGAGCTGCGCGGTGGCGATCACATCCGGGTCTGATGATTGCTCGCGGGCTTTCCAAAAATCCTCAAGCGCGGCACCGTAATCACCATTAAGAATTTCCTGTTGTCCGATTGTAATGCGCGCGCGCGGTTGCGGGGTGGCGGTTGGATAGGGGGTGGGCGTCGCGACAACTTCCGTCTCAGTGGGCTGGGTTGTAATGGGATTCTTGCTTCCAGAATCGCTCTCCCGGCTGCAGGCGGCTAATAGTCCAAGGATCAACAAAATGAGAATTAATCGTTTGATCATTATCTTTTTATACTGGAGGTTGAGAGGTTCGTCAACTCGTTCATGGATGAATTTTATCCGTTTTTCCTGATAAGTTTGAAAATTAAGGGTAATATTAATTTAATAAAATCAATCATAAAGAATCGCTCTATTGTCTGTACTATTCCTTATCGATACTTTTATCTGACATTGCGATTCAACCGTAACCGTGTTAAACTGATTTGGAGGAACGCTCTCCAAGAGGGCGTTTTTTATTGTGATGAGAACGATTGAGTGGATTGAACAAACCAACACAGTGCGTATGATCGACCAGCGGCTTCTACCGGGGCGATTTGAGTATCTCACTGTCAAAGACGCCGATCAGATGGAGAAAGCGATCCGTGAGATGGCGATTCGCGGCGCACCGGCTCTGGGTGTGGCAGGTGCATTTGGAATGGCATTGGAAGCCGTCGGCAACAGCCATCTATCAAAATCTGAACTGGTTGTGAGATTGAAACATGCCGCACAGCAATTAATCGCTGCGAGACCGACCGCGGTTAACCTGGCATGGGGGGTCAACCAGATGCTTGAGATCGTGAATAAAGGGGAAATTAAAACGGAGGAGCTTGTTCCCAGGTTGGTTTCAACAGCCAGGGAATTAGCCGAGCAGGATGTGGAAACCAACTTGAAGATGGCGGAGCTGGGTGCCAGCCTGATCGAGGACGGCGATACCATCATCCATCATTGCAACACTGGTTCATTGGCAGTGGTTGATTGGGGTACTGCGCTCGGCGCCATCCGATACGCGCACGAGCAGGGCAAACGAATTCACGTGCTGGTGGATGAAACCCGTCCGCGTCTTCAGGGATCGCGCCTCACTGCCTGGGAATGTGAACAGTACGGCATTCCTTATGAGATCATCACCGATAATATGGCGGGATACTTCCTGCGCAGCGGTAAAGCGCAAAAGGTATTCTTTGGCGCTGACCGTGTGGCAGCCAATGGAGATGTGGTGAATAAGGTCGGTACTTATATGCTCAGCCTGGCGGCGCACGCCAACCGCGTACCTGTGGTGTGTGTATTTCCGCTATCCACGCTCGACATCACAATCGAGACCGGCGACCAAATTCCGATCGAAGAGCGCGATCCGCGGGAGGTGCTAAATCTCAGTGTCAATGGCGAGCCGGTCGCGCCTGAAAACGCCACTGCGCTCAATCCTGCTTTTGATATCACTCCGCACCATCTGATCTCAGCGTGGGTGACAGAAGCGGGTGTGATCGTTCCACCATTTCCTGAAAATCTGTCACAATCCGGTTATAATCGGGGGCTGGGAAAAAAATAAATGGCGATTTTTATCAGTGGTTCTGTAGCATTTGATTATCTAATGACATTTCCGGGATACTTCCGTGAGAATATCCTGCCGGATAAACTGGATAAGATCAGTCTCTCGTTTCTTGTGGATAGCATGACCCGCCAGCGCGGCGGCTGCGCGCCCAACATTGCTTACTCTATGGCCTTGCTGGGTGAAAAACCGAGCGTCGTTGCCACTGCAGGCGAAGACTTCGCTGAATATCGGCAATGGATGGAGACTCACGGGATCGATGCGAGTTACATCCTTGAAATACCTCAGAAGTACACCGCATCATTTTTTGTCAATACCGACCTGGAGAATAACCAGATCGCCAGCTTCTACACTGGTGCAATGGCGGATGCCGCGAAATTCTCGTTGACTGAGATCCCTGCCGGAGAAATGGACTACCTGGTGATCTCTCCCAATGACCCGACTGCCATGCGCAAATTCACCGATGAAGCGGTTCAATTGGGTATTCCCTATCTGTTTGATCCATCACAACAGGTTGCGCGCAACCCGCATGAGGATCTGCGTGTTGGTGTGGAACATGCTCATGCTGTATTTTGCAACGAATATGAATTCGATCTTCTGGTTAAGCACACCGGATTTTCCTCGCAGACGATCGATAAGCATGTTCGCCTGATGGTGATCACACGCGGTGAAAAAGGCGCGACCATCAAGTCGGATGAGCGCGAATACCAGATTCCGATCGTTCCGGCGGAAAGGGTGGTGGATCCCACCGGTGTAGGAGACGCGTTCAGGGGCGGTTTTCTGCGCGGCTACCGCCTTGGATTGGACCTGCAAACCTGCGGTCAGATGGGAGCGCTTTCTGCTACCTATTGCCTCGAGCAGAAGGGCACTACCAACCACACTTATACCCCTAAAGACTACATCGCCCGGTACCGCCTGCAATTTGACGATAACGGCGCGCTGGACATATTGCTCAAATAAAAAATACTTGATTTGCTGGAGGAAAGATGCCAAATTATGATGTAAAAGACTTAAAGCTTGCTGAGGGTGGACGCCTGAAGATCGACTGGGCGGAGCGCGAGATGCCGGTGTTGCGCCAGATAAAAGAGCGCTTTGCACGCGAGCTGCCATTGAAAGGGATGCGTGTTTCTGCCTGTCTGCATGTGACAACCGAAACGGCCAACCTGATGAAAACTCTCCAGGCGGGCGGTGCTGATGTGGTATTGACCGCGTCCAATCCGCTTTCGACCCAGGACGAAACCGCTGCTTCGCTGGTATCACACGATGAGATCGAAGTTTACGCTGTCAAAGGTGAAGATAACGTCACCTATTACAAGCACATTAACGCCGCGCTCGATCACAAGCCGCATTTCACTATGGATGACGGCGCGGACCTGGTAAACGTGCTGCACCAGCAGCGCCGTGAACTGCTGCCGGGTGTGATCGCTGGAACTGAAGAGACCACCACGGGAGTTATTCGCCTTCACGCCATGGCCGCGGATAAGGCGCTTGCCTATCCGATCGTGGCGATCAACGACGCGCTGACCAAGCATTTCTTTGACAATCGCTACGGTACCGGTCAATCGACCATAGATGGCATTGTGCGCGCCACCAATGTGTTGTTGGCTGGTAAATCCTTTGTGGTGGCCGGCTACGGCTGGTGCGGGCGCGGTCTGGCTTCGCGTGCGCGTGGTATGGGTTCAAACGTGATCGTCACCGAAGTCGATCCACTAAAAGCGCTTGAGGCGGTCATGGACGGCTTCAGAGTCATGACGATGGATGAAGCCGCGAAGATCGGCGATATCATCGTGACGCTCACCGGTGATATCAACGTGATCGACGCGCACCACTTTGAGTTGATGAAGGATGGTGTGATCGTGGCCAACTCCGGCCACTTCAACGTTGAGATCAACATCCCGGCGTTGGAAAAAATGTCAAAGAGCAAACGCCTTGTGCGACCGTTCGTGGAGGAATACGTCACCAACGATCACCGCCGTATCTTCATTCTTGGCGAGGGCAGGCTCATCAACCTGGCATCAGCAGAGGGTCATCCCGCTTCGGTGATGGATATGTCCTTTGCCAACCAGGCTTTGACGCTGGAGTACCTGGTAAAGAATGCCTCCAAGCTCGAGAAAAAGGTCTACTCGGTACCCGAAGAGATCGACAAGAACATTGCTCAACTTAAGCTGGCGGCGATGGGAATCGGGATTGATAAATTGACCCCGGAGCAGGTGCGCTACCTCGCATCCTGGCAGGAAGGCACATAGATCAGAAAACGGAGCCGTACGGCTCCGTTTTTTTTACCTTGCGACAATCGCCATATTTCCCAGCACAGCCCAGGAATCTAGGAATGCCCGTGTGCTGCGCCAGTAGATCAGATTATTATCGACGAAGGTCAAACCGTATTCGTCATAACCGATCACGATGGCAGTATGTTCAAAATGCGCGACAGTCACGGTTGATCCATCATCGGGTGTGTATTCGATAGGCGCGCCGTACCACACGTTGCCGATCACCCACACGATCACCGGGTTACCATTGGCGATCTGCTTTTTCAGCCTTTCAAGCGAATAGTCTTTTACCGCGGTGGCGGTGAGCCCATACTCCCTGAGAAGGGCGGCGACAGGAGGGGCGTGCACGCCATAAGCAGCGGGCGGGATCTGCCCCATGTAACCGTTGTAATTTCCCACGAACCCGGTCTCGGGGTTGTCTGAAAGCGGCAATCCGGATTGAAACTCCATTTCATCGATGGATACCCCGAAATAGCGCGCCCAATCAACGGCTGTGCGGGATTCACATGTGAGGTTGTATGATTGCGCGTAGCCTTTTACACCCTCGATCCATGCTGTTGAGGGCAATCCATCAGATGGAGTGCTGGTCGGAATTGGTGTGCTTGTGGGCAGCGGTGTAGGGGTGTTGGTGGGCGTGCTCGTTGGTGTGGCAGTGGGGGTAGCCGTCGGCGTGGGTGTGGGTGTTTCGGTAGGCAGCGGTTGAAATGGAGTGGGCGAGGTGGTCCCGGTCAACTCCAATAGCGTATCGACTTGCGAACTGCCATTGAACAGGCTGAAAGCCGCAGCTGTTCCACCGGAGTGGTTCCCATACAGGGTGCTTACCACTCGGATCAAGGCAAACAGGGCGAAAAGGAAGAGAAAAAGCAGGATGACAAGAATCGGTTTGCGGGCTTTTTCGCTCACCTCTGCTCCCGTTGGTTTATGGTGTGGTGACGCGGATCTCGATCGTGAGCCATTCGCCGAATGCCTCGCCATCTGGACCGTATGCCTGCCAGGTGGCTTCATACACTCCCGCTTCTGTTGGTGCGGTGAATTCGATGCGCAATACGACAGTGGTACCGTTGCGCGCGGGTATCAGCGCCTGGGTGGGGTCAGCGCCTAAAGCATCACCCGAGATGAGCCGCAGTGTGTAAGTATTGTTCCAGTTGCAGGTTCCGTTGTTTTTCACCTGCCATTCCTTTTCGAACGCAGTCCTGGGGTCGAGTAGAGTGCCATCCGGGATTGTGAGATCAGCCACATACTCAAGATCGTTGACACAGTTGGGAATCTGTGTAGGTTCAGGTGTGGCGTTCGGTTTGGGTGTTGCGGTTGCGGTGGGAGCGGCGAGGGTGGGGGCTTTGAATAACGGGTTTTGCTGTTCTGTAGGTACGCTGCGAATGGGAGGAATGGATGCGCAGCCAACCAGCAGCGCGCTGATGATTGCCAGCGCGGCTGCCAGCGTTTTTGTACGGTGAACCAATCTGGAAAATATCATAAGTTGGCGAACCGTTTATTCGTCTGAATCGCTATTGTCGTCTTCATCGCCGCCAGTGAGGTCAAATCCAAACTCCCCACCCATGGCGCGCTGGCGCACGGTGTTTTCGATCTCGTTGCACAGTTCGATGTTCTGTCGCAGGAATTCCTTGGCGTTCTCGCGTCCTTGTCCAAGCCGCATGTCGTTGTAGGAGAAGAAAGCTCCACGCTTGGTGATAATTTCCATCGCGGTTGCCAGGTCGATGATGTCGCCTTCTTTTGAGATACCCTCGTTGTACATAATATCGAACTCAGCGGTGCGGAAAGGCGCAGCCACCTTGTTCTTCACCACCCGAACGCGGGTGCGGTTGCCCACAATCTCAGGACCCTGCTTGATGGACTGGATCCGCCGGGTGTCGAGCCGTACAGAGGCATAGAATTTGAGCGCCAGGCCGCCGGGTGTGGTCTCGGGATTGCCGAACATCACACCGATCTTCTGACGAAGCTGGTTAGTGAAAATAACGGCTGTCTTGGTCTGGTTAATCGCGCCTGAAAGCTTGCGCAGCGCTTGTGACATCAGGCGCGCCTGCATGCCCATGCTCGCGTCGCCCATATCGCCTTCGATCTCAGCACGCGGCACAAGCGCAGCCACCGAGTCGACGATCACCAGTTCCACCGCACCGGAGCGCACAAGCGTTTCGGTGATCTCCAGGGCTTGTTCGCCCATGTCCGGCTGCGAAACCAGCAGGCTTTCCACATCTACGCCGAGCTTTGCTGCGTAAGCGGGATCCAGCGCGTGTTCCATGTCAACGAACGCTACCGTGCCACCCATTTTTTGCGCTTCAGCCGCGATGTGCAGACATAGCGTTGTTTTTCCTGATGATTCGGGGCCGAAAATTTCGGTTATACGTCCGCGCGGAATGCCGCCCACACCGAGAGCGATATCGAGCGAGAGCGAGCCGGTGGGGATGACCTCCACGGCGAGCTGGTGGGCTTCGCCCAGCCGCATGATCGAACCTTCGCCGTAGCGTTTGATAATGTCGCCAAGGGCTTTATCAAGCACGGCGCGTTTGGCTTCGCTCATCGGTTCAGAGCGGTCAAATTGATTGTATTCATTCGGGTTTACAGCTTTTTTGGCCATGGGGAGGTCTCCTCGTTTGGATGATGGTTAATTATAGTATGAATCATTCCTGAATATTATAGTACATTTGTTCAACAAGGGCAATAGGGTATTAGGATCGTATTAAATCTCGAAAAAGCAAATTTAACCCTGAAAATTATGATTACTTCTGGATAAATTTAGTTAACGTTTCTCGATAAACTAATAATCAGGTATACTTGACCCCGACATAGAGGAGCCCATGACAAAACTGAAGATTGGCGATTCCGCCCCTGATTTCACCCTGCCTGATCACACCGGAAAACCCTGGCAACTGGCGGAGGTAACCCAAACACAAAACGCCCTGCTTGTTTTTAACATCGGCTTTGCCTGACCGCATTGCACGAATCATATGGTGCAGTTGCGCCATGACTACGACAAATTCCAGGCGCTCAATTGCGAGGTGCTGGTGATGGTGCCTAACGGTCCAAAAATGATCGAGCGTTATATCCAATCCAACGAGATTCCGTACCCCATCCTGACAGACAAGGGCACGAAGACAGGGGAGATGTACTTCCAGGTGAAGCATTTCTTCAAATTCGGCGTACCGAGCGTCTTTTTAGTCGATCGCGCTGGCAAGATCGTGTATGTCCATTACGCGCGAACGTTGATCTCGGAACCTGACAACCGCGAACCGCTGGCTGTGCTGGCGAAAATTCAGAGCTGAGAGTTCTCATCAATAAATTAACCTATTGACTTTCACAGACAATATCTGTATGATAGACGCAATTAACAACTGAATAACGAGAGAAACAGCGGCTGCGTCTCGGTTCGCCGAGATGACGAGGTGGAGGTTCTCCTTCGCGAGAGGGATGTTAACCCTGGGGGGATGCACAGGGGAAAATCGAATGATCAGCGGATGCCTCCGAAGCCCCGACCGGGCTTCAATCTCCCTTCCCATGCAAGTCAGACACCAAAACCGGCTGGCGACAACCGGCACAGAATTCTGACAGGACCAGGTAGAGTGGTGTGCCTGTGCAATTAAGCGGAAGGGAATGCTGTTGATTGAATTCATTATTTAAGGCATGCCCCAACGCATGCCTTAAATTTTATTAAGAGGAGCAGTGAAATGGATAAAAAGGAACTGATGGAACGGATCGTTGCGGATGATGTGCGCTTCATCTCATTTCAATTCTCAGATGTGACTGGCACGGTCAAGAGCGTGGACGCGCCGATCTCGCGGCTGGAAGACGCGCTTGACCAGGGCTTCTGGTTCGACGGATCATCGGTGGAGGGATTCGCGCGCATCCAGGAGAGTGACATGCGCCTGGTGCCTGACAAGGATACTTACGCGGTGCTGCCGTGGTCGCCGGAGAACCTGCGGCGCGCCCGCTTATTCTGCGACATATACAATCCGGATGGCACTCCCTTTGCCGGAGATCCGCGTGGGGCGCTGCGACGTGCGTTGGCTGACCTGGAGAAACGCGGGATGCGCTACATGGTAGGTTCCGAACCGGAGTTCTTCCTCTTTCGGCGCAATGGCAGCACAGATATACACCCAGTACCGCATGATGTGGGCGGGTATTTTGACTTCTCCCCCAACGACGAGGCTGTGCGTGTTCGCACTGAACTGATGCAGGCGCTGGATACGATGGGGCTGGAGGTGGAGGTTGGACACCACGAGTGCGCACTGGGGCAGCATGAGATCGATTTTCACTTCAGCAACGCGCTGCGATCCGCAGATAATGTGCTCACGTTGAAGTACACGGTCAAAGCCATCGCAGCGCAGCATGGGTTGATCGCGTCCTTCATGCCCAAACCGATCTTTGGCATCAATGGTTCCGGTATGCACTGTCACCAGTCTCTCTTCGACCTGGGGGGCAGGAACCTGTTCTACAGCGCTGATGACCAGTTCAATCTCTCGCCACTGGCATACGGGTTTATTGGCGGGCAGTTGAGCCACGCGCGCGCCTTCTCGGCGGTAACCGCGCCGACGGTTAACTCGTATAAGCGGTTGGTACCAGGTTACGAAGCACCGGTTTATGTGGGCTGGGCCCAGACCAACCGCTCCGCGCTGATTCGCATTCCGCGTGCGATAAAAGGTATGGCGAACGCGGTGCGCGCTGAACTACGCTGCCCCGATCCCTCATGCAACCCTTATCTTGCCTATACCGTGATGCTCGCGAGCGCGCTGGATGGGATTGACAGGCAGTTGACTCCCCCCGCGCCGCTGAACAACCTGAATGTTTACGAGCTGACTCATGATGAACGACGCGAGATGTCGATCGTTGAACTGCCTGCGTCACTGCGTGAGGCGCTGCATGAACTCGATGGAGACGATGTGCTAAAGCACGCGCTGGGTGATGATCTTTACCAGGCTTTTACACGCGCCAAGTGGGCGGAATGGGATGATTACCGCCTTAATGTGACAGACTGGGAGCTGAGCCGCTACCTGGAAACAACCTGAAAAATAACCCCCGCTTCTTATGGAGCGGGGGTTTTATTGTAAGGAACGATCTCAGGGTGTGATCTGCTGCTGAACACAGGCCAGCCACTCGCGAATATACCCATCCGGCTCTTCAGCAGCGAGAGCGAGCAGCGGCAAAGATGGTAGGTAGGGGTCACCGCTTTCCGTCAGATTTACTAGTGCAACCTGCGGGTCCGCTGACAACGCTGGTAGAAAGCCCAGAGCTGCAGGATCGGTGAGAACAGCCTCATTCATCGCGCTGATGGAAGGAATCACAACCGCAGTATTGAGCGTTTGCGTGGCTATTGAAAAATGGGATTCCAAAGCAGCGCGTAGATCAGTACCGGATGGAAAAATCAGCAGCTGAATGGGGGATGTGAGCAATTCCGCTTCAAGCTGACCCTCGAAGCAGTTCGGACAGCTGTCGGCGAGATCGCTCCATGTTTTCAGAGATCCATCGAGGATATCATTCAGTCTCGCCACAGGCACCTTGTTGATTGTGTTTTGCGGATTGACGATGAAAACAAGATGATCTTCCACCAATCTCGCGGCGTAGGATTGCAGATTTTCCGGGTTGCCCCATTGGAAATCGATGTTCGTGATCGTTTCAGTATGAGCTGTGTCATTAATGGAGGTTGTCACCAGTGCCAGTCCGGGTATACCAGCGGCGCATTCGGCGGTTACCGGTAGCAGCCAATTATTTGCAATTCCGGGATTCATCTGCACAACGTCAGTAAGTGGAACTGAGGTCTGCAGTGTCAAGGCTGGTTCATCGACGGTTTCTACTGACAGATCAACCGCGGAAGCTGGCGTAGCGGGGCGGATATTCGAGATGATGAGGACAACGGAGGCAAGAAGCACGCAATAAGCAGCGAAGTAAACCAGCGACCGTTTGTTGACAAAAGAAAGTAGCCAGTGGATTGAGAGATAGCCCACCACCGCAGCGGCAATAAAACCAACCAGAAGAACGGGAATAAAACTGCCTAGATCAGGCACTTCAAGCAGGTCTGGCAGGCTGAAGATGCCCGCAGCGAGCATAACGGGGATGGACATCAGGAAAGCGAAGCGCGCGGCGGCGGAGCGCTCGAGGTGGCGCAGCATGCCGCCGGTGATGGTGGATCCGGAGCGCGAAATACCGGGAAAGATGGAAAGAGCCTGGAAAATGCCGGCGATGAGCGCGTCGAGCCAGGTCATCTCTTCCAGTTTGCGGCTGCGCCGGCTGAAGAACTCCGCTGCCAGCAGGAAAAGGGCGGTGACCATGAGAAAGATCGCAGTGATGCGGGGATTGTTGAAAGCTGCTTCAACGCTGTCTTTGAGGAACACTCCTGCCAGTCCGGCGGGAATGGTGGCAAGGATGAGATACCATCCCATCCGTGCTTCCCTTGTTTCGAATGGTTTTCGCCTGATAAGCGCCTGGATGAACGCCCGAATAATGGACCAGAGGTCCTTCCAGAAGTAAACGATCACTGCCAAAAGAGTGCCAATTTGCACCAAAACATCGAATGGAAATACCTGGCTTTCAGGTAAACGCCAGTCAAGGATGTAAGGCACCAGAACAAGGTGTGCTGAGGAAGAAACAGGGAGGAATTCAGTAAGCCCCTGGATGATACCGAGAATGATAGATTGAAGAAAACTCATACGTGCTCCTTCTTGTGGTTGGGTTGATAGCGTTCAAGAAACGCGGCAGCGAAGGTATCGAAGGTGCCATCGAGAATGGATTGGCGGGCATCCCCCATCAGCGTTATGAGAAACTGGATGTTGTGTATGGAGATCAAGGTGGATGCCAGCATTTCTTTGGCGATGATGAGGTGGCGCAGGTAAGCGCGCGTGAAATTGCGGCAGGTGTAGCACTGACAGCCCTCGTCAATAGGAGCGAAGGAGCGAGTGTTGATACTGTTCATCAAATTTACACGCCCGGTCTGGGTGAAGGCTGCCTGGTGGCGGGCGAGGCGGGTGGGTAGAACGCAGTCGAAGATATCCACCCCGCGCATGACGCCATTGATCAGGTCTTCTGGTGAACCAACACCCATCAGATAGCGCGGCTTGTCCTGCGGCAGCAGTGGGTCGACGACCTCGAGTATGTCGTGCATCTGTTCTTTGGTCTCACCCACTGAGAGCCCGCCGATCGCCACACCGGGGAGGTCAAGCGAAGAGACGAATTGTGCGGATTCGCGGCGCAGCTCGGGAAAGATCCCGCCCTGGACAATACCGAAGAGTGCCTGATCCGCACGGGTTCGGGCAGTCACGCAGCGTTCCAGCCAGGCGTGCGTGCGCGCCATTGAACGGCGATTGTATTCGAGGTCGTCGGGAACTGCGCATTCATCGAAAGCCATGATGATATCGGCTCCCAGTTTCTCCTGCACTGCGACGGAAAGTTCCGGGGTAAGGCGGTGCATGGACCCATCAATATGACTCTTAAAGGTGACGCCCTCATCATCCACTTTGCGAATAGCGGAGAGTGAAAAAACCTGGAATCCGCCGGAATCGGTGAGCATGGGTCCGGACCACTGCATAAAGTTATGCAGACCACCATGCTCCGCGATCAGGTCAGCGCCGGGACGCAGGTATAAATGGTATGTGTTTGCAAGTACCAGGCTGGCTCCGGTTTGTTGAAGTTGTTCAGGCGTGACGGCTTTTACCGTCGCCTGGGTGCCGACTGGAGCAAAGACTGGCGTAAAGATGTCTCCATGGGGAGTTGTGAAAACCCCGGCGCGCGCGGATTCCTGCTTATGCAGCAATTCAAACGAAAACAGCTTTTTATTCATGACGGGTAATTATAGTCCCCAAAAAATATGGATCAGGAATAGGATCAAAACATAGGCGATGGCGGTCAGAGGCAACCCAACCTTGGCATAGTCTTTGAAACTATAGCCTCCCGGGTTCATCACCATGATGTTGACCGGGTGACCGAGTGGTGTGACAAACGCGAGCGAGCACCCCATCGCGACAGCCATGGCGAATGGTCTCGCATCCAGACCAAGGGTCTGCGCAGCGGCCAGCGCCAGCGGTATCATGACGATCGCCGCGACCTGACCAGAGATTAAGAGGGTGAAGATCATTGAAAGGGTAAGAAAAACAACGATCAGGATCATCGGATGAACTGATCCAAGAAAACCTAAAAGAGTGTCCACTGCGGTTTCTGCTAAACCGGTTGATTGCAGAGCGACACTGAGCGGCCATAAACCGGCGATCAGAAATATTGCTTTCCACTCGATACCGCGGAACGCATCATTTAACCCTACGCTGCCAGTGAGGATCAGCAGGACGGCCCCGCCGATCGCCACCAGTGCAACCGGAGCGATGCCGATGGCTGCAATGAATAATGTAGCCAGTGTGATGATCAAAGTGAGGAGACCTTTACGTGGAAGCAGGACAGCGTCGGGGTCCTCTTCAAGAACCACCAGGTCATCGTTATTACGCAGATTACGAACCTGCAGAGCCGGACCAGTGACGAGCAGGGCGTCACCGAATTGCAGGGGAAGCTCCGAGTGGTCACCTTCAACCGGTTTACCTCCGCGCCATATGCCGACCACATTCAGTCCATAACGGTCGCGGAAATTCGTGTCGCGCAGGGTCTTACCGATCAGGCGGGAGTGCGGGCTGATGAGGATCTCAGAGAATGGATGAGATTCATCGGTGAGTCTCATGTCCGGGATGGTTATCGGGGTCAGCTCAAGGCACAGCGCTTCAGCAGTCTCCTGTGGTAGAGAGCCGCGCGCCACAATTGTATCTCCTGGCAATACAAGCATTTCAGCTTCAGGTGAGAAAAAGGATTCCCGCTTGCGAATGACAGCCATGATGTTCAGATGGTATTTTTGATACCAGCAGCCCTTTTCAATAGTTCTATTCGCCAAAGGCGAATCAGGTAGTATTTCAAATTGAACCAGGTTCTTCTTCACCTGGTAAAGCTCACTTAAGCGTTCGGTCAGTTCGCGGGTGGTGTTGATGTTTTCGATCTTGTTACTGGAAGGCAGCAGGTGTATTCCAGCGAATGTCAGATAGAGAATTCCCGCTATCATCACAGGTCCGCCAACGGGAAAATAATCCAGAAGACCAAAGGATGGCAGTCCTGCCTCGCGCAAGGCTCCACTCACAATGATGTTGGATGTTGTCAGCAGAGTAGCCATTCCACCCAGGATGGTGCCGAAAGCGAGCGGCATGAGCAGACGAGAGGGAGAAACCCGGCTGCGGCGTGAGAGCGACATCACGGCGGGCAGAAGCACCCCCACGGCGGCGATATTGTTCATGAATAGCGATAATACTGCCGAGATCAACGTGACCATCAGTACCAGGCGGGTTTCACTGCTGCCGCCGAGTTTGAGCATGATCTTACCCAGTGAATTGGTCGCTCCGGTCATTTGCAGCGCTACAGAGATCATTGATATACCAAGGATGGTCATGACCGCTGAACTGCTGAAGCCGGAAAAGGATTCTTCAGGACTGATGACGCCGGACAAACCTAAAGAAACCATCACCATCAGCGCAATGAGGTCTGCCCGCAGCCGATTTGTTACAAGCAGGGCTACTGCGATGAGGATAATTATGGCGGTAATAATCTGATCTGCTGACATAGATTGGCACCTACGGATATCTAATTTTACTAGAAAGCGGCGATTCTCTCAAAACGCTTGCCCTCAATATCCTGCTCGTTTATACTTGGTCGGACGAGTTTGCAATTAAGTTTACGAAGAGATATCTTTTAGGTTGCATTTCTCATTGGGAAGGATATTTATTTGACTGATTTTACCCATAATAAACGGTGGAAGGTGCTGCCCAGGTTAGACGAAATGACGGATCGGGTGTTGGAAAGTTACCCGCCATTTATGCGTCAGATTCTTTTCAACAGGGGCATCAGGACGATGGAGGAAGCAGATTCTTTCCTCTATGCCCGCCAGGAAACTGCTGACCCCTTTGTATTAATCGGGATGGAGAAATCGGTCGACCGTTTACTGAGCGCGATCGCAAATGGTGAAAAGATTGTGGTATACGGCGATTATGACGTAGATGGCGTAACCGCGACGGTAATGATGGTTGAAGCCTTGCGCGCATTTGGCGGGGATGTTGAACGATATATCCCCAACCGGTTTGATGAGGGTTACGGGCTCAACTGCGACGCGATCGAATCTCTGGCGGGTGAGGGTGCCCGAGTGATACTGACCGTGGATTGCGGTATCCGCTCACCGGTGGAAGCAGATCGGGCGCGCGAATTGGGTGTTGACCTGATCATTTCAGACCATCACCATCCAAAGGGAGAGTTACCCCTGGCTTACGCGGTTATCTGCCCAAAGCAGAAAGGCGATCCGTATCCGGATAAGGAGCTGGCTGGTGTGGGTGTAGCTTTCAAGATCCTGCAGGGATTGTTTCTTCGATCCGGTTCGAACGTGCAAAAGGCGGATGAGTGGCTGGATCTGGTGGCTTTAGGCACTGTGGCGGACATTGTTCCGCTTACCGGTGAAAATCGCATGATGGTGAAACGAGGTTTACAGAAGATCCGCACAGGTGCACGACTCGGGCTGAGCTCGCTGGCGGGTGTAGCCCAGAGGCGCGTCCAGCAGATCACCGCGTCGGACATTGGTTTTATCCTTGGCCCCAGGCTCAACGCCGCCGGCAGAATGGAATCCGCTTTACTGGCGTATGATCTGTTGATAAGCCGTGAATGGCAGGAAGCCGGTCGGATTGCTCAGCAGCTGGATACGCAGAATCATGAGAGACAGCAAGCCACCCGGCGCGCGCAGGAAATTGCGGAACAGGCGATTATAGACCCTGGAGCAATGAGCATCATCCACTCATTTGATGCTGAGTACAGCTCTGGTATTGTGGGACTTGTTGCATCAAAACTGGTTGAGCAGTATTACAGACCGGCGGTTATCGGGCAGATCGAGGATGGGGTGATTCGGGCATCCTGCCGCAGTATCAGCGAGTTTCACATCACAGCCGCGCTGGATGAATGCTCCGATCTGCTGGTGCGGCACGGCGGACACGCGATGGCAGCCGGCTTTACGTTAATGCAGGAGAACGAGGCTGAGTTCATCGAGCGATTGGAATCCATTGCAGCGCGCGAGCTGGAAGGGCTTGATTTAAGACCGGAGGTCAGAGCTGACGTGGAAATTGAGATTAACAGGCTCAAGCCGGAGTTTTACGTTGAGCTGGAAAAATTGCAGCCCACCGGGATGGGAAATCCCACGCCGGTTTTTGTCTCGCGAGCAGTCACAGTTGACGGGATGAGGCTGATGGGAAAGGAAGGTACCCACATCAGCTTTTACATCCGCAACAGCGCGATCAACAGGGCAGTGGCGTTTAACCAGGCACGCTGGTACGATGTTTGGCGTGAAGAAAAACCGCGCTTTGACATTGCCTACACAATCGACATCAATCACTTCAACGGTCAGGATACCCAGCAGATCAATATCCGGGATATGAGAATATCCGGCTTTCTTGGATAATAACGATGACTCCTCCCAGTCGGATCAAAGCCATTTTATTGAACCTGCTGGTGGTCATTATCTGGTCCAGTTCCTGGATATTAATCAAGATCGGTCTGCGGGAAATCCCTCCGTTAACCTTTGCCGGTTTGCGTTATTTTATGGCGTTCCTGGTGATAGTCCCTTTTCTACTGCAGCGGCAGGTGAAGCAGCAGGTAAAAGATTTCTCCCGCAACGATTGGAAACTCGTGATTCTGATGGGAGTGGTTTCCTACTTTATCGCGCAGGGAGCACAGTTCCTCAGTCTCGATTATCTGCCCGCGACAACCCTCAGCCTAATTCTCAATCTTACTTCGATATTTGTGACCCTTTCCGCGGTTTTCCTCATCAAGGAGTTTCCCACCAGGCTGCAGATTCTCGGTCTTTTTATCAATCTCACTGGTATCTTTCTGTTTTTTTACCCGGGAGGCTTTGCGAAAAGTTCTGCCTGGGGATATGTTTTTGGGATTCTTTGCCTGGTTGCGAACGTATTTGGCACCCTTATCGGTCGAAAATTAAACTTCCAGGGCAGGCTGAACCCGATAGCCTTGACAATTGTAAGCATGGGGATTGGTTCGACAATTCTGCTTGCGACCGGGCTTCTAGTGGAAGGCATTCCACAGCTTAGCGTGCGGAGTCTGTTGATCCTGATCGTGCTTGCTGTGGTCAATACCGCGTTTACCTTTGTGATGTGGAACTACGCCCTGCAAACGCTCACAGCGTTGGAATCTTCGATCATCAATGGCATGATGCTGGTTTTTATTTCAATATTTTCCTGGATCTTCCTCAACGAAACCCAGTCCCTGCAAGGGGTAGCAGGTTTAGCGCTGGCGTTCCTTGGAGCACTCATCGTTAATATCAGATTTGAAAGGAAAGCTCTTTAGTTGTAATTATTCGGTTATTTAAAATGTCAGCGTGCTATAATCTTAAAGTTGTCATCATTATTAAAACATTTTATTTTTGGAGGACTTTGTGACCGATGAGCTCAGTTCACAATTTTTAAGACCGCAGGTGTCTGCAGTCAATCCGGGCCCTTTCAGCCCACCTCCGATCAATACCCTTGAAGATATTGGATTGGAACCCTTATTCCTGCAGGATCTTGCGTTAAAGATCCTGTACTTCCAGGGATACATGACCGGTTACAAGATAGCCGAAGCCCTGTGCCTTCCGTTTTCGGGAATGGTAGACCAGATCCTCGACGCACTTAAGAAAGACAAGCTCGTAGAGGTAAAGTCTTCTCAAATGGGATTAGGTGAGGGTGCTTACCTGTATGCCATTACAGGCTCCGGCATCATCCACGCCAGAGAAGCGCTGGATCGCAGTCAATACGCCGGACCTGCACCAGTCCCGCTTGATGCGTATTATGAATCAGTGCGCCGCCAGAGCCGTGGCAGAATGCTTGTTACCAGCAAACAAATGCGTCATGTGATGACCGACCTGGTTTTCAGCGAGGATACTTTCCATAAGCTGGGTCCGGCAGTTAATTCAGGCACCTCAATTTTTATCTACGGTCCTCCCGGCAACGGGAAAACAAGCGTTGCAAGATCGATCGGCAACCTGGTTCTGTCACAAACTATGTATATTCCCTATTCGATATTTGTGGATGGACAGGTAATCACGATGTTTGATTATGTCAATCACCAGATCTCCAAAGAGGAGCCGGAGCCCGTACAAAACGCTCGATTGAAGGGAAGAAAAGATCAACGCTGGATTAAGATCAAGAGACCTTTCATCATGGTTGGCGGCGAATTAACCCTTACCGGGCTGGACCTGGTCTACAACGACACCCTGAAATATTACGAAGCGCCTTTCCAGGTCAAAGCAAATGGCGGCATCCTCCTGATCGATGATTTTGGACGTCAACAGGTGAGACCGCGTGACCTACTCAATCGCTGGATCGTCCCGCTTGAGAATCGTATCGATTACTTGTCTCTGCATACGGGAAGGAAGATCGAGGTTCCATTTGATGTGCTCGTGATTTTCTCCACGAACCTCCCGCCAAAAGACCTTGTTGATGAAGCCTTCCTGCGAAGGTTGCGCCACAAGATCGAGATCGTTGATCCTTCCTTCGATATTTACCGTGACATTTTCAAAAAAGTTGCTGCCCAGAAGAAAGTGGGCTATTCAGATGAGGGGTTGACTTACCTTTTGCAGGAGTGGTACATCAAGCCGGAGAGGAAGTTGCGCGCTTCCCATCCACGCGATATCTGTGATCAGATTATTGATATATCCAGATATTTGCAAATTGAGCCGGTGATGTCCAAAGATTTGATCGATCGAGCCGCTGCTTCGTACTTCGTGGAGCTTTAACTTGCTTGAATCTTTCACAAAACCGATGATTTTTGCCCACCGCGGTGCTTGCAAATACGCGCCTGAAAACACTATAGCCGCGTTTGAATTAGCTCTTGAACAGGGGGCGGATGCCATCGAACTGGATGCCAAGCTCAGCGCTGATGGAAAAGTAGTCGTGATTCACGATCAATCAGTTGACCGCACGACGGATGGCAATGGCAGGGTAAATAAGTTGACTCTGCCGGAGCTGAAAAAACTTGACGCAGGGAGCTTCTTTGACAGCAAATTTGCCGGTGAGCGCATTCCAACCCTGGACGAGGTGTTTGAGAGTGTAGGCAAGAGGATTTTCATCAATGTCGAGCTGACCAATTACGCTTCACGCAACGATGAGTTGGTTCCGTTAGTAGCGGATATCGTCAAAAGGCACGAAATCCAGAAGAATATTCTATTTTCATCCTTCGCTCCGGCTAATCTACGGCGTGCGCAGCAGCTGCTGCCTGAAGTTCCGGTGGGGCTGCTCGCCCTCACCGGTATAATGGGAGTGCTCAACCGATCAGGCTATTTTTTAAAGCTTTCCCCCAAAATTCTTCACCCGTATCTCGCCGATGTGAGTCAGCGTCTTGTCGCGCGGGAACACGAGCGCGGCAGACGGGTTCATGTTTGGACGGTTAACGAAGAAAGCGATTTACGGAGGATGAAAGAACTTGGGGTTGATGGTGTTTTCACCGATGATCCAATTACCGCCTTGAGGGTACTGAGGGGAAAATGATCCGGGCGGAGTGGGTGCGTGAAGCCTATCAGAGGATAAGCGCTTTCATTGAAAAGACACCCATTACTTATGATGAAAACATTGGTCTGTATTTCAAGTGGGAGAATCAACAAAAAACAGGCTCGTTCAAGATCAGGGGTGCATTAAACAAAGTTCTTTCATTAGAAAAGAATGACTTACGCAATGGGTTGATCACCTGTTCAGCCGGCAATCACGGTCAGGGGGTTGCCGTGGCGGCAAAGATGGTCGGAGCAGACTGTGTGGTCTATGCTTCGGATCACGCCACACCTGTTAAACTCGAGGCAATGAAACTTCTGGGAGCTGAGGTGCGGCTTGTTAGCGGGGGTTATGTTGAAGCTGAACGAACCGCGATCGAAGCATCAAAAAATGAAGGTGCTATATTCATCTCTCCTTATAATGATTCCAGGGTGATTGCCGGACAGGGAACAATCGGGTTGGAGATCGTGCAGGAGATGGGCGAGCTGGATCAGGTTGCTTGTCTGCTGGTTCCGGTTGGAGGGGGCGGGTTGCTTTCCGGCATCGGCGCTTACCTGCAGGAATTTCCTGTTCGCCCCAAACTCATCGGTGTTCAATCAGAGGCGTCGCCCTTCGCGTACAGTTTGTTCAAGACGGGCACCCAATCAGGCGTGATTGAGTCTGACAGCATTGCAGAAGGATTGGCGGGGGAAATCGACCATGAATCCATCACGATACCATTATTACTGCAATTCATGGATGATGTGATTCTGGTAAGCGAAGATGAGATCAGGGATGCAATTCGTTACGCGTGGGAACATCAACACCAGATCGTTGAAGGATCAGCAGCGGTTGGACTGGCAGCGAAACTTACTGGTAAAATTAGATTGTCACCCGCGTTGACGGTCATCACTGGTGGAAATATTCAGCCCGAAACGTTCAACGCGATCACACGCCGAAATTAAAGAACTGGTGATCAATTGAAAAAAGTGTTACACCTAATCCTGCTATGCTTAATGCTGGGAGTAATTCTGCACCCGGCGACGCAGGTCCGCGCCTATGATCCGAAACAGACCGATCTGTACAACGATCGCGCGCAGCGGATCCTGCAGTCGATGAGCGTAGATGAGCGTGTGGGACAGGTGTTTCTTGTTTCTTTTACCGGTTCCAGCCTGGATGCGAATCCTCAACTGCAGGATCTCATCCAGAAAAACCGGGTGGGGGGAGTGGTCTTAAGTAAAGAGAACGACAATTTTTCCGGTCCTGAAAACACGCTTCAAAAAGTACAGGATTTGATCGTTGACATCCAAACATTAAATATGCAGGCTGTTCAGGAGAACAATTCGTTATCGTACACACCGCTTCTCATTGCAATCACTCAGGAGGGTGATTCATTTCCCAACGACAGTATCTTGAGCGGTATGACGCCGCTGCCTAACCAGATGACAATCGGAGCGACATGGGATCCTGCTTCCGCTGAACTTGCAGGGACTATCCTGGGATCTGAATTAAGCGCTCTGGGGGTTAACCTTTTATTTGGTCCCTCGTTGGATGTGCTTGACCAGGTGACCCCGAATAACGCGAAAGAGTTAGGTACCAGAACATTTGGCGGCGACCCTTATTGGGTCGGAACGATGGGGCAGGCGTACATTAAGGGAGTCCATCAGGGGAGTGATAATCGTGTGGCAGTGATCGCCTCTCATTTTCCAGGCATTGGCAGCACTGATCGTCAGCCGGAAGAGGAAATTGCCACGGTTCGCAAATCTCTTGAATTACTTCTGCAGGTGGAGCTGGCTCCATTTTTTGCGGTGACCAACCTTGATCAGCCTTCAGAGCAGATCGTTGACGGATTACTGCTTTCCCACACCCGTTACCAGGGGTTCCAGGGTAATATTCTCACTTCCACCAAACCGGTGTCTTTTGATGCCAACGCGCTCGAAACAATTCTCGCCCTACCCGAAATAAATCCATGGCGTGAAAATGGCGGTGTCGTTATCAGCGATGATCTGGGCAGTGAGGCTGTGCGTAAGTTCGTCGATCCACTAGGAACAGGGTATGACGCCCGGCAGGTCGCCAGAACCGCATTGATGGCAGGAAACGACATGCTTTTTATGGGAAATATCCAGGCGAGCGGAGACCCTGATTCTTACACCACAGTTACACGTACGATTAATTATTTTACCCAAAAATACATTGAAGACAGCGCATTCAGGATGAGGGTGGATCAGGCTGCCGTAAATATCATCGCACTGAAATTGCGCGTATTCCCGAGTTTTTACGATGTGGACGTACTACCCCGGCGTGATGGTCTGGATGTGGTGGGGCAACAGAGCGCACAGGTGGAAGATATCATGCAGGCGGCTGTAACATTGATCAGCCCTGAATTTGATGACTTGCCGACTGTGCTACCCAATCCTCCTGAATACAACGAACGGATTGTGATTCTATCTGATTCCTTGAGCTATGCTCAATGCAGTATATGCCCGGTGCAAACCCTCACACCCTCTGAAGCCATCTTCAACTCATTGATCAGGTTGTATGGTTCCGGTGCTGGTGATCCGATTCAAAGTTCCAACCTCAACACCTTTACTTATGAACGTGTGCGGCTGTTACTGGAGCAGGCGGATGGTGTGGAAGATGTACAGGTGGTGTTAAATTCAGCCGATTGGATTATTTTCACATTCACCGGGATTGATTCAGAAGAACTTGATATCACTGTGTTCAGACGATTGTTTAACGAGCGGCCTGACCTGGTGCGCAATAAAAAGATCATAGGCATGGCGTTCAGTGAACCTTACAACCTGGACGCGACTGACATTTCAAAACTTTCGACCTACTACTCGTTTTACTCAAAAATTCCACAGGTCTACGATCTGGCTGCCCGGGTGCTGCTGCAGGAACTGACACCTGTGGGGAATCTTCCGATCTCTATGCAGGGCATAGGATACGATCTGGAGACACAGACCTCACCGGACCCGAATCAGGTAATCCCCCTTATTATCGAAGCTCCTGTCGATCTGGCCACACCTATCAGCACACCTCCAACTGGTTACAGCCAACCTCTTTTATACAAGGCGGGGGATACAATCCCCGTAAAAGCGGGATTGATCGCGGATCACAACGGGAACCCGGTGCCGGATGGGACAAAAGTTAATTTTGTCATCGATACAATGTCCACCGGCGGAAGTGTAGAACAGCTGCAGGCGGAAACAATAGACGGGTACGCGCGCGTGATGTACGTCATTCCCAGCATTGGCAGCCTTGAATTAAGAGTAACTGCTGATCCCGCGATCACCTCTCAGATTCTGCGTCTTGACATCACTGACGCAGGCGGGGTCGTGACCTCATTCGAGCCAACCGTCGCGGTAACTGCTGAATCATTGCCAACAGCGACACAGATTCCCCCGACCCCCACGCCACAAAAACCAATCGAGGTGCGTCACCAGGATGGCAAGCCCGCAATCCAGGATTGGGTATTAATTAACCTGATGATCATCGGAATATGCGCTGCCCTGGGTTTAATCGCGCCACGGTTTGTGGAAAAAAAGAAGGGTGTGATCTCCATTCTGGGGATGGGAACAGGCGGTTATCTGGCTTATCTCTATACGGCGTTTGGTTTGCCGGGCACGCAAAACCCCATCAACAATAATGGAACATCTTACTTCCTGTTAGCAACAGGGATCGGTATGGTGGTTGGTTTGGGGGTGGGATTAATTTACTACCACTATTTCGTGCGCAAAAACTGATCAGCGAACCAGAGTGACAATCAACGCAAACAGGCTCAATCCAGCCAAAATCAGCCATTGCCTGGAGAAGATCTGGTTAAAGATCGAAAGGGGGCGGACGGATACCCTGTTTCCTGATGGAATGGTGACCGGACGACTACCGATCAGCGCTTCGCGAAAATGTTCAATCGAGTCAGGTCGATCATCAGGATGAAGGGACATTCCCCAGAGTATCGCGTTCTCTGTTTTTAGCGTTACCGCCGGGTTGATCTTTTTTATCGGCTGGAGAGCTGATGGGTCAATGAATCTTTGACGCGCGTCGGCGGGTGGTTTATTTGTGAGAAGGTGGTAAAGTGTCGCGGCAAACGCGTAGACATCACTGCGGGCATCTGTATGCCCGATATCACCGCCGTATTGCTCAAGCGGGGTGTACAACGCGGTGCCCTGTCCCTGCAGGATTGTGATGGTGACCTCGTCGGGAGCAAGTAGTTTGACCAGTCCAAAATCGACCAGTTTGAGCAGACCGGAAGGTGTGATCTTCAAGTTGCTTGGTTTAATATCCCGGTGTAGAATGGGCGGATTCTGCTGGTGCATGTAAATGAGTGCATCAGCGAGTTGGTATGCCCAATTGAGCATGTCCTTCTCTTCTATGAAACCGCCTTTTTCATGTTTTTCCAGCATCATTGTACGCAGATCATTACCGGGTACATAATCCATTACGAGGTAATCGTTGCGATTGATGGAGAAATAGTCGGATACTTTCGGCAGGTTGGGGTGATCCAGGCGAGCCAGTACGGTTGCTTCACGCAGGAATTGTTCGCGGGCTTCCTTTACCAGGTTTTGCGGCAGCGTCTTATCGTGTTCTACTTCCTTCAAAGCGCATTGCCGCCCTTCCAGACGCAAGTCGTCAGCAAGGTAGATACATCCCATACCTCCCTGTCCGATAATGCGCCTGATGCGGTAACGCCCGCGCAGCGTTTCTCCTGTTTTTAGTGGTGTGATCAAGTTAAACCCTTCAAAAAACCGAATACCATTTGGAAAAATCCTACTTTTGTACTATTATACCTGATGAGGGATGCACCTCGTTTACCCTTGGAGCGATGTGATGAGTGATGATTACATGCAAAAATCGACAACTTATGAATACCCGGTGCTCGTCGCTTTGCAGGGACCCCTTGAGGGCAGAAGGTGGATCATTAAAAACACTGTAGAAATCGGACGGGACGAGGACTGCACCATTTCGATCCAGGACCGCCAGGTCTCAAGACATCATGCCCGGGTATTTTTGAGAGAAGGGGCTGTTTGCCTGCAGGACCTTGGGAGTAAAAATGGCACGTACTATAGTGGAGAACTGATCGACCGTGAAGTTCAATTACACGATGGCGATACGATCCAGGTGGCACTGATCCAAAAATTTGTTTTTTACAGTTCAGACGCGACAATGCCAATCGAGGATTTTGACTTCTCGTTGCTAAAAGAAACACACCGATTACTGTTGGATGAAAAATCAAGACGGGTTTGGGTGAGGGGGAAGGAAATCATCCCACCGTTATCTGCTGCACAATTCAGGCTTTTATTTTGTCTTTACCAGCAATCTGGTGAGGTGGTGTCAAGGGATGAACTCGTTCAAACGACCTGGGAGGAGGAGGAAGCGGCTGGTGTTTCCGACCAGGCATTGGATGCCCTTGTGCGACGACTACGCGACCGGTTGCTTGAACTCGATGACAGCCACCAGTACATTGTCACCGTGCGGGGACATGGGATTCGTTTAGATAACCCGCGGTTTTGATTCTCGATTCATACAAAAAGCCGGTTCAATGTTTTGAACCGGCTTTTTTGTTCTCTACAATCTAGCTTTTGGTCAGGATCTCAGGTTCTTTTCCATACTTTTACGCAGCGCCATCTTGTAGATGGATTGCAGCGCTTCGATCAGTTCAGGTGATTGCTTGCGCGATTCGCCTTCAGCGATGATGGCGGTGATGGTCTGCAGGAACTGGTCGTCGATCTTCTCAGCGTTTTCATCGAAGAGCTGCTTTCGCTCAGCTTCGTCAGGCGCTTCCAGTAATTTTTGGATCAGTTCAACTTCCGGAGGTGGGGCGGATAATTTTTCCAGTACGGAAACGACTTTTTGAATTTTATCAATTCGGGCAAGGTCGTTATTTTCGTGCGCTTTTTCAAATTCCACCTGTACCGCCTGGGTAAAGTACTCATCAATTTCCGCGGCGTGCTTTTCGATCGCCTGCTCTGCATCTCCTTCAGCGATGATCTTGTCAAGAAGCAATGTGGCTTTTTCCAGGCGTTTCTTTAGTTCAGCGTCAACTTTGCGTGTAAGGTCAAGCAGCTTTGCTCTCAATTCGACAAGAGACTGTTTAGAATCACCTTCTTCTTTTTCAATGCGTTCACTTAAGATTTGGAAGAATTGGTAATCCAAACCGGAGCGGGTGAGGCTTACCAGTGTAGTGAGGCTGCTGTCAGATTTGACACTGCTGAGGACATCCAGCAGCTTCTCACGGGTCAGGCCATCTTTGTTTGCCTCTTCCAACACTTTGAGCGCTTTTTGGGTTTCCTCGCTGTCTGCGAGCAATTTACGACCAAATTCGGTTTCATGCAGGAGTTCAGATTGCAACTGACTGAGGATCTTCGCGCCTTCTTCATCTCCCTGCATCGCGCTGGTTTGGATCAACGTAGAGAGCAGCGTGAAGGTTTCACCATCCACCAGGGCGGCTTCCTGGTTGATGACCGTCTTGCGGTCTTCAGGATTTGTGATGGATAGCAGGCGCTGGATCAGAGCAATACGTTTCTGCTGGGCGTCGATCATTTCTTTGGTGATCCCGTCTGCTTCCAACACTTTGTCAATCAGGGTCTGATAAGTGAACATCGTGCTGGGTTGGAACAGGTAGCCCTTGCGTTTTTCGTTGGGCAAGTCATTTACCACTTGATTGATCAACGGACCGATCTGTTTTTCCTGTTCATTGATTGGTAAACCAAGTTCGCCGGGAAAATAGGTCAACAACAATTCCTTTTCAGGATCATGATAGACCACAGGAGTGCTGACCATCCCTTCGTAACCGCATGCCTGGCAGCGGGCAGTATTCGTCCCGTGGCTTAACAACTTCTGCTTGGCGGTAGGATCAGTGTTCATGTCGAACAAAATCTGAACATCAGCCACGATGGGCTGTTTGCAACGCGGGCAAATGGTTTGAATTCTTGGCATTTTATTCTCTCGCTTATTTTTAAAAATTAACAGGGTGATTATACCATCCAGCACCATGTTGGTCGGTTTTCACTGCTTGTTACCTATTCATCTGATGTGATCGGCAGGCAAAAGCAAATCTGCGCACCTTTTCCCACCTCTGAGTCGATCCAGATTCGCCCGCCATGCGCTTGTACGATAGACCTGGCGAGGAATAACCCGAGCCCGGCACCTTTTGTCTGCCGGCTGGCATCAGGAGCGCGATAGAATCGATCAAAAACGTAAGGCGCGTCGTTTGGATCGATGCCTGGACCTTCATCGGACACACAGACGATCAGGTTATCCCCTTTGCGAATTGCTCTTATCTTTATCTCCCCGCCGGGTGCGTATTTTATCGAGTTCGAGACCAGGTTGGTGATCACCTGGTTGATGCGGGTGTCGTCAGCAACGATGATTGGCAGCGCCTCAGGGATATCCACGGTGATCCGGTGCTTTTTCGATTGAGTTTGCATTCGATCAGCCACATGCTTGATGATATCGGCAACCTGGGTATCGTTGTGTTTGAGACTGAAGCCTTCGGCCTGGAGCCGGGTCACATCGAGCAGGTTTTCAATGTATTCGCTCAGACGATCAGCTTCCTCTTCGATCACCTGCAAGCTTTCCTTTACGATCTCCTTGTCCCATAGCGCATCATCCCGGCGCAGGGTACCCACGTACCCCTTGATCAGCGCTACCGGTGTCTTCAACTCATGGCTGATCACTGAGATGAAGGTGGCCTTTAGTTCGTCCGCCTGCCTGAAACGTGTGATGTCCCGCACGGTGGTGATGATGTTCACAAGCTTGCCCTCATTAGACATAAGGGGCGCATAGGTGATACCGACGGGTACCGGGATGGGGTTATTCTCACGGCGCAGGTCTCCCTCAATATAGAGGCTCGCGTGCGGGGTGAGCGGCCAGCCATCAGCGATTGCCTGTGAGAGCGTCATTCCATGCGGCGGTTTTGCCCAACGGATGATATCGTCGTGTTGTTTGCCAATTAATGTCTCCGCTGGGACACCGTAAATGAACGCAAAGGTTTGATTCGCACTTTCAACATGTAAATCCTGGGTTAGGATGAGGATGCCGTCAGCGGCTGAATCGAGCAGCCCCGTAACTCGACGCCTGTCGTTTTCTACTTGAGTGTACAACTGCGCATTTTGAACGGCGATGGCTGCCTGGTCTGCAAAACTACCCAATAGGGTGCGGTCGTTAGGTGAGAACGCCGCAAATTCTCTAAACACGAAGATCACACCGAGAATTTTCTGTCCCGTGATCAGCGGTAAACCAACACTACTTAATCGACCCAGGCTCACTGCCTGTGTGTAGCTGCCCAGCACGCGGTTGATCTCTTTGAGCTCCGCGTCTTCAGGATCTTCTTCATTAGTGATTTGCTCGAATTGAGGTTCAAGAAAACGCAAAAACGCGGATGGTAACCCGGTTGATACTTGAATCTGCCACCCTTCGTTGTTTCGCAGAGCTATCAGTCCTGCCTGACCTGATAGCATCTCCAGCGAGATTTGCAAAATGCGCTCCAGTAGTTTATCAAGATCAAGTTCCTGGGTAAGCGCCCGGGAGATCTCAAGCAGGTAATCGCGTTGGCGAACACGGAAATCAGGCAGCATCATTTACTACCTCGAGCCGGTGCGGCGGCTTTCTCTATCAGGCTGATTGTTCAGCGAGTGTGATCGCTTCATCAAGAATCGCCAGCCCTTCGTCGATCTCGGATTTTGTGATGCAGAGAGCAGGCGAAACCCGTATCACACTAGTCCCGCAGCCCAGTGTCAGCAGGCCTCTATCAAAGGCGTAGTCGACAACTTTATCACGCAGTACCTCGGCTGGTTCGCGTGTTTCGCGATCTTTGACGAACTCGATACCGATCATTAGTCCGATTCCGCGTACAGCGCCTATTGAAGGATGGCGGGTTTGCATTTCGGTCAATTTTTCCAGCGTGTATTTGCCCACCTCGGCAGCGTTCTGCATAAAACCGGACTCGATGAGTTTTAGTGTCTCAAGCGAAGCCACGCACGCCAGCGGATTTCCACCGTAGGTGTTCCCATGCGAACCTTTTTTCCAGGTTGTGACGCTCTTGCGTGCGATCATTGCTCCAAAAGGCACACCGGAAGCAATTCCTTTGGCAGTGGTCACGATATCAGGCTCAACCCCAAAATTCTCGATCGCCCACCATTTACCGGTCCGGCCAACACCTGATTGCACTTCGTCTGCTATCAGCAATATTCCGTATTTGTTGCATATATCCCGTAGTTTCTGGAAGAATCCTGGTGGAGGAATGATGTAACCGCCTTCACCCTGGATAGGTTCGATTATGATACCGGCCACATCCTGTGGGGGAACGAGATGGGCAAAGATGTTTTCCTCAAGATAGCGAATGACGGCGTCACCGACGTCTTCACCCGGATTCATCTGTAGAACTGGACGGTATGGATCAGGGAAGGGGATATGAGTGACACCATTCATCAGTGGATAAAAGCCGCGGTGATAATGCGGTTTTGACGCGGTCAGTGTGACTGAACCGTGTGTGCGTCCGTGGAATCCGCCAAGGAAGGCAATGAACTGGGTGCGCCCGGTATGATAACGGGCGAGTTTTAAAGCGCCTTCAACACTTTCAGTTCCCGAATTGGTAACAAAGATAACCGCGTCTTCTTCAAATGGAGCGATCCGGTTAAGGTATTCAGAGAGTTCAATCCACCTGGGGTGATAGAAATCAGAAGAAATGTGGATGAATTTTTCAGCCTGTTCCTGGATCGCTTTTACCACTGCCGGGTGGCTGTGACCGGTGGAGTTAACCGCGATACCTGCCGCAAAATCCAGGAATTTGTTTCCATCCACATCCCACACGTACACCCCCTTGCCATGATCCATAACAAACGGGTATCCACGGGGATAAGACTGTGAGACCACCTTACTATCACGTTCTATTAGACTCTTTGCTTTTACGCCGGGAATGTTGCGAGTTTCCAATCCAACCTCCTGTTAAGATGATGGTTTCTGTTTGAGAAGGGCAACCAGAAAATTGGGACGAGTAATCAGTTTGTTCATTATAACATGATGAAAATTTCGAAGGTTTTAATGAGCTGATCGGGCATTTTTGGTTTGCATCGTTGACCTGTGTAAAAATCCCTGCTATGATATTTTTTATATGGCTTCAAAACGATCGGCAAAATTTAGCAGATTTGTGCAGTCCGCGATTTTAAAACTCCGCTGGCTGGTACCGGGAATTGGTGTTAAAAGATGGGTCCTGGTTATCCTGATCGGCACGACGATTCTTGGGCTTGGTCTCACGGTCTTTCTACTGGATGCTTACCACACCGTGCCTGACGGTTGGTGGATTCCGTTCATCAAGATCGTGTCTTTGCAATTTGTCACCAATCGCCTGTTACGGGCGTTGATCTTTGGCGCGATTGGGGTAATTTTGATTGTTGTTGGAATCATCGGGTTAAACCGTGCCCTGCTGCGACCCTTTATGCGACCCGGCAAGGATGTGATTGGAACCGTCGCTGATTATCGCCGCAGGGACAAAGGTCCACGCATCGTGGTGATCGGCGGCGGAACAGGTTTAACCTCAATCCTGCGGGGATTAAAAGCCTATTCGAGGAACATCACTGCGATAGTGACTGTTGCGGATGATGGCGGGTCATCGGGCGAGATACGAAAGACCATCGGTATTCTCCCGCCGGGAGATTTGAGAAACTGTCTCGCAGCTTTATCGGATGATGAAGAGATGATCACCCAGATATTCCAGTATCGCTTTGCTGAAAGCGCCGGCCTAAGCGGTCACTCACTGGGCAATCTGCTGATCACTGCGCTGACCGAGATCACCGGAAGTTTTGAGTCCGCGATTGCGGAATCTGCGCGCGTCTTATCGGTTCAGGGGAATGTGTTTCCGTCAACATTAAAAAACATCAACCTGGTCGCTGAAGTAGAGTTACCAGAGCGCAAAGTGACAATCAATGTCAAGGGTGAAAGCGAGATCAGTAAGATGGGAGGCAGGGTGCATCGGGTCTGGTTGGATCCAGCCAATCCCACTCCTTTCCCGCCAACCTTGCAGGCGATCCTCAACGCGGACCTGATCCTTGTTGGGCCGGGCAGCCTGTACACGAGCATTATCCCCAATCTACTGGTCCCTGACCTTGTGGACGCGATCAAAGCCAGCCGCGCTTACAAATTCTACATTTGCAATATTGCCACTCAAAAAGGTGAGACGGATGGGTACACCTGCGAGGATCACATAAAAACGATTGAACGGCACGTTGGCGCAAAATTATTCGATGTTGTTCTGGCAAATAATCGCTTTGACGAGAAGGTTCCGGTCGAAATCGAGTGGGTTAAAACTGAGAAGAAAGACAGTCACTATCAGATCTATGAAACCGACCTGGTGGACAAAGAAAATCCGTGGCGGCATAGCTCGCCCAAGGTGGCAAAAACAATCATTGATCTTTACATGGAACGAACTGGCCCACTGGGTTCAAAAGACAGCTATTCAAGCATTTAATTTCTCGTGTTGCTGACAAAAATGGTAAAATAAGAAAATATTCTAATGGAGGTACGAAATATGGGAATTAAAGTAGGTATAAACGGATTCGGTCGTATCGGCCGACAGGTTTTGAAGGCCATCAATGAATATCACGCTGGCGAATTGGAAGTGGTTGCGGTCAATGATCTTTTTGACACCAAAACCAACGCGCATCTGTTCAAGTACGATTCCAATTATGGCATTGTCCCGGGGCAGGTGGAAGCCAAAGAAAACGAGTTGATCATCGATGGTAAATCGATTAAAGTCTTTTCTGAGAAGGATCCCGGCTTGCTGCCGTGGAAAGATCTCGGTGTTGAGATTGTTATTGAATCCACCGGTGTTTTCACCGACGCGATTGGTGATCCCGCGAAAGGCAAACCTGGAGCCCGCGTCCATATTGAAAAAGGTGGCGCAAAGAAGGTGATCATCTCCGCACCAGCCAAGAATGAAGATATCACCCTGGTGCTTGGCGTAAATGATGATAATTACGATAGTGCAAAACACCATGTCATCTCCAACGCCTCGTGCACCACGAACTGTCTGGCTCCCGCTGCCAAAGTAGTGCATGATAAATTTGGTATCGTTTCAGGTATGATGACCACCATCCACTCTTACACCAACGACCAGGTCATCCTCGACCAGGGTCACAGAAAAGAAATCCGCCGCTCCCGCGCCGCAGCTCTCAATATCATCCCCACCACAACTGGTGCTGCTAAAGCTTTGGCGCTGGTCATTCCAGAACTAAAGGGTAAGTTTGATGGTTATTCTTTGCGCGTTCCCACCCCGACAGTCTCGATCGTAGATTTTGTTGCAATAATTGAGAAAGCGACCACCAAAGAAGAGCTCAACGCTACATTTGTTGAGGCCGCAGAGGGTAAACTCAAAGGAATCCTCGGTTACACGACCGGAGAGTACGGTTACCCGCTGGTTTCAATGGATTTCAAGGGTGACCCGCGTTCATCCATTGTTGACCTGCCCACCAATATGGTTATGGGCGGTACGATGATCAAGGTGGTAACCTGGTACGATAATGAATGGGGTTATTCCTGCCGCACCGCTGATTTGGCGGCGATGATGGGAAAGAAACTCTAATCGAAAACCCCGGGATTTGATCCCTGGAGCAACCGAATTGCAACGATGCGCAACCCGGAATATCAATGACGGTTGCGCATCGACATATATCAGGAGGAAGATAAATGTTCAATAAAATGACGATTCGCGATATAGATGTCAATGGTAAGAAAGTTTTGGTGCGGGTGGATTTCAACGTCCCGTTGTCAGAGGGCAAGGTTGGGGATGATACCCGCATTCGCGCCGCCCTGCCGACCATCCAATACCTGCTCGATAAAGGGGCTGCGGTGATTCTGTGTTCCCACCTCGGCAGACCGAAGGGTAAGGCTGATCCCAAATATACTCTCAAACCGGTGGCAGAACATCTCGCTGACCTGTTGGCAAAACCGGTTCATTTTGCGGCTGATTGTATTGGACCGGAAGCGGAGACCGCAGCTGAAGTCTTGAAACCTGGAGACGTGCTGGTATTGGAGAACACCCGCTTTCACCCTGAGGAGGAAAAGAACGGGTTGGACATGGCAGAACAGCTTGCCAGCCTGGCTGACCTGTATGTAAACGACGCGTTTGGTACCGCCCATCGCGCCCACGCTTCCACAGAAGGTGTTACCCGCTTCAAGCCGGGGGTGGCTGGTTTCTTGCTGGAAAAAGAGATCAAATACCTGGGTCAGGCTGTGGCAGATCCTGAACGACCCTTTGTAGCGATTCTCGGCGGGGCGAAGATCAGTGACAAAATTGGGGTCATCAACAACCTGCTCACCAAAGCTGACGCTGTATTGATCGGCGGCGGAATGGCAAACACCTTTATCAAGGCAAGCGGTTGTGCGGTAGCTGATTCGCTTGTTGAAGATGAATCCCTTCCGTTGGCGCAAGAACTGCTGGAGAAGGCTGCCGGCAAATTGCACCTGCCTGTAGACGTTATTTTGGCAGATCAATTTGCTGCAGAGGCTGAGAGCAAAATTGTACCCCTAGGGAATGTACCAGAAGGCTGGCGTATCCTTGATATCGGACCCGAAACAGTAGAAGCTTTTGGGGAGATCATCAGAGCTGCCGGTACGGTTGTCTGGAACGGACCAATGGGTGTATTTGAATTCCCCAAATTTGCCAGTGGAACTTTCGGTGTTGCCAAAGCGGTTGCTGACAGCGCCGCGGTAAGCATCATTGGCGGCGGCGAATCTGTGGCTGCGATTCAGCAATCTGGGTTGGCTGAGCAGATCACCCACATTTCCACCGGCGGCGGCGCTTCGCTTGAAATGTTGGAGGGGCTGGAGCTGCCAGGAGTCGCTGCGCTGCAGGACAAATAGGCAGGACATCTGGACAGAATGCCGGGCTTGGGGTAGAATTCTTTCGCCACCTGAGCAGTGCTTACCCTCGACCCTCGCACTGACAGTAGTTTTTTAGGAGAAATAAAGTTGGCCAATATTAAATCTGCAATAAAACGCAACAAACAGAATGAAAAACGAAGGCTCCTGAACCGTGTTTACCGCGGTTCTGCGCGCACGCGTGTCGCCCGCGCCCGCACCGCGATCGAAGGAACTGATCCTGAAGCGGCGAAAGCCGCAACGATTGCTGCGATCGCTGCACTCGACAAGGCTGCACAGAAGGGCGTCATTCATAAGAATAACGCTGCGCGCCGTAAGAGCAGATTAATGAAGCGCTTGAACGCTGCCAAGTAAATTCGTTTTTTCAACCACAATGAGCGGGAGATATCCATCTCTCGCTTTTGTGTTAAATGAGACGGACGAATTTTGCCTGTGATATAATCCTTCTGGTTATCTTAAGAAATGGGATCACAAATGTTTGAAGCCGAGCAGAAGAAAGTAGAACTCCAAATTCAGGAATTTTGCAAAGCATCCGGCTTGCCGGTATGCGAGGTCAAGTGGACCTGGATCCCATTTAATGGACAGTGGGGGATCGCGACTTCATTTTTTCAATTGGCTGCTAATTCTTTTGGACAAACACGCGGTAATGTGGCGCAACGGGCGAATGAGATTGCTTCGGCGATTGCCGACCGTTTGAGCGACATCGGAGATTTTGAGAAGATCGAAGCGGTCAATGGGTATCTTAATCTTTACTTTTCTACGGCTGATTACTCTCGGCGGGTTATTACACAGGTGCTGACTGAAGGTGACCGATACGGGCATGGGTCACGCCTGAATCAGCGCCTGATGGTTGAGTTTTCTCATCCTAATACGCACAAGGCATTTCACGTTGGCCATTTGCGCAGCGCGTTTCTCGGCGACGTGATAGCGCGCATCCTCGAGGCAGCTGGTTACGATGTCATACGGGCGAATTACCCGGGTGATATTGGATTGCACGTGATCAAATGGCTGTGGAATTATCTGAAATATCACAAGGGTGAAAAGCCTGATAAGGACATCACTCGCTGGATGGGTGCGATCTACGCAGAGGCGGTGAAGCGCCTGGAACAGGACCCGGCGCTTGAAGACGAGATTCGAGAAATATACGCGCGCTGGGACAGGCGCGACCTTGAGGTTGTGCAATGCTGGGAGGAAACACGCCAGTGGTCATTGGACGGATTCAAGGAAATGTACGACCTGCTGGATATCCGCTTTGATCGTTATTATTTCAACTCCATGTTTGAGGAACCCGGCAAGGGAATCGTGGATGAGCTGCTGGCAAAGGGCATAGCTGAGGATGAGCGCGAAAGCGGGGGAGCGGTCATCGTCAAAATTGATAAGAAACTGGGTTTGAAAGATGAGAAATTCCGTGTAATGGTGGTGCTCCGTTCAGACGGGACTGCTTTGTACGCCACGGAAGACCTTGCATTAGCCCGGCAGAAGTTCCTGGATTACCCTGACCTTGTGAAATCCTATTACGTGGTGGATGTACGCCAATCACTGCATTTTCAGCAGGTTTTTAAAACGCTCGAACTGGCAGGCTATGATTGGGCGCAGCGCTGCCAGCATATTCCTTATGAGTTGGTGAATCTCCCGGGAAATGTGGTGATGGCGTCGCGTGAGGGGACAGTAGTCTTGCTGGAGGATTTGATCCGTGAAGCGACTGCCCGAGCGCTGGATGTGGTGAAAGAAAAGAATCGCGACTTGGCTGAAGAAAATCAGCTCGAGATCGCGAAGGCTGTGGGAATTGGCGCGATCAAGTACCCGATGCTCTCGCGTGAAAGCAACAAGGTGGTTACCTTTGATTGGGAAACAGCACTGGACTTCAATGGACAGGCAGCCCCTTATATTCAATACGCTTACGTTAGGGCGAATTCGATTCTGCGTAAAGTCGATAACGTTATTCCCCCGGAAAATGAGCTCGATTATGAACTGACCGGACCGGAGATCACGCTTATCGATCTGATCTCGCGTTTGCCCGAAGAGCTGCAGAAGGCGGCAAGAGATTTAAAACCACTGATCATCACGAACCAGGCGTATGAACTGGCGCGGGCGTTTAATGATTTTTACACGCAATGCCCGGTGCTGATAGCGGAAGAGCCTCAGCGGTCAACCCGCATCAGGCTGGTGGCAGCAGCACGGCAGGCGATCGCGAATAGTTTGGCAACACTGGGCATCACAGCCCCACAAGCGATGTGAAAATTATCTTAAACCAAAGGAGATAGAATCACATGACACCAATCAAGACCCTCATTATGGGCGCGGCAGGTCGCGACTTTCACAATTTCAATGTCTTTTATCGCGATAATAAAGACTATGAAGTCGTTGCTTTCACTGCCACGCAGATACCCAACATCGAAGGCAGGAAGTACCCCGCTGAGCTATCCGGCTCATTGTATCCGAATGGAATTCCCATTTATCCCGAGTCCGACCTGGTCGACTTGATCAAAAAGCACAATGTGGATCAAGTGGTCTTCGCCTACAGCGATGTGCCGCATGCAGTAGTAATGAGTAAGGCATCTACCGTGCTGGCAGCCGGGGCAGATTTCCGGCTAATGGGCACAGAAACCACGCAGGTTAAATCGGTCAAACCGGTTGTTTCGGTCTGCGCGGTGCGAACCGGTTCGGGCAAGAGTCAGACGACACGCCGTGTCTCGCAGATCCTGCGGGAAATGGGTTTCAAGGTCGCGGCTATCCGCCACCCGATGCCCTATGGCGACCTGGTAAAGCAGAAGGTTCAGCGCTTTGCTACTTATGCTGATCTTGACAAACACGAGTGCACCATTGAGGAACGTGAAGAGTACGAACCGCACATCGACAATGGCGTGATTGTCTACGCCGGTGTCGATTACGAAGCGATTCTGCGCGAAGCCGAGAAGGAAGTGGACATCGTCCTGTGGGATGGCGGCAACAATGACTTTTCATTCTACAAATCCGACCTTGCGATCGTGGTAGCTGATCCGCATCGCCCCGGGCACGAAAGATCGTATCATCCTGGCGAAACTAACGTCAAACTGGCGGATGTTTTTGTCATCAACAAGGTGGATACCGCTGATCCTGACAAGGTGATCGAGGTTCGCAACAGCCTGCACGAGTTGAATCCCGACGCCATTGTAATAGAAGGCGCGTCACCCTTGTTTGTGGATGATCCTGAAGCCATTCGCGGAAAACGGGTGCTGGTCGTAGAGGACGGACCCACGCTAACACACGGCGAAATGGCTTACGGCGCTGGATGGGTGGCTGCCAAACGCTTTGGCGCTGCGGAGATCGTTGATCCGCGACCTTTCGCTGTCGGCACCATTCACGATACTTATGTCAAGTATCCCAAAACGGGCGCCATTTTACCCGCGATGGGTTACGGCGATAAGATGGTAAAAGATCTCGAGGATACGATCAACAAGGCGGATGTAGACCTTGTGGTTTCTGCGACCCCCATCGATCTTACCCGTATCATCAAGGTCAACAAGCCGATGCAGCGCGTACGCTACGAACTGCAGGAGATCGGTAAGCCTGATCTGGAAGATATCCTGAAGAAAAAGTTCGGTAAATAGATTAAAGATTCTTACGGCTCAGCGGTCGACCGGATCGCTGAGCCATTTTTGAAAGCAGTAAATGATGTTTATTGATGAAGCAACTATCTATGTGAGGTCCGGACGTGGTGGCGCGGGGATGATGCATTTCCGGCGCGAGAAGTATGTACCGCGCGGCGGTCCGGATGGGGGAGACGGCGGAAGAGGGGGTGATGTGATCTTCCGTGTTGTAAAGACGATGAACACGCTCAACAGTTTCCGTTACCAACGCAAATACATCGCCAAGGATGGTGATGATGGCGGTTCCAGTAAGATGTCCGGCAGAGGCGCTGAAAACCTGGTCATCCCGGTACCCCCGGGAACACTTGTGTACAATGCGGCGACGAATGAATTGCTGGGCGACCTGGTGGAGGACGGTCAGGAGCTTGTGGTCTGCAAAGGGGGGCGGGGCGGTCGGGGCAACCAGCATTTTGCCACATCCCGAAACCAGGCACCGCGTACTGCTGAAAAAGGGGAGCCGCCCGAAGAACTTGAAATCCGGCTTGAACTGAAACTGCTGGCGGACGTTGGCATTGTGGGAGTCCCCAATGCGGGAAAATCGAGCCTGCTGGCAGCTGTGACGAACGCCAGACCGAAGATCGCGAACTATCCCTTCACTACACTGGAACCGAATCTCGGCGTCGTGCGCCTGGATGAAGAAACCGACCTGGTTCTGGCGGATATCCCGGGGCTGATCGAGGGCGCCCATCAGGGCGTTGGGCTGGGGGATGATTTTCTCAAGCATATCCAGCGGACGCGCGTCCTGATCCATGTACTGGATGGTATCGCGGAAGATCCACTGGCGGATTTCACTCAGATCAACAGCGAACTGGCACTCTTTGATAGATCTCTGGCGCAAAAACCGCAGGTTGTGGTCGTCAACAAGATCGATCTCCCGGAAGTGAAGGAAAAATGGGAGCGATTGCGAGGGGAACTTAAAAAACGCGGATATGAGCCTTTTGCCATTTCTGCGCTTTCACGTGAGAATCTACAATCCGTTTTATGGAAAGCGCATCAATTGCTGCTGGAAACACCGCTGCCCGAGGTAATATCAGAATTACCTGTGTACAAGGCTGCTGACGACCCGCGAGACTTCACAGTGGAGCGCGAAGGAGGCGGCTGGCGAGTGAAAGGGGCTGCCATCGAACGCGCTGCTGAGATGACTTATTGGGAGCACGAAGGTTCGGTTCGGCGTTTTCAACACTTGATCGATAAGCTTGGTGTAGACGAAGCCTTACGACGGCAAGGCATTCAGAGCGGTGACACAGTTTACATCCTTGATTACGAATTGGAGTGGCAGGATTAGTATGCAGGGTATCAAAAGAGTGGGCGTATTCGGTGGTACATTTGATCCGCCGCATGTGGGACATCTGATACTGGCAGAGGAATGCCGCACGCAGTTGTCGCTCGACCTGCTGTTGTGGGTCGTAACAGACAACCCGCCGCACAAGCGGTACACCAACGTGAGCCCGATTGAGGATCGCGTGAAGATGGTGGCTATCGCGATCCAGGGAAACCCGGCCTTCCAGCTGTCCAGGGTGGATATTGACCGCCCGGGTCCGCACTACGCGATCGATACGGTCAACATTCTGAAGCAGGAATACCCCGGGGCTGAAATGTATTACCTGATGGGGGGGGATTCTCTTCATGACCTGCCCACCTGGAAACGTCCGCAGGATTTCATTAAAACCTGTGACGGCATCGGTGTGATGCGCCGCCACGCGGACCAGGTGGATCTTGAGTCGCTGGAAAAGGTATTACCCGGTATTTCGCGCAAGGTGAAGATTGTGGAAGCCCCGATCCTTGAGATTTCATCACAGCAGATCCGGCAGAGAATCGTTGAAGGAATGGGATACCGCTATTATCTGCGCGATGTGGTCTACCAGGCGATCACTGAAATGGGGATCTACCAGTAGGCATCACAACCTTTTTACATAGCCGTTATTAAACATAAAACAACTCCGGTTGAAGAAAACGGAGTTGTTTATTTTAATCATTCTGATCAATTAATCAGCGACCAGTTCAAGATCGCCAACCGCCATTTCGATCGTGATGCGGATTAACGCGCCCTCATCGCCGGAAAAATAGCGGTTGTTCTCCACCGTCCAGGTGCCGGTGAGGTCTACGTCGTTTAACTCACCATTGATGATAACCTCAGCCCTGGCGTTCTCAGGGATGATGATCTTTACGCTGCTGACTCCGGATTTGATGGAAACTTCACAATCGTTTGTGTTCTCACCGCTAAAATCGAGTGTGTAGCTGCCAACCCCGCCGATGAAATCGACCTTGTTGACGTGCGCGTTACCCAACCCGAACAACTCCACATCAGAAGCGCCGGTCGAATATTTCAATTCACTCATCGCGGTCAAATTTGGCTCGTCGAACCTGACCCTTGAGGTGCTGGCACCGTCAGTGATGTTGAGTTTGGCAATGGCAAGCCCTCCCAAATTCAGCTGCCCCTCGTAAGCGCCGGTGGCAAGTCTGAGGGCGATCGGTGTTGAACCCAGCTGGAGGTCCCACTGGTTCTTAATTTGACCCTCGGGAATCGAAATGGTGCTGGTGGTTTTTTGCGAGATCGTGACGGTGTTGCCTTCACGTGTTACAACCGGAGCCCATGTCGCAAGGTTGTAAGTGATGCTGCCCTCGATCATTTGGTCAGAGCCTCCGTTTAGATCCAGCTTGCCGGCTCCCATTTCAATAACGACGATCGGAACTTCATCGCCATCCGGTAGGGGTTCGTTGACATCAAAGATCTGCGTCTCACCGGTGGTCAGCGCAGGCGTATTAACTGTGAAGGTGCATGCAACCAGGACGACTGGAATAAGTATCAAAGCTATAAATTTTAGAGTTTTCATGTTTCACCTCTTTACTGAAATTAATTCGGTTATGCCTGTGGCTCATCCGTAGGGGAGGGTGATGGTTCATCACCAGCAGTTTCACCCGTTATTGGTGAAGGAACATCTGCTGTGGAGGGAATGACGGACTGGATGAGTTTTTTGGCGTATTTTTCTGATCCGACGCGGCTGGTGATCACTGCACCAAGCCCGAAAACAGCTGCGACAAATCCCAGCACCCATCCGATGCAGGGGATGAAATTGGAGATACCCGTCACCAGTGTGAGCGCAAGTGTGCCGATCCCGGCGGAAACCGAAGGATGCCATGTGGTCTTGACGAGCACAGCCAGCCGCTGGCCGATTTCATAGCCGACGGCGATCAGCCCGAGCATTATGGCAAGGCTGAGCGCGATGAAACCAAGCACGGTGATGGGAATGAGGAGGATTGTGATGATCAGCAACATCAACACGATGGGCGCGACGATGATGGTCAGAATACCAATTCCTCCACTCACCAGGGGTTCCCGGGTGATCGCGGCGGCGATATTCTTGATATTGTGCGGCAGCAGCAATCCAATCAGTACAGCCAGAACGGCCATCGCGAGCGACCGGAACAGCGCGTTCAACACTCTCGATAAAGGTGATTGACCGCTTTCAAAGGGGAACCAGCGACCTCCGCTTAGTGGAAAGTCGAACATAAAGTCATTCGGCACATTCTGGTTGACACTGCCGTTGATAATCGCCGCGCTGGAACGCTGCAGGCTGCCACCGAGCTGGGATAGATCACCATTAATGACGGCGCTGTCGCCCAGGTTCACCACGCCGCCGATCGACACGATCTCCCCGTTCACCGTACCGTCGATGGTGAGGGTGCCGCCAACCAGTAAAAGGTCGCCATTGATGGTCGAGCTTTCAGCGGTTGAGGCTGTACCCCCGATGACCAGCATATTGCCATCGAGCAACTCGTTTTCACGCAGCGTGTAGGTGTTGCCGATCACCACCTGGTCGCCGCTGATACGGTTTGATGGCGGCGGGGTGGGGTCCTGCGCCATCGCCGGGGTCGGTGCGATCGTCAGAAATAGGAGCGATGCTACAAGTAAGTATTTCAACAGTTTTTTCATTCTTTAATTTCCACCTTTTTAATCGCAAGTTTCCAAACGGATAACGCCAGTGTGAGGCTGGCTAATAGAACCCAGCCCCCGATGACAACAAATACCGTTACCAGTGAGGAGGGATTGGTATTTTTAATTAAGCCGCTGATGAACGATGCCGCTGATTGAACGACCTCAAAACAGGTGAGAACAGAGGTGACAAAACCAGCCGCCATGGAGATCAGGGAGATCTCCGGCATGAAGATCAGGAGCGCACCTATTGCGACCACAATGGCTGTAGAAGAGAGAGCGAGCGTGAGAGCGCGCGCCTGCCGCTTTTCCTCTTCACGCTTGCGGGCGGCCAGGGAGGCGGTGAAGCGCTGCGTGAAGTCAACAGGAGCGGCGATCTCTGGCGCGGCGCGCACCAATTGCAGCGCCGTGTCGAGGTTCGCTTTCAATTCCGCACATTCCGGGCATTGCGCGAGGTGTTCCATCAGCAAAGCCTCGTCCTCCGCGCTGAGTGTTTCGTCATCCAGTATCCAGGATTTGAAAGTTTGATTTTCCATTATTGTCCTTCCTTTACCGGCAGTGACTGAGATTCTGTGATCGCTTCAGCCAGCTGCCTGCGGGCGCGGTGCAGCCTGCTTTTCACTGCGCTGACAGTGAGCGAAAGCATCCGGCTGATCTCTTCCTCTGAACACCCATACCAGTATTTGAGGATGACCGCTGCTCTGTCCGGCGAGTTAAGCCGGTTGATGAGTCGGTGCAGCGCTTCGTCCTGATCGTTTGTGATGATCTCGGTTTCGGGGTTTGGGATTCCGGGATCGGCGAGGTCGAAATCGGGAAATTCGTCGAGTTCAAAAATGCCGACCTTCTGTTTGCGCTGCTGGTCGATGCAGTAATGGGCAGCGATGGAGAGCAGCCAGGTCGCGAAGGACCGCTGTGGGTCATAACGTTTGAGGTTTTGATAAGCTCGCCAGAATGTCTCCTGCGCTGCGTCTTCTGCGGCGGTGGCCTCTCCAAGCATCCTGTAACACAGGTTGTAAACCGGAGTCTGGTAGGAATTTACCAACATGGTGAAGGCTTCATCATCTCCATGGCGGGCTTTATCGATCCATTGTGGGTCCAATTGCGTCACTGCTGCCCCGCGTATTTTGTTTTTCTAGCTAATATACGGATGGAGACTGATTTAGTTGCAGCGAAAATCGCCGGAAACATGAGCAAAATTCCTGTTGTTTTAATCGAAAACGATCTCCTCGCGCCCGGAGAGCTTGTCTTTTATCTTGCGCACGACGGTATCAAGATGACGGGGCTCGTGCACGAAGTCGAGGTCGTCGGTGCGGATGGTAAGTACCGGGCAGAGGTCAAAGTTACCGATCCAATCGGAGTAGAAGCTGTCAAGCAGGGCGAGGTAGTCGCGGGAGATGGTAGATTCGATGTCGCGCCCGCGTGATTGGATGCGCTCGATGAGGGTGTCCACCGGTGCTTTGAGGTAGATCAGCAGCGAGGGGTTGGGCAGGTTGCGCGTGATCAGATCGAAGACCTTGCGATAGGTCTTGAAATCGCGCTCGTTGATGTTGCCCATGGTGTGCAGCGCGCGCGCAAAAATGTAGGCGTCTTCGTAGATGCTGCGGTCGATAATGGCAGAGCGCGGGTCGTTGTACATATCCAGATGCTGCTGGGCGCGGTGACCAAGGAAGTACACCTGAAGGTGGAACGCCCACTCTCTCATGTTGTTGTAAAAATCCGGCAGGTACGGGTTATCGACGACAGATTCGTAAGCGGTGTGCCATTTGAGTCGTTCGCCGATGCGCTCCGTGAGCGAGGTTTTACCGGAACCGATGTTTCCCGCGACGAGGACGAATTTTTTAGCCATGTGATCACTCCTGGATACTGGATTTTTTAATTATACGGCAATGCGAGCTGAAAATTCCGGAACGTTTCCATCACACCTTCTCTTTCAGAAATAAGCGCCAATTTCTCTCAATATTGAGGTTCTATGATATACTATCAGCCGCGTTGTGATAACGCTGAAAGATCGTGCCAGGTTCAAAATACCCAGCCGGTACCGGAGGGTATTTTTTTATGCGAAAAGGAATTGAATGATACAAAGTTTTTCAGAATTAGGTTTAGAAGAAGAATACCTGCAGGCGGTGGAGAAACTGGGTTATACCCAGCCGACCCCCATCCAGGTTGAGACGATCCCGCTGATGCTTGGCGGTAAAGATGTGCTCGCCCAGTCACAGACCGGGACGGGAAAGACGGCGGCGTTCATGCTGCCGATCCTGCAGCGGTTGGGGCAGGGAAACGGCACCCCGCGCGCGCTCGTGCTGGCGCCCACCCGGGAGCTGGCGAAACAGGTTGCGGACGCGACCGAGGGTTTTGCCAGGGTTTCCGGCAGTAAAGTGCTGGCGGTTTACGGCGGTCAGTCTTACGAGATCCAGATCAGGGGGTTGAAGCGCGGTGTCGATATTCTGGTTGGAACACCAGGCCGCCTCCTCGACTTCATTAAGCAGGGCAGGCTTGACCTCAGCCAGGTTGAGATCCTCGTGCTCGATGAGGCTGATGAAATGCTCGAAATGGGCTTCATTGACGACGTGGAAATGATTTTCAAGGAATTAGCAGAAACCAGGCAGATGGCGTTATTTTCCGCCACGCTGCCCGTGCAAATTCAAAAACTGGCGTCAAAGTACCTCAATGATCCGGTAAAGGTCAGCATCAACCCCAAACAGGTGACTGTGGCGGAAACCGAACAGCGTTTTTACCGTGTGCGTGAAGAAACAAAGCTCGCTGCGCTGAGCTGCCTGCTGGAGACTGATGAGGTATCCAGCGCGTTGATCTTCACTCGCACCAAGGCGAGAGCGCAGGACCTGGCGGATGAGTTGATGCGCCGTGGTTTCTCGGCGGATTCTCTGCATGGCGACCTGAATCAGTCGCGGCGTGAGCTGGTGCTCAATCGCTTCCGTAAAGCCACTGTGACCATTCTGGTGGCAACGGATGTTGCCGCCCGCGGTCTTGACATCAATGATGTCTCTCATGTTTTCAACTACGACATGCCGCAGGACGCAGAAGATTACGTGCACCGCATCGGGCGTACCGGGCGGGCGGGCAAAAAAGGGATTGCCATTACATTGCTCACCCCGCGCGAACGCAGCCGGATGAATCAGATCATGTCGTACACCCGCCAACCGGTGGCTGAAACACAGCTGCCCGGTGTCGCGGAGGTGCAGCAGAAGCGTGATGAGCGCCTGATCGAACAGGTGAGCGGGCAAATGCTCGCTGGAATCAATCACACCGAAAAACAGCTGCTTGAAAAACTGCGCCAAAGCGGTTTCAATAGCGATGAGGTCGCGGTGGGGCTTATGCGCCTGCTGCGCGCCAACAACGCTGAGATACCGGTCAAGGAGCTGATGCAAGCCACCAATACCAGCGATTGGACAACCCAATCCAACGGAAAAAAGAACGGCAGCCAGGGCGCCGGTAAATCCAGGAAGACAACCGGCAGGGACAAAGCGGATGCGTTGGTTGAGCCGGGCATGGTGCGCCTGTGGATGAATCTCGGCAACCGCAGCGGTCTGCGGCCGGGCGACATCGTCGGGGCTATCGCCGGGGAAACCGGCATACCGGGCAAGGCGATCGGTGAGATCAACATTCAATCCAATTACTCGCTGGTGGATGTGATGGAGCAGCACGTGAAATCTGTGCTCAAGCACAGCAAACGTACTTATCGCATCAAGGGCAAACCGGTGCAGATCCGCCTGGACGACACGCTGGCCGCCTGAGGATCAATTTCAAGAACATCTAAAAACCCACCGGATTATCCAGGTGGGTTTTTTTCGTACCGGGGGAGTTTAGTCCCTGGTGACCAGCACTGCTGCCACCAGTCCGGTGCCGCCGTGGACGGAAAGTCCGGGGGTGAACTCGGCGACGAGGATATCAGCGGGCATGGGCAGGTCAGCGCGCAGGCGGGATTCGAGCAGTTTGGCGTCTTCGAGGTTATTGACGTGCACGATGCCAGCCCTGACGATCTCTTTGTCTTTGACCGATTTCTCGAGCAGTTGGACGAGACGGTTCATTGCCATGCGGTGCGTGCGCACCTTTTCGAGCAGGCCCAGTTTGCCGTCGATCATGGTCATCACCGGGCGGATGTCGAACAGGTTAGCCATGTTGGCGGGGAACTTGCCGATGCGGCCGCCCATGGCGAGGTATTTTAAGGTCGTTAACGAGCCGTAGAGGTGGAGGCGGGGAAGAATGTCGCGGGCGGCTTGCAGCGCTTCCTCGTGGGAAGCTCCGCCAGCGGCGGCTTCAGCAGCGGCGAGCGCCATGTACCCCTGGCCGAGAGAAAGGTATTCGGAGTCGAAGACCGTGATCAGTTTGCCGGGGAATTCCTCGCAGGCGGTGACGGCTGAATCGTAGGTGCGGCTGATCTTACTGCCGACCACGATGCAGATGATGGAATCAGCGCCATCGGCGAAAGCCTTTTCGTAGGCGGTCTTGAAGGCGGCGGGCGAGGGGGCGGCGGTGGTGGGCAGTTTGCCGATCGCGTCGATCTTCTCGAAGAGCGTTTTATCGTTGATGTTAACGCCTGTCTCGTAGGTCTCGTCGCCGAACTGGATGGTGATGGGCACCTGCTGGATGCCATGCTGCGCGGCGAGGTCAACGGGAAGGCTGGAATCGGTATCGGTGATGATGCTGATCTTGCTCATGCGTACCTCCTGTTAATCGGGGGATTCTGTAGATTCATTATACACACTGGGTATACGTAAACCGGGTATGACTTGTTGCACATTTATAAAACACCGTAGATGAGGGGAGGGTTGCGCGATGAGAGAGCTAGTCCACGAATTACGCCCCACCCGCAAGAACAGCTCGGAAGCGCTAAGTTCGCGCGAATTGCGCAAATTCAAAAAAAATCTGATTTTGATCATTCAGTAGGGGTGATTCACATGGTCCCCGAGTGGTTTTCGGAGGGATGAATCACTCCTACTGTTGGTTGACGATGCTGTCGGAATTGGGGATTGCTTCACCCCTACGTGCAAGCGGTTCGCAATGACAGGCGGTGGTGGGGATTGCTTCGCGCACACTGCTCGCAATGACAGGCGGTGTTGGGGATTTCTTCGCAAAAACGCTCGCAATGACAGGCAGCGTTGGGGATTGCTTCGCGCACACTGCTCGCAATGACAGTTGGTGGTGGGGATTTCTTCGCACACACCGCTCGCAATGACAGGCGGGGTTGGGGGGTATTTGCATAGGCTTTAAGGGGTTGATGGTTTCGATAAGTGTTGAAACAAATGGAAACAATTCAGGGTCGCGGGACGCATGATCTTCGCTAATGGATATTATTTTGTTAAGGAGCAAGTGTAATAGAATATACGTTCTAATATTATTATACAGCACTTGTCAAGTCCTTGTGGAATCGGGTATAGAATTATCCATGAAAGACAGAGAGAGGGTAGGGATCACAAGGTGGATTTGATGATCAGTAGATAGGTGGTCTGGTATATCAGACCTACGGGCTGACGGATGAGGAGGTCGGGATTGTGGAGGGGGGTGAACTGTCATTGCGAGGAGGGAAGCGACGAAGCAATCCCCAATTCAATGTTGAGGGTTAACAGGAAATAATGTGGAAGAAATTCACGATTCTTATTATGTATATATCCTGACAAATAAATATCACACTGTTCTCTATACAGGTTTCACAGGTGATTTGTTTCAGCGGGTTTACGAACACAGGAAAAAGGTTTTTCCCGGGTTCACAGCCAAATATAATATTTATAAGCTGGTCTATTATGAGCAATTCGGAAACGTGTATGATGCGATCGAGCGGGAGTAAATTATTAAAGGCGGATCAAGAAAAAAGAAAATTGACTTGATTAATTCGAAAAATCAAAACTGGGATGATCTATGGGAAAAGGAATTAAGGCCGTTATACGAGGAAGGATAACCAGTGTTGGAGATTGCTTCGCACAAACCGCTTGCAATGACAGGCGGTGTTGGGGATTGCTTCGCACAAACCGCTCGCAATGACAGGTGGTGTTGGGGATGGCTTCGCACAAACCGCTCGCAATGACAGGCGGTGTTGGGGATTGCTTCGCACACACTGCTCGCAATGACAGGCGGTGTTGGGGATTGCTTCGCACAAACCGCTCGCAATGACAGGTGGTGTTGGGGATGGCTTCGCACAAACCGCTCGCAATGACAGGCGGTGTTGGGGATTGCTTCGCACACACTGCTCGCAATGACAGGCGGTGTTGGGGATTGCTTCGCACAAACCGCTCGCAATGACAGGTGGTGTTGGGGATTGCCGCGCCTCCCACATTTGGCGAGGCGCAATGACAAGCGCGGGTGCGAAGGGGAGTTTGCGCAAAAACACGAACCTTGAATCGCGTTAAATAATGATATGATCGAAATGGGGAGACAGTTTCATGAAAATTTCTGGGTTTCACTTTTTATCCAATGCGTAATTTTGTGAACGTTAAACTGACAAAATTAATTCCCTTTTTAATCCTTTTACTTATCGTAGGTCTTGGGGGTTTCCTTCGATTTCACCAGATTGGAGCGCAATCGTTTAACTACGATGAGGCTTTTCAAGCAGCGGTTGCGAAAATTGGAATAATCGAAGCCATAAAGATGGATCCAAATATGAGTCTGTATCACTTGTTAACTCATTATTGGATCAGAGTTGTTGCGCCCGATTCCGAAGGGAGTTTAAGAGCTTTATCGGCAATTTTTTCTGTCGCGAGTATTTTTGTTGTTTTTTTGTTAGGGAAAAAGATGAGCAAAAACCAGGCGTGGGGTTTGTGCATTGGCCTGGTTGCTTCTTTCCTCTTTGCGATAAACGCGTACGAGATCCGATACGCTCAGTTTTTTAGGTCGTACAGTTTAACGATTTTATTAACAACCTTATCAACATGGCTGCTTATAAAATCCGTCGAAAATTATAAAAAAAGCATTTGGATGGTCCTTTATGTTCTTGTTGCTGCAGCGGCGGTGTACAGCCATTTTATTGCGATTCTGTTGATTGGGTCTCAACTCATCACCTTGCCTTTACTGATCTCAAAGAAAGCCATCAAGGAAAATTTTCCAACGAGGATTTACTTTTATTTCTTGGGAATGATTTGTTTAATATTACCAATCCTGCTTGTGGCTTTAAATAAAGGACCGCAGCAGATTTCGTGGATTCCTGCGCCTACATTTATAGATGTAAAAGACTTTTTTACAAGAATTACCGGAAATTATGGCTCCGTTTTACGACGACTTTCGATATTTTTGGGATTACTGGGTTTCTTTTCCTGGCTGTTCAAGCCGAAAAGTGAGATCGTCTCCCGTTGGAAGTATTTTTTGTTGGGAAGTTGTTTTCTCACGCCGGTGTTTGCATCATTAGTCATTTCAAAATTTCTTTTACCGCTATTCAACGACAGATACTTGATATTTACCACTCCCTTTTTGGATATTTTGGTCTCGATTGGTTTGGTTACCATTTTAAGGCTTGGATGGGACAATAAAAAATTTAGAATAATCAGTCTTATTGCGAGTGTCAGCCTTCTTATACTGCTTTCATTTTTACAAGTGAATGGCATAAAAAAATATTTTGATACCAATATAACCCATGATTGGAGGTCTGCAACTTCCTTTTTATCAAGCAATTGTGGAGATAGCCTGCGAATTTATTATCCATTAACCAATGAGATAGTCGTTACATTCTACAACCCGGATTTATTTATGCACGACACAGAATGGACAGCAATAATTTCTGATGATACTGGTAAGATCAATAACAATCATCTTCAAGAGGATTATGACCAGGTGTGTTTAGTGCTTGGTCACCTTCGTTTCGGCGATAGGCAATTGCGCGCTGATAAGCTTAGCGAGGAAATAAGGAAAGAATTTCCTTATGAAAAAACCTATAAGTTTCGTGGTATCGATGTGTTGATATTTAACCAGGATGAGACATAAAAACGTTTCAAATATTTTTCATTTTCACGAATTCGACACACCCAAATTAATAAAGAAAACCTCTACTGCCGAAAGTAGAGGAATTCTAATAATTATTCACAACTCACGATTCACCGATCCCTGATCACTCCGCTTAACACTCGCTGTAACCGCAGGCGTAGCATTTGCGGCAGCCTTCCTCGTTGATCAGGGCGGCAACGCCGCACTCGGGGCAGAGGTCGCCGATCTTCATCGCGGCTGGGGGCTGGTCGTCCGCATGGGGTTCCTGCGGCGCGAGCTTGTCAAGGTCGTCGATGAGGTATTCCTGCATGACGGGGGCTGCGCCGGTGCTCTTGCCGATGCGAATGGCGCGGTCGTCGAGGTACTCCTCGAGGACGTGGGCAACGCCGTCAGGCAGCGAGCGCACGCGGTTGGGACCGAAGCCCAGCGAACGTCCGCCGCCAATGCCGGTGAGCTGGCGGGTCACGTCAGTGAGGCGCTGCGAGGGCTCAATGGGGGAGGCGAGGCGCAGCACATAGGAGATCAGCCGCCCGATGGCTTCGCTGACTGCGGCGGTGTCTGAGCCGGCTTTGGCGGTGTTGATGAACACCTCGAAGGGCTGGACGGCGTCGTTCTCGTTGATGGTGATGAACGCCTTGCCGAGTGGTGTTTCGATGGAGAAGGTGCGCCCGATGAGCGCGCGCGGACGCGGCTTTTTGGTCTCCTGCCAGATCTTGATCTGGTCGGGCATGGCGTCATCAGCGATAGGGGCTTTCTTCTTGGCGGTGGAGTGGGTCTCCAGCACCACATCCTCGCGCGAGCCGGTGACGTAAACCGTGAGCCCCTTGCAGTTGAGCTCCCAGGCGCGCATATAAGCGGTGGCGACATCGTCCTCGGTGGCGTTCTCGGGGAAGTTGATGGTCTTGGAAAGGGAATTATCCACAAAAGCCTGCAGCGCGGCCTGCATGCGGACGTGCTCCTCGGCGGTGATATCGGCGCTGACGACAAAAGTTTCCTTGATCTCAGCGGGCAGGTCCTTGATGCGCTGGCAGGTGCCTTCCTTCATCACCTCGGTGAAGATGTCCTGGCGGTCCATCTCTTTCACGCCGGCTTCGATGAGCGCCTGCTCAAACATGGGGCTGGCGTAGGTGAGCTGCAGGTCTTTGCCGTTGTCGTTGACGTGGCGGATGTAGGCGAGGGCGAACACCGGCTCGCAGCCGTAACCCTCGCAGCCGGCGACGGTGGCGATGGTGCCGGTGGGTGCCACGGTGGTTTGCGCGGCGTTGCGGATGCCGTAGCGGCGGATACCCTCGGTGATCAGGCTCCAGTCGATGATAGGACGTCCCCAGTACTGCTGGGTTTCGATGAGCGATTCAGGCGGCTGCCAGAGGAGGTTTTCAGGGTCGTAGATGCTGCCCTTGATTGAGGGGAACGCGCCGCGCTCGCGGGCGAGCTCGACGCTGGTCTGCATGGCGTGGTAGCGCACAAATTCCATCACCTGGGCGCCGAAATCCTCGGCGGCGGGTGAGCCGTAGCGCACGCCCACGTGGTACATCAGGTCTGCCAGTCCCATAATGCCGAGCCCGACGCGCCGGTTGCGCATAGCCGCTTCTTTGAGCTGGGGCACAGCGGGTACGTAGGCGTTGGCGTCTACCACGTCATCGAGAAAACGGGTGGCAAGGCGGGTGTTGTCGCGCAGCTTGTTCCAGTCCACGCTGTGGTCAGGTCCAAGGTGCTGGGCGAGGTTGATGGAGCCGAGGCAGCAGTTCTCGTAGGGTCCGAGCCACTGCTCACCGCAGGGGTTGGTGGCTTCGAGCTGGTAGAGGTGCGGCACGGGATTGGCGCGGTTGGCGGCGTCGAGGAAGAGCAGACCGGGCTCGCCGTTGTGGTGCGACTGTTTAACGATGTGCTGGAAGAGATCGCGCGCGCGGATGGTCTTGTAGGTCCTGAACGGGATGCCGGAGGCTTCAGCCTGCTCGAAAGTGCCCGTGAAGTTCTTAGCCCGGGGATCGGAGAGGTCCGGGAAGCGCAGGCTCCACTCGGTGTCGTCCTCCACGGCGCGCATGAACGCGTCGGTGATCCCGACGGAGATGTTGAAGTTGGTGATCTGGTTCTCGTTGGTTTTGCAGGAGATGAACTCCTCGATATCGGGGTGGTCAACGCGCAGAACCGCCATATTCGCACCGCGGCGGGTGCCGCCCTGGGCGACTTCGCCAAAGGCGTGGTCATAGACGCGCAGGAATCCCACGGGGCCGGTTGCCTGACCGGAGGAGGTCTTCACGTGCGAACCTTTCGGGCGCAGGCGCGAGAAGGAAAAACCATTGCCGCCACCGGTTTGCTGGATGAGGGCGGCGTCGCGCAGCGTCTGGAAGATGCCGGCAGAATCGCGGCCCATGTCGTCGTTGATGGGCAGGACGAAGCAGGCGGCGAGCTGTCCAAGCGGGGTGCCGGCGCCGGTGAAGGTGGGGGAGTTGGGGAAGAAGGCTTTTGTGGTCAGCAAGGTGTAATACTTGCGGGCGAGGGCGTCCGTGTCGGTTGCCCAGCGGGATTCGACCGCGGCGATGGTGGATGCCACACGCCAGAACATCTCTTCAACGGTCTCGGCGGGCTTGCCTTCGGCGTCGCGGCGCACGTAACGTTTGAGCAATACCTGGCGGGCGTTGTCCGTCAGCTCCACCCGGGGGAGATTGGACGGGATGCCGCCCAGATCCAACAGGGACTTTTGGTCAAAGTGGGTTGATGAAACCATGATGTTCTCCTATGAAGCCAGTAATCGATCGATCTCTTTGCGGATGGATTGCAGGTCGGTGAGCTGTAAGTATACGATGGCATAGCGGATGTAGGCGATCTGATCGAGGCGCTTCAGCCCTTCTATAACCATGTCGCCCACGACGCGGGAAGAAACCTCTTCGCGCCCCATCTTCTGCAGGGAGGTTTCGATTTCATTGACAAGGTGGTTAATATCATCCGCTGATACCGGGCGTTTGGCGCATGAGATGCGGATCCCTTCAAGCAGTTTCTCGCGGTTGAACTGCTCGCGCGTGCCGGAGCGTTTGATGATGAGTGGAGTGGCAAGGATGGGTCGCTCGTAGGTCGAAAATCGCTGTCCGCAGTGTTCGCACTCCCGACGACGCCTGATGCCGCCGCGGCTGTCGTGGGTGGTGTCGATCACCCTGGATTGATTTTTCTGACAATATGGACAGATCATCCATCCCTCACTTAGTTGCATTCAATTCGTTAGCCGCCAAATATGGCGAGTATGCGGGCTGCGATGTTGGTGTTGAAACTATATCCCCCATATATGGGGGGATATCTTTGTTGCATACCGTACATCTAGGAGTTATTCTAACATACCCGTTATCGCGATTCAAGCTACAAACCTGTTAATTATCCTTAAAATCTGGGAGGGTTCCAAACGCAAAAAACGGGTGTGAGAAAAAGCAAAAGCAACCGATTTGGTGAAGAAATAACGCCAATTCTGCCCATTGAGTGCAAAGATAGACTAAATCGGGTCTTTGGGGGGTAAATAGTTCAATTCTTCCAGGAGGGGATTTTGAACCTTAAAGAAATGAGGGGTACGAAAAAAACACAACTGGTATTAATTCCGATTAACCGTTGACGAACTAGGGGAATAATGACAACGACTGGCGGGGACCAGCCGCCAGTCGCAATTCACAAGTTTTCACAGGCGGCACGCCGGGGGCGTGCGCCTGATAACCTTACGGAGGACAGGGTTTCTTCAATACTCGCAACGGTATCTCTTACTTGCCTTCAAAGCGGTTGCGCAGGAAGGTGGGCAGATCAATGTTCCGGGTATCGATGTAGACCGGCTCGAACTCGTTCGATTTGGCAGCGATTTCAACTCGTGCTGCTTCCGTTGTAGCAGGTACGCCGATCTTCCTGTTCTCGTCCTTGCTTACCATTAAAGGGCGCACAGCTTTACGCACCGGGGTGGCGCGGTCAAAACCTGTGGCGATGACTGTGATACGCAGATCGTCTCCCATGTTGGGGTCTATCACCGCGCCGAAGATAAGATTGACATCAGGATGCGCGGTTTCCTTGATAATGGACGCGGCTTCGTTGACCTCGAAGAGCGTGAGGTTCGGACCGCCGGTCACATTGAAGAGAATACCGCGGGCGCCATCGATGGTAATGTCAAGCAACTGGTTGGAGATAGCCATTTCAGCGGCTTTCACCGCGCGGTCTTCCCCGTCCGCACGACCGACGGCCATTAGAGCTGCGCCGCCCTGCGCCATAATGTTCTTTACATCCGCGAAGTCAAGGTTGATGAGACCGGGGATGGTAATCACTTCAGAAATGCCCTGGATGCCCTGGCGCAGCACGTCGTCTGCGAGTTTGAATGACTCGTTGAGTGTAGCGCCTTTTTTCACCATCTGCAGCAGGCGATCGTTGGGGATGACAATGAGGGTGTCCGCGTGTTCCTTCAGCGAGGAAATACCGCTTTCAGCCGATTGCAGGCGCTTTGAACCCTCGAACATGAAGGGGCGAGTGACCACACCAATGGTGAGCGCACCAACCTCCTGGGCGATCTGGGCGATAATGGGCGCCGCGCCGGTTCCGGTTCCTCCACCCATTCCGGCGGTAACAAACACCATATCGCTGCCCTTGAGCGCCTGGTACAGCTCTTCTGAGGATTCTTCCGCTGATTTGCGGCCGATCTCAGGATCACCGCCAGCGCCGAGTCCGAGGGTGGTCTTGTCCCCGATGCGGACCCTGGTGGGGGCTTTGGATTGGAGAAGCGCCTGGGCATCAGTGTTCACAGTGATGAACTCAATACCCTGAACGCCTTCATCGATCATACGGTTGACTGCATTGCAGCCACCTCCACCTACACCAATTACTTTGATGCGGGCAAAGGCTTCGGTTTCATAACTATTGCGTTTTGCTGTAAATGAATTGCTGTTGGTCTCCATTGTCTTATCCTCCATAATAAGATTTAAATATGATACCGGCCAGGCAAAGACCGGGTGATACCTAAGGGAATAATCTTCCGAGCACGTTCTTCACTTTATTCCAATCGACACTGGTGCCGCCCGTGCCGCCAACCTTTGATGCACGCGGAAGCGTGCTGGCATATGCGGGCTGCGCCATGATCTCGGACCATCTGAGCAGCCCCACGCTGGTTGAATAAGCAGGGGAGTGCAGTTGATCTACGAGGCCAATGAGGTTCTCAGGACGAGCTACACGGACCGGCATGTTGAGAATCCTGGCAGCAAGGGGGCGGATGCCGGGAAGCAGGCTTGTGCCGCCGGTCAGAACCATCCCTGCTGCGAGCAGGTTGTCGTACCCTGAACGTCGGATCTCCTGGTGCAGGAGCTGGAAAAGCTCCTCGACGCGGGCTTCAATGATGCCCACCAGTTCGCGCCGGTTGATCTGCTGAGGCAGCTCTTCGCCAAATGTGCGCATGGTAAAGAATTCTCCATCCCCCACCTCCGAGGTGATGGCGTGTCCGTACTGTTTCTTTACCTGTTCAGCCTGGTCAGGGCTGATGCGCAAACCGATGGCGATATCCTGTGTAATATGGTTTCCGCCAATGGGCAGCACGTTGGTATGCCACACATCGCCGTTGATATAAATGGCGAGGTCGCTTGTGCCGCCGCCGATGTCACAAATGCAAACGCCCATGTCGCGCTCTGATCGATTCAGCACCACCTCGCCGGAAGCGAGCGGATTGAGCACGAACTGGAGAACCTCGACGTTGCAAGCGTTGACGCATTGGCGGATGTTCTCAACGGTTGTTGACGCCGCGGTGATAATATGTGTTTCGGCTTCGAGCCTGTAACCGGAGAAATTCACCGGTGATAGGATGCCGTCCTGTCCATCGACGGTGAAACCGCGTTGGATGACGTGAATGACCTCGCGGTTGTGCGGCATCGCTACGGCCATGGAAGCCTCGAGTGAGCGGTCCACATCAGCCTGGGTGATAACCCCTCCGTTAATGCCGACGACGCCGCGCGAATTCATGCCGGAGACGTGCGAACCGGCGAGACTGACGAGAGCCGATTGGATCTCAAGTCCCGAAGTGCGCTGGGCTTTCTCGATCGAGCGGGATATGGATTGAGTGGCAGCGTTGATATCGATCACGTTACCCTTTTTTATCCCCTGGGCGGGCTCGATGCCCACACCCAGGATGCGCATATCCACGTCACCTTCAAGGCGCGCAACCAGGGTGCAGATTTTTGTCGTACCGATGTCGATTCCAACTACTATAGGTTCATCCATATTGTCACTTACTCCATTCGAAAATAAGGCGCGTCGATGTGTTCCACGCTGATCATTGCCGGGGTAACCCCTGTTTCTGTTAGCCTGGCGAGTATGGTTTGATACTCGACCTGCTTTAACTCCATGTGCGACAGGTCTGTGCCGAAGTAGACCTCCCAACCACCGGGATCGCGCCAACCCATACCGGAAATCGGGTCGTAAATCAGGCTGCCACCCGCGGGCAGCATCGTGCTTAATTCGATCACCGCGCCTAACGCGCCCGGGTCCATGTGGTCAACCAGTCTATCAATGGTCACATCACTGGATTGCCGCTCAATGATCATGCGGGCGTAATCCACGATGCTGTTGGCGCGCGTATTGATCTGCGCCAGCGGTGGCGGGACAGAACTTTCAACCGTCAGGAGATCGGGCAGATCGCCCCGCTTTTCCATCACGATCCCCTCAGCGTCGATCCAATAAGTGCTGCCGCCCGCCTGCCAAAGGATGATCGGATCGCGCTCGCTCGCGCTGACGATAACCTGGTTCGGCATGCTGATCACGATCTGCGGATCCATAAGCTCGGGGTAAACCAGGCGCAGCGAGTGCATCACCGCATTGGTGTCAAAGAGGAAGATTGAAGTCTTGCGCCCTTTGATTAGAGATTGAAATTCTTCAGATGTGTAACGCGAAAGTCCTTTGACCGTGAGCGCCTGAACCTTGAAGATCGGCGAGTTGACCATAAAGATGAAAACAAGGAATAATAGCACGGTGAGAATCCCGGAGATCCACTGCCAGCTGAATCGCAGCAGCGGAATAGCGGGCAACCGCGTCTCCACACCGTTGGCGTTAACCTTGTAAACCACTTTACGCCGCGGTTGTGTTGTTACCGCTTCGCGCTTTCGCGTTCCCTGAGCGGGCTCGCGTGAAACCGGCGCGCCGGCGGTGGAGGAGGACCCTGAACGCGCTGAAACAGACCGCTGGCGACTCTGCCGCAGCTGACCTGAGCGGTTCACTGGTTTTTCTCCCTTCGCAGTCGTCATTCGTCACTCCTGTACGCGCGTACGGTATTGTCGCGTTGCTGCTTGCGGTCCAAGGCGAGTTTGATCAGCCGGTCGATCAAGTCTGAATAAGAAATGCCGCTGGCTTCCCACAGTTTCGCGTACATACTGATGCTGGTAAATCCCGGGATGGTGTTCACCTCACTGAGGAAAATATTCCCGGTTTCCCGTTCGAGCAGAAAATCGACCCGCGCCATACCAGCGCCGTCAATGGCGGTATAGGCTTTGATCGCGATGGTCCTGATCTCTTCAGTGATCGCGGCGTCCAGATCAGCCGGAATAATCAGCCGGGAAGTGTTGGAGATGTATTTAGCAGAGTAGGTATAGAACTCCTCTTGCGGTTGAATTTCGCCCGGGACTGAGGCGATGGGGTTTTCATTGCCCAGAACGCTGACTTCGATCTCGCGGGCATTCACACCACGTTCAACAAGCACACGGCGGTCGAACCTGGCGGCATCAAGCAGACCCTCAACCAGGCAGGAATGATTCGCGCACCGGGTGATCCCCACCGATGAACCCAGGTTGGCGGGTTTCACGAAGACCGGATAGGGCAGGTTTGCTTCGATCTCTGCGAGCACTTTGGGCAGATCGCCTGTAATTTGCCCGCGGTTGAAGAGAAGAGAATCCACCACCGGGATATCGTTGGCGCGCATCACATCTTTGAACAGGCTTTTGTCCATTCCAACCGCTGAAGAGAGCACACCGCAACCCACATAGGCGAGATCCGCCAGTTCGAGCAGCCCCTGCAGGGTGCCGTCTTCTCCGAATGTGCCGTGAATAAGCGGGAAGACCACATCAAGCGCGGATAAGGGTTCAATGCGATCATTTTTGATCAGGAAGAGATGCCCTCCGCGTGGTTCCGGGAGCAGGATAGCGGGTGTGAGTGTGGTGTAATCCTGTTTTTCGAAATGATCGATCACAGCCTCACCGCTCAACCAGTTGCCCTGGGGGGTTACGCCGATCTGAATCACTTCGTATTTCTCCGGATCAAGCACGTTCAAAACCGAACGGGCGCTCATGAGAGAGACCTCATGTTCGCCTGACCGGCCGCCAAAGATTACTGCCAATTTTGTGCGCTTGTCCGTCATTTCGTCTGCCAATCTCCAATAATCTCGATCTCAGTATCAAGTTCAACCCCGAATTTCTCGAGGATGGTCTTTTTCACCAGTTGAATGAGATCGTAGTAATTCTGCGCTGTGGCTGTTCCGTCGTTGATAAAGAAATTACCGTGCAGGTCGCTGATAGCCACTCCGCCAATGCGGGTACCTTTTAATCCAGCGGCTTCGATCAGGCGTCCGGCGTAATCGCCAGGCGGGTTTTTGAAGGTGGACCCTGTGCTCGGTCCAGCGGGCTGTGAACCCCGACGGCGCTCGCTGAAATCTTTCATCGTTGCTTCGATAAGCTTCGGGTCTCCCTTTTCGACTGCGAAGCGCGCGCAGAGGATGAGAGCCTCTCCCGGCTGTCGTTTGAGCGCGCTGCTGCGGTAGGCGTAGCCCATTTCAGCGGAGGTTAAGGTAAGAAAACCTTTTGTGCGGTGGAAAATCTCTGCCAGAATCAGGCTGCTTTGCGTGTTCGAGCCAAATGCACCGGCATTACCGTAGACCGCACCGCCAACCGTACCGGGAACTGTTGAAGCCCACTCGAGCCCGGTGAGCCCAAGCTCAGCGGCTTTGCGGGCAACCGAGGTGAGTTTGGCGCCGGATTCCGCAGAAAGTGTGAAAGGAGAGCTTTCCATGTCGGCTGTTATCTGCCTGGCCTGATTGTGTACAGCCACTTTGTCAAGACCAGCATCACTGACCAGAATGTTCGCGCCGCTCCCCAGTACCAGCAAGGGTATGTTCTGCTCCCACAGGAACCGCACATCCTCCGCCAGCTGGCGGGCGTCTTCAGCGCTGACGTAGAAGCGGGCAGGTCCACCGACACGTGATGTGGTGAACCGGCTCAGCGGCACGTCGCGCTGGAGGCGGTCTTTGAAGTGGTTTAGCAGAACTTTCTCATCCATAAATGCGCTCGAGTATCCTTATAGTTCCTGAACCTTCAGAATTAACTTTTCCATTAGCTCAACACGATCCTGCACGCTGAGCGCGCGGAAGTCATCCCCGCTGTTTTCCTGGCGGCGTTTGAGCGTGATACGCGGAAAATCGGAGAAAAATCGCGGCGTATCGAAATCATGATTAACGTTCTCGTAACTAGTCTTTCTTGGTGGAGTCATTTCAACCTTTCCTTTCTTCCAATAGATGAATCACATCACGGCATACACTGTCAGCATCGCCGGCTGACAGGACGAGCAGTACATCTTCTGGTTGCAGGATTTGCGCCAGAAATTGTGCTACACCGGATAGGGATTCAATGTGAAAGGCTTGCGCGGTCTTGATCCGCTGGACCAGGGTCTCAATAGAATAATCCTGCGCTTTTTCACGAGAGGCATAAATGCCGGTGACTATCACCAGATCGGCATCGCTGAAGGAGTTGGCGAAATCTTCTTCCAGCGCGAGTGTGCGAGAGTAAGTGTGTGGCTGCCATACCGCAATGACGCGGCGCCCGGGGAAGCGGGTGCGCGCCGCTGCCAGTGTTGCCCTGATCTTGCTGGGGTGGTGAGCGTAATCATCGATGACCGTGATGCCGTCCACCTCTCCAACGATCTCGAAGCGCCGCCCGGATCCAATGTAGGTGGAGAGGGCAGCTGCTGCTTTGCCAAGGTCATTGCCAAGCGCTAAATGAACCGCCATCACGCCAAGGGCGTTGCGCACGTTGTGCTCGCCCGGAACCTGCAGATTTACATCAGCAAGGGAGGCTGAGGTGAACGGGGCGTGGATGGTGAAACTCATGCCGCCTGCCGGGTTGACCACGAGATCGCGGGCAGCGATATCCACGCTATTCGTCAAACCGTAAGTTAATACTTTCGTATTGCCTGGGACCACGCCCACCATTGATGCGGCAACTGCCTGATCACCGTTTGTTACCAGGATGCCGCCTGCTTTTAGTTTTTTCACAAACTTGGTGAACGCTCCAAAGTAGTCCTCACGGGTGGGGAAGCAGTCGGGGTGATCGTACTCCACGTTGGTAAGCAGGATTAACGCAGGTTCAAGCCCGAGGAACATGTAATCATATTCATCGGCTTCGATCACAAAATATTCACCAGCCCCGGCGCGGGCGTTTGTACCCAGGTTTTTGGATACTCCGCCGAGGATGAAGCCGGGTTGCAGCCCCATTTGCTCTAAGGTCCAGGTGAGCATGGTGGAGGTTGTGGTCTTGCCGTGTGAGCCAGCAACAGCCAGTACCTGATATTCCCGCAGGAATGTGTTCAGGAAATCTGAGCGTTTTTGCACGGGAATTCCCAGTGAGCGGGCGGTTACGACCTCAATGTTTTCATCGGAGATTGCAGAGGATCTCACGACCAGATCGGCACCCTCTATATTGCTGGCGGTATGTCCCTCGTAAACCGTTGCGCCGGCTTTCTGCAGTTCAAGCGCGAGAGGTGACAGCAAACGGTCAGTCCCGCTCACGGTGTACCCCTTCTCGAGGAGTACGCGCGCGATCGAGGAAATTCCGGTGCCGCCGATGCCGATCAGGTGTACATGAGTCATTAGATTAACACCACCAGAACAAATACAAAGCAAACCGCCACCGCGATATAGATCGCGGGTGTGGTCATCAACCACGCCGGGGGAAGATATGCGATCCAACGCAGGGCAGCCTGACCGGTTTGGGTAAGCGCATCAGGCGCAGAGACGAATGAGAATGGATACCCGGCTGCGTTCAGGTAGTGCCAGAGCGTTCCGAAAACCAGGTAACCATTGATCCCACCAAGGATGAAACCAAGAAGCGTATCCTGCAGGAGATGACGCAGGAAGCGCTCGCTGGCAGCAAGGCGGGGAATTTTGGGCGTCTGGTAACCGGCGAAAACCAGGACTGCCAGTATGCCGCTTTTCATGAAGAAAACTGATTCCGGTGTCATCGTTTCGAGCGCTTCCTTGAAGAAGGGCATGAATGATTCCATTACGGAAAGTGTGAACATGGCGAGGATGACGCTAAAGGTCACCAGCATTTCTTTTGCCCACCCGCGCATCGCGCCAGCGAGAGCAAACAGAACAATGAAGATCCCAAGCATCACGTTGAGACTGATCATTTCAAGCCTTCCTTTCGGCTTCCCAATTCGAACAGGAGATCCGCAATTTTTGCTGCCGCGGACGGGGTTGCCAGCGCGTGCATATTGGTGCTCATAGAAGCCAGCTTCTCTTTATTGGTGAGTATGTCATTCAGCACGCCAACCAGTTTTGCGTTCAAATCCTCGTTTTTCAGGCAAATGGCCGCTTCGTGCCTGACCAGGTGGTCGGCGTTCACTTTTTGATAGCGCCAGGCGTAGGGATAAGGAACCAATATTGCGGGCAGCCCAAACTGGGGCAGTTCGCCGAGCGTTGAGGCACCTGCGCGCGAAAGAACGACTGTGGCTGAAGAAAAGGCAGTGCTGATCTCTTCGTGCAGGTAGGGGTGAGCGATGTAGCGTTCGGCTAAAGGTGCAGGTAGCTTTGCCTTTGCATCCTTTGCGATTTCCCAATCCAATTGACCTGTAATATGAAGTACCTGAACCCGCTGCAGGAGGGTGGCGAGGTTGTCAAATATCGCCTGGTTGAGCGAATGAGCGCCCTTGCTCCCGCCTATGACGAGCAAAACTGGTAATTCTTCGGAGAGGTCAAAAGTTTTTAGTGCTTCATCTCTCGCGACACGTGTCAGATCGGAGCGGGTGGGATAGCCGGTCACGACCATTCGCTTGGCAGGGTTGAAAAATCCCTTTGATGTCTCACTGGTCAGCGCGATCACATCCGCGAACCTGGATAAAGCCTTTAGCGCAATTCCAGGTTCAATATCGGGCACATAAAGCAAGCTGCGTTGTTTTAACCCCGCCAAAGCCATTGGAACAGCGACAAAACCACCGGTGAAGAACATCACGTCGGGTTGAAATTCACGCAAAATACGGCGCGCCTCGTAATATCCACGCGAAAGTTTTATTAGATTGCCGGGCAGCGCGGTCAAACCCACACCATGCACACCGGCTGCACTGATCTCAGTGTAGGGTATCTGATAGCGGGCAACGAGGTCGGCTTCAATGCCGCCCTTGCCGCCTACCCAAAGGGTTTGCTCTACGCGATCAGCGAGTGCCTGATGAACTGCCAGCGCGGGATAAACTCCCCCGCCTGTCCCTCCGGCGCATATCAACAACCGCACGTGTGGGGCTCCTTTCCGCGTTCAAGGACGCAAGTTTTGACTGCCGTGAAATGCTCATCAAGATTCCGATAGCTGCCAGCGTGGTGATGAGGTTTGAACCGCCTGAACTGATAAATGGAAGCGCGTTCCCGGCAAAGGGGAGAAGGTTAAGCAGAACCCCGATGTTGATCATCGCTTCCAGGAAGATCCAAATCGAAATTCCTCCCGCAAGCCATTTTCCAAGGTCATCGTGTGCGTGGTCGGCGATGTACAAGCCACGCCAGAGCAGCGCGATGAACAATCCGATGACGATAAACCCGCCGATCAGACCGGTTTCTTCGGTGATGACGGAGAAAATTGAATCTGTAGTGGCGACAGGCAGGCCGATGAATTTGGTTGTCGAGCGACCGATACCGACGCCGAAGATGCCGCCATTGACAATGGCTTCCAAAGACCACTTCACGTGATCTGAGGCGTTTTGCGGGTTCTGCAACCCGTTCCAATAGTCGGTAACGCGGGTGCTGGCGGTATCGCTAATATTGAAGATGATCACACCGAGGGCAGCGACAACGCAGAGCACAATGAGGATCTGGCTGAACTTGCCCCCGGCGATAAAGAACATGATTCCACCGAGAAGGATGATCGTCGCAGCAGCAGAAATATCGGGCTGGAAGAAGATCAACAATGCGATAACAGAAATAATCGAAAGCAACGGGAAGAAACCATAAGACCACTTATGCAGTGTTTCTTTTTTACTGTACAGCCAGAAACTCAGATAAACGATCACCGCAAGTTTAGCGAATTCTGACGGCTGAACTGAGCCGCCAAAGAGACCGCGCCGTGCGCCGAACTGGGTTTCGGTGCCAAAGGCGAGCACGCCGACGCAAAGCAGGATAACCAAACCCATCCCCCAGACGACGTACTTCTGGTAGCTGTGATAATCAATGAATGTGAGAATGACGATCCCAACGATGCCGGCGATTCCAATCAGCGCCTGTCGTAGCACAACCTTGTATTCAGAAAAGCCCTGATTGATGGCAAATTGCCAGCTCGCGGAGTAGATCATCAACAAACCAATGGCGAAGAGTGTGAGCACGATCACAACCAGAGGCAGGTCGAGGCTTTCGCGCAGGCTCAATCTCCTGATCACGGCTTTTCTTTTCGGTGCAGTTTTAGTCGCGGTTGTCATAGCGCATTCACCCAATTCATAAAAGTTTCACCACGTTCCTCGAAATCTTTAAACGCGTCGTAGCTGGTGCAGCCGGGGGAGAGCAGTACCACATCACCAGGAGCGGCGATCCGATCGGCTTCCTCCAGCGCTTCAATCATGCCCACTCGGGAAGAGATCGTTTGCAGCCGGTCAGCACCTTCAGGTTGACCCAGCGCGTTCAAGATCTTGTCAGCTGCTTCCCCGAACACGATCACGTGTTCCACGCGCTGGTGAATGATCGCTGCCAGTTCATCCCAGGGCAGGTTCTTGTCGCGCCCACCGAGCAGGAGGATAATCGGCTCGTTAAATGACTTGATCGCTGCCAATGTGCGTTCAGGCGCGGTGGCGATAGAATCGTTGATCCAGCTGACGCCATTCACCATCCGTACCAACTGGGTGCGATGATTGACACCGGTGAATCCCTCAACACCGGCGGCGATAGCGGTCGGATCAAAATCGAGGGCGAAGGCAAGCGCGCTGGCTGCGAGAACATTCATGAGGTTGTGCCTGCCGCGAAGTTGAATAAGACGGGTGTCCAGCAGCAGTTTCTTCGTGTGAGCACTTCGAGCTACGATCTGATCATCCTCCACCAATACCTGCGTGTGATCCCCTGTGACAGGCTCAATGCCGAAGCTGATCAATTCACCCCGGACCATTTCACGCAGTTTCCATGCTTCCCGGTCCTCGTGATTCAGCACGGCAATATCGCCAGGATGCTGAAATTCAATGATGCGCGCTTTGGCAGCGATATAGGCTGCCATATCCGCGTGCCGGTCGAGGTGATTGGGCGTGATGTTCAGAATCGCAGAAATACGCGGGCTGATGGTCATCAGCTCAAGTTGAAAACTGGAAAGTTCCTGGATCACCAGGTCGTTCTCGGCGATCTCGTTCAAATATTCGACCAGCGGTTTACCAATGTTCCCGCCGACCCATGCTTTGCGGGGCGCCTTCACCTGCGCTTCAGCGATACGGCCAAAGAGGGTGGTGGTGGTGGTTTTACCCGCGGAACCGGTGATTCCCACAACCGGAGCTTTAACCGATTCCATGAATATCTGCGAATCATTGGTTACCGGGATGCCGCGCGCGATGGCCGTGCTGACAAGTGGCATTTCCAGAGGTACTCCACCTGAAACACAGAGTAGGTCAAGCCCATCCAGAATCTCCAAAGGATGATGTCCGAGCACCCAGTGGATTTCAAGCCCTGAAAGGCTTGAGATCACGCTCTGCAGCTTTTCAGCCGGCTGCCTGTCGTTCAGCGTTACCCGGGCACCCTGGTTGACCATGAAACGGGCAAGAGCCGTGCCCTGTCGGGCGGCTCCAATGATCAACACGTTTTTACCCTGGTAAGCGTTCATAATCTCCTTAACCAAGCGCAACCGCGATACCCAGTATCGCGCCGAGCAGACCGATCAACCAGAATCGCTGCACGATCTGGGTTTCGCTCCATCCAAGCAGTTCAAAGTGGTGGTGCAGCGGCGCCATTTTAAAAAGTCTTTTTCCCTTTGTTATCCTGAAATACATGATCTGCAGGACATCACTGACAGCTTCGCTCAATGGGATGATGGCGATCAGGGGTAAAAGAACCCATTGACCGGTCATCAATGCGACAACCGCCAAAACCGCGCCGAGGGGGAGCGAGCCGGTGTCGCCCATGATCATCATCGCAGGGTGCACGTTGAACCACAAGAAGCCGAATAAAGCGCCCACCAGCGTGAAGCAGAACCGGGCAACAAAAGTGTTTCCCTGCATCAACGCGATGGCACCGTATGCGGCAAACGCCGTCGCGCAAATCAAGCCTGCCAGACCGTCGAGACCGTCGGTGAAGTTGACCGCGTTCGACATAGCGACGATGATGAAGGTTGCCAGCGGGATGTACCAGATACCCAGTTCGATCTCGACGTTCAACCCCGGCCAGATCATTTCAGGTACGTCCAGCGTGTTCTTGAGCAGATATGCGGTGATGACTGCAAGGATCACCTGCAAAATGAACTTGGTGCGGATGCGCATTCCCAATCCCCGACGGGGTCCGCGGATGCCTTCCCAGTCATCGATCGCTCCCAATATGCTGTAGGCGATCAATACGGTCAAAGGCAGCAGAACGGAGCGCCCGAGCAGATTGAGACCCAGTATGGATACCGCGTTAAGCAGGATCGTGATCAGCGCGACCGTACCAATGATCACCACGCCGCCCATGGTGGGAGTACCCATCTTCGTGATATGGCTTTCAGGTCCCTCAACCCGAATGATCTTGCCGAGCTTGAAATGCTTCAACACGCTCAGCAGGGGTCCGCCCCAGATCACGGAAAGAATAAAACCAAGCCCACTCAACGCCAATGCCAGTGAGGTCTTCATTATTCCTCCGTCTCCAACGCCTGCACAATGTTATCCATCCGCAGGCTGTGGGCTCCCTTGATTAAAACGACATCCCCGGCGCGCAGCATATCATCCAGCTCCTTTACGACTTCCTCTTGTGTTTCAAAATGATCGAGATGTTGGGCGGGGAAGCTGGTCGTTTTCACCGCGTCGTGGATCATGCGACCATTTTCCTTATAAGTGATCAAATGATCCGCTACTTCCGCGGCGCGTAAGCCGACTTTCTGATGACCTGATTGCTCGTAAGGACCCAATTCATTCATACCGCCCAGTACTGCGACCCTGCGACCCGGCAACTCGTGCAAAAGATTCAGCGCGGCGAGCATGGATTCCGGTGAAGCGTTGTAGGTATCATCCAGCAACAAAGCGCCATGCCGTGTTTGAACTACAACCAGCCGCAATTGACTGGATGCGTATTTCAGACCAGTGATGATCTCACCCCAGGTCAGTCCTTCGATGAGCGCGACCGATACGGCGCGCAGAATCGTGTGGATCGAGTGACGCCCGATCAATGGAGCCTGCAGGTTGAATGAATCGTTCATATAATGAATTTTGAAGCGGATCCCATCAAGACCTTGTGATTCGATGTTATCTGCCCACAGGTCCGCGCTCGGATCGAGCCCATAGAAAAAGACGCTGGCCTGTGTGATTTCCTGCATGGGAACGATGAGAGGGTCATCCTTGTTGAGGATGGCGGTGCCCACGGGTGAGGGGGGCAGTGCCTGGACAAGTTCACTTTTACCGCGCACGATGGCTTCCTGTGATTTTGCCCGCGATGCGTGCACCGTACCGATGTTGGTCAACACGCCAACCTGCGGCTGGGCGATCTCACACAGCAATTCAATATCATGAGGTTCATAGAAGCCCATCTCAAGGACAACATGCTGGTAACCCGGTCCGAGTCGTAAAATCGTGAGCGGCAAACCGATCTCGTTGTTGAAGTTCCCCTGGTTCTTGAGGGTTCTGAAGCGTTTGTTGAGAATCTCGACGGTTAACTCTTTGGTTGTTGATTTGCCAACACTTCCGGTGATGCCGATAACTCTCACGTCGAAGCGGCGGCGCCAGAACGCGGCGATCTTCTGCAGGGCTTTAACCGTGTCCTCAACCCGCAGTGCAAACGGAGCAGGCGGGAAAGGCTGGTCCAGGTCAGGTGTTGCGGTGAGGTCGACAACAGGAATTTCCGCCGCGATCTCATTTTCGATCAACGCAAGGTGTGCCCCATGCTTGAACGCGTCAGCGACATACGCATGCCCATCGGTTCTTTCTCCTTTGATGGCAACAAACAGTGAGCCGGGAATTGCGTGGCGGGAATCGACGACAGCCTCGGAGATGCCCATGTTCGTTCCAGCGGGCCTAACTCCCTGCAGCGCTTCGATAATATCAGCCAGTGTCAACATTCTTCCTCACTACTCTTCCGTCTTGCTGACGCGAACATCATCAGGCGGAATGTCCATCAGGACCACAATCTCCTCGACCACATCTCTGAAGACCGGTGCGGCTACAACAGAACCCCAGATGGAGGTGCGCGGTTTTTCCAGCCAGATGTAAACAACGAACTTCGGGTCATCGACCGGGCCCCATCCCACGAACGAGGCGTTCGTCAGGTAACTGGTGTACATTCCGTTCACAGCAATTTCGCCTGTGCCCGTCTTCCCAGCAACGCGGTACCCCTCAACCAGCGCATCCGAAGCTTCCTGCTCAAGCGAAATTGCCAGCATGTCGGTGAGGGTGCGGGCGGTTTCTGCGGTAATTGGCTGCCCCATGACCTGTGGAACGGTGTCGTACTGCTTCCCGTCCTGGATGTAGGCTTTTAATATGTGCGGAGCCATCATTTTACCATCATTCGCGATGGAAGATACTGCCATGACCAATTGCATCGGTGTGACGGCCAAACCCTGACCAAATGAATTTGTCGCCAGGTTGACAATGTTCCAGTTTTGGTTGCCCGGGACGACGAGGGGGAAAACGACTTCTCCCGCCATATCAATATTGGTGCGGTGCCCGATACCGAAGCGTTCCATGTAGCTGTAAAATCTATCCTCTTGCATCCATCCCGCAATTGTGGCGAGGCAGACATTAAGCGAGTGCTGCATGCAGCCGATCATATTCTGTTCACCCCAGGCACCGCGGTCCCAGTTGTAAATTTCCCAAGGACCGACTTCAAATACGCCGGTATCTGTGTACGTGGTTTCAGGAGTGACTACTCCGGAGTCAAGCGCCGCAGCCATTGTCAGGACCTTGAAAACTGAACCGGGTTCGTAAACCTGCGTAACAGATTTGTTGATCGCTGTGACATCGGGGAAAATTTCCTCGATCTCCCAGTAGGCGTTGGGGTCCAGTCGGGGAGAGTTCGCAAGAGCGAGTATTTCTCCGTTTTCAGGGTTCAGCACAATGACCGTTCCGGAAACCGATTTGCTGCCGGTAACCGCTTGATCAAGTATCTTTTCAACGCTGCGCTGGATCTCACGGTCGATCGTGAGGATCAGGCTGGCACCCGCAGGCGCTGTGGGAATCTCCTGCAATTCATAAGGATCAAGAGAGATCACGACATTCTGCTTGATCCCGGACAGAAGACTGTCATAGTATTGTTCAACCCCGTAGCTGCCGGTTCCATCTTCGCGATTATAGAAACTGTAGAAACCGAGCACATTGGAAGCGAGATCGTGTTCCGGGTATGCGCGCTGAAGGTGAGGACTCCAAACCAGTCCACGCAGAGATGGTTTGTTGGGGTCATCGCCGTACGGATTCTGGTTCTCATACCTGGTCTTTAAAGCTGAAAGCTCTTTGATTTTCTCGTAGGAGACGAAGTCAACGAGCGTGATGTACACAGTTTCGCCTGGAACGTACGGAATATTCGCTGCTTTAAAAACAAAACCGTAATCCAGCTCCAACAGGTTGGACATTGTTGAAGCAATAGCAGCGGGGTTCTTTACGAATTGCAGTTCGATGCCTATCTCATACACTTCTTTATTACCCGCCAACAGGTTCCCCCAACGGTCGTAGATGTAACCGCGCTCTGATTGAATAGTGCGGACCTCGTAGCCATAGTTTTTCGCCCACTTGTCCAGGTATTCCGCTTCGGTGCTGTTTTGAATGCGGATCATTTGGTAGCAAATGACCAGCGCGAAAAGCGATAGAAATACTGCCAGCACTTTAGAGCGTGAAAAAGACAGGTTTTTCATTCACCGCTCCCAATTACAGTTGTGCTTAATGAATTGATGCCGCTAAAGAGCCAGTCCCAGAGAGACTCACGATAAACCGATTTGACCAACAGGCGGTCATCGTTTTTGCTTCCCGGAGGAGAAGTGACGACCATGGTCTGTTTGCCAGGGTATCCGGGGATAGTGAGATATAGAACATCTTCCGGGTCGATCCTTTTGAATCCCATTTCAAGCGCCCTGGCTTCCATATTTTTCGCGGAGGTTAGATCAGCGATCCTTGAATTTGTATTGGCAATCTCGCGCTCAAGATCGAGGCGCTCGAGATCAAGTTGATAGGCCTGGAGTCCGGCGGTGGCAGCCTGCCCGCTGATGCTGAGGTAAATACTGGCAACGAGGATCACGATAACGAGCGCGACAAGGAAACCGCCTGCCAACTGGACCCGACTGCGCCATGGGGCTTGTTTAAATGCCAACTCCAGCTGGTTCTTCATTCCAGCTTTTGTGTTCTTTTCACTCTTTTTGCCTTTTAACGCTGCCATCATCCTGCCTATTTCTTCTCAACGATGCGCAATTTTGCGCTGCGCGCTCTAACGTTGTTCGCGATCTCTTCCGGCTCGGCCGTAATCGGGCGGCGGGTAAGGTCGATGATCGATGCTTTATGTCCACAGGTGCAAACCGGTTGACCCGGAGGGCACACACAATCACGGCTTTCACGCCTGAAAAACTGCTTTACGATGCGGTCCTCAAGTGAATGAAACGAAATGACCGCCAGCCTGCCGCCGCCAGCCAGAACCTCAACCGCCTGTGGAAGGAAAATCTCCAATCCTTCCAGTTCACGGTTGACCGCGATGCGCAAAGCCTGGAAGGTCCTGGTTGCGGGATTGATCGTGCCGGGACGGTGCCTCAAAGAAGCAGATATGGCGCTTGCCAGCTCACCGGTGGAGTGAAACGGGCGGTTTTGAACGATCACCCGTGCGATTCGCCGTGATTCCCGCTCTTCCCCGTAGCGCCAGATCAGGTCTGCGAGTTCAACTTCAGAGAATCCGTTGACGATGTCCGACGCGCTGATGCTTTGCGTCGGGTCAAATCGCATATCCAATGGACCGTCCTGCTGGAATGAGAATCCGCGTTCGGGTGTATCGATTTGCATCGAAGAAACACCCAGATCGATCACGATGCCGTCCACACGATCCCAACCTAAGGTCTGCAGCGTTTTTTGGAGTTCGGTGTAGGAGGAATGAACAAGATGAATTCTGTCTTTGAATAAACTGAGGCGCTGGTGAGACAACTCCAGCGCCCGTGGGTCAACATCCAGTCCAAGTAGCTTCCCGTGAGGAGCGCTTGTTTCAAGGATTCCCTGGGCGTGACCACCGGCTCCGATCGTTGCGTCTACGTACAATCCCGGACTTTTCGGTCGTAAAGCAGCTATAATTTGATGGTAAAGAACTGAGACATGCGGTACTTTTTTCGCGCTGTCAGGTGTCGTCATGATCAGATCGTCAAATCGAAATTGGAGACCAGCGCAGCAGCGGAAGCGGGTCCTTCACTGGCTTCCTCCATCTTCCTGTAAGCATCGGGATTCCAGACTTCGATGTCTTTACCGATGCCCAAAATGAGGGCAGTGCTGTCGATTCCTGCGGCTGACCGCAGCGGCTGCGGGATCACAAAGCGCCCGGATTTATCGAATTCGATCTGAGTCGCATTGGAGAAAATAAGTCGGCGCAGCTGCCTGGTGTTCGCATCAGCCATGTTCATTCCGTTGATGCGATCGTAAAGGAGTTGAAAGCGGTTGGCGTCCATCACGAGCAGGTTCTCGTCAAAGCCATTCAGGATGAAAGGTCTTTCCCCCAGCAGGTCGCGGTATGATGAAGGGAAGGTCAACCTTCCTTTTTCATCAATATTGTGGAGGTAGCGACCGATGAAACCGTTGAACATATTTTCTACCTTTTCTATTTATGGTGAACGCCGGGAATATGTCCGGCGCTCCACTAAAACCCACTTATTACCACTTTCCCCCACATTATAACCAAATCCGTGGGCAAATGCAAGCGTTTTGGCACGAAAAGTGCAAGATTAAGGGATTTTTAAGAATATCCCCCCTTCAGTTTTGAAAGGAGAGAAAAATGAGAATCCATCATTCGAGTTTGCGCTCGTTTTCATTGCTGATCATCGCCATGCTTGTTTTAAGTGGTTGCAGGATCATTAATTTAGATTTTCTACGCCCCAACAAGGAACCCACCCCACCACCTCAACAGGAAAGTCCCGTTGACCCGGTATCATCCGTGACCCCTGTTATCACTCCGACGAAGTTCGTCGCTTTGGAGACTCCAACCCTCCAAACAGGTCTGACTGAGACAACGATTATGAATCTGGAGTACCAGTCACCGATGCTCCAGGTTCCAGTTCAATTGGTAGATGGGCGCTTCAATGGCGTGGTGGATGGCGTGGAGTTAAACGCGAGAATCGAAGCGAATATTCAGTTTGGTGATCTCAACGCTGACGAGATCACTGACGCTGCCTGGCTGATAGCAGAAGATACCGGAGGCACGGGGGTCTTTGTGTCGCTAATGGTTATTTACAGTCACGGAGATGGTTTCAAGCAAGCTGACGGGATTTACATCGACGACCGCCCCATCGTCAATTCGATGGCCATATCGGATGGACTGGTAACATTTTCCGGACTCGTGCACGGATCAAATGATCCAATGGTGAATCCAACCACAACCATCAACATTGAGTGGACATTATTTGACGACAGACTGGTAAGAACCAGGATGAGTTCTGCTTTTGGTGGTGGAGGAGAGCACATTATTTTTATCGAGCAGCCAAGCGATGGGGAGGAAGTAAGTGAATCCTTCGCGCTTGTTGGAACCATGCCGATTGGGCCTTTCGAGAACAACCTATCGCTTTTGATCTCGGCCCCATTATCCGGGCAATTACTCCACGAAGGCTTTATGGTCCAGGCGGAGGATATGGGTGCCCCGGCTACTTTTAATAACCTGATTCAGGTTCCGGAAGTTCCACCGGGCACAGTATTACTGGTTACATTGCGTGAGATCAGCATGGAAGATGGTTCACCCATCGCGATTGACTCAGTGCGGGTAATTGTTAAGTAAAAAAAGCAGGGTGTGATTCTCACACCCTGCAGGCTTTGACAGTTGAGGATTAGCTGTCAAATTCCCCGATCAATTCCCCATTCACATAGACCTCGTAATGTCCTGAAGCAAAACTGCCAAGGGAAATGGTCGTGTCAAATGGATCCAACACCTGGATGCACATCGCGTTGGGGTCGGTAACCGAATACACTTCAATGAAGATTCGATTGTCAGCGTCCGGTTCTGGAACGACTACCCTCAGTTGATTGCAAGGGGTAGGGAGGTTCCCCGAAAGGTAGAGGTTAACCTGAATGGGGTAACTTTCGAGGATCAATAGATCCGTGGAATCCAGGTAAACATTACCACCACTCAATACGTTGTCTCCCGGTTGGGGAGCGTAAGGGTTATCTGAAACATCAACACTGCCCGGAGGAGGAAGGACGCCGTCTGAGGGTTCCTGCGTCACCGGTTGGTCGGGGTTCGCTGGAAAGATCTGCTCGACAGGTGGTTTGTTCGTGGGATCTTCAATTTGACCGCCGTTTTGCGGGGTCGAATCCACAATGGTGCAAGATGTCAGCAGGAAAAACAAAGCAATGATTAGCGTGAATCGCATAATTACCTCCATTTTGTTATCATAATGACGAAAAAAATCAAAAAAAGTTCCAGAAAATCTCGTAAATTACTTGTAAAATACTGGTTATTTTGCTACGATATGAATGTTCACATACTAATAAAGGAGGTGCTTATCGGGGGAAACAGGTTTGCACGAGCTCTAGATTTTTTCACTGTAAGTATTTTACTCACCCAGCACTACATCGCAATTTCATTGGGGCTTTTTTCTAACTGGGGAAAACTAATGTAACCGAAAGGTGGTCCGCATGAAATTTTCATTTGCCAAGAAAGGTTTTGCCTTATTTGTCGGTTTGATGATGGTACTGGTGCTGGTGACACCTGCGTTCGCTGTGGCAAAGACACGCGTCTTCGTTGAGTTCAAACCTGGTTCCAGGGCGGCGGTGAAAACAGCGCTCAGAGGTGCAAAAGCAGAGTTCCATTACACTTTCAAGGAATTGAAATCATTTGTCGTGACGGTTCCGGTGACAGCGCTTAAGGGGCTCTCGAAGAATCCCAATATTCTTTCCATTGAAGTAGACCCGGTGCGCGAAATCGTACCGGCGGCTAAGAAAACAGTCAAACCGGGAGAAATCCCTTACGCGTTGAGCGAGGTACCATACGGGGTTGATATGGTGCAGGCGCGTGATGTTTGGGATCCGGATTATGACCTCGATGTGAATAACAACGTACCCACTGGTGAAGGCGTGACCGTTTGTATCATTGACACTGGCTACTACCAGGGTCATGAGGATCTCAAAGACGCGATCGGCGGTTTTTCGCAAGTGGATGACGACTGGAGCCGGGATGGTTATGGACATGGTACGCACGTGGCCGGAACGATTTCAGCCATGCCCAATGGATTTGGAGTGGTGGGTGTTACTCCCGGCACCGTGGACCTCTACATTGTAAAGATATTCGATGACCTCGGCGCGTGGGTGACCAAAGCGCACGCTTCCGACCTGGTCGCAGCAGCATTTCAATGCCAGGATGGCGGGGCTGACGTGATCAGCATGAGCCTGAGCGGCACGCAAAAGAGCGGCAAGGAAGAGCGTGCGTTCAACAAACTTTATGACGAGGGCGTTCTTTCGATCGCGGCAGCTGCCAATGACGGGATTGAGGAGTACCATTACCCGGCATCTTACGATTCAGTAGTATCAGTGGCTGCGCTAGATTCGGATATGGTCGTGGCTGATTTCTCCCAGTTCAATGACCAGGTGGAACTGGCCGCACCGGGGGTGGATGTGCTAAGCACGATTCCATATACCAGTGAGGCGTATGTGGCAGTCGAAGGCGTCAATTACACCGCACTTCCTATGGAATTTGCACCTACTGGCTCGGTTACCGGTGTGTTGGCGGATGGGGGCTTGTGCCTTGCGACGGATCCCGTTGCTGACTGGAGCGGGAAAGTAGTGTTGTGCCAGCGCGGATCTGTCAGCTTCGCTGAAAAAGTGACAAAAGTGATGGATTCCGGTGGTGTCGCCGCTATAGTCTACAATAACGTTGACGGCCCATTCAGCGGGACGCTCGGTGAGGCTGGTGAATGGATTCTCGCGGTTTCGATCAGCGGGGAGGATGGTCAGTATCTCGCAGCAAATAAGATTGGATATTTAGCTGAGGTTACCTCGATCTTTAACTGGCCGGCCAGCGGATATGAAGCCTGGAGCGGTACCTCAATGGCAACACCGCATGTTTCTGCTGTGGCAGCTTTGATCTGGAGTGCTCATCCGTCCTGGACGAACGAACAGATTCGCGAAGCGATGGACGCGACCGCGCTTGACCTGGGGGAACCCGGTAGAGACGTGCATTACGGGTTTGGCCTGGTTCAGGCATTTGATGCCCTCACTTACCTGAAAAACCAATAGTTTGAGCTAACCCATTTAAGTCAGTTAATCGAATTTGCCGGGATTGAAACTTGATCCCGGCTTTTATTGTTTTTTAAGGGTTGCATTTTTGTAAAAACTCATATAATTAAATAGTCACAGGCTATCCTTTATGCAAGCTTTTTTTAAATGTTTAAGTAGTATGTTTATTAGCTATCAATATAACGGAGCGGGTGAAATAACCCCTTCTATTTGACTTATTAATAAATAGACTTTCAGGAGGTGGATTTATTGAGAAATGAAGTTTAAATTGTTAGGAATATCGTTCGAAAAAATCATAATGGAGGAAAAATGCTAAAAAGAATTGTTTTTTCAATGCTTGTTATTGTATTCCTGGCATTCAGTGTTGCTGCACCGGTTGGGGCTCAAAGCACCGATCCGGTTGTAGAACTGATGCCGCCGGCTCCTGCACCAGATGGCACTGGAGAATTGGTCAATGAAACCCCTGAAATGTGGTTCGTTGAACTTGCCGGAAAACCAACCGTTGAGGGTGCTTCGATCCTTGTGGTCGATGCGCAACACAACGCGTTCCGCGCCCAGGCTGAAAAAGCAGGCCTCATTTACACGGAACGGTACAGCTTTACCACGTTGTTCAACGGGTTCTCAGTTTCCATTGATAGCAAAGATGTGGCGAAATTGAGCCGCCTGCCGGGTGTGAAGAGTGTCTACCCGGTTGAGATCATTGCCAGACCCCAAACTTTCGAATCTGATATTAATCCTGACCTTTTCTCCTCGATCAATATGATCGGCGCTGATGTTGCTCAGTCTGAACTGGGCTTCACCGGTGCGGGTGTGAAGGTCGCGGTGATGGATACTGGTATCGATGTCAACCACCCTGCGTTTGGCGGGGATGGCGTTGCCGAGCTTGACAGCACCTTCTTCTACAGCAGCCCGCGCATCCTCTACGGGTATGACTTTGTGGGGAATGATTTCGATGCTGAATTCAATCCCGTACCTGTGCCGGATGATATTCCGGATGACTGCGGTGGTCACGGTACACACGTGGCTGGCATCATCGGTGCGAATGACGCGACCAATGGTATGAAGGGTGTTGCGCCTGATGTTACCTTTGGCGCTTATCGTGTCTTCGGCTGCGATGGTTCCACCACTGCAGACGTGATGATCGCGGCGATGGAACGTGTGCTGGCTGATGGGATGGATGTTCTCAACATGAGCATCGGTTCAGCCTACCAGTGGCCGCAATACCCGACCGCAGTGGCGGCTGACCGGCTTGTGAAAAAAGGTGTAGTTGTGGTTGCCTCGATCGGCAACAGCGGCGCTACTGGATTGTACTCAGCCGGATCACCCGGGTTGGGCAAGGATGTGATCGGTGTTGCTTCTTTTGACAATACTGATATCAATGTGCCATATTTCACCGTCAACGCTGAAAAAATTGGTTATATCCCAATGACCTTTTCTCCGGCTCCGCCGACAAGTGGTGGTGGCGAGATCGTGGATGTTGGTTTGGCTTGTGACCCGCTAACCGTTGATATTACCGGAAAAGTCGCTCTTGCAGCCCGCGGCACCTGTGCATTTGGTCTTAAAGCACAAAATTCGATTAATGCTGGCGCTATCGCGGTGATCATCTCAAATAACGTGGATGGTCTCTACAATGGCACGCTCGGCGCACCGCTAACTGACCCGGACATCCCGGTTGTGGGAATTTCGCTCGCGGACGGAACCTTCATCCGCGCGCAAACCGCTCCGATCATGATGACCTGGACTGACCAGATTGAGAGCACACCAAGCCCGACTGGTGGCTTAATCTCTGAATTCAGCTCCTATGGGCTTTCACCTGACCTGGCGCTGAAACCCGATATTGGCGCTCCAGGTGGCGATATCTATTCCAGCTACCCGCTTGAGCTGGGCGCATACGCGGCCATGGGCGGTACATCAATGGCTTCACCGCATGTTGCCGGCGCAGCTGCGCTGCTGCTGCAGGCAAAACCCAACCTCGCTGCACGTAAAGTGCGCGATGTCCTGCTGAGCACCGCAGAACCCCAGTTATGGTGGGCGTTGCCAGAGTTGGGATTCCTGGATAATGTGCACCGCCAGGGCGCTGGTCTGCTGCAGATAGACAAAGCCATACTCGGCAGAGGATTCTACAAAATCCAGGTTAGACCGTCAAAAATTTCCGCCGGCGAGAGCGAAGCTGGTCCTTACACCACAACGGTAACTGTAAAGAACTGGGCACCTCACTCTGTCACTTACACTCTTGATTATGTAAACGCTTTGTCAACTTTCGGAACGATTAATCCGAGTTTCTACACCTCAGACGCTTCGGTTGATTTTAGTAGATCAACACTTACCGTTCCCGCAAAGAGCAAAGCCAGCTTCAAGGTGACAATAAACCCTGCAACTAAACCGTTAACTGCAGATTATGGCCAGTATGGCGGCTACATCACCCTGACCCCGACAGAAGGCGATATGTCATTCTCAATCCCGTTTGCCGGGTATGTGGGTGATTACCAGGATGTTCCTGTGCTGTACGCAGATCCTTATGGTTTACCCTACCTGGTCAGCTACTATTCCGCAGCCTTCCCATTGACCGATCCGTCAGAGTGGACCTTCAGCATGCAGGGTGACGACATCCCCTTCTTCTGGGTGAACCTGAATCACCAATCAAAGAAAATGTTGATGAAGGTTTATGAAGCCGAAACGGACAAACCATGGGGCGTGTTCTTCAAAGAGTTGTACCTGCCGCGTAATGAATCCAATGATTACTTCTATGAATTTGCATTTGACGGAATAACCTCCAAGGGTATCAGAACGCTTGAGGTACCGGACGGCACGTACTACGCGGTGATCAAGATCCTCAAAGCCAATGGCAATCCAGGCAACCCGGATCACTGGGACACCTGGACGTCGCCAGCTTTTGTGATCGACCGACCGTAGATTAGTTATTTCCAAGAATGGCGTTCAGATAAATTAATGCCGGACTAACAAAAAGAAACCCCGAGGGAAAATATCCTTCGGGGTTTTCTGTTCCAAATAACTGAAGCCATTGATCTTTCATCAAAAAAAGTATTTTGCTAGTGGAAAAATCAAGGAACAGAGTTTTTTACTGCGGAAGGATGTAATTCCGCCAGCCGCCAAATGCAGTGATCTCTTTTTGACCTTCGCACAGATAAGGTTCAGCTAACACCCCCAGGACGCGCTGCCCACTGCTCAATTCAACCCAACCGATACTCAAACCGGGCGGTTCTTTATTGAGGATCTCAACCAGTGCGCGCGGGGTCAGTTCCCATATTTCCACACTGATCTGCCCGCCAGCCTGGTCATCCCGCAGCATCGCGGGGTATTCGTCATTGATCGACCACAGGCGGTAAACAGGAGCGGTCGTGGTATCAGTAATAAACTCCGCGCCTACGTCGAGCAGGTTGCGGTTGAGGGCGAAGCCTCGCATCAGGGTGCCGTTGACCGCCAGTTCGATAGTTTTCATAAGCACCGATTCTCAAATATCACTGACACGGGGACGGTATTGCAGGGCTTCAGCCAGGTGGGTGGTGGTGATCGCCTGGCTGCCGGCGAGATCGGCGATGGTGCGGGCGAGCTTGAGGATACGGTGGTAAGCGCGTGCTGAAAGCTGCAGCTGGTTCATCGCGGCGCGCATCAGGTTGCGTGAAGCTTCATCCAAAGAACAGAACTGGCGCACCTGGGCGGGGTGCATGTCCGCGTTAGCGGTCAGGCTGGTGCCTGCAAAGCGCTCCCGCTGCACCTGGCGGGCGTTTTCCACCCGCGCCCGGATGGCAGAGGACGGTTCTCCCAACCGCGCATCGCTCAATTTTTCGTAATCGACCCGCGGGACCTCTACGTGAATATCAATGCGGTCCATTAAGGGTCCGGAAATTCGCCGCTGATACTTTGTAACAGTGCCCGGCGCGCAGGTGCAGGCGCGTGTGGCATCGCCGTAATAACCGCACGGGCAGGGGTTCATCGCGGCCAATAACTGGAAATTCGCCGGGAAGGTGAGTGTGCCCTGCGCGCGGCTGATGGTAACGATCTTGTCCTCCAGCGGCTGGCGCAGCACCTCGAGGGTGCGGCTGCCAAACTCCGGGAATTCATCCAGGAAGAGCACCCCGCGATGCGCGAGAGAGATCTCGCCCGGGTGCGGCCAGTTGCCGCCGCCGACCAGACCAGCGTGGCTGATGGTGTGGTGGGGCGCGCGGAAGGGGCGGTTTCTGATGAGGGGGATGCCGGCGGGAAGCGCGTCAGCGACCGAATAGATGCGGGTGACATCGAGGGATTCTTCGATCGTCATCGAGGGCAGGACGGAGGGCAGGGCGCGAGCCATGAGCGTCTTTCCCGCGCCGGGTGGTCCGATCATCAACAGGTTATGCGAACCGGCAGCCGCAACTTCAAGAGCGCGTTTCACGTGCTCCTGTCCCTTGATCTCGCGAAAATCGGTCTGCACCAGCACTTCAACTTGTTCAACCTTCAGCGCGGGCTGGGCGGGGATGACCACCTGGCCGGTCAGGTGTTGATAAAGCTCGGCGAGCGAGTTGACCGGGATGACCTCCAGATCGGGGAAGATGGCTGCTTCGGGGGCATCCTCTGCGGGAACGTAAACTCGCTTGAACCCCTCACTGCGCGCGACGGCTGCCATGGGAAGGACCCCCCTGATGTGACGGACGCTGCCGTCGAGCGAAAGCTCACCCATCACCAGCGCATCCTGCAGGCAGGCGGGAGGGAGCTGACGATTGGCGAGCAGGATTCCCAGCGCAATGGGCAGGTCGTAAGCAGAGCCTTCCTTGCGCACCGTGGCGGGAGCGAGGTTCACCCGCACGCGTTTGCGCGGGTATTCCAACCCGGTGTTGCGTATGGCAGACTGTACGCGTTCGCGGCTTTCCTGGACGGAAGCGTCGGGCAGACCCACAATGATGATCGGCGGTTTAATGCCGGGTGTGAGGTCAACCTCAACATCTACAATAACACCGTCCAATCCGACGACGGCACAAGCGTTTACTTTGGCGAGCATGGGTTAAGTTTAGGGGGTGAGAGAAAAAAAGTCAAACAAAATTATTCCATGCTTTTTGTGATTGAAATCCCTTGCATGGCAGGCAGAGAATCATTTGCGGCATACCCTTTCTCACTGCAAACTGAGAAAGGAACAGTGAAGCGGTAAAAAAAGAACCGGGGTTTTTAGGCTCCGGTTCTACCGTAGGGTAATTGATTCAGGTGTAGAGCGTACGATCCCCGGTGATCGTCAGGACTTCACCGTAGTAGATCGTGTGATAATCGTTATTCCTGTACACCTTATCGATTTCCGGGTCGATAAATTGCCGGGGGTGAAAGACATTTGAATATATCTTTCGGCATTCAAAGATCAAATTGGCTTCCGCAAAAATAGGTGAACTGATCTTTGAACCCGTCTGCGGGGTGAGTCCTGATTTCGTGATCTTGTCCCCGTCCCGGCCCGATTCTGATCCCAGTAGCGAAAGTGCTTTGCGGCTGGTTTCAGGAAAAGCACAAACAGAAAAATCTGGATACTTTTGCATGAACTCGAAGGTGTACCGTGTGGGTCTAACAACGACCTGTATAAAGGGTTTGTTCCACATTATGCCGATGCTGCCCCATGAGATAGTCATGCTGTTGAAGTGGTGTTTTTCCAGGTCGCCGCAGGTGAGTAAAAACCAAGTGTCGTCAAAGATGGAAAAAGACTTGAGACGAAGTTCTTGAAAGGTGATGGGTGAGTTTGCCATTTTTTCCTCTAAAGTGAATTGGGTTTACTATTTCAGTTTATCGCGCGGAATTTAATAGGAGGTGTTGACGGACGTTTGGTGCCGGGAATGAGATCAACCTTAACCTCTATGTTCACGAAGTCCGATCCGGCACCGGCGCCGGCGTTTACCCAGGCGAGCATGGGTTAAGTGTAGGGGGTGAGGGTGAAAAAGTCAAACCGCATGAAGAATGTGTGTATCACGCATAGAAATGCTTGCGTGTTGAAACGGCTGTTAAAACGAGCGGGCGTCTAACTTTTATCAAGCGCTTCTGCTCATTTAGCTGTCTGGGTATCTACGAGAGCACCATTGAAAGTGTGTTTGCGTTGTTTGTATAATAGAAATAGGGGGCTAAACACATCGCAGTAAGCGCCGCCGCAACCGGATATTTACAGGAGGTGTGATGTGCAAAAATATCTTTTCTATGGGGCTTATACGCCTGATGGCTACAAGGGGTTGTTGGCAGAGGGTGGTAAAAGCCGGGCTGAAGCTGTAAGGATGGCAGCGGAAAGTATGGGCGGAAGCCTGGAGCAATTCTACTTTTCCTTCGGTGAGAATGATTTCTACGTCATTGTGAATTTGCCGGATAACGTCAACGCGACAGCTTTCACCTTAACAGGAAATGTCAGCGACTCATTCAAAATGAAAACCGTTACCCTGTTAACACCCGAGGAATTGGATAATGCCTTGAAGATCAAAGTGGATTACCGCATGCCCGGAGAATCCTCGTAAGGCTTAGGGAATGAATTAAAGAAGATTTCCAGGGAAAACTCTGTCTGTCTACAAAATTGCGCGTAGGCAATTTATGAAGATGAAATAATCGTAATTAGCCATGCAGCTGAATCATGGCTTGTTGACTAAAACTTATACAGGTGTTTACATCTATTTAGTTAATGCACGAATTCTTGCCAGAAGGGCGGGATCATCACGCAGCAGTCCGGCGGCTGGCAGGCGTTCGATAAGCGTCAGCCAGTTTGGCTCAGCTGCGATCACCTTCTTTAGGATGGGAAGCCCCTCCTCTTCGCGGCCGGTCTCGATGAGGGTGACCGCCTGCCAGAAGGGGAGTTCGATGATATCCGGCGCGAGCCTGGCTGCGTTATCGTAAGCCGTGAAAGCTTCCTCGATCATCCCTTTGCTCAGCAGGTCATCCCCACTGTTCATATACTCGTAAGCGCGTTGGATATTGTACAAGCGGCGTAGTTCCACAAGTGGTTCAGGGTTGTCCTCGACGCGCAGGTCAACCAATACACCCTTCCAGGGTTCAACCGTGCCTGTTCCAGAAACGACAAGCAGCGCGGCGGATTGTTTTCCTCGAATATCTCCACCCTCTGCCTGCGCAGCATCCAACGCTGCAAGCATCCTCTCTGCCAGGCAGCCGGTTGCCGCTTCATAAGCCGCGGCCATTGCCGGCCAGACGGTGGGCTTAAGCATCATGTTCGCCTGGACGGAGTACTGCTCACCGGTTTGATGACCGGCTTCAGCGATGCAGCGGGTGCCGGTGTGTGCGGCGATGTTGCCGTCCGCGTCGACCATGGCAACCTGGCGTACTTCGCGGTTGGTGTCTTTTTCGAGCAATTCTTTCAACACGGTTTGAGCCGGTTTATTTTGTTGCATCTGGAACAAACCAAGCGGTCCGTAACTTACTTCTGCTATCGATTGGGTGGCGATCGCACCGACGCCGGGTTCCGCCCATGTGACAACTGAACCGGTTGAGAACCAGTGCGACTGTACAGCTACGCCCATGTCACCAGTTTCAGGGTCGCGGGCAACGATCGAAAAAGTGTGGGCGAAAGGAAATCTATTAATTTTCATTGTTCAGTCCTGTTCAATCAGGTGGTTAAATCTTATTTCTAGTTGTTACGCCAGCGGGCAAAAATGGCGGTGGAAAGATAACGCCCTGTTGAGGCTTCCGGCAGACCGATCTCTCCGGCTGTGGTCACGCCATTAAAGGAAGCCATCATTTCGCGCACCGCGTAAAACATCGTCATTGCGGACGCTTTGACCGCATAGGCAGTCAGTTGGATGAAAAGAGGGTGCGGGGTGAGAATGGCGCGGCAAGCCTCAAGGAGGTCCGGCAGAAATTTGTAAAATTCCCAAACCTCGCCCTTTGGTCCGCGGCCAAATTTGGGCGGGTCGAGGATGATGCCGTCATAATGGCTGCCGCGGCGTTGTTCGCGTTGTACGAATTTCACCGCATCGTCAAGGATCCAGCGGATGGGTGATGTCTCAAGACCGCTGATCTGCTGATTCTCACGCGCCCACGTGATCACCTTGCGCGAGGCATCAAGGTGGGTTACCTGCGCTCCGGCTGCTGCAGCGGATAGAGTCGCCATTCCCGTGTAACCAAAGAGGTTGAGCACCCTGGGCTTGCCTCCCGCGCTGCGGATGACTTCCTCAGCCCAATCCCATTGGCTGGACTGCTCCGGGAACACCCCCACGTGGCGCGAGGCGGATGTTTGCGCCCAAAATGAGAGGTTTTTGTAGTTAAGTTTCCAGCGTTCCGGCAGTTTGCGACGGTACTCCCAATGTCCGCCGTTCTCTTCCGGCGCCGGTTTATACACAGCGTCGGCGGATTTCCATTCACTGACCGGCAAACCGGGCTGCCAGACAGCCTCAGCTTCAGGGCGGACAAGCCGGTAAGAACCAAATTTTTCCAGTTTCTGCCCATTGCCGCTGTCGAGCAGGGTGTAATCCTGCCAGCCAGTCGGGTAAAGCAATTCAAGTTCGGGGAGCTTTAATTCTACGATCATCATTTATGAGTATATCAGAAACGGGTTTTGCGTGGCGTTGAATAGCTGCCCTAGGCTATAATGAGCCAAGCTTAAATTTCATCGAGGTAAAAATGATCAATTCTCCTGATCGCAGACGGACAGATAGTTTTAAGTGGGGGCTGTATGGTGATGACGTGCTGCCTCTGTGGGTGGCAGATATGGACTTTACCTCGCCCGTGGAGGTGATCAAAGCGTTGCAGAAGCGGGTGGAGCATGGCGTTTTCGGGTATGCGCTGGAATCCCGTGATTTAAAAGAACTCATCACTGCGCGCATGGAAAACCTCTACGGTTGGAAGATCACTCCTGACGATATCATTCTGTTGCCGGGTGTTGTGGCAGCGTTCAACCTCGTGAGCCAGGCTGTCGCTGAACCGGGCTCGTCGATCCTGATGCAGCCGCCGGTTTACCCGCCGTTTTTCGCTGCACCCAGGTATGCCGGGGCGCGAGCCGTTTTCAGCCCGATCAATCCTGATCAAAAAAGTGAATACCGAATCGATCCGGCGGAGTTTGAATCTGCGATCGAGGAGGATACGCGCTTGTTTATGTTATGCAATCCTCATAACCCCATCGGCAGGGTTTTCTCGCGAGAAGAATTGCTCGGTATGGCTGAAATCTGCCTGCGTAAGGGGATGATCATTTGCTCGGATGAGATCCATTGTGACCTGATATTCAGTGGATATCAACACACGCCAATTGCCTCGCTTGATGCTGAAATCGCTGACAGCACCGTTACACTCATCGCTCCCAGTAAAACCTTCAATATTGCCGGGTTGGAGTGCTCCGCGCTGATCTGCACGAACCCTGAATTGCGCAAACGTGTTCAAAAAGCACGACGCGGCTTGTTGGGCGGTGTTAACCTGTTGGGCGCAACAGCGGCGGTTGCAGCTTATCGGTTTGGTGCTGACTGGCTGCAAGAGGTTATGGAAATACTGGAAGGTAACCGGGACTATCTGATGGACTATGTATCTGAACACATCCCGGCGATCAGAATGCCGAAACCTGAAGCCACCTACCTGGCATGGCTGGATTGCCGCGCGCTGGGTTTACCGGATTCTCCAGCGAAATTCTTTCTAGAAAATGCCAAGGTTGCACTGAATAATGGAAAGGACTTTGGTGAACAGGGGGAGGGTTTTGTGCGCTTGAACTTCGGTTGTCATCGCGATACCTTAACCGCAGCGCTTGAACGTATGCGCGAGGTCTTGTGAAAAATAAAGCAGAGCTCAAAGGCTCTGCTTTTTTAGTATTCAATTGTTCGATTTGTGATTATTAGACTGCTTTGACTTCGGCAGCCTGCAGACCTTTGGGGCCTTTTTCAATCGAGAACTCGACCTGTTGACCTTCCTTGAGAACCTTGTAACCCTCCATTTCGATTGCGGAGAAATGCACAAAAACATCTTCTGCATCCTCACGACCGATGAAACCGTACCCCTTAGCGGGATTGAACCACTTCACAGTTCCAACAAAACGATCTGACATCCTAATACTCTCCATCTCTAAAATTTGATAGCGCAGGGCTGATAATCCCTCCACGCCGACGATGAATAAATTATATACTTGCCCATAAACTGGTGTCAAGCATTGCGGTGTCTAAAAATGTCATGTCGTGGAATATAATAATTTTGTGGAGCGCTTCAGAAAACTACTTTTCCTGGTAATGATCATCAGCCCGCTTGTTGCAGCAATGGCAGGTCAGCCATTGCTCAGGATGGGGGCACTCGAAGACGCGCTGATTTCATTCCAAAACGCCAGAAGCGAACAGGATTTCTCGGCTGAAATGACCGCCCTCGAGGCGATCCTAGAAATTGAGCCGTGGCGCGGCGATTTGTGGGAGCGGCTTGGAAGGTTGTACCTCGATACACACCAGGAAGTAAGAGCAGTGAACGCTTTTAATGAAGCCGCCCGCCTGGATCAGCTGGACGATCAGGGCAGGATCTGGCTGGCTGACGCCTTGATCAGCAGCGGGTCTGGTGAGGAAGGACAGGATATCCTGGAGAATCTTGAAACGGCGGATATCTTCATGCTTTCTCAAGCGGCAACTTTGCTGCGTCAAAACCAGTACCTGGACTCATGCCGGGAGGTTCTACAAAGAGCCATATCACTTGAACCGGAGATCGAGGCAATACACTATCAACTGGGTGTCTTATTGATGTCTACGCAATCCACAGAGGCACTCGCGCACTTGGGCAAGGTTGTTGATGACGAGCAGTTGATGGTAAAAGCGCAATTTCTTGCTGAATCCATCCGCGCTCTTGAGAGTATGGATCAGGATTCCAGTTTTTACATTCTCAACGGGCAGGCGCTGTCACAGGTGGGGGAGTGGGACGCGGCGCGGGAATCTTTCCAGCTTGGGCTGGAAATCGAACCGGAAAATGGGACGGTGTGGGCGTTGCTGAGCGAAGCTGAGCAGCAGATCGGCATGGATGTGGATGGTCAAATGAGCCTTGAAAAGGCTCTGGCGCTCGATCCGCAGGGAGAAATTGCCAATGGAATCGCCGGGCTTTATCATCGCCGGCAGGGGGATACGGAGCTGGCGTTGCACTACCTGGAGATCGCGCAAATGGCTAACCCGCAGCTGGCGGTCTGGCGGATCGAAAAGGGACACACACTGGCAGATGCTGGGAGGCTGGAGGAAGCGCTATCGGAATACAAATCCGCGACACAGGTCGATCCGGAGGGGCTGCAAAGCTGGGTTGCGCTGGCAAAGTTTACACTGGCGCACAACTACCTGGTTGAGGAGGAGGGAGTAAGCGCAGCTCGCAAGGCGCTGTTGATTGCGCCAGACAACCCGGTGTACCTCGATTTATTGGGTACTGCTTATATGACTTTGGGCGATATTGACAGTGCGGAGAGGTTTTTCCTCCAGGCGCTCGAGCGTGACCCGGATGAAGCCGCAATTCTAATCCACCTGGGGCAGGCGAGTTTGATTCGTGGTGACAAGGAGATCGCTTTTGATTACCTGCGCCGGGCTGCTGCTTCTGCCAGAGATGCGCGTTTGCAGGAATTGGCAGAGCAATTGTTGGAGGATTATGGCGCGAGATGACAGGTGAAAACGGTATAATATCCTCTGATTTGCATGGATACTAAGATGATAAAAAAACGCGTATTACTCGTTCTTTTAGCTTTCCTGCTGTTGGCGCTTCCAACCGGCTGTGAAAGCCGCGGCGGCTTGGGTAATTTATTCAGCACGCCAGCCCCTGGCGATATCCTTTACGAGGACGACTTCTCGCGTGAAAGAAGCGGGTGGGGGATCATGGATCGTGCCGGTGGCGATATTGAAATCGCGTATGGCGGGATGCTTTTTTCAGTTGATCTACCGAACTTCATGTTCTGGTCGATCACCGGCGGAAAATTCAGCGATGCGCAGATCGATGTAGACGCGGTGCTGGTTGAGGGTCCGGAGAACGATGCCCTGGGTTTGGTCTGCCGGTACCAGGATGAGGAGAATTTTTACGGGTTCATGATCAGCCATGACGGGTACTATGGGATTTTCAAGTATATTGACGGCAGGATGGTGATGGCGTCAGAAGAGGGTGAGCTGGGTTACAGCGAGATCATACGGCAGGGTGGTTATGTGAATCACATCCGTGCGGTATGCCAGGGGGACAGGCTGAGCTTGATCGTGAATGATGAGACGTTGGCTGTCGTGGAAGATGACTCGTTCTCGGAAGGCAAGGTTGGTCTTCTCGCAGGTTCCTATCGGGATCCTGGAGTGGTTATCCTGTTCGATAATTTCAAAGTGATCCAGCCATAACATGAAAATATTTCTTGACACTGTCGGGTGCAGGTTGAATCAAGCCGAGATTGAGCACCTGGCGGGAGAATTTCGGGCTGCCGGACATACGATCGTTGATTCATCGAAAGGGGCTGATCTGGTGATCATAAACACCTGCGCGGTAACAGCGGCGGCAGCGTCTGATTCCCGGCAGAAAGCCCGCCAGGCGTATCGCGCCGGAGCCGAAAAGATTCTGCTTACAGGCTGCCTCGCCACCCTTGAACAGGATCTGGGAGAGCAGCTTCCCGGGGTTTATAAACTGGTGACCAATCAGGATAAAGCGCGCATTCCAGCGCTTGTGCTGCATTCGGAACAGGAGTTCGACCTGGAACCTTTGGCCAGAGTGCCATTGCCTGGAGCCCGGAAGCGCACACGCGCTTTCATTAAAGTTCAGGACGGGTGTGACAACCTGTGCACCTTTTGCGTCACCCGTATCGCGCGGGGAAAAGCAACGAGTACACCGAAAGAGACTGTGCTGCGAGACGTCCATTCAGCGCTGGCGGGTGGTGCCCAGGAGGTTGTATTGAGCGGGGTACATCTGGGCTCGTGGGGTGATGACCTGGAGGAAGGGGAAACATTGACCGACCTGGTTCAGTTTGTCCTTGCTAACTCTGAGGTGAGAAGGCTGCGCTTATCCTCGACTGAGCCGTGGGGGCTGGATGACCGATTTTTTACCTTATGGGAGGATGAGCGGATGTGCCGCCACCTGCACCTCCCACTCCAATCCGGTTCGGGGACAGTGCTGAAGCGGATGCTGCGTCACACAACTCCGGAAAAATTCAGGCAGTTGGTACATAAAGCGCGCGCGAAAATCCCGGGCGTTGCCATCACCACCGATCTCATTGTAGGATTTCCGGGTGAGACCGATGAAGAATTTACGGAGAGCCTGCGATTTGTTGAAGAAATGGATTTCGCGGACGGTCATGTTTTTAAATATTCCGCCCGAGCTGGAACAGCTGCAGCCAGGCTCCCCGGGAGGGTTCATGGGAAGATCGCCCAGGAGCGCAGCCGCATGATGCGTGATGTGCTGCAGCGGTCAGCGATCAGTTTTTCTGAAAAACATATCAACACTGAGCTATTCGTGTTATGGGAATCCTCCAGCCAGCAGGGGGACGGAAATTGGTTGCTGAATGGACTTTCTGATAATTACCTGCATATTGGTGGATTGGCAGAAACCGATCGTTGTAATAAAATCGACCGGGTTAAGATCCAGGCACTTACCAGTGATGGTTTGTACGGTGCGATCATTTTATAAGTTGCAGGAGAGTAGATGTTTGATTTGTCAGATTACAAGTGGTGGCAAAAGGCGGTTTTTTATCAGATTTACCCGCGAAGTTTCGCAGATGGAAATGGCGACGGTGTCGGCGATTTCGCCGGTATGATCGCGAAACTCCCGTATTTACAGGAACTTGGTATTGATGCCATATGGTTATCACCCCATTATCCTTCGCCCTTTGTCGATTGTGGTTACGATGTTTCAGATTATCAGGATGTTGGGCGTGAGTATGGCACTCTTGATCAATTCAAACAGTTCCTGAACCAGGTACACCAACGCGGGATGCGGCTTGTTTTGGATATGGTGCTCAATCATACGTCTGATCAGCATCCCTGGTTCATTGAATCCCGTTCAAGCCGTGACAATCCAAAACGCGATTGGTATATGTGGCGGGATGGCATCGACGGTAACCCGCCGAACAACTGGTTCTCCGCATTTGGCGGCCCCGCATGGGAGTTCGATGCGCGTACTTCTTCTTATTACTATCATTACTTTTTTAAGGAACAACCGGATCTAAACTGGCGCAACCCGGCCGTGAAAGAAGCCATGTTTAATGCCGTCAGGTTTTGGCTCGACCTTGGCGTTGACGGATTCAGGCTTGACGCGGTGGGAACGATCTTTGAAAACGAAGATTATCCTCCCATTCCTGAAGGGATGAGCCAGGAGGAACTCTATCGGCTGGGTTTTAAAAAGTCCAACCCTGACGCTGATGAGGGATTCGTCGCTTACTTTATGCAGATGTTTGGACAACAGGTGGACAAACCAGAAGTTCATCAACTTATGCAGGAGCTGCGCACTGTTGTTGATGAGTATGAGGATCGTGTACTGATCGGCGAAACTGACGCGATCGAGTTCTATGGGGATGGCACCAATGAATTGCACCTCAATTTCAACTTTCCCCTTATGCAAGCTGATAAATTGACTGCCCGGCATGTGAAACAAAACCAGGCGCAGCGTTTGAGTGCTCTGCCTGAGAAAGCCTGGCCTTGCAATACGTTAGGCAATCACGATGTATCGCGGGTGTACACAGCTTTTGGCGACGGAACAAACAATGACGCTCAGGCGAAGCTGCACCTGATGCTGCTGCTGACGTTAAAAGGAACCCCGTTTCTTTACAACGGTGAGGAGATCGGTATGACAGACCTGCTCATCAGGGATCAGCAACTTTTTCGCGACCCACTGAGCCTTCTCTATGTCGACCTTGAAAGAAGGGTAAATGGGACGGATGAGGGAAGCGCGGTTGTGGTTGGCGCGAAAAAGGGCAGGGATCGGAACCGAACACCCATGCAGTGGTCGAACGAACCGAATGGTGGATTTTGTCCGCCTGAAGTGACACCGTGGCTGCCGGTTAATCCGAATTACGCGGATGGTGTAAATGTAAACGATCAGGTGAGCCAGCCTGACTCCATGATCAACTTTTATCGTCGCATGCTGCTTGTGCGTAAACAGAACCCGGCATTACTGGTGGGAGATTACAAGGAGATCGACATCGATAATGAGGAAGTGCTCTGTTTCAGTAGAAAGTATGCTAATGACGAGTTATTAGTCGTGCTTAACATGAGCGCTGAAAACCGGCAAGTGGTTTTGCCTCGAAAAGTGAACCAGATACTGATCAACACACTCAAGAACTGGGTGCACATCGAAGATCCTGCTCCTACGCTGCTCCCTTACCAGGGCGTTGTTTACCGGGTGGGTTAGACGGATTTTTGTGCCTTCCGGTAAAAATAATGATATTATTCTTCTATCAAGATCAGGTTTTGTCGCAAACTGGAATAATTCTCACGTGATGCATACTATTGGACGCTTACAATGAAGATAGAAAATAGCAACGGTTCCACTGTCTTCCGCAGGGCGACGGATTATGAACCCGGCAAGGGATGGAGAAGGCTATTAATCGGAAGGCCGTTATCTACCGCAGACGCTCCGCATCAAACGATCGGAAAGTTTCTCGGCCTGGCGGTATTTTCTTCGGATGCGATGTCCTCAGTGGCGTACGCCCCGCAGGAGATTCTCATCATCCTCGCGGTCGCTGGAGTCCAGGCTTTTCATCTTTCCGTTCCTATCGCTTTGGGAATTTGCGCGCTGTTGGCAATACTGATCTTTTCTTACGAACAGACCGTTCATGCCTACCCGAACGGCGGCGGCTCGTTCATAGTGGCACGCGACAACATCGGTGCCCTGCCTGCACAGATAGCCGCGGCCGCCCTGCTCACAGATTACATCCTAACTGTTGCTGTTTCTATTTCATCAGGTGTGGCGCAACTCACATCCGCTTTTCCAGTAATTGAAAATTACAAAGTAATCATTGCCATCTTTTTTGTTTTACTCATCATGATGGTGAATCTGCGCGGCGTGAAGGAATCAGGTATCACCTTTGCGATACCAACGTACTTTTTCCTGTTTATGATGTTCCTCAATATCATCGTGGGTTTTGTACGCCTAATCGCAGGCACGCTGGGTATGGTCGAAGCTCCACCAATGGATCTGATCGAAACGCAAGCCTACGCCCAACCCATCACGCTGTTCCTGATCCTTAAGGCTTTTGCCAGCGGTACAACGGCGGTCACTGGTGTGGAGGCGATTTCAGACGGCATTACAGCTTTTAAAGAACCGCGCAGCAAGAATGCTGGAACCACTTTGATCATCATGGCTTTGATCCTGGGTTCAATGATGTTCTCGATCACGTTCCTAGGCAATCATATGGGGGTGATGCCGTCAGAAGAAGAGACTTTGATCTCCCAACTCGCCCGAACCGTGTTGGATGGACGCGGACTTCTATACCTTGGCACGATCGCAGCGACAACGATCATTCTGGTAATGGCAGCCAATACCGCCTTCGCGGATTTTCCCAGGCTTAGCGCCATCGCGGCGGCTGATGGATATCTTCCACGACAACTCACATACCGCGGCAGCCGACTGGTCTACTCTCGCGGGATCGTCGCGCTGGCGGTGATGGCGATCCTGTTGATTATTATGTTTAATGCCAGCGTTACCCGGCTGATCCCGCTATACGCCGTGGGTGTATTCCTTTCATTCACAATTTCGCAATTTGGGATGGCGCGCAGGTGGAGGAAATCAGGGAAGCTGAAACCGGGTGAAGAGATCGTGGAAAAGGGTTCCATCGTCCGCCATGATCGCGCCTGGATGTATAAAATGATCATAAATGGATTCGGTGCCTTCGTAACGGCAATCGTTATGATCATCTTCGCTGTGACCAAGTTTGTCGATGGGGCGTGGATCGTAGTGATTTTGATCCCTGGTCTGGTTTTCATTTTTTCCGCCATTCACCGGCATTACACCAACCTGGCGCACGATCTTTCTCTGGATGAGTTTCAACCGCGGACGCGTATTGCGCATCAACGGGTGCTGCTGCTGGTGAGCAGTGTGCACAAGGGCACATTAACCGCGCTCAGGTACGCCAGGACTTTATCCAGCGACATCACGGCCGTGCACGTATCGATCGACCCGGATGAGACTCAAAAGACCAGGGAAAAGTGGGAGACCTGGGGAGAGGGTTACCGGCTGGTTGTGATTGAATCACCGTACCGCCTGTTTATTGAACCCTTGCTGGAGTACATTGAAGAATTGGATCGTCAACGCAAAGAAAATGAAATCATCAGTATTATTGTCCCGCAGTTCATTCCCCGGCAAGCAATCACCAATGCGTTGCATGCCCAAACAGCGGAGACTTTGCGAAAAGTGCTATTGTCGCGCAATAACATCGTAATCATGGAAGTACCTTACCAGGTGGATTAACGAGAATAGAGGAAATATGCGAATCGTGATCATTGGATGCGGCAGGATCGGCGCTCAGCTGGCGTACAGTTTATTCCAGCGGGGTCACCAGGTTTCAGTGGTGGATGAGAATGTAAATTCTTTTCATAATCTTCCCGCGGATTTTAAGGGAAGGATGGAAGAAGGCGACGCGCTGAACCAGGAAGTTCTTAAACGGGCAGGAATTCAAAAATGTGACGGATTGGCAGCAGTGACAAGCAGCGATACATTGAACGCGGTTATCTGCCACATTGCTCAGAAAGAATATCAAATTGCCAATGTTGTGGCACGTAATTATGACCCGCATTTGATGCCGCTTTTTGAATCGTTTAACATTCAGGTGATCAGCTCCAGCAGTTGGGGATCCCAGCGCATTGAAGAATTGCTCCTGGATACCGAAGGGCGGACTGTCTTTTCAGCTGGCAACGGTGAAGTGGAGGTTTATGAAATTGAAATTCCCACCTCCTGGAATGGAAAAAAGGTCAACGAGCTTATCGTTTGTTCAGATTGTAAGTGGGTGGCAATCACCCGGGCCGGCAAAGCGTTTCTTCCAGTTGATGACACGATTCTAAAAACCGGCGATATCCTGGCAGTAGCTGCCACCATGGAAGGCATCCAGGATACACGGGCAAACTTACGACGAAGTCAGGAGGGCTGAAATGTTTGTCATAATCGCAGGCGGCGGGCGAACAGGCGCCCAACTGGCTAAATCCTTGATTGAGATCGAACACAAAGTAAAACTGGTGGAAGAGCGTCCGGAAATATTGGCGCGAATTCACAAGGAATTACCAACAGAAAATATCGTGACCGGCAATCCGCTGGATGTGAGTGTTCTCGAGCAGGCGGACATTCAGCACGCACAGGTTTTTGCGGCTACCACTCCCAATGACGCGCAAAATCTTGCGATGTGCTACCTGGTACGTGAGCGGTATGGTGTCAAGCGCACAATTGCCAGGGTCAACAATCCCCGCAATGCCTGGCTGTTTAACGATATGTTTCATGTAGATGTGGCGGTCAATCAGGCTGATATCCTTGCCCGGCTCATCGAAGAAGAAATGTCAATGGGTGACATGATGACCCTGATGAAGCTGCGCAGGGGTAAATACTCCCTTGTTGAGGAAAAGATTCCGCCAAAAGCAATGGCGATTGGTGTCGCGATCAAAGATCTTGATCTTCCGACGAATTGTGTCATCGCGGGAATCATTCGCAAAGGTGATCTGATGATTCCCAGGGGTATCACCACGCTAATGGAGGGCGATGAAGTGCTTGCCATTACCGATCCGGATGGCGCGAAGAAGATCGCGCGGCTTCTGGAAATGCCGGAGGAATGAAAAAACCTTTGACCGGTTAGCATGGTTGAGGTATAATTCCGTGCTGTGATTTTTTGCAAAATGTATAAATTGAGAGGAAATTAGAATGCCGAAGAGGACTTATCAACCGAGAATTCGCCGCCGTGTCCGTGTACACGGGTTTCGTGCACGTATGGCTACTCAGGATGGACGCGACGTATTAAAGAGAAGGCGTGCAAAGGGCCGTTATGTTCTTGCAGTAACCAAGAACAACCACGTCAAGAACACCAGGTGGTAGAATTTTATTCTTATCCTGAATCTCGAATTGTAAGCATGTTCTTTGTAAATTCAGGCAGGATGACGGGTGAAACGGAAATTCCGGTTAACCCATACAAATGACTACAAGCGGGTGCGCCAGACTGGTAAATCCTACGCGCACCCGCTTTCAGTCATTATCGTTGGAGAAGGTCAGACAGAAAATCCGCGGGTTGGGATACAGGTTTCCAAATCATTAGGTGGGGCTGTGCAGCGCAACAGGATCAAAAGGCGGATGCGCGAGATTCTCACCAGTATGCTTTCTGAAATCAACCGTAATTGTGACATTATCGTCATTCCCCGAGAACCCGCTTCACGAGCTTCATTTCAGGAATTGTCATCAGCAGTAATGGTACTGCTGGGAAGAGCAGGATTGATTGGCGCAGACAATAATGATCCACGAAGATGATCACATCCATGTGGAGGAGCCCAGGCTCAGAGATCTTCCTTTCACAATTTGGAATATCCCGCGCATGAGCTTGCTGGCGTTGATACGTCTTTATCAGAAGCTGATCTCACCCACGCTGCCATCCAATACATGTCGTTTTTACCCTTCATGTTCTCATTACGGCTACCAGGCGATCTATAAGCACGGTTCCATAAAAGGGACTATTTTGGCAGTTTGGCGTGTTCTGCGCTGCAATCCATTCAATCCGGGTGGTTTTGACCCGGTACCCTGAGCGATCGATTTTGATACGAATTAAGGCATAAGGAATTTAGATAAGCATGAAAATTAACCGCATTGTGATGATCTTACTTTTCAGCCTGGCAGCGTTGTTATTAACCTCCTGCACGGGCGCGGGGGCAATCAATAGCTGGGCGGGAGTAACAGCGACCGAAGAAAATGTGTATTTCGCGAATGGCGCGGCTGTTTACGCGTTGGCCAGCGATAGTGGAAACACCGTCTGGCAATACCCTGAAAAAGCAAATGCGAAGCGTTTGTTCTACGCCGAGCCAGTGCAGGTGGGCGAACAGCTGATCGTGGTGGATTATGCCAACGGTATGGCGAGCTTGAACGCGAAAACCGGTGCAGAAACCTGGGTTTTCGAAGAAGCGAAAAGCCGCTACATTGACAGCCCGTTGGTTCTCGACAACCTGATCATCGCGCCGAACACTGATTATTCGTTATACGCCGTGGATCTTTCCGGACAATTGGTCTGGCGCTTTGAAACAGATCAAGCGTTATGGGCCAGACCTGTTTCCGATGGGGAAATAGTCTATTTTGCATCGATGGACAGACATTTTTACGCAGTTGATGTTGCGACCGGGACACTGGTTTGGAAGACAGATCTTCATTCCTCCTCAGTTGCCCGCGCTTTACTGGAAGAGGGCGTGCTCTATGTTGGTAATCTGGAGGGTACACTTTTCGCACTGAACGTGACGGATGGCAGCATTATCTGGCAGCAGCAACTGGGCGGGGGTATCTGGTCTGCGCCGCTTTCTCACGAAGGGAAACTATACGTAGGCGACCAATCCGGGCGGATCAATATTCTTGAGAGCGCAGATGGAAAAATTGTGCAGTACATCGACACTGAATTTCCCATACTTGGTGCTGGAATCCTGATGGAAGACGGTCTCGCGTTCGGCAACGAAGAAGGCTCCTTGGTGGTGATCGGATTTGATGGTGCCAGGCTTTGGACGCGTTCATTTGACGGAAAACTTTACTCAAATCTCCAAAAAAGTGGAGACCATTTGCTGCTCAGTTTAACGCAAGGGGAAGAACCTCTTGTAGCGGTGGATCTCAACGGCAACGAGGTTTGGGACTTCACGGATAAAAAATAAGGACGGACCTACATGTGGGATACGATTATTATTGAGCCTTTCATAAATGTGCTGCTCTGGATCTCGAAGCTGGTTGGTAATTTCGGGGTTGCGATCATTCTGTTCACTCTTCTGACCAGGATCATTCTTTACCCGCTGACTGCCAAGCAGATGAAAAGCACCGCCGCGATGCAAAAGCTGCAAAGCGACAAACGTTATATCGAGATTCAGACCAAATACAAGAACGACAAGGAAAAACTGGCGCAGGAGCAGATGAAACTGTACCAGGAGATGAAGATCAACCCTATGTCTTCGTGTCTGCCAACCGTGATCCAATTTCCGATCATCATTGGTCTTTACCAGGCGTTGATCCAGGCTATGGCAACGGGTCCGTTGGATCTGCTTAAATTAACCAATCACATTTACCCAAAATTCCTCAATCTGGCCGAAGTGTTACCCCTCAACAGCAAGTTCCTGTGGATGGATATGGGATTGCCCGAGCGATTGAACATTCCAGGCCTTAATTTTGGAATACCGGTTCTGGCAATTGTGGTGGTGATCACCACTTACATCTCTTCGAAGATCATTTCACCACCGCCGCAACCCGGCGCGAACGACCAGGGTGCGATGATGTCGAAGATGATGAACATCTACATGCCCTTCCTGATGGGTTGGTTAGCCTGGACGCTGCAATCCGGTCTGGCGCTATATTTTGTGACCAGCAATATCATTCAGATCGCGCAATATGGAATTTCAGGAAATGTGCATTGGGATAACATCGCCTTCTGGAAGAAAAAAGACACCACGAAACTAGCCGTTACAAAGACCACCACGCGAGGTAAATAATGGGAGAAGAAAAAACAACTCTGGAAATTATCGCTCCATCCCCTGAAGAAGCAATTGAGAACGGACTGGAACAGTTGGGGCTTTCTGAGGAGATGGTTGATATTGAGGTACTGGACGCGGGTTCCCGTGGTTTGTTGGGGATTGGCGGCAGGCAGGCGCGTGTTCGCATCACGATGAAGCCGTTTGAATCCTTGATCGAGGACCATAAACCTGAAAAGTCGGATATTGAGCGTGAAGAGCATGTGGAAGATGAGTTCACCTCCACTGAGGTGGAGATTGACCTTTCCAATCTCAGTGAAGAAGAACAGCAGAACCTCAGAACCGTGCAATCAGTCGTGGTTGAGATGCTGGACCGCATGCGCATCAAAGCGGAAGTAAAAGTAAGGTATATCGATCCGCAGGATGATAAAGATCAACGTGTGGCGATGGTAAACATCGAAGGGAAAGACCTGAGCATTCTGATCGGCCGGCGCTCAGAGACTTTAAATGCGCTGCAGTATATCACCAGCCTGATCGTGAATAAGGAACTTGGCAGGTGGGTGCCGATACAGGTCGATGTGCAGGGTTACCGCATCCGCAGAGAGCGTCAATTACGCCAGTTGGGTCGTCGTATGGCTGAACAGGCGATTCAATCCGGACGAAAGCAGACACTGGAACCGATGCCTGCTAATGAGCGGCGCGTTATTCACCTGGAACTGCGCGAACACTCCCAGGTGTTTACAGAAAGTGTTGGCGAAGAGCCTTACCGCAAGGTAACCATTTCGTTGAAGTAAACGTTGTTTTGTTGAAATCGCGATGACCAGGTTTGTATAATGCCTGGTCATTTTCTTATTTACCGGTGTAGTAAAATTAGTATTCAGGTTTTTCAATGGAGGAGTGACTTATGAGAGCAGTGGACATCATCATCAAAAAGCGCGACAAGCAGGAATTGAGCCGGGAGGAAATCGACTTTTTTGTCGATGGAATCGCCACCGGCGAGATTCCTGATTACCAGGTTTCCGCCTGGGCGATGGCAGTGCTGCTTAATGGCATGACCGACCAGGAAACGACCGATCTCACGCTTGCGATCGCCGGTTCCGGTGAAGTGCTCGATCTGACGGACATTGTACCGTTCGAGGTGGATAAACATTCAACCGGCGGTGTTGGTGATAAAACCACCCTGGTGGTGGAGCCGATCGTATCCGCTTGCGGGCTTCCGGTGGGGAAGATGTCGGGCAGGGGATTGGGTTTTACCGGTGGTACGTTGGACAAAATCGAGTCTATCCCCGGTTTTCGCACAGACCTTTCACGGGAAGAGTTCATCCGTCTGTTGAAAGACGAGGGACTCGTTCTTGGCGGGCAAAGCGGTGATCTGGCTCCGGCTGATGGAAAGTTATACGCCCTACGAGATGTGACCGGAACAGTCCAGTCAATCCCGTTGATCGCCTCCTCTGTGATGAGCAAAAAGATCGCCGGCGGAGCGCGCGGGATCGTGCTGGATGTAAAAGTTGGCAGCGGAGCATTCATGAAGAACCTGGAGGAAGCGCGCCAGCTGGCACGGTTGATGGTTGCGATTGGCAGGCTGAGTAATCGCCGGGTGGTGGCATTGCTTTCTGACATGAACCAGCCATTGGGAAACGCTGTTGGCAACTCATTGGAGTTGGTCGAAGCCATAGAGACGCTGAATGGCAGGGGACCCGATGAGTTTACCGAGCACTGCCTGGTTGTCGCAGCGCATATGTTGCGTGTAGGCGAAAAAGCACCGGACATTGAGACTGGCAGGAAAATGGCAGAGCAGGCTATCGCTGAAGGTCGTGGTTTGGCTCAGCTTCGGAAGCTGGTCATCAATCAGGGCGGGGATCCGGCTTACATCGATAATCCGGGGTTATTCCCGGCTGCACCTGTAATAAGGGAGGTGTTGTCACCTGAGGATGGTTATCTCAGCGCGCTGGATGCGCTCACAATTGGTGAAACCTCGGTGGAAATGGGTGCGGGGCGGAGTCGCAAGGAGGATGTGATCGATCATCGTGTTGGGATCATTGTTCATCACAACGTGGGGGATCGTGTAAAGGTTGGAGATGTTTTATTCACACTACATGCCAGTGATGAGCGTTCATTTGAGAAAGCGCAAAGAGACTGTCTTTCAGCATGCCGGTGGCAGAACGAGCCCTGCGAGCCGCTCCCGCTTTTCTACGAGGTGATCGAGTAATTAACGTCTGTTGTGATATAATCTGGCAAACAAAAGCTTTGATGGAAAAGAGTAGGCTTAAAAAACCTTCAGCGAAACCGGAACTGGTGTGAGCCGGTAAGGTCTATAAGTTGAAAATCATTCCGGAGCTGCGATCTGAAAGCAAACAGCGAGTAGGTGAGCCGGAGATTCGACCGTTATCCTGGATCAGGTATATTCACATGAATGCACCTGACAGAGCGCTCTGATTGATGAGAAACAGGGTGGTACCGCGGGAAATCACTCCCGTCCCTGGTGTGGGATGGGATTTTTGTTTAAGGAGGAAGCATGTTCAAACCTGTGTCGCCAAAACTGGATGTAAACCGCATGGAAACGAGGATTTTGCAGTACTGGCAAAGTCGCGATATTTTTCACAAGAGTTTGACCCAAAGGGAAGGAAAGCCGGAATACATCTTTTTTGAAGGTCCGCCAACAGCGAACGGGAAACCGGGCGTGCATCATGTGCTCGCGCGGGCGTTCAAAGATATTTTTCCCCGTTACAAGACCATGCGCGGTTACCACGTATCCCGACGCGGCGGGTGGGACACACACGGGCTTCCTGTTGAGATCGAGGTGGAGAAGAAGCTGGGGTTCACCAACAAGCAGCAGATCGAAGAGTTCGGAATTGCCAAATTTAATGCCATGTGCCGTGAATCGGCTTTTGCGTACATACAGGAATGGGAAAGATTAACAGACCGGATCGGTTACTGGGTGGACCTGGAGTCCGCTTACGTCACCTATGAGAATTATTACATTGAATCAGTCTGGTGGATCCTGAAAAATTACTGGGAGAAGAAACTGCTCTACCAGGGATATAAGGTTGTGCCATACTGCCCGCGGTGTGGAACGCCGCTTTCAGATCACGAGGTGGCGCAGGGATACCGCGATGCGACTGACCCGTCTGTTTTCGTGCGCATGCCGCTGGTGGATACTCCGGGCACATCACTGCTTGTTTGGACGACCACGCCCTGGACGCTGCCCGCTAACGTGGCGGTGGCAGCGGGTGCTGATATCGACTACGTGACCATCGAGCGGACAATGGAAGATGGCACACAGGAAAGGTTGATCCTGGCTGAGTCTCTCCTGCTGAAGGTTTTTGGCGAGGAGCAGGTTAGGGTTGTCAACCGTCTGAAAGGCAGGCAGCTGAAGGGCAAACATTACAAACCCTTGTTCACATTCATGCCGACAGAAAAAAAGGCGCACTATATCGTGTTGGGCGATTTTGTCACAACGGAGGATGGCTCAGGGCTGGTTCATATCGCTCCAGCGTTTGGGGCGGATGATATGCAGGTCTCACTTGATCATGACCTGCCCATCCTAAACACCGTCGCGGAAGACGGCACATTCATCTCCGAAGTGCAGCCGTGGGCGGGGTTGTTTGTAAAAGATGCTGATCCGTTGATCACCCGCAACCTGAAAGAGAGGGGACTTCTCTTCAGGGAGGGAACGTATGTGCACACATATCCGTTCTGCTGGCGTTGCAGCACGCCATTGCTCTATTATGCCCGCCCGACGTGGTACATTCGCACCAGCCAGTTCAAGGATCGAATGGTGGAATTAAATGACCAGATCAACTGGTATCCGGAGCATATTCGCAAAGGAAGGTTCGGAAATTGGCTCGAAAACAATGTTGACTGGGCGTTGGGGCGTGAGCGCTACTGGGGAACCCCGCTGCCGGTATGGGAATGTGAAAGCTGCCATAACCAAGATTGCATCGGTTCCATCGCGGAACTTTCAGACCGCTCTGGCAAGAGTCTGGCTGACGCGGATCTGCACAGGCCTTACGTGGACGAAATCACACTGACATGCGGTGAGTGCGGGGGCAGGATGCGCCGGGTACCAGAGTTGATCGATGTATGGTTTGATTCAGGCTCCATGCCGGTCAGTCAGTGGCATTACCCGTTTGAAAACCTGGACGAATTTAAAAACCAGTTCCCGGCGGATTTCATTTGCGAGGCGGTCGATCAGACCCGCGGATGGTTCTATTCGCTGCACGCCATCAGCACACTGCTATTTGACACCAACTGCTTCAAGAATGTCATTTGCCTCGGTTTGATCCTGGATGGTGATGGGCAAAAGATGTCGAAATCGCGCGGCAACGTGGTGACGCCTTGGTCGGTGATCGACAAACACGGTGCGGATGCTATGCGCTGGTACCTTTACACCGCCAGCCCTCCCGGACAGGAACGCCGCTTTTCAGGTGACCTGGTCGGTGAGGTGCTGCGCAACTTCACCCTCACCTTGTGGAATACCTATTCATTCTTTGTCACTTATGCCAACCTCGACGGCTGGAAACCCGACCCGGGAGAAAAGATCGAGTACAGCCCCCTGGACAAATGGGTTCGGTCTTCGCTGCACACGTTGATCAGAGATGTTACCAACGCGCTTGAAAATTATGATGTGCTCGGCGCAACGCGTCCAATACAGGATTTTGTTGAACAACTTTCCAACTGGTATCTGCGCCGTTCGAGGCGCCGCTTCTGGAAAAGCGAATCGGATGGGGACAAGCGGGCAGCCTACGCGACGCTTTATGAATGCCTGGTAGGATTGAGCAAGCTGCTGGCACCTACGATGCCTTTTATAGCCGATGAGCTTTACCTCAATCTTGTCGGTTCGGTGCAGAAAGACGCCGGCGAATCAGTGCATCTTTCAGAATGGCTGGAATTTGACCCTGCTGTGATCGATGAAAAACTCAACGCAGAAATGAACCTGGTAATGCGGCTAACCTCTTTAGGACACGCTGCCCGCAACAAAGCCAACCGCAAAGTTCGCCAGCCCCTTTCAGAAGTGGCGTTCTCCGTCGCAAACCTGGAAGAGGAAAGGATCGCGACCAATTACGCGGAATTACTCGCGGATGAATTGAATGTGAAAAAGGTGAGGTTTCTGAACGCAGCGGGCGAAGCGGTGAGTTACTCACTAAATCCGCTTCCCAAGCAGTTGGGTCAAAAATTTGGCAGCCTCTTCCCTGGGATTCGCAAATTGATCCTCGAGATGGATACTGAAATCACAGCGTTGAAACTGCTTTCAGGCGAAACCATCAGTTTGACCCTGGATGATAAAGCGCTAGAGATATTACCGGAGGAAGTTGAGGTCCGGCTTCAGGCGCGCGAAGGATATTCAGTGGCGGCGGAAGGCGCATACCTGGCCGCGCTCGTGACTGAGTTGACTCCGAAACTGATAGCAGAAGGTCTGGCGCGTGAGTTCGTGCGGCGCGTGCAGGATGCGCGCAAAGCCGCAGAGCTCGATATCGCTGACCGTATCCGGTTGAGCTACACGGCTTCGCCAATCCTGCAGGATGCGGTTGAAGATTTCAGGGAGTACATTATGGCTGAGACGTTGACCGTTGATTTGATCAATGCAGATACTCCGGAGGGAGCGTTCACTGTGGAGGATGCTTTTGACGGTGAAAAGGTAAAGATCGGCATACAAAAAGTATAAATATGTGGGGCTCCAGGATGGAGCCCCAAAATTTCCCTTCTTATTCTGCGGTAAAATTCATTTACTTTTAACTTGGAGCAATCGATTGAAAGAATTCCTGCGTAAAACCTATTGGCTCGTCATTGTCGCGGTGGTCATCGTACTCGTAGACCAGTACACAAAATGGCTGGTCATTTCCAATATTCCCTATGGCGGCTACTGGTCGCCCTGGGAGTGGCTTACGCCCATTGCCCGCATCGTTCACTGGAGCAACACGGGGGTTGCATTTGGTATGCTGCAGGGTATGAACCCCGTATTTATCATCCTGGCGTTCGTGGTGGCGGGGATGATCATCTTTTATTACCCCAAACTTGAAAAAGAGGATTGGATGCTCAAGTTGGCTTTAATGCTTGAGCTTGGTGGAGCGGTTGGCAACCTGGTTGACAGGATCAAATTCGGTCACGTGATTGATTTTATTTCCGTAGGGAATTTCCCTGTGTTCAACGTGGCTGACAGTTGTATCACCGTGGGAGTGATTATCCTTTTGATCGGAGTATGGGTGCAGGAAAAGCGGGAAAAAGCCCGCAAGATTGAAGCCGCGCAGAGTCATACTTTAAATGGGGATACTGTTGAGCAATAATCGCTTCAGATTTCGCGTTCAGCCCGGTGAGGAAAACCGGCTGGATAAATACCTGGCAGGAAAACTTCCCGAACATTCCCGTTCCAGGGTGCAGACGCTGATCCGGGATGGCGCGGTTATGGTTAACGCAAATCCGATCACGAAAACCGGTTATATTATCGAAGCTGGGAGCGAGGTCATAATTGAGGTACCTGCCGCAGAACCCGTGGATTTGACCCCCGAAGCTATTTCCCTTGACATCGTTTTTGAGAATGATGACCTAGTCATCGTCAATAAGCCCGCCGGCATGGTTGTGCATCCAGCGCCGGGACACTCCAGCGGAACCCTCGTACATGCCGCACTGGGGAGTTTCAGCGATTTGAAGGGAATCGGCGGTGAAATCCGCCCCGGGATCGTTCACCGACTTGACAAGGACACCTCGGGCCTCATCATCGTTGCTAAAAATGATCAGGCTCATCGCTGGCTGCAGGATCAGTTCCGTTTGAGAAAAGTTGAAAAGGCTTATGTTGCGCTGGTGGATGGCAAACCGCCCACTCCGACGGGCAGGGTTGAAGCGGCGATTGCCCGCGACCCGGCGCACCGCAAGCAAATGGCGGTGGTCTCTGAGGGGAGAGGTCGACCTGCTGTCACCGAGTACAAAACGCTTGTACAATATACAAAACACACGTTAGTCGAAGCGCATCCATTCACCGGGCGAACCCACCAGATCAGGTTGCATATGGCGTTTTTGGGCTGTCCGATAACTGGTGATCGTATTTACGGACACAAGAAACCGAGCCTGGAGATCGATCGGCACTTTCTGCACGCCGCGAAGATATCGATCGTTTTACCCGGTGATGAGCAGAAAAGCACCTTCACTACGGGGCTGCCTGAGGATCTGCAAAAGGTGATCGACCAATTATCCCAATTACACGGAGGACATTCATGAAGATTATTGACATGCGCTCAGACACAGTAACCAAACCTACTGATGAAATGCGCCGCGCTATGGCAATGGCGGAAGTAGGCGATGACGTGTATGGTGAGGATCCGACGATCAACCACTTGCAGGAATTGGCAGCCGAAATGCTGGGTAAAGAGGCTGGTTTATTCGTGCCATCCGGCACAATGGGCAACCTGCTTTCAGTGCTGAACGTTTGCGGCAGGGGTGATGAAGTGATCATGGGCAACCTTGGGCACACTTTTCTCTTTGAAGCCGGCGGGATATCAGCACTGGGGGGTGTTTTTCCGAACACGCTGCCGAACCAGGCAGATGGATCGCTCCTGCTATCAGACATTGAAGATGCGATAAGGCCGGATGACATCCATGACCCGATCACCCGCATGGTGATCCTTGAGAATACGCATAACCGCTGCGGCGGAACTGTACTGACCCCCGAATATACTCAATCCGTGGCAGACCTGGCACACAAGCATCATTTGCACCTGCACCTGGACGGGGCGCGAGTTTTTAACGCAGCCGCTGCGCTCGGGGTTAGCGCAGACCAGCTCACCGCCCCTGTGGATAGTGTAACTTTTTGTTTGAGCAAGGGGCTTTGCGCCCCGGTTGGCAGTGTGGTATGCGGATCCAGAGAATTTATCAAGCAGGGATTGCGCACGAGGAAGGTGCTTGGCGGTGGAATGCGCCAGGCGGGAGTTCTGGCGGCTGCCGGGATTATTGCGCTCGAAAAAATGAGCCTGCGGCTGCACGAAGACCACGCAAGAGCAAAACGGCTCGCCGAGGGGTTGGCAAAAATACCGGGTATCCGTTTTGAATTGGGGATGCCTCAATCGAATATGGTGTTTCCATCTTTGACTGATGAGATCAATCTTTCAACACGCGATGTGGTTCACAAACTGGGTGAGCTGGGGGTGAAACTGGGGGCGGTTGCCAGCAAACGCTTTAGACTGGTGACCCACTATTGGATCAATGATGAAGACATCGACTACACGATCAAAGCTTTTGAAAAGGTTCTCGCAGTCTGACAAACCGAAACATTTCATTCTGATATAATTTTCTTAAGAATTTTCACGCGATGCAGTTAAAGAGGTGAACATGGATTCTTTTATTACGTTAAAAGAGATAGACGCGGCTGCGGAGTTTATTCGCGGGCGAATCAGCGGTGTCCCGAAAGTTGGACTGACCTTGGGTTCGGGATTGGGAAACCTGGCAGAAATGGTACTGGATGCAGTCAGTATTCCCTATAATGAGATTCCCGGTTGGCCGGTATCCACAATTTCAGGTCACGCCGGGCGGCTGGTGATCGGGAGCCTGTTCGGCGTCCATACGATGGTAATGCAGGGGAGGGTGCATTATTACGAAGGGTACCCGATGGATGTTGTTACCTTTCCGGTTAGGGTGATGCAGCGATTGGGGATTGGCACGTTGTTCCTTACGAACGCAGCCGGTGGGATAAATCCGGATTATTTACCGGGTGATGTGATGCTGCTCATCGATCACATTAATATTATTGGAATGGCAGGGTTAAATCCACTGCGGGGTCCGAACCTGTCAGAGTTCGGGGAACGCTTCCCGGATATGAGTCAACCGTATGACCGTGAATTGATCGCGATTGCACGCACCGTTGCGAAAGAAAATGACATACTTTTACATGAAGGCGTGTACGTGTGCCTCTCGGGTCCATCCTTTGAATCTCCGGCTGATCTGCGCTTTTTACAACGGATCGGAGCGGACGCTGTTGGGATGTCAACAGTTCCGGAGAATATTGTGGCGCGGCATGGCAGGATGCGCGTGATGGGCTTGTCAGGTATTAGCAACAAGGCGAACCTGGATGGAAGTACCGTCACCACGCACGAGGAAGTGCTTGAAGCCGGAAAGATGATCGTCCCCAAGCTCACGAAGATCATTCGTGGAGTACTGGAAAATCTGGCTGATTAACCTCTACGCGGCGATCTTTTTATCGGAAGTTGATGGCGAATACCTTTGAATAGTTTATTGCGTTTCTTAACCGAGTATGAAATACCTTTTTACATTGTAGCGGCGCTGATCGTTTTACTTGCAGCCCGGAAGACCTACGTTGCCTGGCGGGAATGGTCTGGCAGCATTTTTGGTCTCGAAAAGGAACAATCGCAGCGAAAATTTAACCAGGGTTTAACGATCACAGTTTTTGGTCTGTTATTTGCAGCCGGATTGTTCCTTGTCAACACGTTTGTCACTCCTGCTGTTCCCGGAGTGCAGCAATTACCAACCGCGACGATTGACGTATCCCAATTACCTCCGACAACCACACCAGCACCCACAACTGAGGTGACTGCACAGGGCTTGATCCCCACCATTACATCCTACCTGAGCCGTGGGTGTGTCCCTGATCAGTTAGACTGGACGGACCCCCGGAATGGCGATACGATTAGCGGTACAGTGGAGTTAAAGGGTACTGTCAATATTGAAAATTTGGGGTTTTACAAATACGAGTACTCCTCTTCTGGAAGTGATATGTGGACGACAATTGCAGCGGGAAATACCATTATTGTGAATGAACCTCTTGGAGGCGCCTGGGATACCAGCGCGCTTGCACCTGGAAATTACGAGTTACGGCTGGTAGTGAGCGACAATCTTAACAATCCACTGCCCGCATGCGTCATCCAGGTGATAATCGAAGCCGCGGAGTAAAAAATGGCAGAAATCGAAATTCGACCTGCAGTATCAACTGATATCAACGTTCTAGAAAGCCTCGATCATAATTGTGAAACGACCCATGTCTGGCAGATCAGCAACCAGGTCACGAGAGAGCATCTTGTTTTCGACCTGAAGGAGGTTCGCCTTCCAAGAGTATTAAACCTCGCTTACCCGCGCAGAGCTGAATCGCTTAAAGACTCATGGACACTTCACACGCTGTTTCTTGTCGCACGGTCAGAAGGCAACCTGGTGGGTTATTTGATATTAGATGGAAATCCTGACCTTGAATCAGCTGTGATCAGGGATGTTGTTGTTGATCTGCCTATGCGGCGCCAGGGAATCGCGACCGCGTTGATACTGGCTGCGCAGGACTGGCTAAAAAAACAGGACGCTACCAGGCTGGTTTTGGAAGTTCCAGCGAAAAACCATCCAATGATCGAATTGATGCGAAAACTGCGTTTTGATTTTTCAGGATTGGTGGACAATTACTACGCAAACCAGGATATTGCGTTCTTTTACGTGCATCTATTGAAATGAAGGAATTGGTTTGGCGACCTGGATGAACGAGATAATTTCTGTAATGCGGACGATCAGTCAGATCCTCACGGCTGGTATCGCAATTACTGCGTTTGCCCTGTTGCTCTATAGTCTCACCTTTAACCTGAAGCACCGGGTTGCGCGTGTCTTCATGGTGATAATGTTTTGTCTGGTGGTCGTTTTTTCCGCCGAATCCTTCGCGGTCACCAGTAATGAACCATATTTTATTGATTTCTGGCTGCGCGCACAATGGATCGGGATCATCCTGCTGCCAGCTACTTATCTGAACTTCTCTGACGCGCTTCTGGCCACAACCGGGCTGCCATCGCGCTGGCGTCGTAAGTGGGCGATCAGGTTAACATACGCGGCTTCGCTTGGGATGATCATCCTTGTATTCACCCCCTGGTTCCTCGGTGAGCTGGTGACTTCCAATCATCCAGCTCCGCACCATCAACCAACGATCTTTACCGATCTGTTTACAATCTACTACATCTTTATCCTGGTATTAGCCTGGATTAATTTCTACCGCTCTCTTAAACGCACGCTCACGCGCACGAGTAACCGTAGAATGCTCTACCTCGTTCTCAGCGCTATTGGTCCGGTTGTCGGGTCCTTCCCATTTCTACTTTACAGCTCCAATTTTGCCTCGGAACATACTCTGTTTTTCTGGTTTATCACCAGCATCGTGACGGCTGGCCTGGGATTATGCATCTTCCTGATGGCTTACGCGGTTTCCTTCTTTGGCGTCCCCTGGCCGGATCGGGTCGTGAAAAGCCGACTGATCAAGTGGACTTTGCGCGGGCCAGTGACCGCCAGCCTCGCATTGGGATTAATGACACTGGTCAGCAGAACCAACGAAGCATTGGGTGCATCCTTCCAGGCGCTGTCATTGATCGTGATGGTGATAACGGTATTGATTAGTGAATATGCCATTACATTGTTCTACCCCTATGTCGAAAAGTGGATTGTATACGATCGAGACATTTATGATTTCCAATTTATCCGCTCATTGGAAGAGCGCATCATTACCCGAAGCGACCTTAGGCAGTTTGTTGAAATGGTGCTGGCTGCGGTTACTGATCAGGCTCGTGCGGAGGGCGCTTATTTATTGCTGCCGAACGCAGACGGCATTGAAGTAATCGAAAAAACCCCCGATATCAATATCAGCGTAACCCACTTGGAAGCAATCGAATCCATGCTGGAGGAATCATCCGGTACAGAGGAATTGATACAAATCGATGGAGATGTTTTACTCCCGCTATCAAACGGGAACAGCGAAGCGAAAGATGGGAATTACGGATTCCTTGGGATTTCAGGAGTCAGTGAGAGATTACCGTTTGAACCCGAAGTGATGGAAGCGCTTTCCCGTTTGAAAGAACGCGCTGCTATCGCGTTAAGAGATCGGCAGATGCTGGAACAAGTTTTTGAAATACTCGAAAGGCTCGATCCGCAGGAACAGATGATCCAGAGCCTGCGCGCAGCTGGTAGATTTGATCAAAAAGCGCTGCTCTCTGATATGGATGGATTTGAAAGGAAGGAGATGACGACCTGGGTCAAAGGTGCTTTGACGCATTACTGGGGCGGCCCAAAGTTGACCGAAAGCCCGTTGATGCAGCTGGAGGTGGTAAAGAAAGCGCTCGAAGAAAGTGAGGGCAACGAGATCAATGCGCTGCGAAGCGTTTTGCGAAATGGATTAGAGCAGTTAAAACCGGAAGGGGAAAGAAAGTACACTGGTGAGTGGTTATTGTATAATATTTTAGATATGAAGTTCATGGAAGGGAAAAAAGTGAGAGAAATTTCCTTAAAGCTGGCAGTTTCGGAAGCGGACCTTTACCGCAAGCAAAAAGTTGCCATCGAGAAGATCGCGGATATTTTAGTACAGATGGAGATGAAAGCTACGGGACGGGAAACAAACTGATTTATTATTGTCGTTTATTGTGCAGGGAGGGAGTAAAATGGTGGCTGTTTCTGATCATCAACAACAGGCTTCTATGCATCGGGAAGATGATGAGGGTTGGTGGGCTTCAATTTTAGCGGATGAAGAAAAGATTTACCAGGAAGTAAAAGTACTCAATTGTCAACCTTGTGAACCGAAATCCCATCCTGCGATTGATTGGGATTGTGTCAAGTCAATCTATGAGCAGGATCAGGTGGTCATTCTTGAGGTAACCGGTTTTAACAGGGGAGGTCTCCTGGTTCACCACGATGGTATTCAGGGATTTGTTCCGATTTCGCATTTACTGAATCTTCCCACCGAATTAAGAGAGGAAGCCCGACAGCGTGAATTGGCTGAATACGTTGGAAAATCTCTTTACTTGAAAATTATTGAGTGTGAAGAAGAAAATGATCGTATTGTGTTTTCAGAACGGGCCGCCCAGGCTGGTGAAGGCAAACGTAAGGAGTTATTTGAAACTTTAAAGCCCGGTACGATAGCCTGTGGAATTGTCACGAATATCACGGATTTTGGTGCCTTCGTTGATCTGGGAGGAGTGGAAGGTTTAGTGCATGTCTCTGAGATCTCGTGGGGTCGTGTTGATAACCCTACGCATGTGCTGAAAATGGGGGACAAGGTCAAGGTAATTGTGTTGCAGATCAATGAATCCAATTCAAGAATCGCCCTTAGCATCAAGCGTCTTAGCCCAAACCCCTGGGATCGGCTGGTGCGAATCTACAAACCTGGTGATATCGTTCCTGCTGAAATAACCTCGATCATGCGTTTTGGGGCTTTTGCAAAGCTTGAAGAAGGTATCGAAGGGTTGATTCATATTTCTTCCTTTCCTGAACACATGCATGGGAGAGAAATTGAAAAGCCCTTTTCCGCCGGTCAACATGTACAGGTCAAAATACTGCATATTGATGTTGACCGCCGCCGGCTTGGCCTGGGATTGATAGCCCAAGAATGAGTACCAGGACTAAATCAAAACCAAGCGTCAAATCAAAAACGCGAAAATCGACTAAAAGCGACAGGGTCAAAGAAAGGGTGGTGGAAAAGGAGGTTGAGAACAACGAACCTGTTCTTCTCCCTTCATTGATCTCCCAATCTAAATCTGTACTGAATAACCTGAAACACTTTGCCTGGGACTTGCTGGGCACATTTCTGGCATTGCTGGCTGTGCTGACCTTGTTAGGTCTGTTAGGGCTTAGCCGGGGCACAGTGATGGATTCATGGATCAATTTTCTTCATCAAAGTTTTGGATTCGGGCGTTTTTTGCTGGTCATAATTCTTGTTCTTTTAAGCGTCGTTGTCTTTAAACATGGTGTCGGCAAGAAAATTCCACTCTCGTTTAAGAGAATCATCGCTATCGAAGGTCTGTTTATTGTCATTTTCCCCCTGCTTTCAGCAATTGGGGGAGTCTCTGTCGATCGGGCGTCTGATGGTCTGGACGGTGGTGTGTTCGGCTGGGGATTGGCGCAGTTATTCGTGCCATTTTTAACCAAGACCGGCACTTTCTTGCTCTATCTGGTGCTTTTCCTCTTTCTGGCGGGATACGTAAGCGGTGTTCATACGTGGTTGGCGGGCGGTGGATTTTCGCGGCTCATGACCCGATCGCGGCATGGGATTGACACGGGTTTGTCTGATCTCAAGCAAAAAAAGTTGGCCCAGGCAAAATTAAGTCAGAAAATAAATAATGAAGCAGAACATGAGGCTGCAGACAGTGCAAATCGGCAGCAGCTGGCGCCTGTGGATCCCGGTCGGGATGATCGTTTACCACCAATAACCCTGTTAACTGACGAACAGTTTATCCTTCCTCATGAATCTTTGATCAAAGAGAAGGCGCTGGTAATTGAGCGGAAACTTGGCGAGTTCGGCGTTCCTGTAAAAGTGATCGGTTATCGGGTTGGACCAACAGTGACACAATATGCGGTGGAACCGGGTTACACGGAACGGGTCGCACCTGATGGGATCATAACCCGTCAGAAGGTCAAGGTCTCGAAAATTTCAAGCCTTTCGCGTGACCTCGCATTGGCGCTTTCTGCGCAAAGGTTACGTGTAGAAACTCCGGTTCCCGGAAAATCCTACGTTGGGATCGAAGTCCCGAATGAAGAGAATTCTTTTGTTCGCCTGAAACCAATTCTTGATGCGGATGTTTTCAAGAGTAAAAAGGCGCCCCTCATAATTGCGTTAGGGAGGGATGTCTCGGGTGAACCGGTGACAACTGATCTCGAGAAATTGCCGCATTTGCTGATCGCTGGAACCACAAATTCTGGTAAATCGGTTTGTGTGACCTCTTTAACGACCTGTCTGGTAATGAATAATTCCCCGGCTGACTTGCGACTGGTGATGCTTGATCCAAAAATGGTTGAGTTGGTCAGATTTAATGGCTTGCCTCATATGATGGGCAAAGTGGAGACCGAGCTTGAGCGGATGCTGGCGGTGTTACGCTGGGCGCAAATGGAAATGGACTTACGTTATCGCTTGCTGGCGGAGGTACACGCCCGGAACCTGGCGGGTTACAATCAAAAAATGCGGCAGAAGAAAAAACCACCCCTGCCACGAATCGTGATTGTTATTGATGAATTGGCGGACCTGATGATGAACGCACCAGAGCAGACAGAACACAGTCTGATTCGCCTGGCGCAAATGGCTCGCGCCACCGGTATCCATATGGTTGTGGCGACTCAACGTCCCAGCACAGATGTAGTGACCGGTTTGATCAAAGCTAACTTTCCGGCGCGTATTTCCTTCGCCATGGCATCGTCCGTGGATTCCCGGGTAATTCTTGACTCAAATGGGGCAGAGAACCTGTTGGGACGCGGCGACATGCTTTTCCTTGACCCGGCGCGTTCAGGGTTGCAGCGGCTTCAGGGAGTCATCGTCAGCGATGGCGAGATTGAGAACATTCAGAAATTCTGGCAGAGCCAACCGCGTCCAATTGACGTTCATCCTGCGCCATGGGAAGAGATGGTTGAAGAGATCGGTAGCTCTGATGCGGATGAACTGGTGGAACAGGCGATAGATGTTGTACGCGCGGCTGGAAAAGCTTCAACTTCACTCCTGCAGCGCCGATTGCGCATCGGGTTTCCGCGAGCTGCACGATTGATGGATGAGCTTGAAGAAATGGGGGTGATAGGTCCCGCTGTTGGCAGCGGCAAGGAGAGAGAGGTATTGCTGGATCCGGACGACGGGGAAGAGAATTCAAGAAACGACTAATTGGGCAGGCCTTTATTTCAGAATTTCATAGTAAAATTCGCTTCTATTGACAGGTGAGTGGATGAGCGAACTCGATAATGGTAAGAAAAAGTGGACATTTGAGCAATTTATGCGCGACACTTTCAAGGTGGTGCTCGATCCGGTAGCCGGTTTTTTGCTTAAGCTGGGATTAACTCCGAACAGTGTTACATTATTTGGATTGCTGCTTTCAGCCACGGCAGGTGTTTTTGCTGGTTTAGGCAACTTTCTTGTCGCCGGTTTGATTCTTATGATCGGGGCTCCGCTGGACGCTGTGGATGGCGCTATGGCTCGAAAAAGGGGTCAACCTTCCCGTTTTGGCGGCTTTTTCGACTCGGTGATCGATCGTTATTCGGAATTATTCGTTTTGGGCGGGCTTTTGTTTTATTACGTTAGCCAGGGTGACAATCTTGCCAGTTTGTTGGTCTTTATCGCTGCAGGTGGCAGCGTAATGGTCTCGTATACCAGGGCGCGGGCAGAAGGCCAGGGTTTTAGTGCCAAAGTTGGTATTTTTTCAAGGGTTGAGCGGATGATCGCGCTCATTTTGTTTTTAATTATTGGTAAGCCAATCATTGCCATATGGGTTATCGCAATTTTGGCCAACGTGACTGCCATTCAGCGAATCATTAATGTCTATCAACAATCAAAAAGCTTGAATTAGTTTTTGGGAAAGAGGAAAAGAACATGATTAATGGTTTTACAATCTTTGGGATAAAAATATATTTCTATGCGCTCATCATCATCACTGGTGCGTTGTTGGGCGCTTTCATCGCGTCACGAGAAGCAAAACGCCGCGGGTTTGATGGAGAAATCGTATGGGACCTGCTGCCCTGGGTTTTAATGGCGGGCATTATTGGTGCGCGGATCTGGCACGTGTTGACCCCCGACTCAACTTTGCTCATCGATGGAAAGAATCCATACTTCCTGCGCCCGTTGGAGATACTCAACATTCGGAAGGGTGGCCTGGGAATTCCAGGTGGAGTAATGGCTGGTGTTCTGGCTTTGTGGATTTACGCCCGGAAAAAGAAATTGAGTTTTCTCACATGGTTGGATATTCTGGCGCCGGGGTTAGCGCTCGGTCAAGCGATTGGGCGATGGGGAAATTATTTTAATCAGGAAGTATATGGGATGCCCTCCAATCTGCCGTGGGCGATAAAGATCGATCAAGCCCATCGATTGCCGGGTTTTGAAAATATTGAAAGATACCACCCCACCTTTCTTTATGAATTCATTTGGAATTTACTCAATATGTTTTTCCTTCTGTGGGTAGCAAGGAAATTCAAGGACCGTTTAAAGCCTGGTGATGTTTTCTTCCTGTACATGATCATTTATTCTTTCGGTAGATTTATGCTGGAGTTTATACGCATTGTTAATTCTCCAATTGCGGGAATAAACAGCAATCAGGCATTGATGGGTGTGATCTTTGTCGGATCGATAATTGCGCTGATCATACGTCATAAAGCAAAAAGCAAGGTGGAAGAGCGTAACGAGGCTGCTGCGGATTAAGTACGAGAGGCACATAAGTATTACACGGTGGAGAAAACTATGAAACGGTTTATCATCCTTGGTTCCGCCAATGCCGTTCCGAAAATCGGACAGGATAATACACATTTGCTCATCGAGGGTGAAGAAAAGCTCGTTTTGGTTGATTGCGGGGACAACCCTGTTGTGAAGTTAACCGAGGCGGGATCATCTATCCTGGACATTACCGATCTGGTGTTGACACATTTTCACGCCGACCACGTGGGAAGCCTTCCGGTGCTAATAATGGGCATGTGGCTGGAAAAGCGTACATCGCCGCTCGTAATTCATGGTTTGAAGGTCACGTTGGAAAAAGCAGTTCAACTACTGGATCTTTTCGGATGGAAGGACTGGCCGAATATGTTCCCGGTTCGATTTAACATGGTAGATGATAACGGCGCAGTAAATTTCATTACGGATGGCGGAATGCGCATTTCTGCGCTGCCCGTGCTCCACCTGGTGCCAACGATCGGGTTGCGGGTTGAATCAGATGAGGGCAGGGTGATTGCATATTCTTGCGATACGGAACCTTGCCCAAACGTCATTAGACTGGCAGATGGTGCGGATGTACTGCTGCAGGAGTCTGCCGGCTTGGCAAAGGGGCATACATCACCTGAACAGGCAGGAGAACTTGCCGCTGCAGCGGGAGTCAGGAAATTGATTCTCGTTCATTATGATAATCGGGTTGCTGAAAGTGAGTTGTTGGGGGCAGCGCGAGAAAAATTCAGCGGTGAGGTCTTGCCGGCAAAAGACCTGATGGTGGTTTAACCGATTACCATCCCTCCAGAAAATCCATCCATTCGTTGTTATCCGGTATGAAACGGGCAAAGATGTAACTGGCTGATGCGGGCGGTTCTTTGGGTTTTCGAAGAAGCGTCATGCCGGTATCAGAAAGTGCCCGTCCACCCTTCATGTGATTACATGTGTAACAGGCGGTAACCAGGTTTTTCCACTCGTGAATGCCCCCAAGATGTTTAGGAATAACGTGGTCAACCGTGAGGTTGGTCCCACATTCCGCACCCCAAAAATTGCTTTTAGGGGATTTTAAGGCGATGAAAACGGCCCACGGCTGGCAAAGCAAGCAAATGCTGATTAAGGATACTGAACAGTGCCAGTATATAAAAGTTTCCAGTATAGGGGAAGATCACCAGTTGGGTAAATATCGCGTAGCATCCAGTGTCGATAAGGATTTCCCTCTGCTTCGCCAAAATAGGGACCATCCACAAATATGTCAAAGGTATAACTCCAAGTCTGACCGGATTGATCTAGCACTTGTACCCGAACGCGTGCTCCACCTGCGTTACTGGCAGAGAAAACAACCCCTGGCTCACAGCAGGTTTTCCACCATTGTGGCTCAAAAATAGTGAAACCGGTTATTTTGTGAGCCAGAAGTTCATCTGTGATTAGATTTCGGCGGTCGTCTAGTTCGGGGCTATTGGCTGGAAGTATCCAGATATCCAGAGCGGCATCTCGGTTTTGAGCTTGAATAGCTTCTAGGTAGGCTGTGATCTTGCTTTGCGGTGTTTCACCTGAGATAACTTCAAATAACATAGTAGGCGAAAGTCCCCCAACAGTCAACGCTCCCAAGGCAAATCCAGCCAGGCCAACCAACAGCACAAAGATGCTATATACGATCAGGCTCAAGATGCGCTTTTTCATTTTTCCCTTTCGTGTTCTATGGGCCAAGCAAGTAACACTTCTGCACTTGTGGGCCGAGCAACCGAATAACTTGCGTGTGCGCCGGGCGCAAATTCAATATTTTCCGAGCTACCAAACGGCCATCAAGCACCACGGAGAGTACGTCCAGCCCTTCAAACATTTGAAAAACCCAGCGCAAGGTCGGTGTTTGGGTTGGTTTCCGCTTTTGATCAGGAACCGTCTGGCCGTTCTGTTTCAAAGCGAGGCGTAACTCGCGTTCGCCTAAGGCAAAAATCAACAATGCCAGGCCCATAATCATGATCAGCGCCATGATCCGAGCGGGGCTTTTCAGAAACAAACTGTCGGCAAAAAACAGAGGATCTTTCAAAAAACGGAAGCCGCGCTCTACAGAAATGCCTTGAGCTGTGTAGTTCTCCAACATGGCCGCTGCAGGTAGATTTTGGTTGTCCATTTCATTGGTCGCCAAAATGAACTTACCCAAACTCAGTTTGGCTTCTTCTACTCCAGGCGTAAAGGCTTGCACGCTACCACTTAGGGCATATCCTACCACCTCGGGTTCTGTTCCAACAGATGGGCGACCTGGATGTGCATGCTTGGTGACTGGTGTAGCTTCCATGCTCGCCTGGTGGTATTTCCAGCGTTGGTTGAATTGCTTACAAGCAGCCTCGGCATCTTCTTGGCAATTGAAAACGGGCTGGCTGACTTTCCGCCACAGTTTTTCAGCAGCTTCTTGTTCTCTGGCTCGTTTTTTGTCCAGCGTTTTGAGCTCTCGCTCATAGGCCGCTTGTGAAAACACAACCAACCAGCGCTGATCTACGCCGCCATATTCGCTTTTGACCTCTTTCCCCCAATAACCAAGCGCCAGTTGTGTCATCTGTGCCTGATCAGTTTCCTTGACCAGGCGTTTTGCCTCAGCCAAAGTTTCTGGTACGCGCGTCAGCCACAACATATTTTGGAGCGTCTTGAGATTGCTTTTGCTGTATCCAGCGCTATCCATCACAAAGTAGGGCTGCTTTTTATCTTTCAGATGTTCGCAATAGGCTTTGACCGTTTTGGCAAAGCTCTCCTTATCGCTGCTGTTCCCACTCAACACTTCCAACCAAACTGGCAAATTCGATTTGTGACTGGTGATGATTTGAGCCACTACTTGCTTTAAATCCGGTCGATGATCGCGCGAATAGCCATGCGTAATAGTGATCATTTCCTGGTCTGGCGTTTCAACACCATACTGCCCATGCAGGTGAAATGAACTGCTGTCTAGATGCACAAAGCGATGTTCAATTCCATAAGTGATCAGGGCTTTTGAGGCTATGCTGGCAAAGACCTCCGTTACCCCACAGGCATATAGATCATCCAGGCTGCGCCCCAGCGTGTCGTCGTTGAAATCATCCGGTTTCAAATCTTCCCTGATCAGCAGGTCAATAGGTTTGTTTTTTAGATAATCTGGCATCAAGTACAATGCTCGGCTGCTGAAACCCAATACGTTCAATATCTTCGCCAGCACGGCCTCACCGCAACTAACTTTGCGGCCTGTTTGGCCTATTTTTTCGTCTATTGCTTCGACCAACCCGATCTCCCGGCTGATCCCAGCTACGATACCCAGGTGGTCTATGCTTTGTGTTTCATATTCTGGTTCCGCACTCATGCCCCAAGCTTACCTGATATTATGAAATTTCGCCAGAATCAGGTGCGGAATGTGGGTTGGTAGTTGATTTGCCGCAATATTGGCAGGTGAAGTGGTCGCGCCTGAAAACCTCGCGCCTGTTTAGTGTAACCCTCATACGGGGCCTGTGCACCATGTGAGAGAGGCGTATCACCGAGGGAATTGGGTAGGTATTATTAGTTGTATGGATGACGCCGCGTCCGTTGAGGATCAAAGTAGCCTTATCGGTCAGCATCAATCCGATGGCGCGCTGAAAACCACACACGTTGATGGGTTCAAAGTTTGAGTTTAGTACTAGAACTGGTGTATCCATGGTTCTTAATTGCTTTTTATTATAGCACGCGGGAGTAGAACAAAGTAATGCGCGTAGCCAAAATATTAATCTGGATATTTTCGTGAGCTTGTTCTAAAAAGATGTGTCTCGCTGGTATAATTTCACATCAATTAAATACTCACAAAGGAGGTCGCAATGAACATTAACGAACAGGTCGAATACCTGATGCAGGGGACCGAATACGGCGATGAAACGCTGAAAAACAAGATGGCGGAAGAATTGCGGATTCGGTTGCAAACCTGTGATAAAGAAGGAAGGGTGCTGCGTGTTTATTGCGGCTTCGACCCAACAAAGGCGGACCTTCATCTGGGTCACACGGTTCCCATGCGAAAGCTGCGCCAGTTCCAGGAACTTGGGCACGATGTAACCTTTGTTATCGGTAATTACACATCCTTGATCGGTGATCCCTCGGACAAGGATATTTTACGGCCGCAACTTACAACCGAGGAAGTGGAAGCCAATGCCCGCACCTATGCTGAACAGGCTTTTCGTATCCTCGATCCGGAAAAGACTACGATCAGGTACAACGCAGAGTGGCTTTCTGACCTCAGCTTTCGAGAGTTGATCCGGCTGGCGTCAAATTTCACAATTCAGCAATTCCTGACGCGTGAAAATTTCAAATTGCGTTGGGAGAAGGGTGATCCGGTTTATTTACACGAGACATTCTACTCTCTCATGCAGGGATATGATGCGTATAAACTAAAAGCAGACGTTCAAGTCGGTGGAACGGACCAGCTTTTTAACATCATGACTGCTTCGCGGAAGATAATGGATTTCATGGGCTTGCAGCCAAACATCGCCATCATCCTTGGTATTTTGCCCGGGACGGATGGAGTTGTAAAGATGAGCAAATCTCTCGGCAATCATGTGCCCATCAGCACCGATGCCGCGGATATGTATGGGAAAGTGATGAGTATTCCCGATTTTGCGATGGGAGTGTACTACAGGCTTACGACGAGACTTACCCCTCCGGAGATTGCCGAGATAGAGGAGGGGGTCAAATCCGGTAAATTGCACCCGAGGGATGCGAAGATGCGCCTTGCGAGAGAAATCTCAGCAGCGTTTTATGGAGAAGATGAAGCGATCAAAGCGGAACAACTTTTTGTGGACACTTTCCAAAAAGGGTCCATTCCGGAGGATATCCCCTCATTTGAATGCGCCTCTGGCAGCCTGGTCGTGGATGTTTTGATCGCAGCGGGGCTGGCTCAAAGTAAGAATGAAGCACGGCGTTTGATCAATCAAAAGGGTGTTCGTTTTGAAGGAAGCGTGATCGAAGATCCGGCTTTCGAAATAAACGAAAATGGCATCCTACAGGTGGGAAAGAGGCACTTCCTCAAAATAACCCCGGTATAAGCCGATGAAAAGCTGGTGATTCTCTCACCAGCTTTTGTTTTAATCAACGCTTGTTGTAGCAGATTGGAATAACTCTTGTCCGATTTTACGCGCATCGAGGGGTGAACCATCTTCGAGCGCGACTACAAGGGTAATGGGCGTGCCTAACCAGTTCGCAGGGGTTCCAGCTACGTACCACGCAATGCTGGCTTCTTCGTGTGAAGCGAGTGAAGAAATCTCCCAACCTGGAAAATCGCCATTTGTAAGGTAGCTGACAGCTTTTTCAGCTTTGAAGTTGTTGACAATCGTGGAGCTCGCGCTTACGTTGATCAAGGTCCAGTTGTTATCTGGCTTCTTATATGCCATAGCAATCTGGGGTGTAATGACACGCCCGTTATTTGACAGAGTAGAACCCATAATTGCAACTTGAAGGGGGGAAACCAGAATTCCGGCATCACCGGTAAACAAGGATGTGTAACTCTTGATCTCCTGAACCTCTACTGACTGGCTGGATTCAAGCGGCAATTGTAACGGTTGGAATAACCCGATTTCACGATAAAGATCGAGTGTGTCAGAAGGCGTCGATGATCGGCTAATGGTTGTGAGTGACTTCACGCACCCTGCCGAAATAAGCTCACCCCAGGTGTTGTTTCTTCCGGGGTTAATCGCGCAAAAAAATTCACTATTGGGATTAGTGCTCCAGTTGTATTCAGGGACACTGGAGGAGAGCGTGTGACTTGAAAGAAAGCGCGCCAGAAGAATACCGCCAGTTGTGGCGCCTGGTGGGTAAAGCGCCTGGGTAGCGCGGTTTAGCAATGGGGCTGATTCATCTTCCATCCAATCTGCCCATTGTTCATCCAGGAGATTGGCGTCAAAAGTGGGTGATGTTGCCATCGCAAGAATTTCACCACTTTCCGCGTTTAATACCACGGCAGCGCCAATGTATTCTGCCAGCAGACTGTCAGCTTCCTGCTGCAACATAAGATCAAGGCTTAAGCGAACGTCATAACCAGGCGGATCCTGCCCGTAAAGCAAGCGTGTGCTTGCAATGTTAAGAGTTGAATTATAAGTAATCCCGCGCAGTATTCCATCAAGTTTATTTTCAATTCCTGCCTGTCCGAAGTTGGGATTGCTGTAACCGATCACCGCGCTAAGTTCAGGGTACAGGAGTTTGCGCGTTAGTTCCCCGGCTTTACCTTCGTTTGAGGTCAGTGGAGTGTTATTGGTATCGAGGATGGTGCCTCGGTAAACGTAACGATCTGAAATCGCACGTCGGGGATTGTCTCCACGGGCAAGCAGCATGTCGGAGCGGACCGTACCCCAGTAGGCAGCAAGCAAGGCGATGGCGCTGAATCCCGCGAGTAAAATGCCGCCCACTAAAGCGTATTGCCTGGTTTGTGTTATTACCGCTGGATGGTCCTCAACTTGATTACTGTTGATCATGAGCAGCAACCCTGCAGCCATGGAGACGACCAGTGATGTGCCTCCATACGAGACAAATGGAAGTGTTACCCCTGTCAGTGGCAAAAGGCGTATGGTTCCACCCATGATAAGGATGGATTGGACGGCGATGTAAACCGTGATGCCGGCTGAAAGTAAGCGTTGGAACTGGTTGGGCGCGTGCAGGGCTATATAAATTCCACGGATGGCGAGTATGGCGTATATTCCAATCAACAGTAAGCCGCCTGCAACCCCGAATTCTTCAAGGATGGCGGGAAAGATAAAGTCTGAATTGGCAACAGGTACCACACCCGGACTGCCGAGGCCGACTCCGCGTCCTAAAATACCGCCATTGGCAACCGCGATGATTGACTGAACAATCTGATAAGACCGGTCTCGCGCATCAAGCCAGGGATTCAGCCAGGCTTCGATGCGGAGTTGAATAACATCAAACACTAAATATCCGGCGACGATGGCTGCCAGGATGATTAAAAAACTGATCAATAGGACGCGCCTTTTTCCGGACGCGAGGAAAACGACAACAGTGTAAATGAATATAAATAAGGAAGCAGTTCCAAGGTCGCGTTGCGCGACAAGAATCATTACTGCCATTCCGATTAAAACAAGGGTAGGCGCGAGCAGCTTCATCAGGCGCAATCGCACCTGGAAAGAATCAGAGAGGTAAGCCGCCAGGTAGATCACCAGGAGGAATTTGAGCACTTCCGAAGGCTGCAGATAGAAACTGCCAAGGTTCAACCAGAGATCTGGGCCGGTGCCACCCGGATAAGTACCAATAATAAAGGTCAGGAGGGTTAACAGGATTGCACCGATCAACCAGATGTACTTGTAGCGTCGTAAAATGTTGAGCAGGTTGGGTAAACGCAATGCGAAAAGGACTCCCAACATTGCAATGATCATCCATGCGGTCTGCCTGATTCCGTACGCAGGGTCCAATCGATAGATCATGAGTAAACCCCAGCCATTTAGTAAAGAGAAAATGGGCAGAAGGTAAGGGTCGCGATCGGGTAGGTATTTGTTCGCCTGGAAATAAAGGACAGCATAGGCGGCGAGCCAGGCAAAAAAGCCGATCCAATGCTCCCAGCGGTAATTCACCTGCCAGGAGTGCAGCCTAACGGCTGGTGAGAAGGTGAGGATGATGTTGCCAAGGAATAAGAAAATGACAGCCAGGATGATCAACCTGGTCTGTATCAGGTTTCGGGAAGAACGGTGATCGAGCAGGAGTTGATTCACTTCAGATATTTACCCACCAGGAGGTTGAGTTTATCTGCCGTGGATTGTGCGATCGCCGCACGGCTGGTGATGATCGCGCTTTCAAGCGCATTCCGGCAGCTGCAATCGGTTTTTTCAGGCAGGTTGGCCACCAATGATGTGATACTGCGCTGGGCGATCTCAGTGTTTCTCAATAACGTTTTCACCACCATCTCCACGTTTACTGAGTCTTCTGAGACGTGCCAGACATCATAATCAGTGACATGTGCCATAACCGCGTAGCAAATCTCTGCTTCGCGCGCCAGGAAGGCTTCAGGTGAGGTCGTCATTCCAATCAGCGACATTCCCCAGGCTCGATAGACGTTGGATTCTGCCTTGGTGGAAAACCTTGGTCCTTCGATCGTGATCATGGCGCCTCCAAAATGTGCGACACAATCGCAACCGGAGACAGCCTGGAACAGGCTTTTTGAAAGTTCCGGGCAGAAAGGTTCAGCGGTGCTTGTGTGCACCACCAACCCTTCACCAAAAAAAGACCGGGGACGATGGTGGGTATGATCAAACAGTTGGTTGGGAATTACGATGTTGCCAGGCGCGAAATCTTCCCGTAGTGAGCCGCACGCGCTAACGCCGACAATGCGCTCGACACCCAGCATTTTCATTGACCAAATATTGGCGCGATAATTTACCTCGGTTGGCGAAAGCGTGTGACCGATACCGTGTCGGGCGAGAAATGCAACCGGCTTACCATTCAATTTTCCAATTACCAGGGGGGCGCTTGGGTAACCGAACGGGGTTGATGGATTGAATTCTTCTGTCTCCTCGAGAGAAGGAAAATCGTACAATCCTGACCCTCCAATCACTCCAATTACGGGGCTCTCGTTCATTTTCATCTCCTTGCGTGTTTCATGTTTGTGATTCGATATCGATCAGCAGCAGAACTTTTCCAGCTCTTATCTCATCACCGCTAATAAGAATGGTGGGGGTTTCGATTCGTTCATCGTTTAAAAAAGTTCCGTTAGTCGAAAGCAGGTCTTCTATCCACCATTGCTTGTTACGAAACCATAACCTGGCATGCTGGTTTGAAACAGTATCGTCGTTTAGTTGAATTTCACAGGTATCATCCCTGCCGATTCGTAATTCAGGTTGGGTGAAAGCCTGCCTGGTATCAGCGGATTCATTTTCCCGCGAGATTGAAATGTGCGGGATCTTTTTGGAAACAATACTTTGAGTTTGAAATTTCAGGTCCAACCAAAGCGTGTAGATTGCCCAGCCAAAGAAGGACAGTAAAGTGAGCAGAAGAAAAACACGGAAAACCAGGATCAATACAGCAGTCATGAGCTCTCCATTCTTTCATCAGGACCTTTTATTTCTGACGTGATGCCTTTTTGGGTCTCTTCCACCGGTATTTGATCGACAGTATAAATTAATGTGTAACCAGCCAGGGAGATCACGTCTCCAGCTCGCAGCGTGTGTTGGTCAATGCGGCTGGAATTGATAAAAGTCCCTCCCAAAGACCCAACATCAAAAATGATAAAATCATCTTTTACCCTGCGAATTTGCGCATGATTTCTTGAAACCCGCAGATCATTGATAACGATTTGATTGGAATTCTTGCGCCCGATGTTGATCACGTTTCCTGTCAAAGGGATGGTTTTTTCACCCTTCATGATAAGCAACGGAGTTTGTTTTGTGGGTTCAATGGTGATATCTTGGTACTGGTTTTCAATGCTGGAGATGATGCCGGTTTCAGGCATTGGTGATCTGGGGATTTCTTTCAGGAATAACGATACCTCATCCTCTGACAGAGACGGATCGGAACGTAATTCGATCACTGGTGTTTTATGGAAATGCGTACCAAATTCTCCCGCGATTGAAATTAAGAGATTGGTCAGGGTGGCTTCCCAATCAGGGAGATCGTGCCAGCGTTTGTAGGTGATCGGGTTTAAATTTACCAGGAAGAGCGGGGCAATGAATTGACTTTGTGAAATATCACTGATGAAAATATCCTGGATCGCGATGCACAATTGATGAACGATCCTGTCGTTAGGGTTTGACCATGGCAACAGGGATGCGCTCGTTTCGAATAGCGAGCGAAAATGCTTTTCAAGCCGGTCTAATTGATTCATTGTAATTATTATAACCAACGGTTGCAGATTATGGGCTGCTCGATGATGCTAAGTTCTGTGGTACTCCAATTTGGCGGGTTTTCGCAAATAGATAGGGTTGCTGTAGATCCATCCGCGCTTTTTGCCCAGATAATCGATATATGCCTCTACACGGTAAGCCCCGGGTTGATCAACGATCTTTACCAATTGATCTGTGTTTTCTGATTCGAGGACAGGCTTGCCATTGTGGATAAGGCGAACGTCTGCCCGCCGGGGGAGTTTTATGCGCAGCGTGGCACCGGGATCCAGGTTCAATTCGTCACCCATGCCCACTGTTTCCTCACTGTTTTCAGCACAGAAAACAAAACCGCGTGGCGATGCCGGCAGGTCGAAGCCGATGAAAGACGACCCGCTGCGCAGAGCCTGGTATATGGCTGCCCGATCAACCGAAAGGTTTCCTATTAAAGGTGCAGGGATCAAAAGATGGTTGTTGATCATCGAGAAATGATAACGATAAGGAAAGATCGTCTTGCGAATGAAACCAGCCCTGTAATCGAGCGCGTGGGCATCTGAACCGGCGACCGCGACAACTTTACGGTCAGTGGAAAGAAGCTCATCCCACTTTGCCAGGGTCTGAGGCAAAGGTTGGTGAGCAATGCGATGCGGAAAAAAAGCATAGAATATTGCCTGCGGCAGGTTTCGCACAACAGTTTTGAATTCGCTAAACCCATTCCACAGTTCGATTCCGGTATACCCTTCAACCTGCCAGGATTCCCAGGTAATATCTGTTTCGTGAAACAGCGGGAGTGCGTACTCGTAAGGATGGGCCAGAAATGTTAATCCATGATTTTTGTTTACCTGGCTGATCAACTTTTGCGGGTCGTAGGCAAAGGGTGCGACCTCACGGCTGCAGCCGATCACGAGCATATGATCTTTCTGTGGCATACGATCCTGGTTATGCACCTCTTCACCGGTAAGCACTAAGACCCGCCTGCTGTCCTTTTCAACATAACCTTCCATCCCTTTGACCAGAACATTGTGGTCTGTGACAATCACTACATCGAGGTTCGTTTTCAGCGCTTCATTAGCGATGTGGGTGTAGTCGCCTGTTCCGTCAGAGTATATGGAGTGGATGTGGAGATTGCAAATGATTTCTTCCATTAGGTTGACTATTTCCGTCCTTGAACGGTATAATTTCGGAGTTCTTAATATCGAGGAGGAATATCGTGAATCTTTATATTGACATCGCACTAATTATAACGTCTGTGGCTTTGATTATCAGCGTTGTTTTACAGAACAAAGGAATAGGAATGGGGGGGCTGACAGGTTCTGATAGCGGCGGTGTTTTCACTGCTCGACGCGGTATTGAAAAAACACTCTTTTGGATCACCATTGTTTTGAGTGTTGTTTTCTTTATCCTGACGGTGACCGCGGTTTTACTCGAGGGATAATTCAGGAAACGCTACGGAACCCACCCGGGAATTCGAGGCGGCTAACCTTGATCAAGGGTAGCCGCATTTTAATCTAAACTATGAAAAAATATCGCTGGCAATTCTTGATTCTGTTCTTGACCGGTCTTGTGGTTGGTCTTCTCTTAATTATGGAGAAGAGGGGAGGTTTAGGTGAAGTTTCTACCCCGCAACCTGCACAGGGTGGTATTTATACCGAAGCGCTTATTGGCAATCTGCAGCGCTTAAACCCGCTACTTGATGATGGCAATAGTGCTGATCGTGATATCAACTCCCTGGTCTTCTCCGGGCTGGTCAAGTTCGATTCGCGCGGGATAGCGCAACCCGAGCTGGCGGAGTCAATTGGGGTAAGCCAGGATGGTATTCTTTACAACATCACCTTAAAACCGGATTTAACCTGGCATGATGGGGAACCCCTCACCACCAGGGACGTTCTTTTCACGATCGAACAAATCCGCAATGGTAAAGGGTTCATTAAAAATGACATCAGGAAATTGTGGAGTGCTGTGGAGGTTTATCTTTTTGACGACCTGCACATGCAGTTAAAACTTCCTGAAGCATTTTCGCCATTCATGGATTACCTGGCATTTGGTTTGATCCCTCAGCATCTTTTCGAAGGGATGACCATTGAAGAAATAGCTGAATCTCCTTTGAATTTGCAGCCAATAGGCAGCGGACCGTATCAATTCAACGAATTGATCATAGAAGAGTCTCAGATCGTTGGCATAAAACTGCAGGCTTTTCCGAATTATGCCGGCGAGCAACCTTACCTGCAGGAACTGATCTTCAACTATTACCCCAATGCCCGCAGCGCGTATAGCGCTTTTGAGGAAGGACTGGTGCAAGGGGTCAGCGAAATACCTGCGGATATGGTGGAAGCTGCACTGCTTGAAGAGGATCTGAATGTCTACACCGGGCGTCTTCCACGCATCAGCCTTGTTTTACTGAATTTGGATGATATTGGCGTTCCTTATTTTCAGGAAGCCGATGTGCGCAGGGCGTTGTTGATGGGAGTTGATCGCAGTAGGATCATTTCACAGCTTTTCAATGGTCAGGCGATCATCGCGAATAGCGTCATCCTTCCAGGTACCTGGGCTTACAGTGATCAGACCCCGCAGGTGATTTATGACCCCCAGGGTGCGGCGGATTTGCTCAAGAATGCTGGATACGTGATCAGCGAGGAGACAGGAGCCGTGCGTGCGAAGGATGATGTGGAACTGGCTTTTGTGTTCTCTTATCCGGATGATGATCTGCATATGAGTATTGCTCAAATGATTCAGGAGGATTGGGCTGAAATCGGTGTCAGAGTTGAGCTTGAACCCGTACCGCCTGATGTTTTTGTTGAACAGAAGCTGGATACACGAGCTTATCAGGCGGCTCTGGTTGATCTCAACCTGAGCCAGACGCCTGATCCCGATCCTTATCCTTTCTGGGATCTCGGGCAGGCTGAAAGCGGACAAAACTACTCGCAGTGGAATAGCCGGTTGGCAAGCGATACCATCGAGCAGGCGCGAGTAACCACTGATATGTTGGAACGGACCCGCCTGTATCACAATTTTCAAGCGATTTTTGCTGAAGAGCTTCCAGCCCTTCCGCTTTATTACCCGGTTTACAACTACGGAGTCTCGACCCAGATTCAGGGTGTAGCAATGGGCCCTCTTTTCGACACGAGCGACCGCCTGGCAACCATCACAGAATGGTATCTGACGACCACCCGCATTCAGCAAACAGCTGAGCCAGAAGCAACATTATCTGACGAATAATATGACATACAAATGGATCGAAGAAGACAGGAGTCTGGTTACTAGGTCTGCCGAAGAGTTGGATCAGTACTTGTCTTCTCAAGTCCTCCTATGGAGAATCGCGGGGCTTGAAACACCTCTTACCCCTGGAAATTTGCTGTTGTCAATGCGGCGATTGATGGCGGTGGAGGATACAAAGTCGATTTCTCCCCAAGATCGCATTACAAGTCTGGTCGACACCCGACGTGCTGCCTGGGTGAAAAAAGCAGGTCTCGATTTATCGATGAGGGTGAATCAATGGGATGAACTCGTCGAAGAAATTAACCGCTACGGCAGTCTTGATGCATCCTTTCAGTACAGTGCAAGGGCGCGGGTGATTATCGATCTTCTTAGCGCAGAAACACGGACAATCGAAAACGATTTGCAGCTGCGGGTTGAAAATGCCGATAGAAGACTGCTATTAATGACAACCACCGGAAAATTTATATGGGACGCTGAGTTGCGCGAGGCTTTTCCACCAGAAACCTATCCATATCTATACTTACAGGCAGGCAAACAGGATGAGTAAATTTTACACGCGCAAGGGAGATGATGGCACAACCGGGATTTTAGGTGAAGGCCGCGTTGAGAAATTCGATCTGAGGATGGAAGCGCTCGGGACGCTGGATGAACTCTCTGCAGCACTGGGGCTGGCTCGCAGTCTGCAGGATGATACGGAAGTTTCGCAGCGTATCGTTTTACTACAGAGGAAGCTTTATGAACTCATGGCTGAAGTTGCTGCCTCACAAGAGAACGCGGGTAAATTCGCCAAGATCGATGCCGAGACGCTGGCTGATCTGGAAGAGCAGGTCGACCGGATTTCGATGCGTATAGATGTACCCGGTGGATTTATCGTCCCCGGGGAGTCACCGGCCAGTGCTGCGATTGCCGTTGCGCGCACTATCACGCGTCGTGCGGAACGACGTGTGGCAGAAATGATCAATCGCGGCGAACTGAAAAATCAATTTGTGCTGCGCTACTTAAATAGACTTTCTTCTTTATTGTTTGTCATGGAACTGGACTTGATCAAGACTCAGGCATTAAAACAACCGTTGATGGCCAAGGAAAAGAGTGAATGATCGGGACGCTTGTTAATGTAGCTTGTATAATCGCAGGCGGTTTTCTGGGTGTTTTGCTTGGTACGAAGCTGAAAGACAATCTCAAACAGACTGTCGTGAGCGGATTGGGTTTATTCACCTTGGTGTATTCCGTCTCATTGTTCCTTGCGACGGAAAACGCGCTCATCGTGTTGGGCAGCCTCGTGATCGGCATTCTGCTTGGAGAATGGTGGCGGATTGAGGAAGGCCTCAATTGGCTGGGAATGCGCCTGGAGTCAAAGATTAACAAAGGGAATGGGGGAGCGGTCGGTTCGGCACGGTTCATCAAGGGATTCCTTACATCCACATTGCTTTTTGTAATTGGACCAATGGCGATTCTTGGTTCCATTCAGGATGGACTAACCGGGGATTTCAATACATTACTAATAAAATCCGTTTTGGATGGTTTTACTGCAATGGCGTTCGCGTCAACCCTTGGTGTGGGGGTTATATTCTCAGCAATACCGGTGTTCATCTACCAGGGATCGATCACACTGCTGGCGCTGCAGGTTCAAAAGATTGCAACACCTGAAATGATGAACGAATTGAGCGCTACAGGGGGCGTGATCCTTGCAGGGCTGGCTATCAGCAGCATACTGGAGATCAAAAAGATTCGCACCGGCAATTTTCTACCAGCATTAATAATTGCCCCTTTGCTTGTCTTCATAATTAGTTTAATTAAATAAACCCCGAATTATTTCGGGGTTTAATCTTGGAAATTCTTATTTAATCAGCCAGGCTTGCTTCAATCGCAGGGATCAATTCGTTAGCGTTCACAATCACACCATCAATGAGGAAAGAAGGCGTGTAAGAAGCGCCCTGGCTCGTTGCGAAAGTGTTAGCATCCTCAACTGCCTGGGTGTATTTACCTGAATTGAAGCAGGATTTAAAAGCGTCCATGTCGAGACCCAGTGTGTCTGCGAAGGCGATCAATCGCTCTTTTGAGTAGGCGCCTCCATTTTCTCCATTGTGATTAACATAGATCATATCGCGATATTCCCAAAACATTTGCTGGTCATTAGCGCAATATGCTGCTTCAGCAGATTTTTTTGATTCGTCCCATTCCTGTCCCCGGCCGAGAAAGGAAAAAGGTGCGTAAATGTACTGAACTTTCCCGGTCTTCACATAATCCTCAATAATTACCGGTTCAAGAGAAAGCCAATAATTTTTACACGCCGGGCATTGAAAATCCGCGAATTCCACGACCTTTACCGGGGCATCTGAACTGCCAAGCGTGAGACCGACTTTTTCGACTTCGTATACCCGGTCAGAGGTAGCGATGGCGCCAACCGGTTTGTATTGGGTAGCGATCACAATTCCCACAACCACCACGATCAACGCTCCAACAATCAATATTGACGTAAGATTTTTCTTTGACTGTTCCTGTTTTCTTCTCTGTTTGACCAAATCCCTGTTACCCATAAATGAGCCTCCATTCTTAATTGGTGCAATTTTCCCATATTAGACTAATATTGTCCAGTATAATCGGGACTTTATTTGGAGGTTACTCCATAATTTTCAGCCAGTAGATCGGGAAAGATTCATTGGTGGGTTGAAACCCCAGCTTTTTATACAGTCCTATTGAGGCAGCGTTATCATCCTGTGTGTTCACGGTGATTTGTTTTATTCCCCGACTCTTGAAAAACATTAGCATTTCTCTGGTCAATGAATACCCAATGTTGGCTTTTTTATACAATGGTGATACAGCAAGGCGTGTGAGGTGGGCGGAGAAGTAACTTGATGTGGAGAGTTCATATCCGATGATTGTGCCATTTAATTCGGCGATAGCGCTGTGAGCAGCTGAAAGGTAAACGTGTTCCATTGAAGCGCGTGATATGGTCCATGCCGGGTCGAAAGCCTTCTGGTCCAGTTCTGTTACCTGGTCGAGATCAGCTGGTTCCATTGGACGAATGAGGACGTCATCCATCAGTGGCAATGTGGCTGGCATGATTTTGTCCCATTGCAGGACGATGATATTTTGCTTGATGGTAAAACCGGTTTCACTAAGTAAACGGCTGTACCATTCGTTTAACGAAACAGAGTACAGGTTGCTGTGCAGGCTTTTCAATTTTTCAACCGCAAGTTCGAGAAGTGAACGCCAGATTTTATCAATATCAGAAGACCAGTGATCCATCGCAAAAGCATGCAGCCATGCAACCCCTTCAGGATCAGGTGCGCAGGACAAGAGTGAGGTCAGTTTCTGGTCTTCGAAGCGCAGCAGGAAAGGCTCACGCGGCACCCACTCTACCAACGGCTGCCAATCCAGGTTGCGATGAACCAGAATTGCCCGGTCCAAAAATCTGGTGATTGTTGAAATGTCCTGATGAGATGCCTGGCGGATGGTTACTGTCGGCAGTGATGGGAACATCTAACCCGTCAATTTGCTTCGGATAAAGGAAAGGATTCTCTTGAATAACGAATCAGTAACCGGTGGTTTGTCTTTCTGATCATAAGCAGCTTCCATCGAAGCGATTGCCTGGTAGCCTCTGCGGGTCTTTAGCTGCAGGTCTGCTACACGGCGTAATATGCTCGCACGCATTTCTTTTTCGCCCAACTCCGCGAAAATATCAAGCACCTGCTCGTAAAGAGAAAGAGCTTCTTCCCGGCGGTTAAGGGCTTCGAGAGCCGCAGCAGTATTCGCAATTGCCATTCCCTGTCGTTTACGGTCTCCATGCCGGGCAAAAACCTCATCAGTGCCGGATACCTCTTCATAAGCCAGTTGGGCTAATTTCATACCCAGGTGAGTGACTGACAGATTATTGCGGGCTTCGGCTATGCCTAATTCATCATTCAAACTTTCAAAATGTGTTAAGCATGCTTTAAAGCCATCAATGGCTTCCTCGTAATGTTTCCGGTTGTAGTCCTTTAAAGCCTGCTGTTTGATTGTTTCGATATCTTCGCCCATGGGTTAGTAAGTGATCTCCAGAAGATTTTCCGCGATTTCACGTAATTTGGCAGCATCTATTTCGCTGAATGTTTTTGCCAGCTCCAGGTAAGGCAGGTTTGACGGGTTGGCGATGAAGTCTTTAATTTCAGCAGGCAGCTCGGAGGCTTGGGACGGCTCGCTTGCTGTAATTGGCTTGGGTGTAAGAGGGGAAAGCAATGACGCTATCTCAATGTTCAGTAATTCACACAAGGTGTTCAGAACCGGTTGCGGGATTGGCAACGTGCCGGTTTCATACTCCTCAAGTGTACTTACCGGGATATCACATTGTTTTGCCAGGTCTTCCTGATCCATGTCTTTTTCAAGTCGGGTTTGTTTGAGGGTTGCGCCGATGATGCGTGTTCGTAAGAGGATAAAAGCGGGTCTTTTATCTTCATGAATACGTAACTGTGCTTCGCCTTCTTCTGTGTTGATCAACTTCACAAGTGGAACGCGGTATAAATTCGCAAGAAGTTCTAATTCCGGTAAGCTTGGGGCGGACTCTCCCTTTTCCATGCTTTCTATCATCTCTGTTGGTACGCCCAGTTGAGCCGCCGCCCTGCCGACAGGGATTTCGCTCATCTCCCGTTCTTCGCGCAACCTGTTACCCAGCCTTACAGCCTGTTCTGTTAGAGTTCGTGTTTCCATGTTGACGGCTCCTGTAAATTGATCTTATTGATATTATAGCATCCAGTTATTCTTGATTTGCTTCCATCGCGGGCATCTGGTACCCCATTCCGGTGCGGGTTACGATATGAACCGGTTCATGCGGGTTATCTTCAAGTTTTTGCCGTAATCTGGCAATGCTAACCCAAAGGATCTCTTTTTCGTCCTTATAACCGGGTCCCCATGTGGTTTGCAGAAGTTCTTCAGCGCTCAGTACTTTGCCCACATTGTGAGCAAAGTGGATGAGCAATTTGTATTCAGTCGCCGAAAGATAGATCTGGTGTTCCCCTTTCCAAACTTCAGCTTTCGCGATATCAATCTGTAGATCTCCATGGTTGAATACCTTTGACCGCGAACCCTGCGCCTGATCCAGGCTGCGACGCAGCACAGCCCTTACCCTGGCAACCAATTCAGTTGCCGAGAAAGGCTTAACCACGTAATCATCCGCACCGATGTTCAGCCCTTTGACACGATCCTGTTCTTCGCCTAATGCGGTTAGAAGGATGATCGGCACATTAGAAAATTGTCTTATGCGCTGCATCACAGTTATTCCGTCTAGCTTTGGCATTACCACATCCAGGATGATCAGATCGGGCATATTTTGGGAAACGACCTCAAGAGCTTCGATCCCATCTGAAGCAGTGATGATCTGGTAGCCTTCCAGCTCGAGGTTTACTTTCAATAGGCGGAGATACAGCGGTTCATCATCCACCACCAAAATCCTGGTATTCATGTGCACTCTCCCTTCATCCCACCTTTGGCTGGGTGGATTCCATTGGCAGTTGAATTTTGAATGTTAACCCTTTTCCAGGTTGAGAAAAGACTTCCATTATTCCCTTGTGGCTTTCGATGATCTGTTTACAAATCGATAACCCCAAGCCTGAACCACGAACGTGATGCGAGGTATCAGGAACACGGAAAAACCTGGAGAAAACCAGCGGCATAAATTTATCGTCAATTCCCGGACCTTCGTCATGATACTCAAGCACGACCATGGTTTTTTGCGGATATGTTTTTATTGTGATAATTTTCCCGGGAGCGTATTTTTGTGAATTGTCGATCAGGTTGTCGATCACTTGGGCAATGCGTCGGGCATCACCGCGGATAAGGGGTAACGAGTCGGTTATTTCCACTCGCACAATCTGACCGGGGTTATTGACGACTGCCCGACTAACTTCATCTCGAATGATTGAGTCAAGGCGAAGAGGTTGAAAATTGAAGTGCATGTTTCCGCTTTGCAGGCGGGATGAATCTAATAAATCATCTATCAGATCCGTCAGGTTGTTCGTTTCACGATCTATGATCTCCAAAAAATCGTGTTGTGTTTTGCTGTCCCAGTTTGTATCCTCGCGCAGCAGGGTGGTTGTGTAGCCGCGGATAAAACCCAGCGGGTTGCGTATCTCGTGCGAAATCGTGTTGATGAAATCACCTTGTAGTGCGGTGTAGTTGCGTTGTTTTTGAAGTTCAACTTCGAGATCGTCAAGAGATTTCCGCCGGATCAGGCATGTGAGCTGATGAGAAAGAAATTCAGCAAAATCAAGACTTCCTTTTTCGAAAGCCGGGCCGCCAAACCGGACAAAAACCAGCGCGCCGGTAAGAGAAGTGGACACAAAAAGAGGTATCCCAAGGATGTAAGGCGCGAGCAATCGATCCGCTGGATTTTTGTCTGCTGGTTCCTCACAGATCACTTTTTTGTCACAAACAACCCGGTTGGCTATGGTTTCTCCCCACGATACATCCGCTTCCTTCGACCTTCCGCGACCGGTAGCGCGAGCGAATATTACGTCCATTCTATCATTCGTTGGCTGTCCGAAGTAAACCGCAACGTTATCGAAAATAAAAAACTCACGTGAATAGTTCAGGATTTGGTCGATCGCAGACTTCCAATTCGTTGAATTGGAGGTTAATTTGTAGATCTCCGTGATCTTTGCTATATCCAACGCCTGGAATACGTAGCCTGTGCTCATTAATGTTGATTATACAACAATCCCTTTATCTGGAAACCGGGAGCGAAAAACTGAAGCGGCTGCCTCTTGAGGGAGTTGATTCCACGAGAATTTCAGAATTGTGTGCTTCGATGATCATTTTTACCAGGGTTAGCCCAATGCCGGTTCCGCCGTGCTCGCGGTTCGATTTTCCGTCCAATTGATGAAAAGGCAAAAAAGCTTCCTCGATTTGTGACTGGTCTAAGCCCGGACCGTTGTCCTCGAGTTGGAAATTGGTTTTATCTTCAAGAGACTCAATTCGGATGGAGATCTCGCCGGGTGCTCTAATGTATTTGATCGAGTTGTCAAGCAATTGACTGATCACCCAGGCTATCTTTTTTTTGTCTGCATAAACAAAGATGGCGTCGTGAGAATAGAACTGGTTTATTTTAATCTGTTTACCCGCAGCAATTCGCGAAAATCTTGAAATTGTGAGCATCGCAGTTTCAACGATATTGAAGGATTCAATTGTCAGCGCCAGTTGACCAGCTTCAGCTAAAGAGAAAGTAATTAGTTCGTTGATCAGGTTTTCGAGGCGTTCGGTTGAGCGTAATACGGTTTCAAGGTTTTCGAGAACTTCTGAATTGTTGCGAACACAATCTTCAGATATTACAAGGTCAAGGTAACCTTTGATGTGTGTGAGAGGTGTGCGTAATTCGTGCGAGATATTTGACACAAAATTCGTTTTTAGAATGTCTAGTTCTGACAACTTGCGGTAAGCCAATTCAAGTTCTGCGGTGCGTTCTGCCACCCTGCTTTCCAGGTTCCTGTTCGCTTCCAAAAGCGCCTGTTGAAACTTCAGAATCTGCTGTGTGATCGCCTGGTTCAAGTCGTTACGGTCGATATAGCCAAGATCGATAAGTATTTCACCTATCCGCGACCATTTTCCGGTTTTTGCCAACCGGGTTTGGGTCTCGAGCGCCTGTTTCAACTGCTCTTCTGTGATCAAATCCGCGTTGATCAGTACTTCACCCAGTCGGGGGACAAGGATTTCAGGAGAGAGTGTCATCTACACTTCATCCTCGTTCTCATAATGTTAGCAGAACCCATTGACCGTCCACCATCACCATCACGGGTGTCAGCGAAAATAGTTCATGGGGTTGTACCTGAAATGGATCCCGTTCCAGCACGATAAGGTCAGCAAGTTGACCCGTTTTCAATTCTCCGGATCGACCTTCATGACCCGACTGTCTCGCGGGTTCAGATGTGTAAGCATTTATCGCCAGTCGCAGGTTGATGCGTTCCTCCGGGTACCATTCAAAATTTGAATTCTTTGCGCAGCGGGTAACAGCAGCGTGAATACCCCAAAATGGATTGGGGGTCTCAACCGGGGCATCAGAACCGAATATCAGTGCCGTTTGAGTGGCTTCTAAAGAAGCCAGTGCGTAAGCATAGCGGGAGCGTCTGCCCCAGTGGCTGTCCGCCGTGTCCATATCCATGTACAGATGCACCGGCTGCATTGAAGCGCAAATTTGCAGCTTTGAAGCCAGAGACAGGTTTTCGGGACTGAGAAGCTGAAGATGTTCGATCCTGTGACGCAGTGCCGGCAATTTATTTTCGCGCTCGAATTTTCGCAGTCTGGCATAGCCGAGGAGTACTTCATGGGTGGCTCGATCACCAATAGCGTGCACCGCAAGGCTTAACCCGCTTGTCGCAGCAAGCCGGCCGGTTTCAAATACTTCTTCCTCGCTTAGAAGGAGCTTACCGTAATTACTATGATCGCCCTCATAAGGCGCCAGCATGGCAGCCGTTTGGGGTCCAAGGGCTCCATCAGCAAATAATTTTATTGGACCGACGCGCAGGTGAGAACTGCCAAAACCTGTGCGCAGACCAGCAGCAATGATCTCGGGGAGTTGTTCAACGGGCAAGCCTTTGTACACCCGTAAAATGAGTTCATGCGCCTGATCCAGTTCCTGCAGCGCCTTGAAACAGGGGATTCGATCAAAGTCATGGACAGAGGTGATGCCATAACGGATTAATTTTTCCTGGGCTTTGAGCAGATTTTGTTTTCGCTCATCTGCGCGGGTGGACGGGATTTTTTCCTCAACCATATTCACCGCTTCTTCAAATAGGATACCGGTGGGATTGCCCCGCACATCCCGCTGAATGATGCCTCCCGAGGGATCGGGTGTCGCGGAGTCAATTCCAGCCAATTCTAGCGCTTTTGAGTTCACCCAGGCGCTGTGCAGCGATGCATCTGTGAGGAAAACAGGGTGGAGGGGGGCGATCGCGTCCAACTCAGCGGTTGTGCCAAATGCACCATTCCACATGTTTTGATTCCACCCATGCCCCAGGATCCAACGACCCGGAGGAGTATCCATAGACCTTGCCTTTACACGCGCCAGGCATTCCTCACGTGTGGAAGTCGAGCAATTGACCATGCTGAGCGATTTGCCGTACAGCTCGAGGTGAAGGTGAGAGTCTGTCATCCCCGGCATCACGTATCTTCCACCCAGGTTGAAGGTTTCTGTCCCAGGGACGGCTAAATGCAAAATCTCGGAATCTGAACCTACCGCGATGATCTTACCGTGATCGATCGCGAGGGCGGTCTGATTGGGTGGGCAGGAATCCAGCCTGCCATTGAACAGGAGAAACATTGGTTAACCCAGCAGGTTGTTGATCAGATTATTTAGTTCCTCTTCAGAATAATAATGGATCGTGATCGTTCCGCCTTTTTCACCGGGGCGCAAGTTTACCTTCGTCCCGAGACGGGCGCGCAACCGTTCTTCGATCTCCTCGATCAGAGGATCAATCGGTTTAGCCGGAAGAGCGGGTGGTTTGATGCCGGATAATTTCCGTACGAGTTCTTCAGTTTGACGCACATTTAACTCTTGTGAGAGGATCGTTGAAAGCGCTGATAACTGGGCTTGTTCAGTCGGCAGGCTGAGCAATGTTCGCGCGTGCCCTTCACTGATCTTCAGCGCGGCAAGCGCTTCCTGCACGGTTGGTGGAAGATTGAGCAACCGCATCGTGTTGGTGACCGTTGTGCGGCTTTTACCCACCTGGGCTGCCAGTTCTTCGTGCGTCAGGTTGAATTCATCCACCAGACGCCTGAACCCGCGCGCGGTTTCCAGCGGCGATAGGTCTGAGCGTTGAATGTTTTCGATCAGCGCTTCGGTAAGACGTTGCTGTTCATTCACAGTTCGGACGATAACAGGAACCTTCTCAAGTCCAACAAGCTGCGCGGCGCGCAGCCTTCTCTCTCCGGCGATCAACGTGTAAGTGCCGGTCACTGCGTCGTGGGTCACAACGAGCGGTTGGATGATGCCGTGTTCGCGAATGGACGCAGCCAACTCAACCAGGTTTTCTTCCGCGATCGTCTCTCTGGGTTGTTGCGGGTTGGGAACGATCATGGAGATGGGAACGTGCGTGTCCGCGGGAATTGTCTGTCCCATCAGCCCGGTTGGAATGAGAGCGTCTAAACCTTTGCCGAGGCCGGATTTTTGTGCCATATTTTCCACCTATTCCGGGAGCGGGGTGATAGATTCCCCGTCCTGTTGAAGAATTTCCAGCGTCAAGGCTGCGTACGCCCTGGCTGAAGTCGTTTCGGGTGCGTATTTTGAGATCGGCAATCCATACGATGGCGCTTCTGCCAGGCGTACTGAGCGCGGTATGATCGTATCATACACCAGGTCAGGAAAAAATTTGCGTACTTCGCGAACAACATCTGCTGAAAGATTGGTGCGGCTGTCGAACATTGTCAACACAACACCGCGAATGCGCAGCTCAGGGAACAGGTTAACCCGCACGCGATTCAACGTGTGGGTTAATTGACCGATCCCCTCGAGCGCCAGGTACTCGCACTGTACGGGGATGACAACGCCATCACGCGCTGCAACCAGACCGTTGACCGTGAGCAGGCTCAAAGAGGGAGGACAGTCTATGATAATGTAATCATAACGGTCCAAAACAGGTTTAAGGGCTTCCCGCAGCCGGCTTTCGCGGTCAGGCAGACTGATCAATTCCACCTCCGCGCCAGCCAGCGCCGGGGAGGAGGGAAGGAGGTTGATCTTAAGTTTTGGATTCAGGAGAATATTGGGTGCGATTGGTTCAGAACCGAGCAGAATTTCGTAGGTGCCACAGTTAACCTCGTATTTGTTGATTCCCAGTGACGACGTGGCGTTTGCCTGCGGATCAAGATCCACGAGCAATACCTTGCGCCCAAATTGACCGAGATAAGCGCTCAGATTGATGGCAGTAGTTGTTTTGCCCACGCCGCCTTTCTGATTCACGAGGGTTAGCACTCGACTCATTGCAAAGGACTCTCGATTACCTGCGTGGAAAATTTGATGACCTCGTCACGCGTTGGAACACCGGCAATGCCTTTTCGAGTGACTGAATTTGCCGCTACAAGTGTGGCAATACGGGCGGCTTCCCACGGATCGCGCGTTTGATGCAATTTTATGAAGAATGATGCCGCAAAAACATCCCCCGCGCCAACCGGATCGACTTCAACTTCCCGGGGCGGGCGTACATTGCGCACATCACCTTTCCAGTAAATGCGCGCACCAGCTGCGCCTTCAGTTACGACCAGGATGGGTAGCAACGCGGCGAGTTCGGCGACGATCTCTTCATTGCGTTGAACATCTTCGATGCTCATGACTGCAGCCTGGAGGAACGGCAGGTAATCCTCCGCGTTTTTCCACTCTTTAAATGTCACAATACCTTCGCCATTCCATTTGCGCATCCATCCCTGGGGAGTAACGCCTACAAGTGATTTCGGGAAGGCTTTCGCCAGCTCTGGTCCGATCTCGTCCGTTAAAGGACCGAGATGCACAATGGGTGCGTTCCGCCAGGCTGGTGGAACGTCGTCAATGACCAGGTGATCTGCCACATGGAGGATATATTGAATTCTGCCTTCAGGTGTATGAATATTGCGAAAAGTGCTTGTGTGAGCAGAGTTCTTGCGGTGGATGGCGACGTCGGATAACTGGGATAGATCAAGGTCTGGTGAACAGGCGGTAACGATGCCTACCCGCTTGTCAAAAGCCTTTGCAGTTCTGGCAGCATAGGAGGCTGTCCCGCCCAGAATCAAACCGTCAGGTGTGACATCCTGTGTGATGTGTCCGATGATTAAATAATCAACAGGTTCTATTGTGGAGAGTGTGTGCATTGATATTGAACCGATCTAAGTAGGGGATTTAAATTCATCGTCCAGCAGCGGCTGAGAATCTATTTCTTCCATATCGTCATCAAAAACAGTCTCAATGCTGGTGATGGCTTCTTCTTCAATTTCCGTTTCATTGACCGTCATTCCCGGTACCGGGGTGGCGCAATACGGGCAGATATTCCATGTGAGATCGATCATTTGCTCACAGGATTCACATTTCTTTTTTATGACCGTTCCGCAGTTGGGGCAGACCAGCCAGTCAGGCTGGATGTGGCTTTCACATCCGGGGCAAAGTGCTATGCCTTCGATCGTCTGCAATAGGGCTTCCTCTTCCAGCGAGTGCTGATACTCCTCTTCAAGCGTTCTTTGCGGGCGAAGCACCAGGTAAATGAGGACGCCGGGGAGAAATAAGAGGGCAACAACAATCACCGAGAGGATGCGAATTCCCCGATCGCGGCTGCGTTTCCGGATGTCGCGGTTGGTCCAGAAAATGAGGCTTAACCACAAAGCCGCCAGGAAAGCGGCGGAAAATCCAATTGCGAAGGTAGAAAGTTGTTTCAAGATTGAAGGATCGATGTTCATTGTCACTCCATGCAGGAATTATAGCATGGATGAAAGCAGTCCGTTTTTCCGTTGAACCAACTTGCGCGATCAGGGGGGATGGTATATAAAAATGATAATTTAGAGAGCATGGAGGCGAGCATGACGCGTGAGTCAAAGGCAGCGTACCGTATCAAAGACCTGGCGGTTGATGAGAGACCCCGTGAACGCCTGGAGCGCAATGGTCCGGAGGGTTTAACCAAATCGGAGTTGCTGGCGATACTGCTGCGGGTGGGGGTTGAAGGAATGAACTCGGTGGAACTTGGCGAGTTAATTTTGCACGAACTGGGCGGTTTGCGCGGCATTCAACGGGCGAGTTTTGCCGAGGTGTGTAATATTCACGGGCTGGGTCCGGCCAAAGCGGCGCAGCTCAAAGCGGCGATCGAGATTGGGCGGCGTTTGAACCTCGAATCACCCGACTTGAGCGGGGGGATCAATTCTCCAGCCGACGCGGCTGAGCTGGTGATGTATGAAATGCAGGGATTGATCCAGGAGCAGCTGTGGGTCATCCTGTTGGACACACGCAACAGAAAAATGTGGATCGATAAGGTTTACACCGGTTCGTTGAACTCCTCGATGGTGCGGATCGCTGAGTTGTTCCGGGCGGCGATCCAGCGCAGCGCGGCGTCGATCATCCTGGTGCACAATCATCCCAGCGGTGATCCAAGCCCCAGCCCCGAGGATACTGCGTTGACCCGCGCAGCGGTGCAGGCGGGCAAGCTGATGGATATCGAAGTGCTCGATCACCTCGTCATCGGGCACGGGAAATTCGTGTCCATGAAAGAGAAAGGATTGGGTTTTTCTTAAGGCAGAAAGCCGTTTCGTTGACAAAAAAGGGGGGTTATAGTAAGATATTCAGCGCTGGCGAGGTAGCTCAATGGTGGAGCAGTGGACTCATAAGCCATTGGATGTGGGTTCAAATCCCACCCTCGCCACTATTTATTTAACCAAGTTTGTGGTTCTAAAAACCGCCAGAATGGCACCCCATGCTTTCGAATTTTTAGCAAGCTTGTTTCTCCCTCTCCTCCCTCATCTTCCTGGATCCGATCGTGGCGAAGAACAATATCTCAGAGTGCGTGAGGGGTCCGGAGATGCGTTCCATCTCCTCCAGGTTTGTGTTGGAGATGCTGCGGATGCCTGCATCTACCATGGAGCGCAGCTCAGCGATTTCTTCAGCGGACAGTTTTGCGTTGGAATTATTTTTTGTTGTCATGCTATTCTCCTAAAAAAGATTGAATTTACAACGCCCAATATCCAGGTCATTGGGGCGCAGTAGTTTAACCGCCATGATTTCCCGTTTGTAGGGGGCGCGCAGCAGAAGTTGCCGGGTTGAAGCGCTTATTAAGTTTGTTTAGTATCGGGAATTTTTTACTTACACACTGATTATATACCTGAATATAAATTTGTGCCAATCGAGATCTGCGGAGAAAAATTTTCCACAGACAAATAAATCAAATTTGCACCACAAAAATTTTGCTGTTTATTGCAGCAAATCGTTGAAAAAATTTAAAAAATCGCGCTACAATGTAAAAAGGAGAGAGAGGAGTAATACTATGAAACACGTATTGATTGCCACTTTGGTGATGGTGTTCCTTGCGGGATGCGCTACAACGCCGACTGCGGCGCCAACCGAAGCACCTGAACCAATCGCCACCGAAGCGGTTGAAGCTCCGCCAGGTATGGTATACATCCCTGCTGGCCAGTTCCAGATGGGTTGCGACCCTGAGAAAAATGGCGGGTTTTCATGCGTTGCTGATTCGCTCCCTCTGCATTCTGTAGACCTGGACGGATACTTCATCGACCAGTATGAGGTGACCAATGTCCAGTATGCTGAATGCGTGGCAGCAGACGGGTGCGACTATCCAACCCGCTCGGAGTCTGAAACGCGTGAATCGTATTTCGATAATCCGGAATACGCTGATTACCCTGTGATCTACGTGACCTGGGCGGATGCGAATGCCTATTGCCAATGGGCGGGAAAGCGATTACCCACTGAAGCGGAATGGGAAATGGCAGCCCGTGGAAGCGAAGCGCAGGCATACCCGTGGGGTAGTGATGCCCCATCCTGTACGCTGGCTAACAGCTACGACAATAATGCCGGAAACACTTGCGCAGGTGATACAAACGCAGTGGGTAGTTACCCCGACGGAAACAGTATGTTTGGCGTGGCTGACATGGCTGGCAACGTGTGGGAATGGGTCAACGACTGGTACTCCGAAACCTACTATAGCGAGTCCCCGGCCGATAACCCCCCGGGACCTGATGGCAGCAGTAAAAAGGTCCTTAGGGGCGGAGGATGGGGCAGCACATGGACGCAATTGCTCACCGCCAGCCGCACATTCGACCCGGATTTCAACAGCAGCAATGATGTCGGTTTCCGCTGTGCGCTGCCAGTTGACTAAAAATTAAAGACTTTTAACTGAGTAAATTCTCCAGTACTCAGTAAAAAACAAAAACCTTGATGAGACTTCATCAAGGTTTTTTAAACTACAACCATTTTGTCTAATCACCGAAACTCGTACCGAGATCCCGTGCGGTGAGCATTGTATCGCAATCCAGTGGAACGTTCTTCATGCGTTTGGTGGCTTCCAGCAATGGTACGTATTTCACGGTAGGCGGGTCAAGCGCAACCATAACCCCATGCTGTCCTTGTTCCAAAGCGCGAATTGCGGCCGCTCCAAAGCGCAAGGCGATGAGACGGTCATTGGAGGTGGGGGTTCCCCCTCGCAGTAGGTGACCCAGCACGACAAGCCGCGCTTCCTTGCCTGTCAACTCCTGTAGTTCCGCGGTCACCTTCTCACCCACGCCGCCCAATCTTTCCGCACGTCCGATCTCATTTCCCTGGATGGTGACTTTTCCGCCTTTGGGTTTCGCGCCTTCTGCAACGACAACGATGGAGAAGTTGCTGCCGCTTTTTACACGTTCATCGATCTTTTTGGCAACGATTTCAAGGTCATAGGGAATTTCCGGTATAAGGATTACGTCTGCTGAACCCGCAACACCAGCTTCAAGTGCGATCCAGCCTGCGTAGCGTCCCATCACTTCAACAACCATAATCCGCCGGTGACTGGCAGCAGTGGAATGCAGCCGATCAAGGCACTCTACCGCGAAACTCACCGCCGTATCAAAACCGAATGTGACCACCGTCTGATCCAGGTCATTGTCGATCGTTTTGGGAACACCCACCACTCGCATTCCTTTTTGCGCCAACTGGTTGGCAATGGACATCGAGCCGTCGCCACCGACGGAGATCAGTGCATCAATTTCGTGCATATAAAAGGAGCGCATTAACTCATCTGAACGGTCGATCTCAGTGTAGGTACCGTCCGGGTTTTTTACAGGATAGTTAAATGGGTTGCCGCGATTGGTTGTGCCAATTATCGTACCGCCAAGGTGAGTGATACCGCGCACCCGTTCCGGAGTCAACTTTACAACCCCTCCCTCGATATACTGCTCAGGCATCATCAATCCATTGAACCCATCGCGAATACCATACATTTCCCAGCCGCGCTGTTTACCTGCCAGGACAGCAGCACGGATGACCGCGTTCAGGCCCGGGGCATCGCCGCCGCCAGTGGAAATGGCAACCTTCTTGATGGGGGGATTATTTGAACTCATATTGACCTCTTTCATGGAAAACTAAAAAAGATAGTGGAATTATATAGTATTTTTATCCAATTAACCACTAATTAACCCTGCTTTGTAGCTGCATAAAAAATCATTCAACACCTGGCTTGCTCGAATTAGTGTTCTGGATTTCGACTTTTTGATATCAAAATTGGGAAATTTTTGTAAAAGTGAGCGAGTTAAGTTTAATGGACATTAAACTAGTAGAAAGGGAATAAGAAAATTAAATGTTACAATTTCCATATGAGCGAAAAAATCCTGGTCGTTGAAGATGAAGCTGTTTTGCAGGAGACGCTATCTTATAGCCTTCAAATCGCAGGTTTTGAGGTCAAGACAGCCGATAACGGCGCAGAGGGATTGCGCATCGCGCGAGACTGGCATCCGGATCTCATTCTTTTGGATGTGATGCTGCCGGTTATGGATGGATTTGAAGTGTGCAAAGCGCTTCGCCTGGAGACGGATATTCCAATCTTGATGCTGACCGCCCGTTCCGAGGAAATCGATCGGGTGATTGGATTTGAAATTGGCGCCGATGATTATATTGTCAAGCCCTTCAGCACCCGCGAATTGATCGCCAGGATCAGAACCAGGTTGAAAGCTTATCAGCGAATCCACACGACCGAGAGTAAAAAGACTGATGATAACCAGCCAGGCGAAGTCACTTTTGGGAATCTTGTATTTGACCGTACCCGCTATGAAATTCGTATAGACAATCAGGTTGTTTCTTTGAAACCCAAAGAAATGGAGCTCTTGTGTTTTATGGTAGAAAACCGCGGTCGCGCCCTTTCACGGGAAGTGATCCTGGAAAAAGTTTGGGGGTGGGAGTACGTCGGCGGCAGCCGCACGGTCGATGTTCACGTCAGGTGGCTGCGCAGTAAGATCGAGAAGGATCCATCAAACCCGACTCGATTGATCACGGTACCCGGTGTGGGGTACAGGTTCGAGGGTTAATGTTCAGGCGATCGATCAAGTGGCGTTTTGTCATTCCTTTTGTGCTCATCATCATAGCGGTGACCACTTTTTTATCCGTCTATCTATCAAACCGGTACACCAGGGCGTATTACGAAGATACACGTTCCTCGCTTACTTCTGAAGCAGAGCTGATGGCGGCTGAAATTGCTGGTTCGCCGGAGAGCTCGCTGTCAGATTTCAGGTTACAGGAGGTCGCTGACAGATACGCCGACAACCTCACTGCCAGAGTAACCATCATTTTACCGGATGGAAAGGTGGTAGCAGAAACTGAAACGAATCCTGATTCGATGGTTAATCACCTAAACCGTCCTGAAGTACAGGAGGTGATCAATGGGGAATCGGGGTACAACATACGGTACAGTACAACTCTAAAAACGCAGATGATGTATGTTGCAGTTGGGCAAAGACGTGACGGGCAACTCGAGAAGGTTATCCGCCTGGCAAAACCATTGGCAATGATCTCACCCCGTGTGAAAGAAATCCGCCAGGTTCTTTTCTTTGGGGCAGTTGGCGCCATCTTTTTGGCTGTTGCGGCAGCATTCATTGCCGCGAACATTACCACAGCGCCCATAAGGAAGTTAACAAGGTCGGCGAGGGCGATCGCGGAGGGTGATTATTCATACATTCCTGAAGCTGGTCCGGACAACGAGATAAACGATCTAACCAGAGCCTTTGCGCACATGGCTGTCCAGATGAAAGATCAGCTCTTTATCATCAGCAGCCAGAAAGAAAAATTGGAGAGAATTGTCGACCGATTAATGGATGGACTCATCATCGTCAACCATGATGGAAAAATTGAATTGATCAATCAAACTGCCAGGTCGATGTTTGAGGTCGAAAATCGGAATCAAGAAGGCAACGATTTTATTAAATCACTGCAAAATTATCAGCTTGTTGAATTATGGCAACAGACTTTACAGACAAACCAGGAGCAGCAGGCAACCATCGAAAACCAGAGACAGGGGAAGCACTTTTTGGGATTGACTGCTACGTTGGGAACAGCGCAGGATGGGGGAGTGCTGATCCTTTTGCAGGACCGCACAAAGCATAAACAGCTTGAAGAGATGCGCCAGACGTTCGTCAGTAACGTGTCCCACGAATTGCGCACTCCGCTGACGTCGATGAAAGCGCTGACTGAGACCTTGCAGCAATGTATTACCACAGACCCGCAAAATGCAGAGAGATTTCTCAATTTAATGGATGTGGAAATTGACAAATTGACTCAGATGGTGATGGAATTGCTCGAGCTATCGCGTATCGAATCCGGCCGGGTCGACATGAAAAAGGCTGGTGTTCAGGTGAGAGAATTATTACAATCGCCTGTAGACCGAATGCGCTTACAGGCGGAACGTTCAAAACTGGATCTGACAATCGACTGTTCTGATTCTTTGCCGGTAATCCAGGTGGATAAGGAAAGAATGGAACAGGTATTGATCAACATCATTCACAATGCGATCAGGCACACCTTGCCTGGAGGAAAAATCATCGTTTCTGCCGAACAACTCGAAAACGAGATCATTATCAGGATAAAGGATACTGGTGAAGGGATCTCCGAAAAGGATCTGCCGCGAATATTTGAACGCTTCTATAAGACCGACCAGGCACGTACCAGCGGGGGGACTGGCCTGGGTCTGGCAATTGCTAAGCACATTGTTGAAGCACACAACGGCAGAATTTGGGCTGAAAGCGTGCCGGGTCTTGGATCTACATTTAGCATCGCATTACCACTTATGTAAACAATTCTTAACTCAACGTTAACATCCTGTTTAAACGGCATTAACCTCCGGGTGTTATTCTCCTTGTAGTTAAAACACTAAAAGGAGAAAAGAATGTCTAATAAAGCATTAGCAGTAGTATCAGTTGTATTTGTTCTTGCGTTTGCCCTGGCAGCCTGTGGCCCTGCTGTTACCCCAACCACCGCCCCGGTAGTTGAGCCGACTGCAGTAACTGCCCCAGCCGCTGAAGAGCCGGTAGAAGAAGCCCCTGTCGAAACAGATCCGCTGGCGATGTATACACCTGACGCGGTGAGCGGCGCGATCGTTTCTGCCGGTTCATCAACGGTGTTCCCACTGTCCGAGAGAATGAAACAGCGTTTTGAAGAAGAAGGCTTCACTGGTGAAATCACGATCGACAGCATCGGTTCCGGTGGTGGATTCGAGCGCTTCTGTGAAAGCGGCGAGACTGATATTGCCAACGCTTCCCGCGCCATCAAGGAGAGCGAAGTTGAATCCTGCCGTGCGATTGGGCGTGAACCGATCGAGATTCGTGTAGGCACCGACGCCTTAGCGATCGTGGTCAGCAAAGAAAACAATTTCCTGACCGATGCCACAAGCGAAGAATTGGCGATGATCTTTTCCAGCGCGGTGAAATGGTCGGACGTGCGGGCTGATTGGCCTGCTGAAGATATTCTGCGTTTTATTCCCGGAACGGACAGCGGCACATTCGATTACTTCGTGGAAGCAATCGTAGCGCCAGCCTATCCGGATGCAGAGGGCGAAGATAGCGTGGAGAATGGTGAAGCAGCCATCCTCGCAGCCGCTAACCTGCAAATGTCGGAAGATGACAACGTGCTGGTGCAGGGTGTAGTGGGCTCTCCTTACGCGATCGGTTTCTTCGGATTTGCGTACTACCAGGCAAACGCGGATAAACTGACGGTGCTTTCGGTTGACGGGGTTGCCCCGACCGCGGAGAGCGCTGAGGACAACAGCTACCCCATTTCCCGCCCGCTCTTTATCTACACCACCGGCAAGATCATGCAGGAAAAACCCCAGGTGGCAGCGTTCGTATACTTCTATCTCACGAATGTCAATAATGAGATCCTCGATGTTGGGTACTTCCCCGCGTCTGATGAAGTGCTCCAGGGTGCGCTCGATGCCTGGACCGCAGCAGTAATGGAGTAAATTTCCAAGCTTTCACTCCTTCTTTAACCTTCCCCTGGAAATCCCGGGGGAAGGAAACTTTGTTGAAGGTGATTATGATCGAAACGAGAACCCAAATTACAAAAAACAGTGGATATCCTCAGCGAGCCAAAGGTTTGAAGAAAAAATGGCGCTGGAGTGAGTCCTTAATCCAGGGGTCACTTTTTCTGGCAGGATTTTTATCGATTTTTACAACACTGGGTATTGTCTACACATTGGGAAAGGAAGCGTTATTATTCTTTCAGCTTCCAGAGGTCAAACTTATAGAGTTCCTTACCGGTACCCAATGGCAGCCCCACATTGGCAAGTTTGGCATATTACCCCTGGCGTCCGCAACATTGATGACCACAGCAATTGCCATGTTGATTGCGATACCACTCGGGTTGACAGTAGCAATATACCTTTCAGAGTACGCCTCACGTAAAGCGCGTAATACGCTAAAGCCGATATTGGAGCTGCTGGCTGGTATTCCGACAATTGTTTATGGTTATTTTGCTTTGACCTTTGTAACCCCGATTCTACGGGATATATTTGGGCGTGATGTGGTGAATATCTATAACACAGGCTCCGCCGGGTTGGTGATGGGGATTCTTATCCTTCCACTGATTGCCTCTGTAAGCGAGGATGCTTTAGCCGGCGTTCCCCGATCGTTGCGGGAAGCAGCGTACGGTTTGGGCGCAACCAAGTACGAGGTGGTGTTCAAGGTGGTGGTCCCGGCTGCGCTCTCCGGTATCAGCGCTGCGATCATCCTTGGAATTTCACGGGCAATCGGAGAAACAATGATCGTGGCAGTCGCGGCCGGCGCAGGTCCGAACCTGACCTTAAATCCATTTGAAGGCGCTGAAACAATGACTGGTCATATTGTTCGCATTTCCAGCGGCGATCTCAGCTATGATTCCATCGATTATGACAGCATATTTGCCATTGGGTTGGTGCTCTTCCTGTCTACTCTTTTGCTCAATATTGTGAGTCAATGGATCGTGAGGCGATTCCGCGAGGTGTATGAATGAAAAATGCGAGGATCGATTCAAAGCGCTGGTTTGAGGACAACCTAACAGCGCGCACACGAACGGGCAAAATGTGGCAGGTGATGTTCCTGTTAGCAACAATAATTGCCATCATCACGCTCACACTGCTCATGGTTAATATAGTTGACAGCGTCTTTGGCTACATCGTGATTGAGAGTAAAATTGATCCAGTAACCTTAGAGATCGATGGTGTTCCACTTGAAGATCAAATAGAGCAACAGTTAATTGAGTTATTACGCTCGAACCTTTCCAGCGGGGCGTTTAATAAACTGGAAAACGAAAAATCTTTTGATGTTCGAAAAAAGAGAGATATTTATGCTCTGGTTGAGGAACGCATTCTAAAGTATGACATTCTTCAGACTTGGACGTTGGGGGATTCTCTTTTCAGAAAAACCGTAGTATTTGATTCTTATACAGCCATTTTGGCGGACCATCCCAACGCGCAATTGAAGTTCGTTTCCTGGTTGACTTGGGATCGGGTAGAGAGACCCCAAACCAGTGAACCATTAACAACCGGAATCCGGACAGCCATCCTGGGGTCCGTCTGGACCATCATGATCACGATACTTTTCGCCTTCCCAATTGGTGTTGGAGCGGCGTTATATCTTGAAGAATACGCAGGTGACCATTGGATCAACCGTGTTATCCAGACAAATATTAACAACCTGGCGGGCGTTCCTTCGATTATTTATGGGATTCTTGGATTAGCAATATTTGTTCGAACGCTTGAGCCTTTGACCAGTGGGTCGATCTTTGGGCTTGTTGATCCGACGACTGCAAATGGCAGGACGGTACTGTCTGCAGGACTGACACTGGGATTGTTGGTATTACCGCTGATCATCATCAACTCACAGGAAGCGATTCGCTCGGTTCCACGGTCTCTACGAAACGCAGGTTATGGGCTGGGCGCAACCAAGTGGCAAATCACCTGGGCGCATGTGCTGCCAAATGCCATGCCCGGTATTCTAACCGGAACAATTCTCGCCATTTCCAGGGCTATTGGGGAAACAGCACCACTGGTTGTTGTAGGCGCATCAACTGCCATTTCGTTTGATCCTTCGTCTCCTTTTTCGAAATTCACCACGCTGCCAATTCAGATCTACCAGTGGACAGCAAGACCGCAACCGGAGTGGCAGCACCTGGCTGGTGCAGCAATACTGGTTTTACTGGTATTATTGTTAAGTTTGAACGCGGTGGCGATCGTGATGCGCAATAAGCTTTCTCACAAGTTTTAAATCTCACTTTTGGAGTAATCAATGCCTCAGAAAGATGCCATAATTGAAACCCGCCATCTCAATATATATTACGGTGACTTCAAAGCCGTAACAGATGTGAACATAAGCATCCCTGAAAAGAGGATCACCGCAATCATTGGACCCTCGGGATGTGGAAAATCAACCCTGCTGCGTGCGTTCAATAGGATGAACGAACTGGTTCCAGGATCCCATATCGATGGGGAAATTATCTTCGATGGACAAAATCTCTACGATCGTGATGTGGATCCGGTGGAAGTCCGCTACAGGATTGGTATGGTGTTTCAACGACCCAATCCGTTTCCAAAGTCGATCTACGAGAACGTTGCATGGGCGGCGAAGATACATGGATACAAAGGCAGTGTCGATGAACTCGTTGAAACCACGTTAAAAAAGGCTGCTCTGTGGGATGAAGTTAAGGATATACTTAAGCAATCCGCGCTGTCGTTATCAGGCGGGCAGCAGCAGCGCCTGTGTGTGGCGCGGGCGTTGGCAATTCAACCCGAAGTGATCCTGATGGATGAACCTGCTTCTGCGCTTGACCCGATTGCTACTTTAAAAATTGAAGAGCTGATGCAGAGCTTGAAGGAAAACTATACAATAGTGATTGTTACACACAACATGCAGCAGGCTGCGCGAGCTTCAGATTTCACTGCAATGATGATGCTAACAGAAGGCACGCGCTCCGGTACTGTTATCGAGTTTGATGAGACGAACAAGATCTTTACTCGACCTGGCGACAAACGGACAGAAGACTACGTAACCGGACGGTTTGGATAAACCGATTCGTGTAAGGAGGCAAGATGAGCATGAGGGCAACTTTTGAAGCGGAATTGAATTATTTAAAGGATGAATTGCTGTTATTGGGCAACCTTGTTGAACAACAGCTCATTGACGCAGTGGATGCGTTTAAGCGCAGAGATGTTGGTTTATCACGCGACGTTGTTGAGAGAGATATCAAGGTCAATTCCAAGCGATACGCAATCGAAGAGCAGGTGTTGATCACCATTGCGACCCAACAACCGATGGCGCACGATCTGAGACTGTTGGCTTCGATCCTTGAGATTGCCGGTGAGTTGGAACGAATGGGTGATTACGCCAAAGGAATTGGAACGATCAACATCCGGATGGGTGAACAGGAATTGATCATACCGCTCGTCAAGATACCCATTATGGCAGATAAAAGCTCAAAAATGCTGCACCGGGCAGTTAATGCCTTTATCAACGAAGACCTGGAAGAAGCGAAGACTATTCCACACGAAGATGATGAGGTGGACGCTCTCTATAACGAGGTTTATCACACCTTGTTAAAATTGGTCGCTTCAGATGAAAACAGCATTGAACGAATCAGTTGGATATTGTGGGTAGCGCATAACCTCGAGCGTGTCGCAGACCGGGTTACAAACATCTGCGAAAGGACAATTTTCACGGTAACGGGCGAGCTCAAAGAGATTCGCTCGTCTGATCAATAAACTCTCAATTTATTTCCAAATCAATTTACCAAAAATGGTGCCAATAAGGCACCATTTTTAGCAATCTTCACTCAGGAAAGAAGGATCATTCAGCTGATTCTTTGAAATACGTCCATTTCTTCCACAATCCAGGGACGACCAGAAGGACGACCAGAACCAGTGAAATAATTGGAGCCAATGAGAACAGCGAGAAGCGACCCAGTTCCTGGCTGGTAACGATACCCAGGGGGATGCCCACGATCAATTCGGTTGCTCCGGCAGCCAAGCCCAGTACACGCTGCCACTCACGAGGCTTGATCAATATACCTGCTGTAACAACAGCCCAGGCGACCATGGCGACGAAGTGTAATTTCTGCACCAGGGTGAACAGGTCAGCGCCGATTGTGATGATGCGGCTGGTGCTGGCGATTCCATTCATCCAGCAAAGGATGTAACAAATGCCGGTTAATAACGCCAACAGCGTGCGGGGCCATGAAATCTTCTCTACCAACACCATAATCAGGAAATAGATGATCGTGTATGGGAAGAAAAGCGCGAAATAGATGGGGGGAAGGCCGGCAGCCAAGAACGGGATATTTACAAAGAAACTCCCGAGCAGGGCAAGGATTAGACCAATGACCGACAATGTAAAAGCCCATCTTTTTTGGGTGAAATACCCGTATGCGCTAACCGCAAAAAGAGCGGCCGCAAGTAAACCCATGTTTGCGAGCAAAGGATGCACCCAAACGAGGAGGAGTTCGCAGCCGGGTTCAGCTGCTTCCGCGTGCATCCCAGCCTGGTAATACTGGAAGAACAGGATAAAATGGCCGACTATGCCGATGACTGCGGCGATTGCTGCTAGGATTCCCCCGAGTTTATGGTTCGTTTTCATGTGTTTCTTCTCCTTGGATCAATTTTTTGTTATGTTAATGGCAGGAAATACAACCTTTGTAATAGGCGGCATTGTTATGCGCGGCTACGTAAACCACTGTATCCGGTTTGATCTCCAGGTTGCATCCGTTGCTAAGGAAGAACGGTTTGATGTCCCACTTTAAGAGCTCCAGGTCACACGCCACATAGATAGTACCTTCCCAAGTGTCGTTGCAGACGGGGCCAGTGATGACGCGATCTACCGTGATAGTTTTGCCTTTAATTTCCATTTCCACTGGTTCGAAAACCTGCTCAGAAGAAGTATCGGGTGGAAACTGGCTCACATCATCCAGGTAAGTCACACTGCCTTCGGGACATGGATTGTTTGCTGCACAACCGGCCAACAAGAGCACTGAAAGCGTCAATACAATGGATATTATTAATTTCATATTTCTCTCCGATGAGAATTTTTCAAATTATTACATTACAGCCGAAATAAATCTTTGCTTTAGGTTAAATCAGCACAAATCATCCTTTTGATATAAAATTAGTTCTGCAAACCAAAGTGGAGGATGTATGAATCAAGAGATCGATTTTTCGAGCAACCCAATTTTCAGTCAATTGCCTGCTGAAACACTTTCTCTTATCTCCAACGTGGCAATAAAAAAAGATATAAAAAAGGGCACTTACCTTGTCAGCCAGGGGGATGAATGGCCGTATTTCTTCTTTGTCACCAGCGGCCAGCTTGTAGCCGAAAAGGACTCTTTTGACGGTAGGACATTCGTAGCGGCATCATTCAAACCGGGAGAAATATTCTGGGGTGTCACTTTCTTTATCGATAACGCAGTCATGCCAGCCAGCTTGAGAGCGTTTGAAGATACCTGCCTCTATCTTTGGACTCAACGCGATTTGAAGCCGATCATTGAATCGAATGGTGTTTTTTCATGGGAGATCAGTAAACTTGTGGTCAGTCGGATCCAATTTGTAAGCGAGATACTCGAATCGATGACTTTTCACCCCATTGCGGTCAGGCTGGCTCGCTTGCTGGTGGGTATTGCGGATGGTGAGAATAACGCGCAGATTGAACGCAACCTGACTCTCGATGAAATGGCGGCGAGGATTGGCAGCACCCGTGAAATGGTGTGCCGTTTGCTTTACAAATTTTCCGATGAGGGTTTGATCAAGATCACGCGCACTGATTTTTCGATAACGGATTCGAATAGACTCTTAAAGCGGGCGCAAAAATAAGATCACACGTGCCGGTCTATCGATGAGGTGAGGTGGGCTCCAAAAAGAACGATCCAGCTGATGAAGTAGATCCAGGCGAGTAAGGCGATCATTTTTCCCAGTGAACCGTAAACAATCTCATATCGTGCGAGACCGCTAGACAGGTAGGCGCTGAAAATAGTGGTGATGACCTGCCATAGGAAGGTAACGATCACCGCGCCAGTTAATGCACCCATCTTATTTACTTTGATTTGTGGAACCCAAAAGTATAACGCGAATAGGATAAAGACCCGGATCAGAACTGGCAGTACCTTAGTATAGAAATAGGATGAAAGAAAATCGCTGAGAAGAGAATAATCGATATTCAAGCCTAAACTGCTTATCAGATGCTTAAATGTTATCGTGAACGATGAGAGGATCAGCACCAGGGCGAGAGTGGCGATGATCGCCAGCGACCAAAGCCTCATTCGAATAAAGCTGTGCGGCGAGGCTGACGGCCAGGCGGCATTAATATTGCGGATGATCACAGAAAAAACCGACGTGGATGCCCAGAGGAGTCCAAGTACCGAAACTATTGAAACCGCGCCGCGCAATTTGAAGACTTGCTGGATGTTGCTAATGATGAAGTCCTGTGAGACGGGAATCATGGTTGGCAGGAATTGGATCAGCTCGTTTTCGACGGTTGATTGGTCTATGAAAAATGATCCCACAGCTACAAAACTCAGTAGAAGCGGAAACATTGAAAAAAGTGTGTAATACGAGACACCCGCCGCTGCTTCAGACCCTTTTGCCAGTTTGAAGGTCAGGAAGGCGCCATGCATCACCCTGATGAAAAGTGTGAAAAAACGTTTCACACTTTTCCACATCTTTGCGAGTTGTTGTGATAACTTCTCAGTCATTCTTATTAAGGTTAACTCTTTTCTTGCGCAGCTGCCGGCTGGTTAAAAGGATTATACGCTGCTTCGAGTTGGTTGCGGAACTGGCGGGTATAAAGCTGGTGATATTTTTCGCGTATTCGCAGCAATTCACCGTGACTACCCATTTCTGCGATCCTGCCATTCTCGATCACCAGAATGCGGTTAGCCTTTTTGATGGTGGAAAGACGGTGTGCGATGACGAAGCTTGTGGTCGTGTCAAGTAAATGCTGCATCCCTTTTTGAATGAGCGCTTCGGTAAGTGTGTCTACGGAGCTGGTTGCTTCGTCCATCACAAAGATTTCCGGATTGGCTAACACCGCTCTTGCCAGGCTGAGGAGTTGTTTTTGCCCTACCGAGAGGAGGTTGCCGCCTTCGCCCACCTGGGTTTCAAACCCCTTTTCCAAGTGCATAATAAAATCGTAAGCACCTATGATCCTGGTTGCTTCAACAATCTCCTCGTCAGCTGCGTCTAATCTTCCGTAACGAAGGTTCTCAGTTATGGTGCCTGAAAAGAGGTGAGGGGTTTGTAAAACAACACCAATGCGTGATTGAATAGCCTGCAGGGAAAGCGATGTGTAATCACGTCCTCCAATGTAAATTTTGCCGGCTTGAGGTTCATAAAAGCGGCACAGCAGGTTGACAATTGTGGATTTTCCTCCACCTGTTGGTCCAACAAGGGCGATCGTTTCGCCACGCTTAACGTGAAGACTGAAATCGCTTAGAACCGGCTTTTCATCATCTTCATAGTGGAAAGTGACATGGTCAAAGATGATGTCGCCTTTGATCGTGCCGGGATCAATAGCCCGGGGGCGATCCTGAATTTGCGGTTCTGAATCGATGAGTGAAAACATCCGCTCGGCTGATGCGATTGCCTGCTGCATTTCAGCGAAGACGCGCGCGATATCCTGAATAGGCCACATCATAAACGTGATGTAGGATACAAACGCCTGGATACCGCCCACAGACATCCCCCCGACCTCTGCCTGGTGCCCGCCAAACCAAACCACAGCCGCCACAGCAAGCGCAGAAATGATCTGCACGGAGGGGAGGAAAAGCGCGCTCAACCACGCGGCGCGGTATGATGAATGATACATTTTGTTGGTCAGAACGGAAAATTCATTCAGGTTCTCCCGTTCACGACCGAGGGCTTTGATCACCCTCACCCCGGTGATGTTCTCGTTATACGCCCCAACGATTTTCGAATTTGTCTTGCGGACGTCCCGGTAGGATACCAGGATGCGTTTCTGAAATTGAACCGCGACAAAGAGGAGCACTGGCAGCAAAGCGATGACGATCAGCGCAAGTTTCCAATTGATGATGAACATGAATATCATGGATGTCACGATGCTCATGATGCCCCATGTACTGTCAACAAAGCCCCAGGTGACAAGATCAGCGACTTTCTCTGAATCCGATGTAACCCGCGCCATGATCCACCCGACCGGGGTTTTACTGTAATAATTCAAAGAAAGAGCCTGCAGGTGGTTAAACATCTTCTTGCGCAGGTCATAGCGAATTCGTTCACCAAGTATGCCAGCCAGGTAGATGAATAAAAAGACGCTTCCTGATTGAACCAGGATCATGATGGCGTACATTATGAGGATGTTGATGAGCGCCTGCTTGTTGCCTGCCAGAATGCCGTTATCGATGATCAGCTTGCTCAGATAGGTTGTAACAGCGTCGATGCCGGCGACGATGGCAATAGTGATCATAAACCCGACAACCCACTTTTTGTGGGGCGCGGTCAATTGCAGAATGCGGGAGAAAACCTTCCCGTTAAACCTGCTCTCGAATTCCTCTTCCTCAAAGTAATTATCCGGCACTTGCCAACTCCTTCTCCAGTTCATCTTCGATCCGCGTCTGGATGTTGAAAATCTGTCTGTAAACACCATCCTGTTTGACGAGATCTGCGTGTACACCTGTCTGAATGATGCGCCCTTTGTCCATCACCAGGATCAGATCCGCGTTGGCGACGCTCTGAATGCGGTGGGCGATGATGAATGTCGTGCGGTCTTTCATCAGATTTTGCAGCGCTTCGCGTATTTCCACTTCGGTTTCGGTGTCCACGGAGGAAGTCGAATCATCGAGGATGAGGATACGAGGGTTCTTCAAGATCGTACGCGCGATGGTGATTCTTTGTTTCTGTCCGCCGGAAAGGGTTACGCCGCGTTCACCCACAAGTGTCTGATAACCCTCCTGGAAACTGAGAATAACCTCGTGGATTGCCGCAGCACGGGCAGCCTGTTCAACTTCTTCATCCTGCACATCACGCCCCACACCATACGTGATATTTTCACGAATGGTGCGCGAGAAGAGGAACGGCTCCTGTTCGACGATTCCGATCTGCTGACGCAGATACTTGCGCGGGTATCGATTCAGTTCAATCCCATCCAGCAGGATCTTTCCGCCCGTATATTCGTAAAACCTTGGCAGCAGGTTGATGAGTGTCGATTTTCCGGATCCGGTTGAGCCGAGAAGCGCGATCACCTGACCGGGTTCTACATTGAAATTAATGTCTTCCAGTGTGTGATCACCCGGTTCATACTCAAATTTCACGGTCTTGAATTCGAACTTTCCTTTTAAGCTGTCTGCGGGAACGTGGTCACCAAGATCCAACGGTTCGCGTTTTTCCTTGATGATATCCATCACGCGGCCATACGATACAAGACCGGTGGATGTTTGCACAATTACCCTGCCCAGGTTGCGCAGCGGGTAGATGATATACACCACCAAACCTGCGTAAGCGATGTATGTGCCTACACTGATCTCCCCGTTGATCGCCATAACTGCACCAATCAAGTAACCGGCAAGTATCTGCGCACCGCAAAGGATATCGGAAAGCGGCCAAAAAAGAGAGTGCATGAGCAGCAGTTTCTTTCCGCGAATGTATTTTTCCCAATTATCTTTTTCAAACTTTTCGATCTCGTAATACTGCCGGGAAAAAGCTTTAACGACGCGCACACCGGAGAGATTTTCCTGCAGCGTAGTTGAAAGGACGGCTTCCTGTTCCTGGTAAGACTCGTAAGCCTTGGTGACCTTCTTGAACAGGTAGATCGAGATTGCCAGAACGAACGGGATCACGATTATCGAGATCAGGGCAAGTTTAGTATTCAAATTGAGCAGTGTTATGAAGTTGATCACAAAGAGCAGCAGAATGCGTCCGATACTTATCGCCTGGTCAGCGAAGAATCTGCGCAGCGCATCAACGTCAGAGGTGGAGCGTTCGATCAGTTCGCCTGTCTTGGTATTGGAATGGTAGGTAAAGGTGAGGTGTTGTATGTGGTCGTAGAGGAAATTACGCAGCCGCCTGGTTATACCTTCAGCGGTTTGTGTAGCCAGTACGCTGCTAAGGAACGAAAAACCTCCTTCCAGAAGGGCGAGCCCCACGAAGCCAAGCGCGATGTATGGCAGACCGACTTCCGCTTCACGTGAGACGAAATAGGTGTCAATAAAATAGCGCAGCAACAGGTATGTGTAGGTTTTCGCCGCAGCTGAAACACCCAGGCTGGTTACAGCACCCAGGTAGCGCAAGCGAAAGCCCTGCATCATTTTCCAAATACCAGCCAGGCGGTTTTTTGAGATCGTTGATTGTAGATCAAGGTTGTCGATAATATGCTTGCGGTTCATAAATATCCTTGTGATGGGCAAAGCAGACATTATAAAGCATTTAATGAAGGAAAGACACCGGATATACGTTTATTAAGGGGTCAAGGTTTCATGCGAAGGCTGACAACGAGGGCAGATAAATGAACTTGTGCTGCCGGTTTTTATTTTTTCAATTAGTGTACCGCAATTGGGACAAGGTGATCCAGCACGATACCCCACAAGGATATCCTCCATGGTAAACCCTCCTTTCGCGCCATACAGATTGACCTCGTAGAACGCGCCGCCTTTTTGAATGCCGGGTTCCAGCCCGGCATGAATGGCTGAATGCAGTTTTTCGATGTCATCAATGGAAAGCGATGATACCGTCCGCAAAGGATGTAAGCCGGCAATAAATAGAATGTCATGGATGTACGCGTTTCCAATCCCTGCCATTCTGGATTGGTCAAGAAGGAATGATTTAATTCGGGTCTTTGGTTTCTGGTTGCTCAAAAGAATTGTAAAGTCTTCAAGAGACAGGTCGATCACATTGGGACCCAGTTTCGCGATCATGGGAATTGAATCCAGGCTGTTTAATGGCGTGTAGTAAGCATAGCCAAACCACCAGAAGTTGATCGTCAGGCAGGTTTTGTCGGTGAAATCGAAAACGAGGCGGTACTTCGCGGGCATTTCCTCTCTTGTGGTGAGGAGGATCTCCCCTCCCATTCCCAGGTTGAACAGCAACCACCCGGATGTTGTTCTCGTCTTGATCCACTTGCCGTGGTAGGTCACTTCTTCGATGATCGCGTTCGTTAAGGCCATCGAAAATTCTTCAGGTGGAATATTCAGGGATTTTGGTTGAATTACCTCAATGTGGTTGATCTGTTTTCCAGGCAGCGCATGGTTCATCTCATCAGCGCGACACTTGATCTCGGGAAGTTCCGGCATAGTTCACCTTTTATCCAAGTATTTCAATAGTAAAGTATACGGTAATTGGCTGATAAAAAGGCTTGCAGGTTGATTAAATGTTATATAATTAAATCACTATACTCGTTCAAGAAGGAGGAAAGAATGGCAAGTGTAACGTACGAAAAAGTTATAAAAAAGTTCGGCGATTTTACGGCTATCCAGGATTTAAACCTGGAAATCATGGATGAGGAATTTCTTGTGCTGGTCGGACCATCAGGCTGCGGCAAGACGACGGCGTTACGCTGCCTTGCCGGGCTGGAGGAAGTGACAGCGGGTAACATCTACATCGGTGACCGCCTGGTCAACGATGTTCCGCCCAAAGATCGTGACATCGCGATGGTCTTCCAGTCCTACGCTCTCTATCCTCACATGTCAGTGTACGACAACATGGCGTTTGGTCTCAAACTTCGCAAGCTGCCCAAAGAGCAGATCCAGCAGCGTGTTGAGAACTCCGCCAAGATCCTTGGCATCGAAAGTTTGCTTAAGCGAAAACCACGCGAACTTTCCGGTGGACAGCGGCAGCGTGTTGCGCTCGGTCGCGCAATCGTGCGGGAACCAAAAGTGTTCCTCCTCGATGAGCCGCTCTCCAACCTTGATGCGAAATTAAGGGTACAGACTCGTGCTGAAATCAGCAAAATCCACAATAAGCTTCGTACAACATTCGTGTACGTGACACACGACCAGACGGAAGCGATGACCATGGCGGATCGCATCGCTGTTATGAATAAGGGCATCCTGCAGCAGCTCGATACTCCGCAGGTGCTCTATGACAAACCGGCGAATTTATTCGTTGCCGGATTCATTGGCACGCCCGCGATGAACTTCTTTACAGTGAAGCTGGTAAAAGAAGGGGAGACCTTGTTTGTGGACAACGGTGAATTCAAGATCAAACTTCCAGAAGTCATGAATTCAAAACTGCAGCACCTGGTAGGAAAAGATGTTGTGTTTGGCATCCGTCCGGATGATGTTCACAACCCTGATTACGCGCCATCCAATATCCTTGGCGAACACGTCTCTGCGAAAGTGGATGTGGTGGAGTTGATGGGTAATGAGATATTGGTGTACATGGTGACCAACACAGGCAACAATTTTGTTGGTCGGGTAGACCCGCGCTCCAAGTACGTGATCGGTGAAACCGTGGAGCTGATCTTCAATATGGATAATTGCCACATCTTCGACCCAACAGCAGATCCTGAAAACCCGGTCGCGATCCGCTAACCCGGATTATTAAATGCTTTATAATGTAGCGCAAGGATTTACTTGCGCTACATTGTTAAAATGAATAAGGAGTGAATATGTACAAGGTTGTTTTATTGCGCCATGGTGAAAGTCAATGGAATCTTGAAAACCGTTTTACCGGCTGGACTGATGTTGATCTGACACCCAAGGGCGAGGAAGAAGCCAGGACTGCTGGTGTCTTAATGAAGCAGGAGGGGTTTGAATTCGATATCGCTTACACCTCGGTATTGACGCGCGCAGTTCGAACATTATGGATCGCGCTTACAGAAATGGATATGGTGTGGATTCCCATCATCAATTCATGGAGATTGAATGAACGCCATTATGGCGCTTTGCAGGGATTGAACAAAGCCGAGACCGCTGAGAAATACGGAGATGAACAGGTTCTTATCTGGCGCCGCAGCTATGACACTCAACCACCCGCGCTTACCTTGGATGACCCGCGTTTTCCCGGGCTTGACAGGCGTTACGCAGACCTCTCAAAGACCGACCTTCCCCTGACAGAATGCCTTAAGGACACTGTCGCCAGGTTCATGCCTTACTGGCAGGAAACAATTGCTCCCGAGATCAAAGCCGGCAAACGAGTGCTGATCGCAGCCCACGGCAACAGCCTGCGCGCGCTTGTGAAATACCTGGACAATGTTTCAGAAGAGGAAATTGTGGGGTTGAACATCCCAACAGGTATCCCATTGGTTTATGAGTTAGATGAAAATCTAAAACCGATCAGGAGTTACTACCTGGGAGATCCGGAGGAAGCTCGAAAAAAGGCGGAAGCCGTCGCGAACCAGGCGAAAAAGAAGTAAATCTTAACCGGCAGTTTGAACTGCCGGTTTTTTTATTTCCGGATTAGCCTGCCGCCAATGATGATGCACGCCAATGCGCCGAGCACAGTGAATGCGCCCATAAAAATGAAGGCATCCGACCAGAACTTTAAGGGGTAAAGTCTGATTAGGGTGTCGGAAGCAAAAAATAGCCAGGTGTCACCTTCAAAGAATAGCCCATGGAAGGCTGTGAATAATCCACTGAAATCGATGAAGGTGGAGAGTAATATGAGAACGATCAATCCCAGTGTGAGCCAACCTCCCTGGGCGATTGATTTCCAATAATCCTTCAAACAACCTTTTTTCCAGGTGAAAAGCCCAACGACGGCTGTTAAGCCTAACAGCACGTACCAGGCTTTCAACGCGTTTTTTACCAGAATTCTCACGTCGAGCATGTGGCTCAGTTCCCGTTCGTTGTACAAGGGGAGGCCGTTATCGAATGTGAGTGTGCCCAGATAATTATCAGGTTCGTCGTTAACCAGGTAATCCATCGAGAGAATTCCCCATTTGAGACGGTCTTCAGTGGTAAATCCGTACGGATCAGGCGGAAAATTTGGCTGGTTATACTCAAATTTTAGAAAAAAAGGATTGATGAGGACACGAATGGCGGTCATGATGAGAAGAAACGGTACGATTATCGCCATAAGGATTGAGAGCGCTTTTATGAGGTGCTTCATTCAAGATTCTCGGATTCTCCAGAAACGAAGAAATTCAGGATGATCGAATTGGTCACGTGTTCAACCGGAGCCCGGTCATCTGTGAATACCATACTGGTAGAGGTGGGGATAGGCTGTAAGCCTTCGTAGGTGGTCGCCATAACTTCCAGCAAAATAGGGGGTGTATTCTCATCCTCCATTAACTGAACATAATTAGCGCGGAAATTCTCGATTTTTGTTTCCTGCTTGGTAGCAAATAGGAGTGAATTATAAGACCCGGAAAGATCAGAAATATAGATTGTCGGGAATATGGTTTTGACTGTCGCGGCCAGTGCATCCAGCAGGCGTCGATCGGTTGGACCCCGTCCGATATTGATGACCATCACGCCATCCGGTTCCAGATGGTCATACACGATCTGGAAAAATTCCCGCGTCGTCATGTGCCAGGGGATATATGGAGGGCGGTACGCGTCAACACTGATGATGTCGTAAAGGCGCGTGCTTTTGTCCAGCGCCCAGCGTCCATCCTGGATGATCACGTTGAGGTTTTCGTTTTCCATCGCGAAGAAATTTTCGCCCACCTCCACGATCAGCGGGTCGATTTCGATACCATCCACCTCGATCTGCGGAAACACAGTAAATAGCTCTCGGCTAGTGGTACCGGCAGCCAATCCGACAATTGCAGCGCTGTCTATTGAATCCAGCGATACAGGAGCGGGATTGAAGAATGGAGCGGAGATCACCTGTTCCCAGGGACCGTTGTAGTTGAGCGTGTTTGGGCTATAGATCGAATGAACACCCTGCCCCTCGTTCAGTCGGAGGAGGGTGTACTCACCATCTTGCAGAACCTGTATATAGTTGTAACTCGACTCGCCTTCGTAGATCATTCCGGTTGTTGTTTTGTCTGTTCCAGGGGTGCCAAACAGGAAAAGAAGGACGATAACAATAGGCATCCACAGATAGAGCGCCAGTCCACGCCAGCGGCCGACGAGAAAAAGGCCTATCAACGCGAATGCCATCAGGATTGACGCGATGACCAGGAATGTGCGGTAAGTACCCACGAGTGGTATTAGGATCAATACGGGCAGGAAAGTGCCGATGAACGATCCGAGTGTTGATATCGCGTAAATCTGTCCGGAAATTCTTCCAGCGCTTTCCTTGTCTTTTATGCTTAACCGAATGGCAAAGGGCGATGCCATCCCAAGCAGGGTTACAGGAATAATGAATAATATCATCACCGAAGCAAAGGAACCTGCCATAACCCCAAGGCGTAAGTTGTCGAAAGCGTCAGCAGCGAGACGGAGGATCGGCCTTGAAATGAGAGGAACCAGGGCGGTCGTTAAGGCTGCCCAGGCAAGTATACTGAAAAAGGTCTTGTAAGCGGGTGAGCGATCTGCCCAGCGCCCGCCCAGGAAATAACCAGCCGTCAAGTAGATGAGAATTAATCCGATGATGCTTGCCCACACGAGGTTGCTGGTGCCAAAATAGTTACCCAGCAATCTGGACGCAGCCATCTCGACTGATAACGAAACCATTCCGGAAATGAAGACGATGAAGAAGGTGAACTTCTGCATAAGCATCATTATACTTGATGCAAAGCATTGCACCTCGCGATTGTATAATGAATATAGATGGAGGAAATTATGCGATTGATCAGTGTGAATGGCATTAAGGAACTGGAAAAGAAAGCCGATGAAAGTGGTTTTACATATGCGGAAATGATGCAGGTTGCGGGAAAGGGAATTGCTGCGTATTTGGATCAACGTTATAAGGCAAACGGGTTTGAGACCGCGCTTGGACTGCTTGGAAAGGGGAACAACGGGGGCGATACGATCATCGCTCTGACGAATTTGCAACGAGCCGGATGGAGGACGATGGCGCACCTCGCGGTTGACCGGGGTAATAATGACGCACTACTGGAAGAATACCAGGCGTGTGGGGGAAGAATAATAGAGGTGCAGGACCTGCCTGCAATTCACCAAAAAGCCCTCGGAAAAGGATTGGTTCTGGATGGCGTTTTTGGTACAGGATTTCGCGTCCCGCTGGCCAGAGATATAGCGGACTTGTTAAGCAGGACCCGCGCATTACTACCGGACTTCAAATGGATCGCTGTAGATTGTCCTTCGGGTGTGGATTGTGAAACAGGGGATGTTTCTGAAGGCACAATAAAAGCGGATATTACTCTTTGTTTGCAGGCGGTAAAGACAGGATTATTGTCTTACAATGCCTTTCCATATTGTGGTGAAGTTGCGACTATCAATCTGGGTTTATCGAAATACGACGAGGCAAAGGAATACGAACAGGACATGGTGATTGATGACCAGTTTGTCAGAAGCATGCTGCCTCAGCGTCAGCCTGTTTCACACAAAGGCAGTTTTGGTAAGGTTATGGTGATCGGCGGAAGCGTGAACTACACTGGCGCGCCTGTGCTGTCTGGTATGGGGGCATATGCGGTCGGGACCGGCCTGGTTCAGGTGGCAGTACCGGAATCCATTCGAGCAATCTCGCTGCAAAGCGGTTTGGAATTAACCTGGCTGCTTCTTGAAGATGCTGGTGGTGTCATTTCAGAACAAGCGGGGGATACAATTCTTGAAAATTTCCCTAAAGTTCAATGTGTTGTTCTTGGACCGGGTATAGGCAGGGACCAAAGCACTGGCAAGTTTGTTGCGGGCTTATTGATCAAAGAAGATAGATCGCGTCAAGTCAGCGCGGGTTTTCCGGGGATGGGAGTTGTCAATTCACGAAAAGCTGTTAGCGGAATGATCCCTCCTATGGTTGTGGATGCAGACACGCTCTTCCACCTCTCTCGAATCAAAGACTGGCACGAGAAGGTCAAAACCGATCTGGTATTAACCCCCCACCCGGGAGAAATGGCGCTTTTGACCGGATTACCAATCGATGAAATTCAAAGCGACCGCGCGGGGATCGCGCGGAAGTATGCCATGCTATGGAAGACCGTGCTGGTGTTAAAAGGTGCGCTCACAGTGGTAGCCGATCCGGAGGGCAGTGTATCGGTTGTACCGGTTGCAACTGCGAGCCTTGCCAAAGCCGGGACAGGCGATGTGTTGGCAGGGATGATCGGTGGGCTGGTCGCACAGGGATTGATGCCATATCACGCAGCGGTCGCGGGTTCTTACCTGCATGCGAGAGCAGGCTTGAAAGCGGAAGAGCGCATAGGCTGCAGCGAAAGCGTTTTAGCTGGTGATGTGGTTGGAGCAATTCCGCTGGTTTACAGGGATTTGAAAAGGAACGACCTCCTATCATAGGAGGTCGTTCAAGGTTGATCAAAAGTGTTATTCAGCTGAGGAATTATCTTCTTCGAGCACGACCGGTTTCTTCTTGATTGTTGACACAGCTTTGTCGGCTGTGGTTTTGATGAAGGTCTTGGTTTTATCAGTCGCATCAGCAGCAACTTTTTCGGCTTTATGATAAGTGTCCTCTGCTACCACGGCTGTCTTATCTTTGAGTTCGATTGCTTTATCTTTGATCACAGTGCGAGTTTCCTCACCCGATTGGGGCGCGAGCAGCAAACTGACAACCGCGCCAGTGATACCGCCGACAAAAAATCCTACCAGAAATGCTCCAAAGCTATCTCGTTCTGACATGTTCTATCTCCTTTATTCTTAAGATGGTTTATTTTCTAAACAGACCGGCAAGGTCAAGTAGTTTTCGCAACCCGGCTATAGAGCTGTTGATTTTTATCACAGGAGAAGCCAGGTTGTCGCTCAAAAAGGTGGAAGTGCCTTTTAAGGTGTTCACTGTATCATTGGTTGATTTGAGGATGGGTTTGATCTCATTCTGCAGTAGATTGATCAACGCGGCAATCTGGATGATCAGGACGATCAATGCCACACCGATCACAAGGGAGACCAGCGCCATCAGGATAATGAAAATATCCCGTACTTGGGAGGTGGTGTCGTTTCCTGCACCAGCCAATAAAACGATACCGGTGATGATGATGCCGAGGATGAGCACTGCGATGGCAATGTACAACCATGTTTTACTCCGCATGGTATCAGGAGCATCCACAACCTCTTCCAATTCCGGAACTTCTACTTCGACCTTTTCGTTTTCTGTCATATAAAAATAATTATAGCATATTCACATAGCCAAACCTCTGTTTGTTGATAATTCAGGCTGTTATTAATGAAAAATTTATAAATTTCCTTTTGTCGGCAGCGGCTTTCAGGTTTACTTGAGTGAAGGATGGCAAGGCAATAGTTTGAAAGTTACGGCTCTTCATGTTAAACTTAAAAATTGTCATGACGTTATTCTCTGTATTGTCCTCGGTATTTATTGGAGTAAATCTGTTGCTTTTCAGCTTCACCGGCGCAGATAATCCGGAAATTTCCTATCCAGCACAGGGTGATGTTCTGGAGGGGATTGTAGAGATACGGGGCAGCATTCCTGAGTCGGATTTCTCTTCCGCACGAATTCAATTTTCATATTCGGGTGATGAAACCACCTGGTTTCTGATTTCCCGTGTTGAAAAGCCTGTAAAGGATGATCTCCTCGCGATATGGGATACATCCACCATAACCGACGGGCAATATCAGCTCAGGTTGATCGTGCGAACGAAGGATGGAGGAAGGAAAGAATTTGTCGCCCCTGATATTTTGGTCGCGAATTACTCGCCTTCACCCACTGAAACGCCCGGGTTCGAAAAAACAATGTTGACGCAAACACTGGTGAATACCGAAAAACCGGAAGTTGTGATTTCACCGACTTTTCTGTCCGCCAACCCGGCGGTGATAGAAGATAACGAGATTCGCGCAGCAATCCTCACAGGTGGGCTGGTCGGAATCGTGTTTGTTATCATCATCGTTATTCGCAATACGTTACATAATTTTAAGACCAGAAAATGAGAGGTAATCATGCCTATTTTTGATTTTTTACGCAAAAGAGAAACCAGCGACGAAATTGCCGGACAAAAGACGGTCATGATCGTCGGGCTCGGTAACCCTGGCAGGGAATACCGTGAAACACGACATAATGTCGGATTTATGGTGGTAGACCGTGTAGCTGATAAACACGGGATCAAACTCACTCGTGTGCAGAATAAAGCGATTGTAGGGAATGGGTATATTGATGGGGTAAAAGTGATTCTCGTCAAACCGCAAACGTACATGAATTTATCTGGACAGGCAGTCTCAGCGCTGGTACGGTATTACAAGATTCAGTTGCAGGATTTGATTGTCGCGCACGATGATGTAGATCTGCCTTTTGGTGTCATTCGTATGCGTCCCGGCGGTGGTTCCGCTGGTCAGAAAGGTGTTGCGTCCATCATTAAACTGTTGGGCTCGCAGGATTTTTCCCGTCTGCGGATGGGTGTTGGTCGACCACCGGGTAGAATGGACGCGGCAGCCTACGTCCTGCAGAACTTTGCGGCTGCAGAATATGAATTTCTGCAGAATTTTCTAGATCGGGCGGTGGGTGCGATGGATTGTTTTCTTCAGGACGGGCTTGAGGCAGCGATGAACCGTTTCAACCAGGTGGACCCGGACTAACATGCTCGATTTATTAAGGCGGCAGCCAGTTTATCAGGAGTACTTGAATGCTGTAAAAGTAGGCGGGCATTCTTCAAAGTTGGCGATCATTCGCTCAGCCCGTTTGCCAGTTTTAGCGTCATTGTGCCTTGACCTGAACACCCCGATACTTTTATTGACAGACCGATCCGATCGCGCAGCATTGATGTTCGATGAGTTGGGTTTTTGGCTGCCTGACCTACCACGTGTTTACTTCCCTGAACCTACCCCGATGTTTTATGAAAATGCAGCATGGGGCAGTCTGACCCGACGTGACCGCCTGCAAGCGCTCAGCACGTTGGTTCAATACTTCAAACCCGGCAGTCAAAAACCTGATAAGCCATGTGTGATTGTCGCTCCGTTACGGGCGGTAATGACGCGTACGATCCCACGTAGAGAGTTCATTCTTTCCAGCAAAAGCATACGCCTTGGCAGCCGGGAAAATCCGGAGGATTTGCGCCGCTTGTTTACCCGCCTGGGGTATGAAAACGTTGATGTTGTAACCTCGCATTGTCAATTTTCACGGCGCGGTGGAATTCTGGACGTGTGGCCGCCCGCTGAACCTTTCCCGGTGCGCATGGAATTTTTCGGCGACGAGATCGATACCTTGCGTTACTTCGATCCGACCACGCAGCGTACCGTCCGCGCGCTTGAGGTAGCCCAAGTAACACCGGCGAGAGAATTCATAGAGCCGGAAGGTTGGTCTACAGATGATGAGCAAAACGAGTCGGACGAATTTTCAATCCCAGTTTTCCATCCAAACGCCACAACAGTTTTAGATTTTCTTCCGAATGACGCTTTTATAGTGGTGGACAGTTTATCCAACATTCAAAGTTTCGGTGAGGAGATTGAAGAGCAGGCGCTGAAGAACCGGGCGGATTATACCCGGGAGGGAATACTTCCGGAAGAATTTCCGATTCCATACTTGTCTTGGTCAGAAGTTGTGGAAACCATCAATAACCGCCGCTGGTTGGAAATGGTGCGTCCGTTTAGCGATGAATCCGAAACGTTGGGATCCAGGTTTATTCCTGGAATGCGATTTGCCGGGCAGCTCAAACACTTCATAACTTATCTTGAAAATTGCTGCCGTTCAGGAGATGAAACGGTCATCATTTCACGACAAGTTTCGCGTTTGAGGGAGATCTGGGAGGAACAGGAAGACGCGTGTAAATTCGAGAAACAGCCCAGATTCCTTGAAGCGACGCTGGGGGAGGGTTGGGACTTTCTGCTGGACAATGATCGCGTGATGCACTGTATCACAGATGGAGAGATATTTGGTTGGGAACGACCCGCACCGCGGGCGCGGGTACAGGTAAGGCACTCGTCACCGGAATCTGATTTTGCGGATTTGCACATAGGTGATTGGGTGGTGCACGTGGATTATGGGATCGGGAAATTCTCAGGTCTCGTCAGGCGGTTCCTGGACGGGATGGAAAGAGAATTTTTACTGGTTGAATACGATGGCGGCGACCAAATTTTCGTGCCAATTCATCAAGCGGACAGGCTCAGCCGTTACATCGGTACTGGCGGGGTGCCGCCACGATCATCCCGTCTTGGAACAAATGAATGGAGCCAGGTTAAGCAGTCCGTGAGGGAAGCTGTTATACAGGTGGCGCAGGATCTGCTGGATTTGTATGCCCGGCGGAAAACAGTATCAGGCCACGCCTTTGGACCGGACACAGCCTGGCAGCAGGAATTGGAAGCGAGCTTTCCTTATGTAGAAACAGGGGATCAATTAAAAGCGATCCACGACGTTAAACGCGACATGGAACAAAGCAAGCCAATGGACAGGCTTCTATGTGGAGATGTGGGGTACGGAAAGACTGAGGTGGCGCTGCGGGCGGCGTTCAAAGCAGTGATGGATGGTAAACAAGTGGCAGTGCTGGTGCCTACAACTGTTCTGGCGCAACAGCACTATGAAACATTCCGGCAGCGGTTGGTACCATACCCGGTTCGAGTGGAAATGCTTTCACGCTTCAAAACCCCGAAAGAACAGGATGACATTGTTCTGCGCACAATGCTGGGTGATGTCGATATCGTAATCGGAACGCACAGGCTGCTCACTGGCGATGTCGCTTTCAAGGACCTGGGGCTGGTAATCATTGATGAAGAACAACGGTTTGGTGTAACACACAAAGAGCATTTCAAAAAGCTGCGCACAGAGGTGGATGTGTTGACTTTGTCTGCCACTCCCATACCGCGCACGTTGTATATGGCGTTGACCGGGGCAAGGGACATTTCGATGATCAACACTCCGCCGGCTGAGCGTTTACCGATCGTCACCCACATTGGTCCCTATTCTCCCAAGATCGTCCGCCAGGCTATTTTACGTGAACTGGATCGCGGCGGCCAGGTATTTTTCGTGCACAACCGCGTTCAGACCATTGATGCGATGCGCCAGCATTTGACAAGCCTGGTGCCGGAAGCGAGGATATCCATTGGGCACGGTCAGATGCGTGAAGATGAACTTTCGCAGGTGATGACCCGTTTTACAAAAGGGGAAGTGGATGTGTTGTTGTGTACCTCGATCATTGAATCCGGTCTGGATATTCCCAATGCAAACACACTCATTGTGGACAGGGCGGATGCTTTTGGTCTTGCGCAGCTCTATCAGCTACGCGGACGTGTTGGAAGAGGAGGGCTAAGGGCATTTGCTTACTTCTTCAAGCATCGCAAGAAAGCTCCCACGCTGGATGGACAGGAACGCCTGGAAACGATCGCGGAAAATATTCAGCTAGGTTCGGGCTATTCAATCGCGATGCGCGACCTGGAAATGCGGGGCGCAGGCGAAATGCTTGGAACCCGGCAATCAGGATACATTGCATCAGTAGGGTTTCACCTGTACACCAGGATGCTCACACAAGCTGTAAAGCAGTTGCGCAAAGCGAGTGGAGAGGTTGAAGTAGCGGGTGAACCGCTACAAAAACCCGGTGGTTATCTGCCAGTAAGTGTTGATCTGCCACTCTCGGTTGGAATTCCGATCAATTACATTCCGGATCAGTCGTTACGATTGCAACTCTATCGTAGAATGGCGAATATTGAAGATGTTTTGGACCTTGATCAACTCAAAGAAGAGTTTGTTGATCGCTTTGGCCCTCCTGTTGAACAGGTGCGGGACCTCTTCTACCAGTTGCGTGTCAAGTTACTCGCTGGCAAAGCGGGGTTGGTCTCGGTCAGCGCTGAGGGTGACCAGATCGTTCTACGTTTTCCTGCGCTGCCAAATGGTGTAAGCGCACGCGACCTGCCTCCGATCGGCTGGCAGACACGCACCGGTCGAAACGCTTACTGGATGAAATTTGACAAAGATGATGAGGCCTGGCGGGATAATCTCTTGCATGTACTGGATGTTATAATTTCAGAATGACAACAATATTGATCATTGAGGATGAACAGGCTTTAGCCCGGGTTTTGCAGTCTTACCTGGAACGGGAGGGATATGATGTGTTGACCGCCAATCGCGGCGACACAGGTTATGATTTAAGCCTGACAAAAAAAGTTGACCTGATCCTGCTTGACCTCAACCTGCCAGGAATGGATGGGATTGAAATTGCTCAGGAGGTGGTAAAGCAAAAGAACACTCCAATCATTATGGTCACCGCGCGGGTAGAAGAAATTGACAAGCTTAAAGGGCTGGAAATTGGCGCGGACGATTATATAACCAAACCTTTTTCCCCACGCGAAGTGGTTGCCAGGGTTAAAACCGTGCTGCGCCGGTTTGAACGTGTTAAAGGTGAAAACGCTATAGTAACAGCCGCGGGATTAGAAATAGACGAAAAAGCGCACACTGTCAGGAAACTTGGGGCACTCGTTGATCTGACGCCTTCTGAATTTGAAATACTCCTTGTTTTAACCCGCAATCCGGGTCGCGTGTACTCAAGATTGCAATTGCTGGATGCGATTCAGGGGCAATCGTACGAAGGTTACGAACGCACAATTGATGCCCACATTAAGAATCTGCGATCAAAAATCGAGGATGATCCGCGGAAACCATCACTTGTAAAGACAGTTTTCGGGGTTGGTTACAAATTCACCAGTGAAAACGAATAAACATGAAACTCTCGCTTCGTATTAAGTTAATTCTGGCTTTTTCCATTGTTGTCATTGTCGCGGTATTGGGCATTATTCTTTTCGCTAACCTTGATAGTGAACGCCAGGTAAGTAGCTTTGTGGCGCGCGGCGGTCAATACGGGTTGACAAAACTGGTTGAGGATCTTGAGACTCACTACGAAGTAAATGGTTCGTGGGAAGGTGTTGATGGTTTAATCAGCAGCTCAAATTTCCGCGCCGGGAGGAATAGTCAGCGCGGGAATAATTCAGGTTTACAGTTGTTGGATGTGAATCGGGCTGTTGTATGGGGATCAAAGAGTGAAACAATTGGTACGTTCGTGGAACAGGGCGATCTTGTTGATGCGATTCAACTTTTTAACTCCCGCAATAAGTTAATTGGGTACCTGCTTGTAGATGCTTCATACACAGTTCAGGTTGAGGACATCACGCCATTTGTAAAGAGGTTGCAGGAAGTCGTCTTGTACTCCGGTATTGTCGCCATCGTTCTTGCGATTGTACTTGCCATTTTACTATCCAATTATCTGCTAAAACCGGTAAAAGCTTTAACCAGGGCTTCGGGAGAACTATCATCAGGGAATTTATCCAGCAGGGTTGACGTGAAAGGCAATGACGAGTTAACAGTTCTGGCAAATACTTTCAACCAAATGGCTGCGAGCCTGGAAAATGCCGAAGAACGGAAAAAAGCGCTCACCGCAGATGTTGCGCATGAATTACGCACGCCAATCGCTGTTCAGAAAGCGCAGCTCGAGGGAATGCTAGATGGAGTGCTGCCATTAACGGACGAGAATTTGACGACTGCTTTAAACCAGACTGATATTCTGTCCAGGTTGGTAGATGACCTGCGCCTACTCGCTATGGCTGATGCCGGAGAGGTTAAGTTTCAAGATCGTGAAACGGATATCAAGGGGCTAATTGAACAGCTTGCAGGGCAATATCGTGGACATTTGCAGGCTGATGGCACCACAATAGTGTGCGACTTCACGAATTTTGAAGATCAAAGTCTATATCTTGTCGATCCTGACAGGTTTACGCAAATCATTCATAATCTTCTTTCTAACGCCCAGCGGTATGGAAGGAAAGGTGGTGTGATTTCCATCACCTGTGAACGACAGCCTGATCAGGTTTTGATCGCGGTTAAAGATGACGGACCGGGATTACCCGAAAACTCACTCCCGCACCTTTTTGAGCGCTTTTACCGCCACGAACGCGCCCGTAGCCGTGAAACAGGTGGAACCGGTTTGGGTTTGGCGATTTCCAAAAAGCTGGCGCTTCTTATGGGCGGGGATCTCACCGCTGGCAACCACCCGGATGGCGGCGCTGTGTTTACGCTGACGCTGCCAGTAAAACAATCATAGTAAGTATTTAAGAACAAATGTGCTATAATGGTGCAATCCAATTAAAAATGATCAGGATTGACGATGGAATTTAAATTACAAGCGCCATATCGGGCAACAGGCGACCAGCCTGAAGCAATTCAGCAATTGGTCAAGGGTATTCGTCAGGGATATCGTGATCAGGTTCTACTCGGTGCGACAGGAACCGGTAAAACCTTCACGATCGCTAATGTTATACAGCAGTTACAGGTCCCTGCGTTGATTATGGCGCACAATAAAACACTGGCAGCTCAACTTTATTCCGAATTTCGCGAGTTTTTCCCGGAAAACGCGGTTGAATATTTTGTTTCTTACTATGATTATTACCAGCCCGAAGCGTATGTTCCCCGTCATGATCTGTATATTGAAAAAGAAACGGATATAAACGAGGAAATCGATCGAATGCGCCTGGCGGCGACCACTGCGCTGATGTCGCGTAAAGATGTCATCATTGTTGCTTCGGTATCTTGCATTTATGGGTTGGGCAACCCCGAGGAATACGGTAATGTTGTTGTGCGGTTATCTGTGGGGGAGATATTCAGACGTAACGCTTTACTCAGGACATTGATTGAAAGCCAGTATCAACGTAACGACCTTGAACTGCGCCCGGGGGTGTTCAGGGTTCGGGGTGACACAATGGAAGTGTTCCCCGCATATGAGGAGAAAAGAGCGTACAGAATTGCCTTTTTTGGAGATAAAGTCGAAAAGATCATCGAGTTTTCACCGTTAACAGGGGAAATATTTTCAGAACCGGATAACATCGAAATCTATCCTGCGAAACATTACATCGCGAGTGAAACCAGGTTGAAGCAGGCGATCGGTGATATTGAAAAGGAACTGGAAGATCAGATCAGTTATTTCAAAGCGAACGACCGGCTGTTGGAGGCGCAAAGGATCGAACAGCGCTGCCGGTATGACCTGGAGATGCTGCGCGAGGTCGGTTACTGCTCAGGCATCGAGAATTATTCCAGGCACCTCGATCAGCGACCGGCGGGGTCTGCTCCCTGGACACTGATGGATTATTTACCCAGCGAATACCTGCTGGTTTTGGATGAATCTCACATGACTGTTCCGCAGATCAGGGGAATGTATAATGGGGACCAGTCACGTAAGTCAACCCTGGTGGAATATGGCTTCAGGCTGCCATCAGCTATGGATAATCGCCCGCTGACTTTCCAGGAATTCGAGAAAACAATGGGTTACACGGTTTACACATCAGCGACGCCTGCTGAATTCGAGATGAAACGGGCCAACCAGGTGGTGGAACAGATCATCCGTCCGACCGGACTGGTGGACCCTGAGGTGGAGGTCAGACCGACAAAAGGACAGGTGGATGATCTTTACGCTGAGATTAAGAAGCGGATCGAGGTAGGTGAGCGGGTACTCGTGACAACACTGACCAAGCGGATGGCAGAAGACCTGTCAGATTACCTGCTGGAACTTGGATTAAAAGTAAATTATCTGCATTCTGAGGTGGAAACGCTCGAGCGGGTCGGGATCCTGCGGGATTTGCGGATGGGAGTGTTTGATGTCATTGTGGGTATTAATCTTCTCCGGGAGGGCTTAGACCTGCCGGAAGTGTCAATGGTCGCGATCCTGGATGCTGATAAGCAGGGATTCCTTCGTTCTGCCACAGCGCTTATTCAGACGATCGGTCGCGCGGCGAGGAATGTGAACGGAAGGGTCATCATGTACGCCGATCAGATGACCGATGCAATGAAAACCGCCATTGAAGAAACCAACCGCCGCCGTAAAAAGCAGAGAGATTACAACAAGGCGAATGGGATCGAACCATTTACGATCATTAAAGCCGTCCACGACATTACTGAGCGTTTGGCTTCACCAACTTCAGTGGCCGAAGCACGCGGTGAGTACAAGACCGGTGCGGGTGCTCCGCGCATGCCTTTGAAGGATCTAAAACGCTTGATCGTTGAGTTGGAAAAAGAAATGAAAGAAGCAGCGGGGCAATTACAGTTTGAGCAGGCTGCGGTGATACGGGACCGAGTCATTGAGTTGAAGATGTTTCTGGCAGAAGAATCTGATCTTCCGCCATGGAAGAAAGCCAAATTAATGGCCGGGGAGATCGAGTAGAGGACCAGGGATTTATTGGGAAACCGCGATTGAAAAACGGTTAATTCGATTGTCGGGTTTCAGCCAATTGGTTTCGAGCTTGGACACAAGCGCTGAACCGGGACCAATTCGAACAATTGCGATGAATTTGTTCAGTTGGGAATCTTCACCCTGGGCTAAAATTTCCACCCTGTCATCATAGAGATTGCGCACCCAGCCAGTCAGGTTATTTTCCTCAGCGGCTTTTTTTACAAAATACCTAAATCCAACCCCCTGAACTCTGCCCTCAACAAAAATATGCACGCATTTCAGCTCTTCCATACTTTGCCCGCAAGATCAATTACTGGTGGATTCAATTTCTGACGAAAGAGAGTGGCTGGTTAATCCTCTATCTCGTCTTCATCATCGTAATCATCATCGTCGTTATCAAAGTCGTAATATTCATCGTCGTCGATATATTCTTCATCATCGACGTCAGGATCATCTTCACTTTCACGTTCGTAACGAATGTTTCCCATGCTTCCTGGAGAGGTTAGTTCAAGATTCTCAAGTGCCTTCTCGATCCACTCAGCTTCTTCGTCGTCCGCCGCGGTCTCTAAAAGTTCGACTAATTTATCCTTGATATCATCTCCACCGATCTGGGACAGCGACCAGATGGTAGCGAGGCGAATCTCTTCATCATCGATCCCTGCTTCCAGCAGGTTGAGCAATTTATCACGGGAGTTGGACAATTCCAGTTCACCCGCTGTGCGGATCGCCTCGAACTGTATCTCCGGGATGGGGGAGGTGAGCATTTTATCCACTTGCGCAGACCAGGCTTCGTCAGCGGAGCGTCCCATAGCGCATAAAGCGCAAGTGATCCATTCTGTTTGTGGCGAGAGGTAGGCGTTCTGGATCAAACCGGGTACTGAATGATGACTGGAATAGCCCAATGATTCGAGAGCGCGTTGTTTCACTCTTGCCTGGTCGTTTCCTGCGAGAATGTTGATCAGATGCCCTACGATTTTTGCATTGATCTCTGGTTTTATGGCCTCGAGTTCTCCGAGCAGGACGTATTTACCTAACAGCGATGTAGAGGTCGCGCGAACATCTTCATCCTGATCATCCCTTGACAGGTTGAGCAATTCAGGGATCAGACCGGGGTCTTCACATTCCCATAGAAGATTGAGCGCCAGAACCCGAATCGAAGGATTTGGATCGGAAATCAATACGCGGGCAAGGTTATCGAAATTGACCAGCGTGTCGGATTCAATGATATCTTCCAGGTCCTCCAACAGGTTTACTTTTCTATCCAGAGGCAGATTTTCCCAAATTTGCAACAAGTCTTTCAGGTGTTTGCGCGAGAGGTCAGAAAAGCTGCGCAGATAACGCACAGGGAATGGTTTACCGGTTTCCTGAAGACTTTCCAGAACCTCTGAAAATGAAATTGATCCTAATGTCTCGTCCATAGTAGCATCCTATTTTGGCAGCACAATCGGATTGACGATGTCATTGATGATCAGGACGACCATTAAGGTGATCAATAGGGCGAAGAACACCATGTGGACTCTCCCTTCAAGCGCGGCTGGAATTTTCTTCTTGAACAGTAATTCCGGTAGAAGGAAGAGGATGCGCCCGCCATCAAGAGCCGGGATGGGCAAAAGATTCGTGTAGCCAAGAGCGATTGAGATCACTGCAAAGAAATAAAGCGTGTTCAAGCCTGCCATCTCAGGGTTTTCAGCGGCTTCCTGCTGGTCGGCAGTTTGCACCTGGGCATAGATGTCATAAATTCCTTTTACGCTCACCATACGCGCTTCTGATGGCGCTATCTGCCCACTGATCAGGCGCACCGGCAGCATGATCAACTGGTAACCCTGGTCGAGGGTAGTGAGAAATGCGCCAGGTACCGCCTGGAAAAAGGTCACTTTTTTGGTCGGATTTGTAATGGTGATACCGAGAGGTCCCTGGTTTTCAGGCCATTCCTCGCGTGGCGTTGAGATCATTGATATTTCTTCACCATCACGAACCACCACAATTTCGATCGGCTGCCCAAGATTAGCTGATATCTCCGCTGAAAGGCGATCCATGCTATCGATCTTTACATTGTTGACGGAGCTGATGATGTCCCCCGGAGCAATTCCACTGGCAGCGGCGGGTGTGTTTTCAGTCACTGCCGCGATTTGCACCCTGGTCACATCCGGTGAGCCGAGCCGGGTAAACAGGTAAGTGATGAGAAGAAACCCGAGCAGAAGGTTGAACGCTGAGCCACCCAAAAGTGTAATGAACCGGTTGATCGGTCTGGCAGCCATAAAGCTGCCCGGTTCCGTGTCATTCTGATCTTCACCCTTCATGCGGCAGAACCCGCCAAACGGGATCCAGTTGAGGGTAAAATCAGTACCGCCAGCCCGGAAAAGGCGTACCATCTTAGGGGGATAACCGATACCAAACTCTTCCACCTGGATCTTGCTAAATCGGGCAAATATGTAATGACCGAATTCGTGCAGCAGTATCAGCGCGCCGAAAGCGAGAATGAATTCCAAAATTGTTAATGCCGTGCTTCCAATCGTATTCATGAGTTTCCTGTATTTTAGTTTTGGTAATTATAAACGCTTAAATATAAGAAAAACGTAATATCTCTGAATGATAGCAATAAAAAAACGGGCGACGAGTCACCCGTTTTTAAATGTACTTGCTCTCAGGATTCTGATGGGTTGTTTAAAAGGTCAGGCGAACCAGACCTTCGTCATAAACAGGACAAGCAGCACCCATACCGTGGAGAAAACAGCAACGATCAGCAATCCTGCCAGAACAGCGTACCAGGTAAAGCGCCTGGCTTCTCTGTCGGTTATCGATGAGACAGGGGAGTTGGAAGGCGTTGATTCCGGCACTTGTAACAACGGGTGACGTACCGGTTTACTATGCCAGCGCATTCCTTCGACATCCATGTTGCAGATAACCCTGCCGTCGTCATCATCGTATTGATTTTGTGAGCGTGCCATATAACACCTCCTTAGTTGAAGAGATGGCAAACAACCGTGTGACCGGGCTCAATCTCTTTTGGTACAGGCGGTACGGTCTTGCAGATCTCCATACATTCCCTACACCTGGTGTGGAATTTACAACCAGCCGGCGGGTTCGCCGGGGAAGGGATGCTGCCTTCCAGGATGATGCGGTTCAGCTTGACCGTTGGGTCGGGGACAGGCGCAGCGCTCAATAAAGCCTGCGTGTAAGGGTGCAACGGATTTCCAAAGATCATTTCCTTGGGGCCATATTCCACGAGACTGCCCAGGTACATCACACCCACATCATCCGAAATGTGTTCAACAACAGACAGGTCGTGAGAGATGAAGAGATAAGTAAGTTGGAATTGGTCCTGCAGGTCCTTGAGCAGGTTGATGATCTGCGCCTGGATGGATACATCAAGGGCTGAAACCGGTTCATCGCACACCACAAATTCCGGATTTAGAGCCAGAGCCCTGGCGATGCAAATTCTCTGGCGCTGTCCGCCTGAAAATTCGTGCGGGTAGCGATCCTTGTGGTGCGGCTCAAGACCGCAACTTTTCATGATCCTATCAAGATAATCATCGTATTCATCGAGCGGCACAATGCTGTGTTCTTTTACGGCTTCTCCGATGATCTCGCTAACTGGCAGCCTGGGTGAGAGGCTGGAATAAGGATCCTGGAAGATAATTTGCATCTTTGGGCGCAATGCGCGCATTTGTTTACGATCCAGTTCGAAAATATCGAATCCGTAGAAGAATACATCACCGCTGGTTTTTTCGTTGAGGCGCAGGATGGTTTTTCCGATGGTGGTTTTACCGCAGCCGGATTCACCGACAAGACCCATGGTCCTGCCGCGTTTGATGGTAAAGCTGACGCCGTCAACTGCCTTAACATAGCCGACCACCCGTTGCATGAGACCAGCTTTGATCGGAAAATACTGTTTAAGGTCATTAACCTCAATAACCTTATCGTAAGTCTTTATCCTTTTATCGAGACCATTTTCTTCCATTTATTGCACCTTAGCCTTATCAGCGTTGTAAAGGTAACAGGTCGCCATATGCGTACTTGTTACGTAAATTTCTTTTGGATATTCCCCATCACACGCGGGGATACGGCGTTCGCAACGATCCCTGAAGTAGCAGTAATTGGGCATGTTGATCGGGTTGGGAACGCTGCCGGGAATGCTGTAGAGCCTGTCAACAGCGCGATTGATCACCGGTTTTGATTTCATCAAACCCACGGTGTAAGGATGCAGCGGGTTCTGGAAAACTTCAGTCGCTGTGCCTTTTTCAACGATTCGACCGGCGTACATGACCACAACGTAATCCGCCATTTCAGCTATGACGCCGAGATCGTGAGTGATCAGCATGATGCTCGAGTTGATCTTGTCTTTAAGGTTTCTCAGCAGATCAAGGATCTGTGCCTGGATTGTCACATCGAGGGCGGTGGTGGGTTCATCAGCGATGATCAACTTGGGTCTACAGGAGAGCGCAATAGCGATCATGATACGCTGGCGCATACCACCGGATAGCTCATGCGGGAACATCTGGTACACACCCGTGTTGTTGGCTATTCCCACCAATTCGATCATCTCGAGCGAGAGATTCTTGACCTCTTCCTCGCTCATCTGCGGATTGTGCAGCTTGATCACTTCATCGATCTGATCTCCAATGCGGAAAACCGGGTTGAGGCTGGTCATCGGTTCCTGGAAGATCATGGAGGCTTCACTGCCGCGGATCGTTTCCATCACCGAGGTTGGGGTTTTTGAAATATCGACCACTTTATCCCCGATGTCAAAGCGAATGCTTCCTTTTACAATCTGACCTTGCGGTCTTTGCACCAACTGCATCAGGGATAAGGCGGTAACTGATTTGCCACAACCGGATTCACCAACGACACCGACCGACCTGCCTTTTGGAATTTCAAAAGTGACGCCGTCCACGGCTTTTACCGTACCAATATCCGTAAAGAAGTAAGTGTGCAGATTGTCAAACTCCACCACGTTGGCAGGGTCTTTCATTTTAGTAACATATTCACTTTCAGGCACGTTCTTACGATTGCGTTGTTTTTCAATCTTATCCGTTATCTGGCGATTTTCACGGGAAATACGAGCCAGTTCACGCGCGGAAATACGATTAATTGGTGTTGACTTTGATTTTTTGAAGATCCGTTTCAAGGCGGATCGTTTTTCTTCAACCATTCGTTCACCTACCTTTTCATCTTGGGATCATAGGCATCGCGCAGACCGTCGCCAACGAAGTTGAATCCAAGCACGGTCAGCAAAATGAGTAAACCGGCAGGAATCCACATGAACCAATAGTTGGTCATGACGAAGGCGTCGGATGCTGTGTTGATGATACTGCCCCAGGATGCCAGGGGATACTTAATACCAAGACCCAGGAAGCCCAGGGTGGCTTCTGTGATGATGATACCGCCCAAACCTGAAGAAGCGTAGACAATCATAAGCGGCATCACATTCGGAACCAGGTGCTTGAAAATACGGCGGCTCGTGCGAATACCCGTAGCTTCTGTGGCGACCATGAAGTCCTGTTCGCGCAGGGAAAGGATCTGGCCACGCACGAGGCGCGCGACACCGGTCCAGCCTAGTAATCCCAAGATTGCCATCAGCAGGAAAATTCTCACCATTGGCTGCACTTCGAGGGTATCCATCACCGAACCAAAGATGAGCACCATCGGGTAGAAGGGGATGCTGTTGAAGAGATCGACAAAACGCATTAGAGCGGTGTCTACAATCCCTCCAAAGAAGCCTGAAATACCGCCAACGATGATGCCAATGACAACTTCAAGGAAAATGACGACAAAACCAACCATAAGAGAGACACGCCCACCGTACATGAGCCTGGTAAAGAGATCCATACCATTGTTGTCGAGACCAAGCCAGTGTTCGGTTGAAGGAAGTTCAAACATCCTTATCAACTCTGTGGGGGTCTCTTTTTTGATATTGTAAGTTAAGTTGACCCGCACGATATCATATTCAATGGTTTCGCCATTTTCTTCGGTGTACACGAATTCATTTTGACGATTATAGATCGCCTCACGCACAGCGCCTTTGAAATCGACGTCCAGGAAGGTTGCCTGGTCGAGCGGATTCACAATGATATCCGAGACTTCTGCAATTTCGCGTCCCGAAGCATCCAGAATTGTGGTTTGTCCCTCATCCAAGCGAATGTTGTATTGCTGATCACCAACTGTGAACGTGGACTTTTTTGCCACGATCGCCCGGATGCTTTCCAGTCTAAAGTCATAAGAATCGACCAGTTCTGTATCAGAACGCGAGTACGGATCGTACACATTGAGCATCCCCAGTGCGACATCCTGATCCTGGGAAATGATGCTAGATTTGCGTTCAGTGGTTATGTGATAGATTTCTCCATCTAATTCAAAAGTAGCAAGCTCCTCTTCCATAGCGGCTTCGTAGGCAGCGGTAAATTCATCCGTGACTTCAAAACCGTTCTGAGGATTGATTCTACCCATCAGTACTTCAGCTACAGGATCGAGCTGCAGGATGCGGTAGATGTTCTCGCCTTCTTCCACGTAAGAGAAGCTGGTTCCACCGGAGGTAAAAGTCGGGGCTTTCTTGCCCAACGCCAGAAGGAATTGAGCGCTGTCCACAGTGGTAAAGGAGACATCATCCGCAACGGTGTATCGCAGTTCTGTGTTGTAGGTCGCTCCGGCGTAATCTTTTACCATCGAAGAGACGCCCTTGAAAACCTGGGTCTGGGTGTAGGGGGAGAACAAAGGACCAAGGAAAGCGAAAATGAACATAACAACCAGAATCACCAATCCTACAACGGCTAGCTTATTGCGGATAAAACGTTTGAACACCAGCATGCCCGGCGACATAACCTTGATGCGCCGTGCATCATCGAGGTGCAGTTCCTCGTTCGGATCTGACGGGATGGATTCAGGTGAAAAACTTTGGGAGGTGGGTTCAATATCAGTCATCATTCACCTCCACTAATTTGCCCTGACACGGGGGTCAACCACCGCGTACATAAGGTCCGCGACGAGTAGACTGACCTGTGTCAGAAGGATAAGAAATGTAGTATAGAACATGGCAAACGGAATGTCGCCGCGGGTGATCGCTTCGAAGGAGACGTAACCGATACCCGGTATCTGGAAGAGAGTTTCGGTGATGAGCGCACCTCCAAACATGGAGGGGATAAGGTAGCTCATGTATGAAACCAGCGGTATTAATGTGTTACGGAACGCGTGCTTATTGATGACAACTTTTTCAGAAAGACCTTTTGCGCGCGCGGTCCGGATATAGTCAGAGTTGAGTACTTCAAGCATATTTGTTCGGGTGTAGCGCATCAGTCCGCCAACAGAAAGCATCATCAGTGTGAAGATTGGCAGCACCATATGGTACCCGATATCCATAACCTGCTGGAAAGGTGTCATTGAGTTAAAAAACCTGCCAGTCAAGCCGTATAGGTCGAACCACCCAAGTTTGATAGAAAAAATGTACTTCAGGATCGTCGCGAGGAAAAAAGTAGGCAGCGAAATCCCCGCGAGAGCAAAAACCGTGATGGCATAGTCAGTTTTGCTGTATTGTTTTCGCGCTGCCAGAATACCCAGTGGAATCGAAATCACCATTTGCACAAAAAATGTGATGATATTGATGATCAGGGAATACCAGATCACCTCGCCAAATTTCTGCGTTACCGGGATACCCCAATGCCATGAATCTCCAAAATCACCCTTTACAGCGTTACCAAGCCAACCAACAAAACCTGGAATAATTCCGACGTCCAGCTTGTAAACTGCATTCAGTTGGTCCAGCCATTCCTGATAACTTTTGGTACTTAATGGATTAGTAGCACGCTGCCGGGCTATTGTTTCGACATACGAAGAGGGTAGGCTGCGAATCACCGCGTAAACCACCATCGCGCCGAATAGCGTGATAAAAATACCCAGGAATAATCTCCTCAAGATAAAATTGCGCATGTTGTTCCTTTTGTAAAAATTCCTAACGTGTTTAGTTTATATGTTCATCCATACCACAGTTAGGTGTGAGCCCACCCAAAGGTGGGCTCACATTTTTTCCTAAACTCGAACCATCACGAATACGTCGTTCAGATTTACCGCATTTCGAGTAGTTCGATATCGTTCAACCAACCCCAGAAGGTGGTGATATCGGGGGTGATGGTGTCGATATTGATGCGCTCGGTGCTGAACACGATGCAGTTCTGGCGCTGGTAGGTGGGAATTTCCACTGCCCAGTCGGCAACGATGTCAAGAGCCTGTTTGTAAATTGCCTTGCGATAGTTCTGGTCCGCGCTCTTACGGGCATCGACGATCAACTGATCAAGTTCGGGATCCATGATTTTATAGTGGTTGGATTCTGATCCACCCGCACCGACAACACTGGAACTGTGATAGACCTGGTACATGTCGGGATCGATTGTAGCACCCCATGCCATAGCGAAGAGCTCGGCGGTACCTGCATCAATTGCGTCCAATTGGATAGCAAAATCTGTGAGGTCATTGATCTTCAGATTCATACCAATCTTAGCAAGGGATCCCTGAGCCCCAGTAAGGATAGCGAACGCAGGGTGGTCGCCAGTACCATCAGCGGTGACAAGGACTTCGTATTCCAGCTTGGCGCCTTCAGGAGCGGCGGTCAGCACACCATCGGTGACGGTGAAACCGGCAGCTTCGAAGTAGGCAAGCGCGGCAGCTTCAGCGGCAGCGTACTTCTCTTCCGGGGTCATTTCAGCGGTGTAGATGGGTTCGCCATTTACATCGGTTGAGAACGCGATCTTGTAGTCCGGATCGGTCGGCTGGGGAGCCGCCCAGGAAGTGTTGGAGATCGGGTAGTTGATGACGACGGCGGCTTCACCGTAGTAGCTGTCGATTGCTACATCGCGGTATGCAGCCAGGAGGGTGGCAATACCCTTACGCAGGTTCTTGGAAGCATCGGAACCGGGTTCGCCAGCAACACTGATAAGTTCAGCGTTCATACCGATGTACCCATAACCCAGGTTGTCGACCTTGCTGGTGGTGATGACATCACCAGTGATCTCGCCGTTGGAGTTGTAGGTCGATACCTCTTCAAAGCGGGCGCGAGAACCAGTCATTTCACCAGCATCTACGGTGCCGGTCTGTACAGCGGAGGGAACTTCGGCTGAGGAAGTGGTCTTGAACTGGATTTCCTTGATCTTGGGCTCACCCTTGTAGTAGTAGGGGTTGGCTTCGAAGTAGACAACTTTGTTGTCAAACTTGACGTATTTATAAGCACCAGCTCCCAGGGGGGTAGCGGTCAGGCTTTCCTGTTTGGAAAGGTCACCGAAGTCAAAACCGAACATGTTGTTCTCGTAGTCGTACTTGGCAGGATCACCGTAGTAGTGCATGGGGGTGATCTGAATGCCGAAGATGGAGTACACGGCAGGTGCTTCGTAACCAGCGGTGGTTACTTCCACTGTGTAGTCATCCAGTTTCTTGATACCCGCGATGTTGGGAACACCGGTTCCGCCCATCGCCTCATCCAAGGGACCCCATTGAAGCACGAAGGCAGGTTTGACTTTTTCTGCATATACATCAATGCCATCTGGTGATTCGTATGGGAACGCGGCCTGCACGTCGCCTTCGTAGGCGGCGACAGTTTCGTTGAAGTAGTCATCCAGGGTCGGGAAGGTATCGGTCAGGTTGAAGACGGTTTCGGTAGCAGCTGTGACCAGTTCGCCAGCTTCGTTGAGATCACCAAAACCCCACATTGCCATGGCGTAACCCATGAGGAGACCTTCGTTGGCACTGACTTCTTCGGCTGTCTTGCCGCCAAAGTAGGCGGTGGTGTAGTCATCAACGACGTAATTATTGGCTACATAATTGACGATCGCCTGAACTTCAGCCTTCCAGTTTTCGTCGATGCGGGTCCAGAAGTCTGTCTGCTGTTCCTCGGTCCATGCATCACCTTCGGCCCAGACGTGGTCTCTGCCGGCGGCAAGAATCTCATCTGACAGCGCGTTGTACTTGTCAAAAACGTCACTGGTGGTCTGGGTCTGATAGTCTTGCAATCCTAGAATCGGATACGAGCCAAGAGTGGTCGAACCGACATAGGAAGGATCGAGGAAGGTGTAGTAGGTGAAGATGATGTCATCAGCGGTGACAGGGGTGCCATCGGAGAACATCATGTCTTCGCGGATAGTGGCAGTGTACTTGGTAGTATCGGTGGCTTCGTCATAAACAACAGACGTGTTGGCCGGACCGGTATACAAATAGTCAGTGCCATTATAGTTGCGGGTTTCTCCCTCGATGGCATTATGAACGATGCCGCCCACTCGGTCGGTGGTCAGAAGACTGATTTGGGTCATTCCTGCCACGTCAGCATCATAGGCTGAGTCCGAATAGAACGGGCTGAACTTCTGAGAGAAATCCGCGTAGGCGACTACCAAGGGAATGGAAGCTTCTTCCGTTTCAACGGGAGCCTCTGTGGCGACTGGAGCTTCAGTCGGTTCAACGACGGGTGCCTCAGTGGGTGCGGCGGTGGGGGTGGCGCAAGCGCTCAACACCAAAGCCGTGACCATGATCACACCAAGAATTGCATATAGCTTTCGCATTTATTACTCCTCCTTTAGGATTTTTTGTTGGATACATCTATTTCTTACTTTTAACAACGGGTCGATACGCACCTCCTGTTAAAACATAAACGATTTGATAAACCAACAAGTAGCTTAACTTTATTGTATTATGCTAAAAAAGTCAAGAAAAGTGAACAAAAAAATAGGTGACGTTTATATCAGAATTGTCCCCCGTCCGGGTTTCGAAAGTATTACATTTTGTACACCTGACTGCTTGATCAGTTTTTCCTTTACTTTGTCGGCGGCCAAGTTTTCGCAGATGACATGTACATTCGAACCGGCATCGATCGTAAATGCCACCGGCAAACCTGATTGACGCCAGGCTACAACCTCTTTCATCAGTTCAATTGTCGCGGGCTGCCAGTAGTAAAGAGCCGGGTACGAGGTCATCGCGATGGTGTGCAGGAGGTTACTGTCAAGTTCAATGATCTGGGCTAGGGCGTCGAAATCTCTGTCTTCGATCGCGTCGCGGCAGAGTTTGAGCCTGCGTTCCGCGTCTTCGACGCGGGCTGCCTGCAACGGGCTGGTGTGAGCGATGCGATGACCTTCGGTCGATCCGGTTTTCTTCTCACTGCTGTCAATGATGGCGATGCAGTCCACAAGACCCCAGTGTTCAGCCGGCGCGATGGAGGCAGCGTAAGATTCCCGATCCGTGTCACCGCGGTACCACTCAACGAATCCGGCTGGGATGGAGCGGGCGGCGGATCCTGAACCACGGCGCGCCAGGCGGGTGAGGTCCTTTTCAGTCATCTCGATACCGGCAGCGCGTACAGCTGCAACGGTCAACGCGGCGAAGGCTGATGCGGAAGAAGCGAGACCGGCGCCGGCAGGAAAATTCGATTCGCTGAAGACATGCGCCGGAGCAGAAACCCCGCGTATCCCGCGGATGAGATTCAGATGCCTGCTGACACGCTCCAACGCGGCACCGCCCTGCCGGACCCCGTTCAGGTCGAGCATGTCGCGCGGCAGTGAGCTGTCAAAGGTGACCATTGTGCGGGTGGTGAGATCGCCCAGGTTCATGGAGATCGAACCATTTTGCGGCAGGCGAATTTCATCATCGCGGTTGCCCCAATATTTGATAAAGGCGATGTTCGGGTGCGCAATTGCAGTAGCGGAAGAAAATGTCATAAATTTCCAAACCTCGTGTGACCGCAGGCTGAAAGGCTCAACCTGTTTGAGCGATCAATGTTTGCATCGTATAATGAATTTTACTTTAATCTGGATTAAATAGTCGAATCGAAAGGTATAAAATGGCGCTCATTCAACTAGACCATGTGCCGGAATCAGTGAAAGTCAATCTTCCACTGCAAATGATCATACCGGAACCAGGCGAAATGCAGGAGGTGCCGGTTAAGGATCGAAAGGTGCTTTATCTGCTTCATGGATTAAGCGACGATGGGAGCGCGTGGCAGCGCTATTCAGCGATCGAAATTTACGCCAAACGATACGGGTTGGTCGTGGTAATGCCTTCTTTTGGAAGGAGCTTATACCTGGATCAACCGAATGGTCAGCGTTATTTTACATACCTGGTTGATGAACTACCGCGCTACCTCGATAGTGTTTTTGGGATCAAACCTGCCAGGGAAAAAACCCTGATCGCGGGGTTGTCGATGGGGGGTTATGGCGCGATGAAAGCTGCCCTCAAGCACCCCGAGCGTTATTTTGCCGCGGCGAGTTTTTCAGGTTTGCTTTCACTGGAGATCATGGAATCACCTCGCGATCCTTCGGATCGGGTTGAACTTGAGATGCTTTTTGGTGATATGACGCGGTTAAAGGGTGGCGTGCATGAGCCTTTGATATGGCTACAAAACGCGGCAATTAAACCGGAGGTGTTGCCACGTCTATATGTGTCATGCGGGCTTGAGGATGACCTTTATCCGCTCTCGGTCATGTTTCGGGAGGCTTGCAAGCAACTCAACATCCCAATTGACTACTACGAAGCTCACGGAAAACATGACTGGTATTTTTGGGATGTAGAAATTCAACACTTCCTAGCGAGTGTGTTGGAACCATTTGGAACCCGGGAGAAATAAAAATGGAAACAAAAATCATCCAAGATCTTCATATCGAACCCGAACAGCAGGGAACTTACTTCACCTTTCCATTTCCGGTTCCGGAAGATACCGAAACACTGCAGATCGAGTATTCCTACGCACGCCGCGTACAGGAAGAAACGCAGGGCGATCATACTGTTTTTACTGCCGCATTGAAAAGAAATACCATCGACATCGGTTTGATCGCGCCGGACGGAACCCAGGTGGGGGCTTCGGGTTCAGACAAATCCAGGGTGATCGTGAGCGAAACAACGGCCACACCGGGCTACCATCCCTGCCCGATCGTTGAAGGTGAGTGGAAGGTCATAGTAGGGGCGTACAAAGTTGCACCGGAAGGTGTGGATGTGCGCTACGAAATTACCCTTACCCGTAAGTCGCTGAAATTGTTGAAGGGTGATTTGCACGTGCACAGCATCAATTCTGATGGTGTTCACACGCTGGAGGAACTGGCATTCAAAGCAAAAGCCAACGGCTTGGATTTCCTGGCGATCACGGACCATAACCAGCTCATCTCAGCTGATTCACTGCCAAAACTTGCGGGCGTGACGATGATCCCAGGTGTGGAATGGACGCATTACCGGGGTCATGCCAACTTCCTGGGTGTGAGCGAGCCTTATGATGGACCTTTCTTCACTAATACCGATGAGGAATTTGTTGACAAGTTTAATAGCGCCCGTGATCGGGGTGCGGTGATTGTCATTAACCACCCCTTTGAAGAGGGCAGTAGTTTTCTTTTTGACATCCAATCCATGCCTTTTGACTGTCTTGAAGTGTGGAACGGTCCGATGCGGGAATCCAACCTGCGGGCGGTGGGGCTATGGCATCAGATGCTGTTGCAAGGGCTGCGGGTGCCGATATGCGGGGGGAGCGACTATCATCGTGATACTCCCTTTATCTTCCTGGGTGGACCCACAATGTGTTTGTATTCAATGAGCGCAGGCGCAAGCGACCTGTTGTACGCCTTGCGGAGTGGACATGGCTATGTATCATTCGCGCCAGGCGGCCCTGAAATTAAGATGACAGCAGGCGATGCCATGATGGGAGACGAAGTGGAATGGGAGATCACCAGGCAGGTTGAAATCAATGTTTCAAGTTTGTCAGCCTGGGATGAAGTAAAGGTGATCACGAATAATGGCAGTGAAACCCTTCACAAAGCCACTGAGGATGGGGCACTACAAGCCACCTACTCAATGAAAACTCCCGGCTTCGCCCGGGTGGAAGTGTCCCGGTCATTCCTGCCCGGGCTGCCAATGCTGCCCGCGTTGATCTCGAATCCGATTTACTTCAGGGGGTGAACATCGCCAGACGCGTCGTGATATCCTGCAGCAGGTAACCTTTTTCGATCCATAAACCATAGACTACTTCACTGGTTTGATTGGGGCTGGTCGAGCGGGCGGGGTTGATCCAGAGAAAGTTTGCAGCAACACCAGTGCGAAAAGAACAAGCAGGTACGAGGGTCTCTGATGGACGATCTTCCCAATTAGAACGAGGGCAAAAGGCAGTAGCGGTAAAAGGTAATCCAGTTCAATGGGGGCGAGGAGAAAGAGAACCTCATACACTGCGATTACCGTAATGCACAGCAGGATAGTTGCATCGAATGAATTTTTCAGATTCGCGCGACGCTGAACCACGGACACAATTCCAATGACAGCCAGCCACAATGCAGCAGGCAATCCCCAGAACATTAGATTTTTATAGAGGAATCGACCGATGCGCAGAAGCGGGGTCCAGAGGGCAGGGTCACCGGTGCTGAGCACCAGCCAGCGGCTGAAATCCCATTCCAAAAAGTCCAGCGGGGGAATAAAGAAGATAAATGATAGACCGAGTGTTAAGAGGCCGGTTAGAATCAGTTTTCCGCGTTCCCCGGGGGTTTTGAGGAACTGGAAAAAGACCAACACCGCGATGAGGAAGAGCGTGCTGAGCCGGCATCCAATCGCAAGTGAAAAGAGGATTACCGCGGACAGGTATTTTTTCGCAAGCAGACGGTTGAACCCGAAGAGCGCAAAACCCAGCGCCCACAGGTAATCGATCGTGGAGCCGGCGTTCACCCACACGATCGGATGAACCATGAAGATCAGCGTAAGCAACGCTGGATGAGGAATATTCCAATGAACACAAAGCTTGTAAAAGCAGCCGAGCATTAATAATGCCATGCCGATCGTGCCGAGATTGGTCAACAGGCTGCTGCCAAGCAGGTTTAACAAGTATGTGAAAACCTCGTGGACAAAAAACCCCGGCAGTCGCGACGGAACGTAATCCATTGTGGCGACAAAGTGTTGTCCCGCACGCACGACGGCATGTGCATCGCTGTCGCTGCCATAACCGAGGAATGCCAGGGGAATGTAAAGCACGCTCGCGACCAGTAGAATGGTCCAAAGTGGGAGGGTTTCGATTCTTCTTGCCAGGTTCTCAGACGTCACGATGTGAGTGCCTTTCAAAACCTTGCGCGTAGGGTGTTTACTGATAAGGATCGAAGAGACGCTGCACCCGGTGATTGATCTGGCAGGTGACCTCGTAGGTGATCGTATTGAGTTTATGCGCCCATTCGTACGCGGAAATTTCCAGGTCTCCGCTGTGTCCGATCAATACCACCTCGTCTCCAACGCCAATTTCTGTTTGCGGGCCAAGATCGACCATGCTTTGGTCCATGCATACCCGTCCCACAATGGGATAGGATCGTCCTTTGATCAGCACACGTCCCTTATTGGAGAAAAGGCGGTTTAATCCGTCGGCATATCCAACCGGGATCGTGGCGATCCAGGTGTCCTCCGGCGCGATCCATGTTCGGCCATAACCGATCGTTGTTCCAGCGGCAACTTTTTTAACAAATGAGACACGGCTTATGAAACTCAAGCCCGGTTTGAGCTCAATTGACCGGGTTGTTTCGCTGCCGGGGTAAAACCCATAGATCATGATGCCGGGGCGTACCATATCGAACCAGCTGGCAGGGTGGGCGAGCACACCGCCGGAATTGGCGCAATGTACCAGCGCGATCTTGCGACCAATGGCTTTCTGGATGCCGGCGACTGTTGACGCAAATAAATCGACCTGTTGTTGCGTGTAGGCAATATCTGCTAAGTCGCTCACCGGCAGGTGGGTGAACACCCCATCAAGGGACAGATTTGGACATTCCTTTTCTATGAAGAGGGCTAGTTGGGGCGCTTCATTAGGCGTCACACCGATACGACCCATTCCTGTGTCCACCTTGAGGTGAACATTGCATTCACGTCCTGTTTCTGCGGCAATTTCGTTCAATCTTTCAATGTTATTTTGCTCACATACTGCCAGGGTTATGTCATTTTGCAGCGCCGCTCGCATTTCTTGCGGGAAAGCCGGGCTGAATTTCAAAATAGGCAGGGTGATGCCTGCATCTCTCAGTTCAATTCCCTCCGGCACGGTCGCTATTCCCAGCCAATCAACGCCCATCTTTTCAGCCATTCGCGATACCTCAATTGCCCCATGACCATAAGCATTGGCTTTGACGGCGATCAGGATCTTGCGCTGCCCGCCAATTGCCTGGCGAATCCCCTCGATATTCGAACGGATATTTTGAAGATGAACCCGAACATGGGTCTGGTAGAGTAGTGAAGGTTGGTCAGGTGTGATCATGCTTTAACCACCACCTTTTTTACATAAGGTGAAGTGCTGGCAGCCAGGAGAGCACCATAACCGGGCAAAAAGACCACTTCGTCGCCTGTCTTATAGTCCTGGCTGGCGTCTTCCACGTCCAGCAGAAGATGATCGCTGCTCCCTCCCAGTATGATGATGCCGGGATCAACAGGGGTGAGGTTGTCAATCACAACATCCTGGCGCCCGATATTACAGATTGCGCGCTTGCGCACGCCACGGTCAACAAACTCCGGTTCACCTCCAAAAGCGTCCTGACCGCGCAGTCCGATGGGGATGGACGGTTTGCGTTCCAATTCGATGATCTCAGCCACCAGGTGAAAAGTGTCCTGGCGGGTGCCGGGCAGCGGAGAACGGTCGAGCACGTTGCGTCCCAGCAGAATGGATTCTCCAATTCGCAGCAGGTTGATCCCGGGGGGCATACCGCCAGCCAGCAGAAGCGGGAGGTTTGCGCTGTTCCCGCCGCAAAGAACAGGCAGTGGGATGCTGAGTGATTTTTCCAGCTCTGCGCGAAGATCGACAAGTTGCTGCATCTTTTCGGTTGTGGGGATTACACCGCCATAGCATGCCAGGTTCGCTCCCAAACCGATCACTTCGAGATTGGGGAGAGAGAATACGCGCCGGAGCACTTGCCCGGTTCGATCAGGCCAGATGCCTTCGCGCAGATCGCCCAGGTCGATCATGAGGATGACCTTGTGCTGTTTGCCAAGAGAAACCGCTGCGTCGGATAACCGCTCGATGGTTCCGGCATCTGAAACGAGTGAGATGTCCGCAAGTTGGACGACCTCGGCTAAGCGGCTGGGGGTGGGGATACGCAACAGCATCAACGGCAGGCGGGTTCCATTGTTCCTGATTGTTGCCAGGTTTTCAAGCCTTGAATCCGCCAGCATATCCGCCCCGCTTTCCTCCAGCGTACGCATCACATCGGGGTGTGCGCAGACGACCTTGCCGACACACGCTACCTGAATTTGATGTGAGTGGCACAACCGGATGATTTCGCGCGCGTTCTCAGCGATGCGTTCGGTGTGAATCTCGATGCGGGGGGTGAAATTTTCTATCATTGATCGTTCTCCAGCCAGTCTTCGAAAGTTCGTGCAACTTCATCGGGATAAGACCGGGCAATGGTCCCCATTGCCGAGAAAAGATAATTGCGGTCCAGCCGGATAGGGGTGCCGGGTTGGGGCAGAAGGTATTTACCCGAACCTGTGCAGATCCTTTTAAGGATCTCCTCACCCCCTGAGACGCGAGTGAGGGCGCCGCCTGTGCCGATCACCCATTTCACAGCAGTGAGATCTTTGCCTTTTACAATCTTCTTCTTGCCGGTGGGGGTATACAGATCAGAAACCACACCAGCGTGGCGCCGCACGCTGATCTCGACCGCTTTGCCGCACAACCAGCGGGTCAATTCCAATTCGTCAGAAGTTTCCGGGATCGGTTGGAGGTTCGCGAGCTGGTCCTCCTCCTCCCAATTTTCGGTAATTTCAATGATGTTCCGCGCGTTTATGTACACGCCCAGGTCGCCTTCAACTGTGCGCTTTGCGCGCGGTTCAGGATCGATCAAACGGGAGGCCCACTCAACACTGCCATCTGTTACGCTGTGAACATCTGTTGTCGCGCCGCCCACGTCAAAAACGAGGCAATCACCGTGAACATCAGCCAGCAGCTCACTGGCGCGCAGCACTGCGCCGGGGGTGGGAAGAATCTCGTGCGAGGTCAGTTCAGAGATCCCGCTCATTCCCGGGGCGTGGATGATGTGGCGGTTGAAAACTTCGTGGATGATCCGGCGCAGCGGGTCGATGTTCAAAACATCCACTTCGGGGAAGACGTTATCAGCAAGCAGGAATTCAATGCCGGCATCACGGAAGATCTGCGATACGGGTTTGCGCAGCGCGCTATTCCCCGCGTAAACAACCGGGACAGGGATTTTGAGGCTGGCGATCATTTTCGCGTTTTCAAGCACGGTTGTTTTTTCACCAAAATCGACACCGCCAGCCAACAGAATGATATTGGGGTGGATCTCCCGGATCTCGTCCAGTTCGTATTGATCCAATAACCCCGCGGTCACCTTCTTTACAATAGCGCCTGCTCCAAGTGCCGCCTCGCGTGCTGCCCTGGCTGTCATGTTGTAGGTGAGCCCGTGAACCGTCATGCGCAGCCCGCCCGCTGCAGAGCTATTGATGAATGTTTCCACATCCTCGGCAAATGACGGATTGGGCTTTCGTAATTCGTTCAGAGCCTGGTCTACGCCGATGCGCACGTCTCCCTGTCCAATGCTGGTAGGCGCGAAACCCTGGGCAACGTGCAACAGGCGTCCGTTTGCATCACGAGCGAAACCATTCGCCTTCGTGATCGTTGAGCCGACTTCGATCGTCAGGATGGAAATCTTCTCTGGCAACGGATCCTCTTCTTATATAGCTCCGCGCTTGATCAAAGTTTTGACCATGGCGTTGACCACATCGATACCCTTGGTTCCACGGCCAAAAGTGGCATCAAGCCCGGTTTCAGCGGCCATTTCCTTGCTCACCTGGGTTCCGCCGGCGATGAGGATGATGTTGTCGCGAATCCCGCGTTCGATGCAAAGGTCAGCCAGTTTTTTCATTTGAGTCCGATGGATGTCGTTGTGACTGATGATCGTGGAGATCAAAATGGCTTGAGCGCCTGTTTCAATCGCCGCGTCTAAAAGTTTGCTCACAGGCACCGAGGTGCCCAAATAATGGTACTTGACACCATATTTCTCGATACCACCATGCTTGATGTCCAGAATTTCTCGCAACCCTACGCTGTGTTCGTCCTCGCCGACTGTTCCGGCTACCACGGTGAGTCCGACCTTTTTCACGGCTTCGCGCAGGACATCTTCATCCAGCATGACCTCTTTTTCAGGAATTTTCAGGCTGGAGACTTCGATGTCGAAGCCCACTTTTCCTTTAACTTCGATGAAACATCCTTCCGCGGGGTGCATAACCTGAAGGTTGATAACCTCCGGGTCGATAAGACCGAGTTTTTTCGCCATTTCGATTCCATACACACGGGCGTAGTCTTCAGGAAGCGGTACGAAGAATTGGGTGAGGATGGTGCCGTCTCCAGCCCATTCCGCTTCCGGCTTGATCTTGCCGCCTTTGCGGTAGGGTAGGGTTTCCTCGAGGCGTTTGTCAACATTATCCTCGGGGTCGAGTTCGTCAATGTAAACAATCTTCTCGGGTTTGCACAGCGTGCAACCATCGATGACGTCACAGGGGCGATGTAGATGCGCGGGGACATTGTTGTAACCAAAATGGTCGCAAACCGGGGCGAAGTAATCAGCGTCGCGCTGTACGATCGTGCCGGCGCCAACACCGCCCTTGCCGTCTCTGGCGATGCCATCCCCGTTGCGTTCGGGGTACTTGGCTGAATCCACAAAGAACCCTTTTTCAACTGCGGCGAAATATCCGCCGGTCTCGATCACTTCCTCTAAAAATGCCACAGCGCGTTCTTTGAGATCGCGCGCCATTTCTCCCAGCGGTCCGTCTTTCTTGATCTCGAGCAGCTGCTTGATCCCATCCAGCGCTGCCCACGTCTGTTTGACCGTCTGTACACCGCGGATATTGTTGTAATGCCACGGTACGTTGCGGCCTTCATCAGGCGTGATGGTGCTTTGAATATCGGCGCTTGTGAGCATTGAGATGAGTGTGTCGATGGTGTGTGTGCGAATGGCTTCCTCGATATCCGCCTCAATGTAACGTGTGTTTTGTTGCGCGCGCATTTTGAATTCTGAGAAGAAGTCGCGTAAGGCAACGGCGTAAGGCAGGTCATACCATAGTTTGGGAGCGGGCGGAGAGTTGGGGGGAACGGTGGAAAGCCCGATGAGTTCTTTATCCATGCCCACGGCCACAGAAAACGCACAGTTGATGCCGTGTTGAACCATCAATTCAGGCATTACCAGCCAGCCGGCTTTGGCGGTGGCGTTGGCGTTGTGAGCCCCATCGATCTGGAAAATGCGCGCGCCGTTCATGACCTTTTTTGCCTCCGCGGCGTCAACGAACGAGCGGTACATATTCACATTTCGATAAAGAACGTTGTATTGGGGGTCTTGGTGAGCGCCATTAATGCCCTCTTCGGCAAATAAAACCGCCACCTCGGGTCCGGCTACACCGGAGACGTAGCTGTGAAAATTCAGCGGACGTCCAACCTCTTTTTCGATCTGGTCGCAGGCTTTTCTGCTTGCGCGGATCTGCTTGCGAGTGATTGGAACCCCACCCACGCCTTCGGGAGTGCCTTCCATCAGGCCATCAATGTGGCTCTGACCGGTTGTACGGATCACCATCAGGTGATCGGCTCCGTGCCATGCAGCCATGCGCATCCGCCGGATATCATCTTCAAAGCGACCGGAAGCGATCTCGGTTGTGACTACGCATTTTGGCTGGGGGTCGATGTGGTCAAAGTATTTCGATGCAGGCAGACCGATGCTGTTCTTGAGCGGTTTGGACATGTCGTAATAATGGAAGGGTCCCATGTCCACGCCTTCCGGTGGAGATTCTCGCCAGGTCCATCCCTTGCGCAGCGGGTGATACTGTTCGAGGTTTTCGAGGATGAGCTCGATATCCAGTCTCTTGGAGGGGTCAAGTTTTTCAGGTTTTGTCATCGCTATCACTCTTTAATGTTAAATCAGAATAAGTCAGAGAGGACATTTGGGTCCTCAAGGATGTTTTTTGCAGCTGATGGGATATCAAGGTTCAGCTTTTGGGACACTTTCAACACCACGTGCCCGGCGCCCTTGCCCAATAATCCCGCTTCCATTACGTACTCCACCACGCCATGGGCGGTTATGCTGTCAATACCCATGCGCAGCAGCACCGAGCGTTCGATGGAGGGAGAAGTGTGGGTGCGGGATAATTCAACGATCGGATCGACCAATTGGCTGCACAATTCCCAGAAACGATCCTTTAGTTGTTCATCCGTAAGTTTATGCAACTCTTTTTGTCTTTCTTCAAACCTGCTATTACGGTCTACTGTCATGGGATTTCTCCTGAAAAAATTTACCTGGAAAGAAATTTATCGGTGATCCAACACGGATCCTTTTTGATATCGTCGGCGAGGAAATGGATGTCTGATTCTGACCATTCAGAGGGAGGAAGGTGTTTTGCGGCGTTTGCCAGGTATTCGAGCTTCAGGCGGTCGATATCCTGGGTTCTGCTCTGAATCTGCTCAAGACGTTCCGGGATCACGATGGTTTTACCCGGGATATTCCCAACGGGATCACCGCGCCGGATCTCGATGCCATTTTCACGAGCGAATGAAAGCTGAGCATTCTGATGCTTACCTGCACCGGTGTACTCGGTTTCCTGCACCACGATCAATTGATCCTGGTCCATTTCCCTGGCGAGTGAGACTGCTGCGGTCAGGCTGGTGTTACCAGCGGGGCCGCGCTCCAAACCTTCGATCTTCGTAAGCAGCTCGGTAATGTAGAATACTTCGCCCTGGCTGACAATTTGATAATCGTCCATATAGCGCAGGCTGCGGGCAGCGTTGCGCGGCACATCCGTGCGGTCAGGCCAGGTGGCAAATGGAACGCCAAAACCGGTGTGGCCTGTGGTGAATGATTTACGGTTGAAATCGTGGTCAGAAGCCATGTGCAGACCGCGCAGGTCAACTGAACAGGCGATGATGCGGGTGTTGGTGCATCCCGCTTCAATGAGTCCGCGGGCTGTCCCGGTGAGGTTGCCGCCGCCAGCGTGTGTGACTACAACAGCGTCCGGTTCTTTACCAAAAAGCGCCCGGGTTTGCAGCGCGATTTCGTATCCAAGACTCTCGATGCCGCGAATGCCATAAGGCGTGTAAAGGCTGGCATTGAAGAATCCGGTTTCCTCAAGGGTTCGCAGCTGCATATAGAACAGCTCAGGTCCAACCGTCAGCTTAAGCACCTCCGCGCCATAGGCTTCGCAGGCTCGACCTTTCTCAATGATTTCGGGCTGTCCGACTTTTCGGCTGTCATAGACTTCCTGGATCACGATACATTTCAGGTTGCGTTGCGATGCCTGAGACGCGACTGCGGCTCCATAGTTGCCGCTGGTTGCAGCGATCACACCCTTGTATCCCATGCGGGCAGCCTGGTAAACGCTGACCGAAGCGCGGCGCGACTTAAAACTGCCAGAAGCGTTGATTGCTTCATCCTTTAAGAGAATACGCGCGCCTTTCCCGGGAGCGGAGATCTTTCGCACCAAACGGGTGAGGTTGTATAACTCGTAGAGCGGGGTGTTGCCCACTTTGGTTTCAGCCTGGACACGCCGGATTTCTTCCATCGTGTATCCAGTATCTGACATCAAGCGCTCATAATCAAAGGCGATCGGGCTGGAAATGTAGTCAGCGTAATCCATCCCCATGGAGGATTTCATGATCTCGTTTTTACGCGCCATCACTGCCTGGTAGGACATATCACGGCTGCTCATGCTTCGTACTCCGTTCCGATCGTCAGAAGCTCAGGTACGACAGTGCCGAAACTATGCGCGTAACTGGGATTGACAGTCTTCAATTCGCCGTTGAGTATCCTGCCAATGATGGTCTTGACTTCCACCTTGTCACCAATTTGAGCATCACGCAGAAGAAAACCGGAGACACGAAGAATGTAAGGTACTTTCTTGGTATCTTCCGGCAGGGCTGTGGATCGATCAGCGGGCTGTAACACAACCTGCTCGATTTCGACCCAGGTTCCTTTAGCAATTATTCCCATCCAATCCTCCAAAAATGTGGCTTTTTAGATGTGGCGCTCGTAGGCGCTCTCTCCCATTAATGCGGCTGGTACGGGCAGATCAATCATACGTTTAAGACCGGGTGTAGCGGCATATACATTGGGAATCATATTTACAGCCAGCCCCATTGTTGCGATACCGCCGGCGATCTCAGGCTTAACCGCCATGTGGATTTCGGGTTTACCGTAGATGTTGATGTAATCACCGGTATCCTGTCCCTCAAGGTGCGGGTGAATTTGTTGCGGATGCACCAGGCGGATGACTTCCGTATCACCTCTGTAGCCTATACCGGTATGCGCGCAGCCCGCTACCATTCCCGGCTGAACGATGACGTGCGGGGTTTCCCGGTAGACCTGGCTGATGATCGGTTCACGGACCTGTTCGATGCGGTCAACTCCAAGCCCAAGCGCGTCGCTGATCATGTGAATGGATTCGGGAAAACCAACGTGACCCACGATCGAGCCGTCTTCAATACCAGCCTTGAAAGCGGCCGGTGTGATCCCTACACCCTGCGAGCGCATCACAGTGGGTCCATATGGGCTAAGGTCATTGACCCTCGAAGCCTCGATCCGCTCCACCTGGTGATTACCGCCCGTCAGGACAACTACGAGCAGGTCTAATACAAAGCCGGGGTTTACCCCGGTGCCTAATAAGGTTGTGTTGTGCTGTTTGCACAATTGATCAAGTTCTGCTGCCAGTTCAGGATTCTGGGCGTACGGATCAGCCATTTCTTCAGCAATGGAAATGCAATTGATACCGGCAGTGATGATACGGCGCAAATCCGGCGCCTGCTCTGTTAACCACGAGGTTGTTGCGATGACGACTACATCAACCTTTTCCTTTTTCAGTACTTCATCCGGATTGTTGGTGATGGTAATACCCAGTTGGCGGTCCAGCTTGAGTACAGAACCGAGATCCTGACCGGCGTAATCCGGGCGACTATCAATTGCCCCGACCAGCTCCAACCCTGATTTATCCAAAACAAGGCGAGCCATTCCGCTGCCCATCGCTCCCAACCCCCATTGAAGAACCCGAATTGGTTTCATAAACACTCCTGAATTGATGATTATTGGTCTCTACAAGGTGATTTTAACATAGAAGCGAAATTACCAGCACTTCAAGGCAAGATTTGAAAAGGGCGGTCCTGGTCACAGAGTATAAATTTGAAAACTTACTGGAATTCCCCCGTTGATAAAACGCAATTCGGCTTTCAAATCCTGCAAACCCAGGTTTCCGGTAAGCCTGGGGTCGTTACTCAGGATTCCAGCGTGCCAACCACCAAAATGTGTGCGTAAAACATCGCCCAACCGGGCATAAAGGTCGCGTAAATCCTTGCCTGTTCTCACCCTGATCCCATAAGGGGGATTGGTGATGACATACCCGGTGGTGTCCGGCGGGGTCAGGTCAGAGATCGTTTGCTGCGAAAAGTGAATCAAATCCTTTTGACCCACCCGAGCGGCGTTTGCGGTGGCGATCCGGATCGCGCCTGCATCACGGTCGTAACCATAGATATGCAATGGAGTTGACCTGATTTCATGACGTGCACTGGAAAGCATATCCTGCCAAATTGTGGCATTAAAACCCGGCCAACGCGTGAAAGCAAAGTCACGGGCGATGCCCGGGGGAATTTGATTGGCAAGCAATGCGGCTTCGATAGGGATGGTACCTGAACCGCAAAATGGATCGATAAGTGGAAGGTTCCCTTCCCAGCCGGAAGCCAGCAGCATCGCAGCAGCGAGGGTTTCGCGCAAAGGGGCTTTAGCAGTTTCCAGTCGGTATCCCCGTTTGTGGAGCAACTCGCCTGAACTGTCAATGCTGATGGTGCACAAATCGTTTACCAATCTCACCAGAACCAATTGACCATTTTTACCAGGCTTGCAGTCATTTTTATTCGGGTTCAATCTTGAAAAGTGATCGTTGATCGCACCTAATACACGCTCAGAGACGGCATCCGAATGGTAAAGTCGTGATTTGTGACACGTTGTGCGAATATTCAAATCCTGCCCGGGAATTATGAAATTGCCCCAATCCAGGCGGGAGGCTTTTTTGCGCAGTTCGGCGAACGACGCGGCGTAGAACGATCCCAGTCGCACGCTGACACGGCTCGCTGAGCGTAAATGCAGGTTGCAGCGATAAACATCAATCACTGTACCTTTAAATAAAATTCCTCCCGCATCCTCACCAGAACGATCAGATGTGGCGGGTACAGATTTTTCTTCAAGCAAGTTTAATTTCCGACACTCATCTGACAGGATGGGTTCAATTCCAGGCGCGCAGGAAACGTAGAATTGTAAAAGGGGTTGATTCATTTGTTTTATCTCCTTTGCCTGGTAGTTACTCGTGGATTTTCCGTACCGGGTTTTGGTTTACCGGTTATGGGTCGCCTTCGAGTTTCACCTGTTACGATCTGTTTTTGCACCGCTTTTTTATGCAGGTTTTTCTCAACGAAAAGCGGTTTGCCGGTAAAAGGATCCTGTTCTGTGTAGTACATAACGCTTGCGTAAGTAGAGGGGGTAGGGGTGAACACCTGAACCTGTTCAGGATTGACCTGCAGGGTCGTTGAAACAAACTTCCTTAATGATTTCATCTCCTTCTCTCCGCTTCCCGGATAGGCGGCGATCAGGTAGTAGGTGAGGTACTGCTCTTTACCCGCCTTACGCGTAAGCATCTGAAATTTATCTTTGAATTTCAGAAGGGACTCACTCGAAGGTTTTCCCATCAAACTCAATACAGCCTGATCGGTGTGTTCAGGTGCGATTTTCATCTGACCAGAGGTGTGGTAGCGGACAACTTCATCAAGGTATTGCATACCGCATTGATTGTCAGCGAGCACCATGTCATACCGGATGCCCGAACCAACAGAGACCTTCTTTATCCCGGCAACCTGGCGTACGCGTTTCAATAATTCGATCTGCCTGCTGTGATCGACGCGCAAGACAGGGCAAATTTGTGGGTAGAGGCAGCGTTTATCTTCACAAGCGCCGAGTTTTAGTTTCTTCTCACATTCTATGCCGTACATGTTCGCAGTCGGTCCACTGAGGTCGTGGATGATTCCCTTGAAATCCGGATGTTCCGCGATCCGGTGGGCTTCGTCGAGAATTGATTCGACGCTGCGTGAAGACACAGTACGGCCTTCATGAACAGCAATCGCGCAAAAATTGCATTCACCATAGCAACCGCGGTGAGTTGGGATCGAAAAGCGGATCGTTTCGAGCGCTTTAACTGCTCCCTGCTCCTCATAGTATGGATGCTGCGCCCGCTGATAAGGGAAAGTGTAGATTTTATCCAGTGATGCCGGTTCGAGTGTCAACGCGGGCGGGTTTTGTACGAGGTAGCGATCGCCTTTGCGCTGCGCCAACCCCTTCGCGGTGATCGGGTCATTGTTGTGATAAAAAGTATGAAACATCTGAATGAATGCAGACTGGTCGGCAACAACCTCTTCAAAGGATGGTAAAAGAAGGTAACCTTGTGGAACCTCTTTAGACAGATAGCACAATCCACGGATGCTCGTTGGATCGCCCTGATCGCGTAAGGCCTCTGCAAGTTGAAGCATGCTGGTTTCTGCCATACCATAAATAAGGTAATCAGCCTTTGAATCAAACAGGATGGGCGCGCGCAGACGGTCGCTCCAATAATCGTAGTGTGTGATACGGCGCAGGCTGGCTTCTATTCCGCCCAGCACGATCGGTTTTGAAGACTTGAAATATTTCTTGATGAGGTTCGTGTAGGCAATCACTGCGCGGTCAGGCCGGCGGTTATTAATCCCTCCGGGGGTGAAATCATCGTTATGTCTCTTGCGCAGCGTGGCGGTGTAATTCGCCACCATGGAATCAACAGTGCCGCCACTGATACCCCAGAAAAGCACTGGTTCTCCAAGGCGGGTGATATCGGCGTCAGAGGTAACGTCAGGTTGGGCGATGACACCCACTCTGTAACCGGCGTCTTCAAGCAAACGGCCAATGACCGCGATGCCCGAGTAAGGGGTATCGATATAGGAATCACCGGAAACCAGGATCACATCAAGATGATCCCAGCCAAGTTGATCAATTTCCGAGCGGGTTGTGGGTAAAAACACTCTGTGCTCCTGGCTGTGAGTATACCATTCAGCAGACCGTAAAAAAAAGCAGCCAAAAGGCTGCTTTGAGTGGGGTTAGTCTATTTGGTGGTCGTGCCCATCCAGGTGAACGTGACCGTGTTCCAGTTCCTCTTCCGTGGCTTCGCGTAAACCAGTAATCTTAACGTCAAACTCAAGATCGTTGCCGGCAAGGGGATGGTTGAAGTTGAACGTTACAGTGTCCAGGGTGACCTCTTCAACAAAAGCGGTCATTTCTGAGCCGTCTTCATCTTCAAATGTGACTTCCATGTCGGGTTGCAGGGTAAAGTCATCAGGAAATTCGCTTTTGGACATTTCTACGATCTGGTCAGGGTCAAATTCACCATAACCGTCCGCGGCTTTTACCAGAACGTGTTTGGATTCTCCGACCGCCATGCCTTCCAGTGCCTGTTCCAGCCCGGGAATGATGTGTCCCTGTCCCTGGATAAACTGCAACGGATCGGTGTCATCACAGGAATCAATCATCTCGTTGTTGACTCTCAATTCGTAAACCATGCTCACTACGAGATCACTTCTTACCTTATTTATGTTGGAATTGTCGCTCACTTTTCTCTCTTTTCTGTTCGTTATTTATAGTTTGAATTGAGGATTATATCACGCTGATTTTACATCGGAGCGACTTAAACTCAATGAATGAGAGATTTATCCTGATTGTTTAAATTGTGTAAAACGGTGGTTTTGGAGGAAATTTCAGGCAAGTAGAAGCATGAGGGAGAAGAGTGCTACGCTAAAGGCAAAACCCGCACATGAAACTGCAAGGGAGAGTGCGAGGTCTTTTTTAAGCCGCGGGTCATTGTAGATCTTGTAAACCGATCGAATAAGCGCGCGGATGGCTTTAGATCTGGTCATTAGTGGAATAGCAAGTTTCCAGAATCCTAGTTCGAGGGTTTCGGCAAGTTTGTGCAGCATCAATGTTTCCTACCGCGAGGTGGACAATTTTACGATTCTGCCCGTTTCGTCAGCCACAACACGGACTGTACGGGGTAGTGTTTTTCCGTCTTCGGTTTTCACCTTTCCACGGAATACCAGCTGGTACTTGTCCCCCGGCAGGTTCGTGATTTTGGGCGAAGCCCCTTTTACTTCAGGGAACTGCCTGTAAACTTCGGTGCAAACTAATGACTTTGATCCGGAATCCATCAGTCTCCTCTCAACTCATTTTTTTTGCGCATAAACGCTGGAATATCAAGATCTGTATCTGTATCCGTTTTTTCTTCTCCTTCAGGGCTTGCTTGATCAACCATCAGGAACGGGAAATCGGTTTTTTTCTGTTGCGCCTTCTGCTCCACTGGTTCCTGTGTTGTCCCGGAAACATCACGACGGGCTTGTTCAAGTGTTGTTCCACCCAGGCCGGTCAGAACGAGAATCAGTTGCACACGATCTTCCATACGAGGATCGCTTATGACACCCGGAATAATATCAGCTCGACCACCGGTGCGATTGTGCAGGTCGTCCAGCGCCTCAACAACTTCAGAAAAAGCAAGGTCTTCGCCGCCCGTAAAATTGGCAATAATACCTGTGGCATTTTCAAGGTTGATCGTTTCGAGCATGGGATGGTGTAGAGCGTGTTCGAGAGCATCATTGACGCGATTTTCACCCTGTCCTGTGCCAATGGCGAGAAGAGAGCCGCCACCGTTTTTCATCAATCTTTTGATGTGTGAGAAATCAACATTGATTAAGCCGGGTTGTGTGATGATCTCAGAAATGCCCTGGATACCCTGCCGCAGGATGTCATCCGCCAGCCGGAAAGCCATTTCAAGCGAAAGATCACGCGGCGCAATCTGTAATAGCCTGTCATTGGGAACGGTGATCAGTGTGTCGGTATATTGCTGCAACTTCCCGAGCCCGTTACGGGCATTTGCCTGGCGGCGGCCGATCTCAAAAGAAAACGGGGTGGATACGATGGCAACAACCACAGATCCCAAGGATTTGGCTATGCTTGCGGCCACAGGGATGGCTCCAGTACCCGTGCCGCCCCCCATTCCACAGGTTAAAAATACCATGTCAGCCCCTGCGAGCGCCTTCTCGAGTTCAGAATGGCTTTCTTCTGCGGCTTCCTCTCCGATCACTGGATCACCACCCGCGCCGAGGCCACGCGTGCATTTTGGCCCGAGTTGAATTTTTACAGGCGCCTGGCTTTTTTGCAATACCTGGGCATCTGAATTAGCGGCAATGAATTCGATCCCTGACAAGCCGAGCTCGATCATCCGATCAACGGCGTTCTGACCGCCGCCCCCCAGACCGATCACTTTCAAAACCGGCAGACTGACCTGAATTTCGTGCTGATTTCCTGCTGAAGATGAATTGATTCCGCTCATGATCTACCTCTCTGCCAATTGGGTTGCAATACTTGTACCATCACCTGTGATCCGTTCTACTATACTACCGCTGGCACGCAATTGTGACAGCAATTCCTCCGGGAAGGTCTGTTCTCCACCGATCACGGTAACTTTAATCGCTAATGATGCTTCCTGTATCGAAAAACCGATCGTCGGGTGATGCTTCTGTACAAAGGGTCGGGTGACTTCGAGGTGATAGTCCGCCACACCCCAATCGTACAAAGGTAGAAGTAGATAATGCGCGATCGGATGAGATGCAATTGATTTATTCAGAATTCCAAATTCATCATTCGTCGACCCCAGGTCACCGGGTTGTGTGTAATTAAGCAATCCAGGATTGCTTAGCAGGTTAACAATTGGAAGAACGCCACCGTCTGCTTTGTACCAGGCGTGCGCATGATCACTCGCGGATGGGTCAGCGCTCAACAAATAGAAATTGCAGCTTTGCACAGTATCGGGAATACGGTTATCGAGCGAATCTTTTTTAAGCAGTTCAATTATATTCAGGCACACTCCGGCGTGCAGCTCAGGGGAGTAAGCTGATCCAGGTTCTTTTACTCCCGCGCCCAACATGAAAAGAGGTAGTTCTTTACCAATGGCTGAGATTGCTGCAGATTGAAGCCATTCGTAATTGCGGAAACCCTGTTGGTCCTGACTATCCGCTGGTTTTCCATAAGGCAAGGCATTAGGCCACTTGCCTGGACCACCCGCACCATAGTCCAGATCATGGTTAAACGTGTAAGCATAGGATGCGATGCCCAAATGGTCGATCAGAGCGTGATATCCACGCCGTTGCATTGATTGTAGAGACTGCTTTAGAAACGACAGGTCCCAGTAACTACCAACAGGCTCAAGCGGTGGAAAGATCGGGATCATACCCGCCTGGGCGACAGCAAGGGCTAACGGCAGGAACCGGTCGATGAAACGTTCCACCAGGTCCTGCTGCACCCAGCCTGAAGACGACCAGCTTTGCATGCGATTAGGTTTATCAAACAGCATGATATGCTTCACACCCCACCGGGCATAAGCGGAGAAGAGCGTTTTCAGCTCCTTCGCGGCGGGGCTGTTGGGAAGAGGTAATTGGATGTGGATGATGGGTTTTATACCGGCGTTAACCAATCCTGTCACGAATTGCTCTGGAATGGCGCGCGTTCCGTTTGCCAGCAGGACAAGCCAACCAGCTTGCAGTTGATTCAATACCGGCAGCCAGGTGTCCAAATCTTTCCGGGTATAGTGATCTGTATCCGGAAAGTAATGGAATCCCATGCGGGGAGAGAGCAGTCCGTGTGTATTTCGCCTGTTGCCTCTCATCAATGCTCCTTAACTAAAAAACCCTAAGCGTCATGGTATTGGTGCAAGAAAGGTGCCAGGCACATTGGAATGGATTAACTCTGCTATAATCTTGACGCTATGATCCTTGTGACAGGTGGAACCGGTTTTATCGGCAGGTCGTTGATAAGAACACTGTCTGGTATGGGGGAGCGGGTAAGGGTTTTACTGCGACCATCAAAAACATCACCCAATTTTCCGCGTGGAATCTCAGTAGAAGTGGCTGTAAGTGGTTTTTCTGACCAACGCAGTCTGCGAGCTGCGCTTAAGGATGTGGATGTGGTATACCACCTGGCTGGAGCTGAACGCCAGGGTCTTCAGGGAGATCTCAACAGGGTGGATGTGGAAGGTACTGCGACGCTGATGCGCGCATGCCAGGATTCGAATGTAAAGAGGATCATGTATTTAAGCCACCACGGCGCTGATCGTGGATCGGCTTTTCCCGTTTTCAAAGCCAAAGGAATTGCAGAGAACTGGATCATCAGTAGTGGGGTGCCATATACGATCTTCCGCACTGGCGCGGTTTTTGGACCCGGCGACCAATTCACAGAACCTATCGCGAGACTGCTCAAGCTCTTTCCTTTTGTTTTCTTTATCCCCGCAGAAGGCGAGACGCTGCTGCAACCTATCTCAGTCGAAGACCTGACTACGTGCTTACTTTTAGCCGTCGAGAATGAAGGAATGATCAATCGTGTCATTTCTATTGGCGGAATTGAATCCATCCAGTATAAAGAAATCGTTAAGCTGATCATGCAAAAAACCGGCAGGAATAGGTCATTGATATCGATCAACCCCCACACGCTGAGACGGCTCACTCTCTATATCGACCAGATTTACAGACGTTTCCCTGTTTCAATCTTTTGGCTGGATGAGCTGGCAGTAGATCGGATCACAAACCTTGATGTATTGCCGCGGGAATTTGGTATCATTCCAGCGCGTTTTAAAAATCAGTTAGATTACCTGGAGAAGGTGTAGACACATTATCGAAAATAATCAGAGCTTTTGCATTCACGCACACTTTTATCAGCCGCCGCGCGAAGATAGTTTCACGGGAAGGATTCCTGATGAACCCGGTGCTGCCCCTTATCGCAATTGGAATGAGCGGGTCTTGGAAACCTGTTATAGACCCAACACAGAACTGCGTAATTTCAGCAAACTGAGCTTCAATATTGGCCCAACGCTATCGTTGTGGATGGCAAATCAAGCACCTGAAGTGCTTGAAAGAATCATCAACGAGGATAAAGTGAACCAGGCGATTTACGGGGCGGGCAACGCGATGGCGCAGCCTTTCAACCACCGGATTTTGCCCCTTGCGACCTCGTCAGACAAGCGTACACAGATCAAATGGGGGATCACAGCGTTTGAGTCGGTATTCAACCGCCAACCGGAAGGAATGTGGCTGCCCGAAACCGCGGTAGATATGGAAACCCTGGAGATCATGGCGGATTTTGGGATCAAATTCACCATTCTTGCGCCATGGCAGGTTAAGGATGTTTCCGGTCAATCTCCTTACACTGTGGAGCTGGAAAATGGCAGAACGATCGTGGTTTTTGTTTACAACGGCAAACTCAGCTCAACCATGAGCTTTGATTCATTTGCGACGGGGAACGCGGACGCCTTTGCCGAATTCTATCTAAAACCCGAGGTCGATCGTTATAATCAGGAGCAATTCATCCTGATCGCCACCGATGGAGAATTGTATGGGCATCACCAGCCATTTCGCGACAAATTCCTGGCGCATTTGATGAATGGCGCGGTGAGAGGAATCGGGTTGACGCAAAACTGGCCGGCGTTGTGGTTGAAGCAGCACAAAGTGAGTGGAAAAGCAAAGATCGTTGAAAACACTTCGTGGAGCTGCCATCATGGTGTGGATCGTTGGGAAAAGGAATGCGGCTGTACACCAGGAAGCACCTGGAAGTCAGCGTTAAAGACTGGATTCGATATTTTGAATGACGCGATATTTAAGGATTACTGCGAGTTGATGATTGAAAACGGAGTCGAGCCACTTAAAGCGCGTGACGAATACATAAACGTTGAATTAGGTTTGGTTGGTTTCAGTGAATGGTTGAAATCACAATGGCCCAAAGGGATTAACCCGCAAGAAAGCGAGCGAATCCGAACGGTGCTTTCCGCGCAATTTTCGTGTCAGAAAATGTTCACATCCTGCGGATGGTTCTTTGATGATTTGTCGCGAATCGAGCCGTGCAACAACATCAATTATGCTGCGCATTCCGCCAGCCTGATGCACAAAGCGACCGGGAAAGATTACACCGGAGAAGTACTTTCGCAATTGAAAGAGGCGGTTGACAGGTCCAACCAACTGACGGCAGCGGATTATTTTAAGTCCGCGTATCAACGTTTTATATCTGCTTGAAAAAGAGCTTTCCTATTTACCTCTGCTCAACTCTAATAGTTTCTCGAACTCATAATCTGATTTACGTTCAATTTTCTTTAATCCTGCAAGGATCTCAGAAAGATTCAAAATCATTTCTATTACCCTTGTGCGACCCGCGGAAGGCTGCGACAGCGCTTTGACAATGGGTATCAGTGACATCCACCATGTAAACTTGTCGAAAGCCTCGCGGTTGTACCAGAGCACACCCTGATAGCGATTAACCCTCAGGAAGGTTTGGATCTCGGGATCGGTCAACCAATTTTTTACCAGCATGTCAAATGGCTGCTTGCGCGACTTTTCATACCAATTCTGTTGAGCAATTCCCAACCGCAGTAATAATATCTGCTCATTGATCTCTTCCTCGCCGCACCCCGCATTTTTCAGTATTTCGTAGAGTGGTTTGGCAAGCTGCCACTCATCCAGCCATGCATTCGAAAGCTCTGTATACTCGTCCTCAGCGCCGATCTTTCCGATCTGGCTGCATAGCGACCACACCAGCAGGGTGTAGTGCATTTTTTCTTTATCCTCAAAGGGTTCGAGTAAGTATTCAGTCAACTCCTTTACCTTGCTGCTTTTTGGCACTGCTAATCCTGCGATTATCGCTTTCAAGTTTAAACTTGTGTTGAAGAGACTGAATATTTCTTCTTCAAGCTTGCCGGCAGTCAAACCAATATTTGTATGGTTCCCGATGCCGTTTAGCATATTTCGTATCTTCAACCTGATCTCGTTTTCATCCGTTGGTTCGGTCTCTTTACCGTCTTCGTATTTTTCGATCAGGTAGCCCAGGTAGCCGGGATTGACGATCGCGCGATAGGGCTCCTGGATCGGTTTGAGTATCAGTTCGCGCAAAGCCTGATCCATGTTGGGAATACCCTTATGACCGATGAAGTTGTAAAGGGAGCGATAGTCTTGTGCCGGGCTCGAATAGACGATACGGAAATCTAGGAAAGCGTGGTATTCGTAACCCCGCAGTGTAAAATTGAGACCGCGGTCCAGGATTTCATCCATTGGACGCAAGAACTGTTGTTGAGTGACCTGATCGCGGAAGATGATAAATGCATCCCGATCGGCGGGGAGGAATAAAGCGCGATAGAGCGGCATACTTTCGATCTTTTTCTCGTTTCCGTAGCGGCGGGGTTGCGGAACCGAGTAATGGATCCATCCTTCCGACTCGTGAATGTTGTTGTTATAAACAACCAGCGCCGAATTACCGTTTTCATGGTTGGAGTAAGCATAAACATTTTCGTTTGTGCTTCCATCACGTGTGACAAAATCATAAAGATTAAAATGCTCCACACCGGCGAAGAGCTGGCGTTGGTGCAGCAAGGGAAAAATTTCCCACTCATGACGGCTGACCAGGTCAGGGTCGATTTTTTCATCCCAGTATGCTTTGCGGAACTCCATGCCGTATTTTTCTGAAAATCCTTCGATCTGACCGTGGCCGAGCATGGGCAACCCGGGCATTGTAGCCATAAGCATACAAATGCCAAAATACTTGTCCCCTTTACCGAACTGCTCCACTGCGGTGCGTTCATCGGGGTTATTCATAAAGTTGACGTAGCGTTTGAGAATTTCAGGTTCAAATTCGAGGGTGTTGCGTATCAATTTACGATACCCGGCGTTATCTTCATTGCGCAGCATGTTCATAAAAGCGCTGTTGTAAACCCTGTGCATTCCCAGGGTGCGGACGAAATAGCCTTCCATCAGCCAGAATGCCTCAGCCAGCAGCAAAGTATCGGGCGCTTCAATTGCGGCGCGGTCAACCACCTCGCGCCAAAATTCCACGGGCATAGCGCGGTTGAATTCCTCGGTGGTCATACTGTGCTCTGACCGGGAGGGTATAGCGCCGCCGGTGCCAGGCTGAGGAAACCACAGCCTTTGATAATGTTTTTTTGCCAGGGTCATCGCGGCATCGAAACGGATGATGGGGAATTTTCGCGCCACTTCCAGAATGGTTTGGATCACAGCTTCGCGCACTTTAGGATCGAGGTAATTCAATTGTGCGGTGTCATTCCATGGCATGGTTGTGCCATCGTTGCCGTGATAAATATATTTGACCTCACCGCTGCGTAAATCCTGGCGCTTGAAGACAACAGCGGCATCCGTGCGATCAAAATAATGATCTTCGATTTGAATAAGGACTTGCGGGTCGTATGAAAGGTTCTCTCCGGTAAAACTGTAAGAAGGGTATGGACATTGATCGAGAGAAAGGAAGCATTCAGGGTTGTGAATCATCCAATCGGAGTCAATGCCCATGTGATTGGGAACCATGTCACTCGCCAGGCGAATACCATATTTAGCGGCTTTGTCGCGTAAACCAGCATATGCGCTATCGCCGCCAAGGTCGTTGGCGATCTGGTAGGAATAAAGAGAATAGGCGGATGAAATCGCTTCGGGGTTGCCGCAAAGTTGCTTAATACGCGCTGAAGCCGGACTTCGCTCCCATAAGCCGATCAACCAAAGACCTGTGATACCCCAACGGGCAAGATTTTCCAGTTCAGCATCCGGGATCTGGTCGAGATGTTTAATTTCCTGGTTGAATTTACGGCTCAACTGATCAAGCCAAACGTAGCTGTTTTTGGCAATGAGCACCAGCCTGGGCATCCATTCCCGGTCGCGGCTGAAAGCTTCAATATCCGCGCCTGAACCTCCTGCGCGTAAAAATTCATCGCGATCATAAACAGGGATGGGAATGATACCGGGGCCGCTAAAGGTAAGTTTGTTCTCCTCCTTGATTAGATCAAGGCTGGTCAAAAGTTTATACAGATAATCTCCCAGAAGTGCGGACCAGTTCTCCCGGATGAATTCAAGCTGCCCGGTGATCGAATCAGGCACTTCAATGGCGGGGCTTCGTAGAAAAACTGATAACGAATTGTTTCTGGGACCAAATAAAGGCTGGGTCTCAAAAAACGCCTGGATCTCTGAGACAATTTTTCCGAACCGCAAATCGCCGGTCAATGATTTTTCATTGAATAACTCGTCGTAATTCGCAAGAGCAGTGTTTTCAACTTCAAGCCAAAGCATGATCAATTCTTCGAGCAGCAGTTCCCGATTTGGAACGCCGTCAGTGTGTCCCGTTAAATATTTGACAGGATCGACCTTCTTTTTGTAGACCTGCTGGGGAGGAAATTCACGGACAAACAATTCAAGAAATGCATCTAGGGATTCAATAGAAATTTCCTGTTCAAGATGCCTGGCGAGTTTTCTCAGCGCATCAGGATTTTTTTGTTCACGGTATAACTTGAAAACATGGTGGAAGATCTCATCAATCAACCCCATTGCGTTTACCTGGCTTGTTTTCACAGCCTGTTCCGGGTAAGAGGTCAGGTCGCGTTGCGTGTTGATCTTTTGAACGAATCTTCTGGCGGCATGGAAGTTGGCAAAGATCACGTTGCCATCATAAGCAAACAGGTCCTCATCAAACTGGTATTTGTCACGAGCTCTGCGGGAAATATGAAATTCCATGACCGGGCTCCTTTCTGGTAAAGAGGATACTTGAATTATATACAGGATAGGGCAACTTTGCCCGGTTAAACAGTCACGAAACCAACTGGCTCACAATTTCAGAGAGCAAGTAAACAGGTTCTGATTTGCTCTCAATATGACAACCATCAAGTAAGAGCTTCGCGTCCACCATTCGGGTCAGTGCATTCTTTGTCTGTACAGTATCCCAGCGAAAAAGACTACTGACCTGTTTGAGGCTGGCTGCACCCAGGGATCTGAAAAAATGTGTTAATAATTGTTCCATCGCCCTGCTTTCAGAAATGAAACGCGCCTCTTCCAGTAATTCAGGTAAATAGCGGTGGGTGAGGTCATACACAAACGCGTATTTCCAGGCTCCAGCTTCGCTTACGGCGATCGGCATCACTTTGAGTTCCTGCTGAAGGATATCGAGCGAGCGATTAAAGGGGGAAGTGGAGTTGGAACCGGTGAGGCGGGCTTCTTTTCGCAGCGAGATCGTATCCAAAGGGCCTTTTTTGACCAGCGCTTCAAAGATCAATTTGGATTCCAATGGGAGCAATCCGCGCGAATATTGGTCTGCTAAATCCTCCTCAGGTTCGCCGTAATTGGGTGAAAGCGCGTAAAAATATTTGATTGTATCCAAAGATATGATCGTATTCTTTCGTTTCAGGACCCTGCCGTAATACCAAACTTTCTTGTCAAGGAGTGAATCCTTCCAACCCCAGGTAACGTGACCGGGATCATCGTGCTCGTCCGCGACCGGGCGGTTACCCGCAACTGCCGACCAAAGGCTGGGAAAAACAAAATTTTTCACTGGCCAAAAGAAAATGAAACCTCTCTCGTTAACATACTGAATTGCTTGTTGCGGGGTTTTGAGTTCCGAGCCGGTACTGGTTCTGAAGGTTTGGGCGCGGTAGGCATCAAGTTTGGCAAGCGGAATTGTATTCATAAAAAAACCTGCCCCAATCATATCAGGTTTTATGATCGGGGCAGCAATGTGTCATAAGTGGCAATCAAATTTTTTTAAATATATGCGTGATGATGTTCGAACCGCTGCCGCCGATATTTTGGCTCATACCAACACGGGCGCCTTCAACCTGGGTGCCGGCTGCTTCACCGCGGAGCTGCTGAACAACTTCCACGATCTGGTAGACACCTGTGGCGCCTACCGGATGCCCGCGGGCTTTTAATCCACCGCGGGTCGCAATTGGTATTCTACCGCCCAATTGGATTTCTCCTTCGATCGCAAGTCGAGGTGCCTGACCTCGTTCGGCGAAACCATTGGCTTCGAGTGATAAAGCCGCCATGATGGAAAACGCGTCATGAAGCTCAAATAGGTCAATATCCGCTGGTGTCACACCTGCCTGTTGATAGGCTTTTTTTGACGACGCGTACGCTGCTTTGAGAAAAAGAGGATCTTTACGGTGATGAACCGCGAGGGAATCCGTTGCGGCAGAAGAAGCTGCCACAAGTACCGGATGGTGTCCATTTACGATAGGGGCATGTTCAAGCGGCACCACAATCACCGCTGCAGCACCGTCACCGATTGGTGACGCATCCATCAGATTAATTGGATCGTTCACCATCGCGGACCGTAAATATCTTTCGGTGTCGACTTTTTCGTGAAATCGCGCGTATGGATTGTGGAGGGCGTTTGCATGTGCATTTATGCAAAATGGCGCAAAGTGCTCTTTCTGCCAGCCATACTCATGCATGTAGCGCTGCATCAGCAGTGCATTCAAAGAGACAAATGATAAACCCTGTCCTGCTTCCCACTCTGCGTCTGCTGCCGTCGCGAGTGAATTGGTGATCTCGCTCAGCGGTGAATCTGTCATCTTTTCAACCCCTAACGCGAGCGCACTGTCCACAGCGCCGGAAGATACAGCCATCACTGCTGATCGGAAGCTAGCCGCGCCTGAACTGCAGGCGGCTTCAGCGTGGTGAGCTTCTGCGCCGCGCATCCCGATCCAATCTGCGATGTATGCACCCAGGTGTTGCTGACGGTTTGCGGACCCGGACATCATGTTGCCGACATAAACCGCTTCCACCTGGTGGACGCCTGAATCCGCAAGGGCAGCGAGTGCTGCTTCACCTGCGAGGTCTCGCAATGATTTGTCCCAGTGCTCGTCAACTTTTGTCTGACCAATACCAATTATTGCAACTTCTCTCATAGTCACCTCAAATTCCGGTCTAAGGACATTATAACTGGCTGAGCTATCAGGAACTATCAGGTTCATGGTTTTACAGGCGATGCAAGCTGACTTATAATTTGCTCATTACTATCTATTGGAGATTATTGCTTTGAGATTTCGTGGTGTGGTTTTATTGGCTTTTATACTGATCTTCATATTGCTTTTATCTTCCTGCGCCAGTATTCCAGGAGTAATCGACCAGACCACTCCTACACCTTTTCAACCTGAAATCGTCGTAGATCCAAACAGCGAAGCGGAACCGGTCAAGCTCTACCTGTCGAATAAGGCTCCGCCGGAATGGATTGATGCGATAAATAAATTTGACAATATTGCGCTTGTTGATAGTGAAGAAACCGCGACTCTCAGGATGGTAACCGGAACAGACCATGAGGGGATGAACACCCTGGCGGCTTTCGAAATGGTGTTCGCTGCTGCGGTACCGTTCTTCACTATTGATGATGGGATAGACGCGGATACCTTGAGAAGTCTGTGGACGGGGGGGAACGGTGAAAGCAAGAGCGATGTGATTCTTGTTACTACTGAATCGAAAAGCCTGTTGAGTGGCATTTGGGGAGAACCTGGTGACCAGGTGATTATCAGTGAAGCAAGCGAGATGCTGGAGGTGGCTGAAGCAAATCCATCCTCAATCGCTGTCATTCCCTTTGAACAAATCTCACCGCAATGGAAAATTCTTAAAATTGACGGTGTCAGTCCTTTGGACAAGCCATTCAACCAGGACAAATATCCGCTAATTGTCACTTTTAGGCTCGTGACAGAATTTGAAGTCACATCGGAATTGGACGGATTGGCTGCACGGTTGAGAGAGCAAATACCTGCCAGCAACCGGGATGAATCGAAAATGACTGTGCTGGTGATGACCGGTACGACCGCCATTACGCGAGGGGTGGCTTACAAGGTCACGATCAACGACGCGGAATATCCGATCGCGGAGGTGAAAGATTGGTTTCTGGACGCTGATTTACGGCATGTCAGTAACGAAAGTCCATTTGTGGAGGATTGTCCACCCCCTGACCCGTACGCTTCAAGCCTCGTGTTCTGTACTGCGCCAGAGATGATAGAGGTGCTGGAGAATATCGGGGTAAATATTGTTGAACTAAGCGGAAATCACATCAAGGATTACCTCGAAGAGAATCTGCTTTACTCCCTTGAGTTGTACGAAGAGAAGGAATGGGTTTATTACGCTGCTGGTAGAAATGCAGACACTGCCAGGCAACCGGTGTTGTTCGAGCACAATGACAACAAAATTGCTTTCATCGGGTGCAACGCTGTAGGTCCGAGTTCAGTATGGGCAAGGGAAGATCGTGCTGGCGCGGCGGAATGTGACCTTGAATACCTTACACAGACGATTGCATACCTCAAGGATAATGGGTACGTTGTTGTCGCTACTTTTCAACACGAGGAACTCGCCAAACAGGACGGGGCTGCTGCAGTGTACATGTACGCTGAGAAGATCAGCGGAGATTTTAAGGAGGTTGCAGAAGCCGGTGCCAGCATTGTGCAGGGTTCGCAGGCGCACTACCCGATGGGGTTTGAATTTGTAGGAGATAGTTTCATTCATTATGGTCTGGGTAATTTCCTTTTCGATCAGATGTGGGATCCGAACAGAAACGAATTTATTGACAGGCATATCATTTATGATGGTAAATATATCAACACAGAACTGCTGACCGCGTATTTGATGGATTGGTCGCAACCGACACCAATGGGTCAGGAATCGCGGGAACGATTTCTTGAAGAGATTTTTAACGCAAGTGAAAAGAGGAGCCGATGAAAGTTCACGATATCACCTTAACGCTAGAACCGGGAATGGTCGTTTGGCCCGGCGACCCGGAAGTTGTTCTCGGGCGAATTAAGAAGATCGAGGATGGTGCCAACGCAAACGTTTCCACTATAGCGATGGGGGTTCACACAGGCACCCATGTGGATGCACCCTATCACTTCCTTTCCGATGGTGATACGGTCGAAAACTTGCTGCTGGAAGTGCTGATCGGCAGGGTTAAGGTAGTTGAGCTTGATGAAAGCGTAGATGAGATCACACGCAATGTGCTGGAAAGTGTGAATCTTGAAGATGGCGTCGAGCGGGTGTTGTTCAAGACCCGCAATTCAAAGTTCCTGACTGATCATAGCGCTGGGTTTAAAGAGGACTTCGTCGGTATCGACGCCGGGGCATCAGAGTTGCTGGTGGAAAAGGGTGTAAGGCTGGTTGGGATCGATTATCTCTCCATTGCGCCGTACAAACGCAGCCGACCGACTCATGAAGTGATGCTCAGTGCAAAAATGGTCATCATTGAAGGTGTGGACCTTTCTTCAGTTGAACCCGGGGATTACACTCTGTATTGTCTGCCCTTGAAACTAAAAGATACAGAAGGCGCCCCCGCGAGAGTGATCCTAATCGAGGAATAATTCAGATCAAGGATTAAAGGACGTGTTGATAACCTGGCAGGTACTTTAAAATTCTGATAAATATCATATTGAGCTTTTACTGGATTGTGATAGGATATTGAAGGCAATTGGAATAACTCCATGCGAGGGAAAATGATCGATATTCCTGATTCTGAAATTCTACCGCTGGCACTAAAACACAATTTTTGGACCTGGTCCGCGCAATCGCGAGTAAACCCCATACCAATAAAGACCGCAAAAGGCGTGTATTTTTGGGATGTCGATGGTAAACGCTACCTGGATCTGAATTCAATGGTGATGTGTGTCAATATCGGGCATGGGGATAAGCGGGTAATTAAGGCGATTGTTGACCAGGCGCGTGAATTGCCTTTCGCTGGACCGGGCTTTGCGACAAAACCGCGCGCGCTTCTCGGACAAAAATTGAGCGAAATCGTTCCCCGCGAACTCAGCAAATTTCTCTACACATCCGGCGGGGCTGACGCTAACGAGAATGCAGTAAAACTTGCACGGGCTTACACCGGCAGGAGCAAGATACTGGCGCGCTACCGCTCCTACCACGGAGCAACCTATGGCGCGATTTCACTCACAGGTGACCCCCGGAGGCTGGCGTGGGAACCCACTGTGATGCCGGGAGTTGTGCATTTCCTCGATCCTTTCAAATATCGCTCAACATTCCATCGCAATGATCCTGAAGTCAGCGACGAGACGATTGCCAGCGATTACCTGAATCATCTCGAGGAGATCATACAATACGAGGGCGCCCAAACGATCGCGGGCATTCTCCTTGAGACTGTCACCGGCACAAACGGCGTGATTATTCCCCCTAAAGGTTATCTCGAGGGGGTTAGGGAGATTTGTGATCATTATGGTATTGTGATGATCGCGGACGAAGTGATGTCTGGTTTCGGTCGGACGGGGGAATGGTTCGCGGTGAATCACTGGGGAGTGGTGCCCGATATCATCACGATGGCGAAAGGGTTGACCTCAGGTTATGCCCCGCTTGGTGCTGTCGCGATGAAGCCCGAGATTGCGGCTACATTTGATGACCGCGTGTTTGAGGGAGGGCTAACCTACAATGGACATCCTGTATCATTGGCAGCAGCGATCGCGGTGATCGACGTCATGCAGCAGGATAATCTGGTACAAAAAGCACGTAAGACAGGCGAGTACCTGTCCCGTGTTCTCAAAGAACTGGCGGCTGAGCACCCTTCGATCGGGGATGTGCGGTCAATCGGGTTGTTTGGCGCGATTGAGTTGGTAAAGAATCGTATTACCAAAGAGCCGATGGCACCGTATGGCAGTTCCAGCCCGGAAATGAGCGCCATAAAAGGCTACTTTTTAGAGCACGGTGTGTTTGCTTATACACACTGGAACACGATTTTGATCATTCCGCCCTTGATCATTTCAGAACACCAACTCAAAGAAGGCATAACGGTAATTAACGACGCGATTGCGTTGGCCGATAGATCAATTTATTAGCAAAGGTAAAATTATGACGCAGGATCCAATTGAAGAATCAGTTGTTATCATTGGGGCGGGACCGGCAGGACTTTCCGCCGCATTATACGCGGCACGAGCCGAATTAAGTCCACTTGTCCTGACCGGAATGCAGCCTGGAGGACAGGCAGCGCTGACATTTGCGATCGAAAATTATCCCGGTTTTCCGGATGGAGTAGGCGGCTCTGAGCTGGGCGATCTTTTTCAAAAACAGGCGGAACGATTTGGCGCGCGGGTTGAATTTGATTCTGTCACGAGTGTTGATCTGAAGACGCGACCTTTTCTGGTTAAAACTTATAATCGTGAAATCCTGGCAAAAACCGTTATTATCGCAACTGGCGCCAGTTCGATCCATTTGGGGGTAGCGGGAGAAAACGAGTTGGCGGGCAGGGGTGTATCCTATTGCGCCACGTGCGATGGGTGGTTTTTCAAAGGGAAAGAAGTGATCGTGGTTGGAGGCGGTGACAGCGCGCTGGAAGAAGCTGTCTTTCTGACCCGCTATGCCTCAAAAGTGACAATCGTGCACAGGCGTGATGAATTGCGAGCCGGCGCGATATTACAAACCAGGGCGCAGCAAAACCCGAAAATTCAATTTATATTTGATTCTGTCATCAAAGAGATCAAAGGGGATGGGAAAGTGACTTCAGTCCTGGTCGAGAACGTGAAGACTGGGGAACGCAAAGAAATAGATACCGACGGTGTATTCGTATTTATCGGGCACGCCCCAAATAACGAGATTTACAAGGGCCAGCTTGAGATGGACGATCGCGGTTACATAAAGGTGGATACGAACATGCAAACAAACGTTGAGGGCGTCTTTGCCTGTGGTGAAGCCGCGGATGGGGTTTACAAACAGGTGGTTACATCTGCCGGAATGGGTGCGACAGCAGCTATTGCTGCAAGCCGGTATCTTGAAGAATTGAATAACTGAAGTAATAAAGGCAAAGACACCCTCGTTTAATAAATGAGGGTGTCTTTTATTTAATAAGGTTTAGTTATGGAGTTGGTGTTTCTGCGCTCGTGGAACCAGACCATCCGAACACGCGGGCTGCGCTAACAGTGCCGTGAACGGTGTATTCGGGTTGTCCATCAGATGTTGTACCACTCTGACGTACCGCGACAACGGTCCATCTGTAAATATGGAAGGTGTTGTCCAGTGGGCGCAAACTGGTAGGTACCGTAAACTTTGTGTCTGTGGTGTACTCAACAACCCTTTTATCGCCGGCTGTCACATCCTCAATGGTTACTGCGTATGCCTCAGTGGGGAACAATGTACCCACGGAGGACCATTGCAGGACAATGGCATCATTGACGTTTGTAAACACCGAACCGTCAGCAGGAAGTAAAAGACTGGCAGCCTGGTAAGGCGGGAGCAGTGTGGCAGTTGGCGTTGGGCCTTGAGTGGGCATGCGTTCGCAAAGCGGGAGATTGAGGAACATTCCAGGGTATACAATGTCGCTTGTCAAACTGTTCCAGTTTTTGATCGTCTCAATACTGATGTTGTAATTTGCAGAGATCGAACTGAGTGTATCGTTTTCAGTGACCTGGTAGGAAAGGGTGCCGCAAGCCTGTTGAGTCGCTTCCGCAGCGCTAAGGGTTGCGGTTGGCATCGGGGTAGGAGTAGCCGTGGGGAATGGGATCAACAACCTGGTTCCGACGTAGAGGGTTCCACAGTCCGGAGGAAGGTTATTCAGGCTGGCGATGCTCTGAATCGAAACCCCATACATCAGGGCAATTGAGCTGCACAGATCGCCTTCACGCACAACATATTCCTGTGGCGGTCGTTCTGTGGCGGTAGGCGCAAGTGTTGGTTCCAACGTTGAGGTTGGCGTCAGTGTCAGCGTTGGGGTGTTGGTGCTGGTGGGCGTGATGGTTGGGGTGGTAACACGTCCTGTAGATTGCAGAATTACGAAGATCAACGCTGCGCCTAAGCCAAGGATCAACACGATCAGGCCAATGGCTGCCGGCAGACTGATCTTTAATTCCGGTAGTTTGGGATTCTGAACTGGCGTAGACTCAGCCTTTTTGGAATTGTTGGTAAAAGTGCGTCCGCAAACCAGGCAGCGGGTGGCGTTCTCACTTAACCGCGTGCCACAGGTTGGGCAGGTTTTTGGTGTCTGGTTGTTTTTTTCTGGTGTCATTGTCTGTCTTTAAATGCTACAGGTTTTGGTGATCGCAGCATCCTTTCATTCGTCCTTTGCTAGTCTAGGAGATTGTGATATTCTAACTTGAAATGGAGAATCTCAGCTTGTATTTTCATATACCATTTTGCCGCCGAAGGTGCGGGTATTGCGATTTTAACACATTTGCTGGAATGAATCAGTACATCCCTGATTATGTCAATGCTCTTTGTAAGGAAGTGGATGAAATTTTCAACAGTGCGCCGGAACAATTTTCAGTTCACACGATATATTTCGGCGGTGGGACGCCTTCTTTATTGCGTACAGATCATTTTGAACAGATTCTCGAAACCGTAAAAAGTAAGATAAATATTTCCGATGATGCTGAACTGACGCTCGAGGCAAACCCGGAGACGGTCACGGAGAAAAGCATCGCAGAACTATTTGATATTGGATTCAATCGAATCAGTTTTGGTATGCAATCTGCTTCAAAACGCGACCTAAAAATCCTAGACCGCCAGCATGATAGCGATTCCATTGTGAACGCGCTGCAATGGTGCCGACGGGCTGGTTTTAAGCACGTTAACCTGGACCTGATCTTCGGTATTCCCGGGCAGAGTCTGAAGAGTTGGGAAAGAACGCTGAAGACCGCGCTTGGTCTGGGTGTGGATCATTTTTCAATATACTCATTGATTCTTGAGGAAGGCACAAGATTGAGGGATTGGGTAGATCACGGGCTGTTGGAGAGTCCTGATGAAGACCTTGTTGCAGATATGTACGCTTTGGCGATAGAACTTATGGAGAATTCGGGGTACACCCAGTACGAGATTTCAAATTTTACGCGGGAAGTGGAATCTGTTTCCAGGCATAATCTGCAATACTGGCGATACCTGCCGTATTTGGGTTTTGGCGCTGGCGCGCATGGATTCTTTGGCAATACCCGGACGGAAAATGTCGGTTTAATCCCGGAATACATTAACCGATTACAGCAGGATTCTGTTGGTGGCTTTCCCGTCAGCCAGGCGGCGAAGCAAGTCAATCATCTTAACCGCTGGGAACATATCCAGGAGAACCTCATGGTCTCCTTGCGTCTGACGCAAGAGGGGGTATCCATGCGGGAGATGAATGAAAGATACCAGGTCAAGCTTATCAACCTATTTGGTCCACAGATAAACCGGTTGGTAAGGCTTGGACTGCTTGAATATTTTGAGAATGGTGAGCGATTGCGTTTGACCCGCAACGGGCGGTTTCTTGGTAACCAGGTTTTTTTGGAGTTTATCGATAATCCAGTACCGGGCAATTTCGCGCTGTAAACCGATTAAAAAATGTGCACCTGGGTACCGTAACCAATGGAAGTGATTTTTTTCATGTCGCCTACTGGTGTGACCCAGCGGTAAAGCCAGCGCGCTTCCTCGGTTTTCATGTTGACGCAGCCGTGACTCATGGGCATCCCGTAATTCTGATGCCAGTAGGTTCCATGGAAAGCGATCCCATTCTCAGGTTCAAAGAATGATACCCAGGGTACGCCGGGAAGCACATAAGCCTCTACATCATCGGTCAACTCCGCCCCGCCCATATGTTTGGAGGGCATTTTGGTTTGAACGTGAAAACGCCCGGTTGGTGTGTTCCATGGGATCTCATTGGGCGGGCTGTAATCCAATCCTGATGAAATCTTTGTCTTGAGTACGACCCTGCCTTCCTCGTAAGCGGTTAACTCCTGCTGGGCGAGAGAAACCTCGATGTATTTTTTGTCCGGATTCACATCGGGGGAGATGGGGGTTGTCTCCTCCGGTGGAATGATCCGCGCATATTTTGCGGGGATGTAATAGTGCAGGTTATCGTTCTGGATCAGTTCATCCACTATGCGATACCAGGGTTCGCCATCAGGACCTTCGACAATACCGACTGCCCAATGCACAGTCCCATAGTAGAGACGATAAATCCGCGTCCATTCACCGGGTTTGCGCTGCAGGAAACTTTGAGCGTAAGGCACGGTCACTTCGATCAAGTGCAGTCCTTCGCTTAATTTGTCCGCAACCGGGTTTAATTTGACATGCACCCGCTGCACGTTGGCGCAATGGATATAACCTCCCCAGACACGGTACCAAAGCGGGTTGTAAAGGGGTGGTTTTTCTGAAATTACTTCGTAATATACATTGATGATCTCGTCACGAAAACGCTGGAAACGGATGACACTCTTTTCGTCCGGCTGACTGTACACACTCACTGAGGTGGTGCCGACCCGAACAAGATTGTCATTATCAGCCAGTTCGCCAAAGTTGTAGGTAGGTCTCAACGCAAGACTGGTAAGTCCAAGCGCGCTCAGCTTGAGAAATTCGCGACGGTTAAATCTCCGGTTGGTCATAGGGAAATTATAACAGCTGAATCCGATAATAATTATCCGAGTTCAGAGGTTAGTTTATCAAGGTCAACATTTTTCAAGTAACGGGTGAAGGCCTGTAATTCTCTAAAACGCTGGCGCATGGATTCATCCAATTGCGATTGTTTTAAATAATCAGGGGTTCCACCGCGCACAATCCGGACAACCTCTGGAGAAAGGTTGGTAAAGGTGATCACACCCCTTGCGGCGAGCCAATTGAGAGCGAGTTTAATGGTCGTTTCGGTGGACGCTAGGTCAACAGCCAGCTGGAGGATATCAACCTCATTACGATCTTGTTCAATCGCATTTTTGATGCGAGAGGCGAAACTCTGCAAAAAAACGCTTAACTGGTGCTCAAGCGGAGAAACGAGCATCCAGTACACAGTGGCAGGTTTTACGATATTCAGGATACTTCTCAGTGTTTCATAATCAGGCGGAACCGACCAGAGCACAAGATTGCGACTAGGTGATAGTTCCAGACGGTTGAAGACGCGGAGTTCAACAGGTATCGTGCCCTCTTTCCACACCAATGTTTCAGACACATCGGGGAACTGATTTACTTGATTCCCGGGTTGATTACTTCGCAGGTCGATGTTTTGCAGCGTGTTTTTAGGCAGTTTGGCTGTAATTTCGATTTCATCCTTCACCAGACGATAGTCGACCCATTCCAGTGAAACCTGATCTTCGCCGCGATAATTTGTGGCGCGCGGGGTGTACGCGAGGTCAAAATGCCCCTCCGGCAGGGATAACCCGCTTCCATTCCACCACACGAGGCGATTGAGATTCCCTTCAGGATCCTCCACATCGACGAGCAGATGGTCGCCTAGTTTACCAACGGTTCTCGTGTCAATGAGCTTCATTCTTTCTGCGCTGAAAATAAGGGGCGGATTACCCGGTCCATAGGGTGCGAGCAAGTCTAGCGACCGGGCGAGTTCGAGAGTGACGTCCGCAGGGTAGATGGACTGGTCGATCAAGAGAACGTCCTCAACTTCATTTCGGGCGATTGTTTCGCTCACAGTATCATCCAGTCCGCGTATAAGGGCAGCAAGGTTTTCTTCCAGGAGTGATAAACCTGCAGCCATTGGGTGTCCGCCATAACTGAGCAGGTGAGATTCGTTGCGATGAAGGGCGGCGGTGATGTCAACACCTGAGACGGAACGGGCTGATCCGCGCAGCGGTTGTGAGGAAGCGCCGGTGAGTAGAATGACGGGTCTATGGTAGATCTCTACCAGGCGGCTGGCGACAATACCGATGATCCCGGCCAGCCAGTCCGGATGGTGAAGTATCAACACAGGGTGATCGAGGTACCCCGGGTTTTGTTCGATCAACGATCTGGCGCCGGAAAAAACCTGGTCGCATAGCAATTTTCTTTTGCTGTTAAGCCCCTCAATTTGGTTAACTCTTACAGCGATCTCGCTCGCATCCTCGCTGAGCAAAAATTCCACGATGGGATTGGCATCGGAGAGTCGACCGACAGCGTTCAGGCGAGGTGCGATCATAAAAGAGATCTGTTCTTCGGAGACAGTGAGTGGATCAACCTCAGCAGACTCAAGCATTGCAGCGAGCGCAGGACGGGGAGATGAGCGGAGAAGCGAGATACCGGATTGGACGAGATAGCGCGAATCACCATACAGTTCTGCCAGGTCGGCAATGATTCCCAGCGCTGCCAGGTCGCGTAAATTGGCAGCACTCTCTTTCAGTTGAAACTTATCAAGCAGAGCTTCGGCAAATTTGTAAGCGGTACCCGCACCAGGTAAGGTGGATAGGGGATGCCCTTTAGGCAGGCGCTGGGGATTGATTAAAGCGAACGCGGGCGGGAGAACCTCGGGTAGCTGATGGTGATCGGTTACAACAACATCAATTTCCTTTGATTGCGCGTAGGTAATTGACTTGTTGGCTGAACTGCCGGTATCGCAGGTGAGGATGACGTCAACGCCCTCTGTGAGAAATTTTTCAAGAGCGGGTTTACTGATGCCGTGACTTTCAGGCCCGCGAATCGGTATGTGGTAGGTGTGGCGCGCGCCAATCTCCCGCAGGGCAGAGACGAGAATCGCAGTGGAGGTTTGTCCATCTACGTCGAAATCACCCCATACGCCGATCTTTTCATCAGATTGGATCGCTTTGTAGATGCGGTTGATCCCAATCTCCATATCTGGCAGTTCGTAGGCACTTACGGGTTCATACCTGTTATGGTCCAAAAAACTGAGTGCCTTGGCAGGGGTGGAAAACCCGCGACGGACAAGTGTTTGCAGGATCACTTCTGGTAATCGCAATTGATCACGGAGTTCGGCGGAGATCGATGGCGTCTCTTGAAAATCCCACTTGCGTTCGAAATGCGTAATTTTATACATAACAGGAAGGTATTCTACAGTGAGTCAAAGTCGATGTCAAAAGCGGATTCATCGAGTAACATATCTTCGTCCGGAGCAATTTGACCGGCGCTGATTCCGCGCTCACAAAGAGAGCGGTAACGGCAGAATTTGCAATTATCAATTTCAGGTGTTTTTGTAAACCATTCCTCATCGTTCGTGCAGATCTGGTTGATGATCCCTGCCAGGAAATCCTGATCTTCTTTAGCATGTGTTGAAGAATAGGTGAAACGGACAGGTTCTGATGGATGTGCTGTAAACCAGTAGACCATCTCGATCGAGAATGAGGAGGTGTCCGTTTCCTGCAGGTTTGATAAAGTTGAGTGGAGAACGAAAGGATAAACGATCGTTTGCATTCGTTTCGCAAGCTTCGGACGGGAAGGAAGATATTGTGACGTTTTCCAGTCATAGATCGTGTATTTACCGCCCTCCTGCTCGATCAACAGGTCGTATTTGGCGATCAGGCGATGGTTGGAAAATGGGATTGTGAGGAATTTTTCAGCTGTTTTTTGGCCTGCGAATTCGATAAGGTTTAACGAGGTAAAGGATAACCACCACTCAGTAAGTATTTCATCCTGGATGGTCGACGCGAGTAGATTCTGATCAATACCTGCGAAATATTGCTGTACCATGCGGTGAAACTGCTGCCCAAGTTCCATGCGGGCTTCCTGCAATAAGACCGGTTCGCTTTCCACCGCCGGCCACGCAAGGTTGCGGATGTATTTGAGCAAAAAGCGATATCTGCAGGTGAGGTAATCCTGCAAATTCTGCTGCGAAAAAGAAAAATTCTCAGGCAGTTTCATCGTGTCCTTTCCAAACGGCGTGCAATGCTTCGAGCGCCTGCGCCATTTTCTGTTCCTTGCTGCGACCATGATTCCAGGTGATCACCAACGAATCACGCGCACGGGTGATGCCTACGAAGAGCAAACGAAGCCGTTCGCTGGCGTACTCCAGACGGGCGCGCAAGGTGGCGTCGCCTGGGAGGGCTTGGATCATGTCATCCTGATCCTTCAATAACCCGGTCAATCGGTCAAGCGTTTCAGCGTGAGGATTAAAGTCCTCCCGAATAAACCACTTTTCACTAATGTACGTGTCAAATTCCTGCGCTGCGGGAAAGTCATAATTGTTTACTGACATCAAATACACACGGTCCCACTCGAGTCCTTTGGCTTTATGGTAGGTTGAAACAAACACTTTTCCTTTGTGATCATCCGGGTTGAAGCGCAGTTCTTCATCGCTGAAGCCGCTGTACTTGCGGAAATTACCGGAAATTTGCGACAACTCGAGAGCGAACTCAGCCAGACCATAATCCGGATGCAGAGAAGCGCTGAATTCAAGCAAGAGAGCAAATTTGTGCGCCAATGCCAGATCTGCTGGCGATGTGAAAACGTCCTGTGCGATGGTTAGAACCAATTGGTCGATGGGCAGGCTTACCGCCTGATGCCAGCGAGTGAAATTGTCACGGGTTTTGTGCAACGCTTCCCGCAATTCGGTTTGAAAACTTGAAAGGTCAACGATCTCGTCAATTTCAACACCGGGTTGGGGATAATAAAATTCCTCCATACGATGGTATTTTCGTATTGCTGCAACCATACCTGGAATCAGTTCCTGTTGTTCAAGATCCAGATCCTCTTTTGTGATGATCAAAGAAAAAGCTTTCGCAAATTTACCGGAATTGGAAGGGTCATTAAGGGTGATCAATACATTTTCAATGATCCCGGCAACTTTTCGTGTCGATTCCGTGCTCTTTAAGAGCTCAACCACGGGAATTTCTGCTGCGTGGAGCGCTTCAGCCACTTGTTCGCCATACCAGCCGATAGGGCAGAGCACCGCAACTGTTTTATCGTTGTTTTCCTGCAGCCAGCGCTTCACATTTTTGACGACCAGTTTGATCTCTTCCTCAGGCGATGACTTCTGATTCCTGATGTAAACGGCATGCGGATGGTCCGCGGGGTTGGGCTGGGGATCGCCTGCTGGCGTAGGTTCGATCAGTGGATAATCCAGTGAGGAGCGCAGGTCAATTACGGGGTGGTTGAATTTTGTCCAGTTGATCAATGTATTCGCGAGATCAAGAATGCTCAGGTTCGACCGGCCGGAATGGGGCAGGCTCATCGCGCTGACACCCGGTTCATTAAGAAACTCGCGCAAAAATTTGGGGCTGGCAGTGGTAAACGTTTCGTAGATTGCCTGATTGGGGTCACCAACCCTTACCCAGTTGCCATCCTTTCCTACGATCAGGCGCAGCATCTTCTCCTGGCTGGCAGAGGAATCCTGGGCTTCGTCTTCGAGTATGTATGGCCAACGGTAACGCAACCGTTCGAGGTACGCGGGGTCGCTCTCAAGCACCCTGTAAGCCAACCGGATGAGATCTGGAAAATCCAGCGCATTGCGATAATGCAAACCCCTCTGGTATTGTTGATAAACTTCTACAGCCATTTCAAGCAGGGGGTCCGAGTACTTGTGTTGCTCCATTTTTAAAAGGATATCTTCCGGTTCAGCTTGAAGATCTTTTGCTTTTTGAATGAAGTTCTGGTTGATGGTTGTAATCAGGTCCGGCCAGCCATTACGCAATCGGCTGACCTCGGTTAGGTCAACACCCGGTTTGAGAAGGAAGTCAGCCAGTTCAGAATGTTCGCGAAGATAGCCCTCACAAATGCGCTCGATCATGCGGGAGGATTCAATCTCATCAATGATTGAGAATTGCGTCGATAACCCCGCCAGGTCGGGGCGTTCAAGGATGATATCGTGAGCCAGACCGTGCAGCGTGCGCACACGATACCCCACGCTTTCAAGCAATCCAAAAGATTTAACGAAATCGCCGATGCGATTGGTGAAGTTGTCGACCGCGGAATTTACGAGTGTTGCGACCAGAATTTCCTGGTCGGAATCGAGCTTACCCTCCAGGATCAATTTTGCCGCCAGGTAAGATAGCGTGTGCGTTTTACCGCTGCCGGGTACAGCGGATATACCCATACGACCCTGCTCATAAGCGAGGATCTGCGCCTGGTTGAGTCGGGGTTTAAACATCTTTCTCCCCATTCTGCAAAGCTTGCAGGCGTCGGATCGTCTGGAGCGCCAGTAATAGCTGCCCGCGTTCCTCCAATCCCCGTTCGTTGATAGAAATGCTGCAGAGGTAAGCGTGTTCCCGGCAGCGGTGAAGTAATCCGTTGGTTATTCTGGCAAGTGTTCGCTGGTTTGTTTCATATTCCTCTACATCGGTCCATTGTTGACCTTGCTGCCAGTTTCGGTTGAGCACATAGGGCTGGGTAAGCGGTTGATCGAGACGTGACCACCATCCCTGCGAACCGATGTCGAGCCAGAATTGATATGCGACTGGTCTATTGCGCATCAAAAAAGAAAAAGCCGGACCCAGAAATACTGCTTCTGCTGCTTCTTGTTCTGAATGGGAGGAATACGATTGCGCAGCCAGGATACCTTTCTCAAGTACACGGATGTACTCCTGTCCCGGGTTGACGTCAGAATCCGTTTTAATGGGCAGGAAGATGGAGCGGAATTTCCGGCAGGACTCGATCAAGTGAGAGATCGCTGCTGCGGCATCGAAATCGTCGTGAAAGCCGTATCCTTTTTGCGATAGTAAATCACCATACAATCGGCTGATCCAATGGTCAAGCTCACCAGCGCCGGTTTCCTGGTTATTTTGCAGCCAGTTGCGGATTGATTCGTAAAATTCTCCCACAGTGAATGTGATGCGCTCCTGCATTTCAGGGATCAACTGGTCAAATGGGTTCATAACCCATTGCTGATTGCTGATGCGCACCAGGCTTCGTGCGATCAGGTCGGCGCGGGCGTAATCACAGCCACTAATTGAATGCGCAAAGGCTGTGCGGATTTCGTGCGGACTGGAGTGCAATCCCCATGATGGGTGGGCAAGCTTGACCAGTGTTAGCATGGTTTTAACCGCAGGTTCATCATACAAGGAGCGGGATGGACGGTGAGTTGTGAAAGGAATTTCACTCTTATCGAAACGGGTGGAAAATGAAAACCGCAGTGAATCACTGAGATAGGGGGTCAAGACGGCGATCTCGCCAGGGGGGACATTTTTCTCATCAATCAGAGAATGGATTTCGGATATAACCCAGTCGATTGCCTCGGGATAAAAACGGAAACCTCGCACGGAATGGCTGTGATGAGATGCTCTTTTCTCTTTAACGTTTAAATGTCGATGGAGGATGCTTTCATTCAGGATCTGTTGAAACTCCTGGATTCCGGATGATGTCACCAGTGATTGCGCAAAGATCAATTTACCCTTGCATTCCACCGCCAGGTTGCTGGCGCTGTTTGGATCAGCGCCCAGGAAGGAACGCAAACCACCATCAGTATCCTGAATTAACAGCGCTGATTCGAGATCGGGCATCAAGTCACGGACGAAATCGTGCGCGACCGGGTAGTCTTCTTCAATGTTGTCATAGATCAAGTGTTGATAATTCTTGCGGATGTACTCTTTGCAGATCAACGATGGCCATAAATGGCGTGTAAAAAGGGTTAGCTGCAAAGAAAAGTCGAGGAAATTGTGCGCGAGACAAAACTCACGGAATTTCAGCGCGCAATCCTGAGCCTGCTGGTAAATATTCGCCTGAGCCGGCTTCCCGATCCAAGAACGGGTGAGCCTGTCTGCAATCTCGGAGGGATGAAAGCCGACGATCGCGGATTTGTTCAAATTATCCAGAATCTGGCTGTATAACCGGTTTGGGTCGATCGTAAGGCTCTCGAAATAACCCTGGGTGCGCAGTGGTTCCACTAACTCCGCGAGGTGATATTGAGCCGTTTCAATGGTCAGAAATTTGAAAGGTTTTTTTGCGGATTTAAAACCTCCGGCATCTGCGATGAGCGGCCAGAAAAGGGTAATCATCCGTTGTGCAAGACCGTTGAATGTCAGGATGACAGGCTGACCACCGGGTGGAAACTCAGATGAAAGTACTTGCTTGTAGTATTGGCTCGCCAGGCTGCGTTGGGGTACTAAAACCATTATCGATTCACCTGGAATCCCCATTTCTACCATTTTTTGCACACGAAGAGATGCCGCGGTCGTTTTACCAGTCCCGGCAGAACCGGTGAGCAAAAGACTGCTGTTAATTGGAGCATTTATGAGGTCTGATTGATCTTGTGTGAGGGTCATCAGCGCTTAGAAGGTGTCTATTCGCTCCTGGTATGGAATTCCGGCGATTGAATGCAATACTGCGCGAGTTAGCAGTGCATCAGCGGTCGAGCGATGGGCGTTCGGTAAAGAGATGTTGAAATGACGTCCGGCTTCAGCAAGCTTAAAATAGCGATAGGAGCGACGGACAGGGTCATATTCTCCAATGTAATCAGAATACAACTTCAATACATCAACAAAACTGAGACTTTCACGCCAGGGCAGGTTGTACTTTTGATAGGACTGTTCCATCATGCGGGAGTCAAACTCAACATTGTAAGCAGCGATCAACCTGCCATAAAGAATTGTGCGAATTCGCGGCCATTGGATCGGCCAGGCTGGAGCGGTCGCAGCCATCTGATCGCTAATGCCGTGCACCCGGCGCGCTTCGGCAGGTATCTTTTGACTCGGTTTGACCAGACTCGAGTACAACTCGGTTCCATCATGATCAACGATCGAAAACTCGACAATCTCATCTGTTCGCGTGAGACCAGTGGTCTCAGTATCGATGTAAACAGGTTTTTTTGCGATTATCTCGCGGGCTTTAAGTGCTATTTGTTCCTGTCGCGGGTTCGTATTAGGCATAAAACTTCACTTCCTCTTATGGCAATGTCCACATTTTTAGCTCTTCCATATGGACTGTAAAGTTTGGGTCTTCCTTGGCGGAGGAAAAAGCGCCAATATAACCCTTGGCGGTGATTCCATCATCTTCCAGCTCTCTAACCAGCTTGCCATTCACATACAGACGAATCGTTTTTCCGTTAGCCATGATCCCCAGGCGGTTCGTCTGGTTGGAGCCGGCGTAAAGATTCGAATCAGTGGTCAGGTTGACGATCGATTTTTGCCCGCCAGCATCCCAGCGCATCAGATAATATTGTCCTCCGCATGTGGCTCCGAAATAATACCCGATGCCATCTGAATAGGTTGGCGCGCGCATCACTATACCGTATTGATCCACTCCGGAGCAGTTCAGGGTTTTAAATGTCCCTTCGAGGTACAGATTAAGTGGGTCACGGGAAGTCAGACGCCAGCGCATTCCCCTGTTGATATTTAGGCTCCTGAAGACCATTGCGCCGTTTTTTACTTCTATCTTCACAGCATCGTCCTCGTAAGGTTCTGCCAGACCAAAAGATGTGCCTGAAGAGAAGGTTTCGTAGAAACCGGGATCGCCGAGCGTTAGAGACGGGTCTCCGGCTGGAGGCGTGGCAGTGTGAGTCGATGTCGTGGTCAAAGAAGGTTCAATTGTGGGGGTTTCAGTAGGGGGTTGAGGGGTCTCAACGATGACCTGGGGGGTCATGGTGGGAGCAGATTGGGTTTGTGCAGCAGAAAGAGTGGCTGCGACTTTTGTCGAAACCAGGTTCATATCAGGGGTTGCCCGCATCAATGGAAAATTACAGGATGTTAAAAGGAAGGCAAGGAGTACTAATGTGATTATTGATTTTTTCATTTTTACCTCTCTTGTCGCATCTATTATAGCCTTTGTAGCGATGGAAAAACAGCAAACCTGGCTTGATCATGCAATCCTGTATAATTCGTTATATTTATGAAAACTGTGATCATAAACATAGAGCCTTCTGACGATTACACGTCGATTAGGGATAAGATTATTTGGAGCCATTCTCCACGGGTCCTGCTGGTAATTCCACGCAGGGTGCGAGAATTTCCTGCTGATCGCGATCTGGTATTGTTGCACCGCGCTGCGCTTGCAACCGGTGCTCAGTTTGCAATTGTAACGAGGCATTTCGCGAGGTGGGAGTTTGCACAATGCATCGGGATTAAGGTTTTTCATTCGGTTGCGCAGGCCGAAAGAGAAGCATGGGGAGAGAGAGTAGATCAAGAAACGATTCAGCAAAGTCCCGGGGTAGCGTCATTGCTCGAGCAAAGAAAACGCTTGCCGAAAGCCGTTAAGAATCCTATGAGTGTGCCTCTAAACAAACGATTTCTATGGGGAGGGCTGGGGTTTATAGCTTTTATCATTTTTATAATAACCCTTCCATCCGCCAAGGTGATCGTTTACCCAATAACCCGCAGCCAGGAACTCACAATGGAAGTCAGAGCGCAGGCTGGACTTAGCCAAACCAGTCTTACAGGTGTCATTCCTGCGGTAAAGGAAACCATAACCATCACGGGTGAGAAAACTGCGATCAGCAGCAGCAGCGTACCAGTTGGTATCACCAGGGCTGATGGAGAAGTTCAGGTGCAAAACCTGACCCGGCAATCGTTTATGTTGCCGGAAGGAAGTGTATTTTCCACTGGCGGTATTAGTCCGGTAAAGTTTGTCTCACTTCGCGAGATAGAAATTCCTGCAGACGACACACAAATAGTAATACCAGTTGAGGCAGTGGAAGAAGGTGAAGACGGTAATATCAATAGCGGAATAATAAAACAGCTCGAAGGTATTTTTGGTTCGTCCCTAATTGTTACCAATGAAGCAGCTTTTACCGGAGGTAGTTCTGATCTATTCCCCGCTCCTGATGATGAGGATTACAATCGTTTATATGGCAACCTTATCAATGATCTACGCGAGAGGGTTGAACAGGAAAATCTTTTTGCCGGTTCAACAAACCTGGTGCCTGTTCCGGAAAGTCTTCAACTGGAAGAGATTATCGACGAGACCAGGCACAATCCAATTGCAGAAGCCTCAGATACCTTGTCGATGACGATAACCGCGCGCTTCAGCTTTCTTTATTATGATCCAACGGACTTGAATGGGCTTGTGACTGATGTCATGGATGTTTCGCTGGATGAGGGGTTTACCGCTGATGGAGCAGGAATTCTGATACAAAACAAAGGACCTGTTGAAAAGGTTAGCATAAATGAGGTCGCCTGGATAGTGGATGCCCGGCGCCTGATTTACAAAAGTTTTTCACTCCAATTGATAAAGAACCAGGTCCGGGGTAGAAACATCCAGGAAGCTGTTAAACTAATTGATACACAAATACCGCACTATCGATCAGCAGAGATAATACCTTTTGTCGAATGGTGGCCGTACGTTCCGGTATTGACAAATCGTATTGAGTTGGAGGAAAGGCTGAGAAATGACGGGTAGGATACTCGCGGTTGATCCCGGTTCGATCCGCATAGGAATTGCAATCAGTGATCCGATGGCGATGATCGCATCACCGCTGACGATGATCCGGCACACCAGCATGGAACAAGACTGCCGGGTAATCAGTGATCTGTGCAGTCAGCACGATGTTGCGCTGCTTATCATCGGTCAACCCCTCGGTCCGAATGGCGAAAGCACACCCCAAAGCAGACACGCGCAGAAAATTGCGGAAATTTTGGTCAAGATGGTGGACTTACCGGTCGAATTATGGGATGAGAGCGGCAGCACGCAAAAGGCAAAGCGGATAAAAGTTGAGATGGGAGTCAGTCGCAAGAAACGCTCCGGGCACCTTGATGCTCACGCCGCAGCAGTGATTCTGCAGGATTACCTGGATGCTTCCGGAAACAGGAGGAGCGATGAGCCGGAAGAATAAGCACTCGATTTTTTTGCCGGTCTCAATCTTGTTCATGCTAACAGTGACTGTGCTATTTGTTGCTTGGTTTGCCATCCCATATCTCGCAAAATTACATTTTGGTGAGCCCGCAAGCAGCTTGAGTGGGTTTAACCGGTTTAACTTCAGCGCACAGGTTCTTGCCGGTAGGGCGGATTTGGAAAGCGCGGCGAATTCACAAGGTAAAGAACAAAGATTTATCATTGAAAGTGGTGAGGGGGTTAGTAGTGTTGCAAAACGATTGGAAGAGGAAGGTTTGATCAATGACGCGGGGGCTTTTCGAGCGTATCTTGTGTATAAGGGTTTGGATTCACAGATCAAAGCGGGGAAGTTTAGATTGAGCCCGGCGTTCACCAGCTTTGAGATCATCGAGCAGATTCAATCCGTTTACTCGCCAGTTGTGCAGTTTTATATTTACCCGGGTTGGCGCGCGGAGGAGATAGCAGCCGCGCTGCCAAGTTCAGGAATCGAGGTTGAGCCTGAAGAGTTTTTGCGAATCGTACACCAGCCAACTTTATTAATCGGATCAACATCATACGCTGATTTTCCGTCTCTGGATGGATTTCTGTTTCCCGGATCATATGAGATTGAACGTAAAACGGCCGCGCAGGAATTGGTTTTGACCTTTGTGCACAGGTTTAACGAGCGAGTTACTAAGGAAACCATCACAGCGATCGAAAATCGTGGATTGACCTTATACGAAGGGGTCACTTTGGCTTCGATCATACAGAGAGAAACTTTTATGGATGACGAACGTGCTCTGATGGCTTCAGTTTTTTACAATCGGCTGAGTATTGGCATGAAACTTGAGACGGATCCGACCGTGCAGTACGCGCTGGGGTATTCAAGTGAATGGGGAAATTGGTGGAAAACACCCTTAAAAACAAAGGATTTGACTGTAACATCCAATTACAACACCTATAACATTTATGGCCTGCCGCCTACACCAATATCAAACCCTGATCTGGCTTCGATCCTGGCCGTGGCTTATCCTGAAGATTCTCCCTATTATTATTTCAGGGCGAAGTGTGATGACTCAGGGTATCACGATTTTTCGATCACGTTTGAAGAACACCTGCAAAAAGAATGTAAATAAAGAGGAGGTCATTGACCTCCTCTTGTGTCAGTTTAATGCTCTACTACGCGTTGTAACCCGGACCTGATTTGAAGAAATCAGTATTTGCATCGAGGCAGAATGTGAGATTGACAGTCTCTCCTGCTTCAAGTGTACGGGTAGCTGTAAGGTGAACTGCATCACCATCGCGGTTAGTACCATCGTATTCTTCAGTGAATCCCTCAGTACCCACGGGCATTGAGAGCCTTTCACCGCCTTTGGCTTTGTAAGCGGAGGGCAGTTCCACATCCGGGAAAATTGCGCCATATGGGCATTCCGCTTCGCAAGCGCCGCAATCAATACAGGTGTCAGCATCGATGTAATACCACGGATATTTATCCTCTGGTTTTCCTGGTACGATGCACTCAACCGGGCAGACTGTCGCGCAGCCGCCTTCACGCATACACAAACTTGTAATGACTCGTGGCATAGATTTCCTCCGTTTTGTAAAATTGATATTCTTTATTTTATCGCATTATAGCGATTTTCGACTTCTTTCCAATCAATTATATTCCAGAAATTACCCAGGTATTCTGCGCGCCGATTTTGATACTTGAGGTAATATGCGTGCTCCCATACATCCACAACCAGCAGGGGAATCAATCCCTCCTGCACTGGAGAATCCTGGTTTGGCGTTGAATGCAGGACAAGCGCACCATCAGGCTTTGCGCTCAGCCATGCATAACCGCTGCCAAATCGACCCAACCCCGCTTTTTCGTATTCAACTTTGAAGGCCGAAAAATCACCAAAAGCTTTAGCGATCGCTTGCGCGACCTGCCCATAGGGCTTGTTATCCTCAGTTGGGGGGCACAGGTTGAACCAGTAGATGTTGTGGTTAAATACGCCGCCGCCATTGTTCCTTACTGCGGTGCGGATATCCTCCGGAATCTGATCAAGATGGCTGACAACTTTTTCCAGATCCCAGTCGAAGAACTCGGGATGTTTTTCGATAGCCGTGTTCAAGTTCTTCAGGTAAGTTGCGTGGTGCTTGGTGTAATGAATTTCGACTGTTTTCGCGTCTATGTAGGGTTCTAGCGCGTCAAACCCATAAGGCAGTGCAGGTAATTCAAATGCCATAATTCCCTCCCGTTCGAATTTGTCCTGATATGAGTATTATCAGTTAAAATTCTAGCCACCCAAAGACGCTTTGTCAAGAAAGCCAGGAAATCAATTATGAGCAATTCCTCTGATAACGATCCTCAAAATAGACCTGCCTTACCGCGCAGCACCTACCTGGTGGGATTGATCATCGGAATAACGGCGGTTTCAACTGGTTCCATTTTTATCCGCTTTGCCCAGGTTGAGATGCCTTCGCTGGTCATCGCGGCGGGTCGTTTATCACTGGCAACGCTTGCCATTTTTCCTTTTGCCATTCGCAGCTGGAAGTTAAACCCGATTACGATTAGTAAAAAAACTTTGGCTTTATTAATTCTTTCAGGTGTTTTTCTTGGGTTGCATTTCATTACATGGGTGACATCGCTAGAGCACACCAGTGTCGCGAGTTCAGTTGTACTTGTCACCACTGCACCATTGTGGGTAGCGTTGCTGTCTCCGATCTTCCTGGAGGAGAAAATTACCAAATGGGTATTGGCAGGTTTAGGGATCGCATTGAGTGGAGCGATCCTTGTTGGAATGGGTGGAGGCTGTGAAATTATAGACGGTCAATTAGCCTGCCGGGGTTTGGAAGGCTTTTGGAGCGGAGAGCATTTTTACGGAAATGTGCTGGCTTTACTGGGCGCGATATTTTCAGGCGCTTACCTGATGGTGGGGAGGAGTGTAAGGAATAAGTTATCTCTTCCGGTATACACAACGATCGTTTATGGAGTAGCTTCAATTGTTCTGTTCCTGATCATTATATTCACTAACACTCCAATCACCGGGTATTCACCCAACATGTATTTGTGGGTGATTGGTATGGCATTGATTCCCCAGGTGATCGGGCACACTGCCTTCAACTGGGCATTGAAATACCTTTCAGCAGCCTATGTTTCGATTGCGTTGCTTGGAGAGCCGATCGGTGCAGTGATCCTCGCGACGCTGCTCCTCAAGGAGACACCCGGTATACTTGAAATTATGGGGGGAATCCTGATACTCTTAGGGATTACTTTAGCGACTCAACGGGTAATTTACAGAAAAACTCCTCCCTTGTAAGACAGGAGGAGTTTTTTATCAACGAAGATACAAATAATTAAGCTCTTGTAATCGCTTGAGCAGGTCAGGACTCAAGTCCTCAGGTTTGTGGCGCCAACTCCAATTACCAGCCGGTTTTCCTGGAAAATTCATACGTGCTTCAGTGCCGAGACTGAGCAGGTCCTGAAGGGTGGTGATCGCAAACGCGGCAGTGGATTTCCAGATTTCTCTGACGAGATCCCACGCGATGTTCTCTCCTGAAACGGATAGATAACGCCGGCAATAATCTTTTTCCTCTTCAGTGCCTGAAGCAAACCAACCAACACTTGTATCGTTGTCGTGGGTTCCAGTGTAGGCTACGCAATTTATGGGGTAATTGTGCGGCAGGAATGGGTCTTCAGGGGTACCGGCAAAAGCAAATTGCAGGATTTTCATTCCGGGAAGGTTAAAGCTGTCGCGCAGTTCAACTACATCCGGTGTGATCAAACCCAGGTCCTCGGCGATGATCGGCAAGCCGTTGAATGCTTTCTCCAACGCGCTGAGAAAATTCTTACCGGGTCCTTTCACCCAACGACCAATTTCTGCGGTGGGCATATTGGCGGGGATTTCCCAGTAACCCGCAAAACCCCTGAAGTGGTCAAGCCGTACAATGTCAACCGTATTCAGAACCGCCTGGAACCGGTCAATCCACCATTTGTAATTCTGCTTTCTGTGAGCATCCCATCTGTAAAGGGGGTTTCCCCATAACTGCCCCGTAGGTGAGAAATAATCGGGCGGTACACCGGCTACTTTAGTAGGTTTGCCGTTTTTATCAATGTAAAATAATTCAGGGTTTGCCCAGGCATCCGCGCTATCGTAAGCAATGAATATTGGAATGTCCCCAATGATCTGAATTTCCTTGCTCGTTGCATAATCTTTTACCTGTTTCCACTGGGTAAAGAAAATGAATTGACGGAATTTGTGTTTTTCGATCAATGTGCGGTGATCTTTGGTGAACACTTTCAATGCTAAGGGTTCACGGTTACGCAACTCAGCCGGCCAGCCATCCCAGGATCCGCCCCCCTGGACCTCCTTGATCGCCATAAACAAAGCGAAATCATCCAGCCATTTTGACTGTAATTGGCAGAATTCTGCATACGCGCTTGTCAATTTTGAAGATCTTGATTTTTTGAACTTTTTAAAAGCGCGATCTAGTACTGTGATTTTCCATTCGATTACGGGACCAAAATCGACATGATCCTCCGGAAACTCGGGGCGGTCCAGTAAATCGTTCCTGTCAAGCAGGTTCTGATCAAGCAGCAAAGCCGGAGATATCAGGTATGGATTTCCTGCAAATGCGCTGAAGCATTGATATGGAGAATCGCCAAAACCGGTGGGACCAAGGGGGAGAATTTGCCAGAGAGAACAACCGCTTGAGTGGAGAAAATCGATCCAGTTGTAACATTCAGGACCAAGGTCTCCAATTCCATCCGGACCAGGCAGACTGGTTGGGTGCAGCAAAACTCCTGATTTTCGTGGAAGGATCATAGTTACCTCAATCTGATTGATTTATTAAATTTTGATAAAGAATCAAATACTGTTCAGCGGAACGCTGCCAGGAAAAATCACGCGACATCGCTTCAAGTTGCATGGATTTCCATGTACTACTGGAGCAATAAGCATCAAAGGCGCGTTTCATAGTTTGGGCGAAGGAGCGCGGGTCGATGCGTGAAAAAAGGAATCCTGTGCCGATGGAACCTGTTTTCGGGTCGGTGATCGAGTCAACGAGCCCCCCAGTTGCCCTGGCTACTGGCAGACACCCATATCGCATGGCAAACATTTGTGATAAACCGCAAGGTTCGTAGCGCGAGGGCATCATCATAATATCGGCTCCCGCGTACATTCGCCTCGATAAATCAGTATCAAAAGTGATAATGGCGCGTACTTTTTCCGGCATTTCCTGTTCAAGCGCTTTGCACTCCTGCTCAAGCCGCTTGTCTCCTGTGCCCAGCAAAATTACCTGCCAGGGGAGGTCGTTTATCATTCGCAACCCTTCAAGCGCAATATCAATGCCTTTTTGCCGGTCCATACGAGTGATCATGATCGCGAGTGGTGTGTACTCTTCGAAATCAAGTTGAAATTCCTTGAGTAAAGCCCGCTTGTTTTTGATTTTTTCATCCAGGTGTGAACTGTCGAAGTTGGAAAAAATGGCAGGGTCGCTTGATGGATTCCACAATTCAGGATCAATACCGTTGAGAATGCCTGTAACTTTGGACTGGCGGGTTTGCAAAAAACCCTGCAGATCGCAACCGAACTCAGGTGTTAAGATTTCTTTCGCGTACGTTGGCGAAACAGCGACAATCTGATCCGCTGCCGCGAGTCCCATTGGAAGTGGTAATTCTCTCGCCCAAGCCGGCAGGTTTTTATTTCTTGATGGCGTAACATTATATTGGTGCAAGGCATCTTCTGAACCGGTGCCCATGAATGGCAGGTTGTGTACTGTTAGCACGGTTCGTGTGTTTTCAAGATAGGTAGAAGGATGCCGGTTCATCTTTAAATGATGGATAGCTACTGCGGTATGCCAGTCGTGGGCGTGCAGGATGTCGCAACGCCACTTCAGAATTTCAGGTAACTGAAGGCACGCGAGGGAAAAGAAAACGAATTTTTCAGCATCGGATCGAAAATCTGAGCTGTAGGTCTCATCGAATCGGGCAATGGGCTCACCGGAAATCAGGTAAAAAGATAGGTTTGAGATTGTAATGGAAAAGATTTCACCGCTTACAGGGCCACCGATTGTGTCGATTTCAAAGTCGCTAACTTTTGTTACTGATAGATCTTTTCTGTTTGATCGAATTGTAAAAAGGAATGGCAATTTTGATTTCCAGGTTCTTACCGTCATCAATATTGTTGAGTGCAACCGGCAAAGAGCCGGCGACGTCTCCCAAACCGCCGGCTTTAACGAGAGGATCGGCCTCTGCGGCGATAAAGAGCACATGCAGATTGTCGTAAGAATGCAGTTCGTTCGTCATTTTTGGAACTACCTGACCATTTCTATATAATCATCCGAAGTGGCTTCCTCGAGGTCTGCACCCAGAAATTCGATTAACTCTGTGATCAAATGAGATTTCATTTCTGCATCCTGCCGACTCCAGGTTCGGCTCTTCACCTCAACGAAATGTCCAATCGTTGGCGTGGTTATGTGGTCAAAGTTGATGAAGAATTCAACGTCTTTGTAGCGCACGAGGTAACGGACACGGTCTTTTTCGATCTCTTTTTCAAATTGCGGCTTAAAGTATTCCCTGTAGAACCTGGGACTTTGGGTGGCTGGAGCAAGGTAGCGGCTGCGGGAAAGTAAAACCTCCTGCTCAAACTTGTCCTCGCTGGTCGGACCGATCAACGTGAGTCTTGAGCGAACCTGTTCAATTTTGCCCAAATCGTTAATGAACTCATCTTCACGGTAGCGTAGGATTCCCTGTTCTATGTCTGCAAAGAAGAAGTAAAGGTCGAATTCACGGTAATGCCGTTTACGAATAATCTCGATTGTTGAGCTATTTAATTTGGTGATCAACGGTTTCGGATCATCAATTCTTACCTTGAGTTGAATTTCGAAACTTTCCTCCTCCTCGGTGCCGCCAATGGCAACGAGCTTTGAGAGAACTGAAGATTCGCGTTTGATGAGGAATTGGTCGATCTTCCGGGCATATTCACGACTCAGTTTGAGCAGGTTCTCTTCATCCAATCCGAGGAGTTGTTGATCGCGCATCAACCATTTCCCATTTACCATCACGTCCTGCACGTCAGTGGCTTTTGAGGCGTAAACGATCTGAGCGTAAGAGCCATTCGGGTCGTGCCGGAAGCGGGGGCTGTTGTGAAGGGGATTGACATCGATCAGGATCAGATCGGCACGCTTTCCTCTTTCCAGTGATCCGGTGAGATGACCGATATGCATTGCCTGCGCTCCGAGCCGGGTTGCCATGAGCAGTGTAGTGCGCGCTGGTAATGCTGTGGGATCACCGCTGAAACCTTTTTGCAGGAAGGAAGTGAGTCGCATTTCTTCAAACATGTCCAGATCGTTGTTGGAAGCAGGTCCATCCGTTCCAATTCCAACGTTCAGTCCAACCTCTAACATGCGTTTGATAGGGGCGACCCCTGATGAGAGTTTAAGATTGGAAGAGGGATTGTGAGCGACGCCTGCGCCAGCATGATGTAAAGTGTGAATTTCACCATCATCCACGTGTACACAGTGTGCTGCGAGAACTTTTGCGTCGAAGAGATTCTGTTTTTTTACATAAGGGATGACCGGCATACGATTTTCACGGCGCATATTTTCAACCTCAACTGAGGTTTCAGCCAGGTGGGTGTGTAATGGAACATCAAATTCTGCCGCCAACGCTGCTGAAGCATGTAGAATTTCTGCTGTGCATGTATACGGCGCGTGAGGAGCGACAGAAGGAACAATAAGATCGTGGCTCTTCCAGCGTGAGATGAAATCACGAGACATTTCGAGGGATTCTTCAAAAAACTGTGAATCGGGAGTCGGGAATTTTAGCACGGTTTGTGAGCAGACGGCGCGCATGCCAATCTCCGCGGTTGCTTTGGCGACCTCTTCTTCAAAGTAATACATGTCGGCAAAGCTGGTGATGCCGGAGCGTATCATCTCGGCGCACGCGAGCCTGGTACCGAGATTGACGAAATCAGGAGAGACGAACTCTCGCTCAACGGGCATCATGTATCCCATGAGCCAAACATCAAGGCGAAGATCGTCTGCCAGACCACGCAATAAAGTCATTGGAACATGCGTGTGAGCGTTGACGAACCCTGGCATCATGATCTTTCCTTTTCCATCAATTACAGAAGAAGAGGAATAATCTGAGAGTATTTCGGTTTCCAGACCAACAGCCAAAATTGACGTACCTGAAATCGCAATAGCACCAGGGTTAAAAACACTGAAATCCGGGTCCATAGTAAGGATTTCAGTGTTTCGAATGATCAGATCCACATTTTTCATACGACTCTCCAATTTATAAGATTCTTAGCTTGCGCCAGATGAAATCCATAGAGGTGTTTGCCAGCCAATGATTTGTTTGTGAGGGTGGTCCATTGTAAGCGCACACCTTTATGTCGTGCTGCTCGTTGTTCACATAAATCAACTCTACAGTAGAAAGGTCTTCTTCCTGTTTAACATTTACTGCAAATAGACAATTTTGTTTTTGTTCAGAAGGGAAGCTCGCAAGCGTGAAGGGCTCATCCAAAAGTGTGCATTGAATTAGGCTTTCAAAGACAGGATCGCATAGAGGAATTGCACCGGGTGTGATTCCGAAAATGAAGAGTTGGAGCGTTTTTACTTTTTCTTTCACCAAATCACTGAGCACTATTTGTATTGTTTCATCATCCACACCGAAGATCGCATCTGGAATACGCTGCCGAATTTCATTCTCTACAATGGCAATCATCTTGTCGACATCAAGGACGCTGAAAGATTTAGCGGTAATGCGTATATCCACTTTTCCAGGATTAGCGGATAGCCCCACGGTCGGGTTCTGCAGCTCTTCAAGGTCTGCAACGAGTTCGTCAATAAGAGATTCTCCTATACCAGAAGTATGTAGAACCCTTGTTTTGATTATTTCATCCAATACAAAATGTTTCTTGAGCAGTGGAATAACTGAATCCTGAAAAATCGTTTCTGTTTCTGCGGGAACACCGGGAAGGGAAAGGATCATCCTGTCGTTTTGGAGCAGATAAAAAGCTGGAGCAGTACCCACCGGGTTGTCAATTGCGACAGCGTTTTCTGGTAAGTAAGCTTGTTTACGATTGTTCTCTGATGGATCAAGACCTCTACGGTTGAATCGATCCAGGATCTTTTTCCATAATATTGGATGGAAAACCACTTCAGCGTTGACCGCAATCGCTACTGCGTTTCTGGTCGGATCATCAATAGTAGGTCCTAAACCACCAGTCGTAATGACGATATCCGCCCTGGATAATGATTCTCGGATGGTATCGGCAATGCGCAGGGTATTATCGCCAATTGTCGTAACGCGGAAAAGGTCAATACCTAACTTCCGCAGTTGCTTGGCGATAAAAGCCGTATTCTTATCCTGGATCTCTCCCAGTAATAATTCTGTTCCAATGGTGATAATTTCAGCTGTGGTCAATCCATCTCCGTTTCAAATTCATTTTATCAGGTTTTATACTGCGCGTTAGCGAAATCAAACCACAAAATTGAATTAGAGTAGAATAATCTGAAGATGAAAAAAGAGCCTAGAAATAATAAGGTTGATCATAAAAGCAATAACTCACGACAGGTACTTGGAAGGTGGGGAGAGGGGTTGGCTGCTGAATTTCTTGTCGCGAGAGGGCTTGAGATATTAAGCAAAAATTTTCGCACCCCGGATGGCGAGATCGATATAATTGCGAAGGGGGGGGATGATCTGATCTTTGTTGAGGTGAAAACACGGCGCAATACATTGTATAGTTTTCCTGAAGAAGCGATCAATGATGAGAAAATCGAGCATCTTGAAAGCGCCGCGGGTTGGTATCTCCTTCAGCATCCTGAATATGAAAACAATTGGCGCTTAGACGTCGTGACTGTGATCGGTACACCAGATACCGGTGAGCCACGGGTTGATTGGTTTGAAAATGTTACCGCGGAATAAAAAAAGAGTCATTCTGATCGTTGGACCAACCGGGGTCGGTAAAACCAGCCTTTCCATTGATCTGGCTTCGAAGATTAACGGTGAAATTATTTCAGCTGATTCGCGCTATTTATACAAGGGCATGGATATAGGAACTGCAAAGCCATCAAAGGAAGAGAGGAATGGTATCCCGCATTACCTGATCGATGTTGCAGAACCCTCTGAAACCTGGTCTCTCTCAATATTTCTGGAACGAACGAGGGAAGCAATAGAAAAAATTCATGCGGATAATAAGATTCCCATCGTTGTAGGTGGAACCGGGCAGTACATACGGGCTCTCATGGAGGGATGGCGTATCCCTGAATTTGAACCTGACGAGCATCTTCGGCGGGTTTTAAATGATTGGAGTGAAGAAATCGGGGGTATGGATTTGCACCGAAAGTTGGCGATGATAGATAACGATGCGGCGCGGATCATTGACCCGGCGAATGTCAGGCGGACTGTAAGAGCGCTCGAAGTGATTTTTACTACCGGAAAACGCTTTTCAACGCAAAGATTGAAAGATGGGCCGGCTTTCGATTACTGGGTGATCGGGCTCACCATGGACCGAAACCAATTATTCAAGCAGGTTGATGACCGCATCGAAGAGATGTTTACCCGGGGTTTGGTGGATGAAGTGAAGATTTTAATGACCAAAGGTTATGGGTCTGACCTGCCTTCCATGTCTGCGATTGGTTATAGAGAAGTTATACGCCACCTAAAAGGTGAAATCGATCTGGAAGAGGCAAAAGTACTCATGCGGAAAGGTACACGAAAGTTTATCCGAAGACAGGCGAACTGGTTCAAAGCTTCTGATCAGGGTATTCACTGGTATTCTATGGATACAGACCCCGTTGATATGATTATTGACGATCTTGAAAGAGATAGTGAGAAAAAGCGTGGCGATGATTAATAAACCATGGTTGAGCTCATACGATGAAGGAGTTAAATCACAACTCTGTTATCCAGAGGTTTGTGTTCACGATTTACTGCAAAAAAAAGCGTTGGACAATGGCTCAATGATGGCCATTGAGATCGGGAGCGAAAGTATCACATATGGGGAACTGGAAACCCAATCGACAAATCTTGCCGGAAACCTGGTCGCACTTGGAGTAAAGAAAGGCGATGTGGTTGGTATCTGCATGGCGAATAGCATCCCTTTTGTGATTGCGTATTTTGGAATTCTAAAAGCCGGTGGAGTCGTAGCTGCCATGAACCCGGCTTTCCCGCAACGAGAGCTGCAATTCCAGGTGGATATGACTGCAATGCGCCTGGTATTTACCACTCATGACAAAACGGAAGTCTTTCTTGATCTCAATCCTGATCAAATTATGAGCCTGGTTATTGTTGGTGAAGCGGGAGTGACCGAAAATAATGAGGCTTGTTTTTCCTTTGATAAATTCCTCAAAAGCTCAAAGGAGATTGTTGCATTACCACGTATTGCTCCTTCTGATCCAGCAGTTGTTCAATTTAGCGGAGGAACCACCGGAACACCCAAGGCAGCGGTCGGAGCGCACCGCAATATTGTTGCCAATGTCATCCAATTTCGCGAGTGGCTTGTGAATTTGGAGGATGGAAAAGAGACCTTTCTCGTTGCTATTCCGCTGTATCACGTTTACGGTCTGGTCTTGGGATTGATGTTGGGTATAGCAACCAGGGCAAGAATGATATTTGTCGAGCACGCGGGAAATGTGGATGAAATTATTGATGCGTTCAAGCGATACCCTATCAGTTATTTCCCCGCAGTACCATCAATATTTGGAAAAATTAACGAACATCCGGATGTTATCGCAAAAAGGATTTCGCTGGCAACAATAAAAGCATGCATATCCGGTTCAGCGCCATTATTGGATTCTATTCGGCTTGCGTTCGAAAACAACACCGGTGGTTACCTGGTGGAAGGGTATGGACTATCAGAAGCCCCAACAGCAACGCATTGCAATCCGATACTTGGCGAGAAACGCAGCGGTTCGATTGGGTTACCGTTGCCGGATGTAGAGTGCAAAATAATGAGCATGACGAATCCTGCGGCTGAACTCGGTACGGATGAAGAAGGCGAGTTATGGATCAAGGGTCCACAGGTGATGCTGGGGTATCTAAGACGGGAATCAGAGAATTCCGTTGTGCTTGTGGACGGTTGGTTGAAAACTGGTGACATCGCACGGATGGATGCCGATGGTTACTTTTACCTGAGCGGTCGGATAAAAGAACTGGTAAAAGTTCACGGTATGCAGGTATGGCCCACAGAGGTGGAGGAGGTGATCAGCTCACACCCGGCAGTTCGAGAGTGTGTTGCTGCCGGAATCCCTGATAGATCAAGCGGCGAACGGATCAAACTTTGGGTTGTGCCACAACAAGATCAGAGCATATCTTTGCAAGAAATTCGGGAATTTTGTCGGGAAAAACTTGCTGCGTACAAGATACCTGTCCAGCTGGAAATTCGAAATTCAATCCCCAGGACGCCTGTTGGTAAGATTCTCAGGCGGGCACTTGTTCAGGAACATCTTGAAATGGAAAAGAAAAAGAGGGAGTGAATTCTCCCTCTTTCCATCTTAGGAACTTACGTTTGGAGTGCCAGAATGGTGTGGCACCGGCGGTGGGAATATCTTCTCAAACTCATCCCTGGAAAGGGTCTCAACCTCTAATAACCGATTGGCAATAGCGTCTAGCTCTGTCCTATATCGGGTGAGTAATTCTTTAGCCTGAGTATAGGCGTTATTAACGAGCTCGCGCACTTCCTGATCAATTTTTTCTGCCACGTGTTCAGAATAATCGCGCTGCTCCGAGATTTCTCGTCCCAGAAATATGAGTTCCTCTTTCTGACCGTACACCATTGGGCCAAGTTCGCTGCTCATTCCCAATCGTGTGACCATGTTGCGAGCCAATTTCGTCACGCGTTCTATGTCGTTCGAAGCCCCTGAGGTTATGTCGTCAAAAACGATCTCTTCAGCAGCGCGGCCACCCAGTAAACCGACCATCTCAGCCAGCAATTTTTTGCGAGGCATCAATGTGCGGTCATCCATCGGGAGGGCAATGGTGTAGCCGGCAGCCATTCCTCTGGCGATGATGGAAACCTTTTGAACAGGGTCTGCTTCGGGAAGCGCATTCATCACCACGGCATGACCAGCTTCGTGGAAGGCGACAATGCGCTTTTCTTCACTGCTGATCAGACGGCTTTTCCGTTCAGGTCCGGCAATTACCCGTTCTATCGATTCTTCAAATTCACTCTGACCGATGCTCTTCTTGCCTCGTCGCGCCGCGAGAATGGCGGCTTCGTTAACGAGATTCTCTATGTCTGCTCCTACAAAGCCAGGAGTAGCTTTGGCGACGACTTCTAAATCGACTTCAGGATCAACCGGTTTCCCCTTGATGTGAACCTTTAAAATGGCTTCACGACCGCGTAAATCGGGACGATCCAGTACTACACGTCGGTCAAAGCGACCCGGGCGCAACAGCGCTGGGTCGAGAATGTCAGGACGGTTAGTTGCTGCAATGATGATGATATTCGTATCTGTTTCAAACCCATCCATCTCAACAAGCATCTGGTTCAATGTCTGTTCGCGTTCATCATGCGAACCACCAAGACCTGCTCCACGCTGTCGACCGACCGCGTCGATCTCGTCAACAAAGACGATGCAGGGAGAATTCTTCTTAGCCTGGTCAAACAGATCTCGAACGCGGCTCGCGCCAACACCTACAAACATTTCTACGAATTCAGATCCAGAGATGGAGAAAAATGGTACGCCAGCTTCACCTGAAACCGCTTTGGCTAACAAGGTCTTACCGGTTCCTGGAGGACCTACGAGCAAAACACCTTTGGGGATACGTGCACCGAGCGCGATGAATTTTTGAGGTTCACGCAGGAACTCGACCACTTCCTTGAGTTCATCTTTCGATTCCTCGATTCCTGCTACATCGGCAAATGTTACAGTTGGATGGTCGCCCGTGAACATTTTTGCCCGGGATTTTCCAAAAGACATCGCGGCACTGTTACTTCCCTGTGCCTGCCGGAAAATGTAGAAGAAAGCGCCTCCAAGCAGGAGGAAGGGGAGAATGTAAAACAGCGCGTTCAGAATTCCGCTCCAGGCACTCGGAGCTTTAATTTCTACTCCGATCCCTGTTGCCGGGTCAAGGTTCTCAGGGGTTACACCCAAAGCTGTTAGCTGTTCAACGAGCGTGGATTCTGATTCTTTGTATGAATACTTCTCCAGGTCAGATTTTAGCGTGATGACCAGTTTATCTTCTTCTTCGACGATTCTGATCACATTTCCCTTTTTGATCTCATCAGCAACCTGGTTAATGGTTAACGTGTTGTCTTCGGCTCCTTCTCGATTCAAGCCAAACATTACAAGTACGATGATCGACATGAAGAGTAGGAAGTAGACGATGTACGATTGGTTTCTAGGTTTCAAGTAATCCTCCAAGTAGTAAAGACAAAAAGATTATACCAATCCTTGTACCGGTGGGCGAGTTTTCATGGTCTGCAAAAGTCGAATTAATAGATTTCTAATAGTATTTGTGCAAAATTACGCTGGATTTGGAATTGTTTTGTTTTAGTAACAATTAGAATTCAATTTTGCCGTTCAAAGGGTGGCATAAACCACAACCAACGTGAGGTTCAGCGACAGATTTTCCTGACTTGATGCAGAAAGCCTTAACTGATACGTAACGCTTGAATAAACCGAACTTTTTCTTGATGGTGGGCGTCAGTTGCATGAATTCGCATGAATTAGCCCGCTTGATACCCGGGACGGGACAGCTGGCGCATAAATCTGGAGTCCAGTTATTGGGCGGGGGTTGCTTACCAAGAAGGCGGCACTCTTCAATATTTTTACCCCGATGATAATCGCCATAAAAATACGGGCATTCTATGCCTGCAGGGGTGCGCATCGTTTATCCTTTCAAAATCCAGCCTTTTGCTAGACGGGCCTATTTTTTGTTACACGCGAGTAACGTAATCACCAGTGCGTGTATCCACCCTGATCACATCGCCAGTCTGCACAAAGTATGGCACACCCACTTCCAAACCGGTTTCAGTAGTCACTTTCTTGGTTACACCAGTGGCAGTATCGCCCTTAACAGAGGGTTCAGCGTAGGTGACTTCAAGATCGACGGTCGTAGGAAGTTCAAGATCAAGCGCTTCACCTTCGTAAAAGGTTAGCTTTACTTCCATTTCAGGTTTCAGATAGCCAGCGTAATCACTAACAACATTGGATGAGACAGCCGGCTGCTCAAAGGTTTCAAGATCCATAAAATGGAAAATTTCACCATCGTTATATAAATACTGTACATTGTGATAATCAAGCCGAACGTCTTTGATTCGCTCGCCTGAGGTGAAGGTTTTTTCAAGAGTGTTGCCTTTGCGGAGATCGCGCGCCTTAATGCGGATCGTTGCGTTACCCCGGCCTGGTTTGTTGAAAGAGTATTCAAGAACACGGTATAGACTATTGTCCATTTCAAAAATTACACCCTTGCGAAGATCATTTACATCAATCATTTAACATGCCTTTCAATCGAATAATTTAACGCAAGAATTATAGTCCAGCCGATAGCAGCTGGCAAGGTGATTAAAGAACCCGGATATTTATTTGGGAGTTTTAGATTTTCTACGTAACAATACCGGTCCCACCTCGTCTATGATCCAGGAAAACAATACTTCGAGCAGTGGTGAGACGGATACATAAAATGGCACATACAAGACTCGTTTTGGGTGCCGTATTAATTTCCAGATCGCTTTAGATACCCGTTCGGCTGGAATGGCAAATCTCTCTGCAGGAACGGATCCTCCGTCCTCCAAATTTTTTGCAGACTCGAAGAATTCGGTCTTGACCGGTCCTGCACGCAACACAGAAATGTGGACGCCGGTTCGTTTTAATTCGCGATGAAGGGAGGTTGTGAATGCATCAACATATGCCTTAGTGGCAGAATAAACAGCGATGCCTTGTTCGGGTAATTTACCAGCGATCGAACCAATATTGATAATATGCCCATGTTTCTGTTCGAGCATATGCGGTAACACCAATGAGCTGAGGTGAGAAATCGCTTCAACATTAACGTCAATGATCCCCTCGGCAATTTCCCACTCCATTTTATGAAAGTAGCCATACCAGGCAAAACCTGCATTATTGATGAGAATATCGGGGACAAGATCGTTTTGATCGAGGTATTCAAAAAGCGCTAATCGTTCTGAAGACCTGGAAAGATCGCATTGAAAAACGGTTGCTGTTCCACCGGAGGCAATGATTTGATCTTTCAAACTTTCCAGACGATCCAAGCGACGAGCGACAAGAATTACGTGAATTTGTTTACTCGCCAGAAATAAGGAAGCAGATGCGCCAATTCCACTGGAGGCGCCTGTTATTAAAACCTTTCGCGTTGTTCCATTTTCGTCAAACATATTCTATGTACTTTATCACTTGCTATTTTTTTTCAATGATGAAAGGTTTATTTTCCACCAATCCATGGTGTCTTTCATCGTTTCCTTCAAGGGTCGTGCGTTATACCCGAGAGCGCTGCGGGCTTTAATATTGTTAATTTTTGCATTACTTTGTAATGTTTCGATACTATAACGAGTGAATTTTGGCAGTGAGTGCGAAATCCTGTAGTACCACTCTGCGAAGTATGCTGCGAATTTTGCGAGTTTCAATGGGATATTAACGAGAGTGGATTTTATTGAGAATACCTCCTGACCGATCTTCCACAAATCTGACACGCGGATCAGGTGACCGGAAAGGATATAAAGCTGACCGATCTTCCCTTTTTCACGGGCGAGGATCAAACCTTCAGCCACGTCCCGCACATCAACGAAATCAAAGCTACCATCGATCATATAGTTGACCTTGTTTAACATCCAGCTGTTCATTAAGGAGCCAAGCTCTGATTTTTTAAAATCGTAGGGACCGATAACACCTGTTGGGCAAACGATAACCGCGGGCAATCCTTCGTTGACCTTGCTCAATACAAAAAGAGTCGCTTCCGCTTTTGAGCGATCATAAGCAGCGACATTGAACTCAGGATTGATTGGTGTGTTTTCATCGATCATTTCACCATGCGGGATGCGTTTGAACGCGTGAATCGAACTGGTATAAACAAAGCGTTTAACATCCGCCTGCATGGCAGCTTCGACCATGTTTTTTGTTCCGATGACATTGACCTCGTGGACGATGCGGTCTTTTGATGGTGTAATCGAGATGATACCGGCCAGGTGAAAGACGTTGTCGACACCTTGAAAAGCTGCATCAAGAGAAGATTTGTCCAGTACATTTCCGTAAACAACTTCCACCTCGATTCCCTCTATCGGGATGAGGTCTTCACCTGGAAGCACAAGAACGCGCACTGATTCACCGCGTTTTACCAATTCCCTGACTAACACATTACCTATGTGACCAGTAGCGCCTGTAACAAGATTCATTGAATCCATCCTTGGTCATTAATACTATATATTCCAAACGATGTCTGAAGAGGCAGACATACCGATTTGTTGATGTGGTTGATTTCATTTAGAAATAGCGAACCAATTAACCCTCCAACTAAATTGTAATCGCCACGCATAGTCATGCAATATGTCTTTGGATATAAATAGGTCACAAAAAAAACTGAGTCCACTTGGACTCAGTTTTTTTTACTGTAATGTGAGGTCAGCCAATTCTTGGTTCTATCAGACCGAGATCGCCATCGCGGCGGCGGTAGAGCACATTTACCGAGCCACTGTTCACGTTATAGAAAATGAAGAAATCTTCATGGTCGAGTAGAGCCATTTGGTCAATTGCCTCTTCTTCATCCATAGGAACCAGGGTAAATGACTTCCGGCGGACAATAGGCGAAGGGGTTTCCGTTTCAATATCCTGAGGAAAAGCAGAAACCTCTGAAGCTGAAACACCGTCACCTCGGCCGCGGTTTCTTTTTCCTTTGAATCTTTCGATCTGACGTTGCATTTTGTCAACCGCTCTGTCTACAGCTGTAAAAAGGTCAACGTCCCGTTCCTCAGTGCGCAACACGAAGCCCTTGCCATTCAGAGTCAGTTGGGCTACTTCGCGGTCAGCTTTATTCCTTGCATTTTTTACATAGGAAAGGTCGAACTTTACCACTTCGATGTCCGGCAATAATCTTTCGAGGCGAGGAACCTTTTTTTCTATATATTCTTGAATACGATCTGTAAGTTCCATATTCTTTACGTTGATCACAATATTTTCGTCCATTTTTACCTCCGATTGAGATTTGGATAATATGGATAATGATTAATCTTCACTGCCATCCTGCGTTGATCTAAATGTTTTTGCGATCGCAATGACGGAGACTTGACTTGCTCCTGCTTCACTTAATGCTGATGAACAATGGTTGATCGTTGCGCCTGTCGTGATAATATCATCAACCAGCAATACCTTTCTACCATTAAGTTTAGCAGGATTTCCCCAAAATGCACCCTCAAGGAAAAGATTTCGGTCTATCTTGTTTCTGTGAATCTGGCTCCCAGTGTCAATTGTTCTCAATAGTGCTTTCGATGGATGTTTCTTACCAAAATAGCGGGCAATGGGTCTGGATAACAAAGCAGATTGATTGTAGGATCTTTCTTTTCGGCGTTCTCTGGATAATGGAACAGGAATAACAACGTCAAAATCCCAGTTTTTTTCCTTGAGAATATCAATTAATTGGCTGGCAAAGAAGTCACCTAAACCAACATCGTTTTTGAATTTCAAAGCATGGATAGCGGTTCTTAAGACACCATCATATTTACCCCATGCGGTTGCTGCGCTAAAAAATATTGGTGTATTGGCACAGTCGCTACATAGGGGGCTTTCACCGTTTATTGGTTTACCGCAAAAAGCGCAAAATTTGAAGTGGATTATATTTATTTCTTCTAAACAGTTGGGGCAAAGACGAAAATTTTGCGAGCCACAACCTGCGCATACAGGTGGATACAGAAGATCAACTGCACGCCATAGATTTAGATGCAGATAGTAAGCTGCGTTCACATGAATATTTTATACGTGAATTACTTTATCCGCCAAAAATTCCTGATTGAATGATCTGTAAGGCAGCTGGTGCCAGAAGGATGATCAGGATTGAAGGAAACATTATGAAGGCCATTGGAATGAGCATTTTGATCGGGGCTTTGTGCGCTTCTTCTTCAGCGAGCTGACGACGCCGTACCCGCATTTGATCAGCCTGAACACGTAAAACCTTTGCCATGCTCACCCCTAACTGTTCACTCTGTATGAGAGCTGCCACAAAACTGGTCATTTCACTGACGCCGACATTCTCCTGCATATCACGCAAAGCCTCACGGCGCAATTTACCCAGTTGGATTTCCTGGATTACACGGGCAAAAGCGCGTGATATCTCGTTGTTCCATTTTTCGGCTACTTTTGCCATTGCGCCATCAAAGCTGAGCCCTGCTTCTACGCAAATCGTCAGCAGGTCGAGAGCGTCAGGCATTCCTTTACGAATTTCGTGCTGGCGTTTTGTGATGGATCTTGAAAGCTGGTATTGCGGCAGGAAAAACCCCAGTACCGTTAAGGTTGCTGTGAGCAAAAACATTCTGCCGGTTGGCATGTTGTTACCAAAAAACCGCATGAGGAGAAATGCACCTACGCCAACAACCCCGGCGATAATGAATTCGATCGTGATGAAAAGGGTGGCGTCCATTTTTGAAGAGCGACCAGCCAATTCAAGTTTGCGTGTTGTGTTGTTCAACCAGTTTTGCGGGGTAAACCGCATCGTAAATTCACCAAGTTTGCGTGCAATCGGGTAAATCACACGCTCGGTGAATGGCATGGTCATTTCAAGCTTTTCGAGATTGACCTGCTCCCCGGATATCGTGAAATCCCCCAGCCGCTCATAAAGCTTCTCTTCATCAGTTGTGTAGGGATGCCTGATTCCGATGATCACCAGGATGATCGCTATGAGGATGAGAACTCCTAGAACAATAATTACTCCGCTCATCTCAAACTCCTCTTACACTTCAATGTTGGTAAAGCTATCCATGACGAAATACCCCACAATTACCAGTACCAACGCCAATACCAATGACAGGATTCCACAAGGGAACGGGGTGTTGGATTCCTTCGCGATTAATATTGTCATGTAATCCCGGTTGATCATATAGATCGCTAATGTGAGACCAACAGGCAGCAATGCCAAAATTCGGGCAGAGTACTTCATTTGAGCTGTCAATGTGCGAATTTCACCTTTGATCCGCACACGTTCACGAATAGTATGAGAAATCGTGTCCAAAATTTCAGCCAGGTTGCCGCCGACCTCCCTTTGAACTTTCATCGCGGTGACAACCAGGTCAAGATCATCACTGGGGATTCTTCTGACGAGATTGTCCAGTGCTTTGTCTGTTGAAACACCCAATGAGACTTCCTGAACAACCCGGCGAAATTCATCGCTGATCGGGGTGGGCATTTCTTTTGCCACGGTCTCCATTGATTGAAGGGTTGAGAAACCTGCCCTAAGACCATTAACCATAAGACTCAACATATCGCTCAACTGGTCATTGAATCTCACCAGCCTGCGGCTGCGTTGGGATCGAATATAAATTCGAGGCAGGAAGAAACCAAGCACAGCCCCAAGTATGGCCATCAGGATAGATTTTGTGCCAATTACATAGCCAATAACGGCGACAGCTACAATGCTGGCAATGGTAACCAGTATCAGCTCGCCGGGTTTCATCTTGATGTCTGCCTGGGCGAGTTCTTTGGATACTTTGTCAGACCAGGTTGTTTTCTCTACTTTTTCAGATAGCCAGTCAGTGACTGCTGCAGAGCGGGCGTCATTATCAGGTATCTCTATACCCGCTTCAACGAATGCATCCAATCTTTTTTCTTCAGCAGATCTTTGGCTTGATATGGTGAGAATAATGCCAAGCACAACAGCAACTACTACGAGCGCTCCGCCTATCCATAAAAAGATTGTTGGGTCCATAAAACTCTCTTTTATCTGCGGGTGCCAATGCCAAATACAGAGGGCGGCAGGTGGATACCCGATGCTTCGATTTTGTCAATAAATTTCGGGCGCAAGCCTGTGGGGCGCAGCCTGCCAACAACCCGATTGTCTTCGTAGCCAAGCTGTTCGAAAACGAATATATCGGTCATAGTGACCACATCACCTTCCATGCCGGATACCTCGGTAATGTTTACCACTTTACGGGTTCCATCGCGCAAACGCTCCTGGTGAATAACAAGGTCAATGGCCGAGCTTACCTGCTCACGGATCGCGCGGACAGGCAGATCCATACCCGCCATCATGGTCATGGTTTCAATTCTTGCCAGGCTGTCGCGGGGTGAATTGGAATGGCAGGTGGTCATAGAGCCGTCATGACCGGTGTTCATTGCCTGCAACATGTCGAGAGCTGCTTCATCACGAATTTCACCTACGATGATTCGATCCGGTCTCATACGAAGTGTATTAATCACCAGGTTGCGGATCGTGATTTCTCCGCGTCCTTCAATATTGGGGGGACGCGATTCCAGCGTAATTACGTGTTCCTGTCGCAATTGAAGTTCAGCCGCGTTCTCGATGGTGATAATTCGTTCGTCCGAAGGAATGAATCCGGACAGTACATTGAGAAGAGTGGTTTTACCCGAACCGGTACCGCCGGAAATAACCAGGTTGACCCGGGATTTTACGCAGGCATCCAGAAATTGGATCGCTTCAGGGGTGATGGATTCAAGTTGGATCAATTGGTCAACCGTAAACGGAATACGGGCAAATTTTCGAATGGTCAAAACTGGTCCGATGAGGGATATGGGAGGGATGATCGCGTTCACACGCGAGCCGTCGGGTAAACGTGCATCAACATAGGGGCTGGATTCATCGATACGTCTGCCGAGAGGAGATACGATCCTTTCGATGATCCTCATCACATGTTCATCATTTTCAAAGGTGATCGGAAGGCGTTGGATCTTGCCGCGGCGCTCGATGTAGACATTGCGCGCACCGTTTACCATTATTTCTGTGACAGTGTCGTCCTCAAGCAGGGGCTGCAAAGGACCCAAACCGAGAATTTCAGCAGCGATCTGTTCAAAAAGACGGCTTTTCTCGGTGCGGGATAAAACAAAATTCTCTTCGACGAGGATTTGTTCAAAGAGTTCCTGTATGGTGTTGCGAACTTCTTGAACTTTTGATACATCGACGCTCGGATCCAGCTCCGCCAATAATTTATTCTGAACGCGGGATTTCAAATCCTGATAGGTGTCCTGTCCATTTTGGGCGGTGGGAGATACGATGCGGCGGGGTTGCGCAGGGGAAGATGATTGACCATTACCGCTGCCATTTTGAGTTTGATGGGATTGTCCATCAGTGGATTGAATACGACGTAAGATCGACATTAAATTTGCCTCTTATATCAGAGCGCTGTCTCTTCAGATTCAGGCTTGGATTTTTCCTGGATGATCTCAGCGAGCGAATGGATCGCTTTTGAAGCCAGGAGATTCTTGTTCTCGGTCACAAAAGGAATACCGCGGTTGACAGAATTGCTGATAATACGATCTTCAAAGGGGATGGAGACCAAAACAGGTTGTTTTAAGGTCTCTCCAACCCTCTCAGGGGAGATAGCAATGCGCCGATCGTAGCGGTTCATCACGAAAAGAATGCGGTCTCTTCCAATTCCAGACGCATCAGCGAGGGAAAGAAATTGGTTGGTATTCTTGATGGAGGGAATATCCTGTGTTGAGACCAGAACGATAAAATCGGCGACGTCAAGGCAGGTCTGCACCATATCAGTGAGGTGGGGTGTGGTGTCAATGATGATGTAATGGTACATCTGCTGCAGGTATTGGAGAATTTTTGATAAGGAATCACCGTAACTTGATTCGTTGATTTCGGGGAGTTTGGGTGAACTCATGATATGTAGCCCGGAAGTACTGTGAACGATCATCACGTCTTCTATGATATCTGGATCCAATTCATCAGATCTTTCGAGCAATTCCAGGAAGGTGTTTTTGCTGTGTTCGTTTAGAAAAACAGCCACATCTCCAAAAAGCAAATTGGTGTCAACAACTGCCACCTTGTTATTCGCGTTTTTCAACGCAGTGGCGAGGTTTACGGCAATTGTAGTGCAACCCACGCCGCCTTTGGGACTGTAAACTGCGATGATCTTGCCGAGCGTCATCTGAGGAACCTGAGTTCCCGGCTGAACAGGAGCGTTGAGCGGACCGCTTTGGAAAGGTGCTACATAACGCGATTTTTCTTCATGTGCTAATTGCCCGGCACGTTTGACCGCGATCGTGAGTTCGTCAATCATGGGCGGTTTAGAGAGAAAATCTCTCGCTCCGGCTAACATGGCACGTCTCATGTAGTTTGAATCATTCTGAACTGATAGAATGACAACCTGGACGAACGAGACTTTCTTTTGAATAGCCTCGGTGGCTGAAATACCGTCCATGTCAGGCATATTAATATCCATGACCACTACATCAGGCATCAATTTCTGAGTGAGGTCAATCGCTTCCAATCCGGTCCGCGCTGTGCCGATCACCTTGATGGCCGGCTCAAATTGAAGCATCCGCAGAATCATTTCACGCGATTCTTCGATATCATCAACAACGATAACGGTAATTTTTTCCTGCTCGGTCATTTGCTCATCCTAAATCAGATTTATTGTGGCTCAAGGTTGATTGAGAATATAGTCATTGAACGATGGATAAATGAGAGAATCAACTCGAGGTTCAATGCTATAAGGGATTTTGACTGGAGCCGGGATGTTCTTCTGATCCATTATGTACTGCAGCGTAACAGGATCAGTAGTGTAGGGCTGAGTGTCGCCTGCGCTTCTCAACGCGAGGGATAACTTTGCGCCGGAAAGCGCGAGGTAGTTAAGGATAAGGTTGTCCTGGGGTGAAACGATAATCGTGATGGAACCGGGATAGGCTGGCCCTGTCTGTTCAGCGGTTTCAGTTGCGACCACGGGAGTGGCTGTGCCAGTAACAACGGGGACATCTTCGACCTCAAGAGGGAACATGCCGACTTTTAACACGGTTACATCCTGCAAGACCGTCTGGCACACCAGGCGCGGCCTCTGTTCCTCGGAGGGGACTACGTAAACGGGTTCGTTGGTTGTATTTTCTAGCTCAAAACGACCGCGTGATGAACCCACACCAGGACCGTAAGGCGACACAACCATCGATTCTGTGATGCCGCTTTCAACTGTACCAAAACCTGCGCGCACGACAACGGTTGTGTTGTTGGGCAGACGGGTCTGATAGTTGGTATCCACATCTGTGATTAACAGGCAGGCGATCACCATAACATGGTCGCCGGATTGAGGGGCGTATGCTACAGCCGTTTCAGGACTAGTGGCGAGGGAGTAAGCGGTCATCCCTGCTGGGATTTCGTTAGCAGCCAGTGAACCGCTGCCAGCGTGTAAAACCATGCTGGAAGTTAATGGAACTCCAGGGTCGATGGTGTACTTGGCTTTTGCGCCAATCGCATCGTTTACATTCGTGAAAAATGTTCCTTCAACCAGCTCAGATTTTGGATACTGGATCATTGTTAGAACATCACCGCTGATTATCTGACCACGGGGGATGGATTGTGACGCCACCACGATCTGTACCAATTCATAGGGTGGTGTAGCGGTAGGTTCTGCCGCGTTAGATTGACCGCCGAAACCCTGGGTGAGGATCAGATATACTAAAAATGCAGCCGCGATCAAAATCAGTAAAATGTAAATTACAACTCTTCCGGTACGTTTTTTTGTAGCAGCCATTAAGCCCTCCTGAATTTATCTCATAAGCAGGGAAAATCAAAGTAATTATACGGCAAATGAGGAAAATGTACGAAGAATATACCCCCGGGTTACCTGCGGATTACTTTACAAATCAGAAAGGCTCTGAATTCAGAGCCTTTCTGATTTTCGAGATATTAAATATGATTAGCCACCTAGATTGCTGGTAATTTCGCTGAATACCTCGCCTACCCGACCACCGAGAGCGGTGAGTGCTATGATTACAACAATTGCGATCAAAACGAGAATCAATGCGTATTCAACTAAACCCTGACCCTTTTCCTTCGCTGCGAATAACATGGGATTTTTCCTCCTTTCTTTGAGATTCAGTTAACGTAATTATAGTAACTAATCAAAAAAAATCAAGCAATATACATTACAAGAACTTAACAACGATTTAAAGAAAATATTATGAACCGGGATATTCGTTTAGAAAACTTTGATAAGCAGTAAATAATTGTTGCCCAAACGCTCCAACGATCGCGATGACCGCAATAGCAATTAAAAGCAAAATTAATGCATATTCGACCAGTCCCTGGCCTTTTTCAGTCGCTATGGATAACACGATGATTCCTCTTTCTCTAATAAATCGAATAATATGAAATAGTATAACAAATCATCAAGGAATTTATACTAATAAATATGCAAACCCGTGACACTTTTTATTATAATTTTCCGTATAATTATTGATGTGGGTTAATCAATCAGGCTCATGATCATCAAAAATGGAGGAATCTTATGAGTGATCTTTACGAACGGGTGGTATCCCAACAGGACGCTTTGAAAAAACTACTCGCGAAGCTTCCCGGTTTCAAAGGCTATTTCATCCGCACTGACAGACGTGCAGCAGACAAATTGCTGCGAGAAACAATTGCCGACAAGTACCAGGCGCAATGGCAGCGTCTTTCTGCCATCCAGCGAGATCTGGTGAGCAGCGGGCACCTCGAGGTGCTTGATGACATCGAGATCGGCGCCATCAGGCTGCGACAATTCATTGATCGAGTGAAGACCGCGGTGTATGGATACGCCGGATTTTTCGATGCGGTCAAGGTCAAGGAAGAGGAGCTGGAAAAGGTTTACCAGTATGACCTCACCTTGTTGGAAATGGCTGATGAAATCACAGGGGCAATCGACAACCTCGAAGTATCGATCGGGACTGACGGTTTTCCTGCTGCCATTCGAAATGTGAATCAGAAAGCGCAGGATAGTCTGGATGCTTTCAACCAGCGTGCGGAATTGTTCAAATTTGGTGAATGATTAGCATAATATTTGAAAAGATAAGGGAGTAATCAAATGGCGAGAATTTTTGATGTAGTCGAATATCCAAGCGAGATGACTGATGAACTGGTGCATCGTTTCCCGGAAACCGGCGTGGCGGATTTGCGCATTGGTTCCCAGATCATTGTTCGTGAATCTCAGCGCGTTGTGTTTATGCGCGATGGTCATGCCCTGGATGTTTTTGGTCCCGGGCGACACACCATAGTCACCGCAAATATCCCGCTGCTTGTGGACCTGATTGGCAAAGCGTTCAATGACCGCACGCCTTTCACGGCAGAGGTTTACTATGTTTCAGTGCGGGAATTTGTCGATCGAAAGTGGGGCACCCCGCAGCCTATCCTGGTACGTAACCAGGGTGTTGGTTTGGGAATTGCCCTGCTGCAAGGATTTGGCACCTACAGCTTCCAGATTGCTGATCCACAACAGTTCGTTACCCAGGTGGTTGGAGCGCAAGGCAGTTATCGCATGTCGGATATTGAAAATCGGCTGCGCACAATGCTGCTTTCAAAGATTCAAGACCTGTTAGGTGAAACTGGCGGCCGGAGGAACGTGCTGGAAATGATCGGTGACACGGAAGAGTTGGGAGTGGGCGTTCGTGTCAAAGCACAGGAAGATTTCGCCGCGTTGGGCTTAATGCTTAAAACCTTCTACATTGGCAGTCTAAAACCCTCAGATAAGTCTGCGGAGGAACTGCGTGCAATGGGCATGCTCGATATGACGACTTATGCTCAATTGCAGGCGGCTGACGCGATGAGGGAAGCAGCTCGCAATGAAGGCGGCGGCGCGGGTCTCACCGCTGGAATTGGCGCTGGACTGGGGATTGGAAATGTTCTTTCCGACTCACTTAAGGGCATTGGTTCATCTCAGGCTGCTAGTGGTGCCACTACAGCGGCAAGCGCTGTCCCCGGCATGCCGGATGTAATGACCCCGGCAGAAGCTGCAAATGTCTTGAAAGTGGCTGAAGCGGATGTAATGGCCGCTATTACCGCGGGCGACCTGAAGGCCAGAAAAATCGGAGAATCTTACAGAATCAGTAAGGAATCACTTGAAGAGTTCCTGAAAAGCTAATAGTAATAAAAAGAAAAAAGCCCGGATTATTTGATCCGGGCTTTTTTGTGGCGGTGTATAATCGTTCTGGGAAAATCTGCTTTGCCAGGTGGTGGAATGAAATTACACGAGTATCAATCAAAGAACATTTTTGCGAAATACAATATTCCAATACCGCGTGGAAGAATAGCGGCATCAGCCAGTGAAGCCAGGCAGTTGTGTGAAGAACTTGGTGGAAAAGTAGTGGTCAAAGCACAGGTCCTGGTTGGTGGAAGGGGGAAAGCCGGTGGAATAAGGCTCGTCAAGAGCCCGGAAGAAGCGGAAGAAGTCACCACACAAATCCTATCCATGCGAATAAAGGATCTTCCTGTGCGGAAGGTTCTGGTAGACGAGGCGATTTCCATCAGTAAGGAAATTTACCTGGGGATCACCAATGACCGCGCGAAACAGCGTCCAGTTTTAATCGCTTCCAGTTCGGGCGGGGTTGACATCGAAGAAATTGCCGTAAGTTCACCCAATCAGATCGCGAAACTTCACATTGATCCATTACTGGGAATGCGTGATTACCAGATCAGGGACATCGCGTTGAACATAAACCTTCCCAGGAAGTTGTGGCGGCCATTTGGAGAGATCATTTACGCATTGTGGAAGATTTATGTTGATTGTGATGCTCAGCTGGCTGAGATCAATCCGTTGGTCATTACCACTGATAATCGACTGGTTGCGTTGGATGCTAAGATCGTGTTGGATGAAAATGGTCTTTTCCGACACGCGGATCTGGCGGATCTCAGGGACATCGACGGAGAAGAGTGGGCTGAAACTCAGGGAAGGAAATTTGGTGTTTCATTTGTAAAACTTGACGGTCAAATCGGCTGCATGGTCAACGGAGCAGGGTTGGCGATGGCAACGATGGACATAATAAAACACCTGGGCGGCGAGCCGGCGAATTTTCTTGATATTGGGGGAGGCGCTTCGTCAGAAAAAGTGGCTGCCGCCATGAGATTAATCCTTGCGGATCCAAACGTGAAGGCAATTCTGATCAACGTTTTTGGAGGAATCACACGCTGTGATGAGGTTGCCAGGGGATTGATAGCAGCATGTGATGAGGTAAAGCCAAACGTACCGATCGTCGCCCGCCTGGTGGGTACCAATGAAGAGATCGCGAAACAGATTCTTGAAGGCAGCGCTATGGTATATGCTGATTCTCTCGTAGAAGGTGCGCAGAAGGCGGTAGAACTGGTTAGGGAGTATCGTTCATGAGTATTCTGGTTAATAAACAACTTCGTTTAGTCGTTCAAGGCATTACCGGAAATGAAGGACTGTTTCACACACAGCAGATGCTCTATTATCAAACAAACATTGTCGCCGGTGTGAGCCCGGGCAAGGGTGGAGATTGGGTGTTGGATGGTAAAGTGCCGGTTTTTGACACGATAAAGAACGCGGTAGATGTTACCGGTGCCAATGCTTCCGTAATCTTTGTGCCGGCTAAATACACTGCCGATGCGATTTTTGAGGCAGTGGATGCAGGTCTTGAACTGGTAGTGTGTATAACCGAAGGTGTTCCAACAATGGACATGATGCGGGTCAAGGAGTACATCCGGACGAAGAAAACTAGACTGGTCGGACCGAACTGTCCCGGAATACTTGTTCCAGGTGAAGCCAAGGTTGGCATCATTCCGGGGAATATTGCCATACCGGGCAACATAGGCGTGGTGTCTAGATCTGGAACCCTGACATACGAGGTGCTTTATTCCTTGAAGAAGGCTAATCGTGGAATTTCAACATGTGTTGGAATTGGCGGTGATCCGATCAAAGGAATGGACTTTGTCGATGCCCTCGAGTTATTTGAGGCAGACGCCCGAACAGACGCGGTGATTCTGATTGGTGAGATTGGCGGGAATGATGAAGAAATGGCGGCGGAATTTATCAGTCGGCAAATGACGAAACCAGTTGCAGCCTTTATCGCCGGGTCTTCAGCGCCGCCTGGAAAGCGGATGGGACACGCAGGCGCAATTATTGAAGGAAAATCAGGTTCTGCGGCTGAGAAAGTGGCGATCTTAAAATCTGTAGGTGTGAAAATCGCAGATCATCCTGAACAATTGGCAGAGATCATATAAAAAGTAACAGAGGCGTTATGCCTCTGTTACTTTTTTTTGAGAAAAAATCTTATTTTAAGTGACTATCGATATACGTAACTGCGTCTGCAACGGTCTTGATTGACCGCGCGTCTTCATCATTAATATTCAGTTCAAACTTTTCGCAAAAGCCATCAATCAGGAAGAACTGATCCATTGAATCTGCCTTGAGATCTTCAACAAAACGGGTGTCTTCCTTGACTTCAGCAGCGTCAACTTTTAACACTTCCACTATTACTTCTCGAACTTTCTCATATGTGTCGCTCATACCCTGAACCTCCTGGTTATTTTCACTTGAATGATAGTTGAATTGTAACGATACTCGTTTTTCTGTCAAGTATTCCGCGATAATTTTATCATCGGATTTGGTATACTCAATTCTAATGAATGACATTGAAAAACGCAAACAAGAACATCTGGAAATAAATCTAAAGAAAGATGTTTCTTCAGCCCGCTCCAGCGGGTTTGAAAATTACGCGTTTACACATGAAGCGCTACCTGAAATTGACCTGACGCATGTGAAAACAGACACAAGATTTCTGGAAAAATCGCTCAATATTCCATTGCTCATATCTTCAATGACGGGCGGAACTCCTGAAGGTTCATTGATCAACCTTCGTTTAGCAGAAGCAGCCAATGAGACCGGTGTCGCGATGGGAGTGGGTTCGCAAAGGGCTGATCTCGAGAGAAAGAAGAGCGAAAAGCTTTCAAATATCAGGGATATTGCGCCTAATATACCCCTTTACGCCAACCTGGGCGCGGTTCAACTGAATTATGGTTTTACCGTTAACGATTGCCAAAAAGCTGTTGATCTAATCAGAGCAGACGCGTTGATTTTGCACTTGAATCCATTACAGGAGGCGTTGCAGCCTGAGGGTCAGACGAATTTCTACGGGTTGGCAAAGAAGATCGAATTGGTGTGTAAAGCAATTGAAGTGCCCGTAATTGTTAAAGAAGTGGGTTGGGGGATATCTGCTTCAACTGCGAGGAAATTGATAGAACTTGGCGTTTCTGCTATCGATGTGGCTGGCGCTGGTGGTACATCCTGGTCTGAAGTGGAAAAACACCGTTCGGATGGCGACAGGAACTTTCGACTGGCTGGTAATTACAGGGATTGGGGCATCCCTACTGCTGACGCTGTCGTTGAAGCAAGAGAGGCGTTGCCGGGTACACCAATAGTCGCTTCTGGCGGGATGAACACAGGAATCGAAGTAGCAAAAGCGATTGCGCTGGGCGCGAACATAGCCGGAGTAGCAAGGCCTTTTTTGATCGCGGCAAATGAATCTACAGAGGCTGTAATTTCTAAGATACAAGAAATAAGGAAAGAGCTGCGAATCACGATGTTTGTGGTTGGCGCTGGAACAATAGACGCTCTTGCGAGTACCCATATTCAATTAAGGTCTAGTTAACAATATGAATAACGATGAAATAATGCGTTCAATGCGCGCAGCGGTAGAAACTGAACTGCGGGATTGTGTAGATTCTTTCTTATTAGAAAAACCGGAAAAGTTTAAAGAGATGATCTTATACCCGCTTGGTTTAGCGGGGGATTCTTCGGCGGGTGAAGTAAAAGGAAAGAGATTAAGACCGGTCATTCTGTTAGCGACAAGCCATGCCATGGGTTTGGATTGGCAGGAAACATTGCCTGCAGCTACTGCAATCGAGCTTGTTCACAATTTTTCACTTGTGCACGATGATATTCAGGACCGTAGCGACACGCGCAGAGGACAGTCAACTGTCTGGAAAAAATGGGGAGAAGCGCAAGCGATCAATGTAGGAGACGCCCTGCTGGCGATGTCTTCCATCGAGTTGCAAAATCTGAAATTTGAACATCCGGTGATATTACGGGAAATGAGCGCTTTAAACGCCGCAACCTTCCAATTAACCGTTGGTCAATACCTGGATCTTGCTTTTGAAAAGGCTGAAGATATTCAATTCTCTTCATACTGGCAAATGGTTGCAGGTAAAACAGGGGCATTATTCGGTGCGTGTTTCGCAATGGCTGCAATTATGGCCGGAAGAAATGATGAAGAAGTTGTAACTTTTGACTCGTTTGGCAGCCAACTCGGATTGGCGTTTCAGGTGCAGGATGACTACCTGGGCATATTTGGGGATGACAAGCTAACAGGAAAATCAGTTGTCACCGATCTGGCTGACCGCAAGAAAACCTACCCAATTCTCTATGGATTAGAAAATATTTCAGAGTTTCGTCAAGGTTGGACTAAGTCAAAGGAGTTTTCAGAGATAGATTTATTGCGATTAAGGGGTATTCTTGAAGCGAGCGGCGTGCGTGAGCATACCGAAAAATTTATCCGAGAATCGTATGAACGAGTTGAAACTGAATTTGAACTTCTATTTGCTGGTATGAAAAGTGTCTCTTTGTTGCGTGGATTAGTTGATCAATTATTGAATCGTATTAAGTAGTTAGAACGATTTTCCTTGCCTTGGTTTGGCTCAGCCGATCGGTGTAAATGGCTACCAGTGTGCGGTTCTGCTCATTTGAGTAGAGAAGAGGGTGAATTTCTGCCATTGGAAGAATAATGTGGTCTAAAGTGAAAACCTCATTGTCAATGATAATTTGGTTGTAAACAACCACATCCAGGTCGATTGTCCGGGGAGCATTCTTATCCTCAGTCCGCACACGGCCGAGTTTTTTCTCAATTTCCCCGATCACCATTTGTTTTAGACAGTTGAGTTCGCAGGAGGTAACGATATTGACAGCAACGTTAAGAAAATCATCCGCAGCGCTGCCAACAGCTCTTGTTCGCCAGACAGAAGAGATGCGTTTTACCTCAAGCAGGGTTGATTCCTTCAACGATTGAAGGGCTAAAGGAATATTTTTTTCGGGTTCAATATTTGAACCTAGCAGGAGATAAACGTCGTTCATGTCATGTTTTTTTTAAACGGGTAATTGTCACACCCACAGACCTTGAAAATCGCACAGCGCCGGGTTTTTCTACCCGAACCTTTACACCGGAAATATCGGAGTTTTCGAGGCAAAGGTCCGCGATGTCTTCAGCCAAAGCTTCAACGGTATAGCGATTGACTTTTTCGGTGTGGGCGAGAATTGATTTTGCGACAGTACGATAGTTGATAGTGTCATTTACGTTGTCAGACCTGCCTGCCCTGGAAGTGTCGGCGTACATGGTGATATTAACAAGAATATCCTGGGGTTGTTCACGTTCACGATCAGAAATTCCGATCACACTACGGATTAGCAGATCTTCGATGAAAATTTCGTCCATTTTTTCTCCTCTATACAAGGTGACGCCCGCCATCAAGGTGGATGACTTCTCCTGTTATATAAGTTGGTCCGTCCAGTAAAAAATCGATGGTTGAAAGAAATTCGTCCATAGTCGCCCAGCGTTGCATGGGCACATGTTTCAGGATGTCAGGATTATCGGGTTCATCTTCGGGTGGAAGAATCGCTCCAAGCGCAATTGCATTAACAATGATCTTAGGTGCAAGGCTGAGCGCTGCAGCTTTTGTGAACGCAACAAGGCCGGCTTTACTGATCGTATATGGAAAATGGTCTTTTCCTGGTCGTAGTGCGCGCCAATCCACCAGGTTGATTACTCTACCAGCTTCCTCTTTGGCATACTGTTTGGCGAATAACTGGGTTAGCAGGTAAGGCGCCGTAAGATTTACCCGTAAGTGTTTTTCCCAATCCTTTGTTGTTGATTCCATGAAACCTACAGATTTGAATATCGAGGCATTATTAATAAGCGCGTCAAAACACGAGAAGGCGGATGCATTCTCGATCAGGTGTCGTATGGATGCTATATCGTTCAGGTCTGCCTGAACAGTCCAGCATTTTTGACCGCGTTTAATGGTCGCCTCCTTTGTTTCCAAAATTTCAGTTTCAGAAGTGTTGTAATGAAGGATCAGATTGGCACCTTGATCTGCACAATGCAAGGCGGCGGCTTTGCCAAGCCTGCGCGCAGCGCCAGTGATAAGAATGGTTTTGTCAATTAAAGTCATCTTACATATATCCTATTGATCTTTCCACGGGTTGTCAAGCATTTTTGTATTATAATAAGATAAATAAGATAAAAATAGAATAATAAAAAGAGGTGAACAATGGAAAATATAACTTACCTGGTGCCTAATATCAGTTGCGGTCATTGCGCGCACACTATAAAAATGGAATTAATTGAGCTGGAAGGGGTTAAGTCCGTGGATGTGGATGTGGAAAATAAAGAGGTACACATCATTTATTCACCTCCTATGACTCCAGAATTGATTGAAACCACTTTGGCTGAGATCAATTATCCAGCTGACAAATCAGTGTAAGAAAGCAGGGAATCATAAAAATGAAAAAGGTCATATTACCGATAACAGGAATGACCTGCGCGAATTGCGTTGCCACAGTGGAACGCAATGTTAAAAAACTCGATGGCATAGATGAGGCAGTAGTCAACCTCGTTACTGAAAAAGCAACGATCGGTTTTGATCAGAAAATCACAACTGTAGAAAATATCGTTGATCGCATTGAAAAGGCAGGTTACGGAGTAGTAGAGGATGAGATTGATTTTATCCTTCCACAGCTAAGTGATAACGCTGACGCGCTCCGCCTCGAAAAGAGCTTACAGGAAGTTGAGGGGGTAAGGCGAGTTGCGGCTAATGTCGCATTGACTAAGTTAAGTGTCCGCTATATTCCAACCATCATTTCCAGCGACGACCTTTCCAGGCGGATAAATGCCTTGGGTTTTAAGGTTATCCAGATGGAAGAGGATACAGACGACGCTGAAATTCGAGCCAGGCGAAGAGAGACCAGACATCAAAAAACGTTACTGATCCTGGGTGTCGTATTTACTCTTCCAATATTCCTGCTATCGATGCTGAGGGATTTCGGTTTGTTACCGCATGAAATTGCCGGACGCACCTGGTTAAATATTGTTTTGTGGATGCTTGCGACGCCTGTTCAGTTTTATGTTGGTTGGCAGTACTATGTTGGGGCTTATAAGGCATTACGAAATGGCACTGCGAATATGGATGTGTTGATCTCATTGGGTTCGAGTGTGGCTTACGCTTACTCGATCCCGATAATATTTGGATGGCTGCCAGGGCACACATATTTTGAAACTTCTGCCGTGATTATTACTCTTGTAAGATTGGGGAAATTCCTGGAAACAAGAGCAAAAGGTAACACAAGTGAAGCCATCCGGAAGTTAAAAGCGCTGAGAGTTAAGAACGCTCGCGTAATTAGGGGCGGACAGGAGATCGACCTACCCTTGAAATATGTGGTGGTCGGTGACGTATTGCTGATAAAACCGGGTGAGAAAATCCCGCTTGACGGAGAAATCCTGGAAGGGACAACACAGGTCGATGAGTCAATGATCACAGGTGAATCATTACCAGTGGACAAAAACGTTGGCGATGAAGTGGTTGGTTCGACCTTGAACAAATTTGGACTGGTAAAGGTGAGGGTAACACGAATTGGCAAGGATACATTGCTTTCTAAGATTATCCAGCTCGTCGAAAAAGCCCAGGAAACGAAAGCACCAATTCAGAAAATGGCCGATCAGATATCAGCTGTGTTTGTACCAATTGTGATCGCCATTGCACTTTTAACCTTTATCCTGTGGATGGTTGTGGATCCACCAGCCAGCCAGGCAGGCGGCGTAACGGGTTTTACCCGCGCGCTGATCAACATGGTGGCTGTACTCGTGATCGCCTGCCCGTGTGCAATGGGTTTGGCTACTCCCACCGCGATAATGGTCGGAACTGGCAAAGGTGCTGAAGCGGGTATCCTTTTTAGATCAGGAGAAGCGCTTGAAAGAGCGGGCAGAACTGATCTGGTGGTGCTGGATAAAACGGGTACCATCACAAAGGGGCGTCCGGAAGTTACCGAAATCATTACAGTCTCGGAACAAATCAGTGAGAACGAATTGCTAAGATTTGCTGCCAGTGTGGAACGAGGTAGCGAGCATCCACTTGGCGAAGCAATTCTTGCAGAAGCGGGTAACCGGGGATTAGTTCTGGTCGAACCCGAAGGATTCAAGGCCATTCCCGGGAAAGGTGTAAAAGCGAAGGTTGATGGAAAAGAAGTACTGTTGGGGAACGCTCAATACATGGAGGAATTTGGGGTCGATCTGGCATCGGTTTTTCAAAAGATGGAAGATCTGCAGCAACATGGAAAAACAGTGATGTTGGCGGCAATTGATCAGAAACTGGCGGGATTGGTTTCAGTTTCGGACATGATCAAAGAAAGCTCCATTTCAAGCGTTAGAACGTTGCAAGAGATGGGGTTGGAAGTGATCATGTTGACCGGCGATAACATCAAAACGGCAAGAACGATCGCCCAAAAAGTGGGCATTGAAAAAGTGATCGCAGGCGTTTTACCTGACATGAAGAACGCTGAAATTAAAAAACTTCAGGGTCAGAACCGGATCGTTACAATGGTGGGGGACGGCATTAATGATGCGCCAGCATTGGCGCAGGCGGATCTTGGTATTGCGATTGGCTCCGGAGCTGACGTGGCGGTTGCAGCCGCCCCAGTTACGCTCATCGGAGGGGATCTCACCGGAGTAGGAAAAGCCATAAAGCTCTCTAGGCGGGTTTTGCGCACGATCAAACAGAATCTTTTCTGGGCGTTTATTTACAATATCGTGCTAATCCCTGTGGCAGCCCTGGGTTATCTCAATCCAATGCTGGCAGCTGGAGCGATGGCTTTCAGCAGCGTGTTTGTTGTAACGAACAGCTTAAGATTAAAAAGGACAAAAATCTAAACACTTAACAATTTAACGAAAGCCGGTTTACTTATAACCGGCTTTTTTATTGGCAATGGTAAAATTCAAATACTTGAACGGAGGGAAGATGGAAAATCTAGAGAAACTGGCAATCAATACCTTGCGTTTTTTATCCGCTGACGGTGTGCAAAAAGCAAATTCAGGTCACCCGGGTTTACCAATGGGAACTGCTTCAATTGCTTACACAATTTGGTCAAAACACTTGAATTTTGATCCAGCTAATCCAGGCTGGTGGAACCGCGACAGGTTCGTTTTATCTGGCGGGCACGGCTCCATGCTGCTGTACAGCCTGCTGCATCTTACTGGATATGATCTCCCACTGGAAGAGTTAAAGTCTTTTAGACAGTGGGGTTCACGTACTCCCGGTCACCCGGAGTTTGGATTGACGCCCGGGGTTGATACGACAACCGGACCATTGGGGCAGGGATTCGCGAATGGCGTGGGGATGGCGATCGCTGAAACAATGTTGGCAGAAAGCTACAACAGGGAGGGTTTCCCATTATTTGACCATTACGTTTATGGAATCGTGACGGACGGTGATCTGATGGAAGGGGTAAGTTCCGAGGCGGCATCACTGGCTGGTCATTTGAAGCTGGGGAAACTAATCTACTGTTATGACGATAATCGCATATCGATTGATGGATCCACAGAACTCGCGTTTACTGAAGACCGGGCGAAACGATTCGAGGCTTATGGCTGGCATATTTTACGCGTGGAAGATGGAAACGACGTCGAAGCGATCGATAAAGCGATCGCTGAGGCCAAAGCAGACCCAAGACCATCATTGATTGTCTGTCGTACGATCATAGGTTATGGGCTGCCGACAAGACAGAACACAGCCAAAGCCCATGGGGAGCCACCGGGTCTGGAGGAATTGAATGCTGCCAAGAGGAACATGGATTGGCCTGAAGAACCGGATTTTTATATTCCGGAATCAGTTAAAGAATTTTATGAAAAAATCGGACGGGAGGGAACGTCGCGAAATCGTGAGTGGGAGAAACTGGCAGCTCAATATTCCTCACGTTTTCCTCTTGAATGGAATGAGCTGAACGGGCGAATGGGAGGTGTATTACCTGAGGCATGGACCGACAAACTACCGGTTTTTGCGGCGGAAGAAAAAGGCATGGCAACACGTGCTGCTTCTGGTCAGGTGATCAATGCAATCTCAGATACTTTTCCGCAACTTGTGGGAGGATCAGCTGATCTTACGCCCTCAAACAATACATGGATAAAGGAAAGCAGCGCTTATCAAAGCGATAATCCCGGAGGAAGATATCTGCATTTCGGGGTTCGTGAGCACGGAATGGGTTCGATTGTTAATGGAATTGCTTACCATGGCGGATTTATCCCTTACGGCGCGACATTTCTTGTTTTTACGGATTACATGCGAGGTGCAATAAGAATTTCGGCGCTCTCGCATTTGCAAACGATTTGGGTGATGACACATGACAGCATCGGGTTGGGTGAAGATGGACCAACGCACCAGCCGGTGGAGCACCTGGCAGCTCTCCGGGCTATACCCAATCTCGTAGTGATACGCCCAGCAGATGCCAACGAAACCAGTATTGCCTGGAGAGTGGCGATCGAGCGAAAAGAAGGGCCGACACTGATCGCGTTGACCCGTCAGGCGGTACCGACGCTTGACCGGCAGCGATTTTCGCCTGCAGAAGGTCTGTTAAAAGGTGCTTACGTGCTGGCAGACCTTGGTGAAGGTGAACCTGAAATTATTCTAATGGCGTCTGGATCAGAAGTTAACCTGGTAGTGGCAGCTGCTGAAAGGCTGGCAGCGGAAGGACGGTGTGTAAGGGTGGTTTCATTCCCAAGCTGGGAGTTATTCAAAGCTGCTGATCCTGCCTACCAATCATCAGTATTACCTGAGCGTGTAAAGTTGCGGCTGGCGGTGGAGATGGGGATAGGAATGGGCTGGGAAAGATACACGGGAGACCAAGGCGATATTTTGAGCATTGAAAAATTTGGTGCATCTGCTCCTTACAAAACTTTGATGCAAGAATACGGTTTTACGGTTGATAATGTTCTCGCCAAAGCAAAAAGACTATTAGAGAAAAAGAGGTAGAGATGCGCATAGCTATTGCAGCCGACCACGCAGGATATCAAATAAAAGATGATGTGATAAATATTGTTCAATCACTCGGTCACGATATCATCGATCTGGGGACTTATAACCAGGAACCTGTCGACTATCCTGATTTTGCATTGAAACTGGGGAAAGTAGTCGTAGATAAACAGGCGGATCGTGGTATTTTGATATGCGGTTCAGGTGTGGGGGCGTGTATCGCGGTAAACAAGGTAAAAGGGATTTACGGAAGTGTGTGTCATGACACATATTCTGCCCACCAGGGTGTGGAACATGACAATATGAATGTTTTATGTCTGGGCAGCAGAATTATTGGAATCGAATTGATCAAAGAGCTTGTGAAAGCATTTTTATCAGCAGAATTTCAACAGGAAGAGCGATTCATACGAAGATTTGAAAAAATTAAGCGCATAGAAGATAACGGAAAGATTTAGGCTGCGAAATGGAAAAGACATATCAAACACTCATCAAGAACCTCGAGCAGATCGGCCAATCCTTATGGTATGACAACATCGAAAGAAAAAATCTAGAAAATGATGAAATTAAAAATTTGATACTTGATGGAAAAATAAAAGGAATTACATCAAATCCCAGCATTTTTCAAAAAGCGATTGCCAATTCGGCAGATTATGATGTAACACTCAAACCTATGGCGTGGTCTGGTTATGGTGCCAAAGAGATTTTCTGGCAGCTAGCGATTGAAGACATCACCAGGGCTGCCTCGTTATTTGAACCTGTTTATCAGTCTTCCAACGGAAAGGACGGATTTGTCAGCCTGGAAGTGGATCCGTTGTTGGCGGATGAGACAGATAAAACGATTGAAGACGCTTTGAAGTTATGGCGTAGCGTAAATAAGACAAACCTGATGATCAAGATTCCAGCCACCAAAGAGGGAATTCCTGCAATCCGGAAAGCAATAGCAGCGGGAATCAATGTAAATGTCACGTTAATTTTTTCAATTGACCGTTACGCGGAGGTGATCGAAGCTTATCTTGCGGGCTTAGAGGATCGCGCGAATCAGGGATTGTCCATTGAGAATATAGCATCTGTTGCTTCTTTTTTCGTCTCCAGGATGGATTCGAAAATTGACGGGTTATTGAAGAAAAAAGAAACGAAGGGAGAAATTTCAGCAGAGGATTATAAAAGGCTGGCGGGAAGAGCAGCGATTGCAAATGCCAGGTTGGCATATCGACTTTACGAAGAAAAATTTAATAGCGGGCGATTTGACGCGCTAAAACTCAAAGGAGCACGGGTGCAGAGGCCGTTATGGGCATCAACGAGCACGAAGAATCCAGATTACAGAGATGTAATTTATGTTGAAGAATTGATCGCACCGGACACGGTTAATACGGTTCCACCTGCAACGCTGGACGCTTTTGGATCGCACTCTTGTACCAGGATCACAATTTATAAGGATATAGACCAGGCGGTTTTACTATTCAAAGAACTTGAAGCCATTGGCATTTCGATCTCGAATGTGACCGATGAACTGGAAACGGAAGGAGTAGCCGCATTTTCTGATGCTTATCGATCCTTGCTCGATTCGGTGGAAGCCCGCAGGGCAGATACAATTAAAGGAATGGGGGAGCTACAAGAGCGGTTGACCAGCCAGTTAAACAAGCTTCGAAAAGAACGCGTTTTGCTGAAAGATTTTTGCTAAAAAGATCCTTCTCTCTGGACGATGGACGGTAAGGGACGGAAGAGATCAAAAAACGCATGAATTGGATCTCAACGCCCTTTGAATGAAATCATTTGACGAGGTGTCTGCATCTCGGCGCAGTTATTACAACAAGGTTTACATGTGGTATTGCTGGGTATGGGTGGTTCACTGGCTCCGGAAGTGATCAGTAAGCTTGTGGGAACAGGCGCCAAAGGGGATTTCCCGGTTTGCGTTTACTCGTACTGGATTCCACTGATCCTGAACAGATTAATTATATTGACGAACAAACAGCTGATGGTAAAACGGATTTTACATCGGCGGCGAGTAAATCCGGTACAACAGGTGAAATCAATACCTTTCTTGATTATTACTGGGAAAAGTGAAGGCTGAAGATCCGGATAACCAGGTGAGTATTTTATCACGATCTTCAGATCCTGACACAGCGCTGGAAAAAGGCCCGGGAAAGAAAGTTTGGGGAATATATTCCTGGCGGATCCACAGGTTGGAGAGGCGTAATTCAGCGCTGACTGCTTTTGAATGATACCGGCAGCGCTAATGGGGGTTGATCTCAACTTGTTCACGCAAAGAGCCGCCACCATGGCGGGATAGTGTCAAACAAAGCTGATCACAGCCAACCCGGGATTCGTTCTCGGAGCAATTCTTGTAGTGTCGCTGCCAACGAGTAGAGACAAAGGTGACCCTGGTCACAGATGAAAAATAGGCACCATTTGGAGATTGGCTGGAACAGTTGGTAGCTGAAAGCAGCAAGAACGGCCGCGAGATAAACTCCCATTGCCAATGAACCGGAAATGTCCATTGAGAAATATTCTGGTGACCGGATCTTTATTCGCCTGGAACAAAATGGTGAGCGTCAAAGCCTTGTGGATGAGTTGCTTGCCATGGGACATCCGGTGATATCGATCCATGTTAAAGGATGGATATGACCTTGCTACGCAATTTATCTGTAAGGAAGATCGCTGTAGCCGCTTTTAGCACTTGTTCTGTGATCGGTGTGAATTCTTTTGATCAACCTGATGTACAGGACGCAAAAAAAGAAATAAGAACACTGGCTGGATTGGAAGAGTACAGGCAGCAGGGTCAATTTCCTGAAGTGTCTGCTTTTGCCAGTATCCGCGTATAAGGGTTCTTTCGTCAATTCCACCAACAGTGGAACGGCGCAGCTCAATCATGCGACTGGTGTTCAGCTACATGGAGCACTTAGCCTTGATGGTGCAGAGTTCGTAGCGATCAATGCTTTTCTGCCAAAGAACGAGGAAACGAAAGCATTGTTACAAAATTTAAAGGGGAAAATTGATGAAAAATTTTGCCCTACCTGTGACCTTGGGGTTTGGTCCACGGTATTTACATTCAACCGGGCAATTTCACAAAGGCGGCCCCGAACAACGAGGCTTTTCATTCTGATCACCGCGCAGCGCCAGAACGACATTGAAATCCCGGGTCAGAGATCGGTTTGGTGTGTTCCAGAGCTTGAGCAATCAGTGACTTCGAGACGCTGGAAGCCAAAGGCAAGAGGGTTTTATGGTTGGACTGAGCTGGAACCTGACGTCAATATTCTCTTTGAACAAAAGTAAAATCGGTGAAAATTGGACGGAGCGATCTTCGCTCACTAGCAATAAATCTAAATTCGACAAAATAAACTGAGCAAGGTTTTTAGCTTGATCCCAAAACTGTTACCTTTCCGTACTGGAAGATCGGCGTCGGAAATTCGGATGCGATTGGGCCTTACAAAGCTATTGTGATCTTCAGGAGAACGGGGATGAGATCAAAGCGCATGAATGGGGTTTAAGACTGTGATCTGTGAGATCGAAGAAAAAGTCACATTGACTCGATGGAAGGGATAAGCGGTTGATCAATGGGATAGTCAGCTTTAGTACAGCTCAGGATTAATGGACGCGAAACCATCAACATAAGGAACGTTAAAGAAGGTGAGCTGATAGATTGATCGATTGTTTTACACTGTCAAACGACTCGCAAACGATACTGGAAGTGAGCACATTGGATTGCATCTGGCGGAATAGAACGAACGGGTAGAAAATTGAGGTTGCGATTGCGCCATTTTCATTAGTATCGATTAACGATAGGACATTCACAAGCTGAGCGATGTTGCCATCCGACCAATTTGTGCTTGTAAAATGACATCAGCACAGAAGATGCATATAGCGCGTCGCGCGATGTATAGGTGACGTGATGCATCTTTGACATTTTTCTCCTGGGAGGAAAGCCAAGTTCCATTCATCAATCGCCTGCTGGATCTGTCACCTTTTGATGCATTCTGAATCTGGTTGTCAACCCGGGCAATGATCCTTTCAATGTCAAGGTGCGCGGCATTCACTGAGTGATACAGCTCAATAGGGTCGTAAAACTCCTGTAATCTTCTCTGTCTGGCTGGTAAATGTGCCAGGAGAGGTATTCGATCTCGTCACCCAACTCGCGCAAAATAACCTCGTTCCATCGGAAGGCTATATCGTCTGGATTCATCCGTCAATGGACTGTGACCAGCCGCGATGAACTTGATGGCGGGGTCGATCTCCCTCATCTGCGGGATAAACCGCTTTGCGCGTGTGCAATATCCCTCAGCGGATGTTGTTCCGGTCTGCCAGGGACCCCAGACCTCGTTTCGCCCCAGTATTTCACGTTATACGGCTCGGTTCCATTGAAGTCTCTCCGGGCTCCTTGTTGCTTATATCGGCTGGGCTGTTGCAATAAGAAACCCAACGGGCAGCTTCTTCAGGGTTCCTGACCCGTCATTGACCACTAGAACAGGTTCTGAACCGATTTCTTCGCAAAATTGTAAAAACTCATCCGTACCGACCCGATTGGATTCCTCAGCCTGCCAGAGGCTGCGTCATGTCTCACTGGACGCTTATCCAGCAGTCCAATTCCATCGCCTACAGTGGTAACCGCTGGCAAAATTTCCTCCCGGATATCGGATCATTGGTGGATTGAGTTGCCTGATCAGGTCAAGCGTATCGGTTCGCAGCCCGTGGCCGTCAATTGTCCAAACACCATCATAAACGCAGCGCTCAAGATGCTCGATGAATTGACCAAGAAGGTAAGGTGACGCACTTCCAACTTCTTCAGAGAGCCGAATTCTCATTTCAACATCTTTTGGGGCTGCAAGGAAGGACCAGGGTTTGACTTCAATCTATCGTGTTTTAACCTGGAGGTGGTTGAGTTGATTGTCACTCAATTTCATAACCTCTTTGGTGATTGCTGTGAGACGAACAGGTCATCACCAGCAGGTGCTCTCCACTTCAACGATTATCTCTTCTCCCACAGATAAAAGCATCGGGTTTTGAGGAGTTACAGCGGAACCGGAAAATGGTTGGTTTGACTGGAAGAAATTCTTATCATTTCCGGGGGAACACTCGAAGCGCCAACCTGGATGTTAAATTTCGTAATTGTTGCGGAGGCAAAACTGTTGAGAATTTTGAATGAAAACCGAGTGCTGTGGTTTTGTATGAATCGGGAACGATCAATTTTTGAGGATGAATTCAGGTACTGGCAATATCAGCAGTAATAGAGTTTATTGAATGCCGGGTTTTTAATATTGGCACCGGAGTCATGATAACGTGGCAATGGCTGCGACTTGAAAAATCGCTGTCAGGACAAAAGCCTGCTTGCCATCCAATGCAGTTTGAATCCTGAAGTTGTCGTGAGCCAGCTGCCGATCAATGGACCTGGGACAAATAGTGGCACAACCTGAAAATTTACATATCCGCCATATTGACCGCGTTTATCCTCGGGAAAGAGGTCCTTGCTCAGGCTGGACAGCGATCGTCCACGCGCTAATCGGTGCCAGCCATGTGACCGCCGTAACGATGCAGGGCAGGAAAAGAACAGGAGAAGAAAATGCCGCGTGGTCTATCATTAAGCCCGATAATGGCAAAATTACCGCCAATACCGCACCTGCCCCAACGGTCCGTGAGTATTCCAAGTGGGTAAGCGGCAGCGATTCACCAAGTAGAATTGCCAGAAAAAATTATGAAGGAACAACCCAGCTTGAAGGGTCTCAATGTGATAATGATTAGTATAGATCAGCAGGTAAAGGAAGAAGATCTGTTGAGCAACCCATAATGCAACAGCGATCAGCAGGTAAAGCAGGTCTTTTGTTCTCGAAATGTTTGCCAGCGAAAAGTGTTTGCAATACTTTCTGAGAATCCTGCGAGGAGGTGTTTTTGGTTTTTCCGGTTCCTCAAGCAACGAGCCGCGACAATCCCCAAAACAAAGAACAATCCACCTACTGTCGCGAAGAAAGGAAAATACCCGACTGCGTCGATGATCAAACCTGCTCCGCCATGAACAAAAAGAAGCGAAACCCAGGTGAGTATTTCAACCATAGCATTACTTTTCCCCGGTTACTGGTTGTCATTATTGCGACAAAAGCGTGAAATACAGCGTCGTTGGCGCTGGAGCCAAAAAATGTCATGATGCAGTCAAAGGATTACCATAAACAGCGTGCAATCAGGATAAAAATACGCGCAGTGAGGAAAATCGCTGTGGTGATTCCCCATCAATGTAACCGATCAATAAAAACGGTTTTCGACCCCAGCGGTGTCGGACGCGATCGCTCAGAGCGCCCATAAAATGGATGCCAGTGTAGCGGTGATCGCGCTCGCAGCTGCCATCCGGGAAATCGGACGGGGATCAGGGGTAATGTTGTTGTAGATGAATGTGTTGAAAAATTGATTTTCAACCCCGCATAAGTGATCCCAAAACCCAAAAATAATAATAGATCTGAGTCTTCTTTGTAAGCATCAATCCTCCGGGAATTTAGCAGGTTTCTGATGTAGGCAAGGCAATTGCACCAAGCGCACCGGCGCGATCACCAGTTCGAGGTGACACGATGTACTCGTCGATGGTATCAAGATAACTGGTTTTTATATATCCGTTTTAAATTCGGACGGATTCAATACGCGCTGCCGATCGTCCATGGCGTTTGAGGCGCGCACAACCATAAGTCCGACTGGCCCGAGCAAATCAGTATCAGGTTGTGAATTGCCTGACCAGGTAAAATGCCTCAAAATCAGGCTGGATGGTCATCAGGAAGCGTTTCCGGATCAGCATTCCAGCGCGCTGAGAGTGATGGAGCATTTGCGAACCTTCCAGACAAGTGGTGTGATAGGGGCAATTGCCCGGAAATGGGTCGTTGGGGTGGGGCTGGATCTTCATATGTCCAATTTCCGGATGTGGCTCATTCCGAATAGCGGTTTGTAGTTGTATGAGATGACTCCTGCCGCCAACACCTGTTTCAACGGTGATGTAAAGCAAAATCTGAAATCCCTTTTGCGGCTCCCCATCGGCCTTCTCCGAGCGCTGCTCCGTTGACATCGTCTCAAAGGCAATTGGAACTTTAAGTTGATTTTGGAAAAATTTTAAAGATCGGGTAATTACGCCACGCAAGTTTGGCGTTGTTGTGATGAGTTCCATACGTTGGGGTAGGTCAAGGTCAACAGGTCAGAAACAGGATAAGCCGGCTGCAACAATTCGAATGTTATATTTTATAGAGACATCTTTGACAAAAGCCACAACATGGGGGAGAGTTTCTTCCGGTGTAGTTGTCTGGAAGATTTCTTCAGCGATGACAGAAGCAGGATCTTGGGCAATAATCGCTTTGAACTTTGTTCCACCTGCTTCTATACCGGCAAAATAATCCATTTTTTCCATCCATTTGTTTCAAGTATAATGCAATGCAATTATTGTCGTTCTAAATAATCCATCATTAATCATTTTTTAATGCGAGGTTAGTATCGGACCTGTTTGAAAAAGTGCCGATTTCACCGCCGCCAAAGAAGCAATGGAGAGAGGTATCTATCCATATTTTATCCGCAAGTGCAAAGAACGAGGGAACGAAGTGGTTTATCAAGGCCGCCGATTAATAATGTGCGGCTCCAACAGCACTACCTTGGATTGACATCAAAAAGTCAGAGAAGCTGCCATTGAAGCGGTGAAACGTTATGGGACAAGCTGTACCGGTTCAAGGTTTTTGAATGGTACGCTCGCGATGCACGAGCAGTTGGAAGCGGGCTCGCTGAATGGTGGAGATGGATGCCGCATTGGTTTTTTCGACTGGGATGCAGACTAACCTCGGGCGCAACAAGCGCGCGTTAATCGGACGTGATGATGTGGTTATCCTTGATAAGGACGACCATGCGAGTATTGTGGATGGGGCAAGGCTTGGGTACGGAAAAATCGAGCGTTCCGCCACAACGATATAGAACACCTTGAGCAGGTGTTGAAATCCCGTCCTGATCGGCCGGTAAGTTGATCGTTGTTGATGGTTTGTTCAGTATGGAAGGGGACCTGGCTCCATTACCTGAAATGACAAAGCTCGCCAAACAATATAGCGCGAAATTGATGGTTGATGACGCCCATGGAATGGGGGTAATGGGTGGAGGCAGGGGAACAGCAGCGCATTTTGGTGTGACTGAAGACGTTGACCTGATTATGTCTACGTTTAGTAAAGCCTTCGCTTCGCTGGGTGGCTTCATTGCCGGGGATGAAAGCACAATTCACTATGTCAAACACGTTGCGCGTGCATTGATTTTCAGCGCGAGTATTCCGCCGGCAAACGCAGCGGCTGCACTCGCCGCTTTGCATGTGATGCGGGACGAACCTGAACACTCTCTAAGAGTGATCGAAGTGGCTGACAAGATGCGGAAAGGGTTCACTGAGCTCGGGTTTAATATCGGAAACTCAATCACACCGGTTGTGCCGATCATCATAGGGGACGATGAGCAAACATTTATTACCTGGAAGATGTTGTTTGAAAATGGCGTTTTCGTAAACCCAGTGATTTCTCCTGCGGTTTCTCCGGGTCGCCAATTATTGAGAACCAGCTATATGGCGACACATACCGATGCTCAAATGGATAAAGTTTTAGAGACATTTGAGAAAGTCGGAAAAGAAGTAGGTTTGATCTAAGGAGAAGAGGCCGAAATTCGGCCTCTTATTTTTTAAAATACAAAAATAATTTTTACGTCCAACCCCTGCATATTCATCTCTGCTGCGGCGAAAACCATTAGACCAATCCCGGTGGATCGGTTTGAAATAATTGTATAAATATCCTTTCGATTGAGCTTTTTCTTTGCTTATAATGCTGATTTATCAGTCGATGGTAATTTCGAGCTGATGGAAGGGGCTGAATTTTTGGGCGGCAAACCATTGGTATTCACCAGATCAAAAAGCTGGGTAGTCGATGAGATTACGCTGTCTTTGTAATTGATTTTACCTATCAGCACATCCAATGGAACAATATCGACACCATATTTACCGATTGATGCAGGGTTATGATCAGTGCCGATCTCACAAATAACTTGCACCATTAGTTTTCTACTATGATCAAAATTTGCGATGTAAATGGTTCAAGTGTTTTAACCCTATTATTTATTTTCACCTGAGAGCAATCAAGAAATTACACCATTATGAATCGAAATCAGTAAAAATTAGAAAAGAGGCGTCGATTTTCCGAATTAAAAAAATACGGCGTGAAACACGCCGGTATTTTAATGGATTCATGGGTGGTTTAGTAAGGAATTACGGATAATTTAGTACATACCCCAATCCAAATCGATTCCTTCTTCCATCATGGAGAAATCCCAGGGTTCGAGACCAAAATCAATGGTCACCTCACGTTCCAATGCTTCAGCAGCTTTCTGGCGAGCACTTTCAAGCATCGAAGGTCCATAAGGACAGAATGGGGTGGTAAGGATCATCTTTACAACAGCGCTTTCGGCATCAATTTTTACGTTGCGAATCAGACCGAGTTGGATGATGTTTAGACCTAATTCGGGATCGAGGACCTCGCTAAGCGCTTTCGTTAATCGGTCACATAGTTCAGGATATTCAGCTTCAGCTTCCCACGAAGGGCGATTTGTACCTGCTTTAGAGGTGTTTGTCATTGGTTATTCTCCACTTGTAAATTTGATGAATATACATAAGAACAGAGGTTGTCTCCGTTGAGGATGCATTTAACGCGGGTCACAGGTGCGGATAACAGCGTGCTCAATATTACGCGATCAATTACACACACTTCGGGGTGAGCCTGGCTGACGTGGTAAAAGGGGCAGGTGATCTCGGAAATGATGTAATCAGATCCGTCTTTGGACCATTCGATCAGAAAACCTTCATTTTGGAGAAATAGCTGGATTGCATCCAGTTTTTGATCGACGGGCAGATCGCGGATTTTCTCGCCGTATCCCGCTGTAATCTCCAATGCGATCTGGGTTAAAAGTTTTTCCATTTCCTTTTTTGTCAGACGGTCTTTTAATTGGACAAGCAATTGATTGACGAGGCGTAAATATCGCGTAGGAAAAAGCTCTGCGCCGGAATCGGTTAAGGAGTAAACCAGGCGAGGCCGACCAACGCCATGGCGTTCTTCCCGGGCATGGACCAGACCTTCTGCTTGCAGGCTGGTTACGTGGTGCCTGACGGAAATTGTATTGATGTCTACAGCATCAGCAAGATCATTAATCGTTGAATTGGGATTAAGGAGAAGCGTTTGTAATATTCTTTCTCTGGTACTTTTCATTTTTTCAAAGCCCTTAGCCTATATTTTTTATCATAAAAATGACAAATATTGAAATCAATTATACCCTAAATATACTATAAATAAGATAAATATGGTAAATATTGACTGCGATATTCGAGTGTGCTATAATCCTGTGAATAAAATAATATATAAGAATATATATATAAAAAACAAAAAAAATGTAGGAGATTTCATAAATGTCGGAATTAAGCATCAGGGATTTGCACGTTAGTATAGGTGACAAGCAGATATTGAAGGGTGTGTCCCTGAACGTTGCGCAGGGCCAGGTGCACGCAATTATGGGCCCGAATGGTACAGGAAAATCAACACTGGCTTACACCTTGATGGGGCATCCGGGGTATGAGGTTAACCAGGGAAAAGCCTGTTTCAAGGGTAAGGATCTTCTTGAACTGGATACAGATGAGCGTTCCAGGCTTGGCTTATTTTTGGCATTTCAATATCCTGTCGCGATTCCTGGTGTGACTGTTGCGAACTTCCTTCGTACCGCTGTGAACTCTCGAAGGAAGGCAGAAAACCCGGACGATAAAGGTATTCCGATCCCGCAATTTCGAAAGATGCTGATTGAAAAAATGGATATGCTGAAAATGGATCATTCTTTTGCGGGCAGGTACTTGAACGAAGGATTTTCAGGCGGGGAGAAGAAGCGGGCAGAAGTACTTCAGATGGCGGTGCTGCAACCTGATATCGCGATCATGGATGAAACAGATTCCGGATTGGATATTGACGCGTTGAAGGTTGTGTCAGAAGGCGTAAATATGCTGAAAGAACAGAATGTTGGCGTCCTTTTAATCACACACTACCAACGGATGCTTAATTATATTAAACCTGATGTTGTTCATGTGATGATGGGTGGAAGAATTGTAGAAACCGGTGGACCTGATCTTGCGCTGCACCTTGAGGAACACGGATACGATTGGATTAGAGAAAAGATCGAAAACGGGAATGGTTCTGTTTAGTTGCCCCATTACCATTAGGAGAATCCCATGAGCAATGAACAGAAACACGATTTTTTAGATAACCTGGGTGATTACCAGTATGGTTTCAAAGACCCGGATACTTATGTCTACAAGTCTGAAAAAGGTCTAAGCGAAGACGTAGTTAGGAAGATATCCGCAATGAAGGGCGAACCGGAATGGATGCTGCAATTCCGATTGAAAGCCCTGAATCATTTTATGCAACGCCCTATGCCTGCTTGGGGGCCTGATCTTTCGGGATTAGACCTGGAAGATATATTCTATTATGTGAGACCGGCAGAAGCCAGTGAAAAAAGCTGGGAGGATGTTCCAGAAACCATTCGGAATACTTTTGATAAGTTGGGTATTCCGGAGGCGGAACAAAAATTCCTTGCGGGAGTGGGGGCACAGTATGAATCAGAGATGGTTTATCACAGCATTCAGGAACATCTTTCAAAGCAGGGTGTCATTTTCTTAAGCATTGAAGACGGTCTGCGCCAACACCCCGATATTTTCAAGGAGCATTTTGGTTCGGTAATCCCAATTGAGGATAACAAATTTGCAGCGTTAAATTCAGCTGTTTGGTCCGGTGGATCTTTCGTTTACGTGCCAAAAGGGGTCACAGTCGAGCTTCCCCTGCAGGCGTACTTCCGCTTGAACGTTGCCAATATCGGCCAGTTTGAACGTTCCCTGATCATTGCTGACGAAGGATCACGCGTCCATTATGTTGAAGGTTGCACCGCACCTCAGTACACAACCAATTCCTTCCATAGCGGCGTGATCGAGATCGTTGTAAAAAAAGGCGCCAGGGTTCGTTACACAACCATTCAAAATTGGTCTACAAATGTGTACAACCTGGTAACGCAACGCGCAAAAGTGGAAGCTAATGGAACGATGGAATGGGTGGATTGCAACCTCGGATCAAAAATGACAATGAAGTATCCCTCAACTTACCTGATGGGGCCGGGAGCGCATGGTGAGATTCTCTCTGTCGCGTTTGCCGGAAAAGGACAATTGCAGGACGCAGGGGGGAAGGTGATCCATTTTGCGCCGAACACGAGTTCAAAGATCACATCGAAATCCATCAGCAAAGATGGCGGTAGATCTTCGTACCGGGGCTTATTGAAGGTTTACAAAGGCGCGAAAAACGTTCGGTCAAATGTTGCTTGTGATGCTCTATTGCTGGACCCGGCATCCCGCTCAGACACCTACCCGACGATCGAAGTTGATGAAGAAGATGTGACAATCGGGCACGAAGCTTCAGTTTCAAAAGTGGGAGAGGAGCAGCTGTTTTACCTGATGAGCCGCGGACTGACCCAGGAGGAAGCGACCACAATGGTTGTATCCGGCTTTATTGAGCCGCTTGTAAAAGAGTTACCAATGGAGTATGCCGTGGAGATGAACCGCCTAATCCAACTACAAATGGAAGGATCGGTTGGCTAAAATCAACAGAGCGAAAAAACAATGACAGAAAAACCGATCATCATCAAAAAACCAATACGCACCACAAGAACACAACAAGTGGATCTACAAATTGATCCTCAGTTTTTGGACGAGAACGAAGCGGTACGAAAATATCGCCAAAACGCCTGGAGGACTTATCAAAGTCTGCCATTGCCAAAAGGAAACGAAGAGGAGTGGAGAAGAACAAGCCTCAATAGTGTAGATTTTTCAGCGATAAAAATTATAGATTCGGGAATTTATCCCGAAGTGGAATTTCCGTCCAGGCTTTCAGATATTGTGGCGGGAGAAAAATCAGGTGCGCAGCTTCTACTTTCTCCGACAAACTCACAACTCACAATTGAAAGTTCAATAGTTGAAAAAGGTGTTTTATTTGGTTCATTGAAGGATATGATCAAAACAAATCCTGAAATAATCGAAAGAATCCTGGAAAAAATTCAATTCAATTCAGCCAAATTTTCTGCTCTGGCAGGAGCACTTGATTTTAACGGGGTTTTACTATATGTTCCGCGAAACACCCAGGTGGAGCTTCCCTTGCAAAGTGTGTACTGGGCACCGGCCGAGGGTTACACGCATTCGCTGCATATTCTTGTGCATGTAGAAGAAGGTTCATCAGCGACATTCGTTCATGAAGCCGGCTCACCAATAGGTTCAGAAAGAGATTCTATTCACGCTGGAATAATGGAGCTTTACATTGGACGAGGTGCGCATCTGAATTTTGTTGAACTTCAATCTTGGGGTGAGAACGTGATCAATTTCACCCGGGAAAACGTCGTGATAGATCGCGATGGCAGTGTAGATTGGATCTTTGGCGCGCTGGGGAGTCGCTTAACAAAAAATTATTCAAACCTGAATCTTGTTGGGCAGGGCAGCACGGGAAAGATGTCTGGGTTCTACTTTACAAATAATCAGCAGCATCTGGACCACGATACACAGCAAAATCACCTTGCTCCCAATACCACCAGCGACCTTCTTTTCAAAGGAGCTTTATTGGACAATAGTCGCTCTGTGTGGCAGGGAATGATCTACGTGGCGCCTGAAGCAGGAAAAACTGATGGCTATCAGGCGAATCGCAATCTTGTATTAAGTGACCGGGCTCGAGCTGACTCAATCCCGGGGCTGGAGATTCTGACGGATGATGTTCGATGCACGCACGGTGCCACTGTTGGCAAGATCGACACGGAACAGATTTTTTACCTTGAAAGTCGCGGACTACCACGGGTAGAAGCAGAACGCCTCGTTGTTGAGGGATTCTTTGACCCGATCATGCAAAGAATACCTTTCGAAGGTGTTCGAACCCGCTTCCAGGAGGCAATTAAAGAGAAAATGGAGCATATCGGGTATCACAATTAAATTCAGCCGATATGATAGAATGAATTGATTAATTCACGCAAATCACAAAAAGGAGCAGCAAACATGCGCTCAGTGCCTTTTATGCGACCGCCAGATCAAGAATACGAATACCAGGTAGGAGATACGGTAGAGGTTCTTTGTGACCACGAAAAAAGCGGTGACCGCATACGAGGTTGGCTGAAGGGAATTGTGGTGCAGGTTGATCCCAAGATGGTGGCCGTACAATTCCGATCAAATGTGTTTTTAACTGACGGGTGGATGGTACCTGACCACATTTTATGGTTTCCGCAAAAATCTGCTCACATACGCGTGCCGGTTAAGAAAACAAAGTCCGAATTACCAAAAATTTTCTGATCAAAGGGTTTAGTATGCTCAATCAATTCCCAACCCGAAAAAATTTGGAGGGGATTAAGAAAGATTTCCCGATATTGAATCGGGAAATTCACGCAGGGAAAAAAATAACCTATCTGGATTCTGCCGCTACCGCTCAAAAGCCGGAGAGCGTAATACAAGCGATGGATCATTATTATCGCTTCTCTAACGCGAATATTCACCGGGGAATTCACGTGTTGGCGGAAGAAGCTACTTCAGCATATGAAGGGGCGAGACAAAAAGTTGCGTCATTCATAGGTGCGGCATCATCACAAGAGGTGGTTTTTACAAGAAATACTACCGAGTCTATTAACCTTGTTGCGAATTCCTGGGGAAGAAAGAACCTCAAACAGGGAGATCTCGTAATCCTGACAGAAATGGAACATCACTCCAACCTTGTTCCATGGCAGATGCTGGCGAATGAAATCGGTATAAGATTAGAATTTATCAGTGTTACTTCAGAGGGGGAGCTGGATCTGGAAAACTTCGATTCGCTTCTCAAGCAGGAGCCAAAGCTTGTTGCTTTTGTGTACATGTCGAACGTGCTGGGGACGATCAACCCCGCAATCGAGATCATTGAGAAAGCCAGGGCAGCAGGCGCATTAACACTAATTGACGCTGCTCAATCAGTTCCGCATTTGCCTTTCAATCTAGGTGATTTAAAGCCTGATTTTGCGGTTTTCTCGGCGCACAAAATGCTCGGACCGACGGGTATCGGTGTGCTCTGGGGAAGAAAAGAGTTACTCGCATCCATGACTCCGTTTATGGGTGGAGGAGACATGATCAAGAAGGTGCATCTGCGGGATTTCACCCCCAATGATCTACCGCATAAATTCGAAGCAGGAACACCGGCTATCGCAGAGGCAATAGGTTTCGGTGCGGCTATTGACTATCTGAGTAACCTGGGAATGGACAATGTTTCGGCTCACGAAAAGGCGATCACAAAATACGCGCTTGAGAAGTTGAAAGACATCAATTCGGTAAACGTATTTGGGCCAGCTGCCGAGAAGAAAGGCGCGGTGCTATCATTCACTATGGATGGCATTCACCCCCATGATGTTGCGCAGATTCTGGATACTGAAGGAATTGCTGTTCGAGCCGGGCATCATTGCGCGATGCCCCTGCATGAAAAATTTCAAATCCCAGCCACCACACGGGCGAGTTTCTACATCTACAATTCAATGGAAGATGTGGATCTGCTGGTAAAGGGGCTGGAAAAAGTCATCGATTATTTTGGATAAATATGGACGATCTCTATAGAGAAATCATCATTGAACACTACAAAAACCCGTCTTATCGCGGCGTACTTGAACCGAATGACATCTCGTTTGAGGATGAAAATCCACTATGTGGTGATCACATACGCATTGATTTACGCGTGAACGCGGATCAAGTTATCACAGAGGCAGCTTTCAGTGGACACGGTTGTGCTATTTCACAGGCATCAGCAGATCTTTTGCTGGAATTCATACTAGGAAAAACCATAGATGAAGTGAAGAAGATGAGGAAGGAAGACCTGCTAGAGTTACTGGGAATCGAACTTGGCCCTGTGCGTTTAAAGTGCGCGCTTTTACCCCTAAAAGTTATAAAAGCAGGGGTATATGGACTGGGCGAAAGCTCGGACTCGCTCCTCGAAGGAGAGGAGTGAAAGATGACAGAAGAGACCCAGGAGTACTCCTATTACCGCATTTCTCCGGTTAATGAATTTTGGGATGGAGAAAGATTATTTATCCAGGTTGAAAATCAGCCAATTGTCATATTTTCCCTTGGGGGAGATTTTTTGGCGACTGGCGATGTATGTACTCACGATGGTGGCGAAATAGGAGATGGTGAGATCGTAGGCGAGGAGATCGTTTGTCCGAGGCATGGTGCTCGATTCAACTTGCGTACCGGAGAAGCAAAATCACTTCCAGCTGTGACGGGAATCCCTGTCTATCCGATCCGCATTGTAGATGAATTTTTGGAAATAGGTATTCCGAAATGATAAATTTGACCTCGTTCAACATGAACGAGGTCTTTTTAAGGCTTTAGCCTGTCGAGCGAGCGAAGCGAGAGAGGCAGAAAACCACCCGCTATGCGGGTGGAAGACAAAGGGTTACACCAACAAATCACCTCAGACACTAGAATAGTGATTGTTCAAGCCACTAGACATAGCAGAGAGAGGTGATTTGATGGTAAAAAGCACGAATAGTTTAGCGCATACGAGGTGGATGTGCAAATATCACATAGTATTTGCACCGAAGTATAGACGGAAGATCATCTACAACCAGTACAAGGAAAGCATCGGGAAGATATTGAGAGAGCTGTGTGGATATAAGGGGGTAGAGATACTGGAGGGACACCTGATGGTAGACCATGTGCACATGTTGGTTAGCATACCGCCCAAAATAAGTGTAAGTAGCTTTATGGGATACCTGAAGGGGAAGAGCGCGCTGATGATATTTGATAAACATGCGAACTTGAAATACAAGTTTGGGAATCGGCACTTCTGGGCAGAAGGGTATTATGTGAGCACAGTAGGGTTGAATGAAGCAACGATAAGGAAATATATTGAGGAGCAGGAAAAGCACGACATAGCGATGGATAAGTTGAGTGTGAAGGAGTATGAAGACCCCTTTAGGGGTAGCTAGTGGCGAAGCCCCTTTGAGGGGCGAGCGAAGGTGACAAATGCACAGGGGCTTGAACGAAGAGAAAGCCAGCGCCTTTAGGCGCTGGCAGGCTTAAGAGGCTTATAGCCTCAGAGCAAACCACCCGTTTTACGGGTGGTTATGATTTCTTAACTGGCGAATTTTCCAATAATGCGCAGGATATCAAATCCTTCTGCAAATTTTCGTTCAGCCAGCGCACCGTTTTTAATCAGGATCGAGCGGGTAAGATCTGATTCGAAATAATACTTATCCGCATAAGTGTGATACTCCCCCAGTGCTTGAATCTTTTTCTGCACATCTGTTTCATCGACTTCAACCAGAAAATGCGGGAAAAATCCATAGCTGCTGCGGATTACGTCGTAACCGAGCACGGTCGTACCTCTAAATGCGCGTAAACCTTCTTCTGTTACAGTCGCGTGATCCTGGTGCAGGTCTGACTTTGTGTGCAGGAAGACGATGTCAGGGTTGAACTCATTGCGAATATTCAACATAAAAGCCAGGATTTCCTGCCGGAATTGTGGAAAACGACGTGTTTCAAATTGACCGAGAATTACCTTTTCTTTTGGAACTCCGAGAACCTGCATACTTTGATAATGCTCGGTAACCAGATTCTGTAGAAGAGGATTTTTCTGATTGTCAGAAAGCGTCACAACCCGCAGATCAGTCTGATTTGCGATATGGGAGATCAACGCGCCGCAACCGATCTCAATATCGTCAGGGTGAGCACCAAAGAAAATGACGCGTTTACCGAAAAATGTCATGTCGTGGTTCATAAGCACCTATTTCGTGGCAAGAATTCCGCCAACAACCTTGGTCATTGTCAGATTCCCATCTTTTTCGAGACGTTCTTTTGCTTTTTCTTCGATCTTGATCATAATTTTTTCAAAATCGTCTTTTTCAACGAAAAGGCTTCCCCATAATTTTCGGTCTTCTGACATGGAAGCACGCGTGTAAGCCATATAAGGTTCCACGGATTCAAAGACAAGAGGGTTCTCGAAAATGCGAAGTTCAACACTGGAATAGAGTGACTTCACTGTGGAAAGGATCTCTGTGGAATAACGGGAACTTCCCGGCATAGGCGGGATCGATTTGCCTGTGGCTTCTTTTATGAGTTCATAGAAAAGTTTCTTGTTGTCAGGCATGGGTCCGGATGTGAAGAGCCTACCCCCGGGTTTTGTGACACGATGCATTTCTTTGATTGTCCGGGGAATGTTTTCGGCGTAATAAATGGCGAAACAACATGAGACGAAATCGAAAATGCTGTTCGCATATTGAAACGGTTGGTTGAAATCGAGGTAGTCGAATTGGATGCGGGTATTACGACGGGTGTTTTCAGCTTTCGCCTGTGCGAGAAGATCTTCAGAAACATCTCCACCGGTTATTTCCGCGTTGCCTTTTAATTCGTCCCAGTAGCCAAAGCATTGCTTCCCTGAGCCGCATCCAACATCCAGAATTTTGCTACCGGGTTGCAGCTGGATCAGATCAAGCATCCAACGGTCGATATCGCGCGCTCCAAACTTCGAATGAATGTCAATTCTAACAGCCAGGTCTTTCGTGGTTTCTTGAAAATCGATTTTCATATTTCCTCGTTAAGTGATCCTTAATCTAAGTATAAAGAATGGTTTGTAGCTGTCAAGTTATGGGTCAACAGATTCGCGGAAGCATTTCACCGCTCATCACACTCAGTAATCTTTTTCCGCCAATCGTTGTTTTTAAAAGCACGTTTCCGGAAGATTCTGTGTGAATAGATCCGATCAATGTGGCGTTTTTACCATATTGATGTTTCCGCATAATAAAAAGCACTTCTTCGGCGTCTTCAGCAGGAAGTATGATGATCACTTTTCCTTCATTTGCAACATAAAGGGGATCAAAGCCAAGCATTTCACACGCCGCGGACACTTCAGGATTAACAGGAATCCACTCTTCGTTAATCGTAATACCAACATGGCTTTGACGCGCGATCTCATTCAGCGTAGTAGCCAAACCTCCACGGGTTGGATCGCGCATCACGTGAATATTTTTAGTGGTATTTATGACATCCCGTATCAGTGAATTGAGCGGTGCAACATCCGATTGAATGGAAGAGGAAAGTCCAAGTTCGCCCCTCGCTGAAAGAACAGCAATACCATGGTCACCTAATGTGCCGGAGATGAGCACTGCGTCACCCGGTTGCGCGTTTGCGCCGCCAATTTCAAGCCCTCGCTCAACACCGGCTACGCCTGAGGTGGAGATGAACACACCGTCAGCCTTGCCTCGTTCGACAACTTTTGTATCACCGGCTATGATGGGAACGTTCGCTTCTGCAGCGGTAGCCGCCATGGACTTTACAATTTTTTCCAGATCATCAATCGGGAATCCTTCTTCAATGATAAAACTTGCGGTCAGGCAGAGAGGTGTTCCACCAGAAACGGCGATATCGTTGACTGTGCCGGATACCGCCAGGCGTCCGATATCACCACCCGGAAAGAAAAGGGGGCTTACGATATGGGCGTCTGTGCTGATGACAAGACGGGTGTTGGGTTCTACAGCGATATTGGCGAAATCATTGTCCGCCAGCAAAGCTGGATTTGCAAAATGAGGCTGAAAGACCCTGGTAACGAGTTCGCGGGTCATGAGCCCGCCAGAGCCATGTCCCATCACGATCGTACTGTGTTCTTTTATCGGTAGAGGACAGAGCGGTCCTTGCATCGGTGGATATGTTTCTTGGGACACTACAAATTCTCCACATTTGATTGACGGTAGCGATAATATGCAGCGCAGGTACCTTCAGAGGATACCATAGTAGCGCCAAGCGGGGTTAATGGCGTACATTCTTTACCAAAAGCAGGACAGTCAATTGGCTTTTTAATTCCCTGAAGAATCAGACCGGAAATGCAAATATCTGACTCTCGCGTGGTAATGCCGTGAACATCAAAACGATTTTCGGCGTCATAATCAGCATATTCGCTGCGAAGCTTCAATCCACTCTGGGGTATTAACCCAATTCCGCGCCAGTTGCGGTCACAGACTTCAAATACTTTGTTGATCATATTCTGAGCCGGTAAGTTTCCCGGTTCAGAAACCACTCGTGAATAAGCATTTTCAACGACATGATGTCCTTTTTCAAGCTGATTGACCGTCATAAGAATTCCCTGCAACAGGTCAAAAGGTTCAAAACCGGTAACGACTATAGGGATTTTATATTTTTCTGCAATCTTATGATACTGATGATAGCCCATCACTGAACAAACATGACCTGCTGCCAGGAAGCCCTGCACACGGTTGCCGGGAGATCCAAGAATGGCATGCATCGCGGGCGGAACCATCACCTGTGAAACAAGCAGGGAGAAATTTGTCAATCCCAGGGATTGGGCGTAAAGAACGGCTGATGCATTAACCGGAACGGTAGTTTCGAAGCCTATGGCGAAGAAAACGACCTGTTTATTTGGGTTCTCATGGGCCATTTTAACCGCATCAAGTGGAGAATATACAATACGAACATTTCCGCCACGCGCTTTCACGGTTATGAGATCAGTTACTGAACCAGGAACTCTCAGCATATCACCAAAAGAGCAGAATATTACGTCTGGTTGTGCGGCGATCGCCAAAGCTTTGTCGATAAGTTCCAGTGGTGTTACGCAAACCGGGCAGCCGGGTCCGTGAACAAGTTCAATTTCAGGAGGCAATAACTGGTCGATTCCGTGCTGCATTATGGCATGTGTTTGGCCGCCACATATTTCCATGATCGTCCAGGGTTGTGTGACTTTGCGGCGAATAATTCGCAGCGTTTTATTGACAAGTTCAGTATCGCGAAACTCTTGAGAATAGCGCATTTTTAAACTTAATTAACCTGGTTTGAAGAGAGCAGTTCGTTTTCGATCTCGTCCAGCTCTTTAAAAGCTTCCAACGAATTCATCGCTTCCTCTTCACTCAAAGTATTTAAAGCGAAACCGGCATGGACGATCACGTAGTTGCCAATTTCTGCCTCAGGAACTGCTTCCAGGCAGACTTCACGGGTAATTCCGCCAAAATCAACCTTTCCCATCCGAATGACAGAATTTTGGTCGATCTCAATTATCTTTCCGGGTACTGCCAGACACATATTTCACCTCTAATGATTCAAACTTGCTTCAGTAATGAGAATTTGTCCCAAAGCGATCCCGCCGTCATTTGCAGGAACCTGACGGTGGGTCAGTACGATAAATCCAGCGCTTTTCAAGCGTTCAACCGTCTTTTGCAACAATGTAATATTTTGCCATACACCCCCTGATAAAGCAACCTGATTGATTCCAGCTTCAGACCGTATCGTGTTACACGCATCAAGGCAGATGTTAGCGAGTGTATTGTGGAAACGGGCGGAAATGACACCGGGATTAACGTCATTTACCTGATCATCAAGAATTTTCGTTATGAGGTCAAAAGTTTTAATGATCCCATCAGTAATACCAACAGGATAAGACCGAGTTTCATTGTGATCGACTAGGTTCTCAAGCTCAATAGCAGCCTGTCCTTCATAGGTAACGTGATGGCGAACACCTAATAAAGAAGATACCGCATCAAATAATCGCCCCATGCTTGAGGTTGGAACACAATTGATATTGTGAATGAGCTGCTGTTTGAGGACATTTACCTCAGAAGTGCTGTACTCTCGAACAGGAGGGAATGAATCACGCCAGTCAATACCAGCAGCGTGTATATAAGCAAGTGCAATTTTAGAGGGATTGCGTATAGCGGAATCTCCGCCCGGCAAAGGAGCTTCCTGCAAATGGAAGCGGCGTTCATAATAATGATAGTTTCCCACCAGGACTTCTCCACCCCAGATGTGACCATCTGTTCCGTACCCTGTACCATCGAAGATAAGGCCAATCACCGGTTCGTCGCTAAATATGTTGTTGTCTGCAAGGCAGGCGGCAAGGTGGGCATGGTGATGTTGGATGCGGATAAGCGGAAGGTTTCTTTCACAAGCTTCTATCTCTCCATAACGGGTGGCAAGGTAATCAGGATGGAGGTCAACTGCAACAGCTTCAGGCTTGATCCTGAAGAGGTTACGATAATGCTGAATACCTGAATGATAGGATTCGAGTGTTTCAAGGTTTTCAAGGTCGCCGATATGATGACTGAGGAATACATATTGCTGACGTGAAAGCGCGAAGGTGTTTTTTAACTCAGCCCCGCAAGCCAAAAGTTGAGGAAGATTTTTGTCAATTCTGATCGGGTCAGGTGCAAAACCGCGGGCTCGACGAATCGGGTAAGGATGGTTTTCAAACATTCTGAGAACGGAATCATCAACTCGCATATGGATAGGGCGATCGTGGCTGAGAAAACAATCCGCGATTGAGGATAGCCGCTGGACCGCTTCATTATCCTCGTAGGAAATGGGTTCTTCGCTGATGTTGCCGCTTGTCATCACCAACACCTCGGGGAAACCAGGAGCAGGTTCCAGCAACAGGAGGTGTAGAGGCGTGTAGGGCAGCATGAAGCCAAGATGTTTTTGCGCCGGAGCGGTATGATCGAGTGTAGAGATCGTATCTCGCTTTTGCAGAAGGACTATTGGGTGTTGTGGTGAGGATAATTGTGTTTCCTCGCCCTGATCGACATCAACAAATCTTTTTATTGTTGCAATATCGAACGCCATCAACGCAAAAGGTTTATCGCTGCGCAGCTTTCTTTGCCGCAATCTGTCGAGTGCGGTAGGATTGGTCGCATCGCAGGCGAGGTGATAACCGCCGAGTCCTTTTACCGCGAGAATTTTTCCAGCTTTGAGTGCGTCGCGCGCGCGTTGGATGGCCGCATCACCGCTAATAACCGGGTTTTCAGGTTCTGAGTAAATTACCGTGGGACCGCATTTTGCACACGCGATCGGTTGCGCGTGATAACGGCGGTCACCCGGGTCACTGTATTCGTGTGCGCAATCGCTGCACATTTCGAAGTCGGCCATTGTGGTCAATGGGCGGTCGTAGGGGATTTCCTTAATTATTGAAAAACGCGGACCGCAGTTGGTGCAATTGATGAAAGGGTACCGGAAACGGCGGTTGTTCGGATCGAACAGTTCTTCCAGGCAATCCGGACAGATGCTCATATCGGGTGAGACTGGAATGAAATCGCCTGTCATCGATTGACTTTGGATAATCAAAAAATCGTGATAATCAAGCGCGTTGGGTGAGTTAAGTGTGATCGTGTCGATTCGGGCTAATGGCGGCGGACTGGTTCGCATAGCCTCAAGAAATAACTCCAGATTCTCACTTTTACCTACAATTTCAATATCAACTCCGCTGGAAGTATTTCGCACCCAACCTTTAAGATTATGGGATTTAGCAAGGGCATACACGAATGGACGGAATCCCACCCCTTGAACGATTCCATCCACGTGAACCTGGTACCCTGTTACAGCAGTTGTCATTAACGGTTTTTCTGGATCCTTATTTCTTCTTTTACCCAATCAATCCAGGCATCCATACCATCACCCGTTTTACAGGAAACAGTAAAAGTGATCAAACCCGGATTGAGAAGTTCAACACCCTTGCGAAAATAATCCATATCGAAGTCAATATAGGGGAGAAGGTCAGTTTTATTGATGATCAGCACCTGTAATCCCCGGTAGATATTTGGATATTTATAGGGTTTGTCATCGCCTTCAGGTATGCTGGCGATTAGGACATTCCTATGGGTTCCAATATCCCATGCAGCTGGACAAACAAGGTTGCCAACATTTTCGACAATGATGAGGTCAAGATCTGATAGCGGAAGTTGGTCGATACCGTCACTCACCATCGAAGCTTCAAGGTGGCACCCTCCACCAGTGTTGATTTGGACCGCAGGCATTCCTGCTGCAGAGATCTTGTCCGAATCGATTGTTACTGGGGCCGTATCTCCTTCAATCACACCAAGACGATAAGAATCCTTTATACGCTTGATCGTTTCAAGAATAAAACTTGTTTTACCCGCTCCCGGAGAAGCCATTAGATTCAAGGCGAGAACTTTGTTTTCATCCAATTTACCGCGGGTCAGTGCTGCCATTTTATCGTTGGCATTAAGAATTTTTTCTACAATGGGGACCCGAATAGCGCTCATGATTATCCTTTCTCGATTTCGATACTATCTACAAAAAATTCTTCGCCGGTGATAACGGTATTCAGAACGCTGCCGCAAGATGGACAGGCGGATGATTCGCCGTCCAATTGGTACTCTAAACCACAATTGTGGCACTTAAGGATTGCCGGCAAACGCTTAAATTGCAGCTTCGATCCTTCGCAAAGCGTGTTTTCTGTGATGATATCCCAATAAAATTTCACTGAATCATCAACAATGCTTGATAATTGACCAATTGTCAAATTTACCGCTGTTACGCGAGAGGCTTCAGCCTGCTCAGCATGCCTGATCGCTATTTCCAGAACACTTTCGGTAACTGGTAGTTCATGCATAGTGGGTTATTATACCGTCTAATTGGACATTTTTAGGGTTAATTGCGGAGAAGGAACTTAATAATCATAAACTTTCAGCAATTAAGTTCATCAACTGCAGTCGAGTAGAGAGCAAGCTCATCGCTGTTACATTGGCAACACGACGATAAATCAAGAATCCTATATCGTGTTCTTTTTCACATAATGCGGTTAACATTTTTGAGTTAATTCGAAGCAGCCAGCAGTGTGTAAGAGCCGTTGATGTCGCCGTCCGCTGCCTGATAATGGGTGTAAGGGATGACCAGCCAAGGACGTCCAAAGGTCCCAACTTGCAGGTTTCAATGGAACCTCGGGTCGGCACAAAAATATCCACACGGATTTCACCTTCGAGCAAAATGTAGAGAAAATCGAGTTGGGAGCCTTCGCGTATAGGCTGCTCGCCGGGATCAAGTTCAACAAGATCTGTGATACCGGCAATTTTTTCCACCTGACTCTGAGATAAGTCATAGAATAATGGCACAGAACTTATGGTTGTGGTGATGTCCAGGTTGGTGTCCATAAAACCTTCAGTTTGGGTTACTTTTAGGATATCAGGATATCTGAACTTTTTTTAGTGTGATACGTCACCAGGATTATTGTGTGTTGTCATTATTAGAAAATCATAGGGTTTGGATGTCGTTGGTGTAACATATTTTCTGTAAATTCCTGAACCTTAACAAAAGCAGTGAGTCAGAAGTATCCTTAAGGTGTCTAAACCAGAAAAGGAGAACCAAATGACTCACCAAAATGATTATACCTTTGCAGAAGACATTGCAGAAAAAGGACTTGAAGCTGTACCGGAGTTGATGCGTGTGCTGATCAACAACGCCATGCAGGTAGAAAGATCTAAATACTTGCAGGCTGAGCAATATGAACGCACAGAAGATCGTAAAGGTCATGCCAACGGTTTCAAACCTAAGACGGTGAAGACCCGCATGGGAGAGATCACATTTGCGGTACCTCAGGTCAGAGAAGGAGGGTTTTATCCATCAGCCCTAGAGAAGGGATTGCGAAGTGAAAGAGCTCTCACGATCACACTGGCCGAGATGTATGTTCAAGGAGTGTCCACCCGGAAGGTAAAAGCCATCACTGAGCAACTATGTGGGACCGAAATCTCATCCACGCAGGTCAGCAGAGCAACCGCACAACTGGATGCGATACTGCAAGAATGGAGAGAGAGACCTTTGAGTGAGATTGCTTATCTCTACGTAGATGCGCGTTATGAAAAAGTTCGTGAGGCTGGACAAGTGCGAGATGCGGCGGTTTTGGTGGCTTCAGGTATCACTCCAGAGGGCGAAAGACAGATTCTGGGTGTTTCTGTATCACTCAGTGAACATGAAGCCCATTGGAAAGCATTCTTGAAGAGTCTGAATGACCGTGGACTAAATGGAGTGAAATTGGTTATCAGCGATGATCATACTGGTTTGGGAGCAGCTAGAAGAGCTGTGTTTGGCAGCATCCCCTGGCAGAGGTGTCAGTTCCATTTGCAGCAGAATGCCGGTGCTTATCTACCCAAACAGCATATGAGATTGGAGGTTGCCGCAGACATTCGTTCAATGTTCAATGCGCCTGACCGTAAGACAGCAGAAGAACTTTTACAAGCGTGCATCCAGAAATACGCAGTCTCTGCTCCGCGTCTATCAGCATGGTTGGAGGACAATCTGGCGGAAGGGTTCTCGGTCTTTGATTTCCCTCTTGAGCATCGTAGATCCATCCGGACCACTAACAGCTTGGAGAGAATCAACAAGGAGATACGCAGACGGACTAGAGTGGTTGGGGTGTTTCCAAATGAGGCTTCGTGTCTCAGATTGGTTTCAGCATTGCTCATGGAAATCAGCGAGGAGTGGCAAATAGGAAAACGTTATTGCGCTGGCAAGTCATTAGATTGTTAAAGAACAATGGATATTTCTGACTCGAATTTACAGAAAAAAGGTTGCGTAATCTTGGATGTCATTGGAAAATTGGTTTTAATCTATGTAAATACCAAAATGGAACAATTAAGGACGATTTATAGAACAGTGAAATTTGGTCATTATTTAATATGACCGAAAAATTCTGAAATAATCTTATCTAAACTGGAACGAGTTCGCTCTTAAACAAGACAAGAATAAATATAATAGGTGATATGGATTCGATTGTTATTTTAGCAGGCGGTAAATCTTCACGGATGGGACTGGACAAGAGTCATGTTAATCTGTTTGGTAAGCTAATGATCGATCGCATTATCGAACGAATTGGCTCAAAAGGTGACGAAATCATTTTCGTTTCCAATGAAGTAATAAAATTTTCCACTGGTAAGATAAAGATGGTGCCAGATTATTACCGAAACTATGGCGCATTAGCTGGTTTACATGCTGGCATAAAAGCGGCAAAAAATGAAAATGTATTGGTAGTAGCCAACGATATGCCTTTTATAAACCTGGAATTGTTAGATTACATGAGGCAACGAATGGTGCCTGGCATAGATGTGGTGATTCCCGATAATGGAAGGGGCTTGGAGCCTTTTCACGCAATATACAGAAAAAAATCCTGTCTACCAGCTATCGAAAAAGCGATACAGGAGCAATCCAAACGCATTATCTCGTGGTTTCCACTCGTCAAGGTTGTTATCGTGGAAGAAAGTGTTATAGCTTCCCTAGATCCTGAGAGGTTGGCTTTTTTCAATGTAAACACACCAGAGGACCTCAAAAGAGCGGAGCAGATTATAGCCAGCATAGAAAATCCATCATATGATGGTTAGCTAATTAGAATGCGTTCTGCGTGACTTAATAGGTTGAAACGGGAACGACTTGCACCACTAATCAAGGTAATGCCGTAATGGTCTGCCAGGATGATACCTTTCTGACTTGCTGAGCGCAAAGAAACCAGGCAAGCTGATCTCAGGAGCACTGTTTTTTGAACAATTTCTGAACTGATTCGACCTGTGGTGAGTAAGACCGGCTTATTGATAACGAGATTGTTTAACAAAATTCGACCTGCAATTTTATCAAGTGAATTGTGACGACCGATGTCACTTAATTCCAGAACAATGTTATTGCCATCAGCTATAGCTGTCGTGTGAACACCACCTGCTATTGAATGTGGGATTTGGCGCGTTAAAAATTGGTCGACAAGGGTAAAAATATCGTCAGGATGGAGTGAGAAATTAACATCCGCATACTCAAGTTTCTCCAGATCAGTATCTCTTGAATCCGGGTTATTGAAGCAGTCCGTCGTGCGATTGATAGAACTCGATTTGGTAACGGGATTATATAACCATACGTCGATATTTTCTTGTTGATCGCAAACCCGAAGACTTGCCACATCGTTGAGAGATTTAATTAATCCTTGATTATATAAATAACCTATGGCCAGGGCATCGAGCTCATCAGGTGTGCATTGAAAGGTCAACCATGGGACACCATTAATGGACAATATAACGGATGCCTCAATAGCGACATTCGTTTGAGCCGTTTTGCTCCCAGTTCGAGATATCTGGTGATAACTTATGGTTGAGTGAGATTTTTTCATGAGATCAAGCCGGACAATTCTCCAATCGGAGCATTAATGAAACGGTAAATTAATCAAATACGGGCGTCACTTTAACCGCGCAGATCTTGTATTCAGGTATTTTTGCCTCTGGATCAAGAGCTGCGACGGTAAGCTCATTTGTAGGTGTTTCTGGAAAGTGGAAATTCGCATATACCATCCCGGGTGGTACACGATCTGTAACCCAGGCTTCAGCCTCAATGCTTCCCCTGCGGGAGGTTATCCTTACACGATCCCTCAACTTTAGACCCAGCTTGTGCGCATCTTCGGGATTGATCTCGACGAGAGAGCGATTGTAAACGCTCATCAGTCCTTCAGCCCTGCGCGTTAATTCTCCCCCATGCCAATGATAGAGCACACGACCAGTGTTTAGTATGAATGGATATTCCTGGTCAGGGAGTTCGTAGGGGGGAATATGCTGCGTTACAGCAAATAATCCTTTTCCACGGGTAAATTGCTCCTTATGTAGGATCGGTGTGCCAGTGTGATGCCCATCTTTTACAGGCCATTGCAGTCTCTCTCCATTTTCAAGCCTGTCGTGCGTTATCCCTGCATAACTCGGTGTTAATTTGGTCACCTCTGTTACTATCTGGGTGACAGACGAATAATTCCAATCAGCGTAATCAGCCTTTAGGTCTATGGGTCGCTGTACTAAGGGCAGCATGTGTTGGGCTATTTCTGCCGTAATCTGCCAATCTGATCGGGCTTCGCCAAGCGGGGAAATTGCCTGGCGAACAAGTTGGACGCGGCGCTCTGTGTTTGTAAATGTGCCGGTTTTTTCCGCAAAAGAAACTCCGGGTAGAAGGACATCCGCATAGTGCGAAGTTTCAGACGGGAAAATTTCCTGAAGCACCATAAACTCCAGATGTTCGAGGTTTTTTCTGACGTGGTTGCTGTCAGGATCAGACATCACTGGATCTTCTCCTAAAATATACAACGCTTTGATCTTCTCATTAAGAATTGAAGGGATCATTTCAGTTACCGGCATGCCAATATTCGCAGGAAGTGTCACTCCCCAAACTTTTTCAAACTTTTCGCGCGATTTATTGTCCAATACCGATTGGTAACCCGGATAGACATTTGGCAGCCCGCCCATGTCACACGCGCCCTGAACATTGTTCTGACCGCGTAGTGGATTCACTCCTCCGCCCGGAATGCCTATGTTTCCCAACAACATCTGAAGATTAGCGCAGGTACGCACGTTTTGAACACCAACCACATGCTGTGTAATTCCCATTGCCCAAAAAAGGGACCCCGGCCTGTTGGTGCCAAGGATTTCAGCAGCTTGAACGAGTTGCTCAACGGAGATGCCAGTTATTTCTGACGTGATGTCTGGTGTGTATTGCAGCACGTTGTCTTTAAATTCATCAAAGTTTTCAGTGCGATTAGCGATAAATTCTTTATCTTCGTAACCTTTTTGGAGAATGAGATACATCAAGCCATTTAAAAGCGCGATATCTGTCCCTGATCTTAATCTCAAGTGCAAAGTAGCAAACTCCGTGAGGTCGATCTTTCGCGGATCCGCTACGATGAGGTTGACCCCTCGCTGCAATACCGATTGGCGGATGAACGTACCTATGACGGGGTGCTGCTCAGTTGTATTTGATCCAATGACAAATATTGAATTCGCAGCGGCCATAATATCGTCTATTGAATTGGTCATAGCCCCGGAGCCGAATGATGTTGCCAAACCGGCAACAGTACTGGAGTGGCAAAGACGGGCGCAGTGATCGATATTATTCGTTCCTATCACCTGACGAGCGAACTTATTCATCAAATAGTTTTCTTCGTTTGTGCACTTAGCAGATGTAAGGACGCCAATAGAATCTGGTCCATGAGAGTTGATAATGCTCGCGAGTTTTTTAGCGGTGATCGTTAAAGCTGTTTCCCAATCAACCTCAACCCATTTTCCGCGACCGGTTCCTTGAGGTTTAGTAGTATCACGAAGGAGATAGTCTCGCACGAAAGGTTTGTTGAGTCTGTCGGGATGGTGAACAAAATCATAACCATACCTGCCTTTAACACAAAGTCGCATACCATTAACAGCGCCATCAGGATTGGATGTCACACGTATGATCTTGTCATTCTTGATGTGCAAGTCAATTGTGCAGCCAACACCGCAGTAAGGGCAGATGGTGGTCACAATTTTTTCGGGCTTTCCCATGCCTAATGAGAGTTTGTTGTCTAATGCGCCCGTTGGACAGTAGGCAACACAAGCGCCACAGGACTCACAGCGAGCTTCCAGTAAAGGTTGATCCAGACCGGCAACCACTTTTGTATCAAAACCTCTATTGGAGAATCCCCATACAAAACGCCCCTGAATTTCTTCACATGCGCGTATACAACGCCCGCACAAAATACACTTATTCATATCGACATAAATAAATGGATTTGGGTCTGCATTTATTTCATAGCGGGGATTCTTGGCTGAAAACTTGGATATATTTACATGGTAATAGTCCGCCCAAAACAAGAGCTCGTTATCATGACCATCGATTGCATTATCACCGCGGTCATAATAGGTTGACAGTAGCATTTTTAGAATTGACTTGCGATATTTCACCAGCCTTGCGGTCTCGGTCTTGACGATCATTCCATCAGAAACAGGATATGTACAAGAGGCTTTGGGTAAACTTTCGCCTTGAATCGAGACGACGCATAAGCGACAACTCCCGGAAGGGGAAAGGTCCTTGTGGTAACACAGGGTTGGAATTGTTACTCCGGCAACTTGAGCGGCTTCAAGTACGGTCACTCCATCCTGAACTTCAACTTTCTTGTCATTGATCGTAATTGTGACCATTAATCAGCACCTCCTGCCCATGATGATGGGACTGGTTCGCTCGTGTTGAATAAATAAAATATCAGGTAAAAGACGCTATCAGAGTACACCTCTTGGATTGTTTTAAGCCTTTAAAAAGCAGATAAGAATCAATAAATCGGCCTTCGATATTTATTCATCATTAGCAAGCCATTGAGAGATCATTGATACTGCCTGTGGAACAAGGCTCTCCGTTTTTGTTGATAAAGTTTGATCGAATTCAAAATCGTACCCTCTGACAGAAAGTAAAACCGCTTCCGGTACTTTATGATAGATGGTTTGCGTAATAAAAAGTAAGGATTCTGGTGTTAGGTGATGCGTCAGAGGAGAGCTAATGTAAGTCGGGTTCAAACTACGCATGAGGACGTCTTCAGGTACAGAGCCGGTGTGGGCATCTATAAAACAAACACGGTCAAATTCGTTTATTGATTCAGCCAGTTCGGGCATGAGTTGAAGCTGAAAAACCAGCACAATATCGCCATCTGAATCAAAATCATCGTCAATAATGTCCGGAAAGGGTAATCCAAGGCTTTTCTTCAAGGATCTAAGTATGTGCCAAGCTACACCATCATCTCGACGATCGTAATTGCCATATCCAAAGATCAATGTACGCAAAGTAATCCTCCAGAAATAGTAACGATGCACAGTAATTTTACTGTGCATCGTTGTTTTAAAGCAATTCAGATTATTAGTCTCTACTGAGAGTTTTGATCAACTTATCAGCTGGATCCCGGAATTCCAGGATGATCGGCATCTGACCGACAGCATGCGTAGAGCAGGAGAGGCAGGGATCATGCGCCCGGATTGCAGCTTCTACGCGGTTTAAAATCCCTTCGGTGATTTCATTACCGTTGATGTAGGTTTTGGCAACGCTATCAACCGCTTCGCACATAGACCAGTTATTGTGACCGGTAGAGACGATAAGATTCACCCGTTCGATCTGGCCATTGTCCTTGAGCCAATAATTGTGGATCAGAGTCCCACGCGGCGCTTCGATGACACCAATCCCCTGCGGTTTGGGGTCGCGGCAAGTGTTTAGGATATCCTTACTCAGAATATCAGGGTCATCCAGAAGAACTTTCACATTTTCAGCCGCATAAAGGGTTTCAACAAGGCGGGCAGTGTGATAGTGGAGCGTATTTTCAACTGGTTTTCCGTTATTTAGTGCTTTGAATCTTTTCAATTCAGCGTCAGCGAGAGGCGTAGCAATTCGATCTGAAGCATTGCATCTGCCAAGCGGGCCAACACGGTAAACGCCGCCAGGGTAGCCCATCTTTTTATAGTACGGGAACTTCAGATAAGACCATGGTTCAACATGTTCTGCGATGTAATCCAGGTAATTACTTGGATCGAATTTTTCGAGTTCGATACCATCGCGTCCAACCAGGCGAATTTGACCGTCATAAAGCTCAAGTGTGTTACCGGGTTTTACCAGTCCAAAGTAACCGGTGCTGAACACACCGAATTTGTCGATGTCTTCCTTGTTCTTTTCTGCCCAGTCATAAATGATGGCAATGCCTGTCTGAATGGTGGAAATGATCTCATCGTAGTCAGCCAGAATAAGATCGCGTTCTTCTTGTTTAAGCGACTTGTTCACACCACCAGGTACAGCAAAAGAGGGGTGAATCCGGCGTCCGCCGAGAATCCGAATGATCTCCTGGCCCCATTTGCGTAAGTTGACGGCTTTCACCGTGAGCTCGGGGTTCGCCTGGAGCAAGCCAACAACGTTACGAATGGCAGGATCGGCGTCAAAACCGAGCAGGAGGTCGGGTCCGGCAAGCTCAAAGAAGTGCATTCCATGGCTCTGTACGATCTGACCCATGTGCATCAATTCTCTTAAAAGGCTGGCAGGTCTTGGAGGTGGAGCTCCCAGGGCATCATCACCAGCTTTTGCTGATGCCAGGTGATGGCTCACCGGGCAAATACCGCAAATTCTGGGGGTGATGAGCGGCATTTCGAATACCATTCTACCTTCACAGAATTTTTCAAATCCACGAAACTCGTTGACATGCATGTAAGCGTGATCAACGGTACCGTCATCATTCATGCGGATAGTCACTTTAGCGTGACCTTCAATACGCGTTACTGGCTCGATTGTGATTTTTTGTGCAACCATAAATACCTCCTAATGATTAGTACCAGGATAGATTGTCACCCTTGAGATCGGGGATTCGTCCCTGAGCCAGTTCGCTCAAGACATAATAGATCGTGTCCGCGCTTGGTGGACACCCCGGAACAAAAACATCAACCGGAACAACTTCATGTAAAGCACGCACCTTTGTAGGAACAGCTAATTCAGGATCGTCCGGGATCCGACCGCTTTCATCGGTGCTTTCAGTCTCCACATAGGCCCGCCGCAGCGACTCTTCGATTGTGAAGAAATTACGCATAGCTGGTACACCGCCAAAAACTGCGCAATCTCCAAGTGCTACCAGAATTTTACAGCGAGACCGCATGCGATGAGCGACTTCCTCGTTCGAAGAATTGTTGATACCACCTTCAAGTATGCCAACATCAACGCCGGAAACGTCTGGTTCTTTGAGGTCCGTAATTGGTGTCGCCCGAAGGTCAACAAGCTCGACGATCTTCGCTATTCTTTCATCCATATCCAAAAGGGACATGTGACAACCCGCGCAACCTGCCATCCAATCTGATGCGACCTTAGGTTTTGCCATAATCTCTCCTTATCTCTACTTCTCAATCGTTATCAATTACCGAGGACAACCGGAGCGACACGATGATGCATCGTCTTGTGACAATCACCGGTTAATTTGATACCCATTTTGGCGGCTATTTTTGGCAGTGTTTCTCCAATAGAGTAAATATCTTCAGCCGATTGAAGGGATTTTACCGCCTCCTGGATGGTTCCATCAACATTCATGTAATGACCGTCCTGCTCGAGCCACGTCGTTGAGGGAAGCACAACATCAGCAACGGCGGAGAGGGAGGATGTGTAGCAGGCTTGCACAACCTTGAACGGGATTTTCTCAATCTCTTTGGTCATTTTCTGGGATAACTCACCATCACCAAGTGCGATGAAAGCAGCTTTGTATTCAGCAGGGGTGTAAGGTTTGTCAAGACCCAATTGTGAGGCTGCAAGGCTGTTGGCATCACCTTTCATGCTGATGAGTTTTGCGCCAATCAGGCCGGCAAATTCCTTAAGAGCTGACAAGTCAACGTGCTGATTGTATACGATGACAGGGTCAACTGCAGAAGCGAGAATAAAGGCTGCATCAAGATAATCGTCTGTACTGATCTTGGTTGCTGAAGCGATCGAGTCAAGATCAGTCGCCTTAATGCTGGTTTTGCTCTTCGCCAATCCCAATTTTACGATCGCAGCGGTAATACCTTTGAGTACATCTTCGTATTGGGCTACAGCGGGTTTTAGCGCCTTGTTCGCGTGCTTGTCAAGAGCGTTCTCATTGTTATCGATAATGACCAGGTTAGTGCCTTTTGCGAGGTTGCGTTTGATGAAGAACCCGGCAACCTGGTGCTCTTTGACTAGATCTACACCTAAAACCAGGACACCATTAGCAGATTCGAGGTCAGAGATTTTGGTCTCAAAGGGTTTCGCCAGGCTATCGGCAAAAGCGGCGGAAGACCTCGTAAACCGACCCTCTTCAGTTGACGTGACCAATTCAGCATGTACACCATCACCAAAAAGCTGTTTGAAGGTGAACATCGTTTCAACCGGTTGACGGGTGGAGATGAGACTTAATACGGAGTCTTTGGCACCAGCCATCTTTGATGCAATTTCAGCGATCGCTTCATCCCAGGTCGCGGCTTTGAGGGCTCCGTTCTTGCGGATCATGGGAGTATGGATGCGGTCGCATTTATCGATCATGGGATCAAAACGACCGACTTCACAGATAACGCCTTCGTTTAGCGGATGATCCCAGTCTCCGTAGACTTTAACCAATCGGTTGTCGCGGGTGTACACCTCAATACCGCATCCCAGGGAGCAGCCAACGCAGATGGTTTTGGTTTTTTCCATCTTTACATCTTGACCCTGGTAGGCGCTCCACTTGTCAATGAGAGCACCGGTGGGACAAACCTGGACACAGGTGCCGCAGGAAATACAGGTGCTTTCACCCAAAGGAACGCCTGTATCTGCAACGAGTATACTGCGGGCACCACGCTCTTCAAATCCAAGAGTGTAATTTCCTACTAATTCTCCGCACGCGCGTACGCAACGCCGGCAGAGGATGCAGCGGTTGTTTTCCAGAATGATAAATGGATGAGAGGCATCAACTGGGTAAGGCTGCCAGTTGGGTTGCAGCGGCCAGTGTGTCATCCCTTCGTTGTATGCCGCATTCTGTAATTCGCAGTCGCCACCACTAACCTGGCAGTAAGGGCAGAAGTGATTGCGTTCGCTGAAAATGAGCGTCAAAACAAATTTCCGGGCTTCGAGCACCTTTTTGGTATCGGTTTTGACGACCATATTGTTGGTGACCGGAAGTGTGCAGGACGGTTGCAGTGTGCGATATCCTTCAACTTCAACCAGGCAGAGGCGACAGCCTCCGTACGGGGTCAGATGGGGATGATCGCACAATGTCGGGATATCAATTCCGTTGTTTTGCGCTGCGCGCAGAACAGTTGTCCCTTCGGGTACTTCCAATGTTTTTCCATCGATGGTAATCGTGGTCATTGTCTAATTTCTCCTGTAAGATTTCAAATTCTTTTACCGCTCATTGGGCAAACACCCGCTGGGCAGACTTTTAGGCGAATATGAGCTTCGATTTCTGCTCGGTAGTGATTCAAAATATCACGGATCGGGGCACCTGCTGTTTGACCCAGTCCACAATTTGAAAGCTGGTAAAGGTTGTCACTCAAGTGAAGCAGGTCATCCAAATCCTGCATTCTTGCGGTGCCCTCGGAAATATTGGTCAGTATTTCGTAGGCACGTTGATTACCGATACGGCAAGGCGTGCATTTCCCGCAGGATTCCTTGCGGAAAAAATTCATCAATACCCTGGCAAGATCAATCACGCAAGTATCTGAATCACAGATTAGAAGCGCACCTGAACCAAGAGCCACACCTGCCTTAGAAAAAGAATCGAAATCCATCGGTGTGTCCTGCAGGCTGGCGGGAACAATGGATCCGGAGGACCCGCCGGTTTGCGCTAATTTGAAGGTTTTTCCTGCTTTCATTCCCTTACCGTAAATGGCGATAACTTCACGCAGGGTGATGCCCATCGGTACTTCGATCAAACCCGTGACGTTGACATTGCCCAGGATGGTGTACACCTTTGTTCCAGGGCTGCTGGGCGTACCAAAGCTGCGATACCAGTCTGGTCCATTGCGAAGAATGGGAGCTACGTTGGCGAGGGTTTCAACATTATTAACGAGGGTTGGTTTACCCCATAAGCCGGAGGTTGTGGGGTAAGGCGGACGTGCACGGGGTTCACCACGCTTGCCCTCAATTGATTCAATTAGTGCGGTTTCCTCTCCGCAGATATAAGCTCCGGCACCACTATGAATGTGGAGTTCTAGACTGAAATCTGTACCAAAAATATTCTTACCGAGGAAGCCCATCTCCTTTGCCTGGTCAATGGCGTGCTGCATACGTTCGCGTGCAAGATTATATTCGCCGCGAATGTAGACAAAGCCCTCATCAGCGCCAACAGTGTAAGCAGCGATAACTAAAGCTTCAATAATGGAATGGGGATCACCTTCAAGGATCAGGCGGTCTTTAAATGTGCCAGGCTCGCTTTCGTCGGCGTTACAAATAACGTACTTCTTTTCTCCCTGAGCCTTGTTTACGAAGCGCCATTTGGTGCCGGTCGGGAAACCTGCTCCGCCGCGCCCTCGAAGGCCTGATTTTTCTAATGTTTCGTATACATCTTCTGGCGACATTTCAGTGAGGACTTTTGCAAGTGACTGGTAACCATCGTGAATGATGTAATCCTCGATCGACATGGGGTCAATGATTCCAGCGCGTTCCAGGACGATGCGTTGCTCAGCTGGCAGTGTGCCTTTACGAGCCGTCAGCCAGGCAATCTTCCCGGAGAGTTCACGCACGGGGGCTTGCATATTGGCAGCGATGCGACCCTTGTAAAGATGTTCTTCAACAATGTAGTGTACGTTTTCAGCAGTCACAGGACCGTAAATCACAGCTTCAGGATAAACGATCACAAGTGGAGCAGCATCATGTCGACCGATATCCCCAACCATCGATAATGAGATCTCATTTTCCAGACCAAAAGATTTAATCTCTGCTTGGAAAGTATTAAAAACTTCATCCGCGCCCTTAGATATGCTTTCAGGGTCGCTGGAAATGAGCACCATTGAACGGTATGATTTCATTGTTCCTCTCCTTTTTATTTGTATTTGTCAAGAATGAAAGGAACTTGTGATGAATCCACGTTCCCATAGATATCATCGTCGACCAGCATGACAGGACCGACTGCACATAGTCCAAGACAGCTTGTGGTCAATAGCGTCCATTTTCCATCAGGGGTTGTTTGATCTTCTTCAATTTTTAAATAATCCTTGATGGAGTTCCATACATCACGACCACCGGCAACATGGCACGGTGCGCTCTCGCAGAATTGGATCACATGCCGTCCGCGAGGTTTTGTGGAAAACATCCGGTAAAAGCTCGCGACCGAAAAGAGCTGGCTGCGTGGAACCTTGAGCAGCAGGCTAAGTTCGTCTAACGCGATACTGGGAATATAACCAACTTCACGATTGATGTCGTTCAATATTGGGATCAATTCCTCTTGTGTTGCACCATGCAATTCAACTGTTTTTCTGACAGCTGTCAAGACACTCTTTTCATCCATTTCACTTATTGCCATGTACATTCTCCTATTCAGCAGGTTGGTCAAAGCAAGAATTCAAAGGTTACTTGATCACTATTGCATTGAAATTACATACTTGCATACAGATGCCGCAGCGAACACAAATATCAGGATCGATCACATGGGTGCTTCTTCTTTCACCGGAAATGGCGTTAACCGGGCAATTGCGGGCACAGACAGTGCAGCCTGTACAAATGCCATCAATGATCTCGTAGCGGATCAATGCCTTACAAACCTTGGCAGGGCAACGCTTTTCGAAGATGTGCGCTTCATATTCATCTTTGAAGTGTTTCAAAGTAGAGATAACAGGTGTTGGTGCGCCTTGTCCCAAACCACAGAGACTGTCCTCTTTTATTTGTTCACACAGGTATTCAAGTGTTTCAATATCGTCCGGCTGGCCTTTTCCTTCGCATATGCGATTCAGTATTTCAAGGATCCTACGAGTACCCACGCGGCAGGGTGTACATTTGCCGCAGGATTCATCCTGGGTGAAGTCCATGAAGAAGCGGGCGATGTCAACCATGCAGGTGTCTTCATCCATGATCACCAAACCGCCTGACCCCATCATGGAGCCGGCCTGTGTGAGGGCTTCGTAGTCAACGGGGAGGTCGAGGTAGGCTTCGGGGAGACAGCCGCCCATTGGTCCACCAGTTTGGATGGCTTTGAAGGCTTTGTCGTCTTTGATGCCGCCACCGACATCGTAAACGATCTCGCGCAAAGTGAGACCGAAGGGGATCTCGATGAGACCGGTGTGCTTAACATCACCAGCCAGCGCGAAAGTCTTCGTGCCTTTTGATTTCTCAGTACCCATACTGGCATACCAGTCAGCACCCCTGAAAATAATCTGCGGGACATTCGCGTAGGTTTCGACATTGTTGATATTGGAGGGTTTTCCGAAAAGACCTTTGACAGCGGGGAAGGGCGGGCGAGGTCGAGGCTCACCGCGTAGACCCTCAATAGAAGCCATCAGGGCGGTTTCTTCTCCGCACACGAAAGCGCCGGCACCCATACGAACTTCAAGATCAAAGGAAAAATCGCTGCCAAGAATGTTTTTTCCAAGCAAACCAAGATTCTTTGCCTGGTTAATGGCAATGCGCAGCGTTTTAACAGCGATTGGATATTCAGCGCGGCAATATATGTAACCCTGGCTGGCACCGATCGCATAAGCAGCGATGATCATTCCTTCGATCACTGAATGCGGATCACCCTCGAGGACGCGACGGTTCATAAAAGCCCCGGGATCGCCTTCATCCGCATTGCAGATGACGTATTTAGGAAAATCCTGGGTGGCTCTGGCAAATTGCCATTTTCTTCCAGTAGGGAAACCTGCTCCACCGCGACCACGCAAACCGGATTTAGAGACCTCTTCGATGACCTGTTCCGGTGTCAATTCGGTCAGGACTTTACCGAGCGCCTGGTAGCCGTCTTCTGCGAGATAATCCTCTATGTTTTCGGGGTCGATAACACCGCAATTTCGTAATACCACGCGGATTTCTTTGGCAGTTGGCGCGCTAAGTTCCTCATCGGTGAAGGCTTTCTCTTCGGTCACAAATTTTTGCGCAATGCGACCTTTGAGGAAATGTTCTTCAACCAGGTAAGCCACATCATCAGGGGTGAGGTTTGAGTAGTGCACTCCTTCAGGATAGACCATCAGCTCAGGACCTTGATCGCAGCCGCCGATGCGGGAAGTTTCAAGCACCTGGACTTCGTCAATCAACCCCTGGGCTACCAGTTCGTCCTGCAAAGCGTCCATAACCTCATGGGCGCCTTTTTTCAGGCAAACCGGGTCGACGCATACTAAAACATGTGAGCGATAATACTTCATAAATAACCTTTATGTATGTTTTTTTACTGTAAAGGAATCACGTTGCTTTCAACAACTTTACCTTCAACAACGTGCTCTTTCATAATTCTACGCGCTACGTCAGGGGTCACTTTTCCATAGGTTACCTTTGGTTGTTCACCAACGACCACCTGGACGATAGGTTCCTTTTCACAAAGACCGATGCAGCCGGTTTGGGTTACGATGACACCACTTATGCCGTCTTTTTCGATGGTCTCAAGAACCGCTTTCATCGCGTCGCGTGCCCCTGCAGCAATTCCACACGTTCCCATGCCGACAATTACCTGGATTGCGCCGGAAGATGCTTTGAGATCGCGTTTCTTTAAAGCTTCTTCCCGTGCTTTTTTGAGATCTTCTAGACTTTTGATTGTTGACATTTTTTCTCCTCAAATGCTAATTTTGGATTGTAATGGTGTCTTGCATGAATTGGGGATTTGTTTCAATGATCATTGATTTGATCATTTCTTTAAGAAAGCCAAGGATATCCGGTTCGGTCATTGGAATATCGCCTAATTCTTCCTTGAACTGTGCATCGTCAAAAACGGCAAGTTTCCCATCAAACATATACTCGAAAATCCAATGGATCTCCTGGTGTGAAATTACAAGTTGCAAAATTGTAGAAACCAGATCGCCCATTGGCATTCGGTCAATATGACTGCGCTGAAACTCAACTAAGAGCTTCGTGCCTTTGCCCTCTTCGGATTCGATTTCAAAATAACCGTTACAGGAATCCGCTGCGAATTTCAGTAAAGGGATGCCCAGTCCGACCTTTCGAGTCGTTCTGGTTGTGATGAAGGGGTCTGTTACCCGGGCAACCATTTCTGCACTCATCCCAAGACCATCGTCTTCTACGCTCATTTGTAAACGATCTAATGTTGAATCTTCACCAATAAAGATTCTAATTGTTTTCGCGCCAGCAGCGATGCTGTTTTCAGCGATATCCAACAAGTGCAAAGAAAGTTCTCTCAATCTTTACTCTGCATCTTCCTGAATCGGCTTCAATAGCTGCGGTAGCTTATTGGGTTTTACACGACCGACCACGTCCTCATCGATCACGATGACAGGCGCCTGAGAACATGCGCCTACACAACGGCAGACTTCAAAAGTGATGTTGCCATCAGAGGTTGTTTGACCAGGCTCAACGCCAAGCAGTTGTTTGGTCTTTTCGATGAGTGCGGGTGTGCCGCCAACATAACAAGCTGTACCCATACAAAATTTTACGGTGTGTTTACCGCGTGGTGTCGTAGTAAAGAAAGAGTAAAAAGATACTACACCATGAACACGAGAATAGGGAACGTGAAGTCTATCAGCCACGTATTCCTGCATCGGCTCACTGATAAAGCCAATTGCTGACTGCATTTCATTCAACACGACCATTGTCGCACCGGGAGTATCCATGTGCTGCTCAATTATTGTGTCAATAACTGCTTTCTTTTCAGGAATTCCGAGCGGATCATTTTTGGCATAAGATTTTGTCGCGGTAGAAGAATTCATAAAATCTCCGTTTGGTAAGTTGACATGTCCACACATTGGCGTAATGCACTTGATAAAAAGTGTATCTAAAAGATTCATTTTGTGCAATTTACAAATGTCACAAATCGCGATGCGGGATATCAGTACGTCTAAAGGGGAAAATCGATTGATTTTATATCAAAACAGGGGGTTTCGCAATGGAAAAGGAGCGACCATTTGCTCTTCTTAGAGCCATAACAATTTCTGATATAGTAGGCTCATTCATTAGAAGTTCGAGAACTCCCAAAAAATCACTCAAACGATGCACATCACCATTTTGGATGATTGGAGTGTATCCAATACTTGGATAAAGTTTTTTTGCCTGTTCGGGTGTTAAATGACGGGAGATTTCCACAGCGGGGAATAAAATTTCAGGAGGAATGAATCCAAGAGATTCGATCAGTCCAAAAGTCTTGCGATTGATATGAGCAGGAATGAACAGGCCGCCCAATTCGGTAACGATGTTAAACGCTTCGTTGATCGACAGGCGTGAAGAGGTGATCAACAAAAGTTCTTCTCTACGGATGAACTCACCTGTTTCATCTACGACAAATTGTTCACCAAAGTGATCCGGATCATTTTTTATAGAAGGCAGAGTTAGGTCAACTTCTTTTTGCAGTTTATTGATTTGTTCAAGTGTATCGAAGAGACAGAGAGAATGAATATCTTCTCTGGTCTGGAGTTCCATTCCGGGAAGTACTTCCAGTCCGGATCCACGGGCGGCTATTTGAACCGACTCAATATTCGCGCTTGAATTGTGATCCGTGATCGCGATGAGGTTAATCCCGTGCTCTACTGCGGTTTGAACAATCAACGGTGGAATCATTTCCACCTCCGCGCAAGGGGATAAGACGGTATGGACGTGAAGGTCGGCTCGAAAGAGACGCACTAGGTGCTTACCAGTTAATTACTGCCAGTGGAGCGTAAACCCATTTCCCACAACCTGCCCGCAACCTCAAATGTGGAAAGAGATGTGCTCAGTAAGATGACATTTTCTTCGTTCGCCTTTTGAACGGTTGCCTCATCGGGTTGAGCGCCTTCTGTGATGATCACGGCAGAGAGATCGAGAAGCGCTGCAACGGCGATTATATTACTATGAGCCTGCAACGTGACCCAAATGGATTTTTTTTGAGCACCAGCCATAACGCAGCTAAGAAGATCTGATGTGTAGCAGGCAGCAGGTTTTGTATCTAATAGATCATCCGGTTCGGTTAGTGGAACCAAATCAAGTCCGGTAATAATATCCTGTAGGTTCATTTATTCTCCTTTTTGGTCAATTAGAGCGTTCTCCCACGGAATTCTCCTGTGACAGGAAAATTTTCAATCGAAGTATCGTTCCCTGGCCATAAATTGATTCCAGGCGCATTGAGTCGACACATCGCTGGATATTCACCAATCCCATTCCAGCACCAAAACCAAGTTCACGGACTGAATCTGAAGCAGTAGAGTACCCGGGCTTCAATGCGAGGTTAATATCTTGAATACCCGGCCCATCGTCTGTTATGTTGATTGAGATTTGCTTCGGTTCTATTTCAACTCTGATCAAACCACCATTGGTGGTGTGAATAATGAGATTCATTTCAGCCTCATAAACCGCTATACCGACACGGCGGGCGACCTGAGGGTTTGCACCAAGACGTAGAAGCGCACGTTTTATGGCTGAAGATGCAGCTCCACCTTGTGTAAAGTCACCCTGCTTGATGGAATACCTGAGAATCAGGCTGGAACGATCACTTTCAATATCCTCGAATAGGTGGCTGGCGCGATAGCGACGGACTTCTTCTTCGCGGTAATCCCGTTGCATTGCTTTGAGGATTCCACTGGTAATATCCCCTTTTGTGAGAATGCCGACCAGGTTGTTTTCTCCGTCAACTACAGGTAACCTTCCATAATGGGATGCAGAAAACAATTTTAGAGCTTCAATGACCGGTTCATGGTTCTTAATTGTGAGCAGATCCGTGCTCATATATTGTTTGGTTTCAGCTTCAAGGTCAGATTTCTGGAGGCAGCGCAGCAGATCTTCGATACTGATCAGGCCGATGAGCCTTTCATTTTCCAATACTGGCGCCCCGGAAATCCTTTTTTGCCGAAATAATATTAGAACATCGCTCATAGATGTAAACGGTGTGACCGTAGCCGGATTGGCGGTCATTACTTCTTCAACTTTTAATTCATAAGCCAGCTCTTCGACACGGGTGATGTCTTCGGCTTTTTCATCTGAGATGATAGTGCTTTTGAAGAAAGAGTCAGAACTCATGGATATTACCTATTCACAACAATCGCAATCACTGCCATCAACCGGGTGTTCCAGGCTCTTCATTCCCTGCGCATAAAGCCTGCCGCACAAGGCAAACATACCAAGCGGGGATGAAATCAGGGGGATACCTTCCTTTTCGGCAAGATCGATCGTTTCAGGCGGAGGAGTTTTTCCTCTAACCAGAACAATGGCTGCCACATCCGCCATTACAGATGTTCGAACCACCTGAGGATTGCATAGACCGGTCAGCAAAACAGCTTCAGGTTGAATTGAGGCGAGCACATCACTCATCAGGTCAGCGCCACATCCTCCTTTGATTTCACGGGTCAGGTCAGTTGAATTATTCAACAAACGCCCGTCAATGATTTGTATCAATTCCTGTACATTCATTTTTACCTGCTTGATATAAAGATCGTATAACTCAAATATGATACACCATAATTTTTGGTGAATGTAGTGGTATTTATCCTATTTAAGGTCTTATTAATCACTCGCCGTGTTAAAATAGGTTCAAACTGGCTCAATAGAGAGGTTGAAAAGAATGAAGAATCAAATTCAGGCTGTAAAGGGTACCAGAGATTTCTATCCGGAAGATATGGCGTCTCGTAAATGGATATATCAATTGCTCGAGGCTGTATCCAATTCATTCGGATACCAGGAATACGACGGACCTTACTTGGAAAAAATCGATTTGTACGCAGCAAAATCCGGGGAAGAATTGGTAAAAGAGCAGGCTTTTGTTTTCTCAGACCGGGGTGGCGAACTGGTTACCCTGAGGCCAGAATTAACCCCTTCACTGGCAAGAATGGTAGCCGCCAAACAAAATGAACTGATTTATCCATTGCGCTGGTGGTCGTATGGAAACTTCTGGCGATATGAAAAACCTCAGAAAGGCCGCACAAGAGAATTTTTCCAGTGGAATATTGATCTTATCGGTGTAAATTCACCGGAAGCCGACGCCGAGATAGTTGCGATTTGCGCCACGTTTCTCAAAAAAGCCGGTGTAACGCCGGAACAGATCATGATCAAGCTGAACCATCGAAACCTGATGGAGAAAAAGCTAGCTGAAACTGGTATTCCAGCCGAGAAAAAAAAGAATGTTTTCCAGCTGATCGATCGCGTAGACAAATTAACACGAGAAGACTGGAAAAAAAGTGCTATAGATGCAGGATTATCGACTGATCAGATTGAAAGTGTGCTGACCTTGATCTCGAACAAGGAGTTGTGGAAGGAATCTCCTGAATTGGTGCGGGTATTCATAGCACTTGAGCAGTTGGGCGTTAGCGACTATGTAAATTACGATCCGCGTATTATCCGAGGTTTGGACTACTATACCGGAACTGTATTTGAAGCATGGGATGTAGGTGGGGACGGGCGGGCTGTGCTGGGGGGCGGTCATTATGACAATCTGGTATCAGACGTGGGTGGAGCACCTTTGGCTGGAGTGGGATTTGCCATGGGAGACGTGATGATCACCTTATTGTTGAAAAAATATGGACTCATTCCTGAAAATAAACCTTTCGCAGACGCAACCCTGGTAACGATTTTTGATGAGGATTCTTTACCAGCTGCGTTATCTTTTTCAGCAAGGCTGAGAGAACAGGGTCTAAAGGTTGTATGCTACCCTGAAGTGGCTAAGCTGCAAAAACAGTTTAAATTCGCCGATCGAATCGGAGCAAGAATTGTCGCCGTGCTTGGTCCGGATGAAAACGTGGCAGGTAATGTGTCGATAAAAGACCTTCAAGAGCACACACAAGTGACTGTGCCACAGGAGATGGCCGGACTGGTGATTCGCGGATTGCTTGCACCTCAGTAGAGGGTATGATAAAATCTGTCCGTTCGTGGTGGCTGTAGCTCAATGGCAGAGCATCGCACTGTGGATGCGAGGGTTGTGGGTTCAACCCCCATCAGCCACCCTAAGAGACTCAATCGCGAGTCTCTTTTTATTATCAGTCGTGGAAAGGCGTATCGAGGGGGTTAATGGACGGAGGATTCAGCCAATAAAGAAAACCGCGCCCGTTTCTTTTTAAATTGGTAGGTTTATCAAAAATTACAAGCAGAAGATTTACCACGATAAATAAGGCTCCGAGCCACTGAACCGGGCGGAGTTGTTCTGCCAGTAAAACCTGTGCGAGGATGACGGTGACCAATAATTCGCCCAAACCCAGTAAGGCGGTTTGAATCCCACCCAGATGCTTTACTCCAAAGAATAAAGTCACTCTTGAGAAAAAGGTTATCAGTGATAAGAAGATCAACGGGGTCCAGGAAACATCTGCAGAAGGGAGGTGGGGTGAAAATATGAGAAAAGCGGTGAGGACGGTAGCGCTCATTGCAAGCAGTGTGTAGAACGTAACGGTCGGCGCAGGTGCTTCGAATAGTACTCTTTGGTTTACCAGAAGATGGAGCGCGTAAAGTAATGCCGCAATCACCATGAATAATGCGCCAGTCAGATCAATTTTTTGAGCGGGATTGACTAAAAGCAGGTAAACACCGGGAAATACAAGAAGCAAGCGTATTATCGTGACGCGGCTGACTGATTGGCGGTCGATGATAAGCCAAAAGACCATGAAAAGTGGGTAAAAAGAATATAACAACTGTCCGATCCCGGCATCAATGCGGGCGAGGGATGCATAGTAAAAAATTGATCCGATCCCGTTAATAAATCCAGCTACAAGGCAACCCGCAAGCCCTAATGGGTATATGTAAAAGAATTGCCTTTTAAATGCGAGTAAAAATAAAAAAAGTAATAGGCAGGCGGCAGAAGTGCGCACGGCAACTACTGCTAGAGGGGTGAATCCCAGAAGAATGGATTGTTTTCCGAAAATTGGCGCGAGTCCAAGAAAGAACGCGGATGCGGCAGCAGCAAAAATTCCTTTGGATCTGGCTTTGACCTGGCTCATTTGATCACTGATTTTACTTCTTCAAGCAAACCATCACTGACGAAATCGCCTTTTTGCATCAAGGCTTGAATTCTGCCTTTCAACCTCGCTTTTTCATTAGAGGTCAATTCTTTAGCCGTAATGACAATGATGGGTATATCACGGGTTTCTTTTTGCGAGTGCAGGATATCGATCACCGAAAAACCATCGACCTCAGGCATCATGAGATCGAGAATAATTAGGTCCGGCTGCAAACGGGTGATCAATTCGATTGCTGATCTGCCATTGTCCGCTTCGTGAAGTGAAAATTTTCCTTGTGATAATAGAATTCGTTTTATCAAGCGGCGGACATTGGGTTCGTCATCTGCGATGACAATCCTGGGGAATCGCTCAAAATTAATACTGTTTAATGCTGCGAGCAAACCTTCTTCCTGATCTTTATATTGACCGCCCAGGCTTGTCTCAATTTCATTGTCTCTTGTGTCACCCAGAATGTGACTTTCAATGGGCATTGTGTGCCCGGTGCAGTTTACAACCACGACTTCATCAGAGCGTATAGCTCCCATACGGATTAACTTGATCAGTCCGGCAAATGAAACCGCAGCAGCCGGCTCGACAGAGATTCCTTCCATCTGAGCGAGCAAATGCATAGCGCGAAAGGCTTCTTCGTCGGTCACAGATTCAAAAGTACCACCACTGAAAGCTTTCATCCTGGTGGAAAGTTCGGTATAAGTCCTGCCGGGATCACCAGTCGCCAGGGTAGAGATCAGCGTTTGAGGGAATTTTACAGGGTCGGCGACGGGTTTATCCGACTTCCAGGCGTGCACCATCGGCGCGCAGCCGCTCACCTGGATGATACCCATCTTTGGGACATTTGTAATGAGTGACATTTTCCTTAATTCATCGAACCCTTTGATCACTCCCAAAGGTCCCATTCCGCCACTTACAGATTGAAAATACCAATCAGGCGATTGGAAAACGGGGAGTGTGGGATTCTGAATTGGTAATTCTGGTTTTCTGACCTGGCCAAGTTGTTCACAAACCTCGTAAGCAATTGTTTTCATGCCTTCAATGCAGGCGATACTGCGCGCCCCAAGATCTAAATGATAACCGCGCTTACGGGCATACTGCTCAGCGAGTTGTTTGGTTTCATCGTATGTGCCAGTTACCTTGATAACGCGGGTTCCATAGATGGAGACTTCACGCATTTTCTCCGAGGGAACAAGGCTGGTGAGGAAAGCCCACAAACGAATACCAGCACGAGCGGCGTATGCCGAATAGGCAATTGCCACGTTACCTGTTGAAGCGCAGACCAACTCACTAATACCGGCTTCTTTGAACATCGAGATGGCAACTGCCGCCTGGCGATCTTTGAAGGAGGAAGTGGGATTCTGGCGTTCATCCTTGATGTAAATATTGGGGTTGCCCAACATCGAACCCAGGCTCGCAGCGTGGATTAGGGGAGTACCACCTTCACCCATTTGAACTGAGCGGATAGGGTTTGATAGAGGAAGTAATTCTTCATAACGCCACAAATCGAATGGCCGCTGGCTGATCCGGAGGGGAAGAATATCCCCAAGGTGCGTGTAATCATAAACAGCTTCGCGCCAAAATGATCCGCATTGTGGACAGGCAGGGTTGTGTTGGTCGAATTCCGCCTGTCCACCACAGTCAAGGCACCTGGCAAGAAAATGGGCTGGCATTTATTCCATTGACCGGTTGGGTTTTATCCGGTTAAGTGTTTCCTGAAGGTTACTGAGCAAATCATCTTTGTTGATCGTCCACTTGGAGAGAATTTGATCCTTGTAATCTCCTAAGAGCTGAATTTGCTCATCATTCAAATTTGAACCTGTAACGATGATGACAGGCACGTTGTGAAGACGGGGCTCTGATTTGAACTTGTCCAGCAAATCAAACCCGTTAATGTCGTCAAGGAGCAGGTCCATGATGATGACATCAGGAGTGAAATCATTGAGGAGTTTTAGCGCGGTGAGACCTCCATCGGCAAGAACGGGGAGGAATTGACCTTCATCTTCGATCATTTTCTGCAAAAGGTGGAGATATTGAGGATCATCGTCAATAATCATGACGTCATGCACATCGCCATCGCGATCCAATCGTTTTATCGCGTTTGCAAGGTCATCGTGAAGGAATGGTTTTACAAGGTAATCCGATGCTCCAAGGCTGAATCCTTTTTCCTCTTCTTCGAGTATTGAGCAGATCATAACGGGTATATCTCTCGTGTCTTCGTTGGATTTAAGGTCACTCAATACCTGCCAACCGTCCTTGTCGGGCATCATAATGTCGAGTGTGATGGCGAATGGTTTCAATTCGCGGGCACGCTCAACAGCCAGTTCGGGACTGGTGAGTGGTACCACATCATAACCGTATGGCTTGAGGAAGCGCTCGTAAAGGGTGATCACCTGGGGATCGTCATCAATTGAGAGAATGATGTTTTCACCGGGCGGGATCTCTTGTGAAAGAGGGGTTTCAGGTTCTGTTGGAATTGGGACGGTGAAGAAGAAAGTGCTGCCCTTGTTCAGCTCGCTATTGAGCAATCCAATTCTACCGCCGTGTAATTCAACCAGCGAGCGGGCAATGGAAAGCCCCAATCCTGTTCCGCCGGTGCGTCGGGTTGGTGAGTCATCTACCTGTGAGAAGCGCTGGAATAACTTTCCCTGGTCTTCCGGAGCAATACCAATTCCGGTATCAGCAACGGTGAACATGATCTCTTTCTTGTTTTGTTCGTTTACATTTTCAAAAGCTTCAAGTGTAATACTGCCTTTTTCTGTAAATTTGACCGCGTTACCGATTAGGTTGGTCAGGACCTGGTTTAGACGCATTTCATCGCCTTTGATGACAGGAAGATCCGGTGCGACTTTGGTGATCACTTGGATGGGTTTATCTTTGATGAGACCGGCGGCAGAATTGATCGCATTATTCACCACTTCAGATGCGTCAATGTCATCTATTTGTAACTCCATCTTACCGGCTTCGATCTTAGACAGGTCAAGGATTTCATTGATCATGTTTAGCAGATGTAAACCAGAGTTATAGATTGCGGTGATATCCTGTTCCTGTGTTTCGTTGATCGGGCCGTCAATTCCTTTTAGAATCACGCGTGAGAAACCGATCACGGAATTCAGAGGTGTACGAAGTTCGTGAGACATATTGGCGAGGAATTGGCTTTTAACCCGATCAAGTTCCTTCATTTCCTCAACGGTTTGCTGCGAGATTTCGTAGGCATTTGCGTTTTCAATCGCAACTGAAATCTGGTCAGCCAACGTTGTGAAGAGGGTGATGTCGTCTTCTGTGAATGCGTTAGACTCTTTGGATTGCACATCAAGGGCGCCGATAATCATACCGCCTAATTTGAGGGGTAGCGCCATTTCTGAACGGGTTTCAGGCAGGTCGGGGTTGTTGAAGTAAACTGCATCATCACCCACATCTGTAGCAATACGGGGTTCACCCGAGCCTGTGACATAACCCACAATACCTACCTGGCCAACACGAAGTCTATGCTGCCGCTCGAGCATCCTCTGTCCACCAGCAGAGTTGGCGGCGCGTAGGACGGCATATTCACCATTTTCGTCCAAAAGGAAGATGCCGGCGTGGTAAAAGCCAAACCGGTCGCTCACAAGCCGTGTAACCTGGTTGAGAAGCCTATCCACCTCGCGTGTTGATACAATGTTCCTCGCCACCTCAGCAACTGTTTGCAGTTGGCGGGTACGCAATTGTAGTGATTCGTTCTGAATCGCTAACTGCTGAGTTCTGTCTCTAACACGACTTTCCAGTGTATCAACAAGGTCTTTAAGCTGCGTGGTCATTGAGTTGAAAGCCGTACCCAGGGTTCCTATTTCATCGCCTGAGGTTACATTTGTACGGACTGTCAAATCGCCAGCTGAAATTTTTTCAGCCGCGCGAGTCATGTCAATGATCGGTCTTGAGAACTGGCTGGCGGCGTAAATAACCAAAATACTGACCAGTCCTGCCATTAGTAAGGAGATCGCGGTCGAAAGCCGGTTCTGTTCATCAATCGAGCTTGTTAAATTTGATTGATCCTGAAGGTACGCGACCTTCCAGGGCTTGGAGTCAAGCGTGACCATGGATCCGGAATGCGGGATGGATCTATTCTGTACGGCTAAATTGGCGGTGTAGAAGGTGATCTCGCTATCTACATTCTTTGCCATGTTAAGGTCTGATTGTGGAATTGAGATTTCTTCAAAAGGAATACTTACAGGAAGCCTTAATTCGGCAAGAAGCGCATCATAATCATTGTAAGTAATATCCTGGATGAGATGATTGATGGAATTTGGTGAAAAACCATCAGCTAGACGCAAACCATTCTCATCGATCAACATGGGGTAAGAACGATTTCCAATCAATCCCACATTGGATTCCATTATGGACTGTAAAATACGAGCGTCATACCTGGAGCGTAAATATCCAACGGTCTGGGCTGATTCACTCTTGATTGGCGTAATGAAATGGATAAAACCGGATGGGGAACCAGCGGGAAACTCAACTGAACTAATATAACTGATACCGGTTGATGAAACAGACTTAAAGTAACTTGTTTCTGACTCAGAAGTTCCGATACTGGCACGATCGGTGCTGTATATGTTTGTTCCGTCGAGGTCAAGGACAGCGTAAGAAGGTTGATAAATCTGTTCCTTGGTTTGAAGGGATAATAACGTTGACCGTAAAGCAGATTCTTCCACGCTGTTGCCGCGTTCACCTTGTTCAAGCGCCAGGTAGTTACGAATGGATCCCAGTGTGGACTCGATTTCAAGTGAATCAATGTTTGATTCAAAAAAGCTGTCTATCGATAATCCGGTTTGCTCAGCAGCAACGCGCAATGACTCGTTGGATTGCGCTTCAATAGAGGTGCGTAGGAACCGATTGCTAATGAATGAAAGGATGATTAGAGGAATAAGGGTTAGAGCGAGCGCCAGAAGAAGTAGCTTGGTTCGGATCGAGGCGATAATACGATTTTCACCGAACATTTCACTAACTTTAATGATCAAGAAGCTTGCGATGATGACAACAATACTCGCGATTGCCTGGTTATTCACCTGCGGCAGCAATGCGAGAATGGTCAATTCAAGAGAGGCAATAGCCGCCAGGATACCTGCGGTAACAATCCAGTCACTCAACGCGCTGCGTGGAATAATGGAGGTAAAAATGAACGCGAGTGTTACAGCGATTATCGCGTAAGGGATTCCAAGGTAAGAAGGCAAAATACTTGCAAGGAGTACGATAAAAAGCTGATAAGAGAGCGCGAATAAAAAGACAATAAACGCAGCCGGTTTTTTGGGCGGTCGGGGATTTGAAGCGAAGGCAAATACCAGCGTGATCCCGGAACTGACTGTTAGTAAAAAGTACCCTAACTCCCTGGTTAAGTAAGAAAGAACAACGAAGACAAGCGTTGAGAGCAGGCTAATCGCGATCAACGTTTTCAAGATCGTGGAATAATTCGTTACCGGGAGATCAGCGATCGATTCAGGGTAATTTTGATTGGTTATTTTGTTGGTTTGCGCCATCTTTCCTCCACCTCAATTAGGGCTATAACAAATAAAAATTGTTATTGATTAATACAACCGTGATCTTTTCGGTCTGGAGTGCATTATTCATATTCCCACACTGCCTCTCCGGAAAGAATTCTACGAATTTGATCGGGAAACCGGTCAGGATTCAAAGGTTTGCCAATAAAACCGCTAAAACCCGCCAGTTGGGCGGCTCGCATTTGATCAAGCCCGGTAACAGCGGTGACAGCAACAATAGGGATGTGGTTGAATTTCTGGTTTTGTCTAAGTTTTCGAAAAGCGCCATATCCATCTTCATAGGGTAGACGGATATCCATGAGAATCAGATCAATGCTGGAAAGTGTTTCAGCAAATTCAACTACCTCGTACCCTGATGTTTTCCATTCGCAATGGATGCCGGAATCGTCAAGCATTCTGGCGATCAACATAAAATTACCAACATTGTCTTCAACAACAAGGATTGTTTGGATCTGGTTTGCAGGAGAAAGTGGCGGGTGAGAAGCGTCAACCATTTACTGAACCTGATTTTCCGTTGTGGTTTATGTAACCGTGAATTCGTTCAAGAAAGTTATCGATGTCGATCGGTTTTTCAATATAACCGTCACATCCGGCAAGGAGGGATTTTTCACGATCTCCTCTCATCGCATTGGCTGTGATAGCAACGACGGGGATTTTTTTTATACTGGGGATGGTTTTTAATTTTGCGGTCAGGGTGTAACCGTCAACACCAGGAATATTGATATCCATCAATATCAGATCCGGGCAATACTTACCTAACGCCGCTACTGCCTGGCGGGCGTTTTCAGCTTCAATCACGTTGTAATTCGCTGAATGAAGCAGCCTTCGGACAAGAATGCGGTTTTCAAAATTATCTTCGATGTGGAGAACCAATTTACCCGGGAGCATAGTGGCATCCTTTTGATATTTTATTCTAGCACAATGAATTATTTGTAAACTTACAATATTGCCAATTTATTACAATTATTTGACAAATTCCTATAATCCACACCATTAATTATATAGAAAAAGGAAAAAATTTAAACAAAAAGAGCGGGTGATGGGATTCGAACCCACGAATATTACCTTGGGAAGGTAATGCCTTACCACTTGGCCACACCCGCTTGCTGTCAAGGATTATAGCGAGATGTAAAAACTGTGTCAAGCTCAAGAGATTGAGGAAAAAACAAAAAAAGCTTGACATTATCGCTATGGTATAATTTTTTTCAAGTGCGTAACCTATAAATTGGAGAACATATTGGCATTCAATCCATTCAGCTGGTTGATGGGTTTTTTCTCTCTAGACATTGGCATTGATCTGGGTACAGCGAACACCCTCGTAAATGTACATGGAAAAGGGATTGTCATCAACGAACCGTCCTGGGTTGTGATCAACAAACGGTCCCGTGAGACGATCGCAGTCGGATATTCAGCTAAGGAAATGGTGGGTAGAACTCCTGCCAACTACGTGGCTATTCGACCTCTGCGCGACGGTGTTATTTCTGAATTTGAAATTACTAAATCGATGCTGGAATATTTTATCGGAAAGGTTCACCAGCAGGCGATTGTTCCCATGCCAAGACCCCGTGTTTGTATTGGGATTCCTTCAGGCGCAACGGAAGTTGAGAAGAGAGCAGTCTATGACGCTGCAATGGCCGCCGGTGCTCGGGAAGCCTATCTCATTGAAGAACCAAGAGCCGCTGCAATCGGAGCTGGGTTACCCATTAATGAAGTAAAAGGCACGATGATCGTTGATATTGGCGGCGGTACGACTGAGGTTGCGGTTATTTCAATGGGCGAGATTGTAATCTCTCGTTCTCTGCGAATTGCAGGTGATGAACTTGACGAAGATATTCTGCAATACATTCGCAAGAAGTACAACCTCCTCATAGGCGAGAGAATGGCTGAGCAGATAAAAGTTGCGATCGGTTCTGCGTATCCCCTTCAAAATGAATTGACAATTACAGCTCGTGGTAGAAACCTGATCACAGGCTTGCCAGGCTCGATTGAAGTTTCTTCTGTCGAGATCAGGGAAGCGATGAATCCATCTATACAGATCATTGTAGATACCATAAAAGATGCGTTGGATGAAGTTCCTCCGGAACTCGTGTCTGATCTACTGGATTCCGGTGTTTGCCTGGCTGGAGGCGGATCGCAGATACTTGGACTGGTACCAAGATTAAAGGATGAGCTCAACTTGCGTGTATGGATGGCAGACGATCCAATGACTTGTGTTGCCAGAGGAGCGGGTCTCGTTCTGGAGAACCTTGGTCGCTATAAGCGTTTCCTGGTTGGCCTGGAGAGAAGCGCTTCCAAAGGGTAAAATTATCCTCAAGGAAAAATGAAAAGAATAACAAGCAGAACATGGCAAACGCTGGCGATCATCTTGATCATAGCGGGAGTCCTCGTACTAGCCATCAGCGGCTTACTGGGAAGGATTATCGGAAAAGCGATGGATCCGATGGTTGGTGTTCAGAGCTGGATATCAACACGGGTGCAGGCTGCTGTAGATTTCTTTACTGTTCCACGGGATGTAAATTCGCTGCTTGAGCAAAACGCCGCCCTTCAAAACGAGGTATCAAGATTACAGACGGAAATACTGGCGCTGAGACAGCAACTTGTTGAGACGGACATTTTGTACGCTTTGCTTGATTTTGCGCGTGATAATCCATCCAATCAATATATCGCTGCTTCTGTTATTGGTATGGACCCAAGTCCCTTTCTGCAATACGTGATTATCGACAAAGGTTCTGATGACAACATATACAAAGGTATGCCGGTAGTAACAGAACAAGGATTAGTAGGGAATGTGGATGCTGTCACAGCGACTGCCGCACGTGTTCAATTGATTACCGATCAGGGATCAGTTGTGAATGTTGAATTGCAGGAAAGTGTCGCTGAAGGACAAATAAGGGGGGCTGTCACCGGCGACATTACCTTGGAAATGGTCAGCCAGGGTGTGCAAATAATCGAAGGGGAACTTGTTTTCACATCCGGCCTGGGTGGCAGTTATCCACCCGAGTTATTGATCGGTCAGGTGATGACCATAGAATCCACCGAAAATGCTTTATTCCAGACCGCGACAATTCAACCATCTGTGGATTTCAGCAGTTTGCAGGCAGTCTTGGTGATCACGAACTTCCTTTCTGTTGACATAGAACCGCTTGTTCCTGAACAGGGTCAATAATGGGTCTCATTCTTTCAGTACCAATTCTGTTATTTCTGCTTATACTGCAAACCACGATCGTATCAGAAATCAGGTTATTGCACGGGGCGGCGGACCTGATCCTTGTCTGGCTGGCTGCATGGGGATTAAACAGCAAGGATTACTCAGGATACCTGTTAGCGTTCTTCGCCGGAGGATTGGCGTCTTATGTTTCAGCATTGCCCTGGTATGTTTATCCGTCGGCTTATTTGATTGTCATCGCCATCGCGCAATACGTGTCAAGACGGTTGTGGCAATCTCCTTTGTTGTCGATGTTTGCGATTACGATTGCCGCTAGTGTACTGCTTTACCTCATTTCGATGGCAGGCTTGCGGATTAATGGAACGATCTATGCCTGGCAGGTTTCTCTGACCAACGTTATTGTTCCTTCTGTATTGTTAAATTTATTGCTCGCGATTCCTGTATTCGCAGTCGGGAGGGATTTCGCGGGTTGGGTTTTTAGAAACGAGGAATCGGAATGAACAACGGTAAATTACAACAATCAAGCCTGGAGAAGTGGCGCTTTAAGATCATTTATGCCATTCTGGCGATTGTCTTCTCGATTTATGTCGTCCGTTTATTTAGCTTGCAGGTTATCAACGGTGCAGCATATGCAGGGCAGGCTGAAGAAAACCGAATCAAAAATATTAGTGTATCCACTCAACGTGGAAATATCTATGACCGCAATGATTATGTCCTGGCTAGAAACGCCGCTTCATACAATGTTGCCATAACTCCGGCGAATCTACCCGGTGACCCCGGCACGACAGAAGAGATCTACCGACAATTATCAGAGTTGATCGATGTTCCTGTTACAAATGGCGTAGTTACTGACGAAACAGCGCGCCTTTTTACAGCCTGCCAGACTGATTTTGGTATAAAAGAAATTGTGCTCATAGGTGAAACAAACGCCCCATACACACCTGTGTTCGTGAAATGCAATATTGATAAAGACATCGCGATGACGATCAGTGAAAAAGAAGATGATTGGCCCGGGGTTACGATAGAAGTTTCACCTGTGAGACAGTACCCGACAGGTTATCTTACTGCAGAGATTATCGGTTTTCTGGGACCGGTCACAGCTGAAAATGAGGAGTACTATACAGACCTGGGATTTGTATCCGGTAGAGACAAGGTGGGATACGCTGGTGTCGAGTATGCAATGGATGACGTGCTGATAGGAAAAAATGGCCTGCGAGTGGTGGAAGTTGATAGTGCAGGAATGGAAATTCGCGATATTGAAGAACCGGTAGACCCGGAGCCTGGATACAGCCTGAGATTAACGATTGACACCCGTTTACAATCGGCGGCTAAAACAGCGTTAAAAGATGAGATGGATTTTTGGAACACCTATTTAAATCGCATCCAGTCGATGAATGGTGTTGTGATCGCAATGAATCCTAAAACCGGAGAGATTTTAGCGCTGGTTTCAGAGCCTACTTACGATAACAACCGGATGGAAACTATCATCCCGGCTTATTACTACAATCAGTTGAGCCAGGATCCATTAAAGCCGTTGCTTAACCACGCGGTTTCCGCTCAGCATCCGCCGGGATCTGTTTTTAAGATGGTCGCGGCTGTTGGCGCTTTGAACGAAGACGTGATTGGACCGGAAGAAGAAATTCCTTGCCCGGGAACTATATCGATCATACAGAAATATTCTCCCAATGACCCGGGAACTCCTATGATCTACTACGGATATGATCGGGAAGGTCACGGTATGTGCGACTTTGTGAAGTCTGTCGCGCTTTCAGACGATATTTATTTTTACAAGATCGGTGGGGGATTTGAGCCGGACATACCGGATGGAGGATTGGGGGCTTGGGGTATAAAAGAGTACGCGGAAGCGCTTGGATACGGTTCGCCAACAGGAATTGAACTGCCTGGTGAAGTCGCGGGTCTTATCCCTGACCCAACCTGGAAGCGTATTAATAAGGCTGAGAATTGGTCAACCGGAGATACCTACATTATGACTATTGGGCAGGGGTATGTCCTCGCGACACCGTTGCAGGTGCTGGTCTCCTTTGCAACCTTAGCTAATGATGGGAAATTTATGCAGCCAACGCTTATCAGGGATATCCTGGATTCAGAAGGTAATGTGGTGCAGGCGTTTGAACCTAAACTTGTGAGAGATATCACTAAGGAACCGGTCATTGATATTTTTGATGAGAATTTCAAGCCAACCGGTGAGAAGCGGGTGGTAGAACAATGGGTGATCGATTATGCCAAAGAAGGGATGCGGCAGGTTGTTGTGTATGGGACAGCCGAAGAATCAATGGCTTTACTGGATATCCCATCAGCCGGGAAAACAGGAACAGCAGAATACTGCGATGACGTCGCGCAGTCAAAAGGCTTGTGTCAGCGCGAATCATGGCCGTTTCACGCCTGGTATGCCGGCTACGCACCTTTCGATGATCCGGAAATCGTGGTTGTAGCATTTGTGTACAACGGCGGTGAAGGTGCCAGCGTGGCAGCTCCAATCGTGCAGCGGGTGCTGGAAACGTATTTTGACCTGAAGGCGATTGATTCAGCCAACCCGGGTGGCAGGTAACAGATTATGCAATCAGGTTTGATATGCTGAGAAGAGAATTTTGGCGTAATTTTGATGTCTGGCTTTTCGGGGCTGTACTTTTTCTGTGCATCTTCGGATTAATTATGATCCGTTCAACGATCGCCGGAAACATCGAGTTGGCCAACTACGTCAACAGGCAGGCAACTTTCATGGGTATCGGCTTGGCAGTTCTTGCTTTTGTGACCGTTGTCGATTACCGCTATTGGAAAAGTCTTTCAAAGTACATGTACATTTTCATAGTACTTTTCCTCGGCGTGATCCTGGTGATAGGCACGACAAGTTTTGGCGCGCAACGATGGCTGCAAGTCGGTTTGGTTAATATTCAACCGGCTGAGTTATCAAAAATCGTTGTTATTCTTGTTCTAGCGCATTACTTTTCAAATTCCATAAATAAGCCGAAAAATGTAAGGTGGCTGGTCATCAGCGGGCTGATCATAGGGGGGATCATTCTCCCTATTTATCTTCAACCAAACCTCAGTACAACGATCATGTTAGTTGTGATCTGGTTTGCCATGCTCTGGATAAGCGGTCTGCCTACTAAGTATGTCATCGTAATGGGGATTATTGGTGTTGTTGGCGCGATAATCGTGTTCCCATTCCTGGAGGGATATCAGCAGGAAAGAATTTTGACATTTATTCAGCCTGAAGAAGATGACTTTTTTGGCAATACTTACAATGTTGAGCAGGCGCTCATTTCAATTGGAAGCGGCGGGTTGCTGGGGCAGGGTTATGGCTCGGCAACACAGGTTCAATTACGTTTTCTAAAGGTACGGTCTACAGATTACATATTTTCAGCAATTGCAGCCGAATTCGGGTTCGTTGGTACGATAATCCTTATGGGTGTACTTATTTTTGTAATTTTGCGTTGCATCCGCGCCGCGCGCATCGCAAGCGATACGTATGGCGCTCTAATTGCTTACGGGTTTGCTGCTTTAATCGCTTTTCAAACAATGGTGAATATCGGGGTAAACTTGAGGGTAATTCCGGTTACTGGTCAGACCTTACCCTTCATCAGTTATGGTGGTAGCTCGTTGTTGTCGCTGCTGCTCGGTATCGGACTTATTGAAAGTGTTTTAATTCATCGCAAAGCTTCATAACAAGGAGATCTATGGCTTCAAAACAGGTTCCATATCGTGTTAGATTCGCTCCTTCACCCACTGGACATATGCACCTGGGCAGCGCGCGAACGGCGCTTTACGATTATCTGATCGCAAAGAAAACCGGCGGTCAATTTATTTTAAGAATTGAAGACACTGACTTCAAACGATATACTCCCGGAGCTGAAGAAGAGTTGATCAACGGGCTGCGCTGGCTTGGAATTGATTACGACGAAGGACCTGATATTGGCGGTCCATATGGACCTTACAGACAATCAGAGCGAAAAGACATTTACCTGGAACACGCAGAAAGATTGATAAACGAAGGAAAGGCTTATTATTGCTTCTGTACGCCTGAGCGATTGACCAGGATGCGTGAGGAGCAGCAAAAACGCAAAGAACCTCCGCACTATGATGGCACATGCCGAAATATCCCACTAGAGGAAGCAAGAGAGAGGATCAAGGTAGGTGAAAAATTTGTTTTCCGGTTTAAGACTCCAAAAGAGGGAACCACAACTGTAACGGACCTTTTACGAGGTGAGATTACTGTCGAAAATAAGAACTTAGATGATTACATTCTCGTGAAATCGGATGGTTGGGCTTTGTATCACCTGGCAGCCATGGTTGATGATAACCTGATGAAAATCACGCATGTAATCAGGGGCTCGGAATGGCTGCCTTCCTTGCCATTGCACGCAATGATTGTCCGCGCGTTTGGTTGGGTTGAACCAGTATGGGTTCACTTATCCATTTTCCTAAAGCCAAGCGGTAAGGGAAAGATGAGCAAACGGGAATCGGCGGATTTGCTAAAAGATGGGCATTCCATTTTTGTGAAGGATTTACAGAATTTGGGCTACACACCCGAAGGAGTGGTCAATTGGGTTTCACTAATGGGCTGGAGTTACGATGACCACACAGAGTTCTTCACACTGGACGACCTGGTGGATAAATTCAGCCTGGAACATTTGAATCCTTCGCCAGCGGCGATCAATTTTTCAAAACTGGATCATTTTAATGGGCTGCACATCCGCAATTTCACAAACGAAGAATTGGCACTGCGTATTGCTCCGTATTTTTTGAAAGCAGGATATGAAGTTGACCAGGGAAGTTTAATTAAGATTGCTCCAATTATTAAGGAGCGAATTACCACATTGGATGAAGCGGTTGGTATGGCAGGATTCTTTTTCAAAGAAGAGATTGCATATAACTCACAAGACCTGATTGGCAAGGGATTGGATGTGGAGCAAACCAGAAAGATTCTTGGTGACAGTTTTGAAATCTTATCCGGACTTGAAAATTTGAATTTAGCGTTAGCCGAAACGCAGTTGAGAGAATACGTAGAGAAATCCGGTTTATCCGCGGGGCAGATTTTTGGTGTTCTTCGGGTCGCTGTGACGGGTCAGAAAGTAAGCCCGCCGTTGTTTGAGAGCATGGAAATCATCGGAAAAGAAAAAGTGATCGAGAGAATTAAGAACGCATTGGAGATGTTGTCATAAAGCTGAGTGACAAAGTGAAAGAGTTAACCATTAACAGTTTTTATGGCCGTCAAACCAATAAGACATAACTCACAAAATAAGATATTTTCGATTTAAACAAAGAACCGCAGACCTCTTCAGATCTGCGGTATTGTTGTCGGGGCGAGAGGATTTGAACCTCCGACCTCTTGCACCCCATGCAAGCGCGCTAGCCGGGCTGCGCCACGCCCCGAACAGAGCAAGATTATAACGCTAATACGCTCATTTGACAATAACAAAAAAGAAAAACCGGACAGAATGATGTGGGCATCAATGTAGATCCGGTTTTTCAGAAGTATTTTATCCGAGATAAAATTGTCTGCCAAGTGATGAAGCGCTTAAAAATGTAACAAAGTTAAGGCTTTATACATGACAAATAGAAGGTTGGAATCCATAAAACTCTGGAACCGTCCAGCCAGGATTTACGGTCTAAAACCTTCAATTTTTCAATATGATGTACGTCTAAGTCATTGGACAAATCGTAATGGATTGTCTGCCACTCGGATTGCCACCACTCAGGAAGTTCACCCGAGATGGTTTCATAGCCCGAGATACCATATTTACATTTCTTAAAACCCGCTTGTACGGCGAGAGAGGGTAGCTGACGGCCAATTTTGGAATTTACTCCCTGTTTAACGAGAGATTGAGTTTGTAATTTACCGAGATTAATGAATTCTTTAGGGTAGTCGATTCTGGATTCATAATCCGGTTCAGCAAAAGCAAGAAAAATCCCGCCCGGCTTTAGCACACGAAAAACCTCCTCCATCGCGGCTTGAGGAGACGCAAGCCATAGAAGTAAGTAATGACAATAAATAAAATCAATCGTTTCGGATGGGTAAGGGATGGAATACAGGTCCGCGTTGAGGACAAAAGAATTTGGGGTGTTGCGTGTAGCGATTGCGCAATGATGAAAATTATTGTCCAATCCAATTAATGTGGCATTCTGTCCCGGATTAATGTCAGAAAGGATGGCGCCAGTGCCGCATCCGATTTCAAGAATTTTGGCGTCAGATTGCAGGGTAATATCTTTTAGCAGGTATTCTCTTAAGCTTTTAGTCCAGAGAGCCTGTTGAGTAAAGCGGGCATGCCAGTCGATATTCATTTACTTTTGAAGATAAATTTTTCGGTTTACTGAGATATTCATCCAATTATCTGTCATCAAATTTCCCAGTCTGGTGGTGTATCCCTGACCGGGCAGAACGTCTCCATCAGGTTCAATGTACAACCATGACCTGCCTGCTCCTTTTAGGTTGGTTTGGTCCTGTTCAAGTTCAATGTTGAGGGGATTGAGGTCGCTGTAAGGAACGGGCAAATCGTAAATCAGAGTTAGACCCTTTTCGGAGGCAATTTGCCGCGCAACATTTAGGGCGTTTTCTAATGACCTGGTGGGTGTACTGAAAGAAACATTAATTACACCTATGTCTGTGAGTTTATCAAGTAAAGACACAAGGTTTTCCTGATTTATTTCATTCACAGTTACATGTACAGTTAAGTGAATATCCTCATTAACAGCGTCGCGGATTGATTCCCAAGAATATTCTTCCCAGTCGTTCAATATGATCATCAAGTGATCAAGACCTGAATCGAGAAGATTTTGAAAATACTCATTATCAACCAGACGGCTGCCATCGGTAATTAAGCCGGTTACCTGGCCAAGACCTTCCGCGTGTTGGATTAGTTCTACAAGGTCGGGTCGCAAAGTGGGTTCACCGCCGGTAAACACAACGTGCGGTATACCCCAATCCCAAGCCTGGTCAAGAATGTGGTTCCATTCTTCAGTGGATAAATCACGATCAACACGCCTGGTGGGCGCGAATAGCTCTGCGCCGCCTGAAGAGAGTTGGTATGTGAGCGCGCAATCAAGGCGCAAAGGCACCTCAAATGCCGCTGTGTGTCGGCTGACTCTCTCCATATCCAAAAAAGTTTCGGGATCGAGATCAGGAGTTTCGAATAAGGTTTCAATTCTCTCCTCAAATTCGTCAATATCCTGGAGCGCTAATTCACGCGTTACCTGGTAGCGTTTGACCAGATGAGATGCAATCTTATCGGTTTCAGTGTTGTTGATCATGTGATAGGCAATTTCCGTAGCGGTTTGATTCAGGTGGAGGACTGTGGCGGCGTTGAGGATAAGGATACCCGAGCCATCATTTTCAATTCGTAAATGCAGACGATACGGGGTGTCATGGATGGTCAGCATTGAGCTGAACTTGCCGGGAGGAAGAGGTTTGGGCGTATAAAAGATTCGATCTAAAAACTGATTAATTTTGTTTATCATTCGTTCCTCCAGGTACCGTCTGAATCTAAGTAATCATCAAATTGCAGAGGACATCCGCCGCCACATTGAATTTTTATTGGGCAATCCTGACACTTGACAGGCAGATTTTGTCGTTTTCTGAGTTGAATAGAGAGCTCGTGATTCCAAATGTTCTCCCATTTGTCTGTCCGGATGTTTCCAACGGGGTGGTAATAAGATTGGCATGGAAGCACAGCTCCGTCAGGCTCCAGGCACATGTTGTAAAGGGCTGCTGTACATCCTTTCACGCCAAGATCAAACTCCAGCGGATCAAAATTGCAGTACTGCGTGGGGGTGTACCAGATCAAGCGTTGCCCGTAATGAGTGGTGATTTCCTTTGCTTTTGTTAAGAGCGGTTTTAAGTCTTTTTCCTCGAGACCGGTGCCCACATATCTGCCCCTACCGCTGTAAATGAGCGCGTTGAGGCCAACAGTAGGCACACCCAGTTCCGCTAGGAAATGCAGGGTGTCGGGGATGAAGGGGCTATTGTGGGTCAGCATGGTGGTGTTGGTCATAAAATACAGGCCTGTTTTGGCAACGTTGCGAATACCGGCCACGGTCTGTTCCCAGGCGCCTTTGTGACCAACCATCTTGTCATGAACATCAGGCAAATGCGATTCGAGTGTGATTTGAACGTGATCAAGTCCGGCTTTGACCAGGGTATTAAGAAAATCCATGTCAGCCAGTTTGATGCCATTTGTATTGAGCCCGGCGATTTGACCATTCTTTTCGGCGTGTTGGATCAGTTCAGGAAGATCATCACGTAATGTGGGCTCTCCACCAGTGAATACGATATGCGGAATTCGAATTTCCCATAACCTGTCGATTATCTCAATCCAATCTTGCGTTTTTAATTCCGGAAAATTTCTGGATCGCGCGTTATAGCAATGGGCGCATGAATTATTGCAACGATAGGTTAACGCGAGGTCCATTCGATAGGGAGCGCTCGGTTTTGATGTAAAAGGTAAGGTGGTTTCTAGGTCAAGATCACAGATCGGGCAGGCTGTACCGTTGATCAGATCCAGTAATGTGTTTTGATAACCTTCGAAGTCGTCCCGCAGGGTGGATTTTGGTACATTGAAACGTTTCGACAGGCCTTTCGCTGCAATATCTGTTTCTGCACCTGATAGAGTGTAGTAAGCCATTAAGGCGGCGCTTGGATTCAAGTGGAATACTTTGTTGGCATTAATGATCAATAGACCGGAATTGTCATCATCAAGGCGTAAATGTATGCGCGAAGTTTCCTCACCATGATTCCACCTGAAGTGGTACAAACCCGTTTCAGGCGGCTTAATCTGATGGTCAGACTTGCGCTGATGGAGCCTGGTAAATATTCCCATTTTAAACATTTACACCGATTATCGACCGCCGCCGGCACATGCACAGGCACACCCAGCGCAGGCGCACGCACAGGCGCACGAATGACTTCCGCCTCCCCGGCTGCCGCCGGAGGAACTGCGGTACGTTGAGGGCGGAGGAGGAGGATTGGTGACGTTGGTTACTCCACCAGCAAATCCGGTTAGTCCACCCATCACGTTTGAGGCAAACGAAGAAACACTATTGACAACAGAAGCCGCAAAAGCTGAACCGGGCATGGTTGGCAGCGAAACCGTGGAGGGTATTTTTGGCGCGGATGTAGAGGTTGATGGTGCAGCAGCGGTAGGCCTGACCGTGGAGGTTGCAGGTCGGGGAACCGAAGGATCATAACGCCACCACCAGGAAGGTGCGGGGACGAGGATGGGTCCGCTGAACGCTTCTTCGGTCTTGTCCTCGTATTTCTTGTCCAGCATTGTCCAGTCCATAACTTCTTCGTAAACCTGGGCTTTAACCTCTGGTGTGGCGGCCTGTTGCACCTGCACCCAGGCCCGATTCATAATGTCCTGGTAATAAGCGATGGTCTCTTTACGGCTGAATCCTTTCATTTTTTCTGTGACACTTTTGATAAGGTTCACCATTGTCGTCTGTAAGGCTTTTTTTCTGTCGTTGCCTTTGACTTTAAAAGAATTCAGAAAATCAGTTTCATAACCGTAAATATCAGAGGGGAATGTATCGACAGGTTTAATATCAAGAGGATCCTTGGTGATGACTTGCGCTGCGTTTTTCTTTAGAACAGAAAAAAGGATCATCGTAAACACTTTGTCCATAGGTTGTTCCATCAGAACAGCTGCCTCAACAGCGGTAAGACCACGTTTGATGCCGTTCCCTTCGATTTTGATCTTAGGCGGCAGGTATTGTAATTTACGCTTTTTTGATCCTACGATCCCGGAATAAACCATCAGACCAAAGAACAGGATGAAACCACAGCAGAATATGACGGGGCAGATGTTTTCAAGGTTAAGCGTCCCTCCAGAAGGAACTTGTTCTGAGGGCGGAACATAAGGTTCGGTTACAATAGCGCCTTCTGTCAGATATCTCGAGGGGAAGCTGGAACCGAATGTGTATTGGGTATACATGTTCGCCTGATCAGAAACCCAGGTATAGAAAATTCGTCCATCCTCCATGATCATAGATTCAGGTTCCTGTCCGCCAGGCCAGTTATCAGGGATGAAGTAGCGTCCCTCCTGTTCGCCGATTCCAGCCGGGAGCAGGATCGTCATTTGGTATTTCGTCGTACCGTAAGTATTTTCGGGCCAGTACCAATGCGGGGAGAAAACGAATGAGGCGTATTCCTCGCTTTCATTGCTTGAAGCAGGGTAAATCACATCTTCAACGTTGGTGATGTAAACGTGGACTGTTCCCCGACCGCCGGGTGGAATTGTGTAATCCTGCAGATAAACTGAAATCCCAGGAGAAACGATATCGGAGTTGGTGATCTTTTTTACCGGATTTCCATTTACATCAGCCGTAATGTTGCGCAGATTGTAATTGTAGTTGGGGAGGCCAATGTCGACGATATCGATCTCATGCGCGTTACCATCATTCAGGAAGGTCATTGTGTAGTCAATATTGATCGACCCATCCGGGTTGATGGATGCGACCACTGACATTTCAGGCACCTGAAAAATGTAATCCTGGGCAAAAACAGGGGTTGTACTGCCTGCCAGCAATATGATGATAACAAAAACACTAAGATATCTTAATAACTTCATCGCATTCCTCCGGTAGAAGAGAACAATGACGCACTAGAGGTTACCACTTTGGATCTTCGGTAAGCTGATAAACCGTGTGACAATATGGACATGTGACCATGGGAGCGCCCTGAACCATGGAAATATTTTCAGCTGATAGAACGCCGCCGCAGGACTTGCATTTGAGAGAGTCCATGCTGACATCACCAGGAAGATCCACGTTAAGGGTTACGTTGGTTGTGGGAGCTTCGGGTTTTCTGCGTGCTGCAAAAAAGATGATCACCAACCCAACAATGATTAGGAACAAACCTACAAAAAGCCAGGAACTGTTTCCGGTTGGGTCAGTTGCCCCGATCGCCATTAATGCGCCGAAGAGGATCAATAAACCTGCACCAATATACGCAACTGTCTTCATCAAGCCTCCGATCTATTGTAGTTCTAAAAATTCATGATATTTTAATGGATGAACGTTAGCATTACTATTTTATATTAGAATTCCTATAATTGATCAGATTAAAAAGGATGTGGCATGGAAAACCAGTTTGAACGGGAAGAAATTACCAGGCTGCAAAAGGAAATCAATTTCCATAACTATCGTTATCACGTCTTGGACGATCCAATCCTCAGCGATTATGAATACGACATGATGATAAAAAGGTTGCAGGAGCTTGAGCAACGACATCCTGATATGGTCACTCCCGATTCACCAACTCAACGATCAGGAGCAAAACCGGTTGAAAAATTCCAGAAGGTGCTGCATCCTGCACCAATATTATCACTCGCGAATGCATTCGACGAAAATGATTTGCAGGCCTGGTATGACAGGTTACGGCGATTAAATCCAGACGTGGAGCGATCGGCTTTTGTTATGGAACCAAAAATTGACGGTTTAACCGTTGTGCTCCATTACCAAAACGGTATTTTCGTAAAAGGCGCAACCAGAGGGGATGGTGTAACTGGGGAAGATATCACCGCAAATTTGAAGACAATCAGGGCGCTGCCTTTAAAAATTCCAGCTAATGATGTGAATTTATCCATCCCTGAGAGGTTAGTCGTTAGGGGTGAGTGCTTTATCAGAACAAAGGACTTTGAACTATTAAACAAAGAACTGGCGAAAATTGGAGAGAAGACTTATCAAAACCCGCGTAATACAGCTGCTGGATCGCTCAGGCAGCTTGATTCAGCGATTACCCGTGAAAGACCTCTAACCTTATTGACGTATACCATTGTCGAAAGCTCCGGACCTACCATAGCAAGTCAATGGGAAGTGCTTGAGTTCCTGAAAACCGCAGGGTTTCCTGTAAGTGACTTGGCGAGAAAAAAGAATAACTTCAAAGAAGTGATCAAGGATGTTCCTGAATGGATGACGACTCGGGATGCCATTCCGTTTGAAGTTGATGGCGTCGTCATCAAACTGGATGATCTCGAGCTTGCTGCGTCATTAGGAGTAGCCGGCAAGGATCCGCGAGGGGCGATAGCACTAAAATACCCGGCAAAGGAAATTGCGACGACATTGCTCGATATCGGTGTGAATGTAGGTAGGACCGGGGTGTTAACACCTTATGCGATACTTGAACCGGTTGAACTTGGGGGGGTGATCGTACGCCAGGCAACCTTGCACAATTTTGATTTTATACAGGAAAAAGACATTCGAATACTAGATAGAGTATTGATCAAGCGGGCGGGTGACGTGATCCCTTATGTGATTGGCCCAATATCAGGTGCGCGGTCAGGAAAAGAAGTACCATTCACGATACCAGATGTATGTCCTTCTTGTGGTCAGCCGGTAGAAAACTTACCAGGCGAAGTGGCTTACTACTGCGTCAATTCATCATGCCCGGCGCAATTAGTGCGCAACGTGGAGCATTTTGTATCACGAGGCGCAATGGACATTGAAGGTATGGGGATAAAAATTGTTGAGCAGTTGATCGAGAATGGCCTGGTTAATGACATTGCGGACATTTACCTGCTCAAAGCGGATCAGTTGCTTCAACTGGAAGGATTTGCAGAAAAGAAAGCGCTCAATCTCATTAACGCTATTGCAGCGTCAAAAGAGAGTCCATTGGACAGGTTTATAACTGCTTTGGGCATCCATGGGGTGGGAGAAGTTGCAGCTACAGATCTGGCGAATTATTTCGGAGACTTGAACACGATGTCTGAGGCAACTGTGTCTGAGTTACAGAAGGTTCCCGGAATAGGCCCGAATATCGCTTTGTCGATCCGCGATTGGTTGGATCGACCTGCTAATAAAGACTTACTGAACAAGTTCAAGAGTATTGGTATCTGGCCGGTGAAACTAAAAGATATTTCTGGTAGTAAAGCTTTGAGTGGATTAACATTCGTCATTACAGGCACTTTACCGGGTCTATCGAGAGAACAGGCGGAAGAGATCATTGTAAAAAATGGCGGGAAAACGACTGGAAGTGTGAGCCGGAATACCAGCTACCTGCTGCTTGGAGAGAATCCCGGGTCGAAATTTGAAAAAGCCAAGAGTCTTGACATCAGGATCATCAGCGAAGAAGAACTCCTCGAACTTATCAGAACGAGGAGTGAATAAAGGTGGAGATGGCGGGAATCGAACCCGCGTCCGAACGATTAAATCTCAGACATCTACAAGCTTAGACATTTTTAGGTTTCGCGCAAATCCGATAAAATGACAAAAATGGATAGGCGCTATCTACTTGAGCCCGAAAGCTCTCTTTCGTGCAACTCGCAGCGTGTGGCACGGCACCTCAACTTTGTGACGCCCGCTCTACTACCGGTTGAGGAACGGAGCAGGCAGACGTGACGCTTATTAGGGCGTCATTTGTGCTTGTGTCGATCGACGCTAGGCGGCGAGGGGCATAGCAGCAAAGTTTGTGCGTTTGGCACTTGTTTTTTGTACTGATTTTACGAGGTCGGTACCTCTCGGCTTGCAGTCCGGGATCAGCTTCGCCCGTCGAAGCCTGTCATCCCCAATGCATTTCTATTATAACCCAAAAGGATTTCAGCTTTATTGAAGTCGGAGTAAAATAAACTTTGATCTTTCCGCACGGAGGACAACGATGAAAGTAATTTACAAGGGAAATGAAGAATCAGGGATCAGCCGCATCGAATCTCCGGTGGATGGTTGCTGGATAAGCTTGATCGACCCAACAACAGACGAAATTGACTCCATCAAGGCTTTGGGTATTCCATCGGATTTTCTCACATACGCGCTTGACCTTGATGAAAGACCTCGTACTGAAAAAGAGGATGATGGTACGACATTGATCATGTTAAGCGTACCGTTTTATCAAGGCGAAAAGTATGATGTTCCTTTTTCGACTATACCGCTGGGGATAATCCTGACAAGCAGGATGGTTATTACGGTATGTAAAAAACATAATGTCATCATCGATGAACTGTTGAGACCCAGAACAAAGGGCATCTCTACCTCCAAGCAGGTAAGATTCATTTTACGGATACTCTTGACTGCAGCCACACAATATCTTGCATACCTTCGTGAGATCAACCACACGGTTGAACTCGTTGAAGATCGGTTGCAGGCTTCAATGAAAAACAAAGAAGTATTAGATCTGTTGAAGTATCAAAAAAGCCTTGTCTATTTCACAACTGCTCTCCGATCCAATGAACTAATGATGGAACGTCTACAGAAAACCCCGCTATTTCATCGTTATCCTGAAGACGAAGACCTTTTGGAGGATGTCATCACGGAAAACCAACAGGCGATCGAAATGGTTGGTATCGCGAGCAACATTCTTAGCTCAATGATGGACGCGTTTGCTTCGATCATCTCCAACAATTTGAATGTTGTGATGAAATTTTTGGCTTCGATCACTATTGTGCTAAGCATTCCGACAATCGTAACCAGTTATTTCGGCATGAATGTCGATCTACCGCTGCAAGGAAATAACCTGGCGTATTTATGGATTATCGGGATTTTCCTGGTTTTGAGCCTGTTGATCGTGTACTTGTTTATCAGAAAGAAATGGTTTTAAACAAAAAAACACTACAAAGAGTGTTTTTGAGTGGGCAGAACAGGACTCGAACCTGCGGCCTCTTCTGTGTAAGAGAAGCGCTCTAACCAACTGAGCTATCCGCCCGGGTAGCATTTAATATACTTTATGATTTGGCTTCTGTAAAGATTACTATACTGATTGTAGTGATGGGTGTTTATGAAAATCATTCGGATATTTATCAAAGGTAAAACTCAATACGGTTGGGTCAATAATGAGGAGGTGGGATTAATCGAAGGTGATCTGTTTTCAGAATTTCGCCGGCTTGAAACAGAAATTCCTATTGATCGAGTGACTTTATTGACACCTGTGATACCGGAAAAGATCATTTGTGTAGCGCGAAATTACGAAGAACATGCGCGAGAGCACCAGGTTGAGACGCCAACATACCCGATGATCTTTCTAAAACCGCCCAGTGCCTTGATCGGTAGTGGAGAACCGATACGGATTCCGCCACAATCACAACAGGTTGAACACGAGGCAGAATTGGCGGTTGTGATTGGCAAACCCGGAAAGTGGATCGAACCCGCTGATGTTTCAAAGCACATCTTAGGCTACACAATTGCGAATGATGTTACCGCCCGTGACCTGCAATACAAAGATGGCCAATGGACAAGAGCAAAAGGCTTTGATACGTTTTGTCCTTTGGGACCATGGATCGAAACAGAGCTTGATCCGTCAGACTTGATGATCAGTTGCCGTGTGAACGGTGAGCTCAGGCAAATGTCCTCAACAAAGGAAATGATATTCCCAATCAATCAATTGGTTTCCTACATTTCCACCATCATGACGCTGAATGCAGGGGATGTGATATTGACCGGTACTCCTGCCGGCGTGGATAAACTGGAAGGTGGCGATGTCGTGGAAATATCGATTGAAGGGGTTGGGACGCTTGTAAACCCTGTCAGCGTATAGGGAAAAATTTATTTGAAATTTATAAAGCGTTTTTGGTGTTAATAAGGGTCTACAGGTGAAGCGATTATGAAAAGCCTGCCCCAGCTTTCAACTTCATCCCTCGAAATACATGTCTGAAGTACCAGTCGGTCTTTGATTCCATAAGTTTCAAAAAAAAGGTCCTGATAAGAGATCGTCACATCAGGCGTTGAAAGATAAATGAAAGAGGAAAAGGGGCTGTTAGGAGAGAGCGCCTTATATTCACGGATTTCGGACACAACATACTTCTCAACCTGACCGCTCCCATAGACAAGACAAATTTCATCATCAGCATCAATTTGGAAAAATGATTCACCTGCAAGGTGATTATGGGCAATCAGCCCAATACTGCCGTATTTATCAGCGGTGCTAAATGATGTTATCGAATCTGGAGAGTTTGATACAAAACCAGGATTATTCGTTGGTTGAGACGTAATTGGAAATTGGAGTTTATCTTCAATATAAATTCCCTCCAATTTGGAGGAATCGGGATCAGAAATGGAAAGGATGAAAGAGGTCAGCTCCGGATCGAGACTTAGTTGCTCGGTGACCCCGCTCTCATCCAGTAAATAAGTCACCGGTATGATCACGCTTTCCGGTTGGCTTGAAATTACTAAAATAGCCAATAATAAAAACGACAGCAGAAATTTTTTGATAGGCACAGGCAGATGATAAATCAGAAACGGATAACGCACAATGTCAACGACATTACATAATCGTTAATTACGGGACAGACAATTTTTAGTGATTTTAGGTAACAAAAGAAGCTCAATCTTTGCGTGGTATAATTTTTTTGTCTTTTTTATCCAATATTGATCAGGAGTTGAAAATGTCTGGGCATTCCAAGTGGGCTACTATCAAGAGAAAAAAGGGAGCTGCTGATGCAAAACGCGGCCAAGTTTTTACCCGGTTGACAAGAGAGATCGTCATGGCAGCCAGGGAAGGCGGACCTGACCCCGATTCAAATTTCAGATTGCGGCTGGCGATCGACAAGGCGAAATCCCAGAGCATGCCCAAAGACAACATCGATCGGGCAATCAAGCGCGCAACCGGTGAAGCAAAAGAAGGCGAAAGTTACGAAGAAGTATTTTACGAAGGTTATGCGCCAAAAGGTGTAGCTGTCATCATTGAATGTGTCACAGAAAACCGAAACAGAACGGTCTCAGAAATCAGGCACATTTTAACCAGAACCGGTGGCAACATGGGTGAAGTAGGTTCGGTTGCGTGGCAATTCAAACGTGCAGCGGTGTTTTCATTTGATGGGGAAAAATTCGATTTCGAGAAAATTTTTGAATTAGCTGTCGAAGGCGGTGCCGATGATGTTACACAGGACGACAGCGAAATTGAAGTCATCGCGTCAGTTGAATCCTTCAAGACTTTATTGGATATGTTCAGAGCAGCGAACCTGATGCCCGAGGAAGCCGGTTTAAGAATGATTCCGAATCAGGAAATGGAATTGAGTTTAGAAGATACACTGCAGGTTATTCGTGCCATTGAATCCATTGAAGAGCTTGATGACGTCCAAAATGTGTATTCCAATCTGAAAATATCTGACGATGCAATGGCAGCGATGGAATCAGAATAGCTGCAACGGATTATTGAATGATAGTTATCGGAATTGATCCAGGCACTGCCACGACAGGGTATGGAGTGATCGATGAAGATAACGACGGCAATTTCAATGTTTTGGATTATGGAGTTGTAATTACTCGCGCAGATTTGTCGCTAGAAAATCGTTTGAAGATCATTTACGATTCATTAACATCCTTAATAATTCTCCATAAGCCCGCGAGCGCAGCTGTGGAGAAATTATTTTTTAAGCAAAATGTTACAAACGCGATTTCCGTAGGACAAGCCAGGGGAGTGATATTACTTGCCTTTGCAAACAGCGGAATACCTGTGGCGGAGTATTCACCTGCTGAAGTCAAGTCCGCTGTTTCAGGATATGGCGGAGCGGAAAAAGCGCAAGTACAGGCTATGGTCAAGGCAATCCTGAATCTGAACGAAACTCCAAAACCGGACGATGCAGCGGACGCGTTGGCGATCGCCATATGTCACATAAATTCCACTGGCAGTCTTGTCAATCAATAGGCAGGTGAAGATTTGATTACAAGTCACTCGAATGAAACGGTTAAAAGCATTCGAAAACTGAAAGATAGAAAATTCAGAGACACAACCAAAACCGCCTACGTTGAGGGAGCCAGGCAGGTTATTGAAGCGCTGAAACAGGGAATTGTGGTTGAAAAGATTATCCTGGCTGAAGCTTTTTTGCAGTCACTACATGATGAAAGAATCGAGAGCATTCTAGAAAATTCCAGCATTACAAAGATTGTTGTATCAGACGAGGTATTCAAGTCATTTTCACTAAAAGAAGGTCCAAAAGGGATTGCGGCTGTTATTCAGCAAAATTGGAAAACGATATCAGAATTTAATGATAAATTAAGTGGCGTATGGGTGTGTCTGTGGGAGATCGCAGATCCGGGAAACCTTGGCACGATCATTCGCACGCTGGATGCCGCAGGGGCGAAGGGAGCGATTCTTGCAGGCAATTGCACCGATCCATTTGATCCTGTGTCGATACGTGCCAGTATGGGGGCGATATTTAGCAAAACTCTAGTAAAATCGAATTTGGCTGAATTGGTCGAAGTGATCAAAAGTAAGTCATACCCGGTTTTTGGGACTTCAGATTCAGCTGGTCTCTATTACCGGGATGTAAAGTATCCTGACAATATGATCTTATTGATGGGAAGTGAAAGACAAGGCATTCCTCAAGAGCTTGGTGAATTGTGCAGTAAGATGGTCAGCCTGCCAATGAAGGGTGTGTGTGACTCCTTAAATTTAGCTGTTGCAACAGGAATCATTTTGTATGAAATTCTTGACCAACATAATGTGCCCATAGGGAAAAACTTAATATGATCGCGTCATTGGAAGGTATCGTAACAGAGAAGGGTGATGATCATCTGGTCATTTTAGTTGGCGGTATCGGGATAAAAGTATTTGTAACCGCCGAACTTTCACAAAAAGCAGAATTGCACAAAAAGATGGGGATGCGTACCAATCTTGTTGTCCGGGAAGAATCGTTGACTCTGTTTGGGTTCGAGAGTGAAGAGGAGCGGAATATGTTCGCGCTATTACTCTCGGTATCAGGAGTAGGACCCCGGACAGCATTGGCAACGCTTTCATCCTGTTCATTGGACACATTAAAAAGGGCAGTCATCAATGAGCAGCCGGAATTATTAAATCATATTCCCGGCGTGGGCAAAAAGACCGCACAGGGGATCGTTCTGCATCTGCACGGAAAAATTGAAGGTGAAAGAACTTTTACCCGGACAGGTGATATTGAAGTGGACAATGACGTTGTTGCTGCTTTGACCGGGCTTGGATATAGCGTGGTTGAAGCACAAGCTGCGCTCCAGATGATGCCGGAGGACACACCGCTTGATCTTGAAGAAAGAATTCGGACGGCATTGAAGTATTTTTCGTAATGATTTTGAGATTATTCAAGGGATGAAGTAAAATTAGATTTTATGCAAATCTGCAATAGTAGCGTGGAGGATTAATGTCTGACAATCTCAATCAATATACCCAGGATCTGGAAAATAAGATCAATCAATTCGAGACCGAATTTTCGATAAAGAATGTTGGTCAAGTGATCGAGGCTGGAGACGGCATCGCTCGAGTTTCTGGACTAACTGATGTGCGGTCACAGGAATTGGTTGAATTTGAGAATGGGATCAAAGGCATTGCATTCAACCTCGAAAAAGAGCAAGTTGGCGTGATCATTATGGGTGATTATTCAAAAATCACTGCAGATATGCAAGTTCAGACAACAGGAAGGATTGCATCAATCCAGGTTGGACCAGAGATGGTCGGTAGGGTTGTTAATTCGCTCGGTGAACCGATTGACGGGAAAGGGCCGATCAAATCAAACCGATATATGCCGTTGGAAAGAGTAGCGCCCGGTGTAATAAAAAGAAGGGATGTAAATGCGCCGGTGCAAACCGGTATAAAAGCGATTGATAGCATGATTCCCATTGGCAGAGGGCAGCGCGAGCTGATCATCGGCGATCGGCAGACCGGCAAATCCGCAATCGCGATCGATACAATCATCAATCAAAAAGGGAAAGACCTGGTCTGCATCTACGTGGCGATTGGGCAGAAAAAAGCCACAATAGCCCGGTTAAAAGCATTGTTTGAAAGTTATGGAGCAATGGACCACACGGTAATCGTGTCTGCATCAGCTGATGAATCCGCTGCAATGCAATACATAGCTCCATACGCTGGTTGTGCGATAGGCGAAGCCATAATGGAAGACGGTGGTCACGCCCTGGTCATTTACGATGATCTTTCAAAACACGCCTGGGCTTATCGGCAGATTTCACTCTTGTTGCGCCGACCACCGGGTCGAGAGGCATATCCCGGCGATGTTTTCTATTTGCACTCCCGTTTACTCGAAAGAGCGGCCTGCCTGGCGTATTCTTACGTCATTTTACCCAATGAATTTGAGGGCGATGTTGTGTCAAACAGTGATATTGTTGACCAGCAGATATACACTGGACCTGTAGCGACTGAGATGGCTGAAGAAGCTCTGAAAGAAATGCCGGATAAGGAACAACACAAAATTGTGCGGATTAAAGAAAGCGGGGGTACTTTGACGGCTTTGCCGATCATTGAGACCCTACTGGGTGATGTTTCTGCTTACATTCCGACTAATGTTATTTCCATTACTGATGGTCAAATCTATCTTGAGGGCAACCTTTTTAACGCGGGTATTCGACCTGCCGTCAATGTGGGTATCTCAGTGTCGCGCGTTGGCGGTTCTGCGCAAACCAAGGCTATGAAACAGGTAGCTGGCAGATTGCGCCTGGACATGGCGAATTTCAGGGAACTCGCAGCTTTCGCGCAATTTGGGTCTGATCTTGACAAAGCAACGCTGGCACAACTCAACCGTGGACTGAGACTACAGGAAATATTAAAACAACCTCAATACGAACCAGTTCGTCTATCTGATCAGGTTGTTGTTCTTTACGCTGCAATAAATGGCTACGCAGACAATGTAGCGGTTGATAGAATCAAAGCCTGGGAAGAAGCGCTAATCAGACACGTCAATGGATCAGCTACTGAGGTTATTGCGGCCATTGAAAGAGATAACGCGATAAAACCTGAAACAGAAGAAAAATTAAAGAAAGTATTGGAAGTTTTTACAGGCAGCTGGGCATGAATGGGATAGGATAGAAGAATGGCTTCTTCACGAGAGATGCGGATGCGCATTAAAAGCGTCAAGGACCTGTCACAAGTGACGAGGGCACTCAAGACAGTTAGCGCGAGTAAGGTCCGAAAAGCGATGGCATCAAACGCAGCGTCACTACCATATTCTGAAAAAGCGTGGCAGGTTTTAACCGATCTTGCCATGCAACCTGGTCACACCAGCCTGCACCCCCTGCTAAGTGAGCGTAAAAACGTTGATCGAGTTCTCGTTATTATGGTCAGTGGGGATAAAGGATTGGCGGGCTCCTATAACATTAACATTCTCAAGAACACATTGGAGCATTTTGACCAATTTTCCCAACCGGTTGATTATGTTTGCGTTGGAAAAAGAGGAAGGGATCTTTTGCTTCGACGAAAAGAACGTGTTATAGCAGAGTTTTCCGAGTTAAAAGATCCGGTAAGTTTTATGGACATTTCGCCTATTGCGCGGCTCGTTGTGGATGATTACCTGTCTGATGATTACGACCAGGTTTTCATCTCGTACACCAAATTCGAGTCGATGACAAAGCAAATTCCAACAATAAAACAGCTTCTACCACTTGAAATGGAAGGGAAGCAAGAGGTACATAAAAGTGCATCAGCGGCAGCAGTGTTTCTTTATGAACCGGCGCAGGAAACGATTTTAGACGAGATCATTCCAAGGTTCACAGCAATGCAAATATTTCAGGCAGTTCTTTCAGCCCAGGCTTCAGAACATGCCGCAAGAACAATCGCCATGTCTAACGCGACAGATAACGCGAATGAGCTGGTTGGGATCTTAACGCTGGAATACAACAAAGTCAGGCAGCAATCAATTACCAATGATATTCTCGATATTATTGGCGGCGCTGCTGTGCACGAAGGTCTGTAAATTTTAAAATTTCGTTGTGGAGGAATCGGTATGGATTTAGAAAACGGCAAAATTCTCCAGATCCAGGGAAGCGTGGTGGATGTCATTTTTCCCCGGGGCATAACGCCGATAATTTTTGAAGCTCTCACAGTAGAAAGAGAACATGGCATTGAACTTGTGCTGGAAGTTGAAAAATTACTGGAGAATAATATTGCCCGCTGTGTTGCCATGGACTCCACCGATGGGTTGAAGCGTGAAATGATCGTAACCCGGACAGGGTTGCCAATCAAGGTTCCGGTGGGCGAGGGAACATTAGGAAGGGTGCTGGACGTACTGGGGCAACCAGTTGATAACAAAGGACCAGTGGAAACAAAGGTCTTTTATCCGATTCATCGCGAAGCGCCGAAATTTGTTGAGCAATCAACAAAGGTGGAGGTGTTCGAGACGGGTTTGAAAGTAATTGATTTGATCGCTCCATTCACCAAGGGCGGTAAGACGGGCATATTTGGTGGTGCGGGAGTTGGAAAAACAGTCATTATTCAGGAGCTGATTCGTTCTATCGCGACCGTGCACAAGGGAAAATCTGTTTTCGCAGGTGTAGGAGAACGCACCAGGGAGGGCACTCAACTTTATCGCGAGATGCTTGAATCCGGTGTTATGAAAGATACCGTGATGGTTTTTGGTCAAATGAATGAAACCTCAGGTGTGAGATTGCGTGTAGCGCTCACAGCTCTTTCAATGGCGGAATATTTCCGTGACCAGGGCATGGATGTTCTCCTGTTCATTGATAACATCTTCCGGTTTACAATGTCAGGTTCTGAAGTATCGGCGTTGCTCGGCCGTATGCCCTCGGCAGTCGGCTATCAACCAACCTTGAGCACGGAAATGGGTGAACTACAGGAAAGGATCACATCCACTCATCAGGGGTCTATCACATCGATGCAGGCGGTTTATGTGCCGGCAGATGACTATTCCGACCCTGCACCGGTCGCAACTTTCACGCATCTGGACGCGACAATCGCGCTCGAGAGATCTATTGCGGAAAAAGGTATTTATCCGGCCGTAGACCCATTGGTTTCCACGTCGAGAATCCTGGACCCGAAGATTGTTGGACAAGAGCATTACGACACTGCGCGCGAGGTGCAAAGGATTCTGCAGAGATACAAAGACCTGCAGGATATCATTGCCATCCTTGGTATTGATGAATTGGGTGAAGATGATAAATTGATCGTATCTAGGGCGCGCAAAGTAGAACGATTCTTTTCTCAACCCATGTATGTAGCTGAGCAATTCACAAGCATTCCCGGTAAGTATGTTTCGTTGAACGACACCGTTAGAAGTTTTAGAGAGATCCTTGACGGGAAGTGCGATAACCTTCCGGAACAGGCTTTTGTGATGGTGGGTTCGATCGAAGACGCGTACGAAAAAGCAAAGGATTTGATGTAGGAAATGACGATCACTTGCGAGATAGTATCACAGGACAGGCGGGTTTTCACTGGCGAAGTGGATATAGTAGTAATTCCCGGTATGGATGGTCAGATGGGAATATTACCCAAACACTCGCCTGTGTTAACTGCACTAAATTACGGTATCATCACTGTAAAGGTTAAAAATAAAGAAGAATACTTTACAGTTGCAGGAGGTATCGCAGAAGTACTACCGGATAAGGTAACAATTCTTGCAGATGCAGCGGAAAATGTAGAGGAGATCGATATCGAGCGAGCTTTGAAGGCGCGGGAAAGAGCTGAAGAAGCTTTAAAAATGATGACCACCACTGATGCGGATCGATATTTGCGAGTTTCTTCCGCATTGCGCCGCTCAAACCTAAGGCTGCAGGCTGCGCAAAAATATCGCAAAATGACAAAATCAAGGATGTAATAGGAATTATTAATGGCAGTATTAACCAGGGAATTGGGAATCGATTTAGGAACCAGCAATACCGTAATTGCTGAGGGCAATCAGATATTGCTGCAGGAACCTACCATGGTCGCAATTCTCATTGACGAAGAAAAATTAGTGGAATGGGGGCAATCGGCCAAGGACATGCTCGGTAGAGTCCCTGAAGAAATCGAGGTGATATCTCCGCTTAAACATGGGGTCATTGCAGAATATGAGATCACTGAGACATTACTGGGATACCTGACGCGAAAAGTGGTTGGGCCGATGAGGGTTTTCAGACCACGTATGATGATCGCGGTACCTTACGGGGTTACAAGTGTCGAGGGCAGAGCCGTGCATGAAGCCGGGATCGGCGCGGGAAGCCGTGAAGTCTTTCTCGTGGCGCAACCAATTGCCGCGGCATTAGGCGTTGACCTGCCGATTTCAACACCATCCGGTAATATGGTAATTTCGTTGGGGGGTGGAGTAAACCAGGTCGCAATTGTCAGTATGAATGGAGTCGTTGCCGGGGAATCATCGAGGACCGGCGGGCAGAGTATGGATGAATCGATCGTTGCTTATGTCCGAAAACGATTTGGCGTGATCATAGGACAGCCCACTGCGGAATTAATCAAGATAAAAATTGGCGCGGCAATTCCACAGGATCAACAACTCTCTATAGAAATACAAGGCCAGGACCAGATCACCAGCTTTCCGCGACCTGTAATTCTAACCACGGATGATGTAGTAGAAGCGCTTCAGGAACCGTTAGAAGATATCGTCAAGATGACGCGCAAAGTGATGGAAAAAACACCACCTGAACTGGTATCAGATATTATTGATAGAGGCGCAGCTATGTGTGGCGGTGGATCAATGTTACGCGGAATTGATAAATACCTGACGAAATCGATCGGTATTCCGGTTTACATGGTTGATAACCCCTTAACTTGCACGGCCGAAGGGGCGGTAAAAGCGCTAGAATTCCGTGAACAGTTACGGAAAAGCATAAACACTGGTTAAATATAAAATCCCTCGGTACTTCGAGGGATTTTTTTGTGTAATCACAGCTGATTTAATCGTCTCTGCCACGCCCCATCAGGATCAATGCGTAATACAGGATTGTTGAAAGTGATTGTGCAGCGCCTGCCACGTATGTGAGAGCAGCCGAATCCAACACTTTGTTCACGCCTTCCATCTCTGAAGAATAAATAACACCCGAATCTGCGAGCCAGGCTTTTGCGCGCTTTGTAGCGTTGAATTCTACAGGTAAGGTTACGATTGCAAAAAGAGCAGTTGCTGAGAACAGAAGCAATCCAATTACCGCCATGTCGTAACCGGTTTGAGTGTTAAGCATTAGGCCTATCATAAAAATGATTGGTCCCACCCAGCTGCCAATTTGAACCGTTGGCACCATGATCGATCGTATCCTGAGCGGCCCGTATTTTTCTTTGTCCTGGATCGCGTGACCGCATTCATGAGCCGCCACACCGGCTGACGCTACACTGGGGCTGGCATAAACACCCTGGCTAAGGCGTAAAACTTTTTTTCTTGGATCGTAGTGATCAGAAAGGTTTCCTGGGACCTGTTCAATTTTGACAGATTGCAGCCCATTTTGATCCAACATCCGCCTTGCTACTTCAGCACCAGTCAGACCAGTTGTCGTCCTGACTTTAGAATACTTTGAAAAAGATGACTTGATCCTGCTTTGCGCCCAAAGACCTAAAAGCAAAGCGGGAAGACTGATAAGGATGTAGAGTAAATAATTGCCACCGAAAAACATAGGTGTACTCCTTTATTGTTTTTCTAATTTTAATCGAAAAGGGGATAAATGATTACTCGGATAAAAGCATTCTAATAAATTTTATATGTCCCTGGAGAGATTCGAACTCTCACCTTCGGCTCCGGAGGCCGGCACGCTATCCATTGCGCTACAGGGACCCGGCAATTATTTTACCACGTACGTTGTGACGATTCAAAATCATTCAATGGGCAATCTGAACGCACCGGTTTCATCAAGAGAAAAAACGCTGATCGCAATAACAGCGTTAGTATTTAATTTCCCGTAGATATGGGGAAATTGCTCTTCTCCACCCTCAAGATTCTCGAAAATGATGCGAGCAGTGATGAGGTTGGAATCTATTACTAATAATAAAAGGTTGTTTTGACCTTTGTAAAATTTATTGGCAACATCCAACACCTGTGATGCGGTGGAGCAATGAATGAAGCCCTCTTTCTCAAAACCATTAGGAGTGTAGCTCCCTGATGGAGATTGCGTCAGCCAGCGATCATTTTCTATGATGTGATATAGCCGCATTTTATTTACTCCTGGTTTGTGAAATCGATTGATGTTTCAAAAAATCTATTCTGTTTGAACTTTCCTGTATTGAGTGATTAGCTTTTCAGCACAATGGATCAATTCATCCAGATCCTCAATCGAAAAGATCATTTGGCGATCTTTTGCGGTAGGCAATTGACCATGCAAGTAACGCGCAAGGTGCTTCCGGAAAAGAACGGTACCAATGCGTGCAGTGTAAAGATCAACCATCTTTTCAAGATGCGATCTCATGACCGCAAGTAATTCATCGTTATCAACCCTTGAGCGTTCGCTTCCGCAAAAAATCCACGGGTTCCCCAGAGCGGCGCGACCGATCATCACCGCGTCACAATCGGTGTGCAATAGCATTTTGACCGCTTCAATCCTGGAGACCGCATCACCATTTCCGATAACCGGAATCGATACAGCTGACTTTATTTCGGCAATTGCATCCCAATCGGCTGTGCCCTGGTATTGCTGGTTACGCGTTCTGGCGTGCACGGCAATTGCACTAATACCGCAGGATTCTAATATGTGGGCGATTTCAATAAAATTTCTTGAATTTTCGTCCCATCCCAGCCTGATCTTTGCAGTAACGGGGATTGGTAAATGTTTAACCAAATCACAGGCGATCTTACTGATCTTATCGGGTCGCTTTAATAAACCCGCGCCAGCTCCGCGATTGCTGACGTTGCGGGCGGAACAACCCATATTGATATCAATCAGATCAGGATTCAACTGAGACAGTTTTAGAGCGCCGTTTAGCAGACGTTCAGGGTCATCGTCAAAGATTTGTAAGCTGAAAGGTCTTTCGGCATCATGAAATGATGTTTTGAATTTAAGGTATGGGTGACCATACGCGATATCGATCCCGTTTATGAATTCGCTGGTACTCAAAGCAGAGCCAAATGACCGACATACGCTCCTGAAGGGGGAGTCCGTAAAACCATCCATGGGCGCCAGGAGTACGCGACCGGGGATTTTTACGCTCTGGATATAAAAAGAAGAGTCAAGGAAATTGCGAGGTAGCATTTGTTTATTGATTATAAAGCGGAATAAGCATTCATGAGAACTACGGGATAAGAAGAAGGATTAATTGTAAGAAGCGCCCAAGGCTTGACAAAGAACAAATGTTCTATATAATGTAATTATGAAATTGGAACAGGTGGTTGACGGTCGGTGGGTTGGTCCGGGAGCGGCGCTTTCGCGCGGGCCGCTGGTGGTTTTTGGCGAGCACGGGGGAGCTGCGCGGATGCTTGACCTGACTGCCGGGCTTTCTTTGCGTGGACCGCTCTACTTGCTGGATTGTGGCAACCGCAGCAATATGTACCGTGTGGCGCGCACCTTGCGAACTTTGACGAATGATCCGGTGGCGGTGATGCGTAATATTCGCCTTTCGCGCGCGTTTACCTGTTATCAGGTTGTCGCGCTGCTGGAAAAGGTGACCGCAAGTCCCGCTGCGCCTGTGCTGGTGCTGGATCTGCTTTCCACGTTCTTGGATGAGAGCGTGCAATTACAGGAAAGCGCTCAACTCTTTGAGTCCGCGCTTCAATATCTGCTGGCGGTGGGGCAGGCTGTGCCTGTTGTGGTGAGCGTCAAGCCGCTTCTGTCCCTTTCCGCACCGCGGCTTAGTTTGCTTCAGCGATTAAAAGAATCGGCTGCTGAAGTTTGGGAGGAGTCCGGTTTGCCGCCGACGAATCCAAAGTTGGAAATGCAACTACCCCTGTTGCCGGATTATTGAGGAGGAATTATGGGAAGGACAATTCTTTCTGCAACGCAGACATGGGTTGAAGAGAATAAGGCACTGCGCCGCTTCGTGCGGGCGTTACGCAAGGGAGATCAGGACCTGATCCAGGAGCTTTTGGCGCTTTCCCGGCGGCATATCGCCGAAGCCTCTTACGCAAGCAATCTTTATCCCATGGATATTTACCTGGTGTCGATGCTGCTGGAAACCTTTCGCAAGGTGAAACAACTTGAACGCCAGTTGGAGACGTTGGGGGTGCCGCCGGAGGTCCATTCCGTGGAGGAGCAGGAGTTTCCGGATTTTCCAACGCTGGTAGATCTGATCTCGCCTGCTCAAGAAAAATTGCGCGTAGCCAAAAAAGAGAATTCCTCCGGAGTTGAATATGTGGATCTTCAAGAGGGTACGTGGTGATGCTTACACGATGGCGGGGCTGGCTGCTTGATCTTTACGATGATGAGTCGGATGGTTTGCGCTTATGGTTTATCACAGAGGACGATGAGCGGATTTGCCTGCATCAGCCGATGGAAACAGTTTTTTACGCCAGTGGAGATTCCGCCCAGCTTCGTTCGCTGTGGGTGACGCTGAGACGCTACCCGGAGGTGGTTTTGCTGGAGCGGGAGAGCCGGCGCAACGCGTTCATCCCGGAGCCGGTAACTGTGTTAAAAGTGACCGTTGACAACTCGCGGCACCAGGCGCGCATTTTTCGAGATATTCAACAGCGATATCCGCATCTGGTTTATTACGACGCGGATCTTTCCTCAAATATCCGGCACGCTGCGCGCTATGGTACTTTCCCAATGGCGTTTTGCGAAGTGGAACATGCCGATGATGGGCTTATCCATTCTCTGCAGGTACTTAATTCCCGCTGGGATCTGGCGCCGGTTCACCCGGTTTTCCGTGTACTCAATCTGGAACCGGATTGCGATCCGGGTCGCGGAGAACCAACCGCGCTTCGGCTGCAGTACGGGCGGAAGAAACAGACGCTTATGCTTCATCCGGCTGCTGATCTGATCGTGAAGTTGAACCGGGTCCTGCAGCAGGAGGACCCTGATTTCATTTTGACCAACTGGGGAGACACCTGGCTGATTCCTACGCTGCTGGAGATGGCGAAGCAGAGCGGTGTAAAACTGCTCCTCAACCGGGATGGGCGGCGGGATGTTGCCTGGCAAAAGGAGATGTCCTATTTTTCCTACGGGCAGATCATTTTTCGGCCCGAGGAAGCGCATTTGTTCGGGCGCTGTCATATCGACCAGCGCAGCGCGATGATGTGGCGGGATTACGGACTGGATGGTGTGCTGGAGTCCGCGCGGGTCACAACCCTGCCGATCGAAAATGCCGCCCGTGTTTCTCCGGGTTCCGGTATTTCTGCGATGCAGATGCTCACCGCACTGGAAAAAGAGATTCTCGTCCCATGGCATAAGCAGCAGGTGGAAGTCTTCAAGGATGGTATTGACCTTATCCAACGGGACCGGGGCGGCTTGATCTATCAACCGCTCGTTGGGCTGCACGCCAATGTGGCCCAGGTCGATTTCATTTCGATGTACCCGGCGATCATCATCAAAGGGAATATTTCACCTGAAGTGCCCCTGCCTGACGGGATTATTCCCGCCAGTGAAGAGTTGGGAGTGGTTCCACTGACCCTTAAGCCGCTTTACGAGAAGCGGGTTGCGCTTAAACTGCGCGGGGCTGGTAAAGCCAGGGAGGATCGTCTGTTGCGGCGGGACAGCGCGCGCGCATCTGCCTTAAAGTGGCTGCTGGTAGTGTGTTTTGGGTTTTTGGGATACAAAAACGCCCGCTTTGGTCGTATCGAAGCGCATGAGGCAGTGACCAATGGCGGGCGTGAGGTGCTGCTGCGGGCAAAAGAAGTAGCAGAGTCGCTTGGCTGCGAGGTGCTTCACATGTATGTGGATGCTCTGTGGCTTAAGCGACCCGGCTCCACGCGGAAGGAAGACTTTCAGGATGTGTTGGATGCGATCTCTCTGCACACAGGGTTGGGGGTTTCGCTGGATGGCATCTACCGCTGGGTTGCTTTTTTGCCTTCACGAATGGATGAGCGAGTGCCGGTCGCGAACCGTTATTTTGGCGTCTTTCAGGACGGGTCGATGAAGGTGCGCGGTATTGAGGCGAGGCGTCGTGATACTCCACCATTGGTTGCTGAAACACAGAAAAAAATGCTTGAGCGGTTGAGCCGCGCCGGGAGCGTTAAAGATCTGCCTGATGAACTAGCAACGGCTTTTGCTGTTTTTCGCCAGGCGCTAGTGGATTTGCGTTCCGGTAAGGTTCCCATGGAAAAATTGGTGGTGACGTCCCGGGTAAGTCATGAGTTGGAATCCTATCGTTCACCGACTCCGGGAGCACGGGCTGCAATGCAGATTTTGGAGAAAACCGGCAGGCGGGCGCGACCCGGACAGAAAGTACGGTTTGTTTTCACGCAGGGCGATGACGGCGTGCGGGCATGGGAATTGCCGGGAAGTATCGATCCTGCTGATGTGGACAAGGTAAAATACATTGAGCTGCTCACGCGGGCTGCCGCCAGTGTTTTGTATCCGTTTGGCATACGGGATGCGCAGTTGAAAGAATGGGCGCATAAGCAATCTCTGGCATTGGATTTCAAGTTTGCTGCGGAGGTGTCTGATGTGCGGAAGGTTTACCATTATGTTCGACCCGGAGGAGGCGCGCGAAACGTTGGGGTTGGGCGACTTGCCAGCTGAATTTATTCCAAATCACAACATTGCTCCAGGAGCGAATATTCCGGTTGTAATTAATCCTGTTGACCGGAAAGTTCAGATGTTCCGTTGGGGGTTGATACCGGGGTGGGCGAAGGACGAAAAAATCGGTTACCGGATGTTTAACGCGCGCGCTGAAACTGTGGCTGAAAAGCCTTCATTTCGTGTGCCATTCCGTAGTCAACGTTGCCTGATACCGGCAGATGGTTTTTATGAATGGAAGAGGGTTGAGGACAGGAAATCCCCGTTTTTATTTACATTAAAAGAGAAAAGACCATTTACGTTTGCTGGATTGTGGGAAAGCTGGCGGGATAAAGAGGGTGGGGTCATAAAGAGTTGCACGATCATTACTACGGTGCCAAACAGCCTTGTTGCCCAGTACCACGATAGGATGCCTGTGATTCTGGCGAATGAAAACCGCTGGCACTGGTTAGAGGATCGATCACAGAAGGAATTACAGGCGATGCTGACGCCAATCGATCCTGGAATAATGGATCTTCCGCAAGAGATCGATCGCTTGTGAGTTAATTCAGCGAACTACTGTAATATAGGATACAATGTGACCGAAAATATCGAATAAAAGAGGTTTAGGAATGGATCGAATCGCTATCATTGATGTATTGAAAAAGAACCCTGAGTTGGATGTGCTGGTTGTGGGGGGAGGAATTAACGGTGCAGGCGCTTTTCTTGATATGGCTGTAAATGGATTAAAAGTACTGTTGATTGATAGGGGCGATTTTTGCTCAGGCGCATCAGCTACTTCATCCCACATGGCTCATGGCGGTATCAGGTACCTGGAAAACGGAGAATTCCGGCTGGTTAGAGAAGCTGTGGCTGAGCGTAATCGTATGATAAGGAACTCACCGCATATGGTGAAACCTTTACCAACAGTCATACCTATGTTTAAGATCTTTTCAGGATTGTTAAACGCGCCTTTAAAATTCTTGAATTGGTTGGATAAACCATCTGAACGCGGGGCGATAGTCATTAAGATTGGACTTATTTTTTATGATTCATTCACTGGTAAAAACAGGACAGTACCTGCGCACAGGTTTTTTGTGAAAAAGGAATCGTTGCAACGTTATCCAAAATTGAACAAAGAGGTGAAATTCACTGCAGAATATTATGATGGACTGATGCTTTCCCCTGAAAGATTAAACACAGAGGTCATCCTGGACGCTGAAGAGGCGGGTGAGAAAGCCATGGCATTGAATTATGTCACGATTGCCGGTGTTAATAACGACACAGTTGTTATGAGAGATTTAGCTGGTGAACAGGACATAACTGTTACACCAAAGATAATCATTAACGCTGCTGGTCCTTGGATAGATGATGTGAACAACAGGATGGGAGTCGCGACGAAGTACATCGGTGGCACAAAAGGCTCACACATCATTGTGAAGAATCCTGAATTAAAAAATGCTATTGGTAATAAAGAGTTTTTCTTTGAAAATAAGGACGGTCGAATTGTTTTGCTTTTGCCATTCTTCGATAAGGTGATCATCGGAACATCTGACCTGCCGATTGATAATCCAGACGATGTTGTTTGTACACCAGAAGAAGAGGTCTATTTCATAGACCTGGTTAAGAGAGTATTTCCAGCGATTCCCATACTTCACGAGCAAATCGTGTTCCGATTTTCCGGCGTTAGACCATTGGAGTACCAGGAAGCGAAAACTACCGGGCAAATCACAAGAGATCATACGATTAAAGAGGATAGATTAGGACAATTTCCAGTTTTGAGCATGGTTGGCGGAAAATGGACTAGTTACCGCGCGTTTGGGGAACAGGTCGGTGAGAAATGCCTCGAGTTCCTAAAAAGATCAAGAGTGGCCAATACTGAAGAGATGAAGATCGGCGGCGGGAAAGATTACCCGAATTCCGAAGAAGAGATCAATAAATTTATCCAGCGTTTTATTGAAAAGGGATATGATAAAAGCACACTTTTGATGTTATTCGAGCGATACGGAACCGCGATCGAGGATATTCTTGATAATAAGCCGATAGAGTTTCTTATCTCTAATCCGTTGATCACTAAAAACGAGATTAAAGCATTGAGCAAAAAAGAAAAAGTAATTCACTTGGATGATCTTCTTTTGCGCAGAACTTCAATTGGATGGTTGGGGTTTGTAGATGGAGAGAGTCTGAAGGAGATTGGTGAAATTGTTGGAGACACTTTAAGTTGGGAAAAAGAAAAAACAGCTCAGGAAATCTTGCGTGTTAAAACGCTATTTAGAAAAAACCATGGTGTAGTAATTTAAAAATGATCAATCAATATAAAAAAACCATCATCTATACGATGATGGTTTTTTTAGTGGCGGGAGCGACGGGGTTCGAACCCGCGGTCTCGGCCTTGACAGGGCCGCATGTTAGCCACTACACCACGCCCCCGAACAGGCAATAGTTTATCATATGCGAATTCTACCGTCAAGATTCAGAATCACGAAATGTTATGACTAATTTTGACCGGTGAACCAATTCTCTAAATCGCGCTGCCAGGTAACCAACTCCTCGGGTTTGAACCAGAGTGATATTTCCATTTGAGCGGTTTCAGGCGAATCAGAGGCATGAGTAAGGTTTCTACTCATCATAATAGAAAAATCATGGCGAATGCTGCCGGGCGCGGCTTCAAGCGGATTTGTAGCTCCCATTGTCTGTCTGACAGCTTTAATGGCTTGCGGACCTTCCCAAACCATTGCCATGACAGGAGCGCTGGTAATGTATTTGATCAAGCCTTCATAAAAAGGCTTGCCAATATGTATTTTATAATGTTCCCGGGCAAGAGCATCAGAAACTGATAAAAATTTTGCCGCCACAAGCTGCAAGCCTCGCGCCTCCAACCGGTTGATGATCGTACCGATTAGATTTCTCTGAACTCCGTCAGGTTTGATCAATACGAGAGTACGTTCCAATTGCTACTCCTTGATTATTGCAATAAATTTTTTTCAGCCTCACGATAAGCACTTAAGGCATCGCTCAGATTGGATCTCTTCATGTTTATGTCGCCAAGAGTTTGCCACAATTGAAAATTACCAGGATTTTTCTCTAGTTCCGAATTTAAATCCGGTAATAATTGGTCAAGAATTTCATCCTGTATATCCATTTTATTTAAATCTTTTACTAAGGCGTTGTAATCACCAGATTTAAGTTCTTGAGTAAGCGTTGCGAGGTCTGGAATTGTAATATCTGAAAGTTGAACATCAACATCTTCTTTTTCATGATCTGTTGTAACCTGTTCTTCTTCAACACCGATCATAGAAGACAGCCTGTCGTCAAAACTGGAGAGCTCAGTCGTTTCAATAGCTGGTTCAATTTCAATATCATATTCCGGAGTAACAGGCTCGTACTCCTCTTCTGATATAGTGTCAGATAGTGCCTCCAGCGATATGTCTGCAGTCTCTTTACCTGAAACAGATGTCTCTTCTGTTGTAGCGACAGCGGAAATATCAAGAGTCTCGTCATTTGAAATCTCGTTTAGCCACGAATCAAGTTCACCCGATACCTCTTCAGAAATCGCTCCATCAAGATCTGGAGAGTCGGGTAGTTCAGTGATCAATTCCTCAATTGGTTCTTCTCCGTTTTCTTCTATCTTGGAAAAAATACCGATGTCCTGAGATGAAGTTTCTGCGTCGGTTATTGGTGCAGAGCTGATCACAGGTGTATCTTCAGATGTATTGGCGAGGATGTTCCTGACCCAAGAAGGGATTGAAGTTTTTTCACTACTTGTTTGGATATCCTTTTCAACTTGAGGAGATGGCAACTCTTCCTCTCCAAATAAAGGCGCAGTTTCGGGTTCGGTTGTAATATCCACAGTCTCAATTTCAACGTTCGTAAGATCTTCGGCAATCGGCTGATCTTCTTCAATAACGGAGTCCAATTCAGCTATTAAATCACTGGATTCAAGTTCTTCTATAAAATCTGGGGCTTCATAAGAGGTATTTTCCAGTTCAACAGGTGTCTCTTCCAATCCGGAGACGGTATCTGAGGAATTTTGAGACTCTTCAGCAATATTGACGATAAATTCACTTGTATCCAGGTCTTTCAACCAATCCGGTAAATCGGAAATTGAATCCTCACTTATGGGGAGTGTTGCATCGGACGAAGATTTAGTCGGATCGCCTGACAAGTTTTCACGAGTATCGGCTATTTCAGCGGATACTGGTGGTTGAGGATATTCTGATTCAACATTATCATCGGACAGGAATTCGGAAATGATTTCAGGCGGAAGCGGAGGAATCGCAGCCTCAGGAATCGATTCCTGACCATCTGAGGTAAATAGCTGTGGTGCATCACTTCCCGTTGGGCTAAGTGATTGCAACCAATCAGGCAGGTCTTCAGCGGGTTGAGCATTGGAAGCATCGATTTCGGGTGCGATTTCAGTGGTGGACTCTCCCGTCTCATCGGCGATTTCGGCAATTTCTTCATCATTCGCTCTAATCCAACCAGATTTGGAAATCCATTCCGGCAAGTCTTCCGCAGGGGAATTCGTACCATCTTCCATAATGTTTTCGTTTTCTTCACCAATATTGTCATTTTCATTGATGAAAGGAATGGATAATGAAGGTTCTTCACCAATATCATAGTTTACAGATTGTAGATCAGGCATATCAAAGACTTCTGTTTCAACACTTTGTCCGTTAGTCTCTTCAAACCAGGGTATTCCAATTCGGCTAGCCCATTCAGGAGTATCTGAATCGTCTGTTTCTGCAGGAAAATATTCAGGTTTATCGAGAGAAATTTTCTCATTCGGTACATCTTCGATTTTTTCTGCTGCGGTTTCAATAAAAGAATAGTAGGGATTGAGCTCGGTCAGTCTTTGATAATAGATCGGATTGAAATTGTCAGCGTCGGAAGCTGTTGCGCTCAGTTCAAACATAATCCGATTTGCTTCATAGCAGAAGGGGTTGTCATTAAGAATGTCGCTGCAGATTTCTTTAGCCTCAGAATGAGCGTCTGTCAGAACTAATAATCTGGCTAGAAGTAATTTAAGATCGACGCGATCAGGGTATGCCTGGAGTGCAGACTGGGTTTCGGCAATTGCCTGTTGATAAAGTTCGCCTTTGGTATACATCCTGATGAGAGCACCGCGTGTTAGCCTGATTTTTGATGGTTCAGTTCCATCGCGTTTACCGATCAGCCTGCGCAACTCGTCCTGTATGGTTTGGTTGGAAGGCTGGGTTTCAAAAGCCTGTTCCATGTGCCAGATCGATTTGTCGATCTCACGATTTTCTTCATGTATTGCGCTTAGTCCGGCATGCGCCAAAAAATCATCAGGGAAAACAGAAAGAACCATGGAAAAGACATTCTCAGCATCTTCGTAGCGCTTATTCTCAAGCAAGGCCTGACCTAACTGCTGATAGGTTTTAGCAGACTTCGGATAACTAGTCAGAATATTTGTGCAATGAAAAATTGCCTCTTCATTGGCGTTTTTTTCTATAAGAGTATCAATTAACTGATGATACTCGCGAAGCGTTATTGTGCTCATTCTAATACTCCTCCGCAATTGATAAATTCAATTTAATATTATACAGCAGAAGAAAATTAAGCAAAAAGGCATGGATATCCATGCCAGATTGAATTTCATTCACCTAAATAATCACGCAATTTCCTGCGGATAGAGGGGTGACGCAGTCTACTTAGTGCTTGCGCTTCGATTTGCCTGACACGTTCACGCGTCACACCCATTTTTCTGCCTACTTCTTCCAGCGTATAAGCCTGTCCATCGAGCAAGCCGTAGCGAAGCTGGAGAATTCTCACTTCACGAGGAGGTAATCCGTTGAGAACCTCTTCAAGATGTTCGCGTAAAAGATTGTAGGTGGCTGATTCATCAGGAGGAGGTGCTTCATCATCCTCGATAAAATCTCCCAAAACAGAATCCTCTTCATCGTCGGTAGGGGTTTCAAGTGAAAGAGGCCGACGAGCTACTTGGATCATATTCTCTACTTTTTTGGGTGGAACATCAAGTGCTATGGCTAATTCTTCAACAGTTGGCTCGCGGCCAAGCCTCTGAGTGAGTTGATGTTGTACACGAAGAAGTTTGTTGATCTGGTCGCCCATGTGCACTGGGACACGGATAGTACGTCCCTGGTCAGCAATGGCGCGGGTAACTGCCTGGCGAATCCACCAGGTCGCATATGTACTGAATTTGTGACCGCGCCGGTAATCGAATTTTTTTGTCGCGCGGATGAGGCCAATATTTCCTTCTTGAATAAGATCCAGGAAGGGAACACCACGTCCCATATACTTTTTAGCCACACTTATGACGAGCCTGGAATTAGCAGTGATTAAGTGTTCTCTTGCAGCCCAGCCATCTTCGATCAGCTTCCGCAATTCAAGTCGGCGTCTGTTACTAACATTACCTTTTGCCAATTCCTCTCGAGCCATCCGACCGCGCTCGATACGTTGCGCTAACTCAACTTCTTCCTCAGCATTAAGCAGGGGAACACGGCTTACTTCTTTGAGATAAAGCCCAATTGTGTCATCTGTATCAATATTTTCCAGGTCATCGGTCGCAGCAGCCTTTGTCTCGCTTATCTCATCGTCAGCGGTAGTGAGGTCTTCATCTGATGGTTCCTCGTGAAGAATTTCATCTTCAACATATGGAATACCGGCGCTCATTAACGCAGCAAAGGTTTCTTCGAGCTGTTCAACGTCCTGCTCAGCTTCAGGAAAGAAATGGAGGATATCGTCTATGGTTATGTAGGTTTTCTGACGACCAAGTTCAATCAACCTGGCGATCGCCGGGTAGTCTTCATCATCGTCGTCAATCGGAATAATCGGTTTATCCAAATAACACCAGCCTTTTACTATTTCTTAATCAGAATACACTCGTTTTGTAAGAAATACAATAGAAAATTGCGTAGTAAATTTCTATTTGCAGTTATTTTGAGTATTTATGTCACTTCATCTACAGGCAAAACCTCGCTATTATACAGGAAAAACCCAAAAACTGCGGGAATTTATAAATTGTTATTGATTTTTTTTATAAAATCTGTATAATTAACTTTTTGCAGTAAACACTTTCAATGTGCCAAAAAATGCAAGTAAAATTTCATAATTTGGAGGAAAGATGGATATCTTAGGGCTCGCTCGACATGGACTTACAAATTTCGAGCAAATTGGTGTGTTTGGGGTATTAATTGTTGCATTCATCAGCCTGATTTACGCCTGGCTATTGCGTGGAACAGTTATGAAGAAGGATAAAGGTACCGCGAAGATGCAGGAAGTGTGGGAGGCAATCAAGGAAGGTGCGGATTCCTACCTGTCACAGCAGTTAAAAACAATTCTTCCTGCGATCGGTATTTTATTTGTCGCTTTGTTTCTTTCGGTTTATGTGGTTCCGCCAAGCCACGAAGCGAAACTAGAGTTTCCAAACAACACCCAGCTCATCATTGCGGTTGGCCGTGCATTAGCCTTTGTTTTAGGCGCAACATTTTCGTTGCTTGTTGGTCAGCTTGGTATGCGCATGGCTATTCAAGCAAGTGTGAGGTCTGCATCCGCAGCGCGCAGAAGCTTCAATGAGTCCCTTTCCATCGCGTACTACGCAGGAACAATTACAGGTATGCTCACCGATGGGTTGGGGTTACTGGGCGGTACGCTAATTTTCATCATATTTGGCAAAGCATCTCCTGATGTTTTACTGGGATTTGGCTTTGGCGGAACGGTTCTCGCCCTGTTTATGCGCGTCGGTGGAGGTATCTACACCAAAGCCGCTGATGTCGGCGCTGACCTAGTCGGAAAAGTTGAGCGCGACATTCCTGAAGACGATCCTCGCAACGCGGCTGTAATTGCCGATCTTGTTGGTGACAATGTTGGTGATTGCGCTGGTATGGCAGCGGATATCTTTGAGAGTTACGAAGTTACCATCGTTTCTGCATTGATTCTTGGTATTGCTTTATGGTCCATGGACCCTGAAAATGGTTTGAAGTGGATCGTTTATCCGTTGATCATTCGCGGTATTGGTGTTGTCAGTTCCATTCTAGGCACATTCACAGTTCCCATTTGGGAAAAGTTCCCGATAAAGTTTCTTAGGGCTCATGACGCTGAAGAATCAATGTTCAGATCATATGAAGTATCCAGTATCAACACGGTGATCTGGTCGTTTGTTGTGGCCATCGCATATGCTCATGACTGGAAACTGGCTATGTTGACAACCATTGGTGTCGGGCTGGCAGTGGTTTTCAATCCACTGACTTCATACTTTACTTCGACTAAGTACGCCCCTGTTAAAGAAATCGTGGATTCAACAAAATTTGGACCTGCAACAACGATTCTTTCAGGTTTGTCGTTAGGTATGGAATCAAGCGTTTGGGCGCTCGTCGTAATCTCAATCAGCTTCATTTTTTCGTTGTTCTTGTATGGAAATATGGAGCCAATTTATGTTCTTTACGGTGTAGCGATGGTAGGCATCGGTATGTTGAGCCATACCGGAAATAATGTTGCGATGGATTCCTACGGGCCTATTTCTGACAATGCGAACGGCATCGGCGAAATGTCCTGGCACGATCAAACTGATGAGGAGACAAAGCGCGCCCGACAAATCATGGCAGATCTGGACGCGGTTGGCAACACAACTAAAGCCATCACGAAGGGTATCGCGATCGCATCCGCAGTTATCGCCGCAGTAAGTCTGTTCTCCTCCTACATTACGGATGTAGCACGGGTTCAACAAAGCTTGATCAACGACCTTAATTTGGATATCGAGGTATTAACTTCGATCCGAATATCTGATATCAAAGTATTTGTTGGTCTCTTACTTGGTGGAGCACTGCCGTGGTTATTCTCATCACTCTCTATCAGGGCAGTAACTCGCGCTGCGGGTAAAGTGGTGGAGGAAGTACGGCGGCAGTTCAGAATCCCGGGCATTATTGAGGGGACAAAGAAACCTGATTACGCTCAGGTTGTAGGTATTTCAACCCAATCTGCTCAAAAGGAGTTGATCCCGCTAGCTATCATCGCAGTTGTTATGCCGCTGCTGATCGGTCTGGTACTGCAGGTAGAAGCATTAGGCGGTTTCCAGGTGGGTGTCATTCTCAGTGGACAGCTTCTGGCAGTATTTATGGCAAATTCAGGCGGCGCCTGGGACAATGCCAAGAAAACTATTGAAGATGAGCCTCGGAATCTGGATGGAAACACCGGTAAAGGTTCTGAACGACACAAAGCCGGCGTTGTGGGTGACACTGTAGGTGATCCCTTGAAGGATACGGCAGGTCCTGCTCTGAATCCAATGATCAAAGTTGTCAACCTGGTTAGCCTTATTGCCGCTCCTGTGATCGTAAGGTACCAGGAATTGGGTGTAATTGGATGGATCGTCGTGGTTGTACTGCTCGCTAGTGTTACCTGGGCGATCAAGCAGAGTAAAAAATCTGTGGCGATCAAATAATCGAAATTTAGTTAATCAAAACAGGGCTGTCTTGATTCAGACAGCCCTGTTTTTTATGAAACATTCATTCCAAAAAATGAAGCCCAGGTGGTAATGGGGCAATGATTTCGATTGTTTGTTGAGTAAACGGGTGTAATAAAGTAATTTTGTAGGAATGTAGAAGGAGACGAGGTGGAAAGTGCTCGCTATTAATAGATTGTGGATTATATAATGGATCGTTGATAATAGGGCAATCGATTGCAGCCAAATGGGCACGAATTTGATGTGTATATCCAGTCTGTGGAGACGCGCTAATCACTGTTGCGGAGTTGTATTTTCTTAGAAACGTAATCACTGTAATGGCAGGCTTCCCTCTCTGTGGATCAACGATGGTGCGGTGCCGCCTATCTCCATTAACACGAAGGGGTAGGTCAATTGTTAGTGATTCTTTGGGAAGTTCGGGTGAAACAAGCGCGCGGTATTCCTTTTTTAATTTTCGTTGTTCAAATACCAGGGAAAGTTTTCTGTGAGACTCTGATGTTAAAGCAAAAATAAGTAAACCACTTGTTTCTTTATCAATGCGATGAACAGTATAAACTTTGTTAAATTGATTGGCTAAGATCGACTTAAGATTAGGAAGTTCTGGTTTATACCCGTCCTGGATCGTTAATAGACCGGACGGTTTATTGACCGCGATAAAATAATCGTCTCTATATAAAATCTCTATTTTTTTCAAAAATTGTTATTCTAAGAAAAAGCTTGCGGCGACCACACCAGGACCTGCGTGAACCACAATCGCAGGGGGGAGGTCAGTAATTTGGATTGTATTAATGTTTAGGTTTTCCTGGAAATTCTTTTTTAAGGCTTCTGCGTCTTCCATCGCGTCAGCTTCCAGAATACTTAGATGGGAGTCAGAAGTGGGGGGGCATTGGCTGGTTACCAACTCCACAATTCTTGACAGGGCTTTTTTCTTCGTCCGTTGTTTATCAAACGGGTTAACCTGTCCATCTTTAAAGAGAAGAATTGGCTTTAGCTGTAAAATGCTGCCTACTAATGCGGAAGCTGCCCCGATTCGACCGCCTTTGAATAAATACTCCAAAGTATCGACGTAAAAATAGATTCGAGCTTTTTTACCCATTTCTTCGATGGATTTAACGATGAAATCAGCTGATCTTCCTTCTTTTGCCCATTCAAGCGCTTTGAGCACAAGTGTACCCAACGCTGGTCCTATTGTTTGTGTATCCACGACTCTGATGTCTGCTTCAGGGTATTCCAGGGCTGCGTCAGCTGCGCTGCGGTATGTGCCGCTTACCTTCTGGGAAGGGCAAATGACGATAACTGTATCTTTACGTTTGGCACATTCGTCGTAAATCGGTTGATACAAAATTGGCGGCGGGGCAGCGGTTTTAGGTAAACTCTGCGATTTTTTTAATTTTTCAAGAAATTCCTTGGTTGTAATTTCGTTATCATCACGATAGGCTTTGTCACCAAAGATAATTATTTGGGGAATGTAATAAATACTAAGCTTTTCAGCCTCTTTTGGCGCAATCGTGGAAGTGGTATCAGCAACAATTCTAATCATTGGAATTTCTCCTGTCTATAAAAGCGTACCACATACGGGGCAGTTCTTTTCGGATTTATTTACAACGTAACCGCACTTTGGACATGTTTTGGGTTGAATATCGCCCAAAGGCGCGCCACACGCGATGCAACTGGGCTCGCCGGGAGGGTTAGCGGTATTACAGTAGTCGCAAACGTATCGGTTGAGTCTCTCTGAAAGCTCAAATCCGGATCCCAATGAGCGGGCGGTGCCATCGATCACGTTCCAAACATTTTCAACAAGTTGCATGTATTCAATGTCCTGGGCGATATCGTCAAGGCGATTGAGTAAATTCAATGGATTTCTGATCGTGGCAATTGTAGAGATACCGAGGCTTGCCGCAATACCCAACCATGTTTGTTTGCTGACATCAACAGAGACGCCATCCTCGACATTCTGCAGCGAAATGCTCAAAGCAGTTTTACCACCCGACCTGGCATAAGGGGTTGTGGCAATTTGGATGATAAGATTTTCTTCTGTTCCAAATTGCTGGACGTGTAAATTTCCGTGCGAAAAATTGGAAATAATCGCGCGGGCAAGATCTTTATTGGTTATTTTTCCGTGATAAATTCGTTGTGGCATAAATGAATTATAATCAAAAACGTTACTTATTTGAAAATGGAGTATGCATGTTTGTTAGAAGTCATCGTTGGTTATTCACCATTGTTTACGCAATATTGGTCGTGATAGTTGCATTTAGTTTTTCATTTCCCAAACAAGTTGGGGCACAGCAACCAACCGGGTCAATTCCCACCGTAACTGGCACACCGAAGGGAATTACAGCAACGATTAAAATAGGTTTAACCGAAGATCGGGTGAACGTTCGCTCCGGCCCGAGTGTGTTTTATCCAGAAATAGGCGTTATCCTGCTGGGGGTTGAAGTTCCTGTTGTTGGAAAATCAATCGGTGGAGATTGGCTGGTGATAGAATACCCGGGTGTTCAGGGCGGAATCGGCTGGGTGTGGTCCTATTACATGGATGTCAGCCCTGGAGAGCTTGTAGTTGTTGAAAGTCCGCCATCGCCAGTACCGATGACGACCATAACAATTGATCCTACAATGGCAGCGCAGTTCATAACCACACCAGAAGCGACGAAACTACCTACTTTTACTGCCCCTCCGCCATTATCGATACCAACATATGAATCTTCTACAGGTCAGGAACTTGGAGGAATACCCATTGGGTTGATCATTGTTATTTTGCTGGTCCTGGGTGCGCTAATGGGATTGTTTTCGTATTTCCAATCGAGATAGGCGGATTTATCAATAGCGATGGATATAAAAGTTGTAGCGAAGAATCGAAAAGCAGGATTTGAATATTTCATTTTAGAGACTTTAGAAGCGGGAATCGCGCTTAAAGGGTCAGAAATTAAATCGGTTCGTGCCGGGCAGGTGAGTTTGCAGGAATCCTATGTGCAAATTGACGGCAATCAGGCATGGTTGATCAATTCACACATTGCATCATACAAAGAAGCAAGTTACCAGGATCACGATCCTAAAAGAGCAAGAAAGTTGCTGCTGCATAAAAAAGAAATCAGAAAACTTTGGTCCGAGGTCAGGCAAAAAGGTGTCACAATTATTCCGGTGAAGATGTATTTGAAAGGCGGAAGAGCAAAGATCGAGATAGCTATTGCAAAAGGCAAAAAACTTTACGACAAACGTGAAGACATCGCCAAGAAAGACCAGAAGCGGGATCTTGATAGACTTTTGAGCAAAAGAGAATAAATTGATAAACAGTCCATGGTTGGCAATGTTTGTTACACTATTTTTCAGTCTGTTATGGATGAGATTGGTCAATTACTTAACAGATAAGGAAATCATCCCTAAATCCATTTCAAGAAAAGTCATACACATAGGAACTGGACCCGTTTTTGTGCTTTGTTGGGCTTTTTTCCCAGAAAATTCAATATCAAAATACCTGGCAGCCCTAGTTCCGTTCTTGATCGTAGTACAACTTGTCCTTGTGGGGAATGGCGTAATAAAAGACCGCACATCTGTTCTTTCGATGGCAAGAACCGGCGAAAAACTGGAGCTATTGCGAGGACCGTTGTTATATGGACTTGTATTTGTTGGTATCACTTTACTGTTTTGGAAAACAATTCCAGCCGTGATCGCTTTGATGATACTGTGTGGAGGGGATGGGCTGGCTGATCTTATCGGGACACGTGTGAAATCAAAAAAATTACCCTGGCATAATAAAAAGACTGTAGCGGGATCAATCGCAATGTTTCTGGGTGGTGCGCTACTGTCGTTTGTACTAATATTATTGCTTAAGGATATTTTCGTTGTGCAATATGAAATGAAAATCGCTTTGGCGGCTCTGCTTGTGGCATCATTCAGTTCGACTATTGTGGAATCGATAACCCCGTCTGATTGGGATAATTTGACAGTTCCGGTTACGGCATTGTTGACATCACTAATAATTCTCTAAAAGGTATATATGAAAATTGATCATTTGCAGGAAATAAGCATTGATGATGTTGTCAGAGTAGCTGTTGAGGGTGAAAGAATAGAGTTCACTGAAACAGCGATCCGGCTAATTCATGAATCCAACGGAAGAGTTAACAAAATTGTTGAACAAGGGCAGCCGGTTTATGGAATTAATACCGGTTTCGGAATTTTCGCCAACAAAACTATTGATAAAGTCTCGATCGAAAAACTGAATCGCAATTTAATACTTAGCCATTCTGTTGCGACAGGAAAGCCTTTGGATGGAAGTTTGGTCAGGGCGGCGATGTTTATCAGGGCCGTGACCTTAGCAAAGGGATTTTCAGGTTTACGCCCGGAGATCATTAATACAATTGTTGAAATGTTAAATCGCGGTGTGACACCATTGATTCCACAGAAGGGATCATTAGGTTCTTCAGGAGATTTGTGCCAGTTATCACATATGGCGCTAGTATTTTCAAAGGACGAGAAGGATCTGGAACCCGAATCAGGACAGGCGATTTATAAAGGTCATCTATTAAGCGGAAAAAAGGCGATGGAAGAAGCCGGAATTGAGCGAATCATTCTACAAGCGAAGGAAGGCCTGGCGATAAACAACGGAGCAACTTTTTCTGCTGCTATCGCAGCTCTATCAGTTTATGAAGCAGAATACCTGATCCATGTCGCTGAGATCGCAACCGCTTTATCGATGGAAGCGCTTTGCGCAAGGTCGAACGTTTTGGATAAAAGGATACATGTTGCGCGTAGGCAAAAAGGTCAAATATATATCGGTGATCAATTAACAAAGTTAACCCAAAATAGCACGCTTCTCGATTCAAAAAATCAGGTTCAGGATGCGTACTCTATTAGATGCGCGCCACAGGTTATCGGCGCGATCCTCGATACGGTTAATTATGTGAAATCCATCGTAGAGCGAGAAATTAACGCTGTTACTGATAATCCGCTGATATTTGAAACAGGAGAGGCGATTTCAGGTGGCAATTTCCATGGAGAACCGGTTGGATTGGTTATGGATTATTTGTCGATAGCTATGTGTGAGCTAGGCGCCATTTCCGAGAGAAGGGTTTTCAGACTCACCGATGAGAAACTAAACAATGGATTGCCACCCATGCTGGTTGCTGATATGGAGAGCGCTGGTTTGAATTCAGGTATGATGCTTCCTCAATACACGGCTGCTTCCCTGGTACTTGAAAACCAGACCTTAGCTTCTCCTGATTCGATACGATCACTACCAACCTCAGCGAATCAAGAGGACCACAATTCTAACGCGATGACAGCTGCGCGGCATGCGTACGAAATTATTGAGAATCTAAGACAGATACTGAGTATTGAGATCTACGCAGCTTTACGAGGACTCGAAATCAGATTACAGAATAGTGAAGGACAACCGGGTGAGGGTACTGCGAAAATTGCGGAAATGCTACGAAATGAGATAAATTTTGTTAAAGAGGATACAATCTGGGGAATTGAAATCAACAAAATTTACAGGTTGCTTGAAGAACACAAATTTTAGGTTAAACAAATGAAAAAAATGAACAGGCGAGATTTTCTAAAACTAGGCACATTAGGTATTTCAGCAGTCGCACTAGGAAAAATTAAAAGAGCAGACGCGTATTTACCGGAGTTTCCGATAGCTCAAAGACTTGGAAGGACATTTTATACAGTAGATATAAAATCAAAACCGGATCCCGATAGCGCAACAATTAAAACGGTTTACAACGACAACATTCTTGTTATCGACAGGGAAGTCATCGGCAAGCCATATACAAGTTACTGGAAGAAACGTCTTTGGTACGAAACGCCTGATGGTTTTATCCCGGCGATTAGCGTTCAACCTGTGAGAAACGATCCAAATGAGACCTTATCAGAGTTGCCAGCCTTCGGCGAAGAACCGGGAATTTGGGCTGAGGTGACAGTACCCTATGTGGATATTTACCTCGACGAATCGGATCCAAGATCACCCAGGTTGAAAGAAACAATCGACCCCCGCTTCTATTATTCACAGGTTTTATGGATTGACGGCATAATTAAAAATTCCGACAACGAAACTTTGTATCACGTGATCGAAAAGTACGGAACATACGGGGACGAATTCTGGGCAGATGGGAGAGCCTTTAAACCAATTTATCCAGAGGATATCACTCCCATTAATCCTGAAGTGAAGGATAAGAATATTGTGGTGGATGTAAATCACCAAACTCTGTCATGTTTTGAAAATGGGCAGGAAATATTGTTCACAAGGGTTTCCACTGGTGCAAAATACAATTATGAGGGAACGCGTGTTGATAATTGGGAGACACCCGCCGGCGATTATCATTTAGTCAGTCGAAAATATATCTCATTACACATGGCTGGAGGCGAATCCAAGGCGTCAGGTTATGAAGAATTTGCTGTATCCTGGAATTCTATCTTCGCATCGGGCGGAGTGGCCATTCATTCCACATACTGGCACAACAATTATGGGGAAATGCTTTCACATGGATGCGTGAATGTAGAACCGGATGTGGCGAAATTTATTTACAGGTGGACGTTGCCAAAGGTGCCTTATTATGATGGCGTAATCGAAATTCAGGATTACTCAGGAACCAATGTAAAAGTCATCGATCGGGATATTGAATAATTGGGAATAACTCTATGCGATCATTGACTTTCTACTATTCCAACAAACAAGACCAGATAAAAATTTTGAATGAAATAAAAGAACTAGCAAACAACATTGGAATTCTATTCGTGGAATTTTGCATCGATAACGATCGGACGCTCCAAAAAAAGTTTGGCGATTTTTCGCCTGTGATCCTGATAGGACCTTATCGCCTTAATCATCCGTTTACGCTTACTGAAGTAGAAGTGGCAGCTAGAGCCAGTATGTATCAGGATGAGATAAAAGGTAATCAGGTTGACGACAATACGAGATTTTCGATGTCTCGAAAAGAAGAATTTGCATTATGGTTTTCTAAAAGCTACTCCTGGGTGGTCGCAGCAATCATTTTGATTTTTCTTGGGCTCTCAGCTCTTCCACCCGTTCTTGCTTCTAATGGATTTACGAATCTCTCCAGGGTTGGATACAAAGTTTACTCTGTGTTATGTCATCAATTGGCTTTTCGTTCATATTTTATTTATGGAGAACAATACGCATATCCAAGAGAATTGGCTAATGTTGCAAATTTAAATTCATACGAAGAAATGATTGGTAAATCTGCTGAAGATATCAGGTTTGCGCGTGAATTTATCGGAAATGACGTCGTAGGCTATAAATTCGCTTTGTGCCAGAGAGACGTGGCAATTTACCTGGGTCTGGGTTTGTTTGGATTTCTGTTTCATTTTTCAGGTAAAAAGATAAAAAAGCTACCATGGCTTCTGTGGGTCATAATTGCGTTGCTACCAATTGCATTGGATGGCACTTCTCAACTTCCCAGCCTGGCTAACGGTTGGCCAGACTGGATGCCTATAAGGGAAAGCACACCATTGTTTAGGACGATTACAGGAGCCTTGTTTGGAATCGGCACTGCCTGGCTTGTTTTCCCAATGATGGAAGATAGCATCAGCGAAACCCGTTTAGCCTTGGAGCGAAAATCCACGATCACAAAAAAATTTATGGACCACAAATGAAATATATTTGCTCTGAGAATAAACTGGAATACCTTAGAATTACTGACCCAGCTTTCGATAAAATAACGCACGGATTTTTTACAAGGAAAGGGGGCGTGAGTCCAGTTCCATTCGACTCTCTAAATTTGAGTGTATCAACCGGCGATACACAGGAAAACATCAAAGAGAACAGAAAAAGAATTTTTGAAGCAATAGACAAAGACATCAGGAGCCTATTTGATGTTTGGCAGGTACATAGTGATAAAGTTATATTTTCTAACATGCCACGGATATCCGGGAGAGATCTTATTCAGGCGGATGCGATATTCACAAACAACCCGGATCTAACATTGATGATGCGGTTTGCCGATTGTGTACCTGTATTAATATATGATCCTATAAAACGAGCGATTGGAATCATTCATGCTGGTTGGCAGGGTACTATCAAACAGATAGTCAGAAAAAGCATTTCACAAATGTGTTATCAATACGGCACAAATACTTCGGATATTATTGCGGTGGTAGGTCCATCGATAGGACCTGATCATTATGAGGTAGGTCGGTCTGTTTATGAGCTGGCAATAGATTTATTTGGTAAAAATGAAGAGATCATAAAAAATGAAAGTGAAAAATATATTTTTAATTTATGGGAGGCTAATGAATTTCAACTAAAACAATCGGGGGTAGAACATGTGATACAGACAAAGATCTGCACTGCATGTAACACGGATCGTTGGTATAGTCATAGGGCGGAATCAGGTAAAACCGGTCGCTTTGCAGCGCTCCTTAGCTTAACGTAATATTGTAAAAATTCAAAATTTGGTAGGTTATAATAATTCTTATGAATATTCTTAGATACGCAATTCAAATTGTTATTCAACTTCTAACCCTTATCGTTATCATTCACGCCGTCAGTACCTATATTTTCCCTCCTTACAACAGTGTCCGGTTACAACTTGATAAGATCGTTAATCCCTTCTTAAATCCTATAAGGAAAGTTGTGCCAACAATCGGTAATTTTGATTTTAGTCCGGTGGTTTTGATCATTTTACTTCAGGTGATCGAATATCTTCTTCTACGGTTGATTTCTCTATGAAGAAGAAACGGAAATTTCAACTCCATGATGGAACAAAAGGGGCAGCAATAACCATCAGGCTTACACCCCGCATGGCAAAAAATGAGATTTACGACATCCTAGATGATGGTACGGTAAAAATCAGGCTAACGGCTCCACCGGTTGAAGGCAAAGCAAACAAAGAACTGGTAAAGTTTTTGTCACAGATCTTGGATGTGCCGGTTTCGGATATTGAAATTATCGCTGGTTTGACCGGGCACGACAAATTAGTATCAATCTTAAATATTGATTCCGAATTAGTTCAACAAAAAATTCTTGAGAACATCGCAAAAAAATAAATCAGGTGCGCAGATACATTTCAAACAGAAACCTTGCAGCAATTTCACGCAAGGGATTATCAAATGAAACAAGTTTGATGATTTTCTGAATGCTATTCTTATTTGGTGACTCGATAAGGTAACGAAACGCAACGATTCTTTCGTTTAGCGTTCCATTTTCAATAATTTCATTCAATAAGTCAAAAGGCAGCGAGCCGACAGAGATTCCAGAGGATAGACGGCTGGCAGCTGTAAGGAGCACCGGGTTCTCAGACGCTGGTTGTAGGCGTCCTGGAGCATAAATATCAGGTTTGTGCTTGTTTATGAGGGCATTTGCTGCAGCGTCTCTGATTATCCATGCCTTGTCATTTCGATTGATTTCATCAAGTAAATTAGACGCCCAATCCTCATGAATAAGCCGAAGTCCATATACAGCATTTCGTCGTAAAACTGTATTCTCGGTTTTAGATAGATCGCGTAAGACCTGGTAACCCATATTGGGATATTGCGAGCAAAGTTCCGCGGCGAGCCGGCCGTACTTTTCCGGTATTTCTAGAAAATTGTTGTAGATTTTATTTGGTGACGAGGATGATGTTGAGTTTAGAAGCGCTAAAAATCCAAATATTGCGACGGACGCTTGATCATTATGCAAAGTTTCTGTTAATACATTACTGTTTTGAGACTCTTGTAGTAACCCAAAAAAGAAAGCGGACAATCTGCGGGAGTCGCTGTCTGTAAGTTTATAAAGTTTGGTTAGGAGCTGTAAAAATACAGACTGATTCGTGTAGTATATTGTTGAAGCGATTTTAATCTTTGTTGACAAGGGCAACTGGGGTGAAATAATGAATTGAGCAAGTTTTGGATAGGTGCTCGAAATATCAGGCGTGCTGGAATTGAAGAAGAACAGGTGGTTTAAGGTAATTGCAATCTGGCGCACATCAGCGATTTTCAAATTTTCTAACCAGGTTCGTAAATATGAACGATCTTGTACTGAATATAATGATGCCAAATTGTCAATTGGTGAATGTAGGAGGGTATTGATGTCATCTGATGGATGATAATTATCCGATAAGGCAAGGAGTTGGCAAAGAATCGCAGGGTGAGTAAAGCGCAGACGTTCGCTGCTGGATGATAATATGTTATTCTCTAAAAGATGGGTAACGAAGTCCTGGGAAAAATTATCATTAATAGTATTTTTCGATACAACTTTTTTTATCAGATCCTGTCGTTTTATGCTGAAAAATTGTGAATTAGATAATGATTCGGCTATTTGAGTGAAACTGTTCAGATCTCCCAAATTACCGGAATTTCTATTTAGAAAAGGGATGAAGAACTGGTTATTAGGGACTTGATCCTGATAGAAGTAAGAAATAATCGCCAGCGAGAGATCTGAATAAGACGGCGGAAGATTCTCCTGGTTATACCAACGCTTTATAATCGCATTCGTGAGTTTTATGTACCCGGTCTTTTCGTCTGATTTTGGGATTTTTGAAAAAATATTTTCCCATAAAGCAAATAACGTTTCCTGGTCGTCTCGTCCCGGGGGGCGAATCGGTAGAATAGCGAAACCCGCTGACGCCAATTTTCCCACGTAAAAAGGACCGCAGGTTGTAACCATTAAGAGATCAGGATATTCATTGTGTATGCGATTGATGAGGGAAACCGCAAAATCAAAATCAGCGTGACGTAACTCGTCAAGGCCATCAATCATCAATAATAATTTAGAGCGGACAAGGTAATCGTTTAGAATTTTATTGATTTCCGGTGGAGATAATTCAAGCCCTTCGTCGAATAAGCTGTTTGAAATTATGTCCAGTAATGAAGCTTCGCTCAAAATTAAGATATCAATTACATGAATCATTACAGGAAGATGATCGTTCAATGAGGAAGTTTCACATCGTTTTTCGATGATTTCTATTGCGAGATTTGCTAAGCAGGTAGTTTTTCCTGTGCCAATGCCACCAGCTATTGATATGTTTTTACCATTGCTAAGCGCTTGAGCAAGTGTGATTTTCGGAATGGGAAATTCTATAGCGAGTTCGGGAACATCTGCCATAGATAGTGCTTCGCGAAAAAAGAGAGGTTCCTCCTCTTTGAGACCATCAAAATTTGCATGCAGCGGGTGACTATAAAGAAATTGCTGCACATAAATATCACTAAGGGGACAAAGTCCGGGCGCCAAATGGTGCTTCTGTAATTTACGCAAAACAAATTTACGCAATAGCTGGTCTTTGTTGATATCCCTTTTATGAAGTTTTTCGGTTTTTTTTGTGGATTGAGTACTTTTGAATAACCGAGGTAAATACCGGATCAACAGAAAAGTTGTGATAATCCCGATAAATAAACCGATTATGATTGAAATCGTATCAAAGGTTTCAAGCATTGATTTAGCTTCTATTTATCTGCATACAAAATTCTTCCGCAGGATGAACACGTGAAAATGGAGGCAGGAGATTTGGCGGATTGGCACTCTGATGGTGTAAGACTGGCGCCGCACAATGAACAGGTCTGATCATCAACTTTTGCTACAGCGACGCCCCCTTTCTTTGCGCGAAGGTTGTCATATTTAATAAGTACAGGGGTGGGAATTTGATTGATAAGAACATTTCGCTCTACAATCAACCGGCTGTTTTCCTGGTCAATCTGCTTTGATTCTATGCTCAACGATGCAGATTTTTGAGCATTGTTGTCCTTTGCATTAGCAAGTTTCGATTCAGTGGATTTGAATCTAGTTTCTTGTTCTTCCGCGTTGATCATCAATGTTAATTGATCGTCTTCCATCAAACTGATCACTGATTTGATCGAAATAATTTCTCTTTGCAGGTCCTGCAGTTCTTTTGGATTTTTTATCTTTCCGCCATATAAAGAGGCTTCAGATTGTTCAAGTTTGTTTCTTTTCTCCTGAATTTTGGATTCATGTTTACTTAGAGCATTGATCGCAGCTTCGAACTCGTTTTTTGTGGCTTGATGTGCCTTTTGAGCGGAAATCAATTCTGGATCATTGGCAATAATTTTTGAGATTTCTGAAAAACGATTTTCGTTACTGCTTAGTAGAGAATCGATCTTTTGTAATTGATATAAAAGAAAAGGTATATTCATAACCATGTCCTCGACCCTGATAATTATATATAAAAAATGGGAAGGCAAACACCTTCCCAAGCTTTATTGAGACTAGCGAAAATCATTCTGATTGATCTTCATCGTGTAAAAACGCTTTCCAGTTGCCGTGAATCCCATCAACGGTAACACCAAAGAAATATCTGTCACCTTCGGTCGTGCGCAAAATTAGATCATAGAGGGTATTCTTACCTTGTTGATATTGTTTTAACAGCCCATAATTGCCATGCCACTGTATTCCGATCTTGTCAATTTGGGGAATTATCTCGTTATAACGTGTAATCGCATAATGCCACAAGCGGCGTGCTGAGGCTTGCGTGACATTTTTTACAAGGTTGCCGTTGCGTAAATCACGCATCGTGTAGAAAAACTTGCCACCACGTGCTATAGGCGCTATAACTTCGACTCCGGTGCGGGGGGCTTCAGATTCATGATCTGAATTATCGGGGAGGGTGTGCGAAGTGGTATCAGTTGGGGCGGCAATACTTACTGGCTTAGGCGAAACTTGTTGATTGCTGCTCCGCAAAACCAGAGTTACAATTTCGTCGCGCACAGCGATATTGGTTTCATCCTCATCTCGGATGTAAATTTTATTTTCATCTAACGCATAAGGAGCTTCTTCACCTCTGGGGATGAGAATTCTAATAATAGGTTTATCCTTGTGCTTTTGAATATCTAGAGTGAGATGAACCGGTGGGCTTATTCGATTTTGGACTTCTTTTTCAAGTTGTTTGATCGCTTGATCTGGATTATTGATGCCCTGAGGTGGTTTATGGGGGTCAGCAGAAATACCAATAAAAAGCGTTCCACCATTAGTATTTGAAAACGCGCAGATATCAGCCAGCACGCCATAAAGGTTGCCGCCCCTTACATTCAGGTTCTCATGAAAATCCTGAATAATGTTTCTACCTTCCTCACGGGCGGTTTGGACAAAATCAGTCGCTGGCTCAAGTGTTTGGAGATGGGGTCTTGTGCGCGAAAAATCGTTTGATTGCAATAATTCGTATAAGGAATTAAAACTGAGCTCGTCAAGCAAAACATCTGTACTGCGATCACCTACACCAAGATTCTTTTTTCGGAGTGAATCGGCGATCAATCTGTGGCTGTCAGAACCCTGGATGCAGTGCATTCGCCGAGGATATTCCGGCTTTGTACCGTTGAAAAAAGCCGCTGTAGACCGCGGGCCTTTCTGCTCAAGGTCTGTAACCTCTAATGCATGCAAATTCCTGTCTTGTGTGTACGCGATTCGCGTCTGACCTCCGAAATTCATACCTCGCATCGCAACGCCATTAGTTGAATTAGCATGGGCTGCGATTACCAGACCGCCTGCGTCGTTTATGATGCGATATGCTGTTAGAACATCAACAGAAGCGCCTATTGCAGGATTACCATCATCAAGATTTTCAGAAGGAATACCAAGGCTCATGAGAACATGCTCAATCTCTCTGATGCTTTTTTGCGGTGAAAAAACAGCCAGAATGTGAAAACCAAATGTAGCTGTAAACTCAAATCCCGGAAAAACCAGCATTTTGGTTAATAAACGATGGTATTCGTTGACCTGTAATTTTTCTTCTGGAAGTAGTCGCCCAAGTTTTTCTAATAATTCGAGTTGTTCAACATGCTCGCGCAGATTTCTGTAACCGGCAATTGTATTGTGGTCGGTAAAAGAAATAATATCAAGACCACGCAATTCGGCTCTTTTTAGAATATCCAAATATGAAACATCCGGCTGTTGAAAATCAGATGAAGCCGGCGTGTGGAGATGGATATCCATGTTGTACCATTGGCGCTGAGTTTTTTTATGAGGAGATTTTGATTTGATTAACATATAAGTTTCCATTGTTTCTAATTAACTAATAGCGCCCTCGGTGGGATTCGAACCCACAACCATCGGATTAGAAGTCCGGTGCTCTGTCCATTGAGCTACGAGGGCAGGTTGTTATCGACAGGGTCGAATCCCTCTATACACATTTGGGCTGGATATCGTGCGAAGGATCGTTTCTGCTGGCCTGCCAATTCTATCAGATAAATCAATTGGGGTAAGTGGAGCGTTACCATTTGCCAGAAAAACTCGAAAGATCGCATCGACTAAAGCTGTTTGTTCTGTGTAAAAACCATCAAGCTTTGCACAGTGATTCATTAAGGTTGATTGTAAACCGTCAACCTGATGAATTTCGGCAGATTCGGGGTCGACCCAATCAATCATTACTTCGCTTGCATTGCCGGAAAACGCCGCCTGGTGTTCAGGACAGAGATAAGAAAATAAGAACACGCGCCAGTTTGATTCGTGATCCTTCCACCAATCAAAGTCAATATGATAAGAGGTAGTTAATCCGGGTTTTACAAAGCTGAACTTGTTTTTCTCAATCATCAGGTGTGGCCTCGCTCAATTTGAAGTAGAGGTCGCCAAGATGTGTTGACCACGAGTTATTGTGTAAGATGGATAAAATCTGGCTTGTGGAAACGCGTCGGATGACATTTACGGCAGCATACAATTCCTGGGCATGGATCTGGTTTTGTGCGTTGAGTTTACCCATTTCACGCATTGTGGAATGAACAACCTTTTCCACCGGTTGTTTCGCGCGTGAAGGGTTAGACCATATACGATCTATTGCTTCAACATCAGGAATCATTACTGCCATGCGATCGTCAAAAGTACAACTGATAACCTGTTTTAACAAAGCAAAAACAATTCCCCCATCGGTGCCAACCAGGACTGTTTTGATCCAATCACGCGAATTTTTACTTTTTTGAGTCTTTACAACAACTTCACCAGGTTCGGAACCGCGTTGAATCGTTATATTGCTTCCAGGAATAACCCCTTGTTGCTCATACCATTCCTTCAAACCAAAAACATATTTGTTGGGGCGAACAACCCAACCGGAAAATTTTTCACTGCTATTACCATCGCGGAAATCAAACTTTACGCGAGGGGTTTCATAAGCTGTAGGAAATAGTCCTTTGAGTCTGTTATTAAGCGGTAAAGTACCTGCCCGCCAATGTGGATACGACAGGCTGATTGTTATTTTATCCATGGGTTCAGATGAAGCTTGATCTTCTTCTAATTCATCGAACACCATAGTATTCAATTCTGATAAGCCGATGATTTCTTCCGGTGATTCCGGTAAAGAACCAGTAAAAGCTAATGTATGAGGAGGTTTTTGAACCTCAATTGGCTCGAGTCGCTTTAGGAACCATAGGGTGATGCCTGAAGGACCCACTTCATCAAAACGCCCATCTTTTTCCAGCGCGTAATTTAATGAAAACTCGGTTAACTTTTCATTATTGCCTGTTGGGAGTTCAATTTGGTCAATAAGATCTGTCGTTGTAAGAGGACCACCGTCTGCCATTTCAAGTACCGCTTCGCACAAATTCAAGTGACCAATGCTGATGTCAAAAAGGAGTGCGCGAGGAAAATAATGCCTGGCGATACAGACTAGATCGGGGCTGGTGGAACAACTGCTCGAAACTTCTTCAGCGATAACGCTCCCAAACTGATCAAAAACATACTCCCAGTCTAACAACTTATCTTTGGCGGATGGCGGAGGATTATTTAATTTATGTTCTGTAAGGTTTGCTGCGAACGAAGCGATTTCTCCATTGTCAAATAAAACTTCAATTACCTGCAAATCAGGGTAATCTGGATTGTAGCCATCTCTGATAGATTTGACTGTTCCCGTGGAATTGGATCTTGCCGGAAAGGTTAATAAATCCCCAATTTTATACTGTTCTTGAGGTAAATAGCCCATGCCTGAGGTTGATTGAGCGGAGATCCTCTCTTCTTCCAGGCGGGTAACTGCGTTACTTATAACAAATTTAGTTATTTCAAACTTATCGAGAGGGGTTTCAGTTTCCAGCAGATAATTGTATATATCTTCTAATTCTTTACCAGTTAATTTGCAGGTTTTCCAGAAATCGTTACTTATCGTCATACTTATTTACCGTTCACAAGATAGAATAGCTGATTCATTATACCTTAGGTTTTTTGAATTTACGGGTATTCAAAGGTAAGCCAGTCTAATGGATTTACCTGAATACCATTTACCCAAACTTCCCAGTGCAAATGCGCTCCAGCCCCTTGATAATCTCCTGCGCCATTCACTCTACCCGTATTTCCAACAGTGCCAATTTGCTGACCTGTTCCTACAAAATCACCCTCTTTAACGATCAAGGTGTCCTGGTGGAAAAAGCCGCTAAAGACTCCCCAACCGTGATCAATAAAAACAGCATTACCTCTTACGGTTAATGGACCGGCAAAAACAACTTTACCCGGAGCGGGTGATGTGATCGGTAGCGTCATCCCGCCGGCGAAATCGACGCCTGTGTGAAAATAAACGGTTGGATCGTCATTATATTTTCTGCGGGTGCCATACAAAGAGTTGTATTCCTGGTAATAAGCAGGGCTGGAAAAGATTTTTTGCCAATATTTTGTCGGCGTAATTTTTGAAATTAAATCATGCACAAGATCGTTTTCAGGGCCTGTAATAGAAGGATCGATTGTTGCCGGGTCTACATTCAAAGGAGGATCTTCATCGAATAATCCTGGTGTAACAAGTACGGACTGGTTGAAGGTCTGAGTATCTCCATTTTCTAACTTTATGGTGAGAGCAAAGTCGACCAACCCGGGTTCTTCCAGGGCGTGAACTCCCTGCAAGGCATAGAAAACGCCAGGTTCAGCGCTGAAGAATTGAAGTGGCAGATCTCCAAGGACCCCATTTAGGGTTATGTTTTTATCAGACACGACGCGAATCGTCTCGGTTCCTCCTTGAACAAGTGGGAGTGGAGAAATGGAAACATCACTTAATGACGTGGAAAATAATTCAATCCCATCTTCAGGATTGTCGATGTTGAAAAAAACAACCATCCCCGGGAGATGTTGAACAGATCCTGACACGCCGTTTTGGAGTTGAATCAAAAGAGGATTGGCCAATTGAGCTGCCGCTAATTCCAAAATAGTTTTTTCTTCTGGAATAATTTCAACAGGCATAAGGGGTTGTGCTCCATCGGGTATCAACAAAATTAACTCTGAGCCGGCATAGATGCGAGCAGGTGACAGCAAAGAGTTGAGATCAATAATTGACGATGGCTCAGCTTGATATTTTACGGATAAGTAAGTAAAAGTCTCGCCAAGATCGGTTGCAATAATTTCAAGACTCCCTGCCTGCCCGGGGTAACTGGGGATAAGTATCAACTCACCAGGAGAGATAAAATCAGCATTCGCGATATTGTTTAATCGGGTTATTTCTTCAACGGTTGTGCCGAATAAATTAGCGATATAAAGTAATGAATCGCCGCTTTGAATTTCGTAGGACGGATACACCTCCTGGTTTTGAGCGGAGACATGTTTTACTGGTAAGAGAAGAGAAAAAATAAGGAAAATTGCTAATAAATTATTCTTCATCAGATACCTTTAATTGATCGCCAATCGAAAATTCTGGAAAACGATCGACATGAAGCTCCAGCGTGTATTGAGCAGCTACATTGGGCATATAGAATGGACGCCATTTTTTAGCCAATGCCTTGTCTACAACAACAAATTCCTTGTTCAGCCAAATTACAGAAATGTCAAAATTCATAAAGAACATGTGTATTGCAGTGTTCAGTCTCGATTCTGATGAATCTGTGAATAGCAATCCAAAATAGGGGGCAATACTTTTTTTGAACATCAAGCCGCGCAATTTTGATATAAACTTATCACAAAGCTGAGTTGGTGTAACATATTTTCTGTAAATTCCTGAACCTTAACAAAAGCAGTGAGTCAGAAGTATCCTTAAGGTGTCTAAACCAGAAAAGGAGAACCAAATGACTCACCAAAATGATTATACCTTTGCAGAAGACATTGCAGAAAAAGGACTTGAAGCTGTACCGGAGTTGATGCGTGTGCTGATCAACAACGCCATGCAGGTAGAAAGATCTAAATACTTGCAGGCTGAGCAATATGAACGCACAGAAGATCGTAAAGGTCATGCCAACGGTTTCAAACCTAAGACGGTGAAGACCCGCATGGGAGAGATCACATTTGCGGTACCTCAGGTCAGAGAAGGAGGGTTTTATCCATCAGCCCTAGAGAAGGGATTGCGAAGTGAAAGAGCTCTCACGATCACACTGGCCGAGATGTATGTTCAAGGAGTGTCCACCCGGAAGGTAAAAGCCATCACTGAGCAACTATGTGGGACCGAAATCTCATCCACGCAGGTCAGCAGAGCAACCGCACAACTGGATGCGATACTGCAAGAATGGAGAGAGAGACCTTTGAGTGAGATTGCTTATCTCTACGTAGATGCGCGTTATGAAAAAGTTCGTGAGGCTGGACAAGTGCGAGATGCGGCGGTTTTGGTGGCTTCAGGTATCACTCCAGAGGGCGAAAGACAGATTCTGGGTGTTTCTGTATCACTCAGTGAACATGAAGCCCATTGGAAAGCATTCTTGAAGAGTCTGAATGACCGTGGACTAAATGGAGTGAAATTGGTTATCAGCGATGATCATACTGGTTTGGGAGCAGCTAGAAGAGCTGTGTTTGGCAGCATCCCCTGGCAGAGGTGTCAGTTCCATTTGCAGCAGAATGCCGGTGCTTATCTACCCAAACAGCATATGAGATTGGAGGTTGCCGCAGACATTCGTTCAATGTTCAATGCTCCAAACCGTAAGACAGCAGAAGAACTTTTACAAGCATGTATCCAGAAATACGCAGTCTCTGCTCCACGTCTATCAGCATGGTTGGAGGACAATCTGGCGGAAGGATTTACTAACTTTGACTTTCCGCTTGAGCATCGCAGATCCATCCGGACCACTAACAGCTTGGAGAGAATCAACAAGGAGATACGCAGACGGACTAGAGTGGTTGGGGTGTTTCCAAATGAGGCTTCGTGTCTCAGATTGGTTTCAGCATTGCTCATGGAAATCAGCGAGGAGTGGCAAATAGGAAAACGTTATTGCGCTGGCAAGTCATTAGATTGTTAAAGAACAATGGATATTTCTGACTCGAATTTACAGAAAAAAGGTTGCGTAATCAAAGCTGAACAGTAACCACTTGAGAAGGTTGATTTAGATTGATAATTTTGACAGTTTTCATCGGATATATTATCATTGTAATTATGCAAATTAGTTTACCACAAGGGATTCGACAATGAAGATCACAACATGGAATGTAAATGGATACAGAGCAGTATTAAAAAAGGATTTTAAAAAGAGCATAAAAGATTTGAATCCTGACATTCTTTGCCTGCAGGAAACCAAAGCGAGGCTGGATCAGCTTGAAGACGAAGATTACCAGATTCAAGGCTATAAAATGGCATGGAATGCGGCTGAAAGACCCGGTTATAGCGGGGTAGCGCTGTTCCATCGTGATTCTTTAGAGATCAAGAATATCTCATTTGGTATTGGAGTAGAGGAATTCGATAAAGAAGGCAGAACGATTCGTGTTGATATAGGGAATTATGTAATTTATAACAATTATTTTCCAAATGGTCAGCGCGGAAAGGATAGAGTGGATTTTAAATTGAGGTTTTACGCCCGATTATTGGAAAACTGCAAAGAGCTTCACTCGGCAGGAAAAAACATCATCATCACCGGGGATTTTAACACTGCTCATAACGACATAGACCTGGCGAATCCGAAAGAGAACAGCAAGACTTCAGGATTTCTTCCAGAAGAGCGGGAATGGATTGATATTTACTTAAACAATGGGTTCAAGGACGCGTACAGGGAACTCTATCCCGACAAGATTGAATATACATGGTGGACATACAGATTTAATGCGCGGCTACGCAATATTGGATGGCGGCTAGATTATTTCCTGGTTTCAGATGATATGATGGAACAAGTTGATGATGTTATCGTGCACGAATCAGTAATGGGATCAGATCACTGCCCCGTGACTTTAGTTATAAAGTAAAGATTTATATCCGGTACACTGAAAGGACCACAAAAATGCAAAAGCAAAGGATATTGATCGTTGATGATCACGAAGTGGTTCGACTAGGTTTGAAATCACTATTGGATCAGCATCCTTATTTTGAGGTTGTAGCTGAAGCTGGTAGCGCAAAAGAGGCTATTGAAAAGGTTGATAAATATTCGCCAGACGTGGTCTTAATGGATATTCGTCTTCCAGGGGCTTCTGGGATTGATGCCTGCGAAGAGATCACAAAAAATTATCCGGACACGCGTGTAATCATGCTGACCTCATACGCGGAAGATGAAATGCTCTTTTCTGCAATTCGCTCAGGCGCATCAGGTTATGTGCTCAAGCAAATAGGCGCGGAAGACCTGATGAAAGCGATAGAAGCTGTGGGTAGAGGAGAGGGATTATTGGATCCAGCAGTTACACAACGAGTATTTCAGGAAGTGAGAAGGGCGGTTCGTGAAGAAGAAGCTTCAGCCTTTGCTAGCTTATCACAGCAAGAAAAGCACGTCTTAATGCAGGTCTCCGAAGGAAAAACCAATCGGGAAATAGCGAAAAACTTGTTCCTTGGTGAAGGAACCGTCAGGAATTACGTAAGCAGCATCCTAAGTAAGCTGGGCGTTAGCAATCGTGCTGAGGCAGCGGCCTATGCGGTTGAACACAGCCTGAAGGATTATATATAAATATTACTTAGTAAATACTGTGATGAGGCCACTAATAATGGGTGGGCCTAGTATTGCTATCCCAATGATTACACTAAATATTGAACTTAGCAAAACTGCACCGGCAGAGATGTCTTTACCAATCTTCACTTTAGGATCGAGATCAGGCTGGATGAGGTCAAATAGATACTCAAGAGACGTGTTGATCGCTTCAGTTATCCAAACGAGGAAGATCGCAAGGAGTAAAAACAGCCAGTTGATCAGAGATAGTTGTAAGATGGCTGCAAGTATGACAACAATGATCGTTGCCAACAGATGAATTTTTGAGTTGTTTTCTGTTGAGAGTAGAATTTTCAGTCCATTCAGAGCGTTAGTTATGGAAACAGTTATTGATTCATTTTTGTGCATCTGATTCAACCCCGGTAATTTTTATCCCTGCGTAACCAAGTGATGTCAGTATATGATTTTGAACCGACCACATCTCTTTTTGATCGATTATAGTCTGATGATCGTAGCCTAATAAATGCAAAACACCGTGTACTGTTAATAGGCTGATCTCAGCAGAAATATCATGTCCGGCAATCGAGGCCTGTTTCATTGCGGTGGGATAAGAGATGGCGATGTCTCCCAGGTATAAAACGGTTGAACCAGGAAGTGAATACCGGTCTTCAAAGGACAATACGTCTGTGGTTTTATCAATACCTCGATAGGTTAGATTTAAGTTGCGCATATATTCGTCGTCACACAACAATACGGTTATCTGAATCTCATTATTTGTTTCAAGCATTGAGAGCGATGTTAAAGCGGCTGTTTGAATGAACTTTTTTATGTTGGCTGTCGCGGCTTTTGTTTGAAGCTCAATATTTACTTGATGATGCAGCATAATTTTGTTTAAACCTTAGTTAGAGGGCGGTCTTCGGGGTAAGGAATCCGGGGATGATAAGTATTCATAAGAGTCTTATGAAATGACTCCTGTATTTTTGTCAGATCGCTGAGGGTCAGGTTTGTCGCTTTTAGCCCTCCGTCTTTGTGAATATTCTCAAAAACACTGTGTAAGAGGGTTTCCAATTCCTGCTCATTTTTTGGTGGTGTTGAACGGGCGCGCGCTTCCGTTATGTCGGCGAGCATTAAAATACCGGTTTCCTTGGATCGAGGTTGCGGGCCTGGATATCTGAAAAGCTCAGCATCTACCTGGTCCGGATCATCTTTTTGCTGTTCAAGCGCGCGATTGTATTGATAACGGGTTAGCTGCGTGCCGTGATGTTCGCGGATGAAATCTATCAACCGCGGTGGCAGGTGATACTTCTCAGCCAGTTTTACCCCGTCGGTGACATGAGCGATTATGGTTTGCGCTGCTATGATAGGATCCATATCATCATGAGAGTCAATACTTCCTTGCGGTTGATTTTCAATAAAGAAAGCAGGGTTTTGGGCTTTGCCGGCATCGTGATAATAAGCTCCAACACGGGTTAAAAGCACGTCAGCGCCTACCGAGTTGGCAGCCTGTTCCGCCAGATTAGACACCTGAAGAGAATGCTGATAGGTTCCCGGAGCGTTTTGGAGAATATACCGAAGCAAAGGATGATCAGATCTGGACAGCTCGGTAAGGAGCAATGGGGTAGGATAACCTAATAATTGCGCTAATAAGAATTGAAGAAGGATTGCTATACTGGCTGAGGCAAACCCATTGAGCAGTATGGTTCCCGAAAGAGTGAGAAGCCCGACCACGTCTGTTGACGGGTTGGTAAGACGGAAGGAAACCACAATTAAAATACCAACTGCGGCTATTGAAATTGCAGCCCAAACAAAGCGGGCGATATTTTTACCGTTTCCCAGAATCAGTGCACCCACCAGGCTCGTGACAAGATAAAAAACCAGTAGTTCAGGGTTGGAAGTTACTCCGTATGTGACCAAAACACTGAGAATAATTGGAAAGAAGATACTGATCTCAAAGCTGAAAAGTGACACAAGCAACAGAGCAAAAGCCGGCAATGGGAAGAAAAATGGGATGATTGTACGGTTTGGAATGATGACTTTTGCTGCAAAAAGGAAAATCAGGAAAGCTATGGTTATAACTAACAAGGCACGCAAATCAGAAATGGAATGATTCTTTCGACGGGAAAAATAAAGGATGATAAACACACAAAAAACCAGAACCAGAGCCGCAGAAGAAATGTAATCCTTCGTTAGGTTTTCCGGGCGTATCAAGTTAAGTTTTACCAATGCTTCGAACTGTTCAGGTGTAATAATCTGACCTCTCAGAACTATTGCCTGACCTTCTGCATAAGTCTTAATGACCGGAGCGACCTGATCAGCTGCTGCGAGACGTGCTTTTTCTGTCTCGAATTCTGAGTAGAGCGAGTTTGGAACTAAAAACGATCTTGTTAGAGATTGAATTAGCTGACTTTCTTCAGTGGAAAAAGAATAATTAATTAATCCGGGAATATTATTTGCCATTTCGCTGATTTGATGTTCGCGAATGTTTTCCCGCATGATTAATTCCAGTACTCTGCCTACTTCATCAGTTATAGCCGGCCAACGGTCTTCATGAACGGATAATAATTTTTCTGCAAGCTCTTCATCTACTTGAAAGTACTGTAGTTTCCCAAGGTCGCTGATCTTTTTGGCTTCATCAGAGTATGTGTCATTACGGACTGAAGAAATAAAATTGAGTGCGCGGTTCAGTTTTTCAAGTTGGGCGCGGTTTATACTCGGATCTGCTGCGAGATAGATTGGGGTGATAGAATTTGCTGCGTCTTCTTTGGCTTTTTGAGTTAAATATTCACTTTCATAAGATTCAGTACGAGGTGATGTGATGTCGCTATTCGCAACATCACCAGATTGCAATGGTAAGGAATCCTGTCGTAGAGATAGAGGGAGGATCAATGCCAGAAATGTAAGAATACAGGCGATAACTAACAAAATAACCCGGAAAATCCGCCTGAAATTCTGATTTTTTGACAATTGTTGCTCGGAACCAGTATTATCCATCTAGTAATTCTTTTACTATTCGGCTCACACGATCAGGTTGAGCTTTCCCCTTAACCATCGGCAGGACGGTTTTCATTATCTTGCCCATATCCGCGGGGCTGGAGGCTGAAAGTTCTTTCATCACGTTATCGATAATTGACGCGAGGTCTTCGTCAGACAGTTGAGCGGGAAGGAACTTTTCAAGAATTGAAATTTCGGCTTTTGCTTTCTCAACTAGGTCTTTACGATCCGACAATGCAAGCTCTGAAATTGTTTCTGTACGAATTTTGACTTCTTTCTGGAGTATCGCAAGAATGGACTGATCATCCACAGGTTTTCTGGTTTCAACCTCCACCTGTTTGAGGGCAGAGAATACCATTCTGATTGTGTCGCGCGTAATATCGTCTTTGTTACGCATTGCTTCGTGCATTGTTGACTCAAGATTTTCTCGTAAATTCATCAATCACTCCAGAAAAATTTCTTCCTTGATAGAAGAATATAATGATTCACCTATACCGGGCACATACAATAAGTCTTCAATTGATTCAAATAATCCATATTTTTCTCGAAATTCAATAATCGCTCCGGCTTTTGAGGGTCCGATACCGGGCAAACTTGAGAGTTCCTCGATTGTAGCCGTGTTGATATTTATTTTACCTTCAATTGTTTTTGATGTTCCAGTTACAGGTGATTCTGTCGAGCTGGAATTTGACGAAGGCAAAATAATACGAGAAAAAGACGGTACTCTGGATGAAATCAAGATGGTAATGACACCGGATAGCACTAATCCTATGAGTAAACCTATTAAAAACCAATGCCATTTGGATGACATCAGGCAGAAGCGTTCTCCAATTTGTACATAGTCTCAAAAGCAGTATTGGCGACTTCAATCATGTCATCTGAAGGCTCTACGGTTGTTAATCTTTGCATCGCCATGTTTATTGATGAGAGGTACTTAAGTACGGGATGGTTTATGTGGTTGGCTGAAAATTTCATATATTCGTAAGAGATCATCACAAGAATTGGAATCAAGAGAATTCTACTGAGCAATTTTACAAGAATATTCGGAATGGGTCCCAAAAGGGCAAATAAAATAATCGAAAAAACCATCAGAATTACGATGAATCCAGTGCCGCAGCGTGGATGATACACTGGGAAAGGCTTGATGCCGGAGACGTCCATGGTGGAGGATGCCTCGAAGGCATTAATGGTTTTATGCTCTGCGCCATGGTACGAAAAAACACGTTTGATGTCCGGCATTTTTCCCACAGCCCATATATATCCAATGGTGAAGACAAGGCGGATAAACCCTTCAATCATATTTGATACAAATGACGTCAGTGATAGCCACTTTTCAAACAGGGTGGCAATACCGGCTGGCGCAAGGAAGAAAAGGCCGATCGCTACTGCAAAGGAGATTAGCAGTGTGATGGTAAGCGCTGGACCCTCTATCTTTTCGTCTTCTCCAGCTTGAATGTTTGCTGAAATGGTTAGATATTTAGTTCCAAGGCCAAGAGCGTCCCAAAGGATAATTAAACCTCTCAAAAATGGAATTTTTACAAGCTTGGTTGTATATAGACCGGATAATTTTTCGGTTTTGGTTACAATAGATCCGTCCGGGGCTCGAAAAGCAGCGGCCAGGTAGCGAGATCCGCGCATTAAAACACCCTCGATCAATGCTTGACCACCATACGACGGCAGTTTGAGTTCGCTATCCTTTTTGTTGACCACGCTCATTGCACTTTCACATTGTAGAAGAAATGAATAAGCGCCTGTACACCTTTTCGCCAGGTGGGTAGATCAAGCTTTTCATTTGGTGAATGGATACGATCGTCAGGCAATCCGAATCCGGTTAAAACAGAGTCGATTCCCAAAATTTCCTGCATGTCTGCAACAACCGGAACACTTCCTCCTTCGCGTTTGTAAGCGGGAGAAGTTCCCCAAACCTCATCAAAAGCCATGGCAAGCGCTTTTGAGGCTGGCATATTGATGTCAGAAATACTGGGTGACCCGGTGGATAAATCCTTCAACTCCCACCTAACAGATTTTGGCGCGTTTACTTCAAGAAACTCAGAAAGTTGTTGATATACCAAATCCGGTTTTTGGTCAGGCACAAGCCGGGTGGAAATTTTTGCCATTGCTTTGGCGGGAATGATGGTTTTGGAACCCTCGCCGGTAAATCCTGAGAGCAAGCCATTTACTTCGAGCGTGGGTCGGGCGCCTATGCGCTCAGATGGAGAAAACTCCTTTTCACCCCACAAAGCCGGCGCGCCTGTTTGTGACAAATATTCATTTTCTGTAGTGCTGTATTTGGACAATTCTGACCGTTCAGAATCAGATAAAGGTTTAACCAGATCGTAAAAACCTGGGAGCGTGACTTTACCATTCTCGTCATGCATTTTGCTGATGAGATCGGCAAGCACCTGGGCAGGATTGTGAACGACCCCGCCATAACTGCCGGAATGCAGATCATGATCAGGTCCAAAAATATTCAACTCGAAGTAAGCCAACCCTCGCAAGCCGTAAGTGATGCTTGGCAGGTCCTTTCGGCTCATACCTGCGTCTGTATTTAATGCCACGTCTGATTTTAAGAGATCCTTATGTGCGGTAAGAAAGTCCTTTAGGCTGGGGGAGCCGATTTCCTCTTCACCCTCAAGGATGAATTTGATGTTGACGGGGATTTCACCCGTATTTTTAATGGATTGGATGGCGGAAACACAAGCGTAAATTTGGCCTTTCATATCTGAAGCGCCACGGGCGTACAGGTTATCGCCAATAGCGGTTGGGGAAAACGGAGAAGTGTTCCACAATTCAATTGGATCCTCTGGTTGAACGTCGTAATGACCATAAATCAAAATTGTCGGCTGCGATGCGCCCGCGTGGAGATATTCGCCGAAAACAATTGGATGCCTTGTCGTTGGAAAAATTTGCACATTTTCTATTCCGATACTTCGAAGTTTGTCAGCAATGTAGTTAGCTGCTTTTTGGACATTTGACTTATGTTCAGGGGCAGTAGAAACGCTTGGAATTGAAAGGAATTCACACAGTTCAGAAATAAGTTGGTGATAATTTGCTTCGAAGTAAGAGATCGCGCTTTTTGGCATGGTGACCGATTCTCCCTTGTTAAATTTTGACAATTGTATCACTATACCATTTTGAATTTAGATAAATATGCCTTTATGCTAAAATAATTTTGACAAGCGAGGTAAAGATGATAATTTATAACGCTACAATCATCACTTGGGAAAGTCACAACCGTATATTAAAAAATTACGGATTACGAATAACTGACGACAAAGTAACTGAAATCGAAGAATCTCAACTACTGTTACAAAAATATCCTGAAGAAGAGAAAGTTGATGCCGAGAGTAAGTTATTGATGCCCGGTTTGATCTGTGCGCATACACATTTCTACGGGTTGTTTTCAAGGGGAATGGCAATTCATGGAGACCCGCCAGCAGATTTTGTGGAAATACTTGAAAAATTGTGGTGGCCGTTGGATCAATCATTGCTTGAAGAAGATATCTATTATTCTGCTTTGGTATCAATCATAGACGCGATAAAACATGGTACTACGACAGTTTTTGACCATCACGCGTCGCCGAATTTCATAACCGGATCCCTCGATATTATTGAAAAAGCTGTCTTAGACACGGGAATAAGGGCGAGCCTCTGTTATGAAGTGACCGATCGAGGAGGAGTTGAAAAAGCCGAAGAGGGAATAGCAGAGAATATTCGAATGATTAAGAAGACAAGCGCTTATCCTAAGGGGTCTACTGTAACCGCGATATTCGGTTTACACGCAGGCCTTACTGTATCCGATGAAACTTTACGCAATTCACAGAACATACCCGGTGGTTATGGGTATCATATCCACGTTGCAGAACACCAGTCAGACGAATTTCATAGCAAAAACAGGTACGGAAACCGGGTTGTTGATCGTTTGAACGACCTGGGTATTACCGGCAACAACTCAATTTTTGTGCATGGGGTACACCTGGATCAAAAAGAGCTGGAGATTATTCGAGACACAGGTACATGGTTAACTCACCAACCAAGATCCAATATGAACAACGCGGTTGGTATGGCTGACGTTGAAGGGGCATTGAGGTTTGGGATTCCGGTGTGTCTTGGAAATGACGGTTTTTCATTTGCTATGTGGGATGAGTGGCGCACCTGTTATCTGGCGCATAAACTACATAAAAAGGATCCACGGGCGATGCCCGGAGATTTGGTTGCCACTATGGGCGCTATTAACAACGGGAAAATGGCGTCCAATTTCTTCAAAGATAAAATCGGTGCAATAGAGGTGGGCGCAAAAGCCGACCTGATACTGGTAGACTACAAACCGATTACTGAGATGACCGCAGGAAATTTACCCTGGCACATCATTTTTGGGTTTAGAGATTCGATGGTAACACATACAATTGTGGACGGAAAAGTTCTCATGAGAGATAAAGAAGTTCTGGGAGTTAACGAGGAAGAAATCTCAAAAAGAGCAAAAGAGATTTCGCGTGAAGTTTGGAAGCGTTATGAACGTCAATTCTAAATATAAAGGGAATAAAATGCGTCGGATAGCGATCATAGGTGGTACTGGAAAAGAAGGGAAGGGGCTTGCATATCGCTGGGCTTTGTCAGGGCATGACGTAATCATTGGGTCGCGCAGCATAGAAAAAGCACAGATAGCAGCGGATGAGGTTAACGAGTTACTGCCAGATCATGTAAAACCGGTAGGGGGGCTGGAAAATATTCAGGCAGCTGATTGGGCGGAAATTGTTACGCTAACAGTTCCATTCGCCGCTCACGGGGATATGCTTGAGTATCTCAAAGACACGATTCGGGGAAAGCTGCTGATCGACGTAACTGTACCCCTGGTTCCGCCAAAAGTTTCTGTTGTTCAAATGCCTGAGGCTGGGAGCGCAGGAAAAGAGGCAAAAATGATACTTGGCGAAGACACAGAAGTAGTAATCGCTTTTCAAAACATTTCATACGAACGGTTAATGCGCACTGGAGATATAGATTGTGACGTATTGGTTTGCGGTTCCTCGAGAGAAGCAAGGGACACGGTGCTGGAGCTGGTAAAAGATGCCGGTATGGTTGGTTGGGATGCCGGCCCTTTAGCGAATGCAATGGTGATTGAAGGGTTAACTTCTGTATTGATCTATATCAACAAAAGGTACGGAAGCAAAGAGTCTGGTATCCGGGTCACGGGTGTGACAGGAGAGGAGAATTGACTAGCCTTAATAGAAAGCTAGAGCTCATACCCATTAAAGGCTTGCCAGAGATAAAGAGAAATGATGACATCGGATCGTTACTTTTAAAAAATGCGCGTAGTCATAATCTCAATATTTATAACAACTCAATCTTCATTATTACCCAAAAAATAATATCCAAGTCCGAGTCAAGGCTTGTAGACCTTCGCCTTATAAACCCTACCGACACAGCAATTAAACTTAGTGAAGTAACGAGAAAAGATCCGCGTTTAATTGAACTAATCCTCAACGAAAGCAAAGAGGTTATGCGTGTAAGGGAAGGATTGATTGTCGTACGTCACAAACTTGGATTTGTGTGCGCTAACGCCGGAATTGACCATTCAAATACAGTACCAGGGGATGAGGAAAACAATTTTGTACTTTTATTACCAATTGATCCCGATCGTTCAGCCAGAGAAATCCAACAACACATTCAAGGGGAAACCGGGAAGGTTGTAGGCGTAATGATCATTGATTCACACGGTCGAGCCTGGCGAAATGGTACGGTTGGTACCGCTATCGGTATTGCTGGAATTCCAGGAGTTGTGGATTTAAGAGGTCGAAAAGATCTTCATGGTTATACGTTAAAATCAACTTTCGTTGCCGCCGCTGATGAACTGGCGGCAGCAGCCTCCCTCATTATGGGGCAGGCGGATGAATCCATTCCTTGTGTAATGGCAAGAGGATTTCCTTATCCCTTAAGAGAGTCTGGTATCCAGGAATTGATCCGTTCAGAAGAAAAAGATCTATTTAAATAAACCAAAAACAGGAAAAACCATGAGAATTACAGCACTTGCTGGTGGAGTTGGTGGGGCAAAGCTGGTAAATGGATTATCAAAATTATTAGAGCCTGAGAATTTTTCAGTTATTGTGAACACCGGAGACGATTTTCTTTATTCCGGCTTGTACGTCTGCCCGGATCTTGATACCGTAACGTATACGCTCGCCGGTATAAATGACCCGATCAATGGTTGGGGGTTAAAAAATGAAACCTGGAATGTGTTAACTGCTCTGCAATCTATTGGTCATCCTGTCTGGTTTAAACTTGGCGACCGTGACATTGCCACTCACATCGAACGGACCAGGCTTCTCCAATCCGGTAAGACCTTAACGGAAGCGACAAGCCAAATTACACAAAGATTTGGAGTAAAGCACGCCATCTTCCCAATGACAAATGAGCCAGTACGGACCATGATCGATACCGTGGAATTAGGCGTGATCGCTTTTCAGGAATATTTCGTCCGGCACAAGTTTCAACCTTCAATGAAATCCATCGAATTTTCAGGAATTCAAGAGGCAAAAATGCCAGATGTAGTCCGCGAAAATTTAGAGTTATGCGATATGGTCATCATCTGCCCCTCAAATCCTTTTGTCAGTATCGATCCAATCCTATCTGTTCCGGGAATCAGGAACATCCTATTGCAAAAAAAAGTTATTGCCGTAAGCCCTCTGATAAGCGGTAGAACAATCAAAGGACCGGCTGCAAAATTAATGCAGGAGTTAAATCTGGACGTGAACTCAGCAAGCATCGCTAAATATTACGGAAAAATCCTAACGGGCTTTATCATTGACGAGGCCGACCACGACGAAAGTGAGTCGATCAGGCAATGGGGTATAATTCCCTTAGAGACCGATATTTTAATGACTGGTGTCGAGGGACAGGTGCGATTAGCGCGGAAAGTACTGGATTTTGCACACAGCCTGTTGTAAAAGGAATAATTAACTATGCCATTATGGGCTATTGTTCCAGTAAAACCACTCCGCAGGGGAAAATCTAGATTGTCCCCTGTTTTATCTGAAGATGAAAGAACAGCCTTAAATCATCAACTCCTTACAAACACACTGAGAACCCTCAGCTGTGTCAACTACATTGACATGATTATGGTTGTAAGCAGAGATCCCGCGGCTTTAACCCTGGCAAGAGATTTTGGTGCACGCACAGTTCTGGAGAACGGCAATCCTGAATTGAATACAGCTTTACGCCGAGCAGCCATGGTGGCAAAAACCCAAAAGGCGAACGAAATCCTTATCATACCGGCTGATCTGCCTTTAATCACAGTAGACGAGATAGAAAGATTCTTAAGCCGGGCAGGAAATCCACCTGAGATCCTTATCTGCCCTGATCGAAGACGAGATGGGACAAATATTCTTTATATAAACCCGGCCGGTTTAATACATTTTCATTATGGATCAGGCTCATTCCAAAAACACATGGCAGAAGCTCAAAAATCAGAAGCGCGAATTGAAGTTGTAGAATCGGAAGCGCTTGGATTGGATCTTGATGTTCCGGAGGATTTGGATCTTTTGTATCAAATTCAACTTCTCCAACAACAGGACATTAATTCAAAAACCGGATAAGGAGAATAATTATGACTCAACGAATGGCTCTTTACCTTCAAGATGCTCACGATTTACGTGATGGATTGGATTATGTTCAATATGCCGAAAAAAGAGGTTTTGAAGCTGTTTGGCAGGCGGAAAGCCGCCTGGTTCGGGACGCGATCGTCCCCATGGCCGCTTACGCAGCTGTAACAAATAAACTCAAAGTAGGATCAGGTGTGATCAATAACTGGACCCGAAACATTGGATTGCTGGCGTCCACATTTCTTACCCTTGACGATCTCGCTCCTGATCGAATCATTTGTGGTATTGGCGCATGGTGGGACCCACTTGCCAAAAATGTGGGCATCGATCGAAGGAAACCGCTCACCGCAATGAGAGAGACGGTAACTATATTAAAAAAACTGCTCAATATGGAACGCGTAAGTTTTGAAGGCGAATTTGTCCAGGTCAGTGGCATCGAGTTAGATGTTGTGCACGGCAGAAGAGAACCCCGTAATGTTCCTGTTTATATAGGTGCTACAGGGGACAAAATGATGGAAATGACGGGAGAAATCGCTGACGGCGCAGTACTCAATTACTGTGTCCCACCGGAATACAATATAAGAGCGCTTGAATTATTAGAAGCAGGAGCAAAGAAGTCCGGCAGGAAACTTGAGGATATCGACCGACCGCAACTGGTAGTTTGTTCTGTCGATACTGACCATGACAAGGCGATCGACACAACAAGAGAATTATTAACGCAATACCTGGCTCAGCAGCCTCACATTGCCAAAGCCTCAGGTGTCTCCATGGAAGTTGTCGAAAAAATTCAATCCATTCTTGGCTGGCCGGCGACTCACGAACAGATCGCCCGCGCGAAACACCTGGTGCCGGAAGAATTAATCCTGCGCATTACCGCTTCTGGTACCCCGGAAGAAGCCCGTGCCAAAGTAGCGGAATATGTCCATAACGGCTGCACCTGTCCAATCCTCTATCCAGTAGGCGGTGATGTACACCTGCTAATCGATACCTTCTCTCAGGATTAATGGATTTCGATCTTAAACAACAATAAACACTAAAGGTTTTTATAAACGGAGACACATGACCAATTCACCAATCTATGTCATCGGGCACGTGAACCCTGACACCGATTCAATTGCTGCCGCAATCGGTTACGCCTGGCTGATCCGTGAACAGGATGGGTTGGACGCTGTTGCAGGCCGTGCAGGAGCCGTGAACTCTCAAACCGCGTGGGTATTGAAAACACTGGGCCTGGAAGCCCCTTTGCTGATCACAGACGCTTCGCCACGGTTCTCGTCCGTGGTAAGAAGATTAAACACCACTACACCAGATGTTCCCCTTCGGGTGGCATGGACACTCGCAAATCGTACCGGTGGTATTGCACCTGTCCTCAATCCCGATGGCACACCCTATGGTCTGATCACCGGTCGAAGTCTCTTCAATTATCTGGGAAAATTGGTTGGTAGCAATCTCAACAAACCGGTCGCTCTCGACAAAATTCTTGATCTTCCTTGTGGTGAAGCATCAGACACCGAGGTATCAAAATACCTGGTCAGCTCCAAGATCAGGGATGTAATCAATCGAATCCTTCGCGAAGAAGGAGACGAAGTGTGGGTTGTTGACGAAAGTGGTCGCTACGTCGGCATTTGCCGCCAGAAGGACTTATTGAATCCACCAAGACTAAAGGTTGTACTAGTTGACCACAACGAACCATCGCAAAGCGTTGCCTCGTTGGAAGAAGCCGAACTATTGGAAATTCTGGATCATCACCGGTTAGGCAATCCCTCCACACATTATCCGATCAAAATGACTGTGGACATTGTTGGCAGCACCAGTACACTGGTATCTGAAAGGATTGAAGAATCAGGACTGAGCGCTCCTCCAGCAATCGCGGGTATGATGCTGGCAGGTTTGTTATCGGATACGCTCATTCTCACATCACCGACAACCACTGAACGCGATCGGGTTGCCTCAAAACGTCTGGCACGATGGGCTTTCACCTCTGGAGGCAACCTGGCTGGAGAATCAATTAAATCTTATGGAGAGAAAATTCTTGCCTCCAGCGCTGGCTTGGGTAATCGATCACCGGAAGAGATCGTGACAACGGATATGAAAATTTATACAGCGGGTGGACTTGATTTCGCAATTGCCCAGGCTGAGGTAAGCGACTTGAACGAAGTGACCAAGCATCTTTCTCCGCTAAATGATGCGCTTGACAAACTCCAGGTCTCCAAGAACCTCGACTTTGCCATGTTAATGGTCACAGACGTTGTCAGGGGTTCGAGCCGGATCCTCTTTTCAAATCCACCTGCAGAGTTGGATGAATTGCCTTATATCCCTCAACCGGACAACACACGACTGGCTGAAGGGGTCGTTTCAAGGAAAAAGCAATTACTTCCGGTTGTTCTTGGATTACTGGAAAAATGACAAAATATAATTAATAAATAAGAAAGAGAATCTATACCAAAAACAGGAGCATGGATTATGTGGAATAAGTACTATATCGCAGCCAATTTGAAGGATGCTCTTGATCTCTTAGAATTGAACCCAGCGAGTTCCCGACTCATAGCCGGATCAACGGATCTTATACTGGAAATTAAACGCGGTGCACATCCAAATATTGATACCTTGATCGATATTTCAAGAATACCCGGCTTTAACTCAATTCATTTGGACCAACACGGCGCTATTCATATTGGAGGGATGGTAACCCACAATATGATTGCGGGTTCTACTGTCATCCGTGAGAAGGCTATTTGTCTTGCCCAGGCTTCCTGGCAGGTTGGATCCCCTCAAATACGTAATCGTGGAACCATCGCGGGGAATATCATTACAGCCTCCCCGGCAAACGATACAATCCCAGCGCTTATTTCCCTTGGTGCTACAGCTTTACTAATTTCCAATAACGGTGAAAGAACCATTAAGATCGAAGATCTTTTCACGGGTGTGAGAAAAACCGTTCTCCAGTCTAATGAAATTTTGAAAGAAATCATTATTCCTCCGCACTTAGATCAATTTAAATCTACATTCTACAAATACGCTCTACGCAACGCACAAGCCATATCCCTGGTTAATACAGCGATTTCTGTTGAAACAAATGAAGACGATATCATTACAAAAGCCATTATCGCGGTAGGGGCTGTAGCGCCGATAGTAATTCGAGTTCACAAACTTGAGCAGAAAATTACTGGCAAAAATCTCAAAGACATGCCCGGGTTTGATTTTTCATCTGTAGTTGAGGAAATTAGACCAATCTCTGACATTCGTTCTTCTGACGTCTACAGGGAAGAAATGGTCATAGCCATACTTAACCGCAGTTTTGAGGCACTTGCAGATCTAAATGGTAATAATGGAATGCCAAATAATCCGATCACATTATCTGTACAGAAAGAAGGTTCACCTCGGAATATTTCAGAAACTTACTGCGTAGACAATCAAAATCCGATCTTAACAACCATTAATGGACAACAGTATGAATTTACAAATGCACATCGCAAATCGCTGCTTGATTTGATCCGCGAGGATGCGGGGCTCATTGGCAGCAAGGAAGGTTGCGCAGAGGGAGAATGCGGGGCTTGCACCGTACACATGGATGGAGAAGCTGTTATGTCGTGCCTGGTACCTGCACCGCGGGCGCACATGGCCGAGATCCTCACCATCGAAGGCGTATCCGATGAAAACCATTTACACCCGGTACAGGAAGCGTTCATATCCGAAGGAGCCGTTCAGTGCGGCTATTGCACACCCGGATTTGTAATGTCCGCTGTAAAACTACTGGAAGAACGCGATAATCCGGATGAAAACGCCATAAAAGAAGCACTCACAGGTAATTTGTGTAGATGCACAGGGTATTACAAGATCATCCGCGCTGTGGAATTAGCCGCAGCAAGAGGGAACCATGACAAAACATAGCATGTTCCGCAACGAATATCCGCCAAAACCGTCAAGACTACCTACCCATCCGATTTGGCGGGGTATAGGTTTGATCATTATGGTTGTGCTCCCTGTGGGGTCGTATCTACTCGCCAATTTGCTGATCGAAAACCAATCTCGATTCAGCTGGGTAATCATCCCAACTGACCTTCTGCTGAACAAATTTCCGAAAGATCCAATGATTCTGGTACGCCTGCTTTATGCAGTGCTCATCATGATAATCATCGGTTCGATTCTTGCCTTTTTCACCTTCCTGACGGCACGTTTATTTGGCCCTCCCAGGTATGATCCTTATGATGTGCCCCCGGAAAAGGTTAAGTAGTACAAGTTGTCTTCACAATCAGGAGTATCTATGGAAATCATTGGAAAAAATTTACCCCGAATCGATGCCCTCGCAAAAGTCAAAGGTGAAGCACTGTATCCCGGAGATTTCAACCTTCCGGGTACTTTACACATGAAAGTGCGCTTTTCCGACAAGGTTCATGCGATCGTTAAACGTATTGATGTAAAACCTGCCTACCAGGTTCCAGGTGTGGTTATGGTCCTCACCGCTGCGGACGTGCCTGTTAACGAGTATGGGCTTGGGATTCCTGATCAACCGGTCCTATGTGGACCAGGTGCGTCAAAACCATATACCGATAGGGTAAGATTTATTGGGGATCAGGTTGCAATTGTCATCGCAGAAACAGCTGATGCTGCAGAAATTGGTCGTCAGGCGATCGTTGTGGAATATGAAGATCTGCCCATCGTAGCTGATATTCACCAGGCGCTTGAAAAAAACGCCTGCCTGTTGCACCCCGAACGCGATTCCAATATTTTTGTAGTGGATAAGGTTCGCAAAGGCAAAATAGAAGAAGCTTTCAATCTGGCTGATGTAATTATCGAAGGTCATTACAAAACCCCTATGCAGGAGCACGCGTATCTGCAGCCTGAAGCCGGAGTTTCGTACCTTGATGACGAAGGACGTATCACCGTGATCGTCTCAGGACAATGGGCTCACAAAGACCAGGAACAAATCGCACACGCACTGGGATTGGAACTCGATAGAATACGGGTCATTTATCCAGCGATTGGTGGAGCGTTTGGCGGTCGAGAGGATATGTCAGTGCAGATCATCCTGGCCCTGGCGACTATGAAACTAAAGGAAATCGGCATTACACGTCCGGTTAAGATCGTGTGGTCGCGCGAAGAATCGATAATTGGGCACCATAAAAGGCATTTTTACGAGATCAATACACGCTGGGCTGCTACCAGAGAAGGGAAATTGCTGGCCGCTGACGTAGATATTACAGCTGATGGCGGCGCGTACAATTACACGTCCAACAAGGTTTTAGGAAACGCGACACTGATGTCCACAGGTCCGTATTATTTTCCTGATGTGCGCATAGATAGCAAAGCAGTCTACACAAACAATGTTCCCGGAGGAGCTTTCCGTGGTTTTGGCGGACCCCAGGGGGCCTTTGTGGCTGAATGCCAGATGAACAAATTAGCTGAAGCTTTAAACATGGATCCTGTAGAAATTCGTATGAAAAATCTTCTCAGGGAAGGGGAAACGCTTCCAGTTGATACGCCGCTCCCTGAAGGAATTACCATCGATAAAGTCGTTGAAACCTGTGCCATTAATTCCGGATGGACGCGTGATAGGCAAAAAGGGTATGTGAAACCAGAAATGGAAAAGACCAGCAATAAAAAGAGGGGGATAGGATTTGCCTGTTCGTACAAAAACGTGGGCTTTTCCTTTGGCGCAAAAGAAAATTGTTGGGCGATCATTGAAATTCATGGCGGTGAAAACATCGAAAATGTGATCCTTCGCCACGCTGGAGCAGAGGTAGGGCAGGGTGCTCACACCGTATTCAACCAGATGGCGGCGGAAGCACTCGAGATTCCTTTCGAACTTGTAAAACTTATTCCTTCAGATACTGCAATCACTAATAATTCAGGGAGCGTGAGCGCTTCACGGATGACTTTTATGGCGGGCAACGCGATAAAAGGCGCAGCTGAGAAAGCGCTTGAAAAATGGAAAAACGGAGAAAGACCTGCCATAGCAGAGCATCAATACTTTGCTCCTGAAACAACGCCTTTTGATCCTGAAACCGGTAAATGCAAACCTAACTTCGCTTACGGGTATGCTGCTGAAGCAATCGAGTGTGAAGTTGATGTGGAAACCGGGAAAGTATCGATACTAAAAGTGTGTTGTGTTGATGATGTTGGAAAGGCGATCAACCCAAATCTTGTTGAGGGGCAAATTGAAGGGTGTGTGGTTCAGGCGGCGGGATATTCAATATTAGAGAACTTCATCCAACAGAACGGTAAAGTACTAACGGACAGACTCTCCACTTACCTGATCCCAACAATTTTAGATATCCCGAAGGAAGTTAATTCCATCATTCTTGAATATTCTGACAAGGTTGGACCGTGGGGCGTTCGGGGTATGGGTGAAATGCCATATTTACCCTTCGCGCCGGCTATTATTGACGCTGTGCATGATGCGACAGGCGTCTGGTTTGATGAATTTCCATTGACACCTGAGAAGGTCTATTTCGAACTTAAGAAAGCAAGAGAAAAAAGCGGTTAATTTCTTATTCGCTATCAGGTAATTCGAGCTTTCCCGCTCTCATATCCTCAATTACCTGCCTGGCAGCGGCTATAAACTGTGTCGGTACCACAACCTCAACTTCTCCCAAGGGGCCTACGCTCAAACCGTAAACCGTTCCAGCGGATTCCTGATTTACAAATGCAGGAATTTCAAATGATTCAAGCATAATTCTTACGGATTCCGCTTCCAGCATTCCATTTGCAACGTAAACGACCTCATCTCTGGTGCGTTTATTGAACATTTTTCATCCCTTTCATCTGTAGACGCATGATTCTCTTTTCAAGATCTTCACGAAATCTCATGCTAACTGGTGGATTAATTTCATTATCCAGCATTATTTTACATTTTTCACACCACTCTAGCGCGCTGGAAATATTGCGATTTTTATGTTCCTGATATTTTGCGATCTCGATATAAGCATTTGGATCTCCGTTATTCGCAGCTATTTCCCAATTTTTGACAGCCTCTTCAATGTGTTGGCTGATTTTGTAATATCTTCCCAACATAGAAAAGACCAACCTATACTGATCGGTGTTCAGTTTTCTGGTTTTGCAATGTTGAAGAATATTCACGGCTATTTCTACTGATCCTAAATCCCAGTAGACCCGGCTTATGGCTATCAGATCATTTGTTGAAATTTCCCGATCAAGTTGATCAGTTTCAAGCAAATGAGAAATGTGGATAAATAGTGCCGCCAATGAAACAATATCCTGTGCGTTGTGATAAATGACATCAGATAAACCGACGGGGTTACCTGTCCGCAGGTACTCAAAGTAAATATCGGGGATCATCCAGCCCGGGACATCCTCTGAAGACCGCGTAAATTCAATTATTGAAACCTCCAGGTCCTTTAACGTACATGACGGTAAATGTCTGCGCCACAATTTTCGTGATATATGCAATATATCGATGTGAGCAAGTTCTCGCAGACGATCAGGAAATCGATTGAGAATAAACCGGTTTTGAATCAGAGGAATATCAAAGGATTTACCATTAAACGAGACAAAGATAGTGTTGGAGTCAACCAGGTTCGAGAGATAGAGAAGCATCGCGGGTTCTTCGGCCGGATCACGGATGACCAGCTGTTGTAGAAGGAATCCATCGGCTTGAAATCGCCCCACACCAATCAGGAAAGCGAATGTGCCTGCGCCTCCCGATAAACCTGATGTTTCGGTGTCAATAAAGAGCATACGACCCAGGGTATCAGGTGGTGAATCGATTCTTGCGCTGCGATTGATGTTTTCAGTGGAAATTTCGGCAGGAAATCTTATTTTTCCGTGCTGGTAATCCAAGGGGTACAACTGCTCTTTTATCACAAATGAACCCGCAGAATTTGTGATCTCACAACCCGAGATCACTCTTTCAAGTTTGTCGTAAGATTGCGAGGTTGGCTTCTGAACAGTTGAGGCTGCCTTGAAACCAAGCGACTTTAGTCGGTCTGCTAAAGAGTCCATTCTTATTCCTGCATGTATTTTATCAGTTGTCGTGTCTCACTCTTGCCGCCCCCGCCCGTGTCAAAAGCCGGCCCAACACATGATGGACAGCCGTCACTACATTCACAGGTTTCAACAAGTAAACTCGCACGTTCCAGCAACTCTTCAAATTCGTCAAATAAAATATCGGTCAATCCAATCCCGGCAGGGACATTATCATAAAATATTAATGCCGGTTTACCCTCAGCGAATTTTGCCGCAGGATCAAAGAAATTACCCAGATCACCACTGTCGCTCATCACCATTAAAGGCGCGAGCGATCCCAATAGTTGATTCAATCCGGAAAGAGCGCTACGAACTCGTACCTGGCTTTCAACGAGAGAATGACATTCCGAACAAAGTGTGATCAGATTACCCGCCTGGTTTGCCTTATCCGGGTTAGTGAAAGATTTGAATGGGATTTTGTGATGAACATGGTGGGCAGTGTTATCTTCTTTTTTACCGCATACCTGGCAGGTGTAATGATCCCGCTTCCTGATCTCATCACGAATCATTTTCCACCCAGGCCCATAGTTATTTGGATCACTTCGCCAAAGACCAGCAGTGCGCATTTTCTCCACGCAGGCTGGTTTCAAGATTGCCCAAAAACCGATTGTTCTGAGAGAAGTCTCCGGCAAATCCAGGGGGATCGTATCAATGGTTTCTCTCGATGTCCAATTAATTCGCTTAAATCCTGAAACCTTCGATTTGACGACCACCTCGCCGTGAGCCAAAGAATAATTGGGTCTATCAATCGTGCGATCAACAGCGAGAATTTCGACATCTGCTGAAATAACCGGCTCTGTAAAATAGTCTCCTGAAAAATGGGAAAGATTGGCAACCTTTTTTTCTAAATCCAGCTCATCCACGAGGTAAGTTTCGCCATCGTGAATATATACTGCGCCTTGATGGACCATCCAAAGGCCGCTATTGTAATCCACTTCACCTATCACCTTTGCATCTCCCAGAGGAGAAAAAGCTCGCAAAAGAATAGACCCGGATGGTGTGTTACGCAGAGAGACATGCTGGGACGGATAATCGTTGGAGACCCAATGATATTTTCCGTTTTTGTTGTACAAAAGCCCAGCATCTTTCAGGTAATTGAGATATGTAAGGAGTTCTTCTGGTTTCACCTCCCCGAAACCCTCCGAAATCTCGATCGGCAGCTCGGCAGCTGCGCACTGAATGTGTTCTATCATGATCAACGGGTTGTTTGGGTTAATGAGCGCTTGCTCCGGATTTCTGGAGAGCAGGTATTGCGGATTTCGCGCAAGAAACTGATCAAGCGGATTCATGGACGCGATAAACACCGCTAAAGATGGATTGAATTTACGGCCTGCTCTGCCTGCCCGTTGCAGCAACGCTGAAATGGTACCCGGATAACCAGGTAACAGGACCGCGTCCACACCACCAATATCCACTCCCAGTTCTAAAGCGTTCGTCGCAACTCCAATGGTAATATCCCCGCTTTTTAAACCGCTTTCGATTTCCCTCCGTTCTGATCTCAGGTATCCACTCCGGTACCCGCGGATTCTGTTGTTTGGAATGCGCAAAACCCCTCTCATATCGCGTAATAAAATCTCCACAAATCGCCTGGTACGGCAGAAAACTAAGGTCTGAATCCCCCTCTGGTAGAGAACAGAGAGTATCTTTCCGGTAGATACCATCAGTCCTTCCCGGATTCCAAATTCCTCGTTTACGATAGGGGGGTTGTAGACGAGAAAGAATTTTTTACCCTGTGGAGAGCCATCCTCGTCAATCAGGATTACTTTTTCTTCGATTAATTTTTCAGCTAAGTCCTGGGGATTGTGGATTGTTGCAGAAGTCAGGATGAAAATTGGATCTGATCCATAAAAACGGGTTATCCTCCGCAACCGCCTAAGGAGATTGGCGACATGAGAGCCAAATACACCGCGGTAGATGTGTATTTCATCGATCACCACAAATTTAAGGTGTGTAAAGAATCTGTCCCAAAGTGGATGGTGGGGGAGTATGCCAATGTTCAGCATATCCGGGTTTGATAGAACAATACTTGCTTTTTCCCTGATCACCGCCCGAATTCTCTGTGGCGTATCTCCATCATAAATCGCCGCGCCTATTGAACCAGATATACCGGACGGTATGAGGTCGCCAAAGCTATTTAACTGATCATTCGTCAATGCCTTGGTGGGAAAAAGCATTAGCGCTGTAGCATCACGGTCACTGTAAAGAGAATTGAGGATTGGCAGCTGATAACACAGGCTTTTTCCACTGGACGTTCCTGTGGAAATTACAAAATTTTCGTGTCTTGCAGATAAGGATAGAGCCTCTGCCTGATGCGAATAGAGCGAGTTTATCCCGTTCGATATCAGGGCATTACGGATAAGCGGATGGATCTCTGGAAGAATATCCAGGTAATCACCCTCTTTTCCATCAGTTTCGCGCAAATATGCGATGTTATTTGCATATGAAGCGTCGTTAGTAAGCTGCTGAATGACAGAATTGAGAGAATCAGGTTCGAAATTAGTCATATTGATTGCTTTGCATTATACTATTTGAAATATCCACCAGTTACGCTACTTCTAGCGGGTCAGTTGTGAGGTGTTTGAATGCAAGAGTTCGTAAACATTATTGTCGGAGCATTAATCGGAATACTCGTCAATTACCTGGCTGATGTATTGCCAATTACGAGAAAGTTTTCACGACCGGTTTGTTTGAACTGCGGTTATCCGTTCTCGATTAAGGAATACCTTTTCACATTCAAATGTCCAAAATGCGGTAACAAGACCCCTGCCAGGGTGATCATTGTCTTAATCCTGGCAATTATTTGCAGCGTTGTGCTTAAATTTTTCCCGCTGGGAAGTTTGAGTTATTGGGCTGCTCTTCCTCTTCTGACCTTCCTGGGAGTAATTCTTGTAGTTGATATCGAGTACCGGGTTGTGCTAACTGAGACAAGTTACGCGGGATTGGTCATCATGTTTGTTTATGGCATCATATTGCACGGCTTCTTCCCGACACTTTTAGGAGGTCTAGCCGGTTTATTGATCATGCTGGCACTTTATTATCTCGGCATCCTGTTTAACAAATTAATGGGCAGGATGAGAGGACAGGAAATTGAAGAAGTGGCGCTGGGCTTTGGAGACGTGTATGTCACCACTTTTCTTGGCTTTCTGGTTGGTTGGCCTGGCATCATCGCGGTGTTGTTTATTGCCATTTTTGCGAGCGGTGCGTTCTCGTTACTTTACGTCCTGGTTAAGCTGATCACACGCAAATACCAGTCATTTTCCGCAATCCCATATACACCATTCCTTATCCTGGCTGCGGTTTCTTTTTTCTATATTGCATAATCCTGCAAATTCACAACCTGGTTCAAATCAGGCTTTAGGACCCGCCTGGATAATCGTTGGATCCAATCTGCTGGCAAATCTTTCCATACGGTCGCGCATTTTTTCGATTAACCCGGCGGCAGTTCTGTAATAACTTTCTTTATCCTGCCATGTATTGACCGGTTCAAGGATTTCATCAGGCACACCATCAACTACTTTTGGAATTTGTAGTCCAAATACCGGTTCAATCCTAAATCCATCTGCAGGGATCTTTGCTTCCAGCGCCATTCTGATCATCGCACGCGAATAGGGAAGGCGAATGCGCCTGCCGATGCCGAAGGGACCGCCTGACCAGCCGGTGTTGATTAGCCACACACCCGGATTGTGTTCTTCTATCCTTTTTAGCAGTAAATCAGCATACCGGATCGGTGAAAGGGGGAGGAAAGGTTCACCAAAGCAGGTTGAAAAAGTTGCTTCAGGTTCATTACCCAGTTCTTTTTCGGTCCCGGCGAGCTTCGCCGTGTAACCCAACAGGAAATAATAAACAGCCTGTTCTTTTGTCAACCGCGATATTGGTGGTAAAACACCAAACGCGTCCGCGCTTAGGAAGAAAATGTTTCGCGGGTGTTGGCCTTTTCCTGTCACCACATGCCCTTTGATGTAATCCAGGGGATACGCTGCGCGCGTGTTTTCGGTCTTACTGTTATCATTGAAATCAATCTCTCTGGTTTCCGGGTTGTAACCGACGTTTTCCAGTACTGAGCCGAGTCGTTGAGAAGCCTCCCAGATCATCGGCTCGAGATCACGGCTTAGATTGATCGTTTTTGCGTAGCAACCATTCTCGAAGTTAAATACCCCTTCTTTACTCCAACCGTGTTCATCATCACCAATCAGATGACGATCCGGGCTTGAAGAAAGAGTGGTTTTTCCCGTGCCTGATAGCCCAAAGAATAGGGCAGTATCATCGTGTTTTCCGATGTTGGCAGAACAATGCATCGGGAACACCTCTTCATCAGGTAATACCCGGTTCATCACTGTAAAGACGGATTTTTTAACTTCTCCGGCATAAGAACTGCCGCCGATCAGGACCATTTTTTCTTCAAAATTGACTACGATAAAAGTGCCTGACCGGGTGCCGTCTCTTGCAGGGTCCGCGTAATAGTTAGGAACATGGATAAGCGTAAAATCAGGAGTTTCACCGTTTTCCAGTTTTACAGGTCTCAAAAGGTCGCGCGTGAAAAGCGTCGCCCAGGCTTGTTCTGAGACAACGCGAAACGTCTTCGCATAGGCTTGATCCCGTCCGGCGACAGCATCTTGAATATATATATCCTTTCCTTCAAGATAATGTTTAACATTCTCCAGAATCTGTTTGTACAGCTCAGGTGGGATTGGTTTATTAACCGCCCCCCATTCAATTTCAGCATCGGCGGGTTTATTGTTGTTTACAATATACTTATCGTTGGGTGATCTTCCTGTGTGCTTTCCTGTTTCCACAATCACAGCACCTGTTTGAGAAAGTACACCCTCTTTCTTCAAAATAACATCTTCAATCAAACGGGCTCTTCCCACGTTGTAGCAGACGTCCTTATTAGGATCCATATGAAGATATGACAGTAACTTTTTGTTCTCTGCAGATGTTCTCAATTTTCTCTCCAAATAGTTTTCTATTGTGGTGCTTTGCTTAAAAGAAAGTGATACCAGAACCACAAAATATCCGCTGCCGGCTTACGATACACTGAAGAACTGGCATCCTGTAACTCGACGTGAGGGTAAAAACCGCGCGAAATAAAACCCTGCACCCATTCCCGGCTGGCGCTGCTCTGAATCGCTGCGCTATAAATCTTCGCTTGCAAATCAAAGTCTATTCGATTATCAGCTACTTCAAATGGTGAGAGCACCTGGTTTTCGTTGGATTGTTGGAACCCAAAACCCGTACTTACAGATGATGGATAGGATATACCAATCAGCACTGGTTTTTGAAATTGATTGATCTGCGGGAGTACTGATTCATCCAATGCCATGTCAAATGATTCGCGAATTTCTTTGACAGAGCCTTCACGTATTTCAAGAGCAGGGGACATCAATACATAGATAAAATCCACCTGATCAAGCCATGATGGAGTATAGGTATTGTATGCACTCTTGGTCATAACACCAATTAATTTCCCTGAATAGCGGCTGCGTATTCCTGAAATAATTGCATCCCATTCATCATTGCTAAAGAAGCGGGATGTCGCGTTGGTATCTAATGAGTTTTGTGCGTAATCTAGGTATGAAACTGCTGGTTCTTGAATAACCAGGCCTTCGACATTCATTATTTGAGCCAGGTCGGCAAAATTGAATATAAAACGCTTATATTGTTCGAACCACTCATCCTGATATGCTTCTGTCCACTGGTCCGAGGAGTAATAATTAACTGCACCTTGCGTGTAGTTGATATTCGGATAGAGAATTGTATCTTGCCCGCTTATTGATACATGGTTGATCATTGTCATCGTCTCATGCCACAACAAATCCTGCCCGGGGTGGGGCGCGATATCAGGATGAAGTGAATGTGCAACCGTCCAGGTGGGTGTGAGTATGACGTAATCGCCGCCCAGGTTTTGTGAAAATTGCAGACCTGCATCAATAGTAGATCGCCACCCGGGTACATACGCAGGAGATAATTCCACACCAGCAATAAAATCCGGCCTGGTTCCAATCGCATCGAACGCCAGATATTGTGATGAATCTGTTGTAAGTTCTGCCGATCCCTGCCATTCTGCCACCACGCTGGTTAATGATTGAGACTGGGGAAGGGGTGTTATTGTCAGCACTGAAGCAGCATCGCCGACGGCGAGATCGCACAGTCCATTGCGGCAAAAACGGTATTCCATGGAATCTGTGTGTTGCAACGGGGAATAGATCGTGTATTCCCATATGCCGGACCCTCTGGGGATCATTGGCAGCGGTTCCATCCAATCAAATGGCTTTAATTGAAGATATATTGCATCTTGAGATGGGGTTGAATCGGGTACTTTTACTTTGATATTAACAGTGCCTGTTTCAGGAACTGTGAAGTTTTGCACCACATCCCGTATAAATTGATCCTCTTGAATAATAAGATCGCGAATTACAAAACCACCTGTTTTGGATTGCTCCGCATTCCAGAAACCATCCCCAAATGAATATTTATAGCGTAAATGCATCCCTACTGGTAATTCAAGCTCTGTGGCGTATCTATTTCGAGAGACCTTCGTAAGCTTAGGATAATTTACCGCTGAACCAGGTGAACCTGATGAGAGATCAGCATAAGCGTTTCCAAGATTCGACAAGTTGCTTACAAACCGCAAAGGCATGTCATTTCCCTGTTCACGGGGAATTCTGACCTCAAACCTCACCAGCGTAGTAGGACGCTTTTTCAGGAAAACCTGAACAGGTGTGACTGCACCCTCAGCAACCCTTGCACCCTGTTGAAATGTCTCGTACTCACCATCCATACTGTATACCACAAGGTTATGCACACCAGGCAGCAGGTCGCCAAGAATGAATGATCCGTCAGAGGACGTGAGCACCTGGTATCCACCAGCGCTGACAAGCTGGTTGGGAATTGGCGCGTTATTCGCAATATCGATCACCTGTCCGGTAATCTTACCGCCGACTGAAGCAGTGGGGGAACTTGGAAATGTAGCGATGATGTCATCGACGATCTGCGGACCATTGAGATGCACTATCCGGAATCGCACTTCCTGGTTTTTCCCATTTCTCTCATATTCAACAGTATCCGAAACACGAACATAGCGATATTTCAACTCAGTGGAAACCTTCAATGGCAGACTCAGCGAATAGTGTGTCGCATCATCCTTAGCCATTTCATACCTTGATGCATTGAAATAAATACCGGTGACGTCATCAACAATTTCGAGCATTAATCGGGAGTCTTCCGGTAAAGAACCAGGAAGAGTTACTCTAAAAAGAACTTCTGCAAGTTGAAAATTGTTGGCTGTAGACCCGGCTGAGAACCATGTCAAAGGAGAACAGGAAGAGAATATAAAAAATATTAATATAAAAATTGAGGCAAGGAGGTAGAATCGGTTTTTCCGGCAGTAATGTGTGTGTTTCATCATCAGAAATCTATAAAAACACAAAATTTGGGTTAATTCAGGAAATTTTGAATCTCTCCTGAATGATCGACCAGACTCCCCAATACACCGTTTACAAATCGCGAGGAACTGTCTGATCCATATATCTTGGCAAGTTCAATTGCTTCATTTATTGCTACTTTGATTGGCGTGCACTTCTCCACTGCGAACTCCCAAAGGGCAATACGCAGGATGTTCCGGTCAATGATCGCCACTTGATCAAGCGGCCATTCAGGAGCATGTTCGGTAATCACCGCATCCAGTTTGTCGATGATTGGCGTTACTCCATAGACAATTTGGCGCACAAAGTCTTCAAGCTTTAGTTCAAGTTTTTCTTCATCCAGCCGCGCAGATACCGTATCTCCTAATGAATGACCGGCAACGTCATATTCATACAGTACCTGTAAGGCAATCCCTCTTGCCCGGGTGCGGGATTTCATAGAAATCTAAGCCGTTCCGAAATCGATATCTTCGATATGAATATTGACCTTTCCGATTTCCATTCCCACCATTTCTGAAATCGCTCGTGCGACCTGGTGCTGTATTTTATGGCTTACTTCCCGGACATTCACATCTCTACGCAGAATAACGTAGAGATCAACGTAAACCATGTCATCTTCCACGGCAATGTTTACGCCTTCGTGCATGCCTTTTTTAAATATTGTATTCACATCTCTGGGCGCTGGAGTGAGTCGACTGACACCTTCCACACCCAGTGTTGATAACTGCGCGATTGAAACCAGAACCTCGGGAGCAATTGTTGTTTTTCCGTATGTTTTTTTATTATTCGCCATTTTTTACTCCACAGACTTCACAATATGTCTCGTTATTATAAACCCTATTGTGACCTATAAATTACGGTATGTGAGCATGTATAAATTCGTTGCATATTTTCTGTACCTCTGGCAGTTGTTTATCCAAAAGTATGATGTGCGCTGAATCATCGAGGAAAACAAACTCCTTATCAGCTGATGCGATACCTTCGTAAACCTCAACCGCACCCACAGGATCGATCGTATCATCAAATTTCCCCTGAAAAATAACCGCCGGGATTGCGAATTGATCTAACTCCTTCCTCACAATTCTTTGAAAATCGTACAGACTAGCTGCTGCCCGCAACGGAAAAACGCTATAACTCTGTTGAGGGATTGTGGGTGAGGGCTTCCCCTTGGTGAGAAACGGTGTAAATCTCCATATTAATTTAGATAACCACAATAGTTTGATCCTGACCGCAGGAGCAAAAATCATCGCGCCGAGCAGGGTGGGGTATTTAACACCCAGGTGTAGAGCCAACAAACCGCCCATTGATTCCCCAAGAACAAATACTTTATCGTACTCACGCATCAACTCCTGCAACGCATTTTCAGCAGTTGCTAACCAATCCTGCCAACCGGTTTTGTTCATCTCCAACGGATCAGTGCCATGACCTGGCAGCAAGGGTCCACGGGTAGTGTAACCTTGTTCGCCCAGGTAAGCCGCCATTTTTCTCACCTCCACAGTAGTCGCAGAAAAACCATGGATACACAAGACTGCTACATCTCCTTTAGGCCAATAAAACGGGCTCCCATCCAGATGTGGATTCCGTAAGTATCCTGTTGTATTATTCATGAGTTCCTCCTTGGTAGGTTGGTATGCAAGCAGTGGCGTAGGGTAAAACAGCAATTCTTTTCTTGGCCGGGGGAAGTCTTTGGATCAATTCCACTATTTTTCCAGGCTGATTCAGGGGAATTAACATTAGTTTTTTCACCAATGCAGCATCAATTGACGAGTAAAGATAAACCTGATTATTTTTCAGGATATGTGCAATCTGAAAAGCTTTGTGCGGTCCTACTGTAAAAGTGTCACTTGAAAACTTCTCGATAACCTGTTTGTAATCCACTTTGTCGGTCATATAATCGATAAAACCCTTAGACCCAACACCTTCGCGGCATTCTGCAAATAATATAATAAGCCCGTTTTCACGCGCAAATAGCGCTGCGTGCGTCATCGCTTTTTGGGATTGATAAAGATTAATATCCTTGGGAAACCCGCCAGGTGAAGCAATTACGATGTCATAAGGTTCGGTCACAGGAATTTGGGTAAGCTTCTTTACAAGCTTTATCCCTGCACGCATTACCGCAACAGGATCTCCAAAAAATACATCAATTATTTCCTTTTTTTCAGTTAAAACGGCATTAAGAGCCAGGTCAATTCCAATTAACTCGCCAATTTCTTCGATATCCTGACGAAGCGGGTTATGTTCGTATTCGCCAATGGCCGATCTTTCATCAAGTAGTAAGCGGTGATTTGTATTGATTGTCTCTCTACCGCACAGCCCAATCGCCGCTGACTTTACACCGCCCGAAAACCCTGCAAAGTGGTGCAGCTCAATTTCACCAACTACAATTTTGAGATCATGATCATAAAATTCTTTATTAACAAAAATGGGGGTTTTTCTATTTGTTAAGCCTATTTCGTATAGATTATCTTTTTCATCACAATTATGAGCCAAAATTCTGAAATGATCTGAGATTTCGCTTCCCACAATAAGATTTAATTCAGTTCTTTCCATGGGTAGGTGAGTACCCGACGCGATGAAAAATGTAATATTCTGGCTACTGACTCCAGCCAAACGTAGTTTTTTGATCAGCGGAATGATCAACTTATCATTTGGCACCGGCCTGGTTTTGTCGTTTATTGTTATGGCAATCGTGGAGTTATTGTCTAACTTAGCGAAAGGATCTTCGAGACCCAACGGTGATGACAATGCCTTTTCAACAATAAGTCGAAAATCCGAGATTTTCTTTTCCTCAAACCTCCGTGGAAGCAATAGGTCTACACTGTCGTCTATTTCTGGTAAATAGAGGTCTATATTTCCGTCGCCGTAGGGGAGTGACACATCCATTATTATTTTCCTGACATTTTTATAGATAATTATAGCAATCCATATAAAAATTTTTTCCATATTCATTCACAAACAACCTGATAGGGAGGGGTTTTATGGTAAAATATATTTATGGTTTCGATAAGTATTATTATCACAAGCATAAACTGATATCAATTTCTGGAGTATCTTTATGATGTCAACCATTTCTCAGGCTATTCTCTCTTACATCAAATCTGTAGAATTAGCGCGCAGTCCTCACACCACCTCCACTTATAAAAATGCTTTAAATTTCTACGCTGATACACTAAGAACCCGCAAGACGGACCCTGATGAAGCTCTTGTAAAGGATCTACAGGAGGATTCAATTATCTGGCTTGCTTCGGCATTGAAAGATCACGCAGCCACCACAGAACGCCTTTACCTGACGGCTGTTACGGGTTTCTTTGAATACCTGGTGGCAGAACGGCTTACAGATATAAATCTTCCGCGGGTACGTTTGTTGATCCAACAGCGTGCGCGTAAACCAGGCCAACGATTACCGCAATTTCCTGTGTCGCAAATTGATCAGATTCTCGATAAAGCTGATGCTCTGCTCACTACGTCGTATGAAGATCAATCCGCCAGATTGGTTAATCTACGCGATAGAGCTTTTCTGTACACTTTAGCTGACACGGGTCTGCGTGTTCATGAGGCCTGCAACCTGCGACGCGGTGACCTTGATTGGAACGAAGGCAAGGCTATGATTATTGGTAAAGGTAATCGTCAGGACATCGTGCGTTTCTCAACCAGGGCGACAACCGCGCTAATGGACTACCTCCACGCCAGGGCTGAAATTGACGGTGCCACAGGAAAAGCTTTGAGTTCGCTGCCCATATTTGCCCGCCATGATCGAGGAGCCGGAAAGAAAACCAAACCGATCACCACGACGACCGGAAGAAATATTATCGCTGCTCGCGTCGCTGAATTCGTTGGACCTGAAGCCGTAGGAACGATCACACCCCATTCGTTCAGGCACTATTTTGTTACAAAGGTATTGCGATCATCCGGAAACCTGAAACTTGCCCAGGAATTAGCGCGCCACAAAAACATCGCGGTCACACAGAGGTATGCACATCTTTCAGATGACGAACTGGACAAAGGTTACTGGACTGCGATCGAAGAAAAATAAAAAAAATCCCGCCATCACGGCGGGATTCGAATGTGCATACGGGTATTTAGTTTACTAAGACCACGTTGCTTGCCTGCAGGCCTTTGGGTCCTTTTTCGATAGCGAATTCGACCTTCTGACCTTCTTCCAGATTGCGGTAGCCATCAGCCTGAATGGCGGAAAAATGGACGAAAACGTCCTCTCCACCCTCACGGGAGATGAAACCGTAACCCTTGGTTCCATTGAACCATTTGACTGTACCGACGATACGTTCTGACATTTGTTTTTTGCCTCCTATAGCAAATAATACTGTGTTTCGGATTTCTTTCGTTCTGTCGGAGCAGTCAAATAAAAACAGCCATGGAGCTTTTTTCGCTTCAGGCTGTGCTTATTCCTTCCAGCTAGAACTACTTTGCATCCTACAATTCCAAATGTTATCACATTCAATGATTCATGTCAAGTAATTTTATGATATTTGACAGGTAATTTTTCAGATTCATCAAGAATGGACTCTTAATTTTCCTGCAGTAATTCCTTCGCCTTCTTGGTTTGCTTTCCTCTCTCTTCTGTGTTGAGAATTCTTTTACGGATTCTGAAGTTTATAGGAGTAACCTCGAGCAATTCGTCTTCAGCCAGGTATTCGATCGCCTGGTCGAGACTCATTTGTTGCGGTGGTGTCAGGCGAATTTCAACATCTTTGTTTGATGATCTCATATTCGTTAGATGTTTCTTTTTACAAATATTTACTGTCAGGTCATCCGGTCTCTGAGTTTCGCCAATAACCATCCCTTCATAAACATCCACCCCCGCTCCGACAAAGAGAACACCCCGCTCTTCAGCGTTCTTCAATCCGTACGTGGTGGTTTGCCCTGCTTCCCATGCAACAATTGAGCTGGTCGATCGTGACGTAATTGCCCCACAATAGGGTGAATAACCATTAAACAAAGAATTCAGGATCCCGGTACCCTTTGTCACTGTCATAAATTGATAACGGAAGCCCAACAAACCTCTAGTTGGAACAATATACTGTAAGTGAACCGTATTATCTGTGTTGTTTTGCATGTTGATCATTTTGCCGCGTCGATTACCGAGCATTTCAACCACCGCCCCAACCGATTCCGGGCTTGTGTCAATATGCAATTCTTCGAAAGGCTCAAGTAATTCGCCTTTATCATCCTGCTTGAGAATCGCTTCCGGCTTAGAGACCTGAAATTCGTATCCCTCACGCCTCATTGTTTCAATCAATATTGCCAGGTGAAGCTCCCCCCTACCCGATACGAGGAATGTGTCTGGTGATTCTGTTTCTACTACACGCAGTGCTACATTATTTCTTAGCTCGGCCAATAACCTTTCGCGTAACTTACGTGACGTACTCCACTTGCCTTCCCTGCCCGTGAACGGTGAAGTGTTAACCCCGAATGTCATTCGAACAGTTGGTTCTTCAACGTGGATTACCGGTAGAGCAACTGGATTTTCCGGATCAGCCAGTGTCTCTCCGATCTCAATACCTTCCAATCCCGCGATCGCCACGATATCTCCAGCTTCTGCGGTTTCCACTTCTACTCTATCAAGCCCTTGAAATGTGTACAAATACCTTGCTTTTTCGTTGATCGTTGATCCATCTTTTTTCATCCGCGCGACATTCTGCCCGGCGTTAATGACACCCGCATGAATCCGCCCCACAGCAGTAACACCACGATACTCATCATATCCGAGATTGGTCACCAATAATTGCAACGGCGCATCTTTGTCTACATGGGGGGCTGGAATGGTTTCGAGAATGGCTTTGAACAAGGGCTGCAGATCATTTTCCAACTGGGCTGTATTGCCGGCTTGTTGTGTGATTGCATTGGCATAAATGATGGGAAATTCTGCCTGAAGATCATTTGCACCCAACTCGATAAATAGATCGAATGTGAGGTTGACAGCGCGTTCGGAATCAGCGTCTTTCCGGTCCATTTTGTTGATCACGACAATCGCCCGGTGTCCCATTTCCAGCGCTTTTTTTAATACAAATCTAGTTTGCGGCATTGGGCCTTCAGCAGCATCCACCAGCAGCAGAACCCCATCCACCATGTTCATCACACGCTCCACCTCTCCCCCAAAATCCGCATGACCGGGAGTGTCAACAATGTTGATCTTTACCATTTCTCCTGTCTGAGGGTTTGGAATGAGGATCGCAGTATTTTTCGCAAGTATGGTAATTCCACGTTCGCGCTCCAGGTCGTTGGAATCCATCACTCGTTCAACTACCTGTTGGTTTACTCTAAAAACACGTGCCTGTTTTAACAAACCATCCACAAGTGTGGTTTTTCCATGATCCACATGAGCAATTATTGCAATATTTCGAATTTCATTTCTTTCAGTTATCATCTTTACTCACTTATATACCTAAATCGAACAGGGTCGAATATTATCAGACGGATCGTGTATTGAACAGGGCTGGATATCTCGCATTTTGCAGTAGAATACCTGGTGTATGGAAAACTCCAGGAAAATTGGTCTTGTTTTAGGTGGTGGGGGCGCGAGGGGTCTGGCGCATATCGGTGTTGCCAAAGTCCTATTTGAAAATGGTATCGAGATTTCAGCGCTGGCGGGCTGCAGCATGGGCGCACTTATTGCCGCATCCATAGCGATCGGCCTTCCGATCGACGAAATTGAACGTATAGCAGGTCGTCTAAATAGCAAACGCGAAATTATCAAACTTCTGGACCGAACACCGAGCAGAAGAGGACTTCTTGCCGGCAAGAACATTCGAAAATTCCTTTCCAGATTCATCGATCCGGAATATCGCATTGAGGACGCCATCATTCCCCTCACCATTAATGCTGTCGATTTAATTACCGGAAAGGAAATTGCACTGACTCACGGCAGTGTGCTTGACGGCATTATGGCGAGCACTGCCATTCCCGGTATCTTCTCCCCTGTTGAGATCGGTCCATACCGATTGGTGGACGGTGGAGTGCTGAATGATGTTCCCGTGAAATACCTCCGCGAATCAACTGTTGACATTGTTATTGCCGTTGATGTGCATCAGCACAAAACTGAAGATGCACCAATAGCATCAACTTTGCCTTACGAACACATCCCTCTACCATTGCCAACCTTAGTCCAGGATTTTTATCGCGTCGAAATGATCATGACCAGCGCGTTGATATCGAAAAATCTAAGCGCCTATCCACCTGATTTACTGATTACACCAACTATTCCCGGTGATATCACAGCCTTATTTGGTTTCACTCGCGTGGATGAAATTATCCGGGCGGGCGAAATAGCGATGCGTGAAAAAATGCCTGAATTGTTGGAAAAGCTATCTTAACGCTTCATCCCGAATTTCAGAAAGATAAGATAAGCTCCAACAAGGATCAACCCGATCGAACCAGTATTACCAAGAAAACCAAGCGCGTTCTCAGGGTTTCCACCAATATATAGACCGGATCCCACCATTAGCAGGATCCCACCAGGTATCAAAGGCCACCAGATAAATCTTTTGTTCATTACGCGTGAAAACACAGTGATCATCACCCACCCAAGCGCAAACCAAACCAGCATCACACCGGTTTTTTGTAGTCCTCCCGGCTGTTCAGGATTGCTCCAGCCAAAGTAGACGCCTGAGCCTGTTGCAATCATTAAAGCTCCGGGGATGATCAGTCCAAGTTTACCTGTAAAACTCCCCCATAGCAAAAATACCAATCCGATCGCAACGCTAACAAAAAGGATGAAATCCATAAATGAAAAACGCGCGCTTAAGAATAAATAGCTTAACGCACCGCAGATGAAGGAAATAAATAAGGTCCACCAATAAAAACGCCCCAATAAACGCCAAACGACAACAAACATCAATAGCCAAATAACCGCGTTTGCGAGTAAACCGTAACCAATGCGACTATTCGTATTAATCGGTAATATTTGGCTAAAAATGAAAACCAATGCCAATCCGAGACCTGCAATGATCATGCCGGGAATTATCCAGCCAACACTCTTTCTGTAGACCCCAAACCCTGTTAACACAAGTCCAATCGCAAATGGGATTGAAACTGAAACCCATCCCGTTATTAATCGCTGGTCGAGTAATAGAAGTAAACCACTCACAACAAGAATGATCCCTGTTAGAGGGGCGTATTGCACCAATCTGTCCTTTAGTTCAATTTTTCTTGAGTCAGCCATTTCTTGTTTCCTGAAGTTAAATATCGATGATCCCGTATTCCCTAGCTTTAAGAATTGCCTGCATACGATCCCGAACGCCAAGTTTACTCAATATGCTTGATAAGTGATTCTTTACAGTACCTTCGGATATAAATAGATGTTCTGCAATTTCCTTGTTGCTTGCCCCTTGAGCAACAATCCGTAGAATTTCAATTTCACGCGGTGAAAGCGGGTCCGGTATCATTTCTTCATGCTTTTTCTTCACCGGTTTGGAGATCTTTGAGAATTCCGAAACCACTTTTGCAGTGATTGAAGGCAGAAGGAAATATTGACCTTCATAAGCCGCCTGAATTGCTTCCACAAGTTTTTCGGAAGAAACGTCTTTTAGCAGGTACCCAACCGCACCAGCTCTCAAACCATCGAACACTGTTTCGTCATCATCAAAAGTAGTTAAAACAATAACCTTAATTACTTTACCCAGCTGATTAATTCTCCGAGTGGCTTCCACGCCATCCATAACCGGCATCCTTAAATCCATGAGAATAACATCAGGCGATAGAGATACCGCCATTCGCAATGCTTCTTCACCATTCGATGCTTCTCCAACCACCTCGAGGTTCGTAAAGGAAGACAATAGCGTGCGCAAAGCTTCTCGAAACAGGGATTGATCGTCACAGATCAATATTCTTATCGTCATTGATTCACCGGTAATGTAATTTTTACCATAAAACCTTCTCCAGGGTTATTCGCGATCTCAACTTCGCCTTTTAATAACCGGACCCGTTCCCTTATTCCAATAATCCCATAACCGGCTGTGAGTTCCTCAGCACCAACCCCGTTATCTTTTGTAGCAAAACTAAAGTACTCATTATCTGAATAATCCAAATGTAATTCGATCTTGGTTGCCTTTGAATATTTTTTTGCGTTATTGAGGGTTTCCTGCGCAGCCCTGTAAATTGTCAGATGCGCCTGCGGGATGAGAGAATAAGGTTCACCTTTGATTTCTAACTCTATATCCCACCCCGGGGTTTTTGCCCCTTCTACCAACAATCCGATCAAACCGGGTAAATCTTCCAGCTCAAGGCTTTCTTCTCTTAAAGCGTAAACCGAATCGCGCACATCCACCAAGGCTTCTGTGATCAGCCGTTTAGCTTTCTCCAGCATTTCTGCCGCTTTTGACGGCTCAGTCTTGATCAACGCGTCAGCTGCGCTGATTTGCATATTTATTGTGGTAAGGTAATGTCCAAGACCATCGTGGATTTCGCGTGCAAATCGATTCCTTTCCTGGGTTTGCGTTAGTCCTTTAACTTGTTCTGCGTATTCACTCAGATGCTTATTAGCAGCAGAAAGTTCTTCTGCCAGGTTTTGCAGCCGCTTACGTGCTTTCTGCTCTGTAACAGCCATTTGGGTGAAGATTAATACAATCACCTGCCCGGCAAAAAAAAGCGGGAAACTTTGCCACACCTGAAATAAATCTCCAGAGTATGACCAAACAGATGCAAAAAAAGTCAAAAGGATGGCAAAATTCGCAAAAAGAGACCAGTTTTCATCCAGTGAAATTACCGCGTGAGCCACCAGCGGTAATAGTATTAACGTGGATATACCTGCTCCTCTGCTATAAAAAACGATTAACCCGCCGAGAACGAGTTGACTGATAAAGTAGATGATCCGAATGAGTGAGTTTTCACTTTTGCGGACATAGGAAAAACCATAGATCCCGTTCGATATATAGGCAGTACCCAATATTGTGATAAGCAGGATTAAAAATAACGAAGTGACTGGAGACGAGCTGAATGCGGAAAAGAACGAGATGAACACGACCAAGGCAAACGCAAGGTCTGTACCCGTGTTTAAATTTATACTCTGATTATTTTCTTTTTCCATTTTTTTGTATTATAGCATTCAGTCTTTCGTAAATTAATCTACTAAAAGTCATACTTATTCATTTTCTCCCATGTAAACCTTTTTCTTTCTCTATCCTTTTACACATTTCATTCCGCGAAATTCCCCATACACTGAAATCAGTCAGGAGTTAATAATGCGGATATTGATGATTTACCCAGAGTTCCCAGACACTTTTTGGAGTTTTAAACACGCACTAAAGTTCATTAATCGCAAAATCAACAATCCTCCTTTAGGATTAATGACAGTTTCTTCCTTGCTGCCTGAAGATTGGGAGAAAAAACTAGTCGACACAAATATTCAACGTCTCAGTAATTCAGACATTGATTGGTGTGATATGGTATTTATCAGTGCAATGGATGTGCAGCGAAAATCTGTGCACCAGATCGTTGAACAGGTAAAGAAACGAGGTAAATTTATCGTAGCCGGTGGCCCCCTTTTTACCGGTTCCATTGTTGACTTCCCAGCAATTGATACATTTGTATTGAACGAGGGCGAAATTACCGTTCCGCTCTTTTTAGCCGATGTACTATCTGGTAGATCTTTGAAAAAGGTATATACCACCACAGAATTCGCCGATATGAAGCAATCCCCAAAACCGGACCTGTCGATCATCAATTTGAACGATTACGACACGATGAGCATTCAATTATCGCGTGGCTGTCCATTTAATTGTGAATTTTGTAACGTAACAGCCCTTCTTGGTCACACACCACGGCTTAAGACAGCTGCTCAAATTATCGCCGAACTTGATGGGCTATACGCAGCCGGTTGGCGACGAAATGTATTTTTTGTCGATGACAACTTCATCGGCAACAAGCGGTATATCAAAGACGAAGTTTTGCCTGCACTGATCAAGTGGCGTGAAGGCAAACACGGTTTCCGATACTCCACAGAAGCATCCATCAACATGGCTGATGACCCCGAATTGCTAGACCTGCTGGCGAAAGCCGGTTTTGTTGACGTTTTTATCGGTATCGAAACACCAAATGAAGAAAGCTTGATCGAATGCAACAAAAAACAGAATTCCAGTCGCGACCTGATCAAAAGCATCAACATCATCCAGAACCATGGACTGCACGTGATGGCAGGATTCATTGTAGGTTTCGATCACGATACCTATGGTATTTTTGATCAAATGATCAACTTTATTCAGGATTCAGGGATCGTAACAGCTATGGTGGGATTACTTCAGGCACCCATTGGCACTGAGTTGTACAGTCGTTTATCCAATGAAAACCGTATCATTAGGGAAATGACTGGAGACAACACTGATGGCACAACGAATATAAAGACAAAACTGGAGCCTGTCGCGTTGCGCGAAGGGTATTTCAAGATTATGCGGTCTATTTATTCTCCAAAGCTGCTTTATCCACGAATTAAAAAATTCCTGGATCAATTCCATCCCACGAATCAATTTGTAAAAATTCGCATCAACGAAGTAATGGCTTTTATTAAAACTGTTTTTACAATGGGATTTAACCGAAAAGAAGGTCGCTACTACTGGAACTTAATTTGGTGGACAATTCGCAATGATGTCAAAAAGATTCCAATGGCTATTACCCTGGTCATTTATGGCTATCACTTCCGCACGATAACCGAGCGCAATATAAAACTACTATCCTCTGTCTGATCATGGCATAGTGAAAAATGTTATAACCGGGTCGTGGTCACTAATCCGCCTGTTGTGATCCAGGACCGTGTTCAGGTGAATAATCTGTTGCGAGTACACCCAATCAAATCCTTGTGAAAAGAGGATGTAATCCAGTTGAACAGCATTCCCGTCCATAACAAATGAAAATCTTTCATTTTCAGGAAGTGAATTACCCGTGTCAACCAGTAGATCACCCATTAAAGTTTCAACGGTTTGAGACCACGGGTCATCATTAAAATCACCGACAACAATAATTGGTATCTGAGGATTGTGTTGTTTAATCTTTTCCAAATACTGGCGGATATATGCCGCTTGTGCAATCCTTTTTTCCTGCTCCGGCCGTTCGATCGGCTGGATATTACCGAATAATGGTGTATCAGCGCCACGCGAAGTTAGATGAACTGCCACAACAAGGAATTGCTGATCCCCGTAATCAAACAACGCCACAAGAGGTTTTCTCGTGACAGAAAATGGCCACTCCTCAGGTCCAATTCTATTGGGATTCTCAGACAAATTTCCTGTCCCAGGTTGCGCAATTTGAAGGTCTGCCTCCTTGTACAGAATGACTGACCGAATATTTCCTCCTTCAATACCGCCGTCCTGATTGTTAATTGGAGGATTATCGATGTATCTGTAATAGACACCACCAGTAGCTTCAATTGCCTCGACCAACCTGCTTAGCGTAAGATCCGCAGATACCTCGCCATCATTTTCAATCCCTGAATCGTCAAGGATCTCATTCAAAACTATCAAATCAGGATGGTCAAGAATTTTCGAAATCTCTTTCGCCAGAGACCGAATTTTGGATTCCTCAAATCGCGAAAGATTTTCAACGTTATATGTAAGTATTGATAAAGTATCCTGCGGATTTTCTACACTCGTAATTTCAGGTATTGTACTGGTGAAATGCGCTAACCCGAAAACATTTACTTTGTAATTCCCGTACGAATAATCAAGCACTCCTGTTACTTTTTTAACCAATCTGGCGCCGACGTGGATTGGCTCTCTATTTTCGTTATTCAAGTTGAGGATAATCCGTTCAGGATTTGTATCAAACTCCTGCTCGATGAGCGCACCAGTAAAGGAGACAAAGTTTTCGATTCCAACCTCATCAGGAATGATGACCACTTCGTTGTATTTGTTTCGTGAACCAACGACAATCCCGGATTCAACGCTCACCAGCATCGACTCAAGACTTTCGTAAAAATCTATACCATCCTGCGTGGGCTCAAAATCTTTTAAACCATCATCGTCAATTACTTTGTCTGGTATGCTTAATCCCCCCTTACCTATCAGAACAGCTTCAGGCATAGGCTGTTGCTTAGCAAGAACTCGAATATTTGGATCAATCAGTTGAGTGAGCGAAAGATTATGATCTTGTGCCACCCCCGGTTGGTATTCATCCACTACTCCTGAGACAATGACCAGATCTTCGGGCAGCACGTCGGGATAAGATCCTGTGAACACGAACAGAGCTTCAGAGGAACAGAGTTGGTCATCCACCTGATCGTCCTGAATGTAAAATCCATTTGATACCTTCCGCGTCACAATTCCCTGTAGATCAGATACTTCCTTACCTCTATAGGGTGACTGGTGAGAACACCCCTGGATATCATGAATTCGTAGTTCACCGGGTGTGTCGCCATTAGCTTGTCTGTAAGGGTAGCATCCCGCGAGTAAAAAACCAATGATGCAAAGAAATACCGCTTGTTTGATTGAGAATCGCCAATTCATAGACATGGCTTATTGTATAATTTTTTAACTTCAATTGTGGAGGTTAACATGGGTGATTTTATAGCAGCCATTGACCAGGGAACTACGAGCACGCGATTTATCGTATTTGACAGGCAAGGCAATATAGCTGCGGTTGATCAAAAGGAACACAAACAATATTATCCCGCGCCCGGATTGGTGGAACATGATGCATTGGAAATCTGGAATAACACACGAGACGTGATCCAAAATTCGCTGCGAATATCCGGTCTCTCAGCAGGCGATATTACAGCACTTGGAATCACAAATCAAAGAGAAACTGCTGTAATCTGGAATAAATCAACCGGTCTTCCCATTGCGAACGCGATCGTCTGGCAGGACACCAGAACCGCTGACATCTGCAACTACCTCGAACAAATGGATAAAAAAGAACTTTTCGAGGTTAAAACCGGTCTTCCGTTGGCAACTTATTTTTCCGGACCCAAGATCAAATGGATGCTGGATCAAAAAGTTGAGTGGCGTGAACAGGCTGAAAAAGGCGAACTGCTCTTTGGAAATATCGACACCTGGTTGATTTGGAACCTTACTGGAGGCCTCCACGGCGGCATACACGTTACTGATGTGACCAACGCATCACGTACGATGCTGATGAACCTTGAAACACTTCAGTGGGATGACGAATTGTTGGAATTGTTGGAAGTCCCGCGTGCCATGCTGCCCCGTATCTGCTCGAGTTCAGAAGTCTACGGATACGCCGTTGCGGGCTTGCCCCGGGTTCCGATCTCCGGAGACCTGGGAGACCAGCAGGCTGCCCTGTTTGGGCAGTGCTGTTTCGAAGTTGGAGATGCAAAAAATACCTATGGCACAGGTTGTTTTATGCTGCTGAATACCGGAACTACACCTGTTCATAGCAAGAATGGTTTGTTAACAACTGTTGGGTATAAACTGGGGAAATTACCCGCCGTGTACTGCCTTGAAGGATCCATTGCCATCACCGGAGCACTGGTGCAATGGTTGCGCGACAATCTTCAGATTATTGACAAATCCAGCGACATCGAACCCCTTGCACGTACCGTAAAGGACAATGGTGATGTCTATTTTGTACCTGCTTTTTCCGGTCTCTTTGCTCCCTATTGGCGCTCTGACGCCCGCGGTGTGATCGTGGGGCTGACTCGTTATACAAACAAAGGACACATTGCGCGGGCTGCTCTCGAATCCACGGCATATCAAACACGTGAAGTACTAGATGCAATGCAATTGGATTCCAATACCCGCCTTACCTCCGTAAAAGTTGACGGTGGGATGGTGGTAAATGATCTCCTGATGCAATTTCAATCGGATATCCTTGGTGTTCCTGTGGTTCGGCCAAAAATTACTGAAACAACAGCGCTCGGTGCAGCTTACGCCGCCGGTTTGGCAGTCGGGTTTTGGCAGACCACAGATGACCTGCTTGATAACTGGGTAAAAGACAATGAATGGGAACCGCGAATGGATGAGATTACAAGAGACCTCTACTACACCAAGTGGAAAAAAGCGGTTAAAAAAACTCTCAACTGGGTTTGATTTTGGAAACGCATAGATGATTGACCTTGACGGCCGTCTGTAGCCAGCCTATAATAACTACCGCCCGTGAGGGCAATACAATCTAAACAGAGTGAAGGTAACCGGTGACAGAACTGGTGAGAGGCACTCGAAGGAATGAAAAATGGAAAAGCTAACCCTAGCAGCAGAAAAAAGAACAGTTATCGGAAAGAAAGTAAGCGCGCTGAGACGTGAAGGTAAACTTCCCGGTGTGATCTATGGTCACAAGATCGAACCGACTGCCATCGTGATGGACCTGAAGGAGGCTACCCGCATCCTTTCCATGTCAACTTCATCAAGTCTTTTGACGATCCAACTGGATGGGAAAGAGCAATCAGTTTTGGTTCGTGAAAGCCAGCGAGATTACTTAAAAAATCGCTTTCTACACATTGATTTTCAGTCAGTTTCCCTCACTGAAAAGATTCGCGCTGAAGTCAATATCGAAATCACTGGCACTGCACCCGCGGTAAAAGAATATGGTGGTGTATTGGTCGATGGATTGAAATCCGTACACGTTGAAGCCCTCCCCACTGAACTTCCGGAACGTGTTATAGTCGATATCTCAGACTTGAATGAAATTGGTGATTCAATTTTGATCAAGGACATCAAATTCCCTGCCAGCGTGGAAGTTTTGACGCCTGAAGACGAGATGGTAGTGCTAATTACTTCACCTGCCCCTGAGATTGAAGAAGAAGAAGTTGAAGAGGCTGAAGAAGGTCTGGAGCCTGAGGTGATTGAAAAGGGTAAGAAAGAAGAAGAGGAAGAGCAAGGGGAAGAGTAATTTGCTTTCCTTTTATTTAGCAACGAGCGGGCCACTGACCCGCTCGTTTTTTTATAATGTAGAGGTAATTTTTTGTGCCATACCAGCGGTTATCCCCCAAAGATGCATGCCTTTGAAATCCTTGTAATGTAAAACCGGTTTTGATTTACCAGCTGCGAAATAGAAATCTTCAATTCGCCAGTTTTCTTCCTCTTTTAACCATGTTACAGGAATATAAATGATGTCTTCAACCTCATCCGGATTGAGGTTTAATACGCCGGTTAATTTTATAATCGCAACTACTGGCAGAACACAGTAGTTGGATACAGTCGGAACAGGCTCCATTACACCAACTACCCTTATATACTCTTTGGCTAAACCGATCTCTTCACAGGTTTCACGTATTGCGGTCTCGATCAGGTCTTTATCGTTATCTTCTGCCGCGCCGCCGGGAAAGGAAATCTCTCCCTGGTGTTTTGCTACCCCGTTTGTGCGTTTTGTGAAAAGGAGATGCCATTCATCCTCAACCCAACAGAATGGCACAAGTACAGCAGCGGGAATTCTGCGATTGAGATCACCCAGATCCAGCGAATTTTTCGCCAGGGTAGAGCGTAATTTTTCTTCCAGTGACAAGCGATCCCCCATCAGTCCAGATCCTCCAGGATCGTTTCACTCCCAGTCCCCAATTTACTCACCAAACCAACCTCTTTGAGCAATTCGCTATCACCTGCATCGCTTTCTATGGTTACAGGTCTGGCGAAGATCAGGAAACCTGTATGAGCGATCATCCTGTCAGCCGGTCTGAAACGGGACGGTTCTGTTTTGTAATAACGCACGGCAATGTCACACACTTCAACAAAGGCAAAACGGTTTCTGCGAAGTGCCACTAGTAACTGTATTACCTGGTTGGTTGTTGGCACAAGACATCCGAAGTGCCCGCCGGGTTTTAAGGAAGCTCTCACTGGCTCAAGATAATCATACGGATTAGAAACATCGAGAAATACTGCGTCAACATTCTCTTCATCAAATCCGTTCGCAATATCGCGAACCTTGAATTCCACTCGGTCTCTCAGGTTAAGTCCTTCAAGTGTTTTTGTTGCTGACAACTGACTCGCTTCTTTTATATCATAAGAATATATGCGCCCCTTATCACCAACAGCGTGAGTTAGAGCGGTTGTGAATGAACCACTTCCAGTGCCGGCTTCAATAATACGCGAACCGGGACCTATGCCCATGTAAAGCAGAATAAACCCGATCTCTTTCGGATACATGATTTGCGTGGAGCGTTTCGTGTTGCGCAGAATATCCGTCATGGATGGCTGAAGGATAAAGAAGGGACTACCATTGTGGCTGAGTATCTGACTGCCCCAACTTCTGCCAATCAAATCATCATGATTTAATATCCCCCGATGTGTATGGAATACAGCGCCTGATTTTATCGTCAGTATAAAAGATTTGTGGCTAAGCCCGACCAATTGAATCAGGTCGCCTTCGCGAGTGTGAGTGTGAAAATCATCATTCATAGTAATCTCTGCTGAATCAAGGTTTTTTCATTTCCTGGTTGAACATACTCAACCAGAACCCAAGAAATAGAACTACAAGAGAGCTGATTAAGGCAAGACCAAGATTGATCGGACCCAAAGTCAAAAATTTGAAAGCTGTGAGTTCCGCGATGAAATGTCCAGCCCAAAAACCTATCCATGCCAACAAGTTAAAAAAGATCAGCCATTTGAACCCTCCCCCATGCCAAAAATGGAAGGCGCAACCAATAATGGAGGCTAGGATAAAACCCAGAACATAGGATGCAGGTGTCATTCATCTACTCCGTTACATATTTCAGTGATGACTCCACTCCCGATCACTTTTTCTCCTTGATAAAAGACAGCGTACTGTCCGGGCGTTGGGTCTCTCACCGGGTTTTCAAAAATGATATCACAGCCTGACTCATTCGGTTTACGGATGTGGGCTTTATGTGGGTTGGATTTGTACCGAATTTTAATTTCAAAGTTATCAGGAAGTTCCGGTTCATTGCCGCTGATCCAGTTCAATTGTGCAACGTGAATTTTTCTAACGCCCAATGATTGTTTGCCTCCAACTATTAATGTATTGGATTGAACGTCCTTATGCAATACATAGATCGGCTCCTTGTTACCTGACCCAAGTCCTTTCCGCTGACCGATCGTGTAATTTGCCAAACCATTATGCTCTCCAAGCCTCTCACCCTCTATTGTACGGATTTCACCCGGTTGAAACAAATCCGGAGATAAACCAGACAAATATTCTTCCTGGGACATACCGTCTAAAAAGCACAGATCCTGCGACTCGCCAACATCTGAAAAATCGAGATTATAACTATGCGCAATCTCTTTCGCTCTCCCTTTCGTAATATTCCCCAATGGAAACACGGCGTGTGTTAACTGCTCCTGCTTCAGTCCCGCGAGAACATACGATTGATCCTTCTGGAGATCCTTTGCTCTGAATAGCTCTACACGCCCATCCGTTGTACCTTTGAGTTGGGCATAATGACCGGATGCCAACCATGTGACACCCTTTTTGAGCACCTCATCGAGCAACAACCCCCATTTTATTTGCTGATTACACACAAAACACGGATTCGGGGTTATACCGAGTTCATGCGACGCTTTAAAATAGCCGACAATCTTCTTTTTAAACTCCTCCCTCAGATCAATGACTTCAAAAGGAATCGATAGTATCTGAGCAACCGACCTCGCCCTTTCTGTTGTTCTTGAGTCTGCCTGGACGTGATTCGAATCATCAAAAAGCTGCATCGTGATCCCTTTTACGATGTAACCATGCTCGCGCAGTAGAATTGCCGCAACAGCGCTATCAAGCCCCCCGCTTATCGCGATCATTACTTCAGTGTTCTTTTTAATCTCTTTCATGCTTATCATCCATAATTTGTGTGGATAATACCATAGCCTTTCCATAATTGGAGCGCATCGCAGTCGCTGCCCTACCACATGCGTCTCAGAATTGAAGTGAAGCAAAGGCTGTTATAATAATTGCATATCCCATTTCTCAGGAGTTGATATGGCCTACAAGATTATTTTCGGGACAGATGGATGGCGCGGCTTTATCGCGGAGGAATATACTTTTGAAAATGTCCGCAGGTGCGCCCAGGGTTTTGCCGATTATATGCTCAAGCTTGGCAAAAAAGGAGAATGGGTCGTTGTTGGATACGACAAACGCTTTTTATCAGAAAATTTTGCCGCGGCAGTAGCCGAGGTGTTGGCTGCCAATGAACTAAAGGTGTACTTAACTAAAGAGGCAACACCTACTCCGGTGATTTCTTATGCGGTTGTAGACAAAAAAGCGATCGGCGCAGTGAACGTCACCGCTTCACATAATCCACCAACCGACAATGGATTCAAGGTGCGGAATGAATTTGGCGGCGCGATCGCTCCAGAGGGTTTAAAACAAATCGAAAGCCTCATTCCGCAATCGGAAGAACAGATTAAGAGAATCCCTTTTAAAGAGGCTGAAGCTAAAGGCTTGATAGAGGTTTTCGACGCTTCGGTGAATTACATTAAACATATTACAAAGTTGATTGACCTGGAACCAATAAAAAACGCCGGTCTGACAGTTATCGTCGATGCAATGTGGGGTAACGGCGCAGGTTGGTTTACCAGGTTGCTCGCTGGTGGAAAGACAAAAGTTATTGAAATTCACAACCAGCGCAACCCCATCTTTCCTGAAATGAAACGCCCAGAACCTATTCAACCCAACATTGATGTAGGCTTGCAAACAACAATAGATAAAAAGGGTGACATTCTCCTGATCACTGATGGAGACGCAGACCGTGTCGGTGTCGGTGATGAAAATGGCGTATTTATCAATCAGTTACAGGTTTATGCTCTGCTTGCATATTACCTGCTCGAAGTTCGCAATGAACACGGACCGATCGTTAAAACCCTCTCGACCACCAGTATGCTCGATAAATTGGGTAAAATTTACTCCGTGCCTGTTTACGAAACCGGTGTGGGTTTCAAATACGTTGCTCCGAAAATGCTGGAAACCAACGCGATGATCGGTGGAGAGGAATCAGGCGGCTACGCCTTTAGAGGAAATGTTCCTGAACGGGATGGCATTTTAGCCGGTCTCTATATGCTTGATTTCATGGTCAAACTGAACAAGACACCATCTGAATTGTTGCAGCTTCTCTTCGCAAAAGTAGGTGCGCATTATTATGACCGCATCGATACTCCCTTTACGGGCAATCGGGACAAGCGGGAGGAGATGATTCTGAGCGCAAAACCGCAAACGATAGGCGGATTAGAAGTAGTTGGTCTTGATACAACAGACGGATTCAAGTTTAAACTTGAAGATGGTGGCTGGTTGTTGATCCGATTCTCAGGGACTGAACCAATTATGCGGGTCTACTGCGAAACCACCCACGAGGATAGGGTTCAAGACATTTTAAAGGACGGTCAGAAGATAGCTGGACTGGCATAAATTGCAATACGTCGACACACATTGTCACCTTGACTTTCCTTCGTACGAACACGACATCGAAGAGGTCATTTTAAGAGCGGTTGACCAGGGGGTAAATCGAATTGTAGTTCCGGGGTTGCAGCTCGAATCAAGCCGTTCAGCAATCCGTCTGGCGGAACGTTTTGAAGAGGTTTATGCCGCCATTGGTGTTCACCCCGGTGATGTCGCATCTTATCACCCTGATCAGTATTCAGAATTTGTCGCTTTAATCACTCATGAAAAAGTCGTGGCGGTCGGAGAAATCGGACTCGACTACTATCACCGTCAGGATAACATTCCGCTCCAAAAGAAAGTGCTTGATGTTTTTCTTGATCTGGCATTTTTTTATAAAAAACCGGTCATCCTTCATAGCCGGAATTGCCTTAAAGACCTCGTAGGCATTGTTCAGCAAAAAATGACTGGTGCACCCGATTATTTGATGCACGGTGTTTTTCACGCCTATGAAGGAAACCTGGCTGAAGCGTTAATCATTTCGGAAATGGGGTTCTTCCTCGGCGCGGGGGGTCCGGTTACATACAAAAATGCCGTCATCAAACAAGAAGTTTTTAGTAAAATAGAGCTGTCTCGAATACTGCTGGAGACTGATGGACCGTTTCTGGCTCCACAGGAACATCGCGGTCGACGGAATGAACCAGCATGGATTCCCATCATTGCGCAGAAAATCGCGGAATTGAGACAATGTGATATAAAGGAATTAGCCAGTGTAACAACGGGTAATGCGCAAAAACTATTTAACTGGACTTAGAGAATTGAAAGCTTCCGTACACTTACTCCCTGATATTCAACTTGAACTCGACGAAGTCGAGAAATTAATGGTAGCCCAGGCGGCTGATTACCATCCTGATCTCAGAAACGCCGTTTCGGTTATTCTACAATCCGGCGGAAAACGGATACGACCCAGGATTATCCTGCTGATCGGTAGCATGCTGCAAGCCAAACCACAGCCCCTTGTCTTTCTTGCAACTGCAATCGAAATGCTTCACACAGCAAGTCTTGTGCACGATGATCTGATCGACGGATCACTTCTGCGACGTGGAATTCCAACATTAAATTCAAAATGGTCACCTGCAGCGACCGTTCTCACCGGCGATTTTCTCTTTGCCAGCGCTTCAGATATGGCGGCCAATACTAAATCAGTAGAAATTATGCGCTTGATCGCGCGTTGTTTGATGACAATCGTTGATGGAGAGATCAACCAGCTTTTTGCCAACCGCTGTATATCAAAAGCTGAAGATTACTATCGTCGGATTTACGCCAAGACTGCTTCCCTATTTGAAACCTCAACACATTGTGCAGCCATTCTTAGTACAACCGCAGAACCCGAAATCGAAGCCTTGCGAAAGTTTGGGTATGAGCTGGGTATGGCTTTCCAGGTAATTGACGACATTTTGGATTACACCGGTGAAGAATCGACGGTAGGAAAACCGGTGGGCGGTGACCTCAGGCAGGGTTTGATCACACTACCCTTGCTTTATTATATGGAATCCCACCCGGATGACCCTGCTGTAAAGAGTCTGTACGCTGGTAATGGCATCCAGGGAGAAGATGAAATTCAACGCCTCGTCCGCTGCACAGCCGAAAGTGACGCCATAACGAGGTCTCACGATGCTGCTGTCAATTTTGTTCTCAAAGCCCAGGAAAATCTTTCCGTTTTTCAGGATTGCCCTGAGCGCGAGGCATTGTTGGAGATCACCAGGTATATCATTGAAAGAAAAAAATGAAAGAAATAAAAAAAAGCCGCTTGACGCGGCTTCCTTTGTGCGCTGGGTGGGAGTTGAACCCACACGCCTTGCGGCACATGGCCCTCAACCATGCCTGTCTGCCAATTCCAGCACCAGCGCAATTGCTCGACTATTATAACCGCGTATTATTTATTGTCAAGAAAGTCTCAAATTTCTTATAAGTATTTTCGGGAAGGAGTATCAAACATGCCAATTGTATTGGATGCCATGGGTAGCGATGACTATCCAATCCCTGAAATCCAGGCCGCCAGGGATCTGCTTCAAAATGGCGAAAAGGTGATTCTGGTTGGCAAAAAAGATTTGCTGCTCTCAAAAGCAGTAGAATTATCCATAGATCTATCGCCAATTGACATCATCGATGCGCCAGACATTGTTGAAATGACCGATAAACCCGTTGAATCGTTCAAACAAAAACCTAACAATTCCATGGCAATCGGTTTATCACTGGTCAAGGATCAGAAAGCTGACGCTTTTGTGACTGCCGGCAATACGGGCGCTGCCTATTTCAACGCGGTTATGATCCTGCGAAAAATTCAGGGCATTTCCCGGCCAGCACTTGCTGCTTTAATACCGGTTAAAAACGGCAGGTGTGTTTTTATGGACACGGGAGCGAACGCGGATTGCCGCCCGGATTTTTTGCTTGAATTTGCCCTGATGGGCAGTGCATACGCCGGCAAGGTATTCGGGGTGAGCGAACCGAAAGTAGCTTTACTCTCAAACGGCGAGGAGTCAACAAAAGGAAATCAACTTGTCAAAGACGCCTTCCCGCTGCTGGAAAAAAGTGGTCTTAACTTTGTTGGAAATGTAGAACCGAAGGAAATTTTCGGCGGTCACGTAAATTGCGTCGTTACAGATGGATTTTCAGGCAACGTTTTTCTCAAGTCCAGTGAATCCGTAGCCCGTTTGATCACAGACACTCTAAAAGATAGCATCAAATCCAGTACTCGCAACAAGATCGGCTATATCTTTATCAAACCCGCCTTCGATGACCTGAAAAAGATGATGGACCCCTCTGAGGCAGGCGCTGCCATTTTATTGGGAGTTAATGGTCTGGTTTTCATAGGGCATGGCAGGTCCGATGCCCGCGCTCTCGTCTCAGCCGTCAAACTCGCCCGCCGTACTGTGGATGCTAAACTGATGGATTCCTTGAAAAGGGATATTTCCAATCATTTCAATCAAAACAATGCTACACAAAACCAGTCATAAGGAAATATGAATGAAGATTTACTCAAATGACAAATTAATTAAACGCAACAAGAGGATCGGCAGCATAACCTCACTCTTAAGTCTCTTAATCCTTGGCGTGGGTATGGTACTTTCTTTCCAGGATAAAGACGGTTCGTTGCTGGCGTACACATTTGGTTCACTCATTTTGGGATTTCTTCTCTTCCAGGTGGGGAACTTTTACATGTCCAAATGGGGCAAGTCACCCCGCCCGGACGAGAGACTCAACAGTGCGCTAAAAGGGCTTGATGACAGGTACTCGCTTTATCATTTCTACACACCGATTTCTCACCTGCTAATCGGTCCTGCGGGCGTTTTATGCCTTGTTCCATATCAGCAGGCCGGAACAATAAATTACAACCCTATAAAAAACCGTTGGAAACAAGTTGGCGGGAACTTCTTCATGAAAGCGTTTGGTGGCGAAGGAATAGGTCGCCCTGAGAAAGAGGTGAGATTCACAATTGATGACGCAGCTCATTATTTCAAACGCGCTGGCATTAATCTGGAGCCTCACGCTCCTGAAGCGCTAATGGTTTTTACACACCCGAATGTAACCCTTCAGGCTGATGAATCAGAAATACCCGCCGTAACCGCTGCAAAACTAAAAGAATATCTGCGCAAGAAAGCCAAAACAAAAACTTTGCCTGACGAAATATCCCGCAAGATTGAAGAATCGATCGCGGTGTAAAAAATTAACAACTGGCGGGATTTATTTTCCGCCAGTTTTCTTTTTTTCCGGGGATTTATTCACGTAACTTTTCAGGGTCTCCACTTCTTCAGATGTGAGATTTCTAAATTCCCCTGATTTTAGAGACCCAAGTTTCAACGTTCCAATACGTACCCTTATCAGCTTGACAATAAACAAACCGGTGGTTTTCGCCATTTCGCGGATCTGTCGTTTATGTCCTTCTTTGAGGACAACGTTCAACCATGTCCCTTTGCCGGCATTCGCCTCGACCCGCACCTTGGCAGGTTTGGTGCGATGCCCATCTTCGAGCACCACTCCCCTGCGCCAGATATTTATTTGCTTCTCATCCGGGTGTGTTGATACAAGAACCCGATATTCCTTTTCGTGCTGATAGCGCGGGTGGGTTAACCGGTTTACGATGAACCCGTCATTCGTTAAAAGCACCAATCCTTCGCTCTCAAAATCAAGCCTTCCCACCACAGCCAGTTCATCGCCATCTTCGACCATACTAAAAACCGTACGCCGGGGATCGTCCACTGTTTTATCACACAAAACAAACCTGGGTTTGTATAAAGCAATGTATCTCAGACTCTTCAAACGCGGGATGGCTTTCCCATCCACCGCTATTGTATCCTTTTCAACATCCGCTTTTTGTCCAAGGCTGACGGAGCTACCGTTAACACTTACCCTACCCTGCACGATCAATTCCTCACACGATCGCCGCGAACCATATCCCGCCTGGGCAAGGATTTTTTGTACCCGTTCTTCACTCATTATTTAATCCTTAAGTAAACCATTTTTAGACTTTCCTTCATCATCTTCCAATTCGTAAGGCGGTAACTGATCCAGTGAATTTAAACCAAAATGCTGTAAAAAATCGACAGTTGTGGAAAACAGGATCGGTCTACCGGGTCCTTCTGCCCGACCAACCTCCTGTATCAAACCGCGCGATAGCAAACTGCGGATCACACCATCACTGCTTACACCACGAATCGCCTCGATGCCCGGTCGGGTGATCGGCTGGCGATACGCGATGATAGCCATCGTCTCAATCGCTGCACGACTTAACCTTGTCGTCACTTCCAATCCCAGGAACTTCTCCACATCCTCAGCATATTCCGGTGCGGTGGTCAATTGATATTTGCCACTGTATCGCTGAATACTAATGCCCTGCCCTGTGTATCGATCTGTAAGCTCCTGCAAATTCTTTTCAACAGTGCCAACAGGAATTTGCAAACAATCCGCGATTTGAGTTGCTGTTATCGGGCTTGTAGCGACAAATAGTAATGCTTCAATCCGGGCTGAAGCGTTATTCATTGTAAGTTCGTTCGTTTCATCTGACATGCTATAATAACCTGGTTAAAGAAGTAATGCCTATTATAATCGAAGTAAATCAGGTGGTTAGAACTCCGTGAAGAAGCTCCTCCCAATTTTATTTTTATTCATGCTAACCGGCTGTTCATTCATCTCCAGTGAAGAAAAATTTTCAGTTTCAATTTCTGAAGCCGGCGTAATTACTGAAGTCGAAACGTTGCCTGGTATTACCGTGGACCAGCTTCTCCGGGAGAATAACATATCAATCAACCCCCTTGATAAAGTGAATCCCCCGCTCATCACATCATTAGCTGGTGGTGAGTTGATTCTAATCAGCCGGGTAACAGAAGAGTTTTCTGTGATCGAATCAGTTGTTCCTTTTGAGCAACAGACAATAAAAAACGAATCCTTGTCCGAAGGCAATACAGTCCTCATCCAATCAGGTGTAAACGGTCGTAAACAATCCACTTATCGTGTTTTATACGAGGATGGTCTTGAAGTGTCAAGGACTCTTGTCAAAGAAGATGTTGTCCAGCCTGCAAAGCCTGAAATATTAATGATTGGTGTTCAGTCTCCGTTCTCTGCTGTGGAAATTGATGGAACAATCGCCTATATTTCTTCCTCGAATGCATGGATCATGGATATCAACACGGGAAATCGAAAGGTTGTCGCTTCATCCGGTGATCTTGATGGAAGAGTATTTTCTCTTTCATTCGACCGCAAATGGCTTTTGTTTTCCCGCTCGGCTGATGACCCAGACGATGATCAGATAAACAGTCTTTGGCTTGTTGACATTACGAAAGAAGAAATGTCTGAAATCGATACCGGCGTGCGGAATGTCGTCCATTTTGCTGATTGGGTTCCTGGAAAGAACCGGACGTTTGCCTATTCCACCGTAGAACCTCGTGCCACCGCCCCCGGATGGCAGGCTAACAACGATCTTCATCTCTATAGTTTTGACGTCGATGGGGAAAAGGACGAGGATACCATTCTAGTTGAGCCAAATTCAGGTGGCATTTATGGTTGGTGGGGAACCAGCTTTCAATACTCTCCTGATGGGAAACAGCTCGCTTATGCTAGACCGGATTCAATCGGACTGGTGGATATCAAAACGGGAGAAATGGAAAGTATTCTGGATTTTGATCCATATGAACCGAAGACCGATTGGGCGTGGGTGCCGGGAATCCAATGGTCTGATGATGGCTTGGCGCTTTATACGGTCCAAAAGATGGTTATATCTAATGGGACAAACGCAGAAAATTTCAATCTGATCGCAATTCTTATAGATTCAAAACGTGTATTACCGTTGGTTGAACGCTGTGGCTTGTTTTGTTACCCGGTACCATCAAGCAATGATCAGTCAGGCAAATTTCTCGTAGGTTATCTTACAGCAATCTTGCCGGACCAGAGCGAAACGAGCCGTTATAATCTCTACGTAATGGATCGTGACGGTTCAAACCGGAAAAAATTATTCCCAGGAGAAGGTCAACAGGGACTGGACCCGCAATTTGTTGGTTGGTCGCCATTATCCGGGAATTCAGTATTTAGGCTGGTATTTACCTCACAAGGTAATATCATGTTCGCCGATCTCCCTTCCGGTCTCATCAAACAGATCACTGGCGACGGAACCGTATCGAAGGTAATTTGGAGGTAAGTATGAAATTGCTAATTACAGGTGCAGCAGGTTTTCTTGGCTCCCATTTGTGTGAATATTTGATCAAACAGGGACATTCCGTGATCGGTATGGACAACTTCATCACAGGTAGCCCTGATAACATCGCTCACCTCGCGGGAAACGATAATTTTTCGTTTATCAAACACGATGTTTCAGAATACATCTTTATTCCGCATAAAGTTGACGCTGTCCTCCATTTCGCGTCTCCTGCCAGCCCCAACCCCGCCTCACCTTACAGCTACCCCAGCCTTCCCATTCAAACAATGAAAGCAGGCGCGCTCGGAACCCATAATACGCTTGGTGTGGCCAAGGCATGTAACGCTCGTTTTCTGCTCGCTTCGACAAGTGAGATTTACGGCGACCCGCTTGAACACCCGCAAAAAGAAACTTATTGGGGGCATGCCGATCCGATAGGTTTCCGCTCAGTTTATGATGAGGCCAAGCGTTTTGCAGAAGCACTGACAATGGCCTATCACAGATTTCATGGCTTGGATACGCGCATAGTCCGCATATTTAATACATACGGTCCTCGAATGCGCGTTGACGATGGCAGGGTCGTGCCCAATTTCATCCAGCAGGCTTTACGAAAGGAACCCTTAACGATCTATGGGGATGGTTCACAGACCAGAAGTTTCTGCTACGTGGACGATTTAATCGATGGGATCTACAAACTCTTACTTTCAGATGAACATTATCCAGTTAACGTCGGTAACCCTGCTGAAATATCAATTCTGGAATTTGCCAGCGTGATCAATGAATTTACCAATAACCCGGCGGGTATCGTCTATAAAAAGGACAAGCGCCTGGGAGATGACCCCCAACGCAGGCAACCGGATATCACACGGGCAAAAACGCTTTTAAGCTGGTACCCTACAACCGATCTTAAGGATGGTCTGGCAGCTACCATTGATTATTTTAAAACCAAGATGAACCTTTGATGAATCTTCTCCACGATCCTCAAGAGCGGATTAAATTCATCCGCTTTGCTATTGTCGGTACGATTGGATCAGTCGTCGATTTCGGCGTGTTCAATCTGCTTGCCACCCTGCTTAAGGTTCCCGCCGTTCCCGCAAGCATGGTTTCTTTCGCGTTGGCGGTTGTCAATAATTTCATTTGGAATCGCTACTGGACATACCCTGAAACCCGACACGTACCAGTGACAAAACAACTCACACAATTCGCGATTGTCAGTGTCGCGGGTCTTGGTATTCGCACCCCGTTGTTTGCACTGATCGAAAAACCCTTGATCCAACTGGCGGACAGGTTTATTCCCAATATTCTAACCCCTACCATCGTGGGTCATAATGTTGCCCTCGCATTTGTCATCCTTGTTGTCCTTTTATGGAATTATTTCGTGAACCGTAAATGGACTTTTAAACCACCAGTCAGCGGAGAGGCAAAATAATGAACCACCGAGAGCGCCTGGAAGCCTGTCTAAAAGGGGGTCAGATCGACAGGCCTCCTGTTTCTTTATGGCGTCACTTCCCCGTGGACGACCAAGATCCTAACGCCCTTGCCCGGTCAGTGCTCTTTTTTCAAAACACTTACGATTTCGATTTTGTAAAGGTCACACCGGCATCCTCTTTTTGCGTCAAGGATTATGGTGTGCGCGATGAATGGCGTGGAAACCCTGAGGGAACGCGAGATTACACGCACTATCCTGTTAAATCCCCGAATGATTGGAGAGCGCTAAAAATCCTCAATCCAAGCGAAGGCAATCTTGGCAGACAACTTGAATGTTTACGGCTTATCAAAAACTCTTTGCCTGATACCACTCCATTTATTCAAACAATTTTTAACCCGCTTTCTCAAGCTAAAAACCTTGCAGGGCGAGATACTTTGCTTGTCCATATGCGCCAACATCCCGAAGAGCTGATTATTGGCCTGCACACTCTGCTGGAATCAACCACAAGATTTATTGCGGAGTGCATCAAACTGGGTATCGATGGTATTTTCTTTGCCGTCCAGCACGCCCAGGCTTCGCTGCTTTCTGCCGGTGAATTTGCCAAATTCGTCACCCCATTTGACCTTGAAATTCTAGATCAGGTTTCGCCGCTCTGGCTGAATGTAGCTCATCTGCATGGCAAAGATCTGCTTTTCGATCAAATCAATCTCAAAAACATAGCAGTCCTAAATTGGCATGACCAGGAAACCTCCCCCTCATTATCCGGAGCGAAAGGCAAGTTTAGTGGTGCTGTGTGTGGTGGGTTGCGCCAATGGGAAACTCTGGCTTACGGCACACCTCTCGAGGTGGAAGCTGAAGCCGCTAACGCGATCGAGATGACCGACGGATCGCGTTTCATCCTTGGCACAGGTTGTGTGCTGCCAATCATTGCCCCTCACTCGAACATTCTGGCTGCCCGCAAAGCTGTAGAAAGAATAAGACCTTGAGCCAGCCCCGCATCATCGCTGGAACCGCTAAGGGCATCCGGCTTGACCCCGTACCAGGTGACTCAACCCGACCTATTACAGATCGTGTAAAAGAAGCACTTTTCAATATACTATCAACGGATATCGTTGATGCAAATTTTCTTGATCTTTTCGGGGGCACCGGCAGTGTGGGTATCGAAGCGCTAAGTCGTGGTGCAAGATCCTGTCTTTTCCTTGAACTGAACACCAAAGCACTCCTGACACTGAAGAACAATCTAATAAAAACGCGCACTGCTGAGAAAGCTCGTGTAACACGTGGGGACGCGCTGAAATACCTGTCGACCCCCCAAAAGGATGAATTCCATTACATATACGTCGCGCCTCCACAGTACAAAGAAATGTGGATCGATGCAATGCTGCGATTGGACAGGAATATTCAACTATTAGCCGAAGATGGCTGGGCAATCGTTCAAATTCATCCGGTGGAATACAAAAAAATCGACCTGGAAAACCTGGTCGAGTTCGAGCAGCGCAAGTACGGATCAACGCTCCTTGTGTTCTACGACAGGTGTGAACCTACTAACCCTATTGCCAACTCGTAATCCGTTGTTGCTGCGCGTCGTAAAGATATTTCCCGAAAAACAGTCTGCCTGAGGTCCTGAATTCCTCAATCTTCTTAACCAGTTCAGGAATATCATCGACTACAGGGAAGTCGCATAAGTGATCGGTTTTAATCCAGTGTAGTGTTCCTTCTTCCGAAGAATACAATTCTCCAACAACAGTCTCGCCACTGAAGACAAACATGAGTATGCCAGTGTCAGGATTCACATCGATCATGACCATTCCCGTGAGCTGTAAGTCCGGGCACTCAATGCCAGCCTCTTCCTGAAGCTCTCTTCTCGCCCCTTCAAGCACATCCTCGCCGCTTTCGATATGACCGCCAATCCCATTGTAAAAACCCGGAAAGATCTTTTTATCCGCCGGTGCTTTTTGCAGTAATACTTCTCCGTTATTAATTAACAGGATAATCGAGCGCGGTACCACCTGGTACCGCCCCGATAATATCTTTTGAGGATGAGGAGACATCGTAATATTTGTCACACGCTTAGCTTAGGAACATTGGTACGCCCATGAAGTCGTGAATCTTGGGGACATAATTATCAATGTCATAAAAACTTGGAACATCCACGCGCTTTTTACCAGCCAATACCATGTTTATGGGAACAGTTGTGTACTTACCTCCGTGCAGGGCGACAAGTTTGCCGGTCTCATTGCGTTTTATCAGTTGAACCGCCAGGTTTCCGAAGGACATTGCGACCATACGATCAAGAGAGTCAGGCGCACCGGATCGCATCAGGTAACCTAACTGTTGGTACATAGTATTCTGACCGGTCAACTTCTTTATCATAGCAGCGGTTTGCTCGCCAACTCCGCCGAGTTTACGATGCCCATAAGCATCGGCTTCGCCGCTTTCCACGATGTCGCCACCTTCCATGATTCCACCTTCGCTGATGGTCATCATACAGTAATTGGATGGATTGTTGCGTTTGTCCTCCAATAGGAAATTTGCCAGTTTCTCAATATTAAACGGAACTTCTGAAATGATGGCGCGGTCAACATAACTTAGATAAGCAGAGATCAGGCTAGTCTCGCCTGAATTGCGTCCGAACAGCTCAACAACCCCAATGCGTTCATGAGAACCCACGCTGGTTCGCATGTTCGTGATGAAATCCACGCTGCGTGTGACTGCAGTTGAAAAACCGATGCAGTAATCGGTGCCAAATACATCATTGTCCATTGTTTTTGGAATGCCAACAACCGGGAAGCCTTCTTTGTTTAATCTTACGGAAAAACTTAATGTGTCATCACCACCGATTGTCACCAGCACATCAATACCCAGGTGTTCCAACACACTCAACACGTGAGCGGTGTAATCTGTAGTTCCATCCTTATCTAAGGGTTTGCCTAATTTTGAATTTTTTAAAAATCCAGGAATGTCTCCAGCTTTCACCTTCTGCGGATTCGTGCGCGATGTATGAAGAAATGTTCCCCCAGAACGGTCTACCGTGCGCACATCGTCCTTTGTCAGGTTCTTGACATAATAATCGTGCGTGGAAGGCTCATCAAGGTTATACTGCAACAACCCACCCCACCCGCGGCGAATACCGACCATCTTATAACCTGCGTCAAACGCGCTCATAGCTACAGACTTGATCGCCGGGTTCAACCCTGGAACATCACCCCCACCGGTTAAAATGCCTATCGTCTTTGTCATCTTCTACTCCTGCATTATCTATATAACCGGGGTTTGTAACACCGGAATACTCACTGTAACTTCAACGCTTGCCACATCCGTGGTTTGGATTGAAAAGTTCCCACCCAACAATCCAACTCTCTCTTCAATCAAATTGACACCCAACCCGTCCTCAGATTTCAAATCTTCTTCGTTGTATTCTTTTCCATTATCCATAACTGATAGAAGAATGCGTGAGGTTTCTATCGTCAAAACCACATCGATGTGTAAGTCTGAATTATTCGGGTTGCGCTTGATGGCATTACTCACCAATTCCTGCACTGTTCGAAAAACAAAGACCTCAAGATAAGGCTCCAGTTTATTCTCGCCACCGTTGATGGTTAATTTAATATCCGTTCCAGTTTCTTCCCTGATTGTGCTGATGTGCTTTTTTAGCGTTGGTACGAGACCCAGATCATCAAGCATCATTGGACGTATCTCGGCTACAAAATTACGGACCTTTTGAAACGCGCTCATTGCAGATGTTTTTAGCTTTTCTAATTCATCCCTGGCCTTAGCCGGGTCAATATCAAAAAGTTTTGTGGCAATCTCTGCTTGAACGATAAAATTAGAAAGCGCCTGGGCAGGACCATCATGCATCTGGCGTGAGAGCCTCTGCCGTTCGGCTTCCTGGGCAGTGATAAGGAGCTCAAGTGTCTCGATACTTCGTGTTTTTGACATCCTCGATGCGTTTTTTCGTGCATCAGATGTATATGATTCCTTCAATTCTTCAAGGTTCTTGATCAACAAATGCAGCTGATTTTGCTGCTCATTAAGTTTTTCCAATTGGTTGCGCATCACAAGCAGCCGCTGTTGAGAATCCATCGCCTCCGAGTAACTATCGCGAATTTCTTCCTTGTTCAGTTTTTCCAGGTTATCCTGGCAGTCCTGCAAATGGGCTGTTACCAGTGATGCCTTTTGCGTTAGCCTGGAGATTTCGTTCTGACTTTGATCAATCGTTGCGCTTACTTCGCGAATTTTTTCATTAGCAACCGCTATCTTTCTATTGAGTACATCGTAAAACTCGTCTACAGTTGCCTGTGAGTTAATTTGTTTGTCCATGTCTTCTCCAGGTTCTTTCCGGATAAAGTCCGATTAATTTTTTAAGTATAGCATATCGATTTTTATTCGCGCGCAATTATAACCTTTTTCAATCAACTCTAACGTTAAGTTTCTTCGGTTTTCACCACTGGAGAAGTGAAAAGTTACATTTTTGATAATTTGAATGTTTCGATTGAAAATTTTTCTTTCTGAATAATCCACCATCGTGACCAATAGAGAATAACAACAGCTAACCCGGGTAATATCAAGCTGTGCCAAAGCTTTACCCATGTTTCTGAAATCCCCTTAACCGTCAACCCTGAAAATATCCAGCTGCTGATTACCAGCAAAATTGAAATCAATTGAATTGCCAGGTTTCCATTCCCGGTCCTAATTCCACCAAGGAATACCAACCCTATCAAGAGCGCCGCAAAAACAAAGGTCGTTTGTTCAAGATGAACTTCACCACCAATCCAAGGCAGTACTGCCAATAACAATCCCACATTCCATAATAACCTTTGCTTGCCCTGGATTTTTACAACAAACCATTCGAAAATGATTAAAATCCCTACAATCAGGTTCTTCACAAAAATCAAGCGGATTTCCAATTCTGTGGGCGCCAACTCCTCCAGCCGGACAGGATTGCGGGCTGAGTACTCGATCACATTTTCCAAATATCGTACAGGCCAGTCTGGAATTAATACCAGGGAAAATCCAAGAACGATCACAAATACCGCCAAGAACCACCAAAGCACAGTATATCTTTTTTGGATTAAAACCCAGATTAGTACTATAAAAATCACAGGGTAAGTATTTTCTGGTTTGATGAGAGAAAGCGCTAAAAGCAGACCAGCCCCTTCATCGTTATTTCGTAACAAAAGATGAATGGTACCAATAATCAGCGCAAACCCAACAAGCGACAAATTTCCATCTACCAACGAATCAATGGAAGAGAAATTCAGACCTAAAACGAGGACAGCAATAATCAGGGGAATTATCCCCTTACTTCCTTTCCAGCTAGCGACAAGAAACGCGGAAAAAAGCAAACTCGCTTCCAGCAGCGTCATCCACGTGGCTCGCGCTATAGTGAATTCCGGGATCAATGCAAACGGTGCGTAAAAAATCAACGAAATCAAAGGCGCTACAAATCGATATTCACCCGGGTCATCCGGATCAATTTCACCCGCCAGCGAGCGGATAATCCCTGCAGTTTGATCGGAATATGGATCAACCCCATCGTTGAGGAAAGATCGCGCACCCTGCCAATGGGCGAGAAATTCCAGACCACCCGGGTTGGCCTTCACGAACGAGAGGTTGGCAAAATACAAAGCCACCAACAGTACCATGGCAGCCAATACTGTGATGTAAATCTTGATAGAAGCTTTTCTCGTATTCACATTTCTCCGTTTTCGGTCTAATTATACTTTGTAGAAAAACAAAAAGACCTCTTTCGAGGTCTTCTATGTGCGTTGCTTATTGATCTAAATATTCCTGTGATAAACCCGATGTGTTTTGTAAAAATCTCCTCCTGCCATGGTCAGATCCTTCCGCATCTGTACAGCAGATTCTGCCACCTGGGTCAACTCCCAATACTGGAACCCGAAGTCTTTTAATGTCTTTTCCATTTCATAGTACAGAAGGGCGTTACCTCCCCTACCGTGGTACTCGGGTAAAACGCCGGCACCATTCAAAGACACCCAATCCGTCTTCTTCATCGAAAACAGCAGGTCTATGATCGTAAAAGGTGTAAGCCTGCCGTCATGTCGTTGCAGGGCTTTTGAAATATCAGGAAACGCGATCAGGAAGCCGACGATCTTTTCCTCGTATGTAATAATCTTGATCAGCTTGGGATTGATGACATCCATCAGATTTGAAATCAACAAGTCCATTTCACCTTTTGTCATTGGATAATATTCCCAATTATTGACAAATGTGTTGTTATACGCTTCCCCAATCTGTTCTTCCATTCGTTTAATTTCAGCTTTTGATTTAAATTCTAGAATCTTAAATTTTCCCCGTGCGATTACTCTGCGCGCCACTTCTCTGATTTTTTCAGGTAGTACAAACGTATCACTGGTTATGTAACAGGAAGCGAAATCCACTTCCTTTTCAAACCCAATGGTCCCAAGAAGCTTGGAATAATAGGGGTAGTTGTAATTCATCATGGTCATCATTTGATGGTGTTCGAAGCCATCGTAAAGGATCCCATATCCATCAAAAGCAGACAGCCCTTTTGGTCCGACCAGGTCATCCATTCCCCGCTGGCGGCAGTAGTCAAATGCTGCGTTGAAAAGGCTATCTGCTACCTCCTGATCGTCGATCGAATCAAAAAAGTAGAATTGACCTTTTTTTGTTTTGTGGTAGTCATTGAACAAAGTGTTAATAAACACGCCAATTCTGCCAACAATCCTGCCATCTTTTTCAGCGATGAAAAATTCCCCGTCAGAATGCTGATAAAAGGGGTGTTTATTCTTGTTCATCATCAATCTGATATCTGCACGAAATGGCGGACAAAACTGCATGCTGTCCTTGTATAAATCATATTGAAATTGAACGAATCGATTAACCTCTTGCTTACTTTCCAGATTGACCTGTCGTATTGTCAACATTATTACCTCAAGCTAAATAATTTTCTGACCGTTTTTGAGTATACAACAGTTTTTACAGGCATTCCTCAATATTCGAATTCTAATTGGCAGAAATCCCTACTTTCATTTATCATTGGGACATACATCAAGTTTACCTGGAGGCTATAGTGGACAAATTCGTTATCACCGGCGGCGTTCCGCTGAGTGGAGAAATTACACCAGGGGGTAACAAGAACTCCGCTTTGCCATTAATTGCGGCCTGTCTCTTAACCGAGGAGCCTGTTATTTTACGTAATGTACCCGAAATCCGGGATGTTCAAACAATGATCGCGCTGATTGAGAGCCTTGGTGTAGGAATAACCCACCTGGCTCCCAATACAATCAAGATCCACGCCAGAGAGATTCATCCAACAGACCTCGATCCCGATCTTTGCCGCAAAATAAGAGCTTCTATCCTGCTCGCCGGTCCCATGGTGGCAAAAACCGGTGAGCTGCAACTTCCTCCCCCTGGTGGCGATGTGATCGGACGCCGTCGTGTGGACACTCATCTGCTTGCCCTTGAAAAGCTCGGTGCTGTGATCGAATATGATCGCGCATTCAAATTCAAGGCTGACGGGTTGACCGGGGCTGACATCCTGCTCGATGAAACCAGCGTCACAGCCACAGAGAATGCGATCATGGCAAGCGTGCTCGCGAAGGGAAGGACCACAATTCGCAACGCCGCCAGTGAACCGCATATCCAGGAATTGTGCCATCTGCTCAACCTGCTTGGGGCTAAAATCGGGAATATCGGCTCCAATACATTAAACATTGAAGGTGTCGACGCGCTTCACGGTGGAGAATTCGAAATTGGGTCTGATTACCTTGAAGTAATCAGCTTCGTTGGCGCTGCGGCTGTTACACGCGGTTCCATAACAATTAAGAAAGCTGGGATTCAATACCTGGACATGGTAAAACTCGTCTTTAGCCGGCTCGGGGTCACCTGGGAAGAAAAAGGCGAGGATATTTTTATCCCTTCAGAACAAAAGTTGGAGATTGAACCGGATCTGGGTGGCGCAATCCCCACAGTTAACGTTATGCCTTGGCCGGCTTTCCCAACGGACCTGATGAGCATCGCCATCGTTCTCGCAACACAATCCAAGGGGTCTGTACTTTTCCATGACTGGATGTATCCGTCACGCATGTTCTTTACAGACAAATTAGTCGCGATGGGTGCTCAAATCGTGCTTTGCGACCCGCACCGTTGTATTGTCATGGGTCCTTCCCAACTAACCGGCGAAAAGATGGAAAGTCCGGATATCCGGGCTGGTATGGCACTGGTTTTAGCTTCACTGTCAGCAAGCGGAAAATCCGTCATCCGCAACGTCAACCAGATCGACCGTGGATACGAGAAGGTGGACGAAAAGCTCCGAAAACTCGGAGCCAGTATCGAGAGGATAAAAGAGGATTAGTTACAGAGATAACAAAGCGCCCGGGTTCCGGGCGCTAATTTTTATTTATTGTCCCCTAAAACTTCGAGGAATTGATCAATCACCGCGCGGATATTCGGCTCGGGCAACGCACCCACCTGTCTGTGTATCACCTTGCCCCCGGAGATGAATAACATGGTGGGGATACCTTGCACACCATATTTCATCGCGTACTCCGAACTCTCATCAGTATTTACTTTAGCTACCAGCAGCTTGCCCGCAAATTCCTTGGCAATTTTGTCCAGAATCGGACCCACCATTTTACATGGTCCACACCAGGGCGCCCAAAAATCGACAATAACAGGAATTTGAGACTGCAATACGCTTTTCTCAAAAGTCTGGTCAGTTACATGTACAGGTTCATTGATCATTTTATGCTCCAAATTAGTTTTGTGATTGCTTTGGTAGATATTTTCACAGTATTGATATTTTTATCATCATTTCCGCTTATAGTCCACAAATCGGTAACCCACGCCTCTTTCGGTAAGGATATATTGGGGATTCGACGGGTCTTGTTCCAATTTTTGGCGCAGGTAATTCACATATAACCTGACGTAATGTGGCTCATCCCTGTATTCGTAGCCCCATACCTTTGCGAGAATCTGGTCATAGGTCAATACCCATCCGGCATTTTGAACCAGGTGATACAGAAGTCGGTATTCTGTCGGGCGTAATTTCACAAGTTCACCATCCAGCCAGACCTCGCGCCGTCCAAAATCAATCTTTAAATGGTCGTCGACATCGATGATCCCGTCACCACTCGTCCCGCCCTGGTCATTGCGGCGCAATACCGCCTTAACACGACTCACCAGTTCACGCGGGCTGAAGGGTTTCGTCACGTAATCATCCGCGCCCAGTTCAAGCCCTCTCACCTTATCGTCTTCCTCACCTTTTGCGGTTAGCATAATAACCGGTACCTGGTGTGATTCACGGATCATTTGAAGGACTTCAAAACCATCGAGATCCGGCATCATCACATCCAGCAGTACCAGATCAGGAATCTGTTCGCGAATGAGATTGAGCGCTTTCATTCCACGATTGGCTTCCAGCACCTGGAATCCATCATGCTCGAGATTCAACCGGATGAAACGCGACATCCTTTCTTCATCATCAACGACAAGTATTAGTTTGTTCCTGAAATTCTCATCAACCATTTACCTGCTCCAGATTATTTTCTGATAATTCTGTTTCATAATCCGCGCGAAGCACTTCAAAAAAGGATAGCCGTGAAACCGGCCAGGCAGCCAATTCAGCGCTCTCCTCGAGATAATGGAGCCGTTTCCCATCACGCCTGCGCGGGTTTTTGAGAAAGATGAGCGTGTCTGTCTTGACAGGTATCTCCGACACCTCACCCACAACCGGATCTTCGTTTATCATATGTAAAACCAGTGTTACCATCAGTTCTCCTCTTACCGTTGCTTCTCAATCAGTTTTTCGTCCGTATCTTTGGTGGTTTTTACTAGAATAACACTAATATTGTCAGGACCACCGGCATTGTTGGCTTCATCGACCAGTTGCTGGCATGCTATGATCGGATCATGATATGTCAAAAGCGTTTTGGCAATCACGGCGTCCGATATCACTCCCCATAACCCATCACTGCAAAGCATCAAACCGGCACCAGCTGGTATTTGCAGAGTATAGGTGTCAGCTTGAAAGGGTTCAGGTTGACCAATTGCCTTTAGTAAGATGTTCTTTTGCGGATGTTTCTCTGCCTCTTCTGGGGAGATTTCCTTCAAGTCCAGTAAACGTTGTACAAGTGAATGGTCTTTTGTGATCTTTTGCAAACGCCCGTCTTGATTCACAAGGTAAGCACGGCTGTCGCCAACGTGTGAAATTGTCAGCTGATCTCCCAATAACAATGCGATTGTTAAAGTCGTGCCCCCGCCAGAAGCTTGATGCAGGACAGCTTTTTGAGCTTCGTTTACAGCACCCAATAAAATCTCGCTGGTACCCAAAGCTGGGATCCCGTTCTGCGTATCAAGGAGAATCCGGTATAGCTGATCGATCACATACCTGACTACAACCCTGATTGATACACTGGACGCAATTTCACCGTTCTTATGACCGCCCATTCCATCTGCGATGATGAAAAGTCCGAACAATTCCTCGGAATTTCCGTCCGAAAGTACACTGGTGAAAGTATAAAGCGCGTCCTCATTGTGATCCCGTTGACGCCCGACTGATTGGGCGGACCCGATCAAGAGTTGCGATGGATGAACCGACTTATTCTCAAAATCTGTTCTCGATTGACCGCTTTTGTTATCACGCAGGGTGTTTTTCTTTGAAATTTTCGTAAACAAATTGGGCATGCCTGCTCCAGATGCTTTTCCCGGAATCCTGTGAAGATCACCATGCTCCGGTTAATCACTTATGTAATATGATTATAGTACACCCTGTTTTACATTATTCATTGCCGACAAACCTATGGCTGATCATCGGTAATCGCAGTGAGATAATCGGCTGAAGCCCAGCCACTACGCGATTCATCATACGGTGTCGACAATTCCCACCATATAATCTCATCCTTTTCCAACGGTCCGCCTATCACCAAAAAAACCTCAGATTCACCGGCTAGAAACACCACTTCTGCATCTGTTCCGGGTTCACGTCGTATTCTCAACCCCACTCCGCCAGTTCCCTCAATTTTTACAAATTTTTGCACCGTTACACCATTGACATCAACCGGGGAGGGTATTGTGCTTGTAGGCAAAATTTCCAGCAAACTCGCGTCAATGGTGGGGATAGATGCCGCGGGTATGACGTCAAGATTGGCTCTTTCTGTAGAGCTGACTTGCTGCTTATATGACAGACCGGTCAACAGTAAATAAAGATATAAAAGCAGCACGAGGGAGAAAACGATTGCTCCCAGTATCACTTTTCTATTGAACATTTATCAAACCTTTTCTGCATCAAGATGGAAAGATAAAGAACGCGAGTCCAAACAGGATGTAAACAGCCAGTAGAGCCGCTCCTTCCAGCCAATTCGTCTCACCATCAGCCGCCACAAAATAACTGATGATCACGGTGGCCATCAGGGCGGCTAACTCAAAAGTATTGAACACAAGATTCAATGGATTTCCCATGATGAGACTGATAAACACCAGCACCGGCGCGACAAATAGAGCGATCTGCAAGCTTGAAGAAACAGCAATCTCCATGCTGAGTTCCATCTTATTTTTCACCGCAACCGTTATCGCCACCAGATGTTCAGCAACATTGCCTATGATTGGAACTAAAATGATGCCCAGGAAGAATTCTGAGATCCCGGAACCTGCGACTACCTCTTCAACACTTCCCACCAGGATCTCACTCATCCAAACGATACCCGCAGTTGCGAGGGCGAGAACGATCAGAGATTTCTTTACACTCCAGGTTGGGTGCCCCTCACCGTGTTCAACTGGCGCGGCCACACTGTGATTATTGCTGTAGCGTAAAGAGAAAACTATCCCTAACACGTACAAGATGATCATTACAGCTGCCACACACAGGCTCAACGTTTCCACTTTCACGTTGACCCCGGAAGCTGTCGAATGGCTGAACAATGACGGTACAACCAGCCCCAAGATGGCGATGCTTAGCAGGATCGTGTTGTTCGTTGTGTGACGGCGGTCAAATTTTTGAACCCCATTTTTCAGACCCCCCGCAAGAATCGACAATCCTAAAACAAATAAAAGGTTGCCGATGATCGAGCCGGTTATGGAAGCCTTGACCAACTCCAACAATCCCCGATTAATCGCGAAAAGTGTAATGATCAACTCGGCAGCATTACCAAGCGTGGCGTTGATCAATCCGCCCATTTTCGGTCCAGTGTGAGAAGCGAGACCCTCTGTTCCATCACCGATCAGCCCCGCAAGTGGGATCACGCTCAACGCTGATAGAGAAAATAAGATGATTGCATCCCACCCCAAGAATGACCCAATGATTGTCACCGGGAATGCAAGCAGTAAAGAAAATAAGGGTTTCTTTTTTAAATATGTGAAAACATTATTCATATGGTCGATTATAACGAAAGATTCAAGATTTGCGGCATGTTATAATCCAAAAGATGGATGATCAATCCCTTCAAGATACTTTGCTTGGCTCCAGGTACCGCCTGATCCACCAGGTTGGAAAAGGGGGGATGGCCTATGTTTATAAAGCCTACGACCAGATGCTTGAAAGACCAGTTGCGATCAAATTACTCAGGCAGGATTTCAGCACCGAACCGGGGTTTCGTGATCGCTTCAAACAGGAAGCGCGTTCAGCCGCCAACCTTTCACACCCGAATATCGTAACAGTGCACGACTTTGGTATAGACTCAGCCGGTGTATACATCGTAATGGAGTATATCGCCGGAACTGATCTAAAAACCAGGATATCCGAGGTTAACCGGTACCCTCTTCAGGAGGGTATCAACCTTATGGTTCAAGCATGCGCCGGTTTAGGCTACGCGCACAGGGCCGGGATTATACACTGCGATGTTAAACCGCAAAATCTATTGGTCACTTCAGACCAAAGACTCAAGATCACTGATTTTGGTATTGCCAGGGCATTATCCACCCTTGAGGTCGAATCTGAACCTGATGTGATATGGGGCTCACCCCAGTATTTTGCCCCTGAGCAGGCTCTTGGAGCGCTCCCCACCCCTTCAACTGATGTTTATTCACTTGGCGTGGTGATGTACGAAGTTTTTACGGGGCACTTACCCTTTGAGGCCGATTCTGTCGAAGACTTGATCAAAATGCACCAGGAACTTCCACCAGCCGATCCGCTCAAATTCGCGCCTGACCTGCCTGAGGAGTTAGTGCTGGTTCTCCACAAGGTTCTATCAAAAGAACCCTCAGCGCGTTATCGCACAGCTGATCAGCTGGGACACATCCTTTCAAACCTGCTGGATAAAAAACCCGAAATTGAACTCCCACCCCCTCCACCGCCCCAGGCATTTCCACAGAACGAGGCCACGGTTGACATCAAAATTGAACCTGCTCTTCAATCAATCAGCCGTGAAGACGATTCACCGCCCGTCAAACGATATGTAGATTGGAAATTAATCTGGCTGGAATTGCTCACCCTCCTGCTGGCAGGAGGACTAATTCCCTTCTGGTTATTCATCTGGTTTAAACTTAGTACGGCTATTCGGTGACCCTATGAAAACTCTTATCGCTGCATCAATTTTATCTGCCAATCTCACCAACCTGGAACAAAGCATACACGAGTGCGAACAGGCAGGCGTCGATTGGATCCATGTAGATGCCATGGATGGTCATTTTGTACCCAACCTCACCATGGGTCCTGTCATGGTTGAGGCTTGCCGTCAGGCAACAAGTTTGCCGATCGATTGCCATTTGATGATCGAGAAACCTGAACTTCTTGTGCCCGTTTTCGCAAAGGCAGGTGCAAACACGATCACAATTCACCCGGAGAATAACCCTAATGTTCATCGAACATTAGGACTCATCCGTGATGTCGGATGCGTTCCTGGAATTGCCCTCAACCCGGGAACTTCGGCGGATCTAATAGAACCCTTGCTACCATTTATCGAAATGTTATTGATTATGACGGTAAACCCGGGGTTCTCTGGTCAGAGTTTTATTCCTCAAATGCTTACAAAAGTGGCGCGGGTCGCTGAATTGATCGTTCGAGAGGAGCGACCAATCCGTCTTGAGGTGGATGGCGGGATCAACGCTGAAAACATTGCCAGTTTGGCGTCTGCGGGCGCTGATACATTTGTGAGCGCTTCTGCGATCTTCACACATCCGAAAGGGATATTAGGCGGCGTTTCAGCACTTAGGAATGCGCTTAAATAAAAAATTACGGCAAAGCCGTAATTTAATTTTGAACATTGAAAAGATTAGGCGGTCTTTACCATTGTCCGAATACACTTGGCGCAGAGAGTTTTCTTGACCTTTCTTCCGTTCTCAATGACCGTAACTTTTTGGAGATTGGGTTTGAAAACTCGGTTGGTAGCCCGCATCGAAAAGCTCCGATTGTGACCAAAGGTCGTTGTTTTCCCGCAAACTTCACACTTAGCCATGACAATTTCCTTTCACAACAATACAGCATTATTTAGTAAAATAAGGTTCATCACTGAACACAGCTGAAGATTTTATCACAGACCGTATCTTTTTACAAGAAAATTGGTTAAAAAACAAGGATAGAATTATGAAACGTGTAGAAAACCTATTAGGCAGCATTTTTATTTCACACCGTTCCCTGGCTTCCATCGCCAGTCAATCGGCGCTTGAATCATACGGAATCGTTGGACTGGCAGCCAAGAATCTTGCTGAGGGAATCAGCCAGGCCTTGGTGAAGGACCCGATCCAGGGGGTTGACATTCACATGGAAGATTCGGCTGTTATAATCGATCTTTATGTAATCGTCGAATATGGAACCAGGATCAAATCCGTGGCAGACAATGTCGCAGAACTGATCAAATATCAGGTTGAAAACACCACCGGTCTTACGGTGAAAAAAGTAAATATTCATGTGCGTGGTTTACGCATCAGCAATACTGATTAACAGTGGAATAATTTGACATGTTAAATAATAGGATCAACGTGGACGAAAAAAAACTCACCAGCACCAGTCAAACAGATTCAACTCAAACCATTAATGGGCATCAACTCAAACTCTACATCGAAGCCGCCTTACGCTGGCTTCGAGCGAACCAGCAACTTGTCAACTCCCTCAATGTTTTCCCCGTGCCTGATGGCGATACCGGTACGAACATGCTCCTCACGATGCAGGCAGCTTACAACGAAATTGCCAACACCGATGAATCGAATATCGGTAAAGTGGCGAAAAACGTCGCCCAGGGCGCTCTCATGGGCGCGAGGGGTAACTCCGGTGTGATCCTTTCGCAGATTCTGCGCGGATTCGCGAGAGTACTGGACAATCTTTCTGAAATGGACGCCGTTTTATTTTCCCGCGCCCTGTCTGAAAGCCGCAACACAGCCTATAAGGGAGTCGTCAGGCCAGTTGAGGGCACCATCCTCACCGTGATAAAAGATATTTCGATCGCAGTCGAAAATTCCATCAATCGCACAACAGACCTTCTATCAGTACTTGAAGATGCGGTGAAAGCTGCCGATGAATCTGTAAAATTTACGCCCGAATTACTGCCAATCCTAAAAACTGCCGGTGTTGTGGATTCGGGCGGTAAGGGTTTGTTTATTTTGCTGGAAGGCATCCTGAGGTTCATAAAAGGACAATCACTGGATGAGTCTGCTGTGACGATCAAAGATATTTCAGCGATCAAATTCGCTGAAGCCATGGATGTCGTAGAAGACGGTCAGGATGTTGAAGTGGTCATCGATTTCGCCCCTTATAAGACGCTCGATCTCGAAGTTTTTTATGAAGATCTGGGAAAAATCGGTACTTCAATCCAGGTTGGCGAAGGTGATGGTTTGTACCGTATGCACATTCACACCGAAACCGAAAAACAGGATGAACCCGAAGCTTTGATCAAACAAATTGGTGAAATTCATAAGGTATACAAAGAAGATCTTGTTGAGCAAATGAAACGGATCGAAGCCAAGAAAAAAGAGATTATATTCAACGACTTCGAACCCGGCACCATTGCGATAGTAGCTGTATCACCCGGTGTTGGCTTATCCCAGATATTCGCGAGCCAGGGAGCCACAGCGATCGTCGCAGGTGGTCAAACAATGAATCCCAGCATTCAGGAAATTTTAAAGTCTTTCGAAGATTTACCTACTGATAAAGTGATCATTCTCCCGAACAATAAAAACATTATTCTCGCCGCAAATTCGGCCAAGTCACTGAGTGTGAAACAGGTCGAGGTCATCCCAACCCGTAACATCGCACAGGGTATCTCTGCCATACTTCGCTGGAACCCCGAAGGAGAGTTACAACAGGTTGTGGATGATATGAACGACTCTTTAGACGAAGCCGATTGTGTTGAGATCACCACCTCAACTCGCAGCGTCGTATTGAATGGAGTTGAAGTCAAAGAAGGCAAGATCATCGGCCTGCTAAATGGAAAACTTGTTACTGCTGCTGAATCCGTTGAAGAAGCCTGCATTGGTCTGCTCGAGCAAGCTGACCTTGATAACCGGGAACGCATCACGTTGTTTTATGGCTCCAATCTGAGCGAGGATGAAGCAAAAACAATTAGCAGCTCAATTGAGAACAAATACCCGGATCACGAAATCGAATTGCACAATGGCGGTCAGCCACACTATCACATCATTATGTCACTCGAGTAAGGAATGAAACACTCCTGCATTCTTACGGATAATGCCGCCCAGTTTACATGGCCGAATTTTCCCGGTCACAAACATGTAAAAATTTTTAATGCAAGCCTGGAATTGCAGAAAAATTCGATCATAGAACTGAAGAACATTAAAGTTGGGGACTTTCCGAAACACGTCAATTCAGCTTACCCGATCAGATTGATTCCACCCCTCAAAGAAGCCGTCACTGAGCAAGTGTTGGCGCTGAATTCCATCTATGATGATGTTTTTGTCATACTGGTTTCTAAAGATTTATACCCAAGTTACGAGAAATTTGACGATACCCTCAAGAAAATTCACGGCAAAGCTGACATCCATTTGCTCGATTCAGAGTCGATCGCCATAGGAGAAGGACAGATCATCCAAATGGCCGCGAACATGATTGAAGACAACGTCAGCCCGGGCATCATCGAGGAAAATCTAAGAGAAGCCATTCCGCACATATACACTCTTCTTTGTACGCCAAATTTTTCCTACCTGCACAAATCGGGGTTTCTTGATATCGGTCAGTCGGTCAGCGGTGAATATCTCGGTTTTCTGCCAATTTTCACTCTCGAGGATGGCGCTTTACACCCTGTCGAAAAAGTAAAGAATATCCGCAACGTGATCGATTATTTTTGTGAATTCATCGATGAGTTTGATAACCTCGAAAATGTATCCTTCATCCAACCCTATATTTCAGGACATAATGAATCAAAAATGATCCGTCAGCACGTTGAAGAATTCTATCCGAATACAAGTTATTCAGAACACACAATCAATCCGTTTCTGGCTTCGCTGATCGGTCCCCAGGGTATGGGCATCGTGATCACTGAATCCATCAAATAGTCTTTTACTGGAAATCCTCCTTTTTTTCCGAAATGCGCATCTATGATGATTGCTGTAAAATAAAGCCATGCACAAATCTCTTGAAAAACTGACCAAGATTCTAATCACTGAAGCCCAGGCAGGTTATGTTGACAAAGCCATTATCGGCGGTTTGCACAAGTTTTATCCCACCTGGCTCAACGAAGCAAGAGCTGAACAGGTGAATGATGACCTCATTGCCGAGATAGAAGCCATGTTCACCCAATACGCAGGGTTGAATATCGCGGAACGTGAAAATACGATCAAATCCATTCTGTCCGCGATCAAAGCGCAGTATCAGGCAGCGGAGCCAGTGGTTAAAACCCAAAAAACGATCGCCCCCTCCCCAGTCAAAAACGCTCCTTCAAATTCCACCCCCAACACAAAACCTGATACTGAAGTGAAAGTAAAAACAGTCTCCCCCATCGCTCCCGCGACTGGGTTTAAGTCTCCTCTTACGATCCTGCAGGGCATTGGCAGCGTTAAAAGCGACCTTTTTGAATCCTTAGGGGTAAATAACATTGAAGATTTATTGTATTTTTTTCCCCGCAGATACGTAGATTACTCGACGCTTAAAACCATCAACCGCATCGAGTATGATGATGAATTAACGATCATCGCCACAGTTCAAAGTTCCATTACCACCCCCATCCGCCGGCGCAACCAGGCGCGGGTAGAGGTTGTGGTTAGCGATGGGACCGGTTTTTTACGCCTTGTATTTTTCCGATCTCTAAAATACGTTCAGAGTTTTGAGAATCACTTCCGGCGCGGAACTCAATTGGTCATATCAGGAAAAGTGACCATGTACCTCGGCCGGATGCAAATGAACGACCCCGCGTTTGAAGCCCTTGATGCGTCCCATCTCAACACAAACCGCATTACACCGGTCTATCCTTTGACGGCCGGTCTTACACAAAAAGATATTCGCAGCGCGGTAAATTCCACATTGCGATTCTACATCACACGCATCCAGGATCATTTGCCGGAAAATATGCGCAAATCAGCCGGGTTGGTCGATCTTCCCGTCGCGCTTCACCAGGTGCACTACCCGGACAGCTTCGATCTGTTGAGAACCGCCCGCGACCGGCTGGCTTTTGATGAAATCTTTTTCCTTCAACTGGGTGTTCAACAGCAGAAGCAATCCTGGCAGCAAATACCAGCCAATCGATACCCGATCAAAGAAGAACTTGTCGAGGCAATCATTTCCAACCAGCCATTTAACCTCACCACTGCACAGGAGCGGGTGCTTGATGAGATCAAGGTGGATCTCGACTCCGGTAAACCAATGAATCGCCTTATTCAGGGAGACGTTGGTTCAGGTAAAACGATCATCGCAGCTATCGCGGCAGCTGCCGTCAATAGCGGCAGCGGACAAACCGCGTTTATGGCGCCTACCGGTATTTTGGCGGAACAGCATTACCAGTCACTGCTTAAAACCCTTTCAGGTGACAAAAACAGCGGGCTTCCGCTTCTTCCGCAACAAATTCGCCTGTTAACCGGGGATTCATCCACTCAGGAACGTGAAGAAATTTCTACCGGATGCCAGGACGGGACAATAAGGATCCTGATTGGTACCCACGCACTTATTGAAGATCCCGTGAAATTTTCCAACCTGCAGCTGGCAATCATCGACGAACAGCATCGTTTTGGCATCGCTCAACGGGCGGCCTTACGCCAAAAAGGCGATAACCCGCACCTGCTCGTGATGAGCGCCACTCCTATCCCCCGATCTCTCGCACTTACGCTCTTCGGTGATCTTGATATTTCCATAATCAATGAAATGCCGCCCGGACGAAAGCCCGTCAACACCCAGATCATCCACCCGTTTGCACGTGAAAAGGCATATAAACTGATCAGGAAGGAAATCGAGAGCGGTCACCAGGCGTTTATCATTTACCCACTGATTGAAAAGGGAGATGATGAAGATCAAAAAGCCGCTGTTGACGAGCACGCTTATCTGCAGAAAGAAGTTTTCGCTGACCTGAAACTGGGACTCTTACACGGGAAAATTCCGGCTGATGAGAAAGAAAGAGTGATGCAAGACTTCAGGGAACGTAAATTTGGAATACTGGTCTCGACTACCGTTATTGAGGTGGGAGTGGATATCCCCAATGCAACAGTTATGTTGATCGAAGGCGCTAACCGATTTGGTCTTGCCCAGCTCCATCAATTACGCGGTCGTGTTGGGCGTGGAGGCGATTCAGCCTACTGCCTTCTAATCCCCGAGAATGAGGATGCCATCGAGAATGAGCGATTAGCTGTGATGACAGAGACAACTGATGGGTTCATTCTCGCGGAGAAAGACCTTGAGCAACGCGGACCGGGAGATTTCATCGGTTTTCGACAATCCGGTTATGCTGATTTGCGCATGGCCAGTCTGACCGACATTCATCTGATCGAAAAAGCCAGGCATTTTGCACAGGACATACTAAAAGATGACCCCCTGCTCGACAAAGAAGAGAACCGGTTGATTGCATGCAGGTTATCAGAACTTTGGAAGTCAGAGTCAGGCGATATCAGTTAGGAGGAAAAGCATGATAAAAGCATTATTCCCGGGTTCATTTGATCCGATCCACAATGGGCACATCGATATTGCAAAAAGAGCAGCCAAATTATTTGATGAGCTTGTTATTGCCGTTTACGATAAACCATTAAAAAAGTTCCTTTTTAGCCCTGATGAAAGGCTTGAAATGGTGCGTCAGGTTTTCGCTGACTGTCCCAATATAAGAGTGACCGGGTATAGCGGACTTACAGTGCATTTCTGCCGCGAGATAGGCGCGCAGGTAATGGTGCGCGGTTTACGCGTGTTTTCTGATTTTGAGTATGAATTCCGCATGGCATTAGCAAATCATCGTCTGGAGCCAGATATTGAGGTAGTGGCATTGATCACGAGCGAAGAACACACGTTTTTATCCTCTTCCACAGTACGTGAGATCGCGTCTCTGGGAGGTAATGTCACCACAATGGTGCCCGAACTGGTAAGAATCGCCCTAAACGACAAGTTCCTTGCTCCAGGTAGTGATCAACAGGTGGATCCAATCCAGACCACAAGGGATTAATCAGATAATTTCGTATACATAATTATATTTTTTAGCTATAATCTAAATAAGCAGGAGTGTGCGCATGGACATATTACATCTGGTTGATCGCCTCGAAGAATTATTCAATGAGAGTAAACCGATCTGGTTCACACACAGTGTAATCGTGGATGAGGATCGCATGCTTGATCTAATCGATCAAATGCGTGTCACCATCCCTGAAGAGATCAAGAAATCACAGCAGCTGCTCGCGCAAAGAGACCGGATCCTCGCCCAGGCGCAGGAAGAAGCCAGCCGCACCATCGCACTTGCCCGCGAAAAGGCGGAAAAGATCGTGGCAGAAGACCATATATCAGCCGCAGCCAAGACCAAGGCTGAAGAAATAATCGCCCAGGCTCAACTTGAGAGTGAAAAAACCAGGATTGAAGCTGATGAATATGTGCTACAGACGCTTGCATCCTTAGACGAAGAGATGTCAAGGATCTCGACTCAAGTTAAGAACGGCATAATGGCGCTTAGTGCCACAAAACCCCAGACCACATCCGATGATAAATCATAACTAATAACGAAGTCAACAAAACGCGGCGATCTAATGATCACCGCGTTTTGTTATTCAGTTCTTTGTTGATCGTTTTTCCTTCTTCTCCAATTTCAAAGAAAGATTTGTCTTTTCAGCTTCCTTGTAGAGAGCGATCTTAATAACTTCATCCATGTGCCGGACAAAGCGAATATTCAAATCGTCCCGCACTTTCTTGGGGACCTCAATCAAATCTTTTTCATTCTTCGCAGGCAGTAGGATCGTTTTTAACCCGCTGCGATGCGCTGCCAATATCTTTTCACGCACACCCCCTACCGGCAGGATATTACCGCGCAATGTAATCTCCCCGGTCATCCCGATTTCTTTGTAGATTCTTCGTTCGGTGAAAGCTGAAAACAATGCCGTTGCCATTGTAATGCCGGCAGACGGACCATCTTTGGGAATCGCCCCTTCAGGGATGTGCAAATGGACATCAACCTCTTCGAAGAGCTCTGGATCGATTTTCAGAACCGCGGCTTTGGATTTGACATAAGAAAGTGCTGCCTGGGCAGACTCCTGCATCACATCTCCGATCTGACCAGTGATCTGCAGATTTCCTTTGCCATCCATGATCAGCACTTCCACCGGCATGATCTCGCCGCCGTTTTCCGTCCATGCGATGGCGGTGGCCACTCCTACCTCATCCTGTCGCTCCGCTTCGGTGATGAAAAATTGTGGAGGACCAAGATACTTTTCGATCATTTTTGCCGTGATAACATGGGCAACCTTTTTCTTCTCAGATTTCTGTCTGGCCTGCTTTCGACACAAGCGACCGATCTCTCTCTCCAGGTTCCTCACGCCGGCTTCATACGTATATTGACGAATCACTTTTTTCAGTGCTTCGTCTTCAATTGCGATCTCTTCCGGTTCGAACCCGCTCTCCTCCATCTGGCGTGGAATCAGGAAACGCTTGGCAATTTCAATTTTTTCCTCTTCGATGTATCCGGGAAACTCGAGAATTTCCATCCTGTCGAGAAGAGCCGGGGGAATACTGGCAAGGCTGTTGGCGGTTGTTATAAACATCACTCTTGACAGGTCGTAAGCCAATTCGAGATAGTGGTCTGAAAACGCATGGTTTTGTTCAGGATCTAATACCTCGAGTAGCGCCGAGGAGGGATCACCACGAAAATCCGCCCCCAATTTATCAATTTCATCCAGCATAAAGAGTGGATTAACCGAACCAGCGCGTCGCATTGTCTGAATGATACGACCAGGTAACGCGCCAATATAAGTCCTTCTGTGTCCGCGAATTTCCGCTTCGTCCCGCACACCACCAAGAGAAAGGCGTACGAATTTTCTGCCAAGCGCGTTCGCGATTGAATTTCCAAGAGAGGTTTTACCTGTTCCCGGAGGGCCGACAAAACATAGTATGGGCTGGCGCTCCTTGCGGGGTTTCAGGCTCTTCACCGCAATGTATTCAAGAATTCTATCCTTGGCTTTTCCAAGACCATAATGATTCTTTTCCAGCACCTTCGCGGCGTGCCTCACGTCCAAATTATCTTCGGTCTTTTCCTCCCATGGCAGGTCGATAATCCAATCAAGGTAGGTTCTGATGATACCGACCTCTGGTGCCATTGAGGGCATTTGCGTAAGTCGATCAATTTCCTTGAATGCCTGTTTTTTTACTTCGTCAGGCATTTTTTTGATCTCGATCTTATCTCTCAATTCGTTAAGTTCACGCGACCAAACATCGCCTTCACCAAGTTCATTTTGAATAGCGCGAAGTTGTTCCCGTAAATAAAACTCTCGTTGCGAGCGATCCACCTCACTCTGCACCCTATTCTGTATTTCATCTTCAAGTTGCAGCACGTCCAATTCCTGCGCAAGCAGCCAATTCAATCGTTTTAACCTGGATTTTGGGTCCGTAATGGTTACCAACTTCATTCGTTCATCGAATGGTAGCGAAATCGCGGTTGCGATCATGTCAGCCAACCAGCCTGGTTCGCTGATGTTTACAGAAAACAGGTGAGCTTCGTCGGGCAGGCTTCGATCCAGTTGAATACATCGCTCAAAAAGGTCGCGGGAAGTGCGCATAAGCGCCTCGGTCTGCCTGTCCACGGTGGTCGGCTCTTGAATGACCAACCCACGCGCCCACATAAATGAGCCCTCTTTCTTTATTTCCCTTATCTTAATTCTGCGTCGACCCTGGATCAAAGCGGAAGCATTGCCATCCTGCAGGCTGAGAAGACGCCCCACGGCGATCTCAATCCCAATCGGCAGGAAGTCTTCAGGTTTTGGTTTTTCGATGTCACTGTCCGTCAAGATGAGAGCGATCATCGTTCCACCGGCCTTTTGTACGTGATTGATCGCGTCCATGTTGGGTCCGGGCGTGATAAAGATCGGTGAGACCATACGTGGAAACACGACAATATCGCGCATTATTAAAACCGGGCAGGTGATTTCCCCATTTTCATCAGGCTCCGCATCAGTGACCTGGTAAAGCTCATCGGTCCTCTGGTACAAAGCGGTATTCAATTCGTCAGGATTATCCTGTCTTTTTTTCCAATCTTCTCTCATGGCATCCCTATTAATTAATCGATGAGTTGTTCGTAATCAGATCTCTTACAGCCGCGGCGACAAATATGCTCCCTGTGACCATAATGGCAGCATCTTTGCCGGCTTGTTTTATGGCTTCGTTCAGACCCTCTTCGATCGTTTGGGTTTCGATCGCGTGTTTACCGAACTGATTGGCTAATTCTACCAGTAATTTCGGCTCCATCGCCCTCGGGTGAGTACTGCGCGTTGCCACCAGTGTTTTTATCCTTGGCAACAGGTGAGAATACATTCCCCGCACATCCTTATCTTCCGAAGAGCCGAAAAGCAATACAATCGGTTTCCCATTAAGGTAATCGTCCATCGCCAGTCGAAGCCGTAGAGCTGAATCCTGGTTGTGTGCAGAATCAATGATGATGAGCGGTGATTTCTGGATAATTTCAAACCGTCCAGGCCAATTCACCCGGGCAAACCCAGCAGAAATCGATTCTCTATTTATCGTTAAACTGTTTTCCCGCAATATTTGGATCGTTGCGTAAGCGGTGGCGGCGTTTTCCACCTGGTGAGTTCCCAGTAAGGGAATGGAAAAATGCTCCGGCTCCCACTCCGTCCTTCCCCCTGAGGAGATGTAATCATTCACCAGCTCCTGGTCATCTTTAGACCACAGGAAAAATGTCTGTCCGTTCAATGACCGTGAATGCTCGCCATAAAAATAATCCCGACCGATGATGGTTAATGGCGCTTTCCGCTCCTCCGCGATCTTTTCAATAACTTCGCGGGCTTCCTTCCACTGAGGGGCTAAGACAACGGGCTTTTTGGTTTTGATGATGCCCCCCTTTTCCGCTGCGATCTGCGCGATCGAGTCTCCCAACACGTTCATGTGGTCGAACGAGAGCGAAGTGATCACCGACACCAGAGGATCCACCACGTTTGTGGCATCCAGCCTGCCACCCAACCCGACTTCCACAACCGCTACATCCACCTGTTTTTTATAAAATTCCATAAATGCTATTGCGGTTGTGATTTCAAAGGTGGTGATTTCCGGAACCTGCGCGACGAGAGGTCGAATTTGATCGACCCGTTCCACAAGTTTTTCTCTTGAGATTGGCTCACCATGCACCTGGATGCGTTCTGTGAAGTCCTGCAAATGTGGTGAAGAATAGAAACCCGCCTTGTAACCCGCCGCCCTCAGAATACTGGCAACCATTGCAGCGGTAGAACCTTTTCCTTTTGTTCCGGCAATGTGCACCACTGGATATTTTTTGTGCGGGTCACCCATCAATTTCATCAATTTAAATATGCGCGCAAGGTTAAATTTTTCAGGGGAGTACCGCAACTGCCTTGTCAGGCTGTAATCAACAAACGAATACAGGTAATCTAGAGCTTGTTGATATTTCTGTTCAATATTTGACATTTGATTTTTTGCCAATCTATATTATATTTACGAGGCATTGTAATCTTACGGATTGGTTATGGCAAGAGATACCTCACAATCTACCAGGAACGAAACAAGCATCACCCTGCTGCAATTAAAGCTGGGTTTGCCGGGTTGCACATCTCTGAAGGATAAACGCAGTCGTCTGAAACCGCTTTTATCCCGTATTCATAAGGTGTTCAATGTTAGCGCCGCAGAAACCGGTCTGCATGACGTGTGGCAATCAGCCTGGATAGCTTGCGCGCTCGTTTCCAACGATGCAAGGTACAATTCTCAAAAAGCCAATGAGATACTGAATTTTATTGTGTCGAATTATCCTGACCTTGAGATCGATGAACACCACATTGAGAATCGATAATTATTGTTAGATCGGAGAGTTTTTTTGAAGTCAAATCAGCGAATTGATAAACAATTGGATAATATCCTGCCCTTAATCCAAAAACCGGGTCGTTACGTAGGTGGAGAATATAACCGCATAAAAAAGGATTGGGAGAGCGTTAAATCCCGCATCGCACTCGTCTTTCCTGACATCTATGACCTGGGATTACCCAACCTTGGCATCATGATCCTTTACGAGGAGATCAACAAGCGGTCTGACGCGCTTTGTGAACGCGCCTACATTCCCTGGCTGGATATGGAACAAGCGATGAGGGATAACGAGATTCCGCTTTATTCGCTCGAATCTAAAACCCCTCTATCAAATTTTGACCTTATTGGTTTTACCCTGCCGTATGAATCACTATACACAAACGTGCTCAACGCGCTCGACCTTGCCGGCATACCCATCCGTTCAAACCAACGGGATGAAACCCACCCCATTATCATTGCTGGCGGACACGCTACTTATAACCCTGAGCCGATGGCACCTTTCATCGACGCGTTTGTGATCGGCGAAGGTGAAGAAATAATCCATGAGATCATCGACAACCTGCAAAAATCAAAAGAACGCGGTTTGAGCCGTACCCAAACACTTCAAGCACTCCTTTCCGTTCAAGGAATCTACATACCCTCTTTTTATGAGCCGGAATTCAATCAAGACGGGACTTTCGCATCGCTCAACCCCCAAATCCCCGATGCTCCATCAATTATCACCAAACGCCTCTGCGGGACGCTACCGCCCCCGCCAACCCGTTTTCTGGTACCCGCAATCGATGTTGTTCACAACCGCATAGCGATGGAAATTATGCGGGGTTGCACGCGTGGCTGCCGGTTCTGCCACGCCGGAATGGTCAACCGCCCGGTTCGTGAAAGAACGGTTGAAACAATACTTACGGCTATCGACGAGGCGCTGGCAAACACTGGTTATGAAGAAATCGCCCTGTTATCCCTATCATCAAGTGACTACACGAAAATAGGTGATTTGGTTAACAAGATCACTGACCGGTTTTCTGGCCGCAACCTCACAATATCATTGCCATCCTTACGGATTGAATCTTTTTCGGTCGATCTTATGGAAAAACTGAAGGGTGTACGCCAGGGTGGCTTCACCCTTGCTCCTGAGGCGGCCTCAGACCAGATGCGCAACCGCATCAATAAGCCGATCCAGGCGGAGCAGTTATTGGCAACCGCCCGGGAGATCTACTCTCGCGGTTGGAGCACGTTGAAACTCTATTTCATGATCGGTCAACCTGGCGAAACCATGGAAGACGTCCAGGCAATCGCTGATCTATGCAAACAAGTCATTGTTGAAGGACGAAAAGCCATTGGAAAACGCGCTAATCTGCACATAGGAGTGAGCACTTTTGTACCCAAGCCTCACACACCTTTTCAATGGGCTTCGCTTGACCCCTTGCCCACTGTCCTGGAAAAACAAAACTTGTTGAAAGACCAACTGCGTGGTCCGGGAATGAAAATGACCTGGTCCAATCCACGCGAGACAATTCTGGAGGCAGCTCTCTCACGCGGAGACCGGAACCTCGCCAATGTGATCGAAACTGCATGGCGAAATGGCGCTAAGTTTGATGCCTGGCAGGATCAATTCAACTATAACGTATGGATGGATGCCTTTGAGGCTCATGGAATCTCACCTGATTTTTATACTTCACGGCCGCGCGGCACGGATGAGGTTTTTCCCTGGGATCACATTCACACCGGCGTTAGTAGGAAATTTCTGCTCAAAGAATATCAAAGATCAATGCAGGGAACACTTACACCAGACTGCCGTGAAGGATGTCACGCCTGCGGGATTCTGACTGAATTTTCCGGGTTGCGTCGGGAAAATCCGGGTGATCTCTGGCTCTGCCCCGAGGTGAAATAATGCAGCGTATGCGCCTTACCTATTCAAAAGGGGATGAACTCAAATACACCGGGAATCTGGACATGATGAAAGTATGGGAACGTACTTTTCGTCGGGCTGATCTCAGGATCGCGTATTCCCAGGGTTTTCATCCGCAGCCAAAAATCCACCAGGCTTTACCTCTGCCTTTGGGGTTCACCAGTGAAAACGATATACTCGACTTTTGGCTCACTTCTGATGAAAACAGCGAAACAATCCTTAATCGTCTTGCAATGGTGCTCCAACCCGGGGTCACAATTCAAAAATGTCAACCCGTAACCTTCGAGAGCAAACCTTTGCAGACTATAGTAACCTCCGCATGCTACTCGGCTCACATCGATCCGGGAAAGATGCCCTCAGACCTTTCTAATAGGATTAAAACCTTTCTATCACAAAATGAGTGCATCCGTGAAAGACGCGGTAAACAGTATGATCTGATGCCGCTGGTCGAGTCCCTACAAATTAGTGAGAATGATACCAATGTCATACTGATGACCCTTGCAGCGCGCCCCTCGGCTACAGGTAGACCGGAGGAGGTATTGGACGCGTTGGGATTGTCTCTGCAGAATGTATCCATAACAAGAACTGACATTTTGCTTTCGGAATGAACGAGATCACTTCTGCGTACAATTTCCAGAGTTACGAGTGTGAAAACCCCTCCTGCGGGTTGCGATTTTCCAATGATCTTTCTGTGAGCGAAATTAACATTTGCCCGCGATGCGGTGCAAATATGAAGAAATCCGGAGAACCCTACTCCAACTATCAACGACCTCCCGTTGATAACCTGCTGCAGGATTACAAGCTTCATCTCATCCTCGATAACCTGCGCAGCGCGCAGAACGTTGGATCTATTTTCCGTACAGCCAACGGTGCGGGTGTCACACATGTGTATTGTTGTGGAACAACACCCACCCCTGATCACAAAGGGGTTAGAAAAGCCGGTCTTGGTGCAGAAGAACAAACCTCCTGGAGTTACCATCCCAACTGCTCTGAATTGGCAGGAACTCTACGAAAAAATAACTTTTATTTATGCGCTCTTGAATCCACCGAAAAATCTGTGTCGCTGCTTATTCAACCTCTTGATGCGATCCCGCACCAGGATATCGCGCTCATCCTGGGGAATGAGATCTCCGGCATCGATCCACAGGTGCTGGTTTTTGCTAACCGCCTTGTGCACATTCCAATGACAGGAGTAAAAACATCGATCAATGTAGCTGTGGCTGCTGGAATCGGTTTATATTGGCTTATTGATCGACTCAATCAACCTCATTAGAACGCTGAAATAAGTTACAATCGCTGTGAAATAATCGAGGAGTTTGCTCATGCCCATATACGAATATCGGTGCCAGGATTGCGGTAGAATTTTCGAAGCTTTACGTTCGATGCGGGACGCTGACTCAGCGATTCTTTGCGAGCATTGCTCCTCGGCAAAAACAGCCCGCATCCTCTCGACATGCTTCAGCATATCCGATGGTATGAAAGCAGGGTCCGGATCATCGGGTTGCGCTGGTTGTTCCGGCGGTACCTGCAGTTCCTGTTCTCATTGATCAATTCAACCCGGAGTAACAATGGATTATTTTCAGAATAAAAGTGCACTTATAACCGGCGGCAGCAGCGGCATAGGTCTTGCGCTGGCAAAGCGACTTGTGAGTGAAAGATGCAAAGTTGCAATTCTTTCACGGCAGAACAGCTTACTGCAACAGGCTGAATCAGAAATCCGCAAGGTAACTCCCGAAGGCGTACTGCCTGTCACGATCATTCAGGCAGATGTGACAAAACGAAAGGAACTCAATGCCACTCTCGATGAATACAAAGCAATCCACGGAGTGCCTGATATTGTCATCAATTGCGCCGGGGTCACCCACCCGGGTACTTTTACAATGTTAAATCCTGAAATTTTTGATTGGTTAATGGAGGTCAATTATTTTGGTACGGTTAACGTGCTCAAAAACCTCGTTCCCGGGATGAAAACAAGGCGTTCAGGATTGATCATAAACATCTCATCCATCGCCGGTTTTTTGGGCATTTACGGGTACACCGCCTATAGCGCTTCAAAATTTGCAGTCACCGGCTTTTCGGATGCTTTGCGCTCCGAATTAAAACCTTACAACGTGAAAGTTTCAGTTGTCTTTCCTCCTGATACCCAAACACCGCAACTCGATTACGAGGGGAAATTCAAACCATTTATCACCAAACAAGTCGCAGGGTCTGCCAAACTGATGAGCGCAGAAGATGTGGCTGATGAGATCGTGCGGAAAGCCGCGCGCGGCAAGTACGTAATACTGCCGGGGGTTGAAGGAAAACTATTTTTCGTACTCCAGAACCTGCTTGGTAGAAGGCTGTATCCGATCATCGATCTCATGATCGGGAATGCGATTGCCAAGGTAAAATTCGGGTAATAAACCCGGTCGATCAATGTTGGCTATGCTATACTCAAAATAAGTAAAATTCAATTTTGGAGAGGAAATAAATGAAAAGGGATTTTCTCGCAATATCTGATTACTCACCTGAAGAACTGCAGGAATTGCTTGACCTTGGAATTGCATTGAAAAAAGAGCATTTCTCCGGCGGAAACAAACCGCTCTTCAAAGGCAAGGTTCTGGCAATGATTTTCCAGAAACCCAGCCTGCGCACCCGTATGAGTTTTGACATGGCAATGCGCCATATGGGTGGAGACGCCCTTTACTTGTCGCCCAGTGAAATTGGTCTGGGTCAACGCGAATCCATTGCCGATGTTGCCAGAGTGATCTCAGGCTACGTTGACGCGATCATGGCACGAGTATTTGATCACGCCCACGTACTCGAACTCGCTAAGTGGTCCTCCATCCCGGTCATTAATGGGTTAAGCGATTACAACCATCCCTGCCAGGGTATGGCAGACGCCCTAACCATCCAGGAAAACTTTGGTTCTCTAAAAGGATTGAATGTCACTTTTGTAGGAGATGGCAACAACGTAGCAGTTTCGCTTCTTCACATCTGTGCAAAATTAGGCGCCAACTTCACCCTGTCAAGCCCTGAAGGCTATGACATGATCCCGGAAGCGATCGAACTGGGTAAAAAATTCGCCCGTGAATCAGGCAGCACTGTAAACTTTCAGCGAGATCCTCACGCGGCGGTTAAAAATGCCCATGTTATCTACACAGATACCTGGACAAGCATGGGTCAGGAAGCCGAAACTGAGAAAAGAAAAGCCGTTTTCCCGCCTTACCAGGTTAACCAGCAGCTTGTAAGTGAGGCCGATAAGAACGTGATCGTCATGCACTGTCTCCCGGCTCACCGTGGGCAGGAATTGACCGATGAGGTCGCTGATGGTGCACACTCAAGGATATTCCCGCAGGCGCACAACAGGCTGCATGCCCAAAAAGCCGTCCTGGTTAAGATGCTTGCAGAATAGATTACACGCTTATAACGAAAAACCGCGCGAGTATTTCGCCGGTTTTTCATTTTAATTTTATAAATTCCTATATATAATGAGATTTACAGGTAGTTGCAAATCGTTCCAGAAAGAAGGTTGCCATGCCGCGAAACGCAAAAATCGTCTGCACTTTAGGCCCAAGCTCTTCCACGAAACCGGTTATCAGGAAGTTAATCCGGGCAGGTATGGATGTCGCCCGGTTGAATTTTTCGCATGGTGATCACCCATCACATTTGAAAATGATCAACCTGATCCGCCAATGCTCCCGGGAAACCGATAAACCCGTCGCAATTCTCCAGGACCTGCAAGGACCAAAATTACGGGTCGGTGAATTACCTACAGAAGGGATACAACTGGCTGCTGGCGCAAATGTCCGATTATTTATGGTCGGCGAATTCGAGCAAAGTTTCGATGAAGAGAAAATCGCCCTGCCGCTTGACGTTCCAAACCTGACGCGGGCGCTAAAATCCGGCAACCGCATTCTCCTGGATGATGGAAAGCTTGAATTGCAGGTAACGGAAGTCAAAGAAAACTTCGTAGATACCCGAGTGATCCTGGGAGGAATCCTGTACTCTCACAAGGGAGTCAACCTGCCAGGTACGGATCTGGGAATTGAACGCTTTACAGAAAAAGACCGCGCGGATCTTATCTTCGGGTTGCAGCATGGCGTTGATTACATTGCCATTTCATTTGTGGATTCTGCGGATGATGTCCATCAGGTCAAGAAGATCATCGCTGAAATCGATCCGAAAAAAGCGAATATACCTGTGATCGCAAAACTGGAGCGCCCCTCAGCGATTGAAAATCTGCATGATATTATCCACAGTACTGAAGGTGTTATGGTGGCGCGTGGAGACCTGGGCGTTGAAACATCCCCTGCCTTGGTGCCAATTGTGCAAAAAGAGATCATCCAAATGGCAAACCAGCACGCCAAACTTGTCATCACCGCCACACAGATGCTCGAATCCATGATCGAAAATCCCCGACCCACGAGGGCTGAAGCCTCAGATGTCGCCAACGCGGTCTTCGATGGAACAGATGCAGTGATGTTGTCCGCTGAAACCGCATCCGGTCTCTACCCGGTCGAAAGTGTGCTAATGATGAACTCAATCATTTGCGAAGCTGAAAAACACAAAACTCAATGGGGTCATGGGGGAGATTTCCCGGGTGCCGCGCTTCAGGATGACGCCCTGGCTATTTCAAACGCCGCAAAAACACTGGCGCACGACCGTGATGTCGCCAATGTGGCGGTTTTCACGCAAAGTGGTAAAACGGCTCTCCTGATGTCAAAAACAAGACCGAGCGTACCGATCATCGCTTTTACTCCCGAGCCCGGTACATTAGCCGCGATGAGTCTTTTTTGGGGAGTTCGCCCGGTGTTCGTGCCGTTTGCGAACAGCCTGGAAGAAATGGTGCGTGGTGTTGATAATTATTTGATCGAACAAAAACAATTGAGAGTTGGAGAACAGGTTGTGTTGATTTCCGGATTCCCGGTCGGCGCGATGCGCCTGCCGAACCTGGCGCTTTTGCACACCGTTGGCGAAGAAGTTTAGATCAGGAGTGTTCAATGCCGCAAACCCGCCTGCTTGAAAAATCCAATCCGAAAGACATAAGGCTTTTCAAAGAATTACCGTTTCGTCTATACGTAAACAACAATTACTGGGTCCCCCCTCTTCCCGGCGAAATTGAAAGAGTGATGACGCCGGAGAATCATCCCTTTTACAACCATTCAGAAGCAGATTTTTATATTGTTGAAAGTGACAATGAAGTTTTAGGCAGAATCGCCGTCCTGCAAAACAAGCATTTCTGTGAGCACCACAGTGTGAAAGCTGGTTTCTTCTATTACTTTGAATCAATAGACGACCCTGAAGTTTCACACCTTCTCTTTACAGCAGCAGAGGATTGGTGCCGCGCGCGCAATTTGGATATTATCATGGGGCCTAAGGGGCTTCTCCGATCACAAGGAGTTGGCTTGCTTGTGGATGGGTTTGATCAATTACCAGCGGTTGGGATTCCTTACCATCAGCCTTACTATCAGGCGCTTATAGAGGCTTATGGTTTTACCAGGAGCCACGACCATTATTCCGGTTATCTTGATCAGCATCTCGATGCCAAAATACATTTGATCGCAGAAAAAGTGCTTTCACGTGGAAATTTTGAGGTCAGAGGCTTTACGAATACAGGCGACATTATCGAATGGATTCCAATAGTGGATGAAGTTCAACAAAAAGCCTTTTCAGACAACCCGAATTTTTATCCATCGTCGCCCGAAGAATTCGATCTGCTCGCAAAAAACATCCTCACGCTTGTAGATCCCAGGTTTATCAAGATCATCATGCACAAAGAGGAGCTCGCCGGCTTTCTTGTGGCATATCCAAATATCAACAGATCTCTACAACGCAGCAAAGGCAGGTTATTTCCATTTGGCTGGCTCCAGCTCATGAACGAGAAAAAACATCCGACAATCCTCGACATTAATGGGGCGGGATTGTTACCAGAGTACCAGGGGTTGGGTGGAAACGCGCTTCTCTATTCTGAAATTGACAAAGTAATAAAATCCACCCGCATAAGAAAAGCGGAGATCGTCCAGGTTGATGAACGAAATCTCCGCAGTATGTCAGATATGAAAAAGATGGGTATTGTGTTTTCTAAAACACACCGAACTTACCAGAAGAAAATCTCTTCTAAGGATCCTGATTAGAACATTGAATCATTAACCTTGTCCAGGGCTTCCTTTGATGGTCTCAGTTTTGCATTCTCCAGGCGGTTGAGCGGTGTTTCGGGGATATTGTACTTATCGAATAACACCGGTACATCCGGATCAACATAGATTAATCCGGTCAATAACCAGTTGTTATCTTCCGCCTCTTTCAGTTTTATGATTGCCTGCGTCTTATTTCTTGGATCGTAATCACTTTCCAGCTTCTTGAGCACCACCGTGCTGCCATCGAACATGGTCACTTCTTTGGTTGCGCCGCGCTCAAAATCTTCCACTGTGATCTCTTCACGCGCCAGCACGAGAGAGATTTCGTGCAGCGGTTCTTCGTGGGTCTTTCCAAAAGAATAAGAATGGAAGGAGTTTTCATGATTATGGAAGGTCACACAAGGGCTGATTATATCGATCACAGCAATTCCCTGATGCGCGATGGCAGCTTTTATCAATTCTTTTACCTGCCTGGGATCGCCCGCGAATGATCGAGCGACAAAGGTGGCGTTTGAGATCAACGCCTCCATCGCCAGGTCAACCGGAATAAACGGGTTCGTTCCCTGGTGTTTGAGTTCAAGTCCTTTCTCCGCGGTGGCAGAAAACTGTCCCTTAGTAAGACCATAAACTCCATTGTTTTCAATGATATATACAAGAGGTAGATTGCGGCGAACCAGGTGTTTAAATTGACCAAAACCGATGCTGGCAGTATCGCCATCACCGCTTATACCGATTGCTTCCAGTGTGCGGTCAGCAAATTGCGCTCCAAGCGCCAGTGAGGGCATCCTCCCATGCAGTCCATTGAACGCGAATGAACGCCCGAGAAAATAAGTTGGACTCTTGCTGGAACAGCCGATTCCGCTAAATTTGACCACTTTTTCAGGAACAAGATTCATCTCGTAACAGGCAGCAACGATCTGCGCCGCGATACTGTTGTGTCCACACCCCTGGCACAGGGTCGAAGGTGCACCCCGGTAATCCGCCCTGGTAAGTCCCACCAGGTTTGTGGCTTGATTCGTTGAAGTTACCATGTCTGGTCATCCTCGCTTTTCTGGATTTTTTCTTTGATCCACTTAGCAGGTAAAGGTAACCCATCCATATGCGCTACCTTGCGTAATTTGTACGCCACATCCGGGAAATCCATTGTCAACAACTGTGAGAGCTGTCCGTCACGGTTAAGCTCCACCACATATGCAACCCGATGATCCCGAATGAACTGCTTTACCTCTGTAGCAAATGGAATACCACGTATCCGTAAATAATCCACATTCACACCGTCTTCAGCCATCAATTCAATGGCTTCCAAAACCGCTGAGTCCACAGAGCCCGAAGAGATAATTCCAATTTCGGCGTTTTCACGATTTTTGATCACTGGTCCCGGTAAAGATTCGCGCGCCAGTTCGATCTTTTTCTTGATCCTGCCAAAATTCCGCATCCAGGTTTCGCCGTCTTCGCTGTAATTTGAAAATTCATCATGACTCGTTCCGCGAACAAAGTGACCACTGCGAGGGTGCTGGTTGCCGGGTAATGTACGGTATGGGATACCGTCGCCATCAATATCCAGGTATCTACCCCATTTGCCCCCTGTCCTCTCGAGTAATTTATCCAGGTCGTCTTCCCAGAGCACTTTTCCACGATCTATGGGCTCATCCGGATACTCAAATTTGGCAGTCATCCATTGATTCATCCCAAAGTCCAGGTCTGAAAGCACAACGACCGGTGTCTGAAAGCGTTCAGCGATATCGAAGGACCGCCAACCGAACTCAAAGCACTCCTGAATCGTTCCGGGTATCAGGATCAACATCTGCGAATCACCATGGCTCATAAAATTCACCATTGTCAGATCGCCCTGAGATGTGCGGGTGGGCATTCCAGTGCTGGGACCAACCCGCTGCACATCCCAGATTACAACCGGAACTTCTGCGTAGTAAGCTAGGCCCACATATTCTGTCATAAGTGAAAGTCCAGGACCTGATGTAGATGTCATTGCCCGCAATCCACCCCATCCTGCGCCGATTGCCATCCCTATCGCGGCCAATTCATCCTCTGCTTGTACAATGGCAAAAGTATCTTTACCAGTTTCAGGATCCTTGCGCAGCTCTGGCAGGTAATCATGAAGTGTTTCCGCGAGGCTGGTAGCAGGCGTTATGGGGTACCAGGAAATGAACTGAACGCCACCAAAGATCGAGCCGAGGGCAGCTGCAGTGTTACCGTCGGTCATAATATATCCTTCGGTGCCGTTCATCGGCGCAGCAATATAGCGATCCTTCTTCTCAAGATTATTCTCTGCCCATTCGAACGCCAGTTTTACCGCTTGAAAATTGCTTTCAACTGCTTTTTGATTGCCTTTGAAGTGATAGACTAGCGCGTCGTTGACAAGATTAACATCAATTTTTAATAACGATGCCAAAACTCCCACGTATACCATGTTGGCAATGTAATCTCTGAAGGCTGGGGCAACTTCGGCTTCCTTCAGCAGTTTGCGCACAGGCATCTTGTATACGATAATGTCATCCCGAAGTTCGGGGAAATTTAAGTCATCCGGAACAAGCATCACACCATTCGGAACAAGAGCGGCAATGTCTTTTTCCAAGGAAGCCGGGTTCATCGCGACAACAATATCATCGTCCTTTAGCCGCCCCAGGTATCCTTTTTTGCTGAGCCGAAGTGTGAACCATGTTGGCTGACCTTGAATATTGGAAGGAAATATGTTCTTTCCGGATACAGGAATTCCCATTCGAAATAACGCGCGCATCAGAGTAATATTCGCAGTAGCGCTTCCCGAGCCATTTACCGTGCTGAAAGTGATGCAAAAATCATTTTCGATCATTTCATTTCGATCCATAAAAAAACGCTCCAATTTAGTGAATTTTCATTCAAACGATAACCTGGGGATGGTCTTCTCCCGTTGTGTAAGCAGGTCCATGTGTTCGATGAGGAGAGACAAACCCGCTGAGTAATTTCTATTTCTTAATTGATCCACTATCCTGGCGTGATATTGCCAGACGCGTTCTACGTAGGTATAGTCAGGATAAACCTCCATACCGCTCATTTGATATACTTCCCAAAAAGCATCTAAAATGCCATCAAGGTACTGATTTTCGAGGTGTCTGTAGATCAATGTATGAAATTCTCGATGCTCTTTTGCCGGGACTATCCCAGGATTTTTTTGAATGATCAATTTTGCCTCCCCTACCAATTGATCAAGTCGATCGATTGTCACCGTGTTGAGGGTTTGTGCCGCTTCCACAAAATAAGCTAATTCCAGATGTTTACGCAGGTCTGCAAATTGTTCGTAGGAAAGACACCCGCCCATGATCGCATAATGCAAACCCGGCTTTAAAGCGGTTGAAAAACTGTATGGCAGCTTCCGTATGCCGGCTTTGGGCTTTACATCGACGATCCCCAGGGAACGGGCTTCCGTCAATTGTTCGCGCAGAGTGGCAACACTGATGCCTAATTGTTTACTTAATTCGTTAAGGGGTGGGATTCTTTGGTCTTCTTCTTCAGGCAATGTTGCCAGGAAGGCTAATAATTCTGAAACGTTCGGGGACGTGTTAGACATTTTTTTGCCAATTAATCAGATTATTTTGACCAAACCCATTATAACAGAACGTATTTAACAAAACAATAGCGCTTAAAGTCACTAATTTTTACAATTAATACGATTAATCTGATTATTTGTTCTGAAAGGTTATGCGGCGAAATTTTTCAAAATACACTTTTTCGCCCAATTCTGCATCAAATTCATAGCGGCTCCATAGATGTTCACGTAATTCCTCCCTGCTGAGCCGTACCTGTGATTTGTGACACAACAAAGCTTCGATTTTATCTTCCAGGTAAGTGGTCACATTTATGGCTATGTTGGGCTGGTTCGTCTGACTCAACCACACTTCCTCCACCTGATGAGCTGGAATCTGTTCGGTTTCTTTTTCTATTTTATAACCAGGGTTACCCACTGCCGGAAAGATCGCGTCGATAACCGCCTGCCCTGCCGCCCGATGATCAGGATGGTTGATTCGATTGTCACCCGGAAATAGATTGGTTGGGTCGCTTGTGACCACGATGTCTGGTTTGAATTCCCGTATATACCTGATTAATTCATTTCTTAATTGGAGGTTGGGTACCAGGTCACCATCCATGTAATCCAGGAACCTGATGTTGGTAACTCCCAGAATGCCTGCCGCGTTCAGCTGCTCCCCCATGCGAATCCCTCCTGTCACCAAAGGATCTGCATCAGCATCCTGCGTTCCGCGTTGGCCTTTAGTGAGCAAACAGTAGCTCACCTGGTGCTCAAACGCTCTCCAACGGGCAATTGTGGCACCGCAAAAGAATTCCGGATCATCAGGATGAGCCATGATCACCAGAATATTTTTTGTCTGTTTCCAGCCCTCAGGGTTTACCGGGTCGTTGTGTATCACTAATGTGCTCTACCCCGATCGCCACCGGTATGTTTTTTTACAAATGATTTCGCTGCTTTTTTTATAATTTCTTCTTCTTCGACCAACTTGACATCTTCGTTTGAGAATTCACGCCGCCCTATTTGTGGAATATCCACCACAACCTTGCCAGCCAAAGGTTGTAAATCCACCACTTTGCCCTCACCGTCAGGTGTCATTACTTTTTTGTTTTTCTTTGGCATGTTCTTGCGTGCTTCAAGGTAATTGTCATATTCATAGATCAAACAACAGCGCAAACGGCCGCACATACCGGTAATTTCTGCCGGGGTAAGTGAGATTCCCTGCTCTTTGGCCATTTTGATCGAAATTGAACTGAATTCCGTGATAAACCGTGTGCAGCATCGGGTTTCCATACCACACGCGCCCATCCCGCCCAGGATTTTCGCTACATCCCGGGGTCCAATCTGTCTCAACTCCACTTGCGCGGGTGCAAATGTTCTTTGCATATCAGATCTGAGCGACTTTAATTCTGCTTTTTCTTCGGTATCGCTGCTAAAAAGGATCGTCAATCGCGTTCCATCAAAGCTATATTCACTTGAAACAATCTTGACATGATTTAGACGTAATTCTTTTGCACGGTCTTTGCACGCCGCAATCACTTCTGGTTCTTTATTCTGCCACACCTGCCATTGAGCAAGATCTTGCGGTGTCGCGACACGGTCAAGGGGTTTCCAGGTTGCATCTGCGCCTTCAGCCGATTGCTCAATAAACGTGACTACTTCGCCCATCTGCCATCCACGGCTGGTTTCCACCACAACAACATCCGCCTTCCGAAGGTTGTCTAAGCCGGTAGCGTCAAAATTGTAAATTTTTCCTACTTTTGAAAACCGCACGCCGACGATCTTCTGCTTTGCGGAATTTTCTGTCATAAAGTTTCCCTTTTCTCGTTATCTGTCAAAATACTCAGATATGATTGTAATAACCAGTATGCAACAGGAACCGGGTTCAATGATACTTTCCCAGGAGTTCCTCGATATCCTTCATGGCATTGCTAAACAACTCGAGTAAATCATCATCAGTACCCTTGTAACGGCGGATCGTTAATTTTGCGCAATGGGTACAGCCACGCATCGCACGAAAAGAATCAGCGTTGCAGCCATTGCAGCCGCCAAGTTTCACCATCATCAGGCTAAAACCCACCAGTTCCTGCTCCATTACTGATGGAGATTCAAGATGATCGATCAGCTGCGCCCACTTTTCACCACGCAAATCCCGCAAAGCGGGAATGACCCTGATTGGGAATAGAATTTCTGTATCAGGATTGATCATTTACACAATCTATCTGGGTTGGGCTTTCGCCGCCCTTGCGGTTTCCTCTGCTAAATAATTCACAGGTCGAATTTTAGCATAGTATTCCACCGGTTTTCCCAACTTCTCTTTCGAATATATATGTGTGTTCCCGCGTTCATAAGTGGCTATACGAAAATCGTGATCCATTTTTATCGCGTCGAACGGGCAAAATTCTGCACATGTACCGCAGTTCATGCATTTGTCGATGTCAAGATAATACTCTTCAGATTCGGTCACAGGACGCCCTGTTTCCGGGTCTTTTTTCCGCTTGATCCAAATGCACTGTGTTGGACAAACCTTCGCGCAAATACCGCAGGCTGTACACCGGTAGTTCCGCTCCCCGTTTTCATCCAGCGTATAGAGCAAAAAAGGAATCACTCTGAATTCTTCAGGTAGTGTGACAGATTCCTCAGGATACTGAATCGTGAACAATCCATCTGCGTCGATCTGTCCTCTGCGTTCCTTAGCTTTCTTCCCACCAGTGATATCGGCAAGGTAAGAAGCGAAGAAATGTCTGAAAGTTATCAGTAGTCCTTTTACGATCCCTAGTCCATTCATTTTTTCTCCTCCTGCCTACCGGTCAATTTCGCCCATCACAACATCCACCGCGCCGAGGATGGCGACTGCGTCCGCAATTTTGCCACCAACACACATTTTTTCCAGACTGGTTGTGCTTAGCAAAGATGGAGAACGCACGTGATACCGCTTCGGGTTATTTTTCCCGTCTGAAACGACGTAAAAACCAAGCTCCCCGCGCGGACCCTCCACCCTGCCATACGATTCACCAGGTGGAACTTTCACGTTGTATTGAACTTTACCTGTTTGAATGGGTCCTTCCGGTATCTGGTCAATCACCTGCTTGAGAATTCGGATACTTTGACGCATCTCGTCCAACCTTACCAGGTACCGATCGTAGATGTCACCATGGTTGCGATAACAAACATCGAATTCGAAGCGATCATAAATGCTATACGGATCCACCTTGCGGATGTCATACGGAACACCAGACGCTCTCAGGTTAGGTCCACTTGCGGAGGAGTTGATGGCTTCTTCAGCAGTTAGAACCCCAACACCCTCGCAACGGGTCCGTACGATTTCGTTTTCCGTGAGATAACGATCCAGGTCATCGATCTTGCGAGGAAGGCGTTCCTCCACCATGTGCTTCACTTTCTTGAAATCCGCTTCGGTTATGTCGCGTACAACACCCCCAAAGCGGAAATAATTGCACATCATGCGGGAACCTGACACGGATTCAAAGATATCGATAATTAATTCTCGTTCCTCCAAAGCATACAAGGAAGGGGTGAAAAAAGCACCAAGGTCGTTTAGAAGGAATCCAATTGCCATGGCATGACTCGCGATCCTGTTCAGTTCTGCCATCATCACACGCAGGTACTCTGCCCTTTCAGGGGGTTGAATGCCCATCAGCTTCTCAATAGTAATAGCGTACCCAAAATTATTGCTCATTGAGGATAGATAATCCAGGCGATCGGTAAATGGCATGTTTTGCGCAAAAGTGTTTCGTTCGCCGATCTTTTCGTGATTGCGATGCAGGTAACCAATAACTGGTTTCAGTGCCAATACCTTCTCACCTTCCAGCACTGCCGCCATCCGGAACACACCATGTGTTGAAGGGTGTTGCGGGCCGATATTCACCAGCAGATGCTCAACCTTCAGATCTGACGGATCCTTGGGAATTTGTGACTGTAGGAGTTTGTAAACGCTTTCGTCTGCATCAGGCTCAAAGATTTTCGGATCGAACTCACGCGGGTATCGAACATTATCGTGAATCGGATTTTTATTCTCGATCCGATCCGCCACCCCTTCAGGCCATCGGCTCTTATAAGGTTTTACATCCTCCTCGTAAAATGGTTCTTTCCAGTCTTTTCGTAGTGGATGTCCATCAAAACCCTCCCATAACAATAGTCTGCGAAGGTCCGGATGCCCGATAAATTTGATGCCGTACATATCCCAAACTTCCCGTTCCTGAAAATCTGCGCCGAGATAAATGGGATACAAACTGGGTACAACCGGTTCCTCCCTGCCGGTGAATATTTTTAACTCGATAATCCCACCACCAGTAGTTCTAAACAAATGATAGATCACTTCGAGCTGGTCTTCAGGATAATCATCCACTGCCGTCAGATTGGCAAGATAGTCGTATCCTTTTTTATCGTGAAGAAATTTAACCACGTCAATCAGTGCAGATTGGTCTACGACCACGCCGGAGAAACCGGGTCGAGTCTCCAGCTCCACTTGCTGCGGAAATTCCGCGATCAATTCGTTGTAGATCGGATCGATCAAAGATTGATCTGTCATTTTGATTCTCCTTCTGATTCGGTCTCTTCGCCTGGAACCTCTTCCGGTTTGTGCGTTTCTGTATAGATCAAGTCGATCTTACGCGGGTCATAAACATCCGGACCCAGCACAGGGATGGGAACATCAACCGCCTGTTCTTTCGAGTACCAACCGGTTTCTTTCATGCTCTCATTCTTGACCTTGTTTTGTAATGCAATCAGACCATTCAACAACGCCTGTGGTGTTGGGGGACATCCGGCAATGTAGACGTCAACAGGGAGATAAGTATCAATGCCTGGTACAACGTTATATCCTTCTTTGAAAGGCCCGCCGCCGCTTGCACAGGAGCCCATCGCCACCACGTACTTTGGAATTGACATTTGATTGTACAGGCGAACGATTTGCGGGAGCATTTTCTTGGTCACAGTCCCGGCTACGATCATTACATCCGCCTGTCTGGGACTGGGACGCATTACCTCCATACCGAATCGCGAAAAATCGTAGCGGCTCGCCGCGGTGCAGATCATTTCGATCGCGCAGCACGCGAGACCAAACATCATAGGCCACATTGAATTACTGCGCCCCCAGTTGTAAATTCGCTCCAGGGTCGTGATGGTCACCTGTTGGCGTAACTCTGCCGGAATTTCAATTCCCGGTCGATTTAGATCCTGGTTGGTGTCCATATTCACCTCTCTTTTTGGAATAATTCAATTGTATACTTGCCTTTTCTACTGTCAAGCGTATAATTAGTATAAATATTTTTATACTAATTTCTAAATATGGATACAACTGGGCGCATCAAGAGCTACTTGTCACGAAATCACTCCGCCTCTGTGTACGAAATAAGCCGCGCATTGGATCTCACAAAGGCTGATATTCACTACCACATCAGAAGCCTTTTATCTGATGGTGTGATCGCTGCCCGCGAACCGGGCCCAACCGGGAGTGCTGGCCGTCCGGCTCGCCGATTTGAACTGGTAGAAATCCCGCCTCTCGCCATAACACGCTTAGTTGTGTCCCATCTTCTCGATGAAACCTACCAATCCGCTGCGATGAACACCAAAGCTGGGTCGCTGGCAGACAGATTGGCGCAAAAAATTCTCTCGTGCTGCCCATCATCACAAACCATCAGCTATTCACCGTCGATTAAGCTAAATCGAATCGTGAACGAACTTGAACCCCTTGGGTTCAGTGTAAGGTGGGAAGCTGGTCAAAACGGTCCCATGATCCATTTTGAGCGCGAGCCGCTTTCACGGTTGATTACAGATCAAAAACTTGTTCGCGTGATTATAAAAGCGCTTGTTAAAAGGATGGTAAAAATTACCGCCTGATCTCTCAGGCGGTAATTTTTCATTCGACAGTCACTGATTTTGCCAGGTTTCGCGGTTGGTCGACATCCAAACCGCGCATTGAAGCAATATGATACGCGAGGATCTGCAACGGAATGGATGTGATCACCGGGCTGAGCAACCAGGGTGTTTCGGGCACCCACAGAACTCTATCCACCAGCGATGCCACCCTTTCATCCCCTTCTGTTGCAACGGCGATCACAATACCCCCGCGCGCTTTCGCTTGCTCGATCTGCGATATCATCTTTTCATACCACGGGTCTCGTGTTGCGATTGCCAGAACCGGCATATCCTTGTCGATCAACGCGATGGGGCCGTGCTTCATTTCGCCAGCCGGGTAAGCTTCAGCGTGCATGTAGGATATTTCCTTTAATTTTAAAGCCCCTTCATAGGCGATCGGCATGTTGATGCCCCTGCCCAGATAGAGCATATCGCGGCTGTCTTTCAGCAGCTCTGCGGTCTCTTCCACTTCGCCTTCACGGTCAAGGCAACGCCCCACCAACTCGGGTACGAGACGTAAATCTTTCACCAGGCGCTTTCTTTCTTTGCTCCCATTCGTTCCCCTCATATCAGCCAGCAATACAGCAAGCATATAAAGATCGACCAGGGGCGCAGTGAATGCTTTTGTTGAGGCTACACCGATCTCAGGACCGGTTTGCATCGAGATATAACCATCTGCTACGCGCATCGCCTGGGAACCGATCGCATTTACGATCGACCAGGTTGTCGCTCCTTTTTTCCTGGATTCCTCCATTGCCGCCAGTGTGTCAGCCGTTTCGCCTGATTGACTGATGGCAATTACGGTCGTGCTCTCGTCAACAATTGGATCAGCATAACGGAATTCAGAAGCAATTTCTGCGTAGGAAGGAATTCTCGCGATACGTTCAATTAATATTCTTCCCACCATCCCCGCGTGATAGGCAGTACCGCAAGCCGTCAGGATAATTTTCTTGATCGATTTCGCTTTTTCCGGTGTCAGGTTCAGTTCAGGCAGCCGGATCGTTCCGTTTACAAAATTTACCCTTCCCGCCAGGGTATCAGTGAGAGATCGCACTTGCTCATGAATCTCCTTTTGCATAAAGTGCCGGTATTCACCTTTTTCAGCAGAAACCGGATCCCACGCCACCGATGAGATCTGGGGCGTAATAGCTGCCCCTTCAACCGTAGAGACACTCACATCACTACGTGTTATGACAGCCATCTGTCTTGATTCGAGAAAGATCAACTGCCGTGTATGTTCAAGAATCGCCGGTATATCAGATGCGATAAAATTTTCACCCTCACCCAATCCGATTACCACTCCGCCGGCATTTCCAATTCGTGCCGCGATGATTTTATCAGGCTCACGAGAAGAAAATACAACAATACCATGCGCACCTTTAAGTAACTTTAAAGTCTTCCTCACCGCTTTTTCAAGATCCTTTGTTACTGCAAAAAACTTGTCAACCAGGTGCACAATGGTTTCAGTATCGGTATCTGATTGAAAAACCACCCCTTCAGCCAGAAGTTCCTCTTTCAACTCGATGAAGTTCTCCACAATACCATTGTGAACAACCACAACTTCGCCGGTGCTTGAGAGGTGCGGGTGAGCATTGCGGGCTGAAGGTTCACCATGTGTTGCCCAACGGGTGTGCCCGATTCCTAAAGTCCCCGCGATTGGATCAGTCAGGATGTTGCTTTCAAGATTCCCCAGTTTTCCAGCGTTGCGCCGGACCTCGATCTTGCCGTTGGTTAACACTGCCAGTCCGGCTGAATCATACCCGCGGTATTCCAGTTTTTTCAAACCGCTCAAGATCAACGGTGTCGCGTTCTTTTCGCCTATATATCCAACGATGCCGCACATTTGATCCTCCTGTTAAACACAAGAATTAGTAGAGATTTTTGATCTCTGTAGGAAAAGGATCTTCTTATAACATAATGGAAATTTCAGGTCGTCCAACCTGGAGGGCATCCGCTGATCTCTCGATTTTCCCGGGCGGTCCGGTTAACTTTATCTCGCGATAAAGAACCCTCATCCTCGTCAACCTGGCAATACTGCCGGTCCATGCGCTTTTATTCCATAGTTCAGTAAATTTTTTAATCCTATTCCATTGGAAATTATACCTCAAGAAGACAACCGGTCTATCATACAGAAAATATTAGGCCCTCCACGTTGGTATAATGCATTGACAAAATTCTTTTGAACAAGCACAAATACCTTGAAAAACGACTCTTTGCAATCAAACAGGATATACACCAAACAGGACAAGCATAACTTCCGTAATGTGCAAATCGACGCCATCGGAGTCGGTTTGGCCAACGCGGCCAGTCCATTTCTACCTGTCTTTCTCACATATCTCGAAGCCAGTACCTTCCAGGTGGGGCTGCTTTCTTCCATGCCAGCTTTCACCGGCTTACTGCTTGCCATTCCCCTCGGCAGATTCCTGCAGCGGCAGGAGAATGTGGTTAAGTGGTTCAGCCTTGCTCGGTTGATCGTGATCGCAAGTTACGCGCTCACTGGTTTGATTTCCTTTTTTATCCCTAAAGAAACCCTGGTCAATTCAATCCTGCTCATTTGGGCGCTGGCTACAATCCCCCAAACGCTGGTATCCATTACGTTCTCAGTTGTTATGAACGCTGTTGCCGGTCCCGACCGTCGCTTTGAGCTCATGTCCCGGCGCTGGTCGACGATGGGGCTCACAACCACGCTGACCGTACTGGCAATCGGCCAAATGCTGGATCGGGTGATGTTCCCGCTCAATTACCAGCTCATGTTCATTGGTCTTTCGATCGGCGGGCTCATCAGCTACTATTATTCCTCACACATCGTCCTTGCACCCACCACACCTCCCCCCCTGCAATATGGACGCGACATTCGCAAACAAATCGCCGAGATGAAGCAGCTCGTCTTGAACGAGAAACCATTTCTCAATTTCATGATCAAGCGGCTATTGGTGATGAGTGGAATCCAACTTTCGGCGCCTTTGATTCCGATATATCTTGTGCGCGTTGTGAAGGCTTCAGATAGCTGGATCTCCTTCATCATGATGGCGCAAACCGCCATACTGGTAATCGGCTATTTCGTGTGGACCCGAATCTCCAGGAAAAGAGGATCTCGCACCGTTCTGATATGGACGACATTGGGTATTTCGCTATATCCATTGCTCCTCACCTTCACGGTTGTGCCATGGCAAATCGCCATATTTGCTGCTTTTGCGGGTATCTTTCAGGCGGGTCTAGATCTCGTATTCTTCGATGAATTAATGAAAACCGTACCCATCGAATACAGCGCTGTTTTTGTATCGGTTGCCCAGATGCTGCAATACCTTGCTGCCATATTCTCGCCAATGATCGGTACACTATTGGCAGATACCATTTCCATCCAGGCCGGGCTCATCGGGGCGGCAATACTAAGATTCGCCGGGTTTTTATCCTTTTTCGCCGCCAGCTGGCGGTTGTTTTGGATGCAAAAAAAGGTTTAAGCAGCTCCTTTTCTTGACTTTTTCTGCGCTGATTCGTAGAATCAAGTTGGGATAAAATTTATTTCTACGGATATGTATTTCTATTTGAAAATCCAAATCAATCAAACAATGGAGGATAATAAATGAATACACCACAGGGTTTGAAATACGCAAGCACAGATGAATGGTTGAAGGTTGAAGGTAATATCGCAACGCTGGGTGTGACCGATTACGCGCAAGACCAGCTCTCTGACGTCGTATTCTTTGAGACCACTGTTGAAGTGGGTGATATTGTTGAAAAAGGAACGATTGTCGCGACTATTGAATCGGTAAAAGCAGCAGCAGATGTCTCCTTGCCTGCAACCGGTAAGGTGATCGAAGTCAACGATGCGCTCGCTAATTCGCCGGAGTTGATCAATTCAGATCCTTTCGGCGAGGCGTGGATGCTGAAAGTTGAGTTGACCGATCCTGCAGAAGTGGAGAGTTTAATGGACGCTGACGCATACACGTCCTATTGCGAAACCCGAGGTCATTAATGTTCATCCCACATACAAATCAGGAAAAAGAAGCGATGCTTGCCAGCATCGGCGTGAAGCGGTTGGAAGACCTCTTCACAGCAGTTCCTGAGAAACACCGCTTCCCTAAGCTTAAACTTCCATCCGGGTTGACTGAAATGGAGGTGTTGGAAGAGCTGAAGGAATTCTCCTCCTCCAATGAAACAGCTGCTGATCTGGTCAGTTTCCTCGGCGCTGGCGCGTATCGACATTACATCCCTGCGGCTGTTGACGCCCTGATAAGCAGGGGTGAATTCTTTTCAGCGTACACTCCTTACCAGCCCGAAATTTCGCAGGGCACACTTCAGTCAATTTTTGAATTTCAAACGCTTGTCGCCAACCTGACCGGGATGGAAGTGAGCAATGCCTCACATTATGACGGGGCAACGGCAGCAGCTGAAGCCGGGGTAATGGCATATCACAATTTTCGTGGCAAGCGCCCAAAAATCGTCCTCTCACCTTCGATCAACCCTCAGTATAAAGAGGTGATGTGTTCCTACCTTTGCGGTTATGAAAATGTTAACCTAGTCACAGGTGATACCACCAGCAATCCTCTTGAAGACCCTAAAAAACTGGCGGAGCAGATTGACGCTCAAACCGCTCTCGTGGTTGTACAATACCCGGATTTCTATGGACGGATTTTTGATTGGACCCTTCTCGCACAAAAAGTCCACGAATCCGGGGCGTTGATCGCCATCATCGTCAACCCGACTGCTTTGGGTTTACTAAAAGCCCCCGGCGAAATGGGAGCTGACATCGTGGTAGGTGAAGGTCAACCCCTGGGAATCCCGCTATCGTTTGGAGGTCCTTACCTGGGATTTTTGGCTACAAAAAGTGAGCTTGTGCGCAAGATCTCCGGCAGGTTGGTCGGTGAGACTGTTGACAGCCAGGGAAGACGGGGCTACGTTCTCACACTAACCGCCCGAGAACAGCATATCCGTCGTGAAAAAGCCACTTCCAACATCTGCACAAACCAGGGTTTGATGGCGCTCGCGGCGACGATCTATATGAGCCTTCTTGGCAAAAGCGGTATGAAGCAAGTCGCCAGCTTATGCTATCAAAAAGCTCATTATGCAGCCGAGGAGATCGGGAAGATACCGGGTTTCGAAGTGCTATCTGAAAAACCCTTCTTCCATGAATTTATAGTGAAGTGCCCGATTAGCGTGGAACACATTAACCAACATCTGCTTGATGCGGGTTTTCTGGGCGGGTACGACCTCGGTAAGGTCTCCACTAGCCTTGAAAATCACATGCTTGTTGCTGTAACCGAAGTCATCTCAAAAGAAGAAATTGATGATTTTGCCATCGCTTTAAAGGAGGCCGCGCATGTCTGAGCCTACCATTTACGAGCTTTCCTCACCCGGTCGTATCGGTGTGCGTTTTCCGGAGTCGGATGTCCCATCCTACGCTGTACCTGATGATCTACTGCGCGCTGATCTAGAATTTCCTGAGTTGGCAGAAATTGACGTCGTTCGCCACTTCACTCATCTCTCGTCACTGAATTACAACATCGACAAGGGTTTTTATCCTCTGGGTTCCTGCACAATGAAATACAACCCGAAGATCAACGAAGTCACCGCTCGTCTCCCCGGTTTTGCTTTCACACACCCCCTCCAACCTGTTGAGACCGTACAAGGCAACCTTTATTTGATGTACCGTCTACAGGAGAACTTAAAAGAGATCAGTGGATTTGACGCTGTTTCCTTGCAGCCCGCTGCTGGTGCTCAGGGTGAATTCACCGGCGTAAAGATCATCAACGCTTATCACAAATCCAGAGGAGATGTCAAACGCACACGCGTTCTCATACCAGATTCTGCACATGGCACCAATCCCGCCACATCCTCAATGATCGGACTGGAGGTCGTGCACCTGCCATCTGACAAACGTGGAAATGTAGACCTAGAAGCCTTGAAAGAAATCTGCGATGATACGATCGCTGGATTGATGTTGACCAATCCAAACACCCTTGGTTTATTCGATGAGAACGTTTGTGAAGTGATCGAAATTGTTCACAATTCCGGCGGTCTTGTTTATGGTGACGGCGCAAACCTCAACGCACTACTGGGTATCACCCGTCCGGGTGACTTGGGTTTCGATGTGATGCATTTCAATCTTCACAAGACCTTCTCAACCCCGCACGGTGGAGGTGGACCCGGATCAGGTCCCGTGGCTGTCACAAAAACATTGGCCGAATTCCTTCCCTCACCGGTAGTGGGAATCATCGAAGAAGCCACAGATGATGTCCCCCCGTTGTACGGATTCATCGAGCCCAGCCAATCGATCGGTCGAGTAAAGACGTTCCACGGTCAGTTTGGCATGCTTGTTCGTGCGTACACCTACATCCGCATGCATGGATCCGACGGACTGCGGAAGATCGCTGAATATGCCGTGCTCAACGCCAATTACCTCCTCTCAAAAGTGCGCGAGAAGTACACCTTGCCGTATGACCGTATCTGCATGCACGAGTTCGTTGTTGAGGGCGTTTGGTCGGATTTGCACGAGATCCACGCGTTGGATATCGCCAAACGATTGATGGATTACGATTTCCATCCGCCCACCAACTACTTCCCGCTGATCGTCCGCGAAGCGCTTATGATCGAACCGACGGAAACAGAGAACAAACAGACCCTTGATTCCTTTGCAGACGCGCTCAATAAAATTGCTGATGAAGCCCGGACAAACCCGGAACTGCTAAAGAACGCGCCTCACAACACACCCGTTGGTCGCCTGGATGAGGTGAAGGCTGCCAAGGAACTTGTGCTTTGCTGCTGGCTGCCTGACAAAGAGTAAGGATAACCTTTCACAATAAAAGACAACTCCCAGTCGGGAGTTGTCTTTTAATAGTTATTCGAGTTTTGATCTCACAAGCTCAAGAATGCTGGCAAGCGCATCCGGCAGCTTCGCCGGATCCTTTCCGCCTGCCTGGGCGAGTACCGGTCGCCCACCTCCACTGCCCCCCACAATCGCGGCCGCCTGCCGCACAAGATCGCCCGCATTCAAACCGCGTTTGACCAGGTCATCCGTCACAGAGCATATGATCATCGGTTTATCGTTGATGACGGAACCAATGGCCACCACTCCCGAAGGATTCTTCTGCCTGAACACGTCAGTCATTTGGCGCAATGAATCCACATCCGCTTCTTTCAGCATAACCGAAAGCACGGGAACTCCGGCAACCAGAGAAACCTTGCCAAGCTCCTGCTCGAATTCTGCCCTCACCCATTCCTGGCGTGTGCGGGTGATCTGGTTTCGCAGTGCTTCCACTTCGTCCTGCAAATTGTTGATCTTGGTTACTACTTCATCGATTGAAGAGTTGGTTAATCTGGCGGCGCGATGCAGAATCCTGTTGCGGCTGCGGATCACTTCGTAAGCTCCACGACCCGTCACTGCTTCGATACGGCGGATGCCGGCTGCTGCGCTGCCCTCACTGATGATGATGAAAGTTCCAATATCACCCGTATTATCAACGTGTGTACCACCGCACAGCTCATATGAAATTGGATGCTCCTCATCGATGGTAATGGTGCGCACCTTTTCACCATACTTTTCTCCGAACAATGCCATTGCCCCTTCTGACATGGCTGTCTGCAGAGATTTCTCTTTTACCGCCAGCGGATGTGATGCCAGAATTTCTCTGTTGACACCACTTTCAATCGATTCTAGCTGTTCCTGCGTCAATGCCTCAGGATGATTAAAGTCAAAACGCAAACGGTCTGGCGCGACAAGTGAACCGGATTGACGGGCGTGGTCACCCAGCACCCTGTGAAGTTGAGCATGCAGCAAGTGTGTCGCGGTGTGATTGCGCATAATGTCCATACGCCGCTCCCGGTCAACCTTTAGCAGCGCTTTATCACCAGTTTTTACCGTGCCTTTGATCACTTTGCCTGTGTGAATGATGATACCCGCAGCAGGACGTCGCACATCATCGATCCCGATCTCCCAAGCTCCATCGATCGATAAGATCGAACCAGTATCGCTCACCTGCCCGCCGGATTCAATATAGAAACCAGTTCGCGGTAGGATAACCTCAACATCGCTACCGGATTCAACCTGTTCCAGTTCCTCCCCTTCAGAAAAGAGCCCTATTATGGAGGTGTCAACCTCAAGCCAGTTGTATGGGTCGTACTTTACACCAGATGCCGGCAGCAGACCTTTTGCAACCAACCTCTCAAAAGCCGCTCGGAAGACCTCAACCTGGTCGCCGCCCATGTTTCCGAAAGCCTTTCCTGCACCAGATTGCACCTTGTGCTCTTCCATCGCCGCTTTAAAACCGGTTTCGTCTACATCCAGGTTAACCTCACGCGCGATATCACGTGTGATCTCCAGCGGCAAGCCATGCGTGGCGTAAAGTTCAAAAGCCTTCCCACCATCCAGAATTTTCTTCCCGGAAGCCTTTAAGCCATCCAGTAATTCCTCCAGATGGGAAACACCCGATTCAACTGTGCGCTGGAATCGTTTTTCTTCGCGCGTCAGGTTATCGAGGATACTTTTTTGATTCTTGAGGAGTTCCGGGTAGGCATCGCTGTAATGGTCAATGACGACCTGAGCAACTTTTGCCATGAACGGCTCGTTCAAACCGATCTTTGACCCAAAACGCGCTGCTCGGCGGATGATCATACGGCATACATAGTTTCGTCCCATGTTTCCGGGAACGACACCATCGGCAATGAGAAAAGCCGCTGCCCGCGTGTGATCCGCGATCACGCGATAGGGTGTGAAATCAGCGTCCATTTCCTTCACGGAAGTTCCCGCGAGTTCACGAATCTTCATCATCAACGGTGAGAAAAGGTCAGTCCGATAATTAGAGTTCACGTCCTGCAGGATGGCAACAATGCGTTCAAAACCCATACCAGTGTCCACATGTTTTGCAGGCAATGGATCAAAGCGGTCCACGCTCACCCGGTTGTACTGGATGAACACAAGGTTCCAAATCTCGAGATATCTCGCACAATCTCCATTTACCTGGCAGACATGCCCGGGTTCACCCTTGCGATTACAGAAATTTTCTCCACGATCAATGTGAATTTCACTGCACGGTCCACACGGACCGGTTTCTGCCATTTCCCAAAAATTTTCCTTGCGTCCAAAGTAAAGCACCCGCGAAGAATCCATTCCCTCCTGTTGTTTCCAAATACCGGACGCTTCGTCATCTGTTGGGATGTCTCCCTTATCATCCTTAAACACAGTGACGAATAACGTAGAAGGATCGAGCCCCCACTTTTTGGTTAACAAATCCCACGCCCAGGTTATGGCTTCTTTTTTGTAATAATCCCCAAATGACCAGTTGCCCAGCATTTCAAAAAACGTATGGTGCGAGTCATCTCTCCCGACATCATCCAGGTCGTTGTGTTTTCCGGCTACGCGCATACATTTCTGAGAGTCGACCGCGCGTGTGTATTCCCTTTTATCCATACCCAGGAAGACGTCCTTAAATTGGACCATGCCGGCGTTGGTGAAGAGCAGCGTCTGATCGCCTCCCGGCACCAAAGAGGATGAAGGTACAACAGCATGCCCTTTTTCTTGGAAGTACTCGATGAAAGATTGCCTAATCTCAGCTCCGGTCATTGTTTTTTTCATAAACGCACCTGTTCCCTTGGACTTAGTTGTGCTGAATTATAACCAATATTCATTGTTAAAAAGAAAAGACCGCGGTGGAGGTGTCCGCGGTCTTTCTATGGAGGAATGGTTTACCTGGAGACCGCCAGTTTTACCATTTTGCCTTCTTTATCCATAGTCACTCGCGCATACTGCTTATGGACCCGCTGTGACAGAGTGACCTGCTTGCTGAAACTCACAACCACCTGTTGTGGCGATGACGTACGAGACTTATTGCTGCGTTTACTGTTTGCGTATGGGGTCCAACCATTGATGTGCTGATTACGAATGCGTACTTCTGCATATTCGATTCCAGGAAGATATTCCTTAACCATATTTTTCGCCTGGGCGATCATCTTGGGATCAAGTTTTTCTTCCTGCTTTTCAATAACGCTAATGTCGGATATCGTCTTGATCACTGGTGGATTGAGATCGCGCGGCGAGCCTTTGAGCAATGCCTTGTGAGGATCGTAAGCTACCAGGGGATCACCATACAATACAAACGAGATGAGCGTTTTCTGATCTTCGCCATCAAGATATCCCTGCCGTCGGTTCATTTCGCGCACGAACTCTACCCTGGCTTTTGCCATCGCTGCTCCCACAGAAAGGCCATCCCGTAGATTTTTCAGGATCAGGTATCCAAACAGATCAGCCGCGATCAGTGGTGTTGTGACCGATCCATATGAAATTGTCGTAGAGCTGATCATCGCCAGCACACCTTTTGACAGCATGGTCAGAGCAATGGATTCATTTTCTTTTTTCCCCAATATGTGCCCGCCATAACAAGCTTCACAGTACACAATGCGCGGAGCCATGCTTAGCTTTTGAATGTCCGCAGGACGCAGCGCGATCGGATAATCGGGTCCGCCTTCATTTTCGACCGGATCCTTTTGTCCATACCAATCACTTCCATCTTCAATTCCGTGCACGTTGAAATAACCCACCTGCGCCTGGGATAATTTGCGCACATCGAAACTGGTGGTCTTACCATTTGGTGACAGGTAGAGGTTTCTGCCCTCTCCAACCGGTCGAAAAGTGACCAGTGAGGAGCGGCGCCAAACAGATGCCGAATAGCCGATGTTCGTGAAATACTTTGCCCAGGGTTGTTCCCAGAACAAAAGAACTCGCAGAAATGAATCCAATGTGGAAGGTTTTTTCAGCTGCGCGCTGTGATAATCAATTACGTTATGGATTTGATCCAATAATAGACCCGTATCGTTGCCATATTCACCCGGCAGCCTGCCAACCGGCCAATCTGATACAAAGTAATTGGTATCAAGCGCACCGTATGGACTGTCGGAGGGGACCTCGTCATCAGAATCGTCTGTTGGATTGGGCAGGCGGTGGAACGGCACCACTTCATCTCCGCCTACAATAATGAGGCTGCCGATCCGTTCGCCCGTCTTCGCCAGCGCCTTATCCAGGTCCACCAATGCCAGTTTAATCTTCCACGGATCCAGTGAATCAACCGGAGTCACATTATATTTACCGCAAATCGCCAGGTCGTCCGGCATGAATACCACGGATGACCAGCCGGCACGCTGCTCCATCACTTTCGCCAGCTTTTTAATCTCGGTAATCACCAGGCTCGCACTTTCCTGACCAAATTGTTGTTTTAATCCTGATTTCATGGTCAGAATCACATAAGCCGGAAAACGGTCGTCCATGTGAGTTAATGACGGTTGTCCGACGTCATTGGCGACCTTTTTAAATGTATCCTCGATTTCCCTCACAAAAGGAGCCTTTGTCTTAACCGGTTGGTCTTTAGTCTTCGGATGGGCCGGGTACATTTCATTGTTTACAGGCAGCACTGAGTAACCATCGAACGCGGTTACATCCGTTTTAGAGTTACCGGTCCCGCTCATCCCCAAACCTCCACCACTGCCCGCCAGTACATTCAAACCAAGTATTCCAGCGACTGGCGCGGGGATCGGGAAATCAAATTCAATCCTCATGTCCTGAGGAAAAAGCGGTTTATAGACAAAATTCTTCCCCCACATGCGTGTGGGTACTTGTCCAGAGGGATCACTTGCGGCGCAGAAGTGTAATAAGCGCACCGCCTCGTCAGATTCACCGCTTTCCATTAATGCCTTTGAAAGAATCAGTGAGATCGGCAGGCAATCCGGCCAGCGTGCCTGGTACAAACGCCCCAGGGTGATCAAAGTTTCTCTGTCGCCCATCCGTTCAGTCAGAAGTAAATGGTAATAAGAAACGAGTTCAACTTTTTCTGTTTCACCAATGATCTCCATCAGCAGGTTCTCTGCCTCTGCAAGATCATTACGTAAAAAGGCTTTTCGCACTTCGATTAATTGAAATGCCCAATTAGGAACTGCATCCCGGTGAATTGGATTGCCGCCCAGTGTTTTAATCGTTCCGGCTGCTTTCGACATCAACAGAGGATCGCTTATGGTAAAAATCTCCTCACCCAAAATAGCGGCTTCCGCGAATTCAGGGTCTGAACGCAGAATTTTCTGCAAAACGGGTCCAGCGTGAAGATAACGTTTCTCCTGCATCAACGCCCGCGCGTAGAGCAGGTTAATCTCGAGGTCCCCCGGAAAATATGTCAACCACGCCAGCGCCGACTGCCTGGTGAAACGGGTCGACGAAGTGGCTAGACCGGCATCAAGAATTTTTAGCATCCTTTGGCGGTCAACTATCATCGTTTTTGATTGCGGTGAGAAGTCCGGTGTACTCATACCTGTGAACCCACTTCCTGAGATTGATGCACCATATTTAGTGCAAGAATCGCGCCAAGCTGCCTGTGAACGCTGATATTACGTGGGTCAATTGTGCTTGCTTTACGCAGCATTTTCTCGGCACCGTGATAATCTTTTGACTCTTTAAGTAAAGCCGCACAGGATAAATACAAATCTATATTTCCAGGGACTTTGGAAATTCCCTGTTCTAAAACCTTTCTGGCGTTTAGAAATTCGCGCTGCTTGATATACACCTGGCTTAATTTGAGATATCCTTCGATAAGCATCGGTTCTAGACTGATTGCCTGGCTGTAATGGTGTACTGCCTGATCCAGATTGCCGTTGTTTTCCAAAATCCTGCCTAACAGCATATGAATCGCATTTTCTTCAGGCTTGATCTCCAGCGCTTTCTTTGCAGCAGATTCCGCATTGCGCGTATCTCCGCATTGAGCTTCAGCTTCTGCCAGCAGCAGCAGTAAGTCAGGGTTTTCAGGGAACTTTTGACTAAACGCTGCGATCAGATCGCGTGCGGCGACCGCCCCGTTGATTTCATTGATGAGATTTGCGTGCTCGATCACTGTATTTAGCGAAGCAGCTTTGCTTCCCGCGGCTTTTTCGAGCAATTCGAGCGCACTAACCTTATCCCCCTGCTCTTTTGACAACCGTGCAAGAAAAACGTATATTTCCGGGTCTTCAGAGTCGAGTGTTAGAGCCGTTTTGGCCTGTTCTTCAGCCTTCCTGGTTTCACCTTTTAACCAGCTGACCCTGGCTGCTTGCAGATGCGCTTTTACTCCCTTTGAATCCACTTCTGCGGCACGATTTGCAGCCTGCATAGCGAGTTCAAGATCTCCGGTCCCCTGGTAAAGCTCTGAAAGCGCGATCCAGGTATCATAATCGTCAGGTTTGCTCTCCACTACCATAACCAGGTGAGATAACGCCTGGGCTTTCTTACCGGCTGATAAAAGCGCTCGACCAAACAAACGCCTGATTTCAACATTCTGCGGATTGTAAAGACTTGCGATTTGCAGATGCTCCAGTGGTCTCTCTGTATTACCAAGGCGTTTCCATTGATCAGCTGCATCAAGACGCCATTTAGACTCATTTGGCCAATATTCCAGTGCCTTTTCCAATAAATTGACAGACTCAGAAAGTGACGATTTTTGTTCCAGTAGAAGACTTTGCAGCCGCAATGCCAGGGGTTGGTGCGGATCCAAAGTCAGCGATTTCTGCAGCCATTCCAACGCGGAGTCCGGTTTACGGTCAATCTCGCATAGAGCTGCCTGGTAAAGCACAAGCGGGTTTTCGGCAAATTTCCGGCTTACTTTTAATGCGGTATCAGTCTGCCCGGTAGCGTGTAAACCAGCCATCATCGCGGCTGCATTTTCCGCATCAGGCGTAAGTTCAGCCAGCTTACGGATGTGAGCCTTATCAGGATTGAGCGCCAGCTCCAACCTGGTCCTCCAATGCTTGAGATCCTCCTGTGATAAGGTGGTAATCTGTATCTCATCCAGTTCTTGTAGAAGGCTGGTACAAAATTCAATGACATCCGCATAGTTATGAGCGCTAACTCCAAGGTTTTGCGCCCGATTATGAAATTCAAGCCCCCGGGCAGCAGCCTGCAAGCGTAATAAATTGATAGAATTATTTGCAGGCGCTAAATTTATAAGCGTATCCAGCAGCTGCATCGCCTCGGTCCACCTGTCCAGCGCTATAGCACCTTTGGCGAGATTGCGAAGAATGCCAATTTTTACGACGAGTGCTTTTTCATTGAGCTTTGAGAAGACTCCATTAGCCATCTCGAATGTCGTCTCAGCCTGCGCTAACCTTCCAACCTGACGCATCTCCCGGATTAAAGTGATCTTTTCAGGTTCGTCAGATTTGATGCTTTCAAAAAGTTCTGCGTTTTCAAGCACCAATTCGGTGGAATCTGCCCGATCTAATAAACCTTCTCTGGTCAGGAGGAAAACCTGGTTGGCTAAACTTCCTTCCAGGTCTTGTGTCGACATACTCAACAGCTGGTCGTAAAGCGCATGATCGCCTGCCGCTAACGCGAGTTCAATCCCTTGCACCCTCGCTTCGGCGTCTTTCGGGTTCTCGTCGATCCACCGCTTGACATCAGTAATTACTCCCGCGTAATTGCCTTTTAGCGAAGCAATTTTTACTCCGAGACTGATTACAGGTCGTGAAGAATCAAGAATCTCTCTCCATTCCTCGGGCAGGAAAACATCACAAAACTGTATCTCGGATTCCTCAAAACCTATTTCTGAAAAATTTAATGACAATTGCTCATTGTCGCCTGAACTGAATGAGATCTCAGTCTCCAGCAAATTGACCAACCCTGGATGAGATTCAATTTTCGCGAGCGTCTGTCTAGCCTCTGCCAGATTCTTATTGATCCTGAAAAGCCCGGCCAGGTTGAACATCGCCTCAGCGCTTCCCAATTGAGCTGCCTTCTCGAGGCACCATTGCGTGCGTGCACCATCCTCCAACTCTGCGAAAATGACAGCACTATCAACCAACACGTCAGGATCTGTAGTTTCTTGCAGTAATACAAATAGATGATCCCCATCCAGGTTAATCCCGGCAGTATTTTTTTCACTTATGGCGTTTTGTGCACTTAACACACACAGTCCAAGGTGATTGGGATACTTGCTGACAGCTTCTGTAAGCAAACCTGAGGCTTCATCAGGATGGTTGATCTCCTGCAGGAACCTTATCGCCCACACCTGGTTCTCAGCGGTCTGTGGTGCTTCTGCGAGCGCGTCGTGTACCTGGCTGACTGCCCCACTTTCATCACCGGACAAATGGAAAATACGAGCTTTTATCGCCCGAAGTGCGTGCCAATCCGTTTGAATAGACATTGCTTGTTCAACCGCTGCGCGCGCGATATCCAATTCCCGGTTCGCAGCGGCCGCTTGCGCCAGTCCGGCCAGCAATCTTGCATGGTCAAGATTCTGCTTTCCCAAATTATCTTTATTCAATTCACTGAATAACTGGAAGGAAGCCTCAACATCACGCGCCATCAACAACGTTTCTGCCTTCAACAACTTGGCATGACAGTTTTCCACATCTTCGCTCAAATACTCATCCAGAAAACTGGTTGTCTTCCTCAATTCATCATTCGGGATTTTTCTCTCGTACGTCAATTCTCGATAATCCGGTTTATTTACTGCTTCGGTATAAGCGAGCTTCCAATCATTTTTGGTGTGAACTTTTTCGCCCAGTCGATTTAATAGTTCAAACCCCTTTTCATTGTCTCCGCTCCATATCAGCCGCTTCCCGTAGTCAGCTAAAAACCGTTCATCATTTGGATAGCGCTCAACCATCATCTCGAGCTGTTCATCGACACCTTCAATACCAAGGGCGTCCATTGCTTCGATCAATAAGAGATCGACATCAAGGTTTTCACCGTTTTTTGACAGGGTCGCCAGGATCGGGAAGGACTCAGAAATCAGTCCTTGAACCATCATTCTTTTTACCAGTTCCGTTTGCAGCGTTCGATTGCCCGGGTTGGCAGCGATTCCCTCGTTCAATGTCGAAATTGCGTCCACCTCTTTGCCCGAAGACCACTGGAGATCAGCCAGTTCAACCCATGGACGAACATCTCCAGCAGAGGCTGTCATCGCGCATCGAAAATTTCCTTCGGCGTTAATCAAATCCCCGCTTTTCCTGTGGGCCAAACCTGCCAAAGTTAATCCGCGGGTATGTTCAGGCTCAACCTCAATAATTCGATCAGCAGCTCGCAGCGCGTCAACCGGTTTGTCAACCAGTATTGCCAGCTCCGCGTGTTTTACCAAATCCTTAATATTTGCATCTTCCTTCCACTCGACCATTTGTTGAGATATCTCGAACGCTTCATCCCTTTTGCCGCTCTGATCCAGCGATTTCACCAGATTTCGCTTGTAATCAACCGATTCAGGTTGGAGTAAAGTCAATGCTTCCCAGTAATTAACAGCTGACTGATAATCACCAGTTCCTTCAGCCCCAATCGCAGCAGCCAGATTTCCCTGAACGCTGGACGGGTTTTCGTGCAAGAGTATTCGGGAAATACGATTGACCGCGTCGTAGGCTTCGATGTCCAACAGAGATTGAATTACCTGATCAGGTTCCCATGTTTGAATCTGGTCCGGACCATCCACCATCATTTTTTCCAATTCACCATCGGTGAGACTATCAAAATTAGTTCTAAGCTCCTCAGCAGCAAGTTCGGAATTACCCGCCTGTATCAGCTTTCTTGCCTGTTGAATCGTTTTAACCGGATGAACAAGTCCGTCCAAAGGCAGTCCTGCATCAACACTTGAATAGATTAGCTCAGCTTGGATATCCGGGTCATACAGGTCTTCACTATCGAAGATCTCGTTAAGATCCCGCTTATTGTTCGTCCCCCAATTAATTCCTGCTTTTTTTACCTTGCCTTTTTTAACGAGCGCTGCCAGAATTTCGAGCGCTTTGTCATTGAGCAGCGAAGCAAATTCGTTTTCTCCGGCTAAATCAGCAATGTCAGCAACCGACTGGCATTGGAGGGCAAACCGGGTCGATAATGCAGGATCTTTCCAGTAATCCCGCGCTGATCTTGCCTCCAGGTCAATGTTCCGGTATTTTTCCAGCAGTTTTGCTGAAACACGTCCTGCAAATTCGCTGCCGCCAGCCCCTTTCAGAATTCGCAAGGCATTAACCTGTATAGGCTCATCCAGCTGATACAGTCTTTCGCGCAAAATATCAATTTTTTCTTCATCCGGGACCGGAATACTCAAAACAAGGTGAACAAGGCTACCTAATATCATCCCGGTTTGAGGTACATCCAGCAATTCTTTCAGGAAATGTCTTTTATCCTCTACAAGGTTAAGGGTTACGATCAGAATTGGCAGCCAAAACAATTCAAACTGGTCCCCAGTGGTGAAACGTTTTCGCTCCAGGATCTCCAGGATCACATCATTCCAGCTGCCCGTATCTTTGTATTTAGCGAGAAGAGCAAGGGCAATTCTGCCAGCCATACCGATCGACTCGATGGGATCATCGGATAGCAGGTAATCTTCATAACCAAACATTACCTGTTCCAGAAGTTCTGGCGCAAACTTGCTGTCAGAAAGCATTTCAAAATCAAAATCAGGATCAAATGATACCAACGCAAAAGTACCAGCATTGAGAGCCTGCCCTTTATTCGTCAAAGAATTAAGTTCCGGGCTTTCTGATGTAAGATTCTTAAACCCCTGCCAGATGATTGAGTTTTGACGCAGCGCTTTAAAATAAAGAGCAACCTCTCCATCATTTTCGAGGTTGTTCATCCTGGAAATAATCTCAGAGAACCGCATTACGACTCCTCTCTACCGATGCAGGTTAACAATGTCGAGTTTTACCCGAGCCCTCTAACCAGTAGATACGCTCCAGCCATCAGCAGAGCACCCAGTATCACGAGGAAGATCCCGATGCCGGTTGCGGTTTTGACCATCTCGTTCAACACCTCGATCAGAGCACGAGCGTTGCCTACAAGTCCCGAAATCTCATCGGCTAACCCCTTTTGCGCGATCTTGACGGTCTGGTCGGCGATCGTGTTCAGTTCTTTGCCAAGCACTTTTTTGACCAATGTGTACACACCGATCCCAAGTACAACGACGCCAATGACCAGCAGCACAATAGCCATTGTCATAATAAAATCGTTCGAACTCATAGCAAACATATCGCCCTCCAGTTAAGTATCACTGGAGAGCATGATGCAAGTTATATGCCACGATGTTTAATCAGTGGTTGTTACGTCTTTGGGAAGGTCTCCGAGATTGATTGTCATGCCATCACAAAAGATCATCGCTCTTTCTATTGCATTGGAAAGCTCACGGATGTTGCCCGGCCATGAATATTGCTGAATGACTTCCATGGCCTGGGGTGAAACTTCAACCACGTTCATCCCCTGTCGGGCGTTGTTTTCTCGTACAAAGAATCCAACCAGCTCGGGAATGTCTTCTTTGCGTTCTCGTAAAGGCGGCATATCAAGATCGACCACTTTTAATCGATAGTAAAGGTCTTCGCGGAACTCACCCTTTTGAATCAACTCTTTTAGATTCCGGTTTGACGCCGCGAGCACCTGCACATCAACATTGATCAGCGCGGTTCCACCAACACGCCTGAAGGAATGTGTTTCGATCGCGGTCAGCAATTTCGCCTGGATGTCTGCTGACATTGAAGAAATCTCGTTAAGAAAGAGTACGCCATCATCCGCGATTTCCATCAAACCAGGTTTCTTGCGGTCTGCACTGGTGTAAGCTCCGGCTTCGTGACCAAATAACTCTGATTCCAACATAGTATCTTGAATTGCCGCGCAATTGATCGCAATAAATGGTTTATTCGCCCGCGGTCCGCTGGCGTGAATTACCTTAGCTATCACATCTTTGCCCGTTCCGGTCTCCCCGGTAATGAGAACCGACACCTGTCTTTCAGCAGCGACGAGCGCCTGTTTGATGGTGGTCTTTACTACGTCGTTACTTCCCACGACGAAGTTAACCGCCTTCAACTGGGATTCACGATAATGCTCCAGTTCACGCCGCATTGCAACTATTTCGCAAGCCCGTTGAAGGGATTTTTCAAGTTGAGCAACGTTGAGCGGTTTTGCCAGAAAATCCGTCGCGCCATTTTTCATCGCGTCTACAGCGGTTTCTATATCACCAAAGCCCGTGATCACAATGATCGGCGGGCGCATAGGCATGGTGCTGGTTTCGTATAAAAGGTTCAAACCGTATTCGCCTTTAAGCTGCAAATCCAGAAGCACAACGTCACCGATGCCCTTCTTCACCTTTTCACGGGCTTCTCCAAGGGTTGCAGCCTGAATGACTTCATACCCCTTCTTTTCCAACAGCGCACCCACAAATTCGCGGGCGTTATCCTCATCATCGACAACCAGAACCGAAAAACTCATTATGCATCATCCCTTTCAGCAGGTAATTGTACAGTGAAAACGGTTCCGCCGGGAAATGAATCCACCTTGATGCTCCCTTTGTGGGCGTTAACGATTTGCTTGGTAATCGCCAGTCCTAAACCCGTTCCCATTTTCCGGGTAGTGACAAAGGGTTCAAAAATACGCTCCTTCACATCTGCCGGAATGCCCGGGCCGTTATCAGAAACACTAATCTCCACGTTCGGATACCCGTTGACCTCTTTTACCATGATCGCTTTCATTGCCAATGTGTCGCCTGTTTCTGTCATCGCTTCAAGCGCGTTTGAGATCAGGTTGGTAAAAACATTTTCCAATGAACGGGGATCGCCAACGATCCGTTTCACGTCCTCACCCACATTCAGAATAGGCTTCACGTTTACCCGGGCCATCCGCGGCTGCCAGCGATCAATAATCCTCTTGAGGAATGGCTCTACCTCAAAAGGTTCGAATTTCAATTCAAGCGGTCGCGAGAACGCAAGGAATGATTCCATAAGATGATTGAGCCGCGTGCAATCTCCCTGCATCCGATTGATGACATCCTGGTTGGGATCATTTTCCTCCAGGGTGGCTGAAAGCAGTTGTAAACCGGTGGAAATATTGTTGATCGGATTGCGCACGTCGTGAGCAAAAGCAGCAGTGTAATCTCCCAGCACGGCGCGATGTTCCAGCTGCTGGGTGACTGCCTTGCTCTCTTCGTGTTCGCTAATGTCAGTTATGAGTATTTCCATTGCGGTCACTTTTCCCGATGTAGATACGGGTATTACTTTTACTTGCACGGGAAAAGAAAGACCGCTGCGCCGGTTTAGCACCGCTTTGCCAATGTTAAAAGTCGCGTTGCCTTTCAGGGCATCCAACAAAGCCGGAAGTAACCGATCTGTACCAATCAGAATGTTCTCGTAGCTTTGCCCTTTAACTTCCCAGTTGGCGTATCCGAGCATGTACTCGGCAGCAGGATTAATCTCCGAAATTGCCATGTTTTCATCGAGTATCAACACGGCTTCGTTCATGTAATCAAATGTATGATTCCTCAGGTTGAAAACTTTGAAGGACTGATCGATCTTCTGATTCAGGTTGTTAACCAGCATTTGCTGTTGAAATAAAGAAAGGAGGAGCGCAGCGAGCAATTCCATCCCATCCAGGCTCAGGTTTACTGGTATCCCCCCCACACCTGCAGCCACGAGCAGACCAAACGCTCCACCGCCCTGAAACAGAGGTGCTGAAGACACGTACTCAAACCCGCTCACTTTTCCTGTTCGATGTAATTCCGTGAGTATGCGGTTTCCTGTTACCCAAATCGAAGGCTTATCAAGACGAATCAGATCCGTAGATGGCAAAATTTTCGGGAATTGCATAATATTCCCGGATTCCGCGATCCGTTTTAACTGAGGATGTTCCGGGTCCGCCTGGTAGAGACAGACCGCCCCGCAATCCAGAATCTGGCGGATAATACCCACACCCTGTTGAATTTTTTCCATCAGATCCGATGAGTCGCTCAACTGGATAAACTCGGTTAAACGGCGGTATGTGGATTCAAGTTGTATCTTTCTCTCCACATCATCAATGACGGTTGGCAGAAATCGCAGCACAAGCCACTTGCCAGCCGAATCTATGTAGTCAAATCTGACTCTGACATCAATGGGCGAAAGATTCTTCCGGTCAAGTTTGAGTTGCCGCATCTCGCCTGAATAAGCGGTTTCAAGGTCTAAACCCGGCAGTAGAAACTTCACATCCTTCTGATTAACATCCTGTTGGGAATAGTACGAAAGCTTGATCAATCTGCTGTTAATAAATACAAGGCTCCCGGTTTCAGAATCCACCAGAGCCGCCGGCGCTTCATCAAAGTTTAAAAGGGTGCATATCTCTTGAACTCCCGGTTCCCTTTTTCCCTTTATAGCGCCTGGAAAGCGATTGGCAATTGACCTCATTTACCCTTGGCGGTGACCTTTCTCAAATGAGCGGGCAAGATTCCTTCAATCGATCTGTATTTAGCAACCGTTCTGCGTGCAACCTCATAACCTTTTTCATTCAGTAACTCCACGAGATCAGAATCGCTGTATGGTTTGGGTTCTTTCTCAATGATTTCTTTTAAAACACTGCGGACATTCAAACTCCGGTCGAAGAAGGATGCTAGCGGAATGATCCTTCTATTTGGCAGCTGAACTGACTTATTTGCAACCGCCCGCGAGATGGTTGATTCGTGCACCTCCAGTTCACGCGAAAGTTGCGCCCTGGTCACAGGTTTCAGGTATTTCTCACCCTTAATTATATAGTCACGCTGCAAACTCACTACCCTTGTCAACAATCTTTCCATCGTATGGTTGCGTTGCTGTAGGCATTTTACAAATAAGGATGCTTTTTCCAGATCCCGTTTTAATTCCGGTTTTGACTCTACATCAGCCTGTTTGATCGCCTGCTTGAACATTGGATTCACCTGCAACGTACCACTCGTGGGCATAATGATCTCTACAACCAATGGCTTTTCAGCGTTGTCATTCAAATAACTGATCAAAATGTCAGGCTGGTGATAAACCTGGGTTGTCTGCGTAGCAGGCTGCCTGGTATCCCCCCAGTGAGATCTGCCGGGGAACGGATTGAGGTTCTCGCCAATGAACTTCGCGGCTGCCATGACCTTTTTAACAGAAACATCGTACCGGTGTGCCAGTTCAGCGTATTGATGATGGCTGAGGTTATTGAGACCATCCTTGATCAGATTTTCAGCCAGGTCAGGCACCTCACCGGTTTCCCGAAGTACCTGCAGCTGCACAAGCAGCGCTTCTGTGGTATTGCAGGATCCAACACCGACGGGGTCTGCCATTTGAATGATGTGCTGCACTTTTTCCACAACAGAAAGAGGAAAATGGGTATAACGCGCGACTTCCAATAATGTGGTGGTCAGAAGCCCATCTTCGTCGAGGTGCGTGAGCAAAAAAGCGGCCAGTCCACGCTCCTCCGGCTTCAGATCCGGAGCAATCTGTCGCAACACGTACGTTGGCAGCTCTTCGGTAGCCGGGGCGAAAGGCTCGTCCTCGATCTCTGTATCCAGGTAATCCTTTCGGGGAATGAATTCATCTCGAGGTGATAAAAATACAACCGGTTCATCAGTTTCAGGGTTGCTGGGTACACTGCACACAGGGCATTTTCCCGGTTCAGTTAAAATTCGATGACAGGTCGGGCAACGGCGCTCTTCGATGAGCTCCAAAGCCGGGTTCCCTGCCAATTCTGAATCAATCTGCTGGCGCAATTCGTCCGCGGTCAACGTGAGCAACGTCATCGTTTGAGCGAGATGCGCCGTTGTAAGCGGTCTTTGTGTCTGGCGTTGTACCTGTAGCATATGCAGCCCCTATCCCTTGTTTGAGTATAGCTGATTGCGATTATAAGTGCAAGTTCTGTGCCAGCCCCTTTTCAAGTGATAAAATTGAATTTACGATGGAAACGGCGAATTTGATAGTGATTGGCGGCGGTCTGGCTGGCTGCGAGGCTGCCTGGCAGGCTGCGAAAAGCGGGGTAAGGGTCTCACTTTACGAGATGCGCCCGCACACCAAAACCCCCGCTCATACGACCGGATGGTTGGCCGAAATCGTTTGCTCCAACTCTTTCGGATCAGATCAGCGCAACAAACCCGCCGGTTTATTGAAAGCTGAATTGCGGCGGTTGGATTCCTTCATCCTTCGATGTGCTGATGATGCCTCTCTGCCGGCAGGCGGTGCCCTTGCAGTGGACCGTGATGTTTTCTCAAGAATGGTAACAGAACGGCTAGGCAACACCCGTGGAATTGAAATCATCCGCCAGGAACTTTCCGAGATTCCGCAAGACCCGTGCATCATTGCCAGCGGCCCACTCACTTCAACCGGTTTGACTTCCAGTATCGAGCAATTAATCGGCAGTGAATTTCTGTTTTTCTACGATGCGATGGCGCCAATCGTCGAGTTTGACAGTGTCGATCTCAACAAAGCTTTCTGGGCTTCACGTTACGATCATGATCAAGACAAGGCGGGAGACTATCTCAACTGCCCATTCACCGAAACAGAATACGAGTTATTCATCAATGAACTGATCAATGCCAAGAAAGTCGAACTAAAACCGTTTGAAACAACAATCGACCCGGTGATCTCAAGGAAAAACAAGCGTTACTTTGAAGGCTGCTTACCTGTTGAAGTCCTTGCTGCGCGGGACACAAAGGCATTGAGTTACGGCCCGTTGCGACCGGTTGGCATCAAAGATCCACGTGATGGAAGATACCCATACGCTGTTCTACAACTCAGGCAGGATAACCTTGCAAGATCCCTGTTCAATATGGTTGGATTTCAAACCAACCTCACCTATTCTGAACAGGACAGAATTTTCAGACTGATACCCGGACTGGAGAATGTGGTTTTCGCCCGCTATGGCCAGATGCACCGTAACACCTACATCAACTCACCCAACTGTCTGCAACCAACGATGCAATTCAAGCAGCGGTCCAACCTTTTCTTTGCAGGTCAGATCACGGGCGTTGAGGGGTACAGCGGAAACGTCGCTTCGGGTCTGGTCGCCGGTTTGAACGCTGCCCGTCTGCTCACTGGAAAAGATCCGCTTACATTTCCTCGTGAAACGATGATCGGCGCATTATTGCACTACATCACCAACGCAGATCCTGCAAACTTCCAACCAATGAAGGCGAATTTTGGATTGCTGCCTGAACAAGAAACTTTCATCCGCAGCAAACGCGAGAAGGGATTCGCGCACGCCAAACGCGCATTAAAATCACTTGACGCATTCGCAATGGAGCATCTAAATGGAATATCCTGATCGTAAAGCACTGAAGACAAGGATCATCGCTTTCACCATCTCGATAATTATCCTCGCAACAGCATTATCCCTTTGGCTTCTTGCTTCAAAGGATCGATCACCTCAAGAATTTGACGCTGAACGGGCTTATCAGCATGTCATTGCACAAATGGAATTTGGTCCGCGCATCCCCGGTTCAGAGGCGCACACCGATACAGTAGCCTACATACAAAGTGAACTGGAAGAGAACGGTTGGACAGTAGACACTCAGAATGCTGAATCATTCGGTCATCCGCTAGTCAATGTTATCGGCAAACGTGGCAGCGGTTCAGATTGGATCATTCTTGGAGCGCACTACGACAGCCGCTTTTTCGCAGACCATGATCCTGATCCACAAAATCACTCCCTGCCCGTGCCCGGAGCGAACGACGGAGCCTCCGGTGTTGCGGTCCTGCTGGAACTGGCAAAAATCCTACCCGAAGATCTCGACCGGGAAATCTGGCTTGTCTTCTTCGACCTCGAAGACCAGGGCAGGATCGAAGGCTGGGATTGGATACTTGGGTCAAAAGCTTTTGTGCAGGACCTTGATGGATCTCCTGACGCAGTTGTGATCATCGATATGATCGGTGATAGTGATCTCAACATTCACCGTGAGAAGTCTTCAGATGCTGAATTGGTGAACGAAATCTGGCAAATCGCGTCAGACCTTGGTTATGCCGATTATTTCATTGAAAATGAAAAATACACTATCCTCGATGACCATTCACCTTTTCTCGCAGCGGGTATGAAAGCAATCGACATTATCGACTTCGATTACCCTTACTGGCACACAGTGGAGGACACAGCGGATAAGGTATCACCTTCCAGCCTGAAGACAGTTGGCGATGTGCTGCTGGCATGGTTGACCAAATGATTCAATTGTCATTTTCATTCATCTGTCGTAAACTTATTTTGATCACTAAATTCCGAGGTTTCTAAATCAATATGAATAAAACCAATGTTTTTCTGCCACCAGCCCAACGGATTTCCTCCTTTGAGCCTTATTTTTTCGCCTCGCTGGGCAAAAAAATCGCGCAACTGAAAGCACAAAGCATCGATGTGATTCGCATCGATATGGGTTCACCAGACCTGCCTCCAGCCGATTTTATTGTTGATGAACTGGTCGAAAAAAGCCGCCGTGCTGATACTCACGGTTATTCACCCACCGGAGGTACCGCAGCTTATAAACAGGCCGTAGCCGATTATTACCTCGATCGCTTCGAAGTTGCCCTTGATCCCGCGAGCGAGGTGCTTGGTCTCATCGGATCCAAAGAAGGATTGTTCAACCTCAGCCAGGTGATCCTGAATCCTGGCGATATCGCCCTGGTTCCTGATCCCGGTTATCCTGTATACAGTGCCAGCGGGATCATTGCTGGTGGAAGAGTCGTTCACTTTCCGCTGCTCGAAGAAAACGGTTTCCTGCCAGACCTGCATGCGATTCCGGAGGAAGTTCTTAAAGACGCCAAGATACTCTGGCTGAACTATCCTAACAATCCGACAGGCGCAATCGCTCCAATATCATTTTTCGAAGATGTGGTTCTTTTTGCGCGCAAGCACAATATCCTTGTGGCGCACGATGCCCCTTATGTGGACATCTGCTTTGACGGTTACACTGCCCCCAGCCTGATGCAGGTTCCCGGTGCCAAAGACGTTGCCATTGAGTTCAATTCTCTTTCCAAAACGTACAACATGGCGGGCTGGCGTTTAGGCATGGCGGTCGGTAATGCGGATGTGATCGACTATCTTTTCACGTATAAAAGTCAGATGGACACATCGACCTTTGGACCGATCTACGCAGCAGGAGTGAAAGCCCTCACCGGCGATCAGGGATGGCTTGCAGAACGTAATAATGTATATAAAGAACGGCGTGATCTTGTTGTGAATGGTTTGCGCAGCGCTGGTTTTACGCTCGAGAACCCCAAAGCCGCAATCTATGTTTGGGCAAGACTGCCTGAAGGTGAAACCAACTCGATCGAATTTTGCGCCCGATTGCTTGAAGAAACCGGCGTAAGCACAACCCCGGGCATCGTTTACGGACAACATGGAGAAGGATACCTGCGCGTCTCGCTGGGTACCGCAACTCATCGTATCCGTGAGGCTATGGACCGCCTGGCAAACTGGAAAAGGTAAAAAATTTATGCCCCATCAAACAATATCGACCACCCCTCCCGCTGAACGGGCTTTCCTGGTGGGGGTGGAGATTCGCAGTGAGAAACAATTAATCCCGCTTGAGGATTCCTTAAACGAACTTGCGCTCCTTGCGCAAACCGTGAACCTTGAGATTGTAGGTGAAGCCACCCAAAAGTTGGAAACGCCAAATCCCAGCACGCTCATCGGTAAAGGCAAGGTGGAAGAAATCGCAATGTTGGCTGAGGAAAGCCTGGCTGATATCATCATTTTTGACACCGAACTCTCACCCAGGCATCAGCGCGACCTGGAAGAAAGCTTCGGAGCAAAGCTGCGGGTTATCGACCGCACAGCCTTGATTCTGGATATATTCGCCCAGCATGCGCACACGAGCGAGGGAATTCTACAGGTTTCCCTGGCGCAATATGAGTACCGCCTACCGCGTCTTACCCGCGCATGGACCCACCTCGCCCGCCAGGCAGGTGGTGGAGGTGGCAGGGCAGGTTCAGTAGGGGGTGTCGGCCTGCGTGGTCCCGGAGAGACTCAACTTGAAGTGGACCGCCGCGAGATCCGCAAGCGTATTTCTGTGCTTAAGAAAGAACTTGAGAAAGTTCGCGCGCACCGTCAGCGCTACAGGTCGCAGCGCAAACGGTCACGTATCCCATTGATCAGCCTTGTCGGCTACACGAACGCGGGTAAATCTACCCTACTGAATCAGATCACCCGCGCTGACGTGCTGGTGGCAGACCAGCTTTTCGCCACACTCGATCCCACTACTCGCCGACTGGAACTACCCGGCGGGCACGATGGCTTGCTGACGGACACCGTTGGGTTTATTCAAAAGTTGCCCACGCAATTGGTCGCCGCTTTCCAGGCTACGCTTGAGGAGATCAGCGAAGCAGATCTTTTGATTCACGTGGTGGATGTCACTCATCCCAATGCGCTTGAACAGGCACAGTCTGTGACACAGACCTTGAAGGACATCCAGGCGGATCACATACCTGTTGTCACCGCTTTGAACAAAATCGACAGACTGCCTCAACCCGAACTAGCTAACGATTTCCTGGTGGATTATCCACAGGCGGTGGCAATTTCAGCACTCAAGGGCTTGGGCATAAAGGAACTTCTTCAAGCGATTGAAAAAGAGCTCTTCGAAAGCTTCTCTCCGATCGCTGTTCAAATTCCTTACACCGAAGGTCAGCTTATTTCGCTTTTTCATGAACAAGGCCAGGTCACTGTGATCGAACACAAACGCCGCGGGGTAAACATCCAGGGGTATGTACCCAACCGGTTGCTCGCCCGTTTTGCTCCCTACCAAAATATTCCCCCGGATGAACCGGAGGAATATGAACCTGAAGTATGATACGAGAAACAAAAAACGGGCATATGCCCGTTTTTTATTTTCTCTTACTTTTTCTTGGATTCTTTTTCGATGTGCAGAACTTCTCTGCCCTGGTAATGACCGCAATTTGGACATACAGTGTGCGGAAGACGCATCTCACCACAGTTGCTGCACTGAACCAAATTCAAGGTCTCCAACGCGTCATGGGCGCGACGGCGATCTCTTCTACCTTTTGAAAGTTTTCTTTTTGGAAGCGGAACCATTTCTATACTCCTGTCAAAAATTCCTTACCCGTCATCTTTTGACAGGCTGAAAGATTATACATAAAAGGTGCCATTACGTCAATGAAAAATCCCCAAAAAGCCTTGATTGTGGGCTTCTTTAAAGAAATTTTGATGTAAAATCATATTTATGGAAATCAGTATAGCGGTTGCTAAGACCAACAAGTACGCCGTGTCTGAAAGCGGTGACACGCTCGAGATCGTGGAGCGTCCTAACGGCGGTGTTTCAGTTGTCTTAGCCGATGGACAGACATCAGGGCGTGGCGCAAAAGCCATATCTTCTATGGTGGTGCGCAAGGTTATCGGTCTTCTGGCGGAAGGTGTTCGGGATGGCGCCGCAGCGCGGGCAGCGTCCGATCATCTCTACAGCGAAAGAGCTGGTAAAGTCACCGCCTGTTTGAATATCCTGTCCGTTGATCTCCAATCGCAGACGATTCTGATCACGCGCAATAACCCTACCCCGGTTTTTGTTGCACGCAATGATCTGGTGGAATGCATCACCAGCGCAAGCGTATCGATTGGAACCAATCGCAATATCAGACCCACGATCACAGAGTTACCACTGGAAAGCGGAATTACGATCGTGATGTACACGGACGGCATCCGGTACGCTGGTGACCGCACTGGCAACCCTTTGGACATTTGCCTGTTGCTGGAATCCATGCTCGAAGACGAGAATCCAACATCCCGGGAAATAGCCGATAACATCCTCGCGCAGGCGATTCGGCTCGACAACAACAGACCAAATGATGACATGAGCGTTGTGGTACTGCGCTCAGTACCGGGCGAATTCGACCAGATAAGGCGGATGTCGGTCAGGCTGCCGGTAGGAACCGGTTACATCAGCTAACAGCAAAAACAGCGAGAATAATCCTCGCTGTTTTTTTATCAAATCTATGCTAAATAACGATCTTTTGATTGGTGTGGTTGGTGTTTGCGCGTCGGGGAAATCCACCCTGATAAGTGGGTTGACGCGCGAGGGATTCCGCTGCCGCCATATTGCGCAGGAACATTCCTATGTTTCAGATATGTGGCGACTGCTTACCAAGCCTGATATTCTTATTTTTCTCGAAGTCTCCTATGAAAAAACACTGGAACGCAAACCGCTGAATTGGACACGCGATGAGTATGAAATTCAATTGCAGCGGCTGCAGCACGCTTTCGAGCAGGCTGATATCCACATCAATACAAATCCACTCACACCAGCGGAATTGGTCACTACAGCACTCAACGAAATCCACAAACTGGAATCAATCCGTAAACGATAAGCCTTCAGCAAAGAATTGTAAAGATTGAGGTATAATCCTTTAGTTCCTGCCTGCACAGGCAGGATTTCTGAATGCATTGGAGGTAGAACAGCATATGGATCGTCGCTACGTAAATTTGATCTTGATTCTGATCCTGGTTGCAGCCATCATCTGGGTTGACCTGCCCCGCGCAGAAGGCGCGAAAGGGCTGAAGATTGGTGATTTCGAACGCACCCTAAACCCAGTGCTTGGCCTGGATCTGCGCGGTGGGATGCAAGTCCTCCTCGCACCCCAGGAAGGGATCACCGCTTCTAGAACCGACCTCGATGATACCGCCCAGATTCTCGAAAACCGTGCCAACGGCCTGGGTGTAAGCGAGGTGATTTTCCAGGTTGCCGGTGACAGGTATATCCTGGGCGAATTTCCCGGTCTTACCAACACTGAAGAAGTGATCGCCGCCGTCAAACAGACCGGCCTACTGGAATTCGTCGATACCGGAGCTACACCCCTGGAACCAGGAACACTAGTGGTTACAGATTATGGGTTGACCACTGGATCAGCAGACACCACTACCGAAACCGGTGAAACGATCTGGCACACGGTTATGACCGGTGTGGATATCAAAAATGTGGCTGTTTCTGCCGACCAGTCCATGGGTGGCTTTGTCGTAAATTTTGAATTGTCTCCCAACGGCACCCAGGTATTCGGAGATCACACCTCAGCCAACATTGGTAACTTTTTGACAATCGTTCTTGATAAAACTGTCATCTCCAGCCCGCAGATCAGCAGCGCGATACCTGATGGCCAGGGCGTAATTTCCGGCGGTTTTACCTCTGAATCAGCCAACAATCTGGCTGTCACACTGCGCTACGGCCGCCTTGCCGTACCAGTTGAAGTGGTTGAAAGCCGCATTATCGGACCCACGCTGGGTTCTGATTCGCTTTCCAAAAGCCTCCTCGCCGGTCTGATCGGCTTTTCGATCGTTGCGCTATTTATGCTGCTTTATTACCGTCTTCCCGGAGCGGTCGCTGTTGTTGCGGTAGCAATTTACGCTGGATTAACTTTTGCGCTTTTCAAGTTGATTCCTGTTACGCTGACTCTGCCCAGCATCGCCGGTTTTCTTCTATCCACCGGAAGCGCGCTTGATGCCAACATCCTCATCTTTGAGCGTATGAAAGAGGAACTGCGCAATGGTCGCACGATCAGACAAGCCCTCGATCTTGGATGGAAACGCGCCTGGCCTTCAATCCGTGACTCAAACATTGCCACCATCATTACCAGCCTCATTCTATTCTGGTTCGGTTCAACTTTCGGCGCGACACTGGTCAAAGGTTTTGCGCTAACACTCGCCCTGGGTGTACTTGTTTCTTTGTTCACCGCTGTTTTTGTCACCCGCTCTTTGCTGGCAGTCGTCCTCGACTACATCAAACCGGATCGCACTCAAAAATGGTTCGGGTTGTAGGAGGTTTCGCATAATGAATATTCTTGGTAAAAGATACATTTTCTTCGTTTTATCGCTCGTAATCATCGTTCCCGGGTTGATCCTGCTGGCTGTGAATGGTATGCCGCTCTCCATTGATTTCAAGGGCGGTTCACTGCTTGAAGTTCAATTTGAGAATGGCAATCTACCTTCAACAGAAGCGATTAAAAAACTATATGACGTCAATGGTATCACCGATGTGCAGGTGCAAACCACAGGTGAAGGCACCCTGGTGCTCCGCTCCAGCGCCTTACCTGAAGACACGCGCACTGCCATTCTTGACGCTCTCGAAGATGAAGTCGGCAGCGCAGTGATCATCTTGAAATCTGACACTGTTGGTCCGTCAATTGGCGAAGGCGTTACCCGCCGTGCGATCCAGGCTGTTGCGCTGGCTGCGCTGGCAGTGGTCATTTACATCACTTTCGCTTTTCGCGGCGTACCTCACGCCTTCCGCTATGGTGTTTGCGCCATTATCGCGATGATCCACGATGTGCTCATCGTGCTGGCGCTCACCGGCTATGGCTCGTTGCTTTTCGGTTGGGATGTAGATTCACTCTATCTGACCGCGCTCCTCACCGTTATCGGTTTTTCCGTGCAGGATAAGATCGTGGTCTTTGACCGCATCCGTGAGAACACCCGCATCCACCGTAAACTGGATTTTGAAAAACTCGCCAATCACTCGATTGTGCAAACACTGCAACGCTCCATCAATACCCAATTGATGACCGTGGAATTCCTGCTGCTTGCGCTGGCGTTGTTCGGCGGCGTAACCTTGCGTGAGTTCGCGGTGATCCTCCTGGTCGGCTTACTTAGCGGTACTTATTCCTCCATTTTTATCGCTGCCCCGCTGCTGGTCGTTTGGGAGAACAACGAATGGAAGAACTGGTTCCAAAAGAAACCAGTGACCGCTTCCTGATCAATCAATCTAAAAGTTCTGGAGCAATCTCCAGAACTTTTTTATATAATTAATATACTGTCCAGTTGAATAAATATAATGGGAGATGATCATGCGCAAAGAAGTAATTCTCATCACGGGGGCAAATGGAGAGATCGGTCACGGGTTGATCTCGCACCTCGGTAAGAATTCAGAAACCAATATCATTGCCATCGATGTACAACCGCTGGACGAAACCCTGCTTCCGTATTGTGAGCGCTTCATCCAGGGTGACATCCTTGATAACATGCTGTTGGGGCGCGTGATCGCCGAATTTGATATCCGTTCTATCTATCATCTCGCGTCGATCCTATCCACTAAAGCCGAATACAACCCTGAAGCCGCACATCGCGTAAATGTTGAAGGCACGCTCAACCTCCTCAGACTGGCAGTTGATCAATCCTCCTGGCAGGGTCGCCCGGTAAAGTTCCTCTACCCAAGCTCGATCGCCGCTTACGGACTGCCCAGCGTGGAAAAGAAAAATGAATCCGTCAAAGTGAAGGAATGGGAATGGAATATCCCAATCACCATGTACGGCTGCAATAAACTTTACTGCGAACAATTGGGGCGTTACTACAGCTTTTACTACCGCCAGCTCGCCGCGGATCAGGCGAAGAACACAATTGATTTCCGCTGCCTGCGTTTTCCCGGGTTGATCTCCTCGATTACCATCCCCACCGGCGGTACAAGCGACTACGGACCTGAGATGCTGCACCATGCCGCCCAGGGGAAACCCTACAATTGTTTTGTCCGCCCTGATACAAGGCTTCCGTTCATGGTCATGCCCGACGCAATCAAATCGCTGCTCATGCTTGAGCAGGCGCCTAAAGAAAACCTGAAGCATTTAGTGTATAACGTGACAAGTTTCAGCCCCACCGCCGCCGATTTTTACGGCCATGTGAAAAATGCTTTCCCGGATGCAGTAGTGAACTTTGAGCCGCACGCAGCGCGCCAGCGTATCGTTGATACATGGCCGGCGGATGTGGATGACAGCATCGCCACCTGTGATTGGGGATGGAAACCTGATTATGACGAAAAACGAGCCTTCGAGGAATACCTGATCCCCTCGATTAAAGCAAGATACGCCCGTTAGTCATTTGAACTACTAAAATCCAAAAATAAAACTGATGTCATTAACATTGGTGCCGGTGGAACCGGTGACCAATAGATCACCCATTTGTTTGAAGAATGTGTAAGCGTTGTTATTTGCTAGAAATTGGTCCGGGTCCAAATAAAGCAAATTTGCCCGCTCCAGCGAGCTGCCATCTACAACAGCACCCGCGGCGTCCGTGGGACCATCTTCGCCATCTGTCGCCAATGTGATCAAAACATTACCTTCCAGCCCTGCCAGACCTCTCACAGCCGCCAGCGCAACCTCCTGGTTTCGTCCACCTTTACCATGACCGGTTAGGGTTACCGTGGTCTCTCCCCCGTAAACCAGCACATACGGACGGGTCGCGTCGACGCGCTGCCTGGCATTCAGCGACAAACGCCTTCCAACCTCACTCGCTTCACCGGTTAGCTCAGTTGTGACCATCTCAGCGGAAAAACCGATCTCTATCGCTTTTTGAATAGCAGCCTTGCAGGACTCCAGGTTGCTGCCAATGATCGTTGTACTTGCTGAATCCGCAATTACATCCCCCGATTTCACAGTTTCGGGAATAAGTCCCTGCGTACCTTTTTCGAGGTGTGCATGAATAGAAAACGGAATTTCGCTGGATTTCTCCGTTTTCCTTACGACATCAAACGCGTTAGTGAAAGTGGAATTATCCGGATAAGCCGGCCCTGAAGCGATCACATCCAGGGGACTGCCCACCACGTCGGAAAGGACAAGCACTGCAACTCGCGCCGGCAATGCCATCCGCAGCAGCCCGCCGCCTTTGACCAAGTCCAGGTGTTTGCGCACGGCATTCATTTCGTTGATATCCGCCCCGGATCGCAATAAAGCGTTGGTTAGCTGCTGCATGTCTCCCAGGGAAACTCCTTCCACCGGCAACGTGGCCAATGAAGAGCCTCCGCCTGAAAGCAATAATAACACCAGGTCATCGGAGTTTAGACCATGTAAGACTCTTTTAATCTTCTTACCTGCTGCAAGACTGCCCTCGCCGGGAACAGGGTGATTTCCATTCAGATAGTTAATGCCCTTAACTTGTATTTCCTTCTCGACCTCAACCTTGCTGATGCACACACCTTCTCTAACCCTGGCTCCCAATATTGATCTCGCTCCGTTCAGCATTGAGGGCGCCGCTTTTCCTAACGCGATCACAATTAACCTGCTTTTCGGCGTGAGCGAATATTTAGTAGCACCAATCTGAATAACATTCCCTTCAACCGAAATATTAGCAGCCACTGACGCACAAGGATCAGCGGCCTTCAACGCAGCTGTAATAATTGCTGCCACATCACTTCGACGGGGAATCCTTGCGTTCATTGAGTTTAAAACAGTTGAGACTTCTATCATCACTCATCCAATCGTGATAAATTGTCAGATAATTGAGGACTTTTGTTTTGATAAGATTAGGTAAAATATAAGGTACGTTTTTCTAATTCTATTAATCTTTGCTAAAAAAGGCAATACAAGAAAATATACTTTAGGAGGAATTCGCAGTGGATAAAGATGTCATCAACAAGATGTTGAAACCAAGGTCAGTGGCAGTCGTAGGTGCTTCAGCCACTCCGGGAAAGATCGGTTACACAGTGGTCAAGAACCTCATCAAAGACGGTTATAAAGGCGCAATCTACCCGATCAACCAGAAGGAAAATGAAATCCTAGGGTTGAAGTGTTACCCGGAGATACAGGACGTTCCCGGTGAGATCGATTCCGCCATCATGTGTGTACCCGCCAGTGTGATGAAAGAAGTCACCATTGAGTGCGGCAAGAAGGGTGTAAAAGGACTTATCGTTATCACATCCGGCTTCAGCGAAGTTGGACTCAAGGACCTGGAAGATGAGATCGTCAGCATCGCGCACAGCTACGGCATGCGCGTTCTCGGTCCGAATATTGTCGGCACACTCTCCAACTCTGACAGCTTCAACGGCTCATTCGCGCCCTGCCTCCCCCTCCCCGGTAAAGCCTCACTTATCACCCAGTCTGGAGCGCTGCTGATCGCCCTCGACATGGCCACCTACACCCGCCGCGTTGGTTTTGATAAACTGATCTCGATCGGTAACATGGCTGATGTTGATTTTGCCGACCTGATCGATTGGTTCAATGATGACGACGACACAAGCTGTGTTTCCCTCTACGTTGAAGGACTGCGTGATGGCCGTAAATTTATCGATTCCGCCCGTAATTCCAAGAAACCCATCATCGCGCTGAAATCCGGTGTCTCCGCCCACGGCGCTGCTGCTGCGGCTTCCCACACCGGTTCACTCGCCGGCGCTGCCAAGATTTACGGCTCCGCGTTCAAACAAGCTGCCGTGATCCAGGCTTCTGACCTCAATAACCTATTCGACCGTACCCTTGCCCTTTCCTCACAGCCTCCTATGAAGGGCGACCACATGCTGATCCTCACCAATGGCGGTGGTGTTGGCGTGTTGGCCACCGATGCTGCTGAGAAGTACGGCGTTCCCCTGCAGTTTGCTCCCCCCGAAGTCCAGACGGAGATGAAGAAACATATGCCCGATTTCGGCTCCGCCAAGAATCCTGTTGATATGACAGGCATGGCTGGCAACGAATGGTATTACGAGACCGTCAAATACTCCCTTACCAATGAATGGGTGGACAGCGTGGTCGTCCTCTACTGCGAAACCGCCATGACCAATCCCCCTGAAATTGCAGAAAGCATCAAGCGCGCTTTTGATGAAAGCAATATCACTGACAAACCGATCACGGTTTCGTTTGTCGGCGGTGAGAAATCCGAACAGGCGATGGGGTGGCTGGTTGAGCACGGCATCCCTGCCTACTTCGCCCCCGATGTGGCGGTAAACGCCATGGCAGCCCTGCGAGAATACGCAATTCTGCAGGAAAACAAGAAATCAGACGGTGCCAAAGTGGATGAAGAAGCCAGGAAGATCGCACTCGAAATTATTGACAGCGCCCGCAAAGACGGCCGCGATTCACTAACCGAGATCGAAGCCAAGAAGGTGTTCGAAGCTTACGGTATGCCGACAACGAAGATCGGCCTGGCAAAGAGTGAAGGTGAAGCAGTGAAACTGGCTACTGAGATCGGCTACCCGATCGTGATGAAGATTGTCTCCCCTGATATCCTGCATAAATCAGATGCAGGCGGCGTTAAAGTCAACATCAAAGACGAAGCGGGAGTTCGCGAAGCATTCAACACCATCCTTAAGAACGCGAATAACTACAAAGCCGATGCCGATATCCACGGTGTCGCCGTGCAGGAAATGGCTCCCTGGGGTACAGAGGTCATTCTCGGTTCAGTGAACGATCCCACCTTCGGACCGACTGTGATGTTCGGTTTAGGCGGTATCTTCGTCGAAGTCCTCAAGGACGTCACCTTCCGCGTCACCCCGGTCTCAAAACCTGAAGCTGATGAAATGATCAACGAGATCAAGAGCGCGGCAATCCTGGCCGGTGCGCGCGGTGAAGCCCCCAAAGACCGTAATGCGATGGCAGAGACCGTAGTGAAGTACTCCAGCATGATCCTGGATCTCAAGGATGAGATCGCTGAATCCGACGCCAACCCGGTGCTGCTCTACGATGAGGGCGATGGACTGACTGTGGCTGATGCCCGTATCATTCTTAAAAAGAAGTAAATCAATAGAAGTCAAAAAAGCTTCCGGTCTTTGACCGGAAGCTTTTTTTTTACATTCTTTTATACGCCCCCACCCAGGGGTTTCCCAGCCGGTTTTTGACCGGCACCGTGATCTTGCCAAGTTTCTGAGCGATCAACGCCGCGTTGCTCGCAACCGTCCCCCAATCCTCTTCTTTCAAGGCGTTGCGTAATTTTCCCGCGCTGTTGCCAGCCCATTCCCACTCCAGGCGAAACCGGTCTGCTTTGACCCAATAACCGCGCTTCTCCCAGGCTTCAACCGAGCTGTCGATGTTGCCCGCGATGTCCTCTAACGCCAGCACCACATAGGCGGTCAGGTCGCGGGTCAAGTCGTTTGGTTCAGTTTGCTTCATTAGTTCGCGTAAAGCCAGTACGATGGTCTTGGAAAGTCGGGTGCGATCCTTTCCCGCGCTTTCCGGAGAGTAGATTCTCGACAAATTGCACTCCTGGGTTAATGGTGGGTGCCCACCAGTTTTTTGCGCTCTGATTATAAGCGATTATTGACGCTCTTCCACCTTGCGCTTATAATTCCAACGCAACCGGGGAAATGCTGGAATTGGCAGACAGGCATGACTTAGGATCATGTGCCGAAAGGCGTGAGGGTTCAAGTCCCTCTTTCCCCACTCTAGACATCTGGTGGGTATTACACAAAAACAATAACCTTACGTGATAGGATCCTGACATGGATAAAGGGAAAGGCTGCTCCACATTTCTTCTGATCATTCTATTGATCCTCGTCGCGTTAATCGGTATCTACCTTTTCGCACCGGAACTGCTAACGGAGATTAGATTTGGATCGAGTGACAACGCGGCTTTTAACTTTTCCACAAATCTGATCAAGCCATTTACCGACGCTCTCAGCAGCATCGGGGCGAGCATTTCGAATTTCTTCGCCGGTTTCCAGGCTCCATGAAATTTCGACCTCTTTTTTAGTTGTTGAAAATTCATTAGAACGATATAAGAACAGACCGATTATCATCAAAAATGGCTGTTATTGAGTATAATTGGAACGCGTTTTTTACGCTGGAATGATCACTTTCCGGAGATCTCACTACCAGGTATGAACTGTGGAAACATCTAACTGGAGCGGTCTCCGTAACAAAATTACTCGATAAGGATGTATAAATTGAAAATCAACCTTGAACCACGCGATGACCACCAGGTAAAGATTGTAGCTGAGTTTGAAGCCCCCGCTCTGGATAAATTCAAAGTTAAGGCTGCCCGCCGCATCGCTTCCAAAGCCAAAATTCCCGGTTTTCGCCCCGGAAAAGCACCGTACGATGTAATCGTCAGGCTTTACGGTGAAGAAGCGGTTGAAGAAGACGCGCTCGAATTGATGATGGAAGAAGTCTACCCCGAGATTCTTACCGAAGCCAAGATTTCTCCCGCCGCTCCAGGCACCCTGGAGGACGTCGATAAAAGCGATTCGATCAAATTCACCTTCGTCGTACCACTCGAACCCACTGTCGACCTCGGGAAATATCGCGAAATCCGCAAGGATTACACCCCGCAACCTGTCACTGCTGAACAGGTGGATGAGTTCGTTCAACGATTGCGCCGCACCTACGCCACCGCAGAACCTGTGGATCGCCCGGCGGAAAACGGTGATCTGGTATACATCAAAGTGGACGCGACCTTGCTCAACCCGACCGAAGACGATAAACCCGAACTCCTCAAGGATTCACCCCTTCAATTGGTCATTGGGGAGAATGATCCTGAAGAGAACGGATATCCATATACAGGTTTTGGTGATGAGTTGATCGGTCTTTCAGCAAACGCCGAAAAGACCATCAAATACACTTACCCCAAGGATTCCAAATTCGAAAAACTGCGCGGGAAAAAGGTTGAATTCAAGGTACTGTTGCAGAACGTGAAGAAAATGACCCTCCCCGAATTGAACGATGATTTCGCCAAGATGTTTGGTGAATATGAATCGCTTGACCAGTTTATGGAAGGCGTAAAACTGCAGTTGGAGACCCGCCAGCAGGGCGAATACGACCAGGGATACTTTGAAGCACTATTGGACGAAGTCGCTCAACAGGCTACCGTGAAATTCCCGCCCCAGGTTCTGGAACACGAGATGGAACACATTGTCGAATCGGTCACTCATGACCTTTCCCACCAGCATATGGATCTCGAAACCTATCTGAAGACGATCAAGAAGGAAAAGGACGTCTGGATGGAAGAGGACGTCAAACCGGCTGCTGCCAAGAACCTGAGCAAATCACTGGTCATGCAGGAACTTTCCAGGGTTGAAGAGATCAAATTCGAGAATGAAGATCTCCAGGCTGAAGCCACCGGCATGCTGGCGGAAATGCAGCAATCAACAGAGCCAAAAGCGCTTGAAAAACAGCTCAAGAATAAAGATTTCATCAACGCTGTGACCATGGAAGCCGCGTCGCGCGTTTTGAATCGCAAGACATTCGAACGCATGAAAGAGATCGCCACCGGTCAGTTTAGCGAAGAGAAAAAAGAGGAAACAAAGGCGGATAAACCTAAAACCACAAAACGGAAAACTGCCAAAGCTACCGAAGAAACTGCTGAAACCGTGAAAGAAACTAAACCGAAAACCAGGAAGACCACAAAAAAAGCAGCAGCGACTGAGGAAAACAACAACGAGTAGACGAGAGACAGGAGAAAAAATGAAACTACCCGATTATCGTGCCGTTATCCCTATGGTGATCGAATCATCCGGTCGGGGTGAACGCGCATACGACATCTATTCTTTACTTTTTAGAGAGCGTATCATCTTTGTAGGCACTGGAATTGATGACCAGGTCGCCAACGCCGTGGTTGCCCAGCTGCTCGTTTTGAGCCGCGAAGACCCGGAAGCCGACATTCAGATGTACATCAACTCTCCCGGTGGACAGATCTACTCAGGGCTCGCCATCTATGACACAATGAAGATGGTTCCCAACAAGATCAGCACGGTTGCTGTGGGTGTCACAGCCTCCTTTGGCACCGTCCTGCTCGCTGCCGGAACCAAGGGCAAGCGTTACGCCCTCCCGCATGCCACCATTCATATGCATCAGCCTCTTGGTGGAGCAGAAGGACAGGCGTCAGACATTGAGATCCAGGCGCGCGAGATCCTGCGCCTCAAAGCCAGGCTGATGAACATCCTCGCTGACTCCACAGGCCAGAAGCTGGAAGTCCTGGAGAAGGACACGGACCGCAACTACTACATGGACGCTCAGCAGGCAGTTGATTACGGTATCGTCGACCAGGTGCTCACACCACCTGAACACTGAACCGATCCAAGGATCGCGAGCCGGGTGGCGACTGCTATCCGGCTCGTTTTATGAGGCTTTATGAATCAGTTACCAACAAGTAGTTTGAAATCCCTGATCCTCGATATGGACGGTGTCCTGTGGCAGGAATCAGAACCCATAGGCGACCTGGCAGAGATTTTTAAGCAGATCGAACATCTCAATCTTGATTACATCCTAGCCACAAATAATGCCACCAGGACTCCGCGGAAATACGTGGAAAAACTCGCCGGTTTTGGCGCGATCATTCCTGAGGATAAGATCGTTAATTCTTCAATGGCGGTAGCTTACCTTCTCAAGAAACGCTTCCCGTCCGGCGGAAACGTTTACATCGTGGGTGAATCAGGACTAAACGAAGCGTTGGAGAGCAATGGTTTTCACGTGTCAGAAATTGATCCCGTAGCCGTTGTCGCCAGCATGGACCGGGGCATCAATTTTGAGAAGCTCAAACGCGCCACCCTGTTGATTCGCAGCGGGGTCCCATTTTACGCCACCAATCCCGACCGCACCTATCCAACGCCTGAAGGATTGATACCCGGCGCGGGTTCGATCGTCGGCTCTCTCGAGATCTCAACTGATGTAAAACCGATCATCGCCGGAAAACCAAACTCTACCCTGTACGAGTTCGCTCTTGAAAGACTAGGCACTAATCCGGCAGAAACCCTGGTGGTTGGCGACCGGCTTGAAACTGACATTCTCGGCGGGCAAAAACTTGGCTGCCCTACCGCCCTGGTGCTCACCGGCATCGCCACCCGCGAGGAGGCTGAAGCACACCACCCGCCTGTGAGTATTATCTCGCCTTCCCTCTCACACCTTTTGGATACTTTAAATGACTGACCAGCTTTACTTCTATGATCTGGATAGAACTCAATTGGAGGAATACTTCCTTTCTATTGGTCAACCTGCTTTCCGGGCGCAACAGGTCTGGAATGGTATCTATCAACAACTTGCAGCGGGTCCGGATGCAATTACCGCGCTGCCAAAAAAACTGCGCGAGGTGTTGAGCGAATCGATCACTTTCTCCCGCCTGGAACCGGTGGACAGGTTGGTATCGAGTGATGCAGAAACAGTTAAGACCCTCTTCATCCTGCCGGATGGTGCCAGGATTGAAACCGTCCTTATGCATTACGATGAACGAGAGACCCTTTGCATCTCCTCCCAGGCAGGCTGTGCCATGGGTTGTGTTTTTTGCGCCACCGGTCAAATGGGACTGAAACGAAGTTTGACTTCAGGGGAGATCGTTGAGCAGGTTGTGCATTACGCGCGTGAACTTGCGAAAAAGGGCAAAAAAGTGACCAACGTGGTCGTAATGGGGATGGGAGAGCCGTTCCACAACTACGACGCGGTCATGTCGGCAATAGACCGATTGAATGACCCGCAGGGCATGAACCTGGGTGCGCGCCGCTTTACAATTTCAACTGTCGGGATTGTCCCGAAGATTCGCCAGTTCGCGGCTGAAAAACGACAGGTGAACCTGGCCGTGAGTCTTCATGCCGCCAATGACTCACTTCGCAACAGGCTCATCCCCGCTAACCGCAAGTACCCGCTTGTTCAGCTGATAGCAGCCTGCCGTGAGTACATTGAAACCACAGGCAGGCGGTTGACGTTTGAGTGGGCATTGATTGCAGGCGTCAACGACACGACTCATGACGCCCTTGAATTAGCCGCGCTTATAAAAGGATTGAATTGTCATGTGAATGTGATCCCGCTTAAATCCTACTGCGCAGTATCCAGGCGCACCCACCACGAGTGCGCGCGCGCAGGACTTCAAAAAATCCTTGAATCCTCCGGGATTCCCTGCACGATCCGATTGAGGCGGGGTATCGATATACAGGCGGGATGTGGACAGCTCGCTGCAAAGCACATCGACGGGTGAGTCGCAATTCAACGCGTGTTATAATCTTTGACCGATGAGCACAATATTCAATAAATGGCGTGAAAGTCTTGACCGCACCCGAAAATCCACCTTTGGGCGCATCGTCACTGTCTTCGGTGGTTCAGAGGTCAACCAGGAAACCTGGGATGACCTTGAAGCGCTGCTGATCCAGGCTGATGTCGGCGTTGGAACCAGCATGGAAATTATCAGCCGGCTGCGCAAATCGATTCTTGACGAGGGAATCACAAAAACAGAAGATTTACAACGAGTTTTATCCGCCATCCTGCGTGATTTGTTGCTACCGCCATTAACCCTAACTATTGATGACCACCACCCTGCAATTATCCTTCTCGTTGGCGTGAATGGATCCGGCAAGACCACCACCGCCGCGAAACTTGGTTATAGATACGCGCAAGAAGGCAAAAAAGTACTCCTCGCGGCTGGTGATACCTATCGCGCCGCAGCCATCGATCAATTACAGGTATGGGGTGAACGCCTTAATTTACCGGTGGTTGCCGGTCAACCCGATAGCGATCCCGGGGCTGTGGCTTATGACGCGGTCCAATCTGCAGTCGCACGCAAAATGGATATCCTGCTTATCGACACCGCTGGACGCCTGCACACACGCTACAACTTGATGGAAGAACTGAAAAAGGTCAACCGGGTGGTCGGCAAAGCAATGGAGGGAGCACCTCACGCGGTGCTCTTGGTATTGGATGCCACAACCGGACAGAATGCCCTGGTACAGGCGCGTGCCTTTCAACAGGCCGTCCAAGCCAATGGGGTAATTCTCACAAAGCTGGACTCCTCCGCCCGTGGTGGAATGGCCTTCGCAATACAAAAAGAGCTCGGCTTGCCGATCTACTACGCCGGTCTTGGTGAAAAACCTGAAGACCTGCAGCCTTTCGATCGGGACGAATTTGTAAATAATATTTTGGCTTAGCCACTTGAGGTTTTATGGAACAACTTGTTACAACCCTACAATCCAACCTTTCCTCCATCCATTCTCTCCTGGAGCGTCTTTGACCTCCCCGAAAAAGAAAAACAGCTTTTTGAACTAACCAAAAAAAGTGAAGATCCTGGGTTGTGGAATGATCAACGCTATGCGCAATCCATCATGAAAGAACTCTCAGATTTGCGTGATGAAATTTCCACGTGGAAGAATCTTGAAAAGCGCATCGCCGACACTCTGGAACTGGCTGAAATGGGTGACCCCTCGATGCAAAGCGAGTTAGAGTCCGAGGTCGAATCAATTTCAGCTGAATTATCCCGACTTGAAATAGCCACGTTGCTTGGTGGACGTTACGATCGCGGCAACGCACTGCTAACCATCAACACCGGTGAGGGTGGAACTGATGCCCAGGATTGGGCTGCCATGCTCGAGAGAATGTACTTGCGATGGTGTGAACGGCGAGGATATAGCACAGAAATACTTGATCAAACCGAAGGCGAGGAAGCAGGCATCAAATCCGTCAGCATCGCCGTGACGGGACCTTACGCTTATGGCTATCTTCGGGCTGAAAAAGGTGTTCATCGGCTGGTGAGATTGTCTCCATATGATTCCGCCCACCGCCGCCATACATCATTTGCCCAGGTGGAAGTCCTGCCGGAAGCCGTTCAGGAAGACCCTACGGTTGTGGTCAACCCGGACGATCTCAAGATCGATATTTTCAAATCCTCCGGCGCGGGCGGTCAGAATGTGCAAAAGAATGCCACTGCGGTGCGCATTACACACATTCCCACAGGCATCGTTGTGTCCTGTCAGAATGAACGATCCCAGATGCAGAATCGCGATAACGCGATGCGCGTACTGCGCGCCCGACTTTTAGACCTGGCGCAAATTGCCGCGGATAAACACCTTTCTGACCTGCGCGGGGCTTACCAGAAAGCTGAATGGGGCAGCCAGATCAGGTCGTATGTACTGCATCCGTATCAAATGGTCAAAGATCACCGCACCGAGTACGAGGTGGGAAACACGACGGCCGTGCTTGAAGGCGACCTTGATGGCTTTATGGAAGCCTACTTACGGATGAAGAAGGATTAAATTCATCGGGAGTAATTTTATGATAAGCACCGGCAGATTCAATCATGCCGGTGTTTTTGTTAGGAGGAAAAGTGACTGTGTTAATCCATAAACAAGGTATCAAGGTTGTCCAATTGCTGTATGCACGAAACAGGCGTTTTGGTAAAATAAATAAGATATAAGCTTTTGATTTTGGATCGAAGTAGGCATCGAATTTATTAACCCTCAAAGGATAGCAGATGACCGATCATCGCATCAAGAAGCATCCGATTCTACCGGTTCAGGAACGACAAGAGATCGAATTTTACTGGCAGGGGAAACCCTTGAAAGCCCTTGAAGGAGAAACCATTGCAGCCGCTCTATTTGCCAACGGGATCCAGGTATTTGGTCACCATCAAAAGGACGGTTCTCCACTTGGCATTTTTTGTGCAAACGGGCAGTGCTCACAGTGTATGGTGATTGCGAATGGTAAACCGCAAAAATCCTGCATGGAACTGGTCACACCTGGAATGCAGGTTTTACCCAATGATGGAAATCCGGTGCTGCCTGAAGTAAAAAAGGTCCCCGCCCTGCATCCGATCCCTGAGATGGAAATACCTGTGCTGATCATCGGCGGCGGTCCGGCGGGTCTTTCAGCCGCGATTGAACTTGGTAAATTGGGAGTCGATGCGATTCTCATCGATGATAAACACCGCCTTGGTGGAAAACTTGTGCTTCAGACACACCGATTTTTCGGGTCCGCAGAAGCTGTTTATGCAGGTACTCGCGGAATCGACATCGCTACCAAACTTGAGGAGGAACTACGCTCCTATTCCAACGTGCAAGTTTGGACACAATCCACATGTCTGGCTGTTTTCAGCGACAAAAAGGTCGGAGTACTCAAAGACGGTAAAAATTACATTCTCATCACTCCGCGGGTGCTCCTCGTCGCTACCGGCGCACGCGAAAAATTCCTTGCCTTCAAAGGCAACACATTGCCGGGGGTTTACGGCGCGGGTGCTTTCCAGACACTCGTCAATCGCGATATGGTCAAACCCGCTGAAAAGCTCTTCATTATCGGCGGCGGAAATGTCGGACTGATAGCCGGTTATCACGCCCTTCAGGCAGGCATCGGTGTGGTTGGTCTGGTTGAAGCGCTGCCGCAGTGCGGCGGTTACAAAGTCCACAAGGACAAGCTGGTGAGAATGGGTGTACCGATCTACACCTCCCATACGGTCCTTTCAGCGAATGGCATTGACAAAGTGGAATCTGTCACCATCGCGAAGGTGGACGATAAATTCAAACCAATTGCCGGCACCGAGAAATCCTTTGAATGTGACGCGGTGCTGGTCGCAGTCGGGCTGGATCCGGTCAACGAGTTCTACCAAAAGGCACTGCAATTTGATGTGCCCGCTTTTGTAGCCGGCGACGCAGAAGAGATCGCCGAAGCCTCGGCAGCGATTTTCAGCGGCAAGATCAAAGGGTTGGAGATCGCAAAAGCCTTGGGATTGTCCGTTGGAGAAGTCCCCTCATCCTGGTACAGGATGGGAGAAATCCTAAAATCAAAACCCGGCAATGTATTTGAAGAAGAGTTGCCGGAAATGGAAGCCGGTATCATTCCGGTTCTGCACTGCAACCAGGAGATCCCATGCAACCCCTGCTCCACGCTCTGCCCCCAGGGTCTCATCGTCGTCGATAAGAACGATATCCGTTCAATTCCTAAATTTATCGGCAACAATTATTGCTGCAAGGGATGTGAAAAATGTGTCGCCGGCTGCCCGGGTCTGGCTATTACACTGGTGGATTACAGGCACAACGATGAGAATCCAATTGTTTCCATACCTTACGAATTTTCACGCGAAACGCTCAACCTGTCAGACCGGGTGACCATCCTGGACACCGAAGGGAATGAACTTGGTGAAGCAGAAGTCCTCAATATTCACGCTTTCAAGGGCAATGACCGCACGCTCGTGGTGCAGGTTCAAACAAGCCATGAGATCGCGCCCCGTGTTGCCGGAATCAAGGTGCAGCCTGCCAGTATCACGCAGCCAATGGTGCAATATGTTGAGCATGTCGCTGACGACACCATCATCTGCCGTTGCGAACATGTGACCGCCGGTGAAATTCGCTCCCTTATCCGCCAGGGATATCACGATATCAACGAGATCAAAACTGTCACCAGGGCAGCAATGGGAGCCTGCGGTGCAAAAACATGCGCCCCCCTGATCCGCCGGCTTTTCGCCGAAGAAGGCGTACCGCCCAACCAGGTGATCGATCCATACAAACGTCCGATCTTTATAGAAGTTCCATTGGGTACATTTGCCGGTGAGAACGGGGAGGAAGAACAGGATGAGTGACCGCAGGAATTACGACGTAATACTCATCGGCGCGGGATCCCTTGGCTCCCCTGCCGCGTTTTACCTGGCGAAGTCCGGTTTGAAGGTTTTAGTGCTCGAGTCTGTTCCCAGTGTGGGTCAGGGATCCAATAAAAGAGCGATCGGTGGTATTCGTGCCACCCACTCTGATCCCGCCAAGATCCGCTTGTGCCTGCGCAGTATAGAGATTTTCTCCACATTCAAGGAAACCTTCGGCGATGATATCGAATGGGACCAGTGCGGTTATACCTTCGTAGCGTATTCACCGCGTGAGGAAAAAATCCTTAAGGATCTGCTTACAGTGCAAAAAACGTACGGTTTGGTGAACAACTGGTATGACCGGGATGAACTACTAAAGATTGTACCGGACCTCACGCCTGAAGGGTTGATCGGAGGAACCTTTTCACCCGGTGACGGTAGCGCATCGCCGCTTCTATCCAACCACGCCTTTTATACCCACGCCCTGGAGGCCGGTGCAGAGTTCAAGTTCAATGAAATGGTTACATCTATGACCGTGCGGAATGACCGGATTGAATCAGTTGAAACTTGTAACGGTCGCTATTCAGCCGCCGTTGTCATCAACGCAGCCGGAGCGAATGCCGTTGAGATAGGTCTCATGGCAGGAATTGACCTTCCAGTCAAACCGGACAGCCACGAAGCCGCGATCACCGAACCGGTTGCGCGCTTCCTTGGTCCAATGATCGTTGATATTCGCCCATCAGCCGGCTCAAGCAATTATTATTTCTACCAGCATCTTACTGGTCAGATCATTTTCTGCATTACCCCCAACCCGAACATTTGGGGTACTGACGTAAACGAAACCAGCAGCTTTTTACCCATGGTTGCCACCCGCATGATCGAAATTATGCCCAGGTTGAAGAATATTCGTGTGAGGAGAACATGGCGCGGGCTGTACCCCATGACCCCCGACGGCTTTCCGATCTTTGGTTGGAGCCCGCAAGTTTCAAATCTACTCCTTGGCGTGGGGTTATGTGGACAGGGATTCATGCTCGGTCCCGCGATGGGAGAATTGCTCACCCGAATGATCCAACAGGAACTTCTGCCAGAAGATGACGAAACATTGCGCTATCTTTCACCCAGCCGGAAATTTGAAGGCCAGGAACAATTGAAATAAGGTGCAAAAACCAGCTTTTTTGATTTGATATGCGTCTCTTGGAGCAAATTCATATCAACTATAAAATCCATTAACCACTTGAAAGACGTGTTATAATAGAATATATGTTCTGTTTTTGCGAATTTAATCCATTCCTATTTACATGTAGCTAACGTAAAAAAATCGTATGTTTATGACTGCACTTTAGATCATTTGTATATCGCATTTTTGCATCAGTGATTTTTCTAATCGAAATTTTTCAATAATCACGCTTGAATTAGGAATTGTTTCTATTTGATTCCGCGGTTTTTGCGTCCTGGAGCTGTTTTTGCGAAAGGAATCAATTATTGAAACCATCACTTCTTACCATGCTTTTCACGAAACCTCTTCATAAGGGACACAACCTTACGATTTTGCTACTTAGGGACATGATTCATTTGCTTATACAAGGAGCAAATATATAGAGCAAATTAACCAGAAAATTATGGTGTGAATGTTATACTTGTAAGTTAACCAGAGTCGCTTATGATCAGCACTGAAAAACTTACTCCTTTACTTGAAAACCTGCTGGAAATCCTTCCTGAGAACTATTCACGTGTGGATCGCGAACTCATTATCCAGGCTTATAATTTTGCCGAGCATGCTCACGCAACACAAAAACGTGCCTCGGGCGAACCATACATTAGTCATTGCGTAGCGGTCGCAATCATTCTTGCGGAATTACAGGTTCAGCCGGTGGTCGTTGCCGCCGGCTTACTACATGACACTGTAGAGGACACCCCGGTTACTTTACAGGACATACAGCGCACTTTTGGGGATGAGGTTGTACGCCTGGTCGATGGTGTCACAAAATTGACCCACCTGCCCCGCGTTTCAAGAGCAGATCAACACGATGCAGAGATTTTTAGTAACGTTGCTGATAAAGACAACGAGGAACAACAGAATCTGTTGGATTCTCAACTCGCCCGCGACCGCCGGCGCGATCTTGCCAATGAAACGCTGCGAAAAACATTCCTCGCAATGGGAGAAGACATCCGGGTCATCCTCATCAAACTGGCGGACCGCCTGCATAATATGCGAACACTGGGGTACATGCCGGAACACAAGCGGCGCAGGATAGCCCAGGAAACGCTGGATATATTTGCTCCCCTTGCCAACCGGCTTGGTATCTGGCAGCTCAAGTGGGAGCTGGAGGATCTCGGTTTCCGCTACACGAAACCGGAAAAGTATAAAGAGATCGCTCAGAACCTGGCTGAAACGCGTGGTGAACGCGAACGTCAAATGAATGCGATTCTTGATAACTTGAACAAACTTGTCACAGATGCCGGTCTCAATGCCGAAATAACAGGCCGCAGCAAACATATTTACTCGATATTCCGGAAAATGGTCGACCGAGACAAGCCCTTTGAAATGGTGCGCGACCTGCGCGGTGTCCGGTTGATCGTTCAGGATATTCCCACCTGCTACGCAGTGCTGGGTCTGATCCATACCCGCTGGCGCCCTATTCCCAACGAATTCGATGATTACATCGCCGCACCTAAAGATAACTTTTACCAGTCGCTGCACACAGCTGTCCTCTATGATGACGGAAAGCCATTGGAAGTTCAGATACGCACCCCCGAGATGGACGAAAACGCTGAGTTCGGCATTGCCGCTCACTGGCGTTACAAAGAAAAGGGTCCGCGCGACGAACAATACGAACAGCGCATCAACTGGCTGAAGAAACTGATGGAGTGGCGTCAGGAAGTAGAAGATGCCAATGAATTTGTTGATGGCATGCGCACGGATGTTTTCCAGGACAGGGTTTATGTCTTCACCCCTCGCGGTGACATCATTGACCTGCCCGCTGGCGCAACTCCCATCGACTTCGCTTACACCGTGCACACTGAGATCGGGCATCGCTGCCGCGGCTCCAAGGTAAATGGCAAACTGGTTCCTCTTGACTACACGCTCAAAACTGGCGACCAGGTGGAAATTTTGGCAGCCAAACAGGGCGGACCGTCACGCGACTGGTTGAATCCCACGCTTGGGCTGGTTAAAACCCAGCGCGCCCGTTCAAAAATCCGTCAATGGTTCAAACACTTGAACCGTGAGCAGAATATCATACAGGGCAAGGAAATTCTCGATCGCGAACTCCGCCGTCTTGGATTACAGCAACTTGACGTGGAAAAACTTGCCCGCAGCTTTGATTACCGTACTCTTGATGACCTCTATGTGGCAGTTGGCTGTAGTGATCTCTCTATCGGTCACATTATTAACACACTGTCCGAAGGCGGTGCGCAGGAAGACAAGATCTTTGAAATCAAACCATCCACACAACAACGCGATGTGGGTGAAAACGCGGTTTCAGTGCTGGGATTGCGGAATATTCTCACCACGTTTGCCCGCTGCTGCAAGCCGGTTCCTGGTGATGAGATTGTCGGATATATCACTCGCGGCCGCGGCGCAACCATCCACCGGCAGGATTGCCCCAACATTCTGCGTATGAAGGATCGTGATCGCATCGTTAAAGTAAGTTGGGGTGAACCTCAGAATACTTTTCCGGTTGAGATCGAAATCAAAGCCTACGATCGCCAGGGGCTGATGGTGGACATCTCTTCCGTTCTGAGCAACGAAAACATTAACCTCAAAGACATCAAGATCAACGTGACACATAACCTCGCTTCCATTCTTATGGTATTGGAAATTGCTGACATTGTGCAGCTATCAAGAGTATTGACAAAGATCGAAAATCTCCCCAATGTAATGCAAGCGCACCGCTTGAATCCCGGCTAGTTCGTGATATAATCTCGCGTTCTTGGTACGGTTAATGCGTAGTGCGTTAACCACAACCTATTCACAACCAGGTGAGAAACGGTCCGCTATTAACATGACCCAGCAGAAAAATAAGTCTCAAATCAAGACAAGCTCCATAATCATCCTTGTTGCTTCCTTTATTGGATTGCTGGATTCGATTTACCTCGCCTACGTAAAAATCGCAAACACTGATATCTACTGCACACCGGGTCTGGGTCGCTGTGACGTGGTCAATGCCAGCCAGTGGTCAACTTTATGGGGAATACCACTTGGATTTTTTGGTATAGTTGGTTTTGCGTCCCTGTTTTTACTTGCATCTTTTGGAAATAAGAGTAAAATGCTCGCACCATACAATGAAATGCTGATCTTTGCCATTAGCCTGGCGGGGTTCCTGTTTTCACTCTACCTGACGTACATTGAAGTTTTCGTCTTGAAAGCGGTCTGCCAGTGGTGCGTGCTCTCAGCATTGATGATGACAATAATTTTTGTCACAGTAATTTACAAACTTATAGTAAAATCTGCCCAGTTAACAAACTCAGGAGGAAATGGAAATGCCTAGAATTCGTTGCCATTATTTAGATTGCGCGTTTTTGGATGAGGGCTTTTGCACAGCAGGAATGGTTGAACTTGATCCTGATACCGGTTGTAAGACTTATACCCCTAATTCCGACGCTATCGATAACGACGATTGGGATACAGATGAAGATGAATTGGAAGAATGGGAAGACATGGAGGAAGAAGGCGAAGAGGATTGGGATGAGCTTGATTACGATGAAGAGCATTGATCCATCCGGTTATTGAATTCAAATTCCACCCCGGGTAATCCGGGGTTTTCTTAACTTACGGCATAAATGAAATTATTCGATCAGACAGCTGACAAAGATCTAAAACACAACTTCCTCGTCAACATCCTTGATGGGGCTTTTTTCGGTTGGGGAGTGGGTTTTACATCCTACACCACGATCATCCCCCTCTTTGTCTCCACCTTATCCTCATCAGCAACGTTAATCGGCTTGATACCTGCTATTCATAACATGGGCTGGCAGATGCCTCAACTGCTGCTGGCAAAACGCATCTCTAAAATGGAACGGGTCCGTCCGTTTGTGATCAAAGCAACGATCCATGAGCGCCTTCCTATCCTCGGATTGGGATTCGTTGGGCTTCTTCTCCCCGTCATCGGGTCAGACATCGCGCTCGTCCTCACTTTTCTTCTGCTGATCTGGCAGGGTTTAGGTTCCGGATTCACCGCCAACGCCTGGCAGATCATGATCAGCAAAGTCATCCCGGGAAACATCCTGGCGACTTTCTTTGGTGCGCAATCCGCCGCAGCCAACCTGCTTGCCAGCCTGGGTGCTTACCTTGCCGGATTATTGCTGGTGGCATTAAAACCACCTTTTGATTTTGCCTCCTGTTTTTTCATCACCAGCGGCTTGTACTTCTTCTCCTGGTTCTTTCTCCACTCGACACGTGAGCAGCCCCGCATAATCCGGTCAGAACAGCTCACCCCTCAGCCCTTGTGGCAGGATATAAAGCGGATTCTCAAACAGGATAAATCCTTTACCAACTTCCTCATCAGCCGGTTCTTTTCACAGTTCGGATTGATGGCAACCGCGTTCTACGCGGTTTACGCGGTAAATAATTTGAAGGTCAGTTCATTGCAGGTAGGCCTGATGACCAGCGTGCTGCTGATCACCCAGGTGGTGATGAATCCCCTCCTCGGCAGGCTATCAGACAAATGGTCGCGCAAATGGGTTCTGGTACTGGGAGCCTTCAGCGCTGCTGCCAGCGCAATATTAGCTTTGGTTATTAAAAATCCAGAGTTGTTTTTCCTAGTATTCGTGCTCACCGGAGTCGCGGCAACAGCATTCTGGACAATCGGCATCACAATCTCGCTTGAATTTGGTGATGAATCACAACGTCCAACTTACGTGGGTATGGCAAACACACTCATCTCCCCCGCGACCATCCTCGCGCCGTTATTGGGTGGTTTACTGGCAGATTCCTTCGGGTACTCCGTGACGTTCATCACGTCCGCCGTTCTTGCGCTGATCTCCAGCTTTATCCTAATCGTACTTGTAAAAGATCCCCGCAGCGCTCACCATCATTCCCCCGCCTGAGAGCCCAAAATAATCGGTTCAATGTCAGCGACCTTCGTGGTAAGGTCATTAATCCATTTACGCGAAAAATAACGCCGGACACCAAGAGCAAACTTGGTCACCTCTTCGGTCAGAGTGAGTGCGTAAACAAAATACACCGGTAAATGAAACAGAAAAGCACCAGCTGCAGTGAATGGAACACCGACTAGCCAGATCACTAATCCGTCCAAAACAAGGGAATAGCGCGTGTCGCCGCCAGATCGGAGAATGCCAATGATGATCGTGTGATTGCCAGCCCGAATCGTCAGTCCAACTCCCAGCACGATAAGGCATTTACGCGCGAAAGAGATCACCTCAGGATCCACGCGGTAATATTGCAGGACGCCCGGCGCGAACAGGATGACCAAAATACCGATCAGGAAAGCTCCGCTCATCTGGAGAACCAATGAACGCCCAGCATATGTGTAAGCTCTTTCCGTGTTCTCCTGCCCGATGAGGTTGCCCACCATTATCGCTGTCGCGTTGCCTATGCCCAGGAAAAGCACAAACGCAATATTCTCGATCGATGAAACAATGTTGATCGCTGCGACAGCGCTGGTGCCCACATGCCCGTAGATCGCGTTGTAAGTTGTGATTCCGGTCGACCACAGGAATTCATTACCGATCACCGGCAGCACCGGTTTCATTACGCGGCGGATAAACGTCCAGTCAAGATCCAAAACATCGTGCGCGGTCACTGCCACCGGGTTTGCCTTGTTGCGGAAGATGAAGTAGAGCAGCGCAGTACACTCCACAATTCTGGCGATCAATCCCGCGATCGCGGCTCCATCTGTACCGAGCGCTGGGATGCCCAAACCGCTTATTCCAAAGATCAATGGATACGCCAATAGCACATTCAAAATCAGAGCTGAAGTGCTGACCAGCACCGGTAGTCGAACGTTCCCCACTGCGCGCGATGACAGGCTGAAGACCGCCGTCATTGCATAGAAACCATAGGACCAGCCCATTATGCGCAAGAAACGTGATCCTGTAGCGATCACTGCCGGATCAGTGCTATAAACGCGCAATGCAAACTGCGGGAAGAAAAAAGCAATCGTGAAAAAGACGATTGCCGCTGCCAGCCCGAGCTTCACGGTCAGACCGACCACCCTGCGGATGTTCGCCACGTCCTTCTTCCCCCACAACTGCGCGACGAACATCGAAGTGCCGCTTGAAATCCCAAATACCATCAGGTTAAGCAGAAACCATACCTGGTTCGCGAGCCCGATCGAAGCGATGGGCACTTCACCCAGTTGCCCGATCATGAACACGGATACAAAGTTCAGCGACGAACTGATCAGACTCTGCAGCGCGATTGGCCCCGCCAGCCTTATAAGCGTCCGGTAGTAATCAGGGTCTTTAAAGAATGTGCGTGCTCGATTGAACATATTGGTGACCTATCGATGAATCAAGGCTGGAATTATACTGCAACAGTAGAAAACATTGCGTGTTGAGCAAAAGAACATGAAGTTTATACCTACCCCTGTTCATTTTGATTATTTTCACGGGTTTCGATAGGCTGGGAGCAAAATATAACACTACCCCTGGACGGGAGTTAAGAACCTCTCACTTAAATCAAAAACCCGCTTTCACGGGTTTTCTCAGGCTGGGGGCAAAGGACATCTGTACCCCGGATGGGGTATGAGAACCTCTCTTAAATCAAAAACCCGCTTTCACGGGTTTTCTCAGGCTGGGGGCAAAGGACATCTGTACCCCGAATGTGGTATGAGAACCTCTTTTAAATCAAAAACCCGCTTTCACGGGTTTTCTCAGGCTGGGGGCAAAGGATTCGAACCTCTACTTACTGATCCAGAGTCAGCCGTCCTGCCGTTAGACGAGCCCCCAACAACGTTCAGTATTTTACCACCACCGTTGGACGATGTCCAGATGGATATTCTCTATATTCTTGCAATTGTGGTAAAATTGCGTGTCTGGTTAGCAGTTTCCGCTGCTACCTTTCCGCTCTTGACTGTGCCAACGGTGCTGTTTGAGGGCAATCCCGAGGAAAGGAGGAATCACCATGCGCAAATACGAGGTTGTGCTAATTTTTCACCCTGAACTGGATGAGACCGCGCTCAATGACGCGCTCGATAAGGTTAAGGACTGGATAACAACCGCTGGCGGCACCATCACCAAGGTTGATGTCTGGGGTAAACGCCGTTTAGCCTACATTATCCGCAAGCAGCGCGAAGGAGTGTATTACCTGGTAAGCACCGAGTTTGCACCTACTTTCGCCACCGAACTCGACCGAAATTTACGTTTCCATGAGCCCGTGATCCGTTATATGATCACCGCGGTTGAGTAGTAAAAAGAATAAGTTTTTCTTGAAGGAGTTTTTCAATGGGGCGAGATTTAAATAAAGTAATGATCATCGGTCACCTGGGGAGAGATCCTGAAATGCGGTTCACCCCGTCAGGGCGACCCGTAACGACCTTCACTGTGGCCACAAACCGTTCCTGGAATACCGGGGATGGTGAACGACATTCGGAAACTGAATGGTTCAATGTGGTCGCCTGGGGAAACCTTGCAGAGATCTGTAAGCAATACCTCACAAAAGGACAACAGGTTTATGTTGAAGGCCGTTTGCAGACCCGTCGCTGGGAGGATTCAGAAGGTGTGAAGCACAGTAATGTTGAAATTGTGGCTTCAGAAATGATGATTTTAGGCGATAAGCGCGACAATTCTCAATCCACCGGTGACCTTCAAGATTCAGAGATTCAAACGGACGAAGACTTCCCGTTCTAAATGGAGTAAAAGAAAATGTCAGAAGAAAATTCTAACGAAAATGAGCGATTTTCAGGTCCGCGCCGCTACGTAGCGCGACCCAAGATCTGCCAGTTCTGCGCTGATAAGAATATCAGCATTGATTACAAAAACGTTGATATGCTGCGCCGCTTCGTAACTGAAGATGGCAAGATTCGACCAAGAAGGCAAACCGGGACTTGCGCACTGCATCAGCGCGCCCTGGCTTCCGCCATCAAACGCGCCCGCCATGTTGCCCTCCTGCCCTTTACCGGGGAACGCTGGACTGACGCCATCCGGTAAAGTAATCTATATACCGGAACTAAACCAGTTTGGCATTATCCAACCAGATAATATGCCAAATCAATCCATTCGAGGGAAAGATGGCAAAAGATAAAGATACCAACGTACCAAAACCAGCGTCCAGGAAGCACGAAGCCCGGCTGGCAAGGGAAAACCGACAGAAAAAGCTGATGGTGGGTATTGTCAGCAGCATTCTGGCTGTGGTCATTCTGCTGGTTGGTTTCGGCATTCTGTACGACCTGGTCATAAAAAAAGGACGGCCGGTTGCGCAGGTTGGAACCACAAAAATTTCGAGCGAGCAGTTTGAAAAAAGGGTCCAATACGAACGCTTGTCTTACGTTGACTCCTTCACCAGCTATGCGGCTTCAGGCTACGCACAGCTTTTCCAGTCTTACCTGCTCGAAATGCAGAACGCGCTGGACAACTACATCCAGTTCGGTAGTGATGTACTGGATAAAATGATCAACGAAGCAGTGGTAGCTGCCAAAGCCGAAGAGCTTGGGATTACGGTAAGCGAAGAGGATATTGACAAAGAAATCGAGGAAGGTTTTGGCTACTTCCCGAACGGAACGCCAACACCTGAAGAAATTGTGGAGTTCACTTTCAAACCAACTTCCACACTATCCGCCGAACAATTGGCCATTATCACTCTCACGCCGACTCCTTCACCCGAACCCACTGCTACACTTGAACCAACATTCACGCCTGAACCCACTGAAGCAGCCACCTCCACACCTGAAGCGACTGCTACTGTCACCACTGTACCCACCGCGACTTCAATCCCTCCCACTGCCACACCATACACCCGGGACGGGTTTGAATCCTTGTATGACACAATGCTCACCAATATCAATGCGGAATTTGATTACACTAACGCGGATTTCCGCGAGTATGTGAGAGCATTGGTATTGAATCAGAAAGTCTTTGACTACCTGACCAAGGATGTCTCGCGCGAACAGGATATGGTATGGGCAAGGCACATCCTTGTGGGAACTGAAGAAGAAGCCACAGCGGTTCTCGAGCGACTCGACACCGGTGAAGATTTCGGTCTGGTCGCAGCAGAGGAGTCCACCGACACATCCAACAGCGCCAGCGGCGGTGATTTGGGGTGGTTCACCAAAGGTCAGATGGTAAAGGAATTTGAAACCGTTGCCTATGAGCTTGAAATTGGTGAAATAAGCGATCCTGTTGCAACTGATTTCGGTTATCACATCATCCAGGTGCTGGGTCACGAACTCCGCGAACTCACTGATGAAGAACTGGAAACCTATAAGAACCAGGTTTATTTCCAATTCATTGAAGACGCAAAAGCTGAAATGGACATCAAGATCTTCGATATCTGGGCTGAGATCGTACCAATCACCCCAACCATTCCCGCTGAGTACCGGTTAACCGGTTCCATGTAATAAAAAAAAGCTGCGGCTTCAATGAACTGACCCCCAAAAAGTAGACACAAAAAGAAAGCGCCCCCTGTGAGAAAATATAAGCAGGAGGTGCTTTTTCATGTCTGGAACAAAAGGGATGACGCGATATTCAATTGAAATAAAGCAAGAAGCAGTCCGACTATTTCTTGAGGAGGGTTATACCTACCGGGAAATCGCCAACCAATTGGAAATACGACTAGTGGATCGAATAAAAGTATGGGTCAGGCAATATAGGAGAGAAGGAGCAAGCGCCTTTATCAGACCGATAGGGCGTCCACGTAAACAAGCCGAGAGCGAGCAAAGCGAATTAGCACGATTACGGATGGAGAATGCCTTGCTAAAAAAACTTCAGTCCGAATTGCGCAAGAATATGCTCGCGAAGCGCGATATCGGACAATCTATCATTACCAGGAAGAGTACCAGATAACCGCAATGTGTACCTTCCTAAAAGTTTCGCGAGCCGCATATTATGCTTGGGTAAAACGATCAACTAAACCGGATAAAGATACAGAACGAATGAAGCTCATTGATAAAGCTTTTCAAGCATCGCATCACACCTATGGCTATCGGAGAGTACAGATATGGATCCAGCAAAAGACTGGCGTCACCATCAATCACAAAGCTGTACTAAGGTTAATGAACAAGCTGGGGATTCATTCTGTGGCCAGAAAGCGAAAATTCGTACGAAGCGCTGCGGAATATGGTTTTTTTCATCTTTATCCGAACGTCTTGAAGCGTGAGTTTTCTGCTTCCTGTCCAAATCAAAAATGGGTCACGGATGTGACTTATATTCATACTCGTCAAGGTTGGGCATTTCTATCGCTAATCAAAGACCTACATGATGGTTTTATAGTGGCTCATTGCTTGACCAGACAAAACTCACATGAACTCGTTATGAGAACTGTCAAGTTAGCTCGCCAAAAAGAAATGGTCACTGATGGACTGATCCTCCACAGTGACCAAGGGTATCAATACACTTCTCAATCGTATTTTGCCCTAACCAAAGAATACAACATTACACCTTCGATGTCCAGACGTGGCAACTGTTGGGATAACGCGGTAATTGAAAATTTCTTTGGTCATCTCAAAGAAGAAGCGATGAAACAACATCCCAACCCTTCTTTTGAGGAAGCAAAACAAATAATTGATGAGTATGTTTATTTCTATAACTATGAAAGGATACAATTGAAAACAAGACAGACACCCTATCAAGTTAGGTGCCTGTCTATGTAACCACTTGGGGTCTTTCTTTTTTTGTCTTGCCTAAAGGGTGCAGTTCACAAAAAACCGCAGCTTTTTTATTTAAACTATTCTCTATCTCACCATCTCATCACTGACTTCATCCAACCGCAGGCTGATCACCTGGCTGGCTGAGTCACGTCCCATGGTTACGCCATAGATCACATCCGCCACCTGAACTGTATTACGGTTATGCGTGATGACGATGAACTGGGTTTGTTTACTTAACTCGTGCAGCAGCTCAGTAAACCGGCCAACGTTGGCTTCATCCAGCATCGCGTCAACTTCGTCTAGAATACAGAATGGTGTCGGTGAGACGCGCAGGAGTGAAAATACCAGCGCCACTGCGGTTAGAGACCTCTCCCCACCTGAAAGCAGAGATAAACCCTGCTCACGGCGTCCAGGAAGCCTCGCCTCGATGTCTATGCCGGTCTCGGTCGGGTTATCAGCATCGGTCATGATCAGCCGCGCTGACCCGCCTCCGAAGAGCCGCGAGAACATATCCTTGAATTCCGCCGCTACCGCGTTAAAGGTTTCCCTGAATTGCCTATTCATCAACTCGTCAAGTTCGGAGATAATCTGTCGTAAATCCTCATCAGCTTTTTGCAGATCAGACAACTGCGAAGAGAGAAACTCGTGCCTTTCCCTGACTTCCAGGTATTCCTTATGCGCTTCGGGGTTGATCGCGCCGATACGCCTTAATAGTGCACGCTGACGTGTGATGGATTCGTCCAATCCCTTGGGAAGTTCGTTTAAGGGAGTAAGCTGTCCAACCCCCTCCAAAGGTAACGGGTTTGGTCCGGTGACATCTTCTGAATATTCCAGCGCCACGAGACCAAAATCCTCCTCGATGCGCCTGCGCAGATTATCTACGGCCTCTCGGCTGCGTGAAAATTCAAGCTGCGCCTGGGTGTAGACCCGGTCCGCGTTGGCTTCTGTTTGCTGCGTTAGCGAATATTCGTGTTGTAAGCTGGAATATTCAGCTTCCAGTGTGTTGAGCTCAGTTTCTGCCGGATCGATCTTCTGGCGTAATTCCAGAATCTGCGAGTTTACTTTTTCTTCTTCGATCTTTGTGCTCGCTTTTGTGGTTTCCGCTTCCACGCGAAGGGCGTCCAGGTCATCGATGCGCTTCCTGGTCTGTTCAATTTGCGTCGCATTTTGCGAGATCGTGTTTTCAAATTCACGATTCCGGGTATCAATTTCTCTAACAGCCCGTTCGGAGATTGCTAATGTTGTATTCCAGTGAACCAGTTGACTTTGCAACTCATCGATCGGGATTGACCTTAGGGTTCCAGTGGTTTCCCGCAGTGATTCGTTCATGCTGCTGATTTCGGTGTCGGTTTTTTCGATATCCGACTGAGTTTCACCCATTTCAGCTTTAGATTTATCTGCCTGGCTCTCTAACGTACTAATCTGTGAATTCTGCCATTCAAGTTGCTGCTGATATTGCGTTGTTTCGCGCTCAGCAGCCGAAAAAGCCTGGTTCACCTGTTGAAGGTTGTTCTGGTATTCTCTATTCCCTTCTTCCAGGTCCTTTCTTTTTCCGCGAATAGCACCGATCTCTGCCTGCAGTTTTCTGAGAGCCTCCAGTTTCGCATCGCGTTTTCCTTCCAGTTGCCCAATGCGCTCTTCCAGGTCTTTCTTTTGCCTGGGGCGACTGATGATTGTCGAGCGGTTTTCCTTACCAGCGATGATGACCCCGTTACCTGCAAAAACCTCCCCTTTCAGGGTTACAGCTTTACCAAGTGCCGGAAGATCTTTCACGACTTTCCTGGCGGTATGACGGTCCCTTACGATCAAAACCTGCCCCAGCAGAAAAGTCAGAAGTCGTTCAGAGCTGCCGCTAATCTTTACCAGATCAGAAGCGACTCCCAATACATTTTCATTCCTGGCGGATTTCAGCTTATCAGTCGTTTTTACCCGATCTGAGGGAATCAGCATCGCGCGCCCTGAAGCATCAGTTTCAAGGAAACTCAGCAATTTTTCGGTGTCAGCATCTGTGTCATACAATAACGCATCGAGCTGATCACCCAGAGCGGCGCTGATCGCGGTTTCAAGCTCCAATGGAACTTCCAGATAACTACTCACTGAACGCAATTGTCCGCTAATCCTCCCCCTTGAAACCGCGGTTAACAGGCTTTTCGCCCCATCACCCAACCCGGAGAACGCCTGCTCTGCCTGCCTGACAACTTCAAGTTGAGCGTTTGCTTTCGCAAGATCTGTTTCTATGCGTGAATTTTCAGCAATTAGTTGTTTTTCGGTCTCTTCCAATTTTGAGATTTGACTCGTGAAGCCGCCTAATTGTTCTTCAGCTTTCTTCACCCGGGATTCCAATTCATCACGCCTGGTTTTAATGTCCTCCAGCGTTTGTAGTGCTTTTACCAGTGCTTTTCGATTCTTCTCAATTCCATCTACAAGATGGTCCCGGCTGCTGGAGTACGAGTCGATCCGGTTTTGAAGTTCACGTTGATGAGCCTTCAACTGCACCTGTCTCGTTTCGAGCGCCACCAGTTTATTTCGTGATTGTCTCAATGTCGCTTCCAGCGTCTCACGTTCTTCTTTCCGGCTCGCAAAAGAAGCCTTGATCACCTCGAGCTGCTCACGGCATTCAGTCAATTCAAGGGTAACTTTTCCCTTTTCAGATTGAAGACCCTGGACCTTTTCCTGGTAAGAGGCCCCAACCTCCTCGCTTTGTATCAGATCCCCTTTTAGGGAAATTTCCTGCTGGCTGTAAGCTCTCAACCGCTCTTCGAGCACAGCGACCTCTCGATTCATCTTTTCCCGCTGGCGGTGATATTCAGCAGATTCAATGTGCCAGTCATTAAGCTGATTCCTCAACTCCTGCAGCCTGATGCGTACAGCGTCTACTTTCGTTTCGATTTCTGTTCTTCGCGTTCGCGCAACTGCAACCTTCTCTTCCTGGTTCTTGAGTATCTCGCGATTCCGCAGTAGTTCCTTCTGTGAATTCTGCCAGTGGTAACCGTACCAGTCTCTCAATAGCACCTGCAGATCGGTTTTGATCCGTTCGTACTCCTCCACCCGTTTTGCCTGTCGCTCAAGGCTCCGTAAACGCGGATCCAGTTCTCCGAGGATATCCGTGACCCTCTCCAGATTACGGCGTGTGTTGTCCAGGCGTGAAAGTGCCTCTTCACGCCGCGACCGAAAAAGACCAATACCCGCGGCTTCTTCAAAGAATCGCCGTCTTTCCTCCGGGCGCAGTGATAATGCAGCATCGACCAGCCCCTGACCGATTATGGTATAGGTTCGCTCCGCCAGCCCTGATTGTGCGAGCAACTCAGAAATATCCTTGAGGCGTACGCGCTGCTTGTTTAACAGGTATTCGTTGCTGCCATCGCGGTAAGCACGGCGGGAGATCGCCACTTCGGAATAATCTACCGGCAGCCAGGCTTCTTCGTTATCGAACTGAATCGTCGCAGACGCCATTCCAGCCTTGGGTCGTTGATCAGACCCCAGGAAGATCATATCCTCGGTTTTCTTACCGCGCAGGAGACTGTAGGATTGCTCACCAAGCACCCAGCGAATCGCATCGGCGATATTGGATTTTCCAGACCCATTTGGACCAACGATGGCAGTTATGTTGCCGGGAAATTCAAATAGAGACCTGCCCGCGAAGGTCTTGTAACCGTGTAATTCAAGCGTTTTTAGTCTGGGTTTCATTAAGCGACGTTATCCCATTCATCAATGTGGAGTAGCTCGATCGCTGCGGCAGCAGCCAACTTGGTGGCCGCCTGCTTGCTGGTGCCAATCCCGGAACCACAAACATTGCCATTCACGTAAACGTCTACCTCAAATGATTTGGAATGGTCAGGTCCGGAAGAGCTGCGCGTGGTGTAAACCGGTGCAGGATAACCGTTTCCCTGAGCCCACTCCTGTAACTTGCTTTTCGGGTCCTCATCCTTGTGATTGATCAGAATGTCATCAGCAGCTCTATCGAGCATCGGATCAAGAAATTTTCGCACCCCTTCAATATCCCGATCCAGGTATAAAGCACCGATCACCGCCTCGAAAGTGTCACAAAGCAGCCCGGTTCGATTGTACCCCCCCGCCTGGATCTCCCCTTTACCAAGTCTCATTGCCCGACCCAGATCAAGTTCAGACGCAAAATTCGCCAGTTGCTCCGTGTGAACCAGAGCTGAACGCATTCGCGTTAGATCACCTTCCGGCATTTCGGGATAACGATTGTAAAGCCACGCCCCCACCACAAAATCGAGTACCGCGTCTCCCAGGAACTCTAATCGCTCATTATCTTCAAGGGCTTCCGGGTGCTCGTTCAGATAGGAGCGATGTGTGAGCGCCCGGCTGAGAAGCAAAATATCCGTCATATCCGGCAATACACGTCCGGCAAGGTCAGCCGGAGATTCAATTTCGTGCTTATTTTTGGGATTATCCAAAGATCTGCTCCCCGAATAAGGAGAGCGCCAACCTCCCTTTTCAGGGAAGTTCGCGGTCACATTATTCTGTTTGTGAGATAGTGTTCGTTTTTAAACCTGAACCTGAAAGAATTGCGATAACAGGTTCATCAACCTCTATTTTATCATTGAGAAGCGCTGCCAGGGGTAAACAGGCGGTGGGTTCTACAAATATCCCCTGCTTAGCTGCGAGATTATAAGCTTCGCGAAGCGATACCTCAGTTACACTCACCATTTTTCCAGAGCCGCCCAACATTCTGCGCACGATCTGCCCTGCACGTACCGGTCTGACAACACTTGCACCTTCTGCCAGGGTTACACCGGGCTCAATCTCCGGCATTTCAGCGCTCTGTGCCTCGTAGGCTCTGACCGCAGGCGCACATGCTTCAGCCTGAACACCTATGAAGAAAGGCAGCTTACTGATCCGCCCGGCAGCCTGCATTGCCTCAAATCCCAGCATTACACCGTATAACAAACCACCATGCCCAACCGGTGCGATGATCGTGCCAGGCGTTTTCCCCAACGACTGAACGATTTCGTAGGCAATCGTTGCGATACCGGTCAGCCCAAAAGGCATGTACGCGTGACTGGCGTAAACACTGCCTGTATGAACCGCTTCCAAAACCGCCTTAGCCGCATTCGCGCGCGGCCCGGGAACGTGTTCGACTTGCGCACCAAACATCTCGATCTGCCATCGCTTTGGGCCGGAGGCAGATTCCGGGATGAAGATTCGCACCTGAATACCAGCGCGCGCACAGTAAGCAGCCAGAGAAGCCCCCGCGTTGCCCGAAGAATCCTCCACGGCCGAGGTCACTTTGCGCGAACACAGAAAGCTTGCCAGCACCGCCGAGCCGCGATCTTTGTAGGAACCGGTCGGGTTTTGACTTTCCAACTTGTAATAAACCTGATGTCCGTTGAACTTCCCCGACAGGAGCGGTGTTCCACCCTCTCCAAGACTGACAACTGGGGCTTCATCCGACAACCCCAGTGAGGAATGGTACTGCCACAAACTACCAGGAGCAGCTGTTTCCGGAACAGTGTAAGATGGGAATTGATAGAAATCGTATACACCGCCACATTTGCAGCGAAATGGTGTCTGTTCAACAGGATACGGTAGACCACAGGACACACATCTTACTATCGGCAAATTCACTTCATCCATAATGGCTCCTTTTTTCTGCCTTTCTGATTATATACCACGCAGAAATATCCGTCTCATCTGCTATAATTGCCTTCGTGGATTTTCAAATTGCTGGGCATCATACGGAAGGCTACAGGATCAACACGGAGGTCTATACCGGACCGCTCGATCTCTTGCTGCAACTGATCGAGAAGACCGAGTTGGACATCACCCGGTTGGCATTAGCCCAGGTCACTGACCAGTATCTTGAACACCTCCACCACCTGGAGGATCAGGATCCTGCCGAGGTGTCCGCCTTTTTGGTGATCGCAGCAAAACTGGTGCAGATCAAATCCGCTGCTCTACTCCCACGCCCAACCCTCCCCAGTCTAGAGCCTGAAGAAGACCCCGGTGAAGCGCTTGCCAGGCAGTTGATCATCTATAAGAAATTCAAAGAACTCTCTAAATTTCTTGAAGAACGTGAAACCGCTGGATTGCACAGTTATCTGAGATTGGATTCCAACCCATCCCTCCAAATTCCCAGCAAGTTGGACTTGAGCGATCTGACTCTAATAGACATCGTTCAGGCAGCGCGCGACGTATTTGGCAATCCCCACAATCTACCCCCCCTCAGTGATGTGGTCTCATCGCCCCGATTTACCATTCGACAAAAGATCAATATTATCCTGGAAACTCTGCAGAGGTCCGGTTCTACAAGTTTTAGCAGCATCCTCAATGGAAAAAACAGCCGGGTGGAAGTCGTCGTCACTTTCCTCGCACTACTGGAACTGGTAAAACGCCACATGGTGGGAGCGAACCAGACTAACCTCTTTGGTGATATCACTCTTCAAGCAGAGGGAGAATTAACGACACTGAACGATGAAGAACTGGAATTTGTTGATTAAAGCCCCTCTTTGATCCAACCTGATCGCTGTAAACCCTTGCTCAACTCTTCCAACAATAACATTTCATCCGCCGATAGCTTCCAACCAACCGCCCCCAGGTTTTTCATCACCTGCTGCGCGTCCTTTGCACCCGGAATGGGAAGCACGCCTTTCTGAATAACCCAATTCAGCGCTACCTGAGCCGTAGATCTCCCTTCGTGCTCATTCCCGATTCTCGCCATCGTTTTTAATAATGGCTGCAGCTTGGTCAGGTAATTTCTGCTGAAACGGACAGCTCGCGTTCCCCCGGGAGGGTTTTGAGCAGAATACTTACCTGTCAGAACTCCCAGCGCAAGTGGACTATACGCAATCACCTTAATTCCTTCAGCCGCGCAGTACTCCATCAACCCGCAAGTCTCGATATGCCGATCGAGCAGATGATATTCCACCTGGTTCGACGCGAGACGAAGCCCTCTTTTCTTAAGCGCTTCATGCGCCGCGATCGTCTGCTGCAGGTCGTAATTTGACACGCCAATGGCCTCAATTAACCCTTCACCGTGCAATTCTGCCATGTCGTCCATCCATTTTTCAACGCGCATCGGCGGAAGCTGGAGGTGCATCTGGTATAACTCAACCTTCTGCTTGCGCAGGCGCTTGAGACTGTTCATCAGAGCTTTGCGAAGAGATTGTTTGAAAATCCGCCATGGATACGGCATCATTTTTGTCGCAATGATGACATCCTGCTCTAATTCCTGCATCAAATTACCAAGGATTTCCTCTGATTTTCCCTGACCATAGACCTCCGCGGTATCAAAAAAGCGAATCCCGCCGGCGATAGATTCTGTAAATGCCCCTGCCACATCCACCTCATCATAGCCGTTACCAAACCCCCAAACCAGCCTGTCTCCCCATGCCCAGGTTCCAATCCCTATTTCGATGTCATTAAAAATATTGTGCAGCTGTGTTATTGGCAAGTTTATCTCCGGAGTTAGGATCACGGTATTATACATTACAAACAAGCCGGGTAAGAGAGGATTATAATTGGTATATAATCTTATCGATTCCAACTGAAAATTCAAGAGGAGATTGCTGATGGTTGAACATCTGGAATTCGTAAACAATTACCATGATCTATCAACAGATCAAGGTTTTCAATATGAATTCATCTGTGATCGTTGTGGATCAGGATATCGCACAACCTTTAAACCCTCGATCACTGGCAAGATCAGCAGCGCGCTGGATACAGCCAGCAGCCTTTTTGGTGGAATTCTGGGCAAAGCTGCAAACTTCAGCGACCAGGTACATTCCGCTGCTTGGGAACGTGCACACGATGAAAGCTTCAGCGAAGCGGTAAGAGAGATCAAACCCTACTTTGTTCAATGTCCGCGCTGCAATTCCTGGGTCTGCCGTGAAAAATGCTGGAACGTCAAAAAAGGATTGTGCAAGGACTGCGCCCCGGACATTGGAGTGGAAATGGCAGCCGCCCAGGCATCACGATCTGTTGAGGAGGTATGGGCGCACGCGGCGATGGCAGAAGAGGATAAGAAGCTGGGTAAAGAATACTGGCGCGAAGGTATCACAGCCACCTGCCCCAACTGTGGAAAGCCACTTGCTGTCAACGCAAAATTCTGTCCCGAATGTGGTTTCTCGCTAAAAACTAAGGATATATGCCCCATTTGCGGCGCAAAGTTGCTCCCGGGAGCCAAGTTTTGCGCTGAATGCGGACACAAGCTATAGATTTACTCAATTAAACCCTTCTCAAGCACCAGAATCATTCCCGCTGGATGCTTAATGGACTCAATATGCCTGATGATGTAACCCCAATCCGCCAGCAATATCTCGACATCAAGAAACAATATCCTGATGCGATCGTCTTTTTCCGGTTGGGAGATTTTTACGAAACATTTGATCAGGATGCTCACATCACTTCCCGCGAGCTGGATATCGTCCTCACATCCCGCAACGTCGCCAAAGGTCAGCGTATACCTATGGCAGGAATCCCATATCACGCCGCTGAAAACTATCTCTCAAGGTTGATCGACAAGGGCTATCACGTGGCGATATGTGAACAGGTTGGTGAACAACCTGCGAAAGGACTTTTCCCGCGCGAAGTTGTGCGCGTGGTCACCCCGGGCACAATCATTGAACCGGGTTTATTGAACGATGATGAAAATAACTTCCTGGCAGCGATCAGAATTGAGGGTGACAGTTTCAGTGTGGCTTACGCTGATATCAGCACTGGTGAATTTGCCGTCACAGAGCTCCAATCCCAAGATCCGCTCGTGGATCTGCGTTCAGAGCTGGCACGATTGAACCCGGTTGAGATTCTCGCTCCTGAATCGCTCAAACCCGGGGCTGGTATCAATGGGCATGTCACATCTCTGCCTGACTGGCGTTTTGAGACCGGCCGCTGCCGGGAAACCATACTGCGCAAAATGGAAGTGTCTACGCTGGAAGGATTCGGGCTCGAAAACATGCCTTTGGCGATTCAAACAAGCGGTGTGATCATTCAATATCTTGAGCAGACCCAGCCATCTGCAATCGGGATACTCAAGGGACTCTCCACCTATAATACTGGCGAATTTATGATGTTGGATGCCGCGACACGTCGAAATCTTGAAATCACAGAAACCATCCGCCGTGCTGAATCCCATGGGTCGCTGCTATCAATTCTTGACCGCACGATCACGCCGATGGGACACCGCTGCATCCGTCAATGGGTCAGCAAACCGCTGCTGAAAATCGAAAAGATAAACACGCGGCAGGAAAATGTGACCGCATTCTTCAAAAACGCCTTATCAAGGGCAGAATTCCGCGCGCAACTTAACCATATCGGCGACCTGGAGAGGCTGGCAAACAGGGTCGCCAGCGGGAGCGCGCAACCCCGCGACCTGGTCGGAATTCGGGCTATTCTGAATAAATTACCGGAAACAAAGAACACTCTCAACGAAGAATCACTGCAATTGCATAAACTTGTGGCAGATCTTGACCTGTGCACAAATGTTCTCGAGCTGCTTGAAAACTCGATCGCGGATGACCCTCCCGCCACGCTGCAAAACACGGGTATCATCCGCGGGGGTTACTCCGAAGAACTCGATAATGTGATCGAAATGTCCAGCCACGCCAGGGAGTGGATCTCAAACCTTGAAAGCGTTGAACGCGACCGGACCGGCATTCGCAACCTGAAAGTTGGATATAACAAAGTATTTGGATATTACCTTGAAGTGACCCACAGCAACACTGCACAGGTGCCTCCGGAATACATCCGCAAGCAAACCCTGGTGAATGCTGAACGGTACATCACCCCCGAGATGAAAGAATATGAATCCCTGGTGCTCAACGCCGAGGAACGCATTCGGGAGATTGAGAGCCGTCTCTTCAGGGAAATCTGCCAGTCAATTCTGCCTTACCTTGAGCAAATGCTGAACACCTCCCGCCTGCTCGGTGAACTTGATGTTTACGCCAGCCTGGCGGAGTGCGCTGCCACCCGGGGTTACGTCCTACCTCAGCTTGTGGACGATGAACTCATTGATATTGTTGACGGCAGACACCCGGTTGTGGAGACCACGTTGCGGGGAGAGAGGTTCGTTCCCAACGATGTGGCGCTGGAGGAAGGCGAGATCATCCGTATCATCACCGGACCAAATATGAGCGGCAAATCGACTTTCTTGAGACAGGTGGCGTTAATCGCATTGATGGCTCAGATCGGTTCGTATGTGCCGGCTGAGCGCGCGCGAATCGGTATCGTGGATAGAATTTTCACGCGCATTGGCGCACAGGATGAAATCCATGCCGGTCAATCCACGTTCATGGTGGAAATGATCGAAACCGCGAATATCCTTAATCATGCTACCAGCCGCAGTTTACTCATCCTAGATGAGATCGGACGCGGCACATCCACCTACGACGGACTCTCAATCGCATGGGCAGTTCTCGAATACATTCACAACCATCCCAAATTGCGCGCACGTACCTTCTTTGCCACACATTTTCATGAATTGACCGCGTTAAGTGAATTTTTACCCGGGATTCGCAATTACAACGTTGCTGTTGCAGAAAATGGCACGCAGGTCATCTTCCTGCATAAAATCGTTCCCGGCGGCACAGATCGCTCCTACGGTATCCATGTGGCACAGCTGGCAGGTATTCCACGACCGGTCATCTCGCGAGCCAGCGAGATTCTCTCTCAACTCGAGTCCAGTTCCGGATCCACAGTCAAAGTGGAACAGGGACAATCGCATCAACTGGTGCTCTTCCCTGAGACGAACCCTCTGCTGAACGAACTCAAAGCGCTTGACGTCAACACCCTGCCGCCGATTGAAGCGTTAAATATCCTTTATGAATGGCGCAAACGTTTCATTCCCCCGGAAAACTGTTAATTATTGCTGCCAGTTGCGTACGCCGCGCAGGTAATCCGCCCCGCTCATCCATTTCCTGCCGGCGGGTTTCACCTCCAGGAGCATCAATCTTCCGTCGGGTGTGTTCACGCAGGGGAAGCGGTCAATGATCAAACGTGTACCAGGCTCTCCAGAGCCTGGAATCACCGCGGCTTGACGAATCTTCAAGGGATCCTCGCCTACAAGCATCGTTGCCCCCGGCCAATCAATGAACGCACGCACCTTACGCTCCAGTTCGTTCGCAGGTGAAGAAAAGTCCAGATTCCCGTCTTCCTTTTTGATCATCGCGGCATAAGTCGCGCCTTCATCAGGCTGGGTGAAGGGATGGATCTCCCCGCTCAGATACTGATCAAGTGTTTCAACCAACAGAGAACCACCGACTTCCGCCAGTTTGGCCGAAAGCGTAATTGCGTCATCTACAGGGCTAATCGTTACAACCTGTTGAGAGAGAAGCGGGCCTGTATCGATACCCGCATCCATTAGCATAATGGTCACACCGGTTGATCGATCCCCATGCAGGATGGCTGTTTGTATGGGAGAAGCGCCGCGCCAGCGTGGAAGATAAGACGCGTGAACATTAATGCAGCCAAAACGGGGCAAGTCCAACACATTCTGACGCAGGATCTTGCCGTAAGCAGCAACAACAATAAAATCCGGGTTCCAGGCGCACAACTGCTCGTACACTTCCGGCGCTTTTAACTTTTCCGGCTGCAGTACAGTTAATCCCAATCGCTCAGCCGCAACTTTCACCGCTGGCGGCGTCATACGTTTGCCGCGCCCGGCGGGTTTGTCCGGTTGGGTAATCACTCCATCCACCCGGTAACGCTGCGCGAGTGCTTCAAGGATGGCAACAGAGAATTCTGAAGAGCCCATGAATACGGATCGATATGTCATAGTGTTGATTTTAACACAACTGAATTTTTATTCAGCCCTCTTTGATCTTGTTAAATGACATTGTACACAGAGGTCAATTGCACTTGACCAGGCTTCAATATTCGATTTAAAATCAGATCATTACAACGAGGAGTAAAACATGACCGAGGATTCCCCAGTGAAGATCATCATGTACGGCACAACCTGGTGCGGCTCTACCCGAAGAGCGAGAAGGGTGTTTGAGGAAGAGAAGATCGATTACGATTGGGTAGACATCGACAAAGATGAATCCGCCGCGATGTACGTGGAAAGCGTTGCCAATGGTTTTCGCAGTGTACCCACCATTGTGTTTCCGGACGGCGAAATACTGGTAGAGCCTTCAACCTATCAATTGAGAGAGAAACTCGGTTTGTAAACCCTGACTACCATCAATCAACAGGTGTATTTTTCTTTTTCAATATTAAGTAAAGCATCACCCCAACTGCCAATCCGGTTGCAGCAGCCAACCAGGGCAAATGTTTGTTCCCTGATTCCAATATCACAACCGGTGCGTTGGACAACTTTAATTTAAGCGCATCAACAAATTTGGGGTCCGGATTTACCGGCTCAATCATTCGATTAAGAATATCCTCCAATCCCCCTAACCCTTCCATTTCAGCTGCGTTTAACAAATTCATCATAGTGTTGATCCCCTATCGTTAATCAATTTCTTCAGGCGTGTTCATACCGCCTAGTCGTTTGAGTTCTTCACGCAACGATAACAACGATCTGTGATATAGGCTCTTGATCGCGCCTTCAGTTTTACCCATGATCAAAGCAATTTCTCCATTGGTTAGGTCTTCCAGGTACTTCAGAAGAATCAATTGTTGACGTTCCTGGGGCAACCTGCGGATCGCCTTCATCAATAATTCCTTCTCCTGCGCGTGTTCCATCTGCCTTTCTGGTAATTCTCCCTGGTGTGGAAGATCCAGGCGATCTTCCAGCGAGATCTCTTTTCGGCGTTGCGAATCACGATACCAGTTTGCGGTCAGGTTATGCGCGATCCGGTACAACCAGGCGGTAAACGGAACTCCTTTTTCCTGATATTTTTCAATATGCCCGAATGCCCGATGAAATACCCTGGCAGTAAGGTCTTCGGCGTCCGCTTCAGAGCCAATTCGATAGAAGATATAGTTATAAATTCGGGTTACATTTTTTTCATAAATGTAACTGAACGCATCAACATCACCACTAACTGCCAATCTTACAGCGTTGTCGTCCGTCATCGGTTCATTTTGAGGCGTTAATTTCTTCTTCAACTTAAAACCCTATCGCGTCAATTTGGTTTCATTCTTAATTTATTTTAATCCAATCGCCGCCTTAACCGCAGCGTAAGCATCAAGAATGCCTGCTCCGGCTTCATACTGCTCCCCACCGCAACCAACTTGCTGCCCTTTGTAGGGTTGTGCGGTCTCTCTTAGGATCTTCATGGTTGTCTCAATATCACCGATCAAGTTCGGATTCGCGGACCACATCAAGGCTACGACGCCTGAAACGTGAGGAGCGGCAAAAGAGGTTCCGCTGCTGAAGGTGTATGTGCCGCCAGGAGCGTTTACCAGCAATTGTTCACCGGGAGCGACCAAATCCGGTTTTGCGCGACCGCTTTCATCCACAATAACAGGCCCGAGACTGGAGAACGCGGAGATATTACCAAGCTTATCCACTGCACCGGTAGTAAAAACATCGGCGTAAATGGCTAATGGATCAGTGATCGTCGAGCAGCCATAGTAGCCGTTGTTCCCTGCCGCAACTGACATGAAGATACCAGCGGATTTTAATATTGATACAGTTTGCTCGAACAGATCAGCATCACAACCCTCAACCTGTGGGCACCCCCAGGAATTGTTGACGATCATGGCACCCTTGCTCACATCGCCATGTTGAAACGCGTTTCCACCCTGTGGATAGGGTGCAAACATGAACTGCATACAATCCAGGTAAAGCGCAGGGTTCCCAAGGTTCCTGGCAAGGTTGACACATCCAAACCATTCACTGTCAGGTGCAATGCCAAGCGTTTCACCGGCGATGATGCCCAGCGTCCCCGTCCCATGACCGCCAATATCAACAGGAGAAACAGTCCCATTCCAGGGATCCAGCCAGTTATAATCATTCGATCCACCCGAACCGCGGTAATTATGCGCCAGCTCAGGATGAGTGACATCCACACCGGAATCAGTTTGACCTATGATGATCCCCTCCCCGGTCACGCCCAACTCCGTGTGAACAGCCGGCACATTGATCATTTCCAAATTCCACATCGTACCCGTGTTGGGGACAAACACATCGCCTTTTGAAACCTCCAATACCTGTGGCAACGGGCGGAGCCGTGGGCTTTCAAGCACCCGGTCAACCCCTTCGAATCGTGTGAGCGTGTTCTTCATGAACCACCCCGCGTTCACTTCCATACCATTGATCAGGTAATAAGGTGTATATTCCACATGCCTTTTTTCCAGCATCTCCCGCAATGGCGCCTGTGAACGATCAGCAAAGTTAGTGAGGGCTGCGTAAACTTCTGTCTTGCGTTCTTCCGGTAACTCACCGGTAATATTGGCCGCGGGCAGTTGATCTTCCATAACAACAAATAGCCTGTCTCCAAAGAAACCCGGTTGACCCGCGAAAAGATAGACGAAGGAGAATTCCAAAATGCTCAATGCGATCAACCCCCTGTTGATCCGTTTATTCAAATTGATCTTTTCGTGCAAATGGAAGAAGAACAAGATGACAATCGCGAGCGATATCAGGAACACCAACGAGTACAAGCCCGCGCGCTGCGCCAGGTAAAAAACCTCGCCAGTTGTCGTTCCTGAGATGAGCAGGGCTAGCTCATCCGCATCAAAGAACGCCAGCGGAAGAATCAATACAAGAGCGGAAAGAATCGCGACGGACAGGCTGCCATGATCCTTACGGTTTCTACCCGCAGCGGCGAATGCGGCGATCAACCAGCCGCTCGCCGGCATGGTTAGCGCGAGTAAAAGTTGTGACCCATTCTGGCTTAATCCTCCCGCGCAAACAAACAGAAAAACTGCCAGCACGAAACCATCAAAAAGATATTCCCAGCGGCTTATGGCTGCTCCGGGGAGCTGCGTGAGATCAAAGTAATAAGGAAAAACGAATTTAACAACAAAAATACCAAACACGATTCCAAAAAGGGTCGCAATAAACAGGTCGAGTACAGATCCAAAAGCGCCCCACAACGCCCAGGGTGTTGCCAATCCGACACCGGCGAAAACCGCGGAACCTGATAAATGTGATTTTGCAAGGCTCGAAGATTTTCGGTTGTTTTTCCGTGGAATTAAGAGTCCGACGGCGATCAGCAAACTAAGGCTTAGTGTCAACAACAAATTGGATTGATTTTGCGCGGTCAGGTAGAGCGCCTTCGCTGGAACTGAGAGCACCGCCAATAGCCCCCCCAACATCCATAAGCGCAGCACCAATTTTATACGTTGAGATTTGATCGAAAAGAACACGGCTAATAACGGAATAAAAACGATCAGCACATAACCTACCTGCACCAGCCAGCGCGCATCCGCTATCCCATATCCATTTTCGTACATGGATTGCTCAATGGTCCAACGAAATACCAGGTTAGCTGCGGTAAAAGCGACAACCCACAGAGTCAGAAAGAAAACCAATATGATGTTCCCGACACCTTTGGCGGTGGAAAGGCGAAATTCATTTTCAGTGGTCGTTTTTTGCGAAGGGACTTCCATATTATCCACTTTCTACGAGGTCAGATTTTTATGTGGTTTATTATAAAGTACAAAGTCTAACTTTTATTTCCGTCTGATTTTTCCAGGGTGCATGAGAATCTTTGTTGGTAGAACTCCACTTACCAGTATCGTCGGGAAATTTGTAATCCGCGTCAATTTTCGCTTGACCCTAATTGTGGTTGGGGCTAAAATAATTATGTCGTAGGAATCAACACTGAACCAAAGAAAAAAAGTCGGTCCGGTTGCTGAGAAACGAATGATTAAATATCTGACAAAGAAAACCACCCACAGATGTTCCATGCTCAACATCTGAAGGTGGTTTTTTATTTTTTTTAATCCAGGTCTCAAAAGGAGCAAATTTGATGTCTGACTACCTTTTTCGCGGAACACTTTCGCAGGTCGATCCTGATGTGCATCAACTGATCAATCTGGAAACTGAGCGGCAGTTTCGAAAGTTGATCATGATCCCATCAGAAAGCACCGCCCCCCTTGCGGTGCGCGAATCACTGGGATCCGTTTTCCAGAATTTATACGCCGAAGGTTACCCCGATGAAGAAACCCGCTGGATGAACGAGGCAGAAATCCTCGATTATCCCGCCCGTCTCTCTCATTACCGGCGTTATGCTGATCCGCGGTATTACAAAGGTGTTGAATACGCAGATGCCATAGAGGCACTGGCGCGCCGCCGCTGTGCTGAGGTATTTGCTACTGAAAAAATCAGCGCTGACCAGATTTTCGTTAACATCCAGGCGCTATCAGGAGCTCCGGCAAATAACGCGGTCTACACAGCTCTTATCGAGCCAGGGGATACTATCCTCGGTATGAACCTGCTTCACGGCGGGCATCTTACCCATGGCTCCTCAGTCAACCGTTCTGGGAAACTGTACAAAGTGGCGCATTACAACGTGGATCCAGCAACCGAAATGATCGACTATGACAAGCTGGAATCCATCGCCCTCGAGGCTAAGCCAAAAGTCATCATTTGCGGTTATTCGTCCTATCCCTGGGTGCCCGATTGGGAACGCTTCAGGGCGATTGCAGACAAGGTGGGGGCGTTCCTGCTGGCAGATGTTTCCCACATCGCCGGGTTAATAGCCGGAAAAACCATTCCCTCCCCAGTGGGTCACGCGCATGTGGTCACCTTTACAACGCATAAAACCCTTTGCGGTCCGCGAGGCGCCTGCATACTCACCACCGAAAGCGCTCTCACAAAGAAGATCGACAAGGCAGTATTCCCAGGCGAACAAGGCGGTCCACACGTACATGTCTTTTCCGCGCTCGCAACCACATTCAAATTCGCCGGAACAGAGGAATTCGCAGCGCTGCAAAACCAGATTGTGAAAAATTGTGCGGCATTAACCGACCGATTAAGTCAACGCGGCCTTCGCATTTCGTATGGCGGCACCAACACCCATCTTGGCAATGTGGACTGTAAAACCATCAAAGGACCGGATGGCACACCGCTATCAGGCGATATGGCAGCCCGAATTTTGGATGTGGCCGGTATCGTGCTCAACCGCAACACCATCCCTGGTGATAAAACGGCCCTCTATGCAAGCGGGATCCGTTACGGAACGCCGTGGCTTACCCAGCGCGGTTTCACCGAAAAAGATATGAACACCATCGGCGATATCATAGCCGATCTCCTGTTTGCGATCACTCCGTACACGATCGATATGCGCAAAGGACCTTCGCCGCGGGCAAAGGTCGATTTTGCAGTCCTGGAGGAAGCAAAGATCAAGATTCGCGAACTTGCGGACAACGCCGGAGTGGATCTTAAATTTACCCGCAGCGGTTATCCGCATTATTACTACCTCGACGATGAAGCCGCCTCTACTGGTAAGATCGCAGCGCTTGATCTCAAAGGATTACGAATTCCACACTTTGTGGATTACGTCTTCAGCTCGGACGCCGAAAAGTTGAAACCCGGCGAGGAACAGCCGACTGTTCTGCACACGCCTCAAAAATCCATCACCGGTTCACTTTCCAGGACCGGAATGGACTGCTACCGATTTGCGTTCCCTACAGAAGACTTCGGGCTGGCTGCCACATTCCTGCGTGCTTTATCAGATGGATACATCATCTTTGGAGATGACCTCCCCTCGCGCATTCCCGGTCCGATCGTTGTTGAGGAAGCGCAAGAACCGCCCGCAACGATTTCTGCTGGTGAAGCTGTTGCAGCTGAAAAACCATGGTTTATCGGTCAACAAGTCTCCTCTGGCAAAGCGCTACCGGTTTTCGAGTGGAGCGAACCAGAAAGCAACACTCTGTTCAGAACTCCTCTATACGAAGATCACGTGAAACTGGGTGCAAAGATCATCCCCTTCGCTGGATGGGAGATGCCCGTTTGGTACACCTCGGTCGTGGAGGAACACCTTGCCTGCCGCTCTGCTGCCGGCTTATTCGATGTCGCCCATATGGGTGTACTGCAGGCGGAGGGTCCCCTGGCTTCGGTCTTCCTTGATTCTGTGTGCGGGAATGACATAGGCACCCTCGAGGTGGGCGATTCTTGTTACACCCACTTCCTTGATCCTGACGCCAACGTCATTGATGACACGCTTGTGTATCGCCGCGCTGATGATAAATACCTGGTCGTTGTGAACGCGTCAAATGACGCAAAAGATTGGGCGTGGTTGAACGCAGTGCGCAACGGTGAAGTGCTGGTGGATCGTGAAAAACCTTGGGCTAAAGCATTTGGACGTGGTGTAACCCTGCGCAACCTGCGTGATCCAAAAGAAGGATCCGATATGCGGGTGGACATCGCGCTGCAGGGACCCAAGTCAAGGGACATCCTGCTTGCACTTGGTTGTGACGCTGGTACTGCAAAGAAGGTTAAAACCCTCAAGCGCACTGAACTGTGCGAAGCGGTTATTGGTGGTTATGAACTGATCGTATCCCGGACCGGTTACACCGGGGAAAAGATGGCGTTCGAACTTTTCGTTCACCCTGAAAAAGCTTCTGCCCTGTGGAATGACCTGATCAAGGCGGGTGATGCATTCGGTCTAAAACCCTGCGGTCTCGGGGCGCGCGATTCCTTGCGTACTGAAGCCGGCCTCCCGCTCTACGGTCACGAAATGGGCGGTGAAATGAACTTCGGTGTGGCTGAAGCCGGTTTTGGCTCGTATGTCAAAACTTATAAACCGTGGTTTATTGGTCGTGATGCCTTCGTTGCGAAAGAGTCTAATAGAACCGGGGTTGTTATTCGCTTCCGCTTCCCTGAAAAAGGTGTGCGAATGGCCCACAACGGAGACCCTGTCCTCGACGGTAAGGGCAAGGTAATCGGTGTTGTGACCAGTTGCGCGATCGACAACGACGGACTACTAACCGGTCAGGCTTTTGTAGACAAACGCTACGCAATTGAAGGCACACCAATCTTTATATACCAGAGCGCGCCCAAGCAAAGCGCCAAACCCCCGGCAGATCTGGCGATCGGTGATCGGGTTACACTGCCTGCCGTCGCTGAAGTTGTCAGTCGTTTCCCCAAGCTGTAAAAGTGCACGATAAATCTTAACCAAAAGAGGAAGAATGCAAACACCCTGGGAATACCGCTACTCACAACGTACGCAACGTATCAAAGCCTCCGCAATTCGCGAATTACTGGCGGTGGCTGAACGACCGGGAATGATCTCCTTCGGAGGTGGGTTCCCTGCACCGGATGTTTTTCCGGTGGAAGAGTTCAAAAAGGCTTGCATAAGTGTGCTGGAAAAGAAGGGACCTGAAGTTTTACAGTATGGATCGACAGATGGGTATGTTCCCCTGCGGGAAATGGTTTCGCGCTATAACATCCGATCGGGAATGAACATCGACATCAGCAACATTCTCATCACCACCGGTTCACAGCAAGCGCTGGATCTATTGGGTAAGATCTTTATCAATCGAGGAGATCGTATCCTTGTGGAATCGCCGACTTACCTCGGCGCCCTTCAAGCCTGGAACGCTTACGGAGCGGAATATATTACAGTTCCGGTCGATGAGTATGGTATGCGAACAGATTTACTTGAAGAAGCCTTGCGCATTGGTCCCAAGTTCATCTATGTGCTGCCGAATTTTCAGAACCCGACCGGCACTACGATGCCCCTCGAACGGAGGATGAAGCTGATCGAACTGGCTGACCGCTACGGCGTGCCGATCATCGAGGACGATCCTTATGGTCAACTACGCTACGAGGGGGACGACATTCCTTCTGTCGAGATCCTGGATTCGCGCGTCCGCGAACAGAACGGAACCTACACCGGCAATGTCATTTACCTGAGCACCTTTTCGAAGATCCTGGCTCCGGGTATCCGGCTGGCATGGGTAGTCGCTCCTGACACAGTAATTCGCAAGTTAGCGCTCGCAAAGCAGGGCACAGACCTGAACACCTCAATGTTCAACCAGGTCGTTGCCCACGAGGTTGGACAGCACGGGTTCATCGACCGGCATATCCTGGTTATGAGAGAAGTGTATAGAGAGCGTCGCAATGCCATGCTGGACTCGCTCGAAGAACACATGCCCGAAGGCGTCACCTGGACCCACCCACAGGGTGGTCTCTTCCTATGGGTAAGGCTGCCTAAAAACCTGGACTCAACCGAGATGCTGCCGGGTGTGATCGAAGAGAACGTCGCCTATGTCCCGGGTGAATTCTTCCATCCTGACGGCAGCGGCAAAAACTCCATCCGTCTCAATTTCTCCTTCTGCTCACCTGAAAAGATCAATGAAGGAATCGCCAGGCTTGGGAAAGCATTTAAGAAAAAACTGGTTAGTCCATAAAAAATCCGCGGGCTCAAAATTTTGAGCCCGCTTTTTTGTTTAATTTGGATTCCAGAGTTTGAATTCTTTTAGAATTGATCCGCCGAGAAATTCCAGTAATATTGAATTATCAGGGATCAGTGTGGTTTCTATCGGTTGGAACCACTCCAGAAACGCAAGTAGTCGTTTCGATTCCACATATTCCTTTGTACCGTACGGCACCTGTCTCAAAAGAGGTTCCACGTATTTTCGCAATGCGCTGAGCTCGTAGACCAGGGCTGAATTGAAAAGTTTGTCCGCGTTTTCCTGGAATGGGAAGATATACTCCTTCTCTCCCAACTGGACAGATTCCCAACGCGCGATCGTGTCCTGGGCTGAGTAACCGCGCTCACGCGCATCTCTGACAATGCGGCGTAATAACCGGGTATCTGTGGTGGAAATCCGGTTATAGCGATCCAGGTTGAGCTGGGTCAAACAGGATGCGTATATACGGTAAGTCTTAGCTGGTTCAACCTCGGGGAGCAGTTCCGGGTTCAACCCGTGAATTCCTTCAAGGATGATCATCTGGTCATGCCTCAGTTTGACCTCCTCTCCGTCCTTGCGCTTACCATCCCTGAAATCATAGCGAGGCAAGCGTACGGTTTCGCCACGAATCAGTCTCTTCAGATGATCTGATAGAAGGTGCGTGTCTAGGGCTCCGAGAGATTCAAAATTGTAATTGCCGTGTGCATCCCTGGGGGTTTCTTCGCGATCAACAAAATAATTATCCATTTCCAAAGGGAATGGGGAAAAACCTTGCGCGAGCAGTTGGACAGATAAGCGCTTGCTGAAGGTCGTCTTTCCTGAAGATGATGGACCAGCAATCAAAATCACACGTACGTCTTCAGATCTTTCCGCGATCTGCTGGGAAATATCGATGATCTGCTGGTTATGCAATGCCTCTGAAACCAGCACAATCTCGCGAATATTACCAGCCTGGATCACGTCATTCAGCGCGCCAACTGATTCGATCCCCAGTCTCTCAAGCCATTTACCGTACTGCCTGAAAGTGCTGAGTAGTTTGGGGTAGCTTGGCATGGGAGAGATCTCTTTGGGGGCTGCCCGCCTTGGAAACCGCAGTACAAAACCATCGCCAATTGAGCGTAGATCAAACCATTTGAGGTGGCCTGTCGAGGGAACCATGTACCCGTGATGATAATCACGGTGTTCGCCTAATCGATAGAGAACCAGATACTCCTTTTGACGGTATTTCAACAGTTGCAGCTTGTCTTTTAGTCCGCGGGATTCAAAATACGCCATTACTTCATCCAAAGGCACCAGCTGCCTCTCAAAAGGTAAATCTGCTTCAACAAGCTCCTGCATTCGCTTGAGCAAACGTTCCAATTCCTCCGTCGTAAGTGGCTCGCTGCGGTTGATCTGACAGTAATACCCACCCGCAGAAACTGAGTGATCAAGCGTCATGAGTAAATCCGGGAATAACTCCTCGAAAGCTGATTCCAACAGAAAGGTGATGGACCTGCGGTAAATACGCGCACCGTCATCATCCTTCATGGTTACCAGGCGAATTCGCGCGTCCATTTCAACGGTAGCGGTTAATTCCCGCAATTCGCCGTTCACCACAGCACCCATGATCGGAGGGTTATCCCATTCCGGGAGCACTTTCAATATATCAGCCAGTGTACTACCGCGGCATCCGGTATATACCCTGCCATCCGGCAATATGATCTCTACTGTTTCACGAGTAGAATTTACCTTAAAGTTCCCATTAAAATTTAATTCCGCCATTTTTAGCCCCTTCTAACCGGTAAATTCGTTAATAAATTGAGCATTTCAATTAATTTTGCCCTGCAATTTTACCATGACCGAAAATCAAACCGATTCAGTTAAGCGTTGCTGCCGGTCAAATCGCCCGGCAGCATTTTTGAACAATAAGAGTTAGGATTAGCTAACTTTGAGAACCAGGCCGGAGCGCCCGCTGATTCGAAGATCTGAGATCATACCTTCTTTCACAGTCGCCGATGTCGAACCAAACAGCCCTCGCAACCCCGCGTTTGAAAAACCAATATCTGCCACGTGAATGAGCGGGTTCTTTTCAGTGTCGGATATATTGATAGCGACCAGGAGCATATCATTTTCATATTTTCTAACATAGACAATCACATCGGCGTCTGAGTATACCCGCTGGTAGGTACCCCTTCGCAGCGCCGGTTCTGCATTTCGCAGTTGGATCAGATCCTTGATGTAACCACGCAGACCGTGATTCCATGTCCTTTCATCCCAGTTGAAACTTTTACGGCATTCCGGGTCAGGACCACCATCGATACCGATCTCGTCACCATAATAGATGCAGGGAGCGCCAATATAAGTCAACAGGAAGAAATAGGCTAACCTCAGCGCAGCTTCATCTCCACCAGCTACAGAAAGGAAGCGGGCAGTATCGTGACTATCAAGCAGGTTTAATTGAACATGGTTGATCTCGGGTTGATAGAGACCCAGCAGGTAATCAATGCGATCCCCAAATTCAGCGGCGGTGTACGGGCGCAGCACCTTTTGCATACCACCGATCTGGTACGCGTATGCAGGGATCCTGTCCTTGACCAGTAATCCCATCAACGCAGCTGAAACGAGGTAATTCATGGTGGCGTCGAACTGGTCCCCTTGCAGCCAACGGTGAGCTTCGTGCCAAATTTCTGCTACGATATACGCATCCGGATTCGCTCTTTTTACCCGGCGTCGGAATTCCTGCCAGAAACTGTCATCATCGATTTCCGCCGCCACATCCAGGCGCCAGCCATCCGCCCCGAAATTGATCCAGTGCTCTGCCGCGCTAAAGATAAACTCCCGAACCTCCGGGCTGTTGGTGTTGAATTTTGGCAGCGCGGGAAGATTCCACCAGGCGTTGTAACCGATCGCGTTAAAGGACCCGATTCCGCTATTCAAGGCGCGCAGCTCATCCTCACCGGGATACGCGCCCCAATTTTTGTGCCGATTCAGGTGGTCAGGGTTGAAGTGGAACCAATTCACATAAGGTGACCCGCTGCCATTTTCCAGCACGTGGTGAAATTGCCAGAATCCCCGGCTGGCATGATTAAAAACACCATCCGGAACGATTCGAATGCCAACTTTGTGCGCCTCGTCCAGCAAAGCCCTGAACGCCTCATCACCTCCCAACAACGGATCGATGTGAAAGTAATCATACGTGTGATAGCGATGATTGGAAGCCGAGGCGGTGATCGGGTTAAAATAAATTGCGTTGATGCCTAAATCCTGCAAATAATCAAGCCGTTCGATCACTCCATACAGATCACCACCCTTGAAACCGTAAGGATTGGGAGGGCTATCCCAGGATTCAAATTTCGTACTCTGGTCGAGACTTTTGCGGCCACGCGCAAACCTGTCCGGAAAAATCTGGTAAAACACTGCGTCGCGAACCCAGTCGGGGGTTGTAATTGTCATTGTTTATCCTTTTAACTGTATTGATTATTTCCACAAAACAAGCGCCATTTTCCCACAGATTATCAATACCTGCAATATCAGGGTGCTGGTATCAATAAAAAACCTGCGGGGTGAGAAATTCCCCGCAGGTTTTAAGCAAATTACTGGAGAATCAGCAATTCGATCTGTCCAAAATCGTCAGCCGTCAACGTTTCAACCGGACCGGATGACGCGGGATAGGCCGAGAGCATATCCTCCTGTGTTCCCAGAGCATCAGCCGGCCAGGCAATGTCGATGATACGGGTATGGTTCACATCATCAGGTGCACCGCCGAACTTCCACTGGGCATTACTCCCCTGTATATCGCGCACCCGCCAAACACCGGTGGATGGAAAACCATCCTGACCGAGGACAACCGCCGCGTAACCCCACTGCGCCGGATCACCCTCACCGAACGCTTCCTTCGGCACACGCAGTGTGACCGACTTCTGCGCCGGGTTTACGATCACCTTGTAGGATAGATTCACCGCTTTGGGTTCGCCGGTTTCAGGATCCGGGGCAAATATACCCGGCGTCCAACCCTCCGCCCACACCGCAAATTCCCAACCATTTCCACTTGAGAGCGCAGCATTTCGGCCGGGCAGCAGCAGACGATTGCCTGTGCCCTGCCCCGGATCTTTGTCAATGTAAACATCCAATGTCTGCAGCGATAGGTTACTTCCCGAACCCCATGGGTTGGGTACTTCTCCGAAGAACTTGAAGGTGAAAATGACGTTCGCCGGGTCAGTTGCCACACTAAACGATTCAATATCGTAGTTTTGGGCTGAGAAGACTGCGTCAGTTGGATAGGTGTAAGTACCAGGACCATAATCGTCATTTGCAGGATCTGCCACTTCAAGTACAAGATCTGAGAGTCCGAGATCAGGCAGAACGATCTGCGCTGGACCGCTAACCGGCATGATATTACCGCCCGGCTGTGTTACCACGACCACCCGGATGTCATCACCCGCTGAAATTTCACCCAGTGCTGTCAGCGGTACGCTGAGTTCGAGGGCATTTGCCCCCAGGGCGTACTGACCTGCCGGTTCAGGGTTGGCTTTCCATCCGTTTTCGATGGCGAGATATTCAGCGACGCCGTCTTCACTCCACTCAAAGAGGTGAGAAGCCGTAATTCCCAACAGCAGGCTGTCAGGCGTTTCTGGAATGTAAGCAAACGGATAGCTGGCTTCAGCTGATGGTATCTTGAGGTAAACCCCGCCGCTTGCAGGAATCTCACCAGTTTCATCCAGGCTCAGTTTGAAATACAGCGATTTTCCATCCATCGTATATGCAACAGAAGAAATGCCGGGAACCGTCTCTACCGGGTAGATTGCAGCCGTAGCCCATTCCTCTTCCGTCGCTGTGCCATCCACTGTTGGTGTACCGCTGCCTGAATAAGCCTGAACAGGCTGCTCGGGTTTTTTCGGGATTATGGGTACATTGACAAAGGTTGGTACCGGTTCCTCAAGAGACTCGTACACCTTTGCAAGCAGCGCTCTGAAACCCGTGTCGAAGTATTCATCAACGCCAGAATCCTGGTCAGACCCATACCACCAGAACCAGTCGGATCCTTCAGCCAGGTACATGTAATCCAACGCCTGTTCCAAAGCTTCAGGTGAAGGAGCTTCCCGACTTTTCTCAAGGTCGTATTTTGCCAGGAAAGAGCGAACCTTACCCAGGTAATTCCACCCCGCTGTCTCTTCGCTCTCACCGATCCAGGTGTCGTAATTGGGGCTGAACCACGCACCCGGGAAGAGGTAATCAAGCTCCCGCTGTTCAGGGAACATTTCAAGATATTCTGAGGGCGTGACCATTTTTATTGTCTCGCTCTCGTTGAGCATGCGATACATCGCGTTCAGGAATTCCTTGCCGTCATTGGGGTAATACTCCCACGCGTTCTCACCATCCAACACAATGCTGACGATGTTCGGACCTTCTGCGCCTTCCTCCTCCAGCCTCAAACGGATGTTTTCCAGACGCTGCATCAAGTCTGCTGCTGCTTCCTCTCCAGGAGTCTGAGAATAAGTGAAACCCAGTTTATCGGATATGGTTAAGTCGCGGAAGAAGATCGCCACCTTTTCACCGCTATCAGCAACCACATAGTACGGCCTATAGAGCGCATCCGCTTCCTGAACTGTTTCGGCGGTATTCCTGGTGAACGAGCCTAAACCAAGTGATTCAGCCAGCACAGACTCACCGGTCTGCATGAACTGGTATCCGGCTTTGGCAACCAGGGGCACAATATCCTCTGAAACCGACCCCTCACCAGGCCATAATCCAACCGGTGCCTGTCCAAAGTGATCTTTGTACATTTCTACGCTCTTATTCAGGTGTGCAATCGCGTCATTCGGCCAGGAAAAACGCTCCGGTATCTCTCCCGCGGGGTTGCCAACCTGGGCAACATCCGTGTTGTAGATCAGCGGGAGGATCGGGTGAGCGTAAGGCGTTGTGATCACCTGGACCTGTCCTGAGTCCTGCATTTCCTTGTGCAATGGGATCACCATTGCCATAATTTTACGTATCTCATCAAAGAGGACAACTTTATCCTCTTCACTGAAACCTTCACCCTTTTCCACAAGCTCTTTCAGCGGAGATTGTGCAAGAAATTCAGGGTCGATCCACGCGAGATTGAACCAGATTTGCAGATCGCGGAAATCCTGCTCCGTGAATGCAGTAACCGCTTCAACAATTTCTTTACTAGTCGTACCGCCGCGCAGGGTCAACAATTCCTTGTAACGTGGAAAACGACCAATTATATTATCCCAGTTGGCGTCATAGAACCGGGTGAGAATGAACTCTTTTTCCTCTTCGGTTAGTTCACTGGCTGGTTTTTCGGCCAGGAGCCAGTAATAATCAATGGCGCCGTTTTCAGTGAAATCATCGAGCTGCTTTATGAGCACCGGAGTGAGATTTACCGTCACGCGCACGTTTTCATAAGGCTTTACCATGGCTGTCATGTCATAGTAGTCCTTGGTAGCGTGCACACGCACCCACGGACGGGTGTAAACCCCATTGGCATCTTTGTAATATAAAGGCTGATGCTGGTGCCAGGTAAGATTCAGATACAACACATCCTTGTCCGGCTCTTCCACTTCAGATGGAGTTTCTGTCTCAAGCACTGGTTCTTCGGTCGCATCGATCGGGTCCACAGGCGTATCCGCCGGCTTAGAACAAGCACTCAAAAGGAAGACCCCAATTAAAAATATTGAAATTATTTTTAGCATGTGATTTTTCATTACTCACCTCCACATAATTACTTTCTTAAAAAATACCCCGATTTCGGATTGAAAAACGGGGTATTGAGAACCTAAACCATTAAATTATCCTTTAACGCCTCCAAGCGTTAACCCTGAGATCAGGTACTTGGAGGAATACAGGAAGAGGATCACTACCGGGAGCATCACCAGAATTGAACCGGCGGAGAATTGTCCCCACTGTGTCTGATATTGCCCCTGAAGACGCTGCAGCCCGAGCGGCCAGGTCAGAAGGCTTTCTGATGACCCGAGCATAACCCTTGCCAGCAGGTACTCATTCCAGGCTTGCATAAAATTGAACAGGAACGTGATCGCCAGCGCAGGAGTAGACAAGGGCAACAGAACTCTCAAGAAGGCCTGCAGCTGAGAACAACCATCAATACGCGCAGCTTCTTCCAGATCAATCGGAACCGTATCAAAATAGCCTTTGAGGATCCAAACAGAGAAAGGTATGGATGTCACACAATAAGCGATAACCAAACCTTTATAAGTTCCCACCATACCAAGTTTGATAGCCAGGATGTAGATCGGGATCATCAGCATGGAAGCGGGGATCATCTGGGTAGCGAGAAGGAAGACCAGCCCTACTGACCGGCCGGGGAACTTCCAACGGGAGAAAGCATAGGCAGCTGTGGCCGCCAGGATGACACCAATGAGGGCAGTTGCCACAGTAATGGCTACGCTATTCCATACCCAGCTCAGAAACGGTTTATCGAACAGGATGATTCTGTAGGATTCAAGTGTCGCATCGGGTGGAATGATCGCCAGGTCTGTTGACATCAAGCGGTCACCGGGTCGCAGGGATACCGCGAGAACGCGCAGTACCGGAAATATTGAAACAATACAAGCGATGATCAGCACGATGTGAATAATGATCCGCTTAAATGGAGAGTCCTCTCTTCCGCTACGGAAGAAGGAGCGTTTTGGCTTTGCCTGTAATTTATTTGAGGTCAAAGTGGAAGTGCTCATGATTCATACGCTCCTTTCAGGGATCTGGTATAGCGCATGTAGATCACTGTGAAGATCAATAACATGGCAAAAATCACAAAAGCGAAAGCAGCAGAAAAGCCGTAACGGTTATATTGGAATGCCGCCCGGAATAATCCTGTGACCATAATGTCTGAACTTTCAAGTTCGTTCTGATTGATAAAGAATGGAACATTGAAATTATTGAAAGTCCAGAAGGTACCAAGCAGTATTGCGGGTGTTAGCACCGGTTGGATCAAGGGAAGTGTAATATTTTTAAACTGCTGCCAACCGTTTGCACCGTCCATCTCTGCCGCCTCGTAAAATTCAGAAGAAATGCTTTGTAAACCTCCCAACAAAGTGACGCTCATAAATGGTATACCCAACCAGATATTTGTCATGCACATGGCGATAAAGTTGGCTGTTGGGTCGGTCATCCATTGCACAGGTGTGAGGCCCAATCGAGTAAGAATAATGTTGAAGTAACCGTATGTGAAGTTAAATTCACCACGCCAGGCAAGAACCGCAATGACCTGCGGGATCGCCCAGGGGAGGATCAGAAGGGTGCGGTAGATTCCTTTGCCTTTCATGTTGCGATTAAGCAGCATTGCAAGGAACAAACCTCCCCCAACATGGAAAGATATATTGATTACAGTCCAGAGAATTGTCTGTCCTAACAGGGGAAAAAACATTTTCTGCTTGAGAACCGGCTCCGTGAAGACTCGCACGTAATTCTTAAAGCCGATGAAAACAGGATCTTTGAAGGCTCTCAATGACATGTTCGTAAAGGATAGCCTTAGTTCCCAGATGAGCGGATAAATAACCAGAGCGATGAGACCGATGGCAGCGGGTGCCAGTAACATGAAGGGAAGCGCGTATTTGTACTTAAGCCATTTAACAAGTATCAGGTAAAGCAGCGCCTCAATTGCTACTGTCCCCACAAGAATCAACAAGACCGTGCTGCCAACTTCGCTGAGGCTTTTCAGGATCACCTCGTTTGTGATCATGAGCTTTCCTCCTTGTCTATTCAATTATTATTGCATATGCCGGGCTGACTTGCAGCCCGGCGTATGCAACTGTCTTAGAGAAGGGGTTACCTTCTCACTACTTGAAAATTACTCGAGACCGGAGATACAGGTCTCTGCAGCAGCCTGGGCATTCGCAGCACCGTCAGCAGCAGCAGTCTGTCCATTGTAGACAGGCAGCAGTTCGGGTTTGATCGCATCCCAGACGCAGCGCATCTCGAGGACGGTGGGCATCGGGGTGCCGTAGCTCATCTGAGCAGCGGAACCGGAGAGGATGGGATCACCAGTGATGACATCAGCGCTTAAGGCTTCGGTTAGTGCAGGCAGACGGGTCAATTTGACGACCATATCAACCTGGTTGTCATAGTTGGTTGCAAAATTGATGAAATCAGCCACAGCGGCCAGTTTTGCACCCTCAAGTTCCTTCGGGATCATGAAGAAAGTACCGGAGGTATAGGGAGCAGGATAGGTACCAGTAGCGGAAACCTGCGGGATGGGGGCAACGCCCAGGTTCTCACCCAAAGCTTCCTTGTATCCACCAAGTGACCAGTCACCATTGATGGTCATTGCAGCAGTGCCTTCTTTGAACATCGCATCGGCAATATCGTAATTTGATTCAGCAGGAACCAAACCAGCAGCCTTGACTTCATACAGGAACTGAAGGGTGGCAATCATTTCAGGTGTATTTAGGGTGGGGGTTACGCCATCGGCTGCGAAGACCTTGCCATTGAAACCACCCAACCAGGGAACGAACCAGAAGGCTTCGGTCTCATTGAAGGCCAGCGCGTATTTGCCAGCGTTGGCTGCAACGAACTCAGCACCCATGGTCATCAATTCATCCGTGGTCGCGGGAGCAACAGGCATAAGTGATTTGTTGAAGAGCAGCATCAGGTGGTTGCCATTGGAAATGGGAACTCCCCAGGTCTGTCCATCAGGGCTCTTGACGGCGTCAACGGCGCTGCCGACATAAGTGGTCAGGTCGAAGAGACCATCAACAGGCTGAATCAGGTCAGCGGCAGTGAAGGGGCCAAGGTGGTCTGAAACAGTCCACAGCAGCTCAGGCGCTGCGCCGGCGAGGCTTGCGGTCTGGAAGTCTTCACGCAGAGTCTCGACCTCTTTGTTCACCACAACGAAGGTAACTTCGGGGTGAGCAGCAGTGTACGCATCGGCTAACGCCTGTACGTACTGTAAACCACCGTCGGCTTCTCCCTCTTTGGTCCAGAGGTTGATGGTGACGGCTTCAGCCGCAGGGGCTTCGGGTTCAGCAGGAACCTCAGCAGGGGCTTCAGTGGCGACTGGAGCTTCCGGAGCCGCGGGGGCTTCTGTGGGGGCGGGCTGCGCGCAGGCGGCAAGCGCCAGGGCTGCGATCAACAGCACGCTAAACAGGGGGAACAACTTTTTGGTCATTTCTATTTCTCCTCTTTTTTTGGTTTTCAAATAAGTAAACCTTATGTTACCAACCAGTGTCTAATTGTTTTTTAAAATCACCTCCTTGTCTAAACAAGATGATTTTAATATTATACGACTTCCAATTCGAGTTGCAAGCCGTTAATATACTATGTCAATATGATTTGTCTTTTACCACCAATTGCCCACCAATAAACGATATTTTCCATATTAGCATCTTTTTACCAATGTTAGTCGCCATGATGATTATTGTCAAGCTATTTGCATGTCAAATATCACATGGCATTATTAGAATTGGATAAGAATCTTGCCACTGTCATAGTAAAATTGTGGAATTGAAGAATAACACATGGCGGCTCATCCATTCACCTGATCCAACCAACGGCGCCTGGAATATGGCGCTGGATGAAGCTTTGCTTAAATCAATAGCTGAAAATCATACTGGCCCAACCCTGCGTTTGTACTGCTGGGAACCCGCCACCTTATCCCTCGGATTCGCCCAACCCGCAGCTGATGTCGATGTAGAAAAGTTACAGGCTAATAAATGGGATCTGGTACGCCGTCCCACCGGCGGGAGAGCCATTCTCCATGTGGATGAATTGACCTACTCCCTAACCGCGGCAGCTGATGATCCACTGCTCTCGGGAGACCTGCTGGAAAGCTACAGGAAGATATCGCGAGCGCTGCTGGCAGGTTTAGCCTCACTGCGTGTCACCGCAACCGGCGACGCGACCTACGAGAATTCAACCTCAGGCATGATTAAGAACCCGGTATGCTTCGAAACACCTTCCAACTATGAAATCACATCGGGTGGTAAAAAACTGATCGGCTCAGCCCAGGCAAGAAAATACGGCGGTATCCTGCAGCATGGAACGCTGCCGATCCACGGCGATATCACTCGCATTACACGTGCGCTAAAATTCGCTTCCAAGCATGATCGAGCGTCAGCAGCTGCAAAATTGACCGCTCACGCCATCACCCTTGAGAGTGTGTTGAGCACCATACCGGATTGGTTGACGGTCGCGGGCGCCATTATCAAAGGTTTTTCTGAGACATTTGAAATCTCATTTATTGAATCTCAACCAGATCCCGCGGAGATTGAATACGCGAACCAACTAATGGCTGAAAAATATCTGTCTGACACCTGGACTTTCAGGATGTGAAAATCTAAAAAGGATCAATCCCGGGACGGGAATTTTTTGCACCAAACAACGGTGGAATCCCTAACATTGAACTGGTACAATTCTTGCTATGATTAAGAAGATACTTAACATGACTTTCAAATTGACCCTTTGGGCTCTTCTCCTGCTGGTCGTAGTGATCGGTATCCCCCGCATCATCACTGCGTTGGCGTCGTCCGGCAAAATATTTATGGCCGAAGACGCCCCATCAGCACGGGCGGCCATTGTCTTTGGTGCCGGGTTGCAGCGTGACGGTACACCTTCACCCGTACTTAAGGACCGTGTATCAGCCGCAGTCCAACTTTACCAGACCGGAAAGGTTGAGAAACTGTTGATGAGTGGTGACAACCGCTACATTGATTACAATGAACCGGCAGCCATGAAAACGTATGCGGTTAGCCTGGGTGTCCCCGAAGAAGCTATTGTGCTTGATTTTGCGGGACGCAGAACCTACGACACTTGTTATCGGGCTAAACACATATTCGGGCTGGATGAAGCCCTGCTGGTGACCCAAAAATTCCACCTTCCGAGAGCGATTTTCACCTGTCAGGGTTTGGGATTGAATGGCATGGGTGTCGCCGCTGACCTGCGCATTTACAACTCGCATTCTCTGCGCTTCTGGAGTATGCGCGAGCTTCCGGCGACAATGGTTGCGGTTTGGCAGGTATGGGTCTCTCATCCGCTGCCTGTTATGGGTGATCCGGAGCCAATTTTCATTGAAAATTCCAAGGACTGATCTTTTATGACTCGAGATGAAGCACTCGCCCTGGTGAGAGAATTTGTAAAAAACGAAAACCTGGTTCATCACATGCTCGCTGTTGAAAGCGCGATGGTTTACTACGCCGAAAAACTGGGTGAGCCTGTTGAGAAATGGGCGGTGACCGGTTTGTTGCATGATTTTGATTGGGAATTACACCCCACCGCTGAACAACATCCAGCAGACGGCGCACCAATTCTGCGCGAAAGAGGTGTTCCTGAAGAGATCGTTGAAGCGATTCTCGCCCATGGCGAACATCTGCACCTACCTCGAAATACCATTTTAGCCAAGGCGCTTTACGCTTGTGATGAGATCACCGGTCTGATCACCGCAGTAGCACTCGTGCGCCCCTCCCGTTCTTTATATGACCTGGAGGCTAGCTCGGTCAAAAAGAAATGGAAAGACAAAGCGTTTGCAGCGGGCGCTAATCGTGAAGAGATCGCCCGTGGTGCTGAAGAATTTGGTATACCGCTGTGGGAACACTGCGGAAACGTGATCACCGCAATGCGGAAAATCGCACCGCAGATCGGTCTCGCCGGTAACCCGTAAGCCCCAGTTCGCCCACGAACCCGCGTCCGGGAGGAAGAAAAATGACACTAACTGGAAAAGGAATGATGATCTGGCGTATTCCCAACTGTGAAAACGGGAATGCTTCCAATATTGCCAAAGTAGCAGCATCCGCCGGTCTATCGCATGTGCTGATCAAAATTGCCAATGATACAAGGCCATACAATGTGGATGCCGACGGCAAAGATCTCGTTGCCCCTGTGGTAGACGCGCTACGCGCCAAGGGAATGCAGGTTTGGGGCTGGCATTACGTATACGGGTATGATCCGCTCGGCGAAGCGAGAATCGCGATCGCGCAAACCAAAAGATTCACGCTGGATGGTTATGTGATCGATGCCGAGATTGAATATAAGGAAGCCGGACGCGAAGCCGTTGCCCGGACCTTTATGAGCGCTCTGCGCAGAGGATTGCCGTCCACGCCAATCGCGTTAAGCTCTTTCCGTTGGCCAACCTACCATCGCGCATTTCCTTTCGCGGCTTTCCTCGAAAAGTGCGATTACAACATGCCCCAGGTGTACTGGATGCAGCAGCACGATGCCGCCTACGACCTGAAACGTTCTGTCACTGAATTCAAAGCCATCACTCCTTACCGACCGATCATTCCAACCGGTCCCGCGTTTGGTCAAAGCGGTTGGGCACCCACCGCCTCCGAAGTGAAAACCTTTATGAGCACCGCCAAATCACTGGGACTGAAAGCAGTTAATTTTTACTCCTGGGATTACTCACGCCTGAAACTGATCTCGGTGTGGAATGAAATCGCAAAATTTAATTGGCCCCCTGAAGAAACACCCGAGCCGGCACCATTTGATCCCGTTACCGAGATCTTTGAAGCCCTCAATACACGCCAATTCGACCGGCTCACCGAAATCTACACAAGGAACGCCGTGCTGGTCACACCCAAACAAACGATCCAGGGTCGAGACAATATTCGCGCATTCTTTGAACAGGTGATTGCTACAGAATTAAAAGACGGCGATTTCCGCGTGGTTACAAAACGCGGTAGGGATAACACCATCCATTTCAAATGGACTTGTGATTCAGCGACCGGTAATGTTGCAACGGGCAAAGACACTCTTGGAATTAAAAATAACAAGATTATCTATCACTATTGCTTCTATACAATTAGCTGATTCGTCAGTCCGCCGATTCACTCGCTTAGATCATGAATTTTTATGATTTCCAGCACCCGATCACCAGCCGGAGGTGAAACCAACTGCTCCCCCCTGCCCGCCCTGCGACTGATGCCAATATCATCGACCCGGCAGGATTTCGCGGCGGCTTTTTTGAACCTGAGTCCATACTGGTAATTCTTCTTGCCAAACACAACACCAACCAATTCCGTGCCTTTTTCCAGACGGCAACCGATGACGCCCTGCCCATATCTGCCCTGCAGCGGGATGTTTTCCTGCTCAATCCGCCAGCTGATGCCATTTGAAGAGATCAATACAACTTCGCCTTTATTCACCAGCTCAACCATTCCCACCACTTCATCGTTCGGAGCAAGTTTTATCGCATTCACCCCCGCGGCGATCAGCCCCATGGCGCGCACGTCACTGCCTTCAAAACGAATGATCATCCCGTTGCGTGACGCGATTAGGTAATTTGATTTTTCGTTAAACAAGTTTATTTCAACCAGTTCATCATCATCGTTCACTTTTACCAGTGTAAATAGATCTGACGAGGGTCCTCTCAATTCGGAAACCATTGATTTCTTGATCAGACCCTGCCTGGTGACACTGACCAGGCATAGCCCTTTTTGCTTTTCATCTGAAGGCAGGGTGAAGAGCGCGACCGGGAAACCCGATTCGCGCAGCGGAGAAACCTTTTCAAAATTTACTCCTTCACCGGTGTCCATCACAGTCGGTACGCTCTGCACAGAGATGGCAGCTGCCTGCCCAGTTCTACTCACGATAAACAGGGTCTGGTGCGAGTCCGTTCGCACCAGGAAAACGGGGGCATTCTTTCCGCTCAGGCGTGGTGGTTTCTCAGCGGCGATCTTGCCAAGCGTACCATCTGCTGTCATCACCACCCAAACAGATTCTGCCGGAGTGACATCTTTGACAGTTAATAGATCAGCTGCGGCTTTCCCTTGTTTGAGGTTGACGATCTGAGTTCTACGCCGTTCTGAGTACTTCGATTTGATCTCACCAAGTTCAGTTTCCACCATTTGACGCTGTCTGGTGGAGGATTTCAGTATTGCCGTCAATTCCTTGATCAACGCAAGCAGGGATTTGTATTCTTCTTCGATCTTCCTGCGCTCGAGCTGCGCCAAACGCTTTAACGGCATATCCAGGATGGCGTTTGCCTGAATTAGAGATAGTTTGAATTTTTTCATCAATTTTGCGCGCGCATCATCACTATCAGCGGATTTGCGAATCACAGCGATGACCTCGTCCAGGTTCTGCAATGCAATGCGCAGCCCTTCCAGGATATGGATGCGTTCCTGGGCTTTACGCAGATCATACTCGCTTCTCCGTTTGATAACCTCGATGCGGTGTTCGATATAAACACGCAGCGCTTGCTTAAGAGTGAGCAGGCGTGGTTCGTTGTTTACCAGTGCAAGTATGTTAATACTGAAGGTCACCTGCAATGGTGTACGCTTATACAGGTCGCGCAGAACCACGTCAGCCTCGGCCGACTTGTTGAGTTCGATAACTATGCGCATTCCCTGTTTGTCTGATTCATCTCGCAAATCTGAAATTCCGTCAATGTGCCCCTCACGGGTCAATTCAGCGATTCTTTCAATCAAAGCTGATTTGTTTGTCATATAGGGCAGTTCCGTGATGATGATGCGGCTCTTGCCCCTCGACATCTCCTCCAGGTTTACCCTTCCCCGCAGTGTGATGCGCCCCTTTCCAGTGGCATAAGCAGAGAGAATCTCATCCTGTTCGTGTTCCTGAAGGATGATCCCACCAGTTGGGAAATCCGGACCCTTGATGAACTTCATCAGGTCTCCCACGGTGATATCATCCATATTCTTCCAGTTTTCAAGAAGATAATTAAGAGCATCAACGACCTCTGCCAGGTTGTGCGGAGGAATGCTTGTGGCCATTCCCACGGCAATCCCTGACGCACCATTTACCAGCATATTCGGGATCGCTGAAGGTAATACGATCGGTTCATCCAATGAGTCGTCAAAGTTACGCGTAAAATCCACCGTTTCGCGGTCGATCTGGTTCAACAGGTCCATTGAAAAAGCAGTGAGCCGCGCCTCTGTGTACCGCATCGCAGCCGGGGGATCGCCATCCACGCTTCCAAAGTTCCCCTGACCATCCACCAGCAGGTGGCGCATGGAAAAATCCTGAGCCAGGCGCGCCATCGCTTCGTAAACCGCCTGGTCTCCGTGGGGGTGATATTTACCAAGGACTTCACCCACAATACGGGCAGATTTTTTATGCGAGGATTCAGAACGCAAACCCATATCATACATGGCATAAAGAAGTCGTCGCTGCACCGGCTTCAGTCCATCGCGCGCGTCTGGTAGCGCCCGTGAAACAATTACACTCATCGCATAATCGAGATACGCCTGTTGCATCTCGTGATCGATATCAATTTTGCGTACAAGTCCCATATCCATAATTTTTCTCCAACGACAAATTACTCAAAGTTAGTTAAGTTTACAACGAAAAAGGCAAGATACGAATTCTCATGAGATAAAAAAAGTTCCGGTCACTGGTATGTGAACCGGAACTGTCATTATTGGTTCAACAGAGATTATTCTTCTGGAACCGCGTCAGTCAAATTGACCGCATCCGGTTCGCCTTCTACCACAGCCTCGCCTTCAACTACTGCTTCGGCTTCGACTATTGCTTCGCCATCAACTATTGCTTCGCCTTCAACCGCCGCGTTAAATCTACCGTAAACAAAACCGGTTCCCGCAGGAATCAACTTGCCAATGATGACGTTTTCCTTCAAGCCAAAGAGCGGATCTTCGCGGGAGGCGATCGCCGCGCCAGCCAGTACCTTGATGGTGTGCTGGAAGGACGCCGCGGAGAGGAATGAATCAGTGCTAAGGGAAGCCTTTGTAACGCCAAGCAGGATTTCAACATAACGTGCCGGTTGTTTCCCCTGCGCAACCAGTTCCTCGTTCACCTTCTTGATCTCAAGGCGGTCCACTATGGTCATCGGCAGATATTCCGAATCGCCCGGACGGATGATCTGTACTTTCCCGATCATCTTGCGAATGATCACCTCAAAGTGCTTATCATTGATGTTCTGACCCTGAGCGCGGTAGACTTTCTGGACTTCCGTCAACAGATAGACCTGCGCGGCTTCACGACCTTTGATCTTCAAAATGACGTGCGGATTGATCGAACCTTCGGTCAATGGTTGACCTGCTTCCACCTGATCACCATCACGGATGATAAGACGGGATGTACTCGGGATATCGTAATCCTCAGATTCCTTTAATTCATAGCTAACGGTTACCCGGCGACCTTCTACCCTTACACGTCCATCGTGCTGCGCGTTGATCTGGGCATCCTCCAAATTGGCGATCAGATCGCCTGTTGAAATGCTGGTGGCATCCTCAACCGCAATGGTCCAATTCTCCGGGATCTCGTAGTCATCAGAAACCAGTTCACTGTGCTCTACACGAACCATTCTCTGTTCACCTGAACGGTCTGTCAGGAGCACGCTGGCAGTACCGGAAATGGCAGTAATAACCGCCTCACCTTTAGGCATTCGCCTGGCTTCGAACAACTCCTCCACGCGGGGTAGACCGGTGGTGATATCACCGCCAGTGGCTACGCCACCAAGGTGGAATGTCCTCAGGGTGAGCTGGGTGCCGGGTTCACCAATGGATTGTGCAGCAACTGTTCCGACCGCTGAGCCCAGCGATACCAGGCTGCCGCGTCCAAGATCCATACCATAACAGCGGGCGCAGATACCGTGCACAAGCTCGCATGTCAGCGGAGAGCGGACAAAAACGTCCTCGATCCCGGTGTTTAGAACCTTGCGGATCAAATCATGATCAAGAATCTCATTTCGTTCCGCGATCACCTCGCCCGTGTTAGGATCAACGACGCGAGCCGCCAGGGTGCGGCCATAAAGCCGTTCCTTCATCTTTTGTCCGGCGACGTCGTCAGCCTGACGCATCCAAATACCTGCTTCGGTACCGCAGTCCTCTTCATTGATGATAATATCCTGCGCAATATCCACAAGACGACGGGTCAAATAGCCGGCATCCGCAGTACGAAGGGCGGTATCGGCTAATCCTTTACGCGCACCGTGTGTTGAGATGAAATATTCCAACGCAGTGAGCCCTTCACGGAAGTTGGACTGGATTGGCAGACGGATAATGCGCCCGGCCGGGTCGGCCATCAAACCGCGCATTCCAGCGAGCTGAGAGATCGGGCCAAAACCACCTTTGGTCGCGCCCGATGACGCCATCGTCGACAGGTTCCCATGGGGATCCATCGCAGCGCGCACGGCTTTGCCAACATCTTCCGTGGTTTCTTTCCAAACATCAATTGTCAATTTGTCGCGCTCATCTTCTTTGAGCAAACCACGGCGGTAATCTTTATTGATCTTGTCGACCTCTTTTTGAGATTTATCGATGATCTCGTATTTTTCCGGCGGGATGGTAATATCCGCTACCGCGATCGTGGTTCCTGATCTCATTGCGTACTCAAAACCAATATCCTTTACCGCGTCCGCGACCTTCGTGGTGGTATCTTCGCCACAAAGATCGTACACATCAGCAATCAGGTCCTTCACAGCGGTTTTTTCCAGCACCGTGTTGATGAATTGAACCTGGGGAGGTAAAATGCGATTGAAGAGGACACGACCGACAGTCGTATCGATCATACGGGTTTCCGGTTTTGCGAGACGAAGATTATTATCGTCAAAATAGGTGGCCATTCTGATCTTGATCTTGGTGTGAATTTGCACCTGTTCAAGACCGTAAGCGAGTTCAACCTCATCCATATCGCCGAAAATACGTCCATCGCCCTTGTGCGGCCGATTGTCCATGAGCGTCAAATAGTAGATGCCCAGAACCATATCCTTGGCAGGGCTGATGATTGGCTCACCATCGGCGGGTTTCAGTAGATTGCGCGAAGAAAGCATCAGATCACGCGCTTCTTTAACTGCTTTTTCGGATAATGGAACGTGCACAGCCATCTGGTCACCGTCAAAGTCAGCGTTGAAAGCGGTGGTCACAAGCGGATGCAGTTGAATTGCGCTGCCTTCGATCAGAATGGGCTCGAACGCCTGAATGCCAAGACGGTGAAGTGTCGGCGCTCGGTTGAGCAAAACGGGTCTTTCCTTGATGACTTCTTCCAGCACTTCATACACTTCTGGCCTGTTGCGTTCGATCAGCCGGCGGGCGGATTTCACGTTAGCCGCGAAGCTCTTTGAAACCAGCCTGGAAACAACAAAAGGTCTGAAAAGCTCAAGCGCCATTGATTTGGGTAGACCGCATTGGTATAGTTTTAGTTTGGGTCCAACAACGATCACCGAGCGACCGGAATAATCAACACGCTTGCCCAGCAGGTTGCGGCGGAAGCGTCCCTTTTTGCCTTTCAACATGTCGCTCAATGATTTCAACTCGCGCCGTCCACGGCGTGATAGCGCCTTGCCACGCTGCGAGTTGTCGATGAGGCTGTCAACCGCCTCCTGGAGCATACGTTTTTCGTTACGCACGATAACATCCGGCGCGCCCAGCTCGAGCAGTCTTTTTAAGCGGTTATTACGGTTGATCACCCGGCGGTATAGATCGTTCATGTCCGAGGTGGCAAATCGACCGCCATCCAGTGGGACCATGGGACGCAGATCAGGCGGTATAACCGGAAGCACGGTAAGTATCATCCACTCAGGTCTGTTGCCAGAACGGCGGAAGTCTTCCACTACTTTCAAACGGGTGGTCGCTTTTTTCCGTTTTTGCTTACTCTTGGTTGTGCGGACTTCCGTCCACAAATCTTCAGCAAGTTTATCGAGGTCCAGACGGCGCAAAATATCGTAGAAGGCTTCTGCCCCCATATCTGCTCTAAATACCTGGCCCCAGCGCGATTTCAGTTCACGGTAGCGGTTTTCTGTCAAGAACGTGAATGGGCGCAGCTCCTCCAGTTCATCCCGCAGTTGCCCGGAATGATCCTGAGACTCGCTCGCCTGATCCTCCAATTGGTTGCGCAGCTCATCCATCGTGATCTGGGCTTCCGCTTTGATTTTATCGATGGACATCTTTAACGCTTCGCGATCGCGTTGAAGTATGCTTTTTTCCTCTTCTTCAATTTCATCCAGCCGTTCTTTTACCACTTTTTGAACGTTGGAAATGAGCTGAGTGGTGATCGTATCACCTTTCTCGGCGATCAGAACACTGGCAGACTCAAACAGGACCTTCTTTTTTGCCGGTTTGCCCATCTGATCGGTCAGCATTCGTTCAAGAGACTGACCTTCCTGGATGACAGGCTCGAGTTTGGAGGTGATTTGTTCTTCCGACCTCGCGTCAATCTCTTTCAATCGCGCCTGCAGGTCGGCAATGGTTTTGTCGCGGCTTTTCTTTACCTCGAGGATCTGGGCATTGATTCGATTCGCCTGTTCCAGTTCTGAATCATGTATTTCATCCTCGAGCCGGCGCAGCGCTTTCTGACGGGCCTCATCGTCAACAAATGTAACGATGTATTGCGCAAAATACAACACGCGGTCCAGGTTGCGGCGCGAAATATCCAGTAAAAGTCCCAGGTAGGATGGGATACGGCGTGTGTACCAGATGTGAGCGACGGGAGTCGCCAGATCGATATGCCCCATTCTTTCGCGACGCACTGACGAACGGGTAACCTCTACACCGCATTTATCACAAACGATGCCTTTGTAACGGGGGTTTTTATATTTTCCACAGTAACACTGATAATCACGCGAAGGACCAAAAATTGCCTCGCAGAATAAACCGTCCTTTTCCGGTCGTAATCGGCGATAGTTAATGGTTTCAGGCTTGAGAACTTCACCATATGACCAGCTTCGAATTGTTTCGGGGGATGCGAGATTGATCCGGAGCGCGACTAAACTTTTTGTTTCCACTAATGCCTCCTGAATAGATAAACCAACAGCGGTTAAAACGGATTTCTGCTAACACCCCGGATTGGAAGGCAAAATTGCAGCAATCCGTCCATTTTACATGCAAACAAGTATTTTACCACAAATTAATGACAAACTGAATAGATATTTAGTTTTTCCCCGCATATCGAATCGGAATTTCCAGGAAGAATGTGCAGCCTTTCCCCAGCTGGCTTTCTGCCCATACTCTTCCCTGATGTCGTTCTGCTATCGATTTCACGATTGACAATCCCAGCCCTGAGTCACGTTGGACGGATCCATCCTTGTTGATGGTTCGTTTTACCCGGTCAAACACGTTGGGTAAATCAAGCGGTGCAATACCGGGACCGTGATCCTTTATTACAAAGATGGCACTTTTGTCATTTACCTGCAGGCTGAGATTCACCTGCCCCCCAAGTGGGGAGAATTTTACCGCATTATCAAGCAAATTGAATAGTGCGCGATGTAGTAATACGCGGTCTGCTTCAACAATCACATCCTGTGAAAGGGTAAGTTCCGGCATTATCTGGATCTTGCGATTCATGATCTGTGGCTGCATTTCCTCAACTACGCTGTTGAGGATTTCTGAAGGAGATACTTTCTGCACATCAATGAGCGATCTTGAGTCGATACGGCGCATATCGAGCAGCTCATCCGCCATCCGGGTGATGTCGTCGATCGTCTCAATGATCTTGTTGGTGTATTCCCTCTGCTGATCGTTCATGTCGCCAACCATTGGCAGCATAGAGGTATAGCCGCGAATAAGTCCTAAAGGACCTTTTAAGTCGTGGCTGACCGTGGAAACATACTCGTTTTTCATCTTTTCAAGCTGCTTATATTCCGTAACATCGCTCAAAACACAAACCCTGCCCACATGCTGAGCCTCAACCGCCACCGGTGAAACCGAGACAAGATAGGTCTTGCTATCTTCCAGGGTAATTTCTTCAACAATGCTTTCAGTCTGTGATGTGTTCATTAGAAAACTTTTGAGCGTTTTTGAAATGATCTCTCCACGCGCGGTGTCGCTCTCTTTTTCCAGGCTCAATAATTCATACAATTGTTCCGCCGCCTGATTGACCACTAGCAGATTCCCATCCTCGTCGGCAACCAGCACCGGTTCAGGAGTGGATGCCAGCACGGACTCGAGCCTCTTTTTACCCACTTCAGCCGAGAGATAGAGTGAGGCATTCGATACAGCAAGAACCGCCTGCCCGGCAAGCGTATTCAAAAAGCGCACTTCCCCATCCGTAAAACGATGCGGCTCTGAGTAAGCCACCCAGATGTAGGCTGAGTCATTGTCGTCTGATTTCAGTTGAACTGCAGCCAAAGCCGAGGGGATTTCCACTCCCTTTGGAATATCCATGCGCCGAATCCTGGCTTTGGAGGGAATAACGAGTGTCGGTTCCTCTAATACTGCTTCATTCAGCAGAGCGTCGAGGTAGGAATACACATCGCTGCTTTCTCCAACACGGTAAGATTGAAATTCGCGCTCATCGACACCATGCCGCCTGCTGATCACCAGGCTGGCTGCATCCGCCCCGTACGCGAGCAACGCCTTCAACAGGTATTCAGATGAAGTCTCAAGATTAAGACTCGCTGCAATGCCCTGTGAAACTTTTAACAGGGTATCCAGTTCATCGAGCCTGGATTTCAGACTGATCCGCATGCGCTCAAACGCAGTGCCCAGTCTGCCAATCTCATCGACTCCCTTGATCTCGATCCTACTCTCAAGATCCCCTCTTGATATTTCATCCGCCCTATTTGCCAGGTGGATCAGCGATTTGGTCAACGTCCGCATCAATAAGCGCAGTAAAAGAAACGCCAGCACCGAAACAGCAATGGAAATTGCAAGCAATGGAACAGCTATACGCAACGCGAGTTCCTGTGAATAACTCGCCGGCATGGATAAGATCACCTTCCAGCCGATTTCTTCGTCTACTGCTGCGTAACTCATGTACCGGGTACCCCTCGCGCCCGATTCATCAAAATAGCCTGTCTGTTCGGGGATCAGCCCGTTGTATTCACTCATGACCAGGTTGGGATTGGTGTGGTACATGATCTGATTTGCGTCATCCAGAATCGCCCCGTGCCCACCCGATCCGGTGATATGCTGCAACGCCAGCAATGTGGGTTGTGAGAAAAGATTGATCAAAAGATCGGTCCGCGCGATGATCACCCCTTTTGCCAGTCCGTAATCATCCGGGATTGACGCGATGAATGCGATCAGGGCTGATTCACCTCCCGGATTAGGCGGAATAACGTAGTACTGAGATTGCACTCCGTTTAGAGCCAATTGGATGCCGTTTTCTTCCTCTGATGTCAGACGAAACTCATCGAACTCCGCAGACGGATAACCGGTCATCGGCGCGCCGGTTAGATCGAAAAGGTACACCTGGTTAAAGAACGGGATCTCGCGCACCTTTGCGCACAGGATCTTCACCAGTTTTTCCTCATCATCCAATGGAAGGTCAAGCTCAACCATAGCAGTAACCATGCTTTGCCCGGTCTCTATGACCGCAGGGATATTTTTCACCGCGATCTGCGAGGAATTTTCGAGCTGATCCGTTAAAATATCACGCGCAGCGCGCCCCGCCACAACCCAGTCAGCGACGACCAGCGTCATCAACAAAACCAGGACGATCGGCACTGTCGTGAAAAGAATCCGGTTCTGTAATCCCTTTTCAACAGGTGAAGGATGCAAGTACTCCGGCGACGCCCATTGATTCCAACGGGTCACTCGCATCAACTCACAAATCACGCCGGCAAATAATAATTGCAGCCCGTTGACCAATACCAGCAGCCAGGAACGGGTAAATGAGTAATCCAATTTGGCGGCCAAAGAACCATTGGTGCCGAAGAAAGAGCTGATCAGGTAAACCGGCACAGAGAGCACGATCACCGCTATTACTGCGCCGATTGGACGCCTGATAAAAGTGAAAACAGATGTCCGGTAATCCTGCCGTAAAGCCAGCGCCAAGAGAACCGAAAATGCCGTTATCTCTAAAGGGGTGAAAACCGAATGGGTGTTCCAAAGCGCGCTGACGATTCCGCTAATGAAACCCAACACCGCAGCCGGCCAAACCCCCAATAAACCACCAGCCAGTACGATTGGCAGCATGGCAAATAACATGACAGTTGGAATGGTGTTATCGCTGGGCACGTTCGGTAACGGAACAACCGTCTTTATGGGTAGATCAACTCCAATAAAACCCGCGGATAGAATTGTTGCGATACCCAGGAGTGTAAATGTCAGCCAGAATGATTTCCCTTTTTGCGAATCGAGGTTTTGACGCACAACCCATAAGATTAATGCCGCCATAATGAACCACCCCATCCAACCAACCAACTGGTAGGGTGTATCAAAATATGGCATTGAATCGAAAAGGCTGATCTTAATCAAATCCATTTACCTTAACTTTATAGCATTTTTACTTCCCTATCAAGTTTATCCCACGCGATTCTGTAAAACCAGGGGCGGTGCGTTACAGGTTTTGAATTTTCAACATATTGCAGCCAATCAGCCTCAATCTTATCCGCTTCCCGGAACATTTCCGCAGAAAGGAACTGCCCCGATTACAATGGTTAACGCTTCATTTCTTCCGCTTTTTCCAACTCCATCAAGCCGCCAGTAGAGGGCAGCGTTGTCGTATTCTCATGTCGCCCTGCCGGGATAATCACCACTTCGGGGGCTTTATTAGGTTCCCGGTCAGATTTTTTACCAAAAATCACGCTGCCTTCTGCAGGGGAATTCCCCAGTGCTTCAATCGTATCGCACATGTTCGTCTCCTCTTTGCAGGTAGAAAAACAACGCACTAATTAGATAATTTAAGTTTATTATCCCTGATTTTGCAGTTGTTGATGAATGAATGCCAGGCTTTCTTCAAGCACTTGTTCAATCGTCTTGCAATCTGTATTGATGATCAAAGCGTCAGCAGCTGCTTTCAGCGGGGCGTGTTTTCTGGTTGAATCAATGAGATCCCGCCTGATGATCGACGACAGAATCCGTTCGTAAGACTGATCCACTCCCCGGGCTAACAGCTCGCAGTACCTCCGGTGCGCTCTTTCCTCTGCACTGGCATCAAGGTATATCTTGATTCTGGCATCCGGAAACACGACCGTTCCGATATCCCGCCCAGCCATCACCATATTGCCGCGCAGGCCGATCTGTCTTTGCTGCTCGGTTAACGCCTGTCGTACTCCCGCGTACGCAGAAACCTTTGAGACGTGCTGCTCGACCTCGGTCGAACGGATTTGCCAGGTAACATCCTCACCATTCAACAGAACGTCCATTACCCTGCCATCATCGCGGCTGGCTGGTTGAACATCGATACACGTTCTTTCAGTCAGTCGAGTTACTGCTTCCTCATTTTCTACACCCCTCAAATCCCTCAATGCAGCCAACGTCGCCGCCCGGTACATCACCCCGGTATCAAAGTAAAAAAAGCCCAGCGTTTTAGCCAGCAACTCCGCCAGCGTGGATTTACCTGAAGCAGCAGGTCCATCGATTGCGATTACGAGGGGTTTATGTTGTTCGGTCAATAGAGTGCTCCAAATATTAAGGTGATGATGTTCCCGCAAAAAGATCGTTTCGCGCCCAGAGGATCAGTTCTGTTTTTTCTACGGGCGCCTGCCTGAAAAATACCCACTTCATCCAGTCGTTAAATCTCATTGCGGGCGTGTCAGGTTCAACTGACCACAAGATTTTTTGACCGCGATAAGAACTGCTGGATTCGATCGACTGTTCCACCCCGGTTAATACCAATGAAGCCAGTTGGCTGGGATTATAACCGGTTTCCATTCTCAGGTCCTCAAAATCCCTCAACGTCCATATAAGCGATGGCTGATCTGAGCCGATTAGCAAAATATCAATTCGGTCAGCGTATCCAGTGTTCCAGCGGGATATGTCGGAAATCGAATTGATCAAATTTTTTCTGCCGACGGGGTAAGACAACCCATTTGCCAACTCCTGCTCAGGCGCACTGCCCAGGTTGGCAGCTTTCCAGGTATTGGAGATAAGCGCCAAAAAAAAGAGCACAAGCACGCCTGCGATGAACCCTTTGCGCGTCGATGAGGCAGACCAGCCCCACGTCAATAGCACAGTCAGGATGACCAGCAGAATGATCGGCAGCAGCGCGCCAATGATGCGATTGCGGGTCTCTTCGGTACCCAGGCTGACGTTATTTATCAGCGCCAGCAGGTTCAAGAAAGAGAAAACGAACAACGCAACGACAAGAAGTGATTCGGCAAAAAATACCGGTTTGCTTTGTATAGACCTCTCGCTGATCAATTCTGCGGTTTTAATGGCAGCCAAAGTCAAAACAGGAATCGAAACCCAGAAAAAGCGGTTTACTCCATCACCTGTGGTAATGATGGTTATAACCATACCCAGCCCCCACCAGGAAGTGAGCAGCCTGACAGTTGCGTCTTTTCTCAATAACCCATCTACCATCCCCCAAAGCGCGAGAATGATGAAGGGGAATTCCATAAGCAGCCAGGCTAAAAACGCACCACCGCTGATCCCTTTCAATGAGGTGAAAAACTGCGCCAGGCTTGAGCCGATCGCGCTCATTCCGCCTGGAGTCATCAGGAATAGCGTGCTCGTGAGCACCAGCGTTAACACGGCTATTGCGGCTACTATTGCCGCGTCCTTCCGGTTTAGCGCCCCCAATGGACTGTCTTCAGATCGAGCACCCGGAAAGATGCGATTGAACCCCATCACACCCAGCAACAGCAACAACCCGGACCAGATCCCCTGTCCGCCCGCAAAAGCCAGCCCCAGGCTGACTCCCGCAGGGATTAATTTTCTCATCAACAATAAGCCAATACCCGCCAACAGACCAACCAATGCCAAAGAGCTGCCATCCGCGGTCCTTGAGATGCCAATGAGAACTGGATCCAGCGCGATAAACCCCGTCAGAAGAAGCGACACATTTTTCCCAAAACGGGCGCGGTACAGCAAAGGCAGCAGAATTGCGCCAGCGCCAAGAATCGCCGGCCAGAAACGCGCCCAAAAATCCGAGGGGCCAAAAATGAAGAATAACGCTGTGGTTAAGGACAAATAACCGGGTTCCCCTGCCAGCGCGGTCGTCTCTCCACGACTAGACGCCATCGCCTGCAAGGCGAGGCTCGCTTCAGCATCGTTGAGCGGTTGGTCGCCCAACAAAGCGAATCGCAACCCCACACCGATCAGGATAATGACGGCATAGAGAATTGTTTCGGTTGTGAAACGTGGTTTGCCGGAAGAATTTAGACTCATTTCTGGTTTGTCACCTCTACTCCCGGAACCTCATAGATCGTTACCTCACCGTTCCGGTAGACGACACTCAACATTTGATCGAATTTTTCCAGCGCGACCTGATACGTGGACCGTTCAAGGTTGCCAATGTAAACATACCTTACATTATAACTTTCAAGGATGCGGGAAGCCTCTATCCAATCCTTCGTTTCATAAAGTAGTTGAATATCCCCATAGCGCGAACCCATTTCTTCTCCGCCGCCCCGCCACTGGCTTTCATGCCCCGGCCAGCCCAAAACAGACGGTTGCCCAGAGCGGGTGGAGACCCGCGCGTACTCGGTATAACTCCCCCCCACTGCCTCGGTTATCACCCCTAAAGATGCTTGTTGTAACCAGTTTATGGCAGCATAGTCGCCCGGATAGTATTTTTCAAAATATGCATTGCCATCCAATGTCCACTCACTCATGGCAAAGCCATTGGTTTTATCACCCAACATTACTGCTGGATACGCCAGACCGGCCAGGAAAAACAAAATCCAAACAACGCGGAAAATCGCCAAACGCCATCCACGGAGCATCTGCTCCAATATCACGCTTCCAGCTGCTGCGGCAATTCCCCATAAAATCCAGGACTGGAAGTAGAACTTGAAAATGGTGTTCATACGCCAGCCAAACTGGTCTCGCAGATAGAAATATTCAGGGAAAAGGGTCAACAATGCGCCAAACAGGACCAGGATCAGGACAAAACCTTCAATCCTGGCTGCTCCATCTGCGGGTTTTTCATGATTATCTTCCGTATGCAAAACGGATTGCGGCCTCCGTATAAGCACCGTTAGCACCAGAATCATCAAGAGACCAAGCGTCAGCCATGTGCCCGGCATTGTCACTCGCCGTAGAATCGCCTGCCGGAGTATTTCGCTTGCTGGACCATTCTCATGCACTCCCGCAAAAGCGCTGCCCGCCAGGCTCAGTTTCGCGCCGATAGCCGAGATAGCCGCATTCGATGATCCCGCCAGGCTTGGTCCCAGCTGCTGCAGGGAGAGCAAAAGCCACCCGTACAAGATTGAGACAAGAAAAAGGACCAGCAGTGAGATCAGCACGATCTTTTGCGCTTTATAAAAGCTGTTACGATCAAAATCCTGAATAAATACGTGGATCGAATAAGCCAGCACAGGGACCAGCAGCGCTGCGAACATCACCCAAAAATGCACTCCCCTTGTCATGAACTCCAGGCTGGGTAGAATACCACCCGCCTGCGAATCAAATCCAAGATAAAAGGGCATGTACAGGAAAAAGCCTGCTATGCCAAGCACCAACCCGTTTTTCAGAAAATCCCACAAAAGCCCAACATTCCATCCCTCATCCTGGTACCTCCTGTACGCTTGAACCAGGCAGAACAATCCAACATAGATCGGAAAATCCCAGGTGTTGATAAATCCGAGACTGCCAAGTACCAGTGCTGACAACCAGAATGTCTCGTCTTTGAACCAATCCATTATCCTGCGGGTTTTGTTTAGATAGATATTTGGGCTGGTAAAAAGGTGGAGGCTGAGCGACAACGCCAACAGTACAAAGGGCATTCCCAAAAGGTGCGGATGAAGATCAGAAAGTAAATATGAGAAGAAGGGAAACTCATCGATCACTTCGATATTGGCACCGCTCAAACTCACATCCTGTATAACCCGCGATCCACGCCACCACATCCACCCGCCCGTTCGAGACGGAATCCAATCAAACGGAACCGACGGGGGCTGATTGAGATCCAGAATACCCAGCCAGCTCCAGAATTTCGATGTGAGCGTGCCATCGGCAGAACCCTTCCAAAACACACCACCGGCGTGAAGGAATTCCAACACCCCTTCGACCGTGCTGATAATCAGAACAAACAACGGTCCCAGCACACCGGCTTTGCAGCTGAACCGTTCATTCTTTACCCCGTTCTGTTTTCCCCACAAGGCGCAAATATCGTAAACGATCCCATAAAGCGCTCCTGCTGTCAGGGCAAACCACAGACCACTTGAGAGATTGAACGCCACCGAAGAAGCCACCCCTGTGATCCTCGTCAGCATGGCGATCATCATATAGCCAAAGTAGTAGTATGAAATTCCGTAGCCCGAGAGCCAGGGGTCCTGTGGAGGAAAAAGGCTCGATCGTAGAATGGAATTGATAAATGCCAGTTCCATCGGTTTCTCTGTATAAGCCGCCTCCGGGTTCATCCCCCGCACCCAGACCCACAGAATGAACATCACCAGGAATACAACTTCGCCTGCCAGCACGGTTTTTTTTGAAGCTTTCAGCCAGTTTAGCAAAGCATGAAAATTCCCACCCCGGAGCGACCAAACGGAGAATCCAATTAGAAGAACCAAAGCAGCCAGCTCACCCCCCACATCATTTTGCAGGACACCGAGTGAGTTCAGCAGCCAGAAAGTGAACGCCCACAGAAGGAGCCCGAGTGGTCGAGCCAGTGTGATTCCTCTGCCGGGTAAACCTTTGAATAACCGGAACGCGACTGGCAAAGCGCTTATGCCGATCAAAGTGATCACCAGGTACCAGCTCAGGGCGGAAAGAATATCAGCCATTGTTCCTATCCCTGTCATTCGCCCACTTCATAGATGACCGTGTCCTCAAAACGGAATACCTCGCGCCAGTAGACACCATCGTAGAACTCAAACTTATCCAAACCGGGTCCACTGTAATATAACCGCTCCAATTGACCCAGAATGACATAGCGCACATCGTACTTCTCGAGAAAAGCAATCGCCTCCTCAATATCGGTTGTGAGGTAAAAATTCGGGATTTGCGATAGACGGTTTGCAATGCCATTGTAAGAAAGAAAACCGCGCTGCTGGCGTTGGTGCCAGTTCCAGCCCAAAACCCCAGGCAAACCCGTATTGATCGTGAACCGATTTCCCCAGCGATATTCGACCGTGTTAGCTTCCACGATCACAGGTGAGCCTTCCACATTTTCCCGCATCCATTGGATCGCCTGGTAGTCCTGGTTCAGATCCATGTCGACCCCCATATCGTTGTAATAAGAGGTCATCATATATGCATCACCATCCAGCCCGGCAGGCGTCGCCGTGGACATCCGATCGCGGATCTTGTCCGCACTTGCAGTTAGCGGATACATGAAAGCGCCCGCCAACAGCAGGATCAACACCGCCTGCCACGCATTTGAGACGCCACTGCGCCAGCGGGTGGACACAACCGGGATAAGCCACAACAAAGCCGCCGCCGCGGAGAGATTGATCAAGGTCCAAGCCTGATAATAGAACTTGAAAACCGTGTTCATGCGACCAATATCGCCTTCGAGAGCAAAGAGTTCCACGAATAGTGTCAAAACCAGTCCGGTTCCGATCATGAAGAGCACGAGGCGTTTGGTATCTTTTTGAGCCGGTCTGAATATCAAAATAGCCGCCCAAACCCCCAGAATACCGACCAGCCACCCGATATGGATCCCCAATGCGGTGAGAAGAACCAGAACAAGTACAAAAAGCAGTGTCACCACCTGGATGTAGGGTAGGTAAGGTTTGATCTTTTTGATCGCGGAAGCTGGAGTAGAAGCAAGCCACTCCCGTGTTTCCCAAATGAACCAGCTGACGATCAGGAAGAATTGCCACCCCCAATGGACCAGGTAAGCTCCAAGTGGAGAGCGGCTATCTTTCCATGCGCTTATGCTTCCATACGCCTGACCGAACTTTTCAGTGAAAGGCAGGTAAAAGATCATGCTTCCCAGCATCAGGAGAATGACCGGTATAGCCGAGAAAAGCGTACATCGCGTCCATTGCGGCAGGCGGGGGAGAAATCCAGCCGGTGGAGGAAACTTGCGGTAGGTTGAATAAAACAACACGATCGCGGCGAAAAGAAGGTAGGTGGGAAAATCCCAGGTGTTCGTCGGACGCAATGTCGAGACGATGAAAGCGCCAAAGAGAACCGTGCCTATGAATGCTGCCCACTGTCGCAACGACCCCGCTTCAGTTGATTCCCGGGAACGGAATAAAACTGAAAGCGCCCAACCAAGCGCAAGTATGGTGACCGGTAGCGCTATCATGTGCGCGTGAAGGTCGGCATAAGTGAACGTGAAGAACGGGAACTCGGTGATGACATCACCGGGTATCGCGCGCGACGGATTCCAGTACCATTCGCCGTAGCCATACTGCAGTTTGCTCCCGCTGACGAATTTTCCAAGCCCCGAGAAGAACCATTTGAATGATTCAAAAAAACGAGCTTCTTCGATCAACCCGCCTGGTGAGCCCAATCGCTGTAATCCCTGCCACATCATCCTGACGGTGCCGAGGTTGCCCGCAACGAGCACTGCTAAAGAGGCCGCAACGCCAGCCAGCAACCCGCGCTTTTCGATTCTGCTCCGTCCATCTAATCCTGGCAATTCCATGCCGCCCTCCCGCTTCGCGAAAAGATTCCACCCGATGCTGAATGCGCCGATACCGGTAAGGGCAAAGAGTGTCGGTAGAACGAGGTTGTAGGCAATAGCAGGCTCAATACCCAGCCATGTCACAGGTACACCCACGATCACATAACCATAATAGTAATAATTGATGTACCCGCCCGCGTACCATGGATCATAAGGAGGGAAGGTACTGCTCTTTAACACCGCGGTAAAGTAGGAGAGATCCATTGGTTTCTCTCCGCCTTTCCAGGGATGCCAGAGGTCAGGGTTTCCAATTCGGATGAACAGGTCCAACAGGAAGAACAACAGTACCAATACCTCGACAATTACAATTGATTTCCAGTTTTTCCGGATATCCACCCATATTGTTTTGCGTTGCAGGTACACAGCTCCCGCGCTGATAAGCAGCAGGAGGAAAAACACGATGCTGATCGTGGTCCTGTTAAATGTAATACCCGCCGATCCCGCCAGCCAGGTGAGGTAAGCCAGCAGCAAAAGCCCGATCAACCGGCTGAAAGCATAGCCTTTATCAGGCAGCCCCTTCAGGAAAAACCGCGCCAGTGGGTAGGTTACCAGCCCCAGTACTGTGATCACCAGATACCACACAACAACCGCCAGCCAATGGTGTTGATTGAGTAAAGAATCGGCCGGGAATAGTTCCGACCACGTTCCCCCGGCGGTTTGCCGTTCTACTTCTGCCGGAGTGAGCAAAAGGTTGCCGTTGATGTCGCCTGCCTGGCGGGGTGTTTTATGCACAGCGTCTTCCGTATTCACAGCACCAAGGATCGCCTGGACCGCTTTCGCGTCATAATCAGCGCTTTTGCGGAAGATCAGCACTTTCGGGTGATCGTATACTGTAAAAGCCTCTTCCGAGAACTGGTCATTGATGCGGAAGTTGCCGATGGAGGGATCATTTTGGAAGACCGCCGCCAGCTCAAATCCAAGCTCACCGGCAAACCTTCCCGGCTCAGCCACCGAGTAGCACCATTCGATCTGCTCAATTGACGGGCACCCGATTAAGGCGCGATAATACTCAGTGGTCAACGGGTAGCGCTCAGTTATCCTGGGTATAGATCCCCATTGGCGACTGGAACTGATGAAAATGGCATCCGCCCGGTCGAGGATATTGGTTAATCTATCCAGTTTGGTTTCGTTGTCTTCCCAATATAACTCCAGGTTTAAATTATTGCCATACAACCCGTCCTGGAAGCCAAAGGTGTTGTACCCGTAGAGATTGACCGGCAACGCGTCGTCCCAGGTCGATTCGACGGTTGTAATGCTGTTATAGATACCCAGCTCGGCATCACCCTCAACCGTGAAAAAAAGATAATAGCCGGTATTGGCGTTGAACTCAACCACTTGATCGAGCTTCACGACGACGGTTTCACCGCGTGGATCTCTCATCGCGGCGAACTCTGATTTTATTTGTCCCCTGCCCAGGATGTTTTCCTGGTGATTCGAATCCACAACCGCGATGTTGAGTGTGGAATCCTGACCGGTTGCCATCAGATCAATAACGCGATTCAACCTGATTTCAGAGATCGAGCCGGACTCACGCGGGAAAACAAGCAATTGATACGGCGTTTCTTCAGTCAAGCGGAACACCGGGTCCGGCAGGTATTGCCGGCCAGTATCTGATTCAAGTGCAACCGCTCCTGCAATCCGCAGAAAGATTTCGGGTTCCAGCACCGCAAACTCAAGCTGATACTTCTGTCCTGCCTGCAGAAAGATGGGCTCTTGCATCACCAATTCAAAAGCATCTCCGTTGGAATCTGAGATGGGAACAAAATCCGACTGTAAAAACCCTCCCCCCAGGTAGCTCAAACCGTTGCCTGAGTGTTCAAACACGCTGACCATTAATGAAACCGGTGAAACGATGCCAGACTGGTTTTGAATATGCTGAACCTTCACAGCATCCAGCGTAATGTCATCAATGGCAGTAAACACGTAAGAAAAAGGTTTTTCACTCCCAAGCAGCGCCCCGTTCTGATAAGCGGCGGGGATATTTCTTACGCTGCCATCATCCGTGGTCATCTTAATGTTGACCGCTGCGGGAATATTCTCATAGATCCACTCGCTGGCTGCCACTCTTGTGACCGGACGCGTGTAGATGGAGGTGAACGCGAATGCCCAAAGAGCGCTCCCCGCCAGTGTAACGATCAGGGCAAACATCGCCAGCACTTTTCTCCAGTTGAACTGGAAAAGGCTGATCTTTCTTGTATTTGTGGAACCGTTCTCGAATAGCTTGAAAATGGTCCACGCGGCGACAAGGGCGAGCACGGGGTAGATCGCGATCACATATCGCATACTTTTGACATGCGCCAGTGATTGTATAACCAGTGTGTAGACTGCCCAACCCCATACTAAAAGGTGCTTTTGCCAATCTCCCTTAATGATTCGCCAGGTCATCCAGATCAAACCGGTTAAGGAAAGCACGCCTAATGGAAGCCCCAACCCGTAAAGCACGAGGTTCTTTGCGGTAAACGTGACCGGGCGTCTTGCCCATTGCAGTGCGTATGGCACATCCACGTCACCGGATTGGATCACCGACAACTCGCGCAAACTGGACAACCAGCCTGGATTGAGTTTCAACCCGAAGAAACCAGGACCGGCAAACGTGTACGGTTGAAAGATCCGGAACGCAATAAATGAAACGATCCCCGCAATCACCACATTACGCACCAATATGGGGAGGTCGCTCTTTTTTTGTTCCGCGGGTAACCTCCAGTAATGCAGAAAAGCTGCCAGTGGAAGGAGAGCTGCCAGCGCGAAAATGCTCACTTTTGAAGCCAGCGCTGCGCCATAGAGCACACCAAAAAGAATGTAAAGGGGTGTTGAATCCCAGTGATTCTTCAACCAGTTTGGAGAACTGGGGTTCCCTTTCTTCTCATTATTTGACGCCTCAGTTTTCAAGTTCGCTGTAGCAATAACCACCACAACATAAATGGCCGTGTAAGTGAAGAAATTTGCGAAATTATCAACTGTAAAAAAGTGCGAAAGCTGAATTTGCAGCACCGCGAGCGCGCTGAAAAGCGCTGCCAGCAACCCGATCCGCGCCTGGCGGTATAAACGCCGGGCGATGAGGTAGATCATCAGGATGGTCCCCAGATCGAAAACGGCTGAAAGCACTCTGCCGACCAGGTTGATCTCGTCATAGCCTGTCATCCCCACCCATTCACCTACGTAACGGGTGATGATCAGTGGAAGAGTGCCATAAACATAAAAAGTGTAGCCGCGATTGTTCGGGTTCAGGCTGGAGTTGGATGTGTCGAAGTATTCTCTCGCGTTCTCCACCGGGCTGATGGAAGTCTCGACCATCGTCAGAAAACGTTCATCCGGGTGCAAATGGTGATTCCCATCCCAATCCACACCTGTCAATCTTAAGATTGCGGCAATCACCAGCACAAGGATCACAAGAAAATCCCAAACCCGATCGGGAATAACCCTGGATTTGGAATGCAGATCACGTATGTGATTTTGACTCGATTTACCCGTCCTCAACTCAATACTCCGGTGTGGAATAACGACTAACGGTGAATATCCGCTTCGATCTCATTAAAAAGTTCTTCATAACTCGCTGCAACTGAATCCGGCAAATACATCGAGAAATCAGTGTTCGCCTGCTGCAGTTCCTCCGGATGTTCCAGCGCATTGATGATTCCCTGGGCGAGCGCTTTCGAATCACCGATCGGGAAGATGGCGCCCATTCGATGCACTTTCACAGGCTGGCGCACCCCTGGCAGGTTGGAAGTCACGCAGCGCACCCCATTCATCATCGCTTCTATCTGCACCAGACCGAACGCCTCGGTGGAATTCAGGCTCGGAACAACCAGCATGTCGAGATTGGCGTAGAAAGCTGCCATCTCAGCTGGAGACATTGAACCCAGGAACTTCCAGCTTCCGTATGACTCAAACTCGCGAATGTGCGCTTCCAGCCTTGCAAAGTATTGCTCTTCTCCAATGATGTTCTTATAGGGTCCGACAAACTGGAACAATGCCTGCGGATACTTTTCCAACACATCCGGCATCGCGTTCAAGAGGACTTCAACCCCTTTTTCTGTTGCAAACCTGGCTGCCATGCCGATTACCGGACGTTGATCTTGTGGATTGTGCAGCTGGCGGAATGATCCCTTCTGATCCAGAGTTATTTGAGGCAATACCACGGGAGGTGGGATCACCTTGACCTTCCTCATGAATCGGCGTGTGTAAGCGGAATGGTTTGCGTAATCATCCGTATAGGTCACAATACGGTGTGTGAATAGAGCCGCGAGGTCGTTCATCATCAATACCGCCAGATTGGCGATCCTGTTGAATAATCCGGGTGGAAGCTCCAGATCGCAATGATAGGTGATCACAGTGGGTTTCTTGAGAAGTCGCCCGCGCAACGCGACCCCCGCAGCGTCAAATTGAGGCAGGTGCAATTGTAGAACATCATGTTCACGCACCAAACGGCTTGCCATCCGTCCGAATGAGGGCATGATCACCCCTTTGCTCAAACGGGTCAGAACAGGAACCCTGACGACCTTAACGCCATCACAGATTTCTTCCCGCGAGAGCTTTGAATCGAATTGGGATGTGAGCACGGTCACCTGGTGCCCCCGCCTGACAAGCGCCCTGGCAATTCGTTCAGCGTAGATCGTTAAGCCGCTTATATGTGGTCGGTAATAAGTGAGAACGATCAGTATTTTCATTCAAATAAATTCCGGTTCTCCATCACCCAATCGTACAAACGCTGAATGCCCTGCTCCACACTCACTTTCGGCTGCCAATTGAGCATCGTTTGTGCCTTGCGGATATCAGAAATGAAAACTGGCTGATCACCTGGTCTCCATTCCTTTCCCCTGGTCCTGATCGGTTTTCCCAGAATTTTTTCAAGCATAGGCCCGAATTCATACCAGACGGATATGGCATTTGACTTGCCGCCACCAATATTGAATATCTGCCCCGCGCTGGTATTAATATTGCCGAAGACCGCATCGTAAGCGTCCAGCAGATCTTCAATAAAGAGAACATCCCGTACCTGTTTTCCATTGCCGTAAATGGTGATCGGTCTCCCTGTCACCGCGGCGATGATGAACCAGGCCAGCCATCCCTGGTCCTCTACACCGAATTGACGCGTGCCGTAGATGCATGATTGGCGTAATACCACTGTGGGAAGACCGTAAATCCGGTGATAATCCCGCGTGTACTGATCACCGGTTCCTTTTGAGCAGCCATAGGGTGAATGAAAATCAAGCGGCTGCTGTTCTGAGGCTCCTTCGGGCAGATGTTTGTAATCAAAACGGCTTTCCAGTTCCACCACTTCCACATCCTCCATGCCGCCGTACACCTTATTAGTGGAGGCATAGAGAAAAGCCGGTTTCCTACCTGAAGCCCGCGCTCCTTCAAGGATGTTGAATGTCCCGTTGGCATTAATTTCAAAATCAGTTCTCGGATCGGTCACTGATGTAGTGACAGCAACCTGCGCCGCCAGGTGCACAATACGATCCGCGCCTCTGGCTGCTTCTTTAACCGCTTCCGCGTCGCGGATATCTGCCTTGATCAATTCGAAGGATCTTCGATTGAATCTGTCGCTTAACCATTCAATATTTAACTCCGCGCCATGGCGCGAAAGATTGTCAAAAATAACAATGTTCTCTCCACGAGCCAGGCAGCGCGCTGCGTAACTCGATCCGATAAAACCTGCTCCACCTGTAATCAATGTGTATCCAGACATTAATACTCCTCACTTGTTACGACTTGTTCTTCCAGTTGTTTTTCTCTTATTGCTGTCAGGAGTGTCGAAAAACTCCTTCCTTCGCGTATCATCCCCCATAATCCAAATGTGGCTGTGACAACGATCTGCACAAGGTGCAGCACAATAGCGTATGCCAGTCCGGCACTATTCGACACGGCAAGAATGGCAAAAGCGCCAACAACAGATGCCTCATAAACGCCAACAGAAGCCGGTGCGGCTGGTATTGCAACCCCCAGGGAGAGCAAGCTGCCGATAAATCCTCCCCACCAGACAGGCGCTTCAGGTGCAAGCTGGGCAACAGTGACGTAATACATGATGACCCATAACACCCAATTGAGCCCGATCCAAAGAAAACTCGCAATGAACTGCCCAGGATGAACAAGGGCAGACAATCCGTCCATTACTTTATTAAACTGGGGCAAAATCCTCCTCGTAATAAAACCTGGGCGAAGGTTCCTGCTATGAACCCAACCCTGGAATTTCTCGCGATTGATGGAGAGAAAAAAAAGGAAAGCCAGGCCAGCGATCACGATCACAAAAGCGGTAAATGCCACAGGTTTGATCCAGGCAGCACCGACAACCAGCGGAAGCGTGACCAGCAAAATTCCCGCTGCAAACACTATGTCAAACGCGCGCTCGATCAGTATCGTCGAAAGTATGTGCATCATACCCAAGCCTGAAGCCCGCCCGACAAAAAGAGCCCGGCCCAGTTCCCCCGCGCGCAGTGGGAATAAATTATTCAGGAAATATCCTTCGCTGATACCAAAAAAACAGGTTTTTAGATCCACCCGCTTTCCCAGTATTGTCCGCCAGCCAATGCTCCGGGTGAATAACGTGATAATGGATAAAGCAATCAGAAAGACAACGAACCACGGATTGACAGTCCGCAGCGCAGCGCCAAAATCCTGTCCTTCAGTGAAATGAATGATGGCATAAATAGCGATAGCGCTGATCACCAAACCCGGCAGCCAGCGCAGCAGCCTGGAAGAATGCCACCTGACAGCGCTCAATCGTCCCCCAGTTTCAGCACAGCCATAAAGGCTTCCTGCGGAATTTCAACATCACCGATCATCTTCATGCGGCGTTTGCCCTTTTTCTGCTTTTCCAGCAATTTCTTCTTGCGTGAAATATCGCCGCCGTAGCACTTCGCAAGCACATCTTTGCGCAACGCCTTCACGTTCGCCCGCGAGATCACCCTGCCGCTGGCTGAAGCCTGGATGGCAACATCAAAAAGCTGGCGGGGAATGAGGCTTTTCAACTTGGTGATCAACGCCTGTCCCTTGTGGTAGGCATTCTCTTTGTGCACAATAGCAGCCAGTGCGTCAACGGGTTCGTTGTCCACCAGGATCTCCAGTTTGACAAGGTTGCCGGGTCGATAATCGAGGAAGTGATAATCCATCGAGGCGTAGCCGCGCGTGCGGGACTTCAGATCGTCAAAAAAATCCACGATCAATTCAGAAAGCGGTACATCGTAATTTAACTGCACACGGTTTGGCGCGGGATAATCCTGCGAGATAAATGTTCCACGTCGTTTGAGTGCAAGTTCCATGATTGTGCCGTAAAACTCGATTGGCGTGATTATTTCGAGTCGCATCCACGGCTCACGCACTTCAGAGATCGCGGATTCATCGGGCAATTTCGCCGGCGATGAAATGCGTACCACCTCTCCTTCCAGAAGGATGACCTCGTACTCAACAGAGGGAGCCGTGACCACTATATTGAGGTTATATTCACGCTCTATGCGCTCTTGTATGATCTCCATGTGGAACAATCCCAGAAATCCGCAGCGAAAACCAAAATTCAAGGCTTGCGAGGTCTCCGGTTCATAGGCCAGCGAAGCGTCGTTAAGCTGCAACCGTTCAAGCGCTTCTTTTAGTTCCTCGTAGTCCTCGCCCTCAACTGGATAGATTCCAGCAAAGACCATCGGTTTGGGATGGCGGTAACCCGGTAGGGGCTTTTCGGCCGGGTTGTTCGTGTGCGTAAAAGTGTCGCCCACCCGGCATTCTTTAACGGTTTTTAATCCGGTCGCGACATAACCCACATCACCCGCGTTCAACACTTTGACCGGCATCATACCCGGAGAAAAAACCCCGATCTCCACTGGTTTAATATCCGCCCCCGTAATCATCAGGTGCAAGGATTTATCCGTGGTGATACTGCCTTCCATCACCCGTACGTACGCCACGACCCCTTTATAGGAATCATAATGGCTGTCGAAAATGAGCGCTTTTAGCGGTGCTTCATCATCTCCTATCGGCGGGAGAATTTCAGTAACGATCGCGTCCAGCACCTGGCTTACATTAACGCCGTCTTTGGCAGAGACCCGCAGAACAGATTCAGCCGGCGTGCCGAGCAACGCCTCGATTTCTTCCGCCACTTCATCCGGGCGGGCGGAAGCAAGATCGATCTTATTGATCACCGGTATGATGGTGAGGTTTGATTCAATAGCCAGGTAAAGGTTAGCCAGTGTCTGCGCTTCCACCCCCTGGGTCGCATCGACAACCAGCAATGCGCCTTCACAGGCTTCCAGCGCACGGCTGACCTCGTAGTTAAAATCCACATGTCCGGGAGTGTCAATGAGATTTAACTCATATACATCCCCCTCATAGCTGTAATTCATACGTACTGCCGATGCTTTGATCGTGACCCCTTTTTCACGTTCAAGATCCATGGTATCAAGCACCTGTTCAACCATTTCCCTGTCAGAGACTGTGCCAGTCAATTGCAACATCCGGTCAGCCAGGGTGGATTTGCCGTGGTCAACATGCGCAATAATACAAAAGTTGCGGATCATCTCTGCAGCCATATCGGGATAAAGTATACCTTATTTCAATTTGGCTTAGCTGTGTTGGTTGTGTTTTGGTCGTTTTCCCAACCCTGCATTCGTTCTTCCACAAAGTTGGCAACGTCTACGTTACTCTTTTTTGGGAGCGCAAAATGCACAAGAAATTCGACGTTTCCTTTGGGTCCAGTCAGCGGTGATCGGATCAAGCCTTCAACCTGGTAGCCCTCGTCCTGGGCTGTAGAAAGTATTGTATTCAATACCGATTGATGCACCAAAGGATCACGGATCACCCCGCTGCCGCGGGCAGTTTCAGCTCGACCAGCCTCAAACTGAGGTTTGATCAACGCGATAACAGTTCCCTCGCCCAGTTGGAACCAACCCTGTATGACCGGCAGCAGGGTGCGCAATGAAATAAATGAAGCATCAACAACAACCAGGTCAATTGGATCAGGAAAACTTTTGACATATCGGGCGTTGGTCTTTTCCATCACAACCACTTTCGGATGATTGCGGATCTTCCAATCAAGCACCCCGTAGCCCACATCAACGGCAAAAACTTTCTCAGCACCATGTTGCAGCAGACAATCCGTGAACCCTCCGGTGCTCGCGCCCACATCGACGCAGATCCTGCCGGTGAGGTCGGTAAAGCCGAATGCCTCCACCGCTGCCAGCAGTTTCTCCCCTCCACGTGATACAAAACGCGGCGGTTGAGTGACACTTATTTGATCCGTCACATTAATCTTTGTGCCTGGTTTAAGAACAACAACATCATTCACGCGTACAGATCCAGCCATGATCATGCGCTGCGCTTGAGAACGACTATGCGCAAGTCCCTTTTCTTCCAATATCACATCCAACCGTTTCTTTTCCATACTTCAATTTTACATTCGATAAACGTGATTGTGATATATTAACTACATGCTGAAATTGATCCTAAAAGCCATGCGACCGAAACAGTGGACGAAGAATGTTTTCATCTTCGCTGCCCTTGTATTTGACCGCAAGCTGCTCAATTTGGATGCTTTTCAAGCAACACTGACTGCTTTTCTGCTCTTCTGCCTCCTTGCCAGCAGTGTATATATCATCAACGATATCTACGATCGCGAATCTGACCGCAACCACCCGGTAAAAAAGAATCGCCCTATTGCGTCCGGAAGATTACCCATTCCGCTTGCCCTGGCAACGGCGATCGTCCTGCTGCTCGCCAGTCTAACGGGAGCATTCTTCCTTTCAAAGGGCTTTTTCCTCATTAGTGCAGGTTATTTCCTTTTGAATCTGTTGTACACGAAATGGTTAAAACACATTCCAATTGTCGATGTACTGTTCATCGCAGCATGTTTTGTCCTGCGCGTGGCAGCCGGCGTTTCCGTGATTGAGGTGCAGCTTTTCTCGCCATGGCTTTATGTCGTTACCACGCTGCTCGCGCTTTACCTCGGATTCGGCAAGAGGCGGGCAGAATTATCAGTGCTGGTAAACGACAATCCTCAATCCCATCGTAAAGTTCTTTCTGGTTACTCGATCGCACTCATTGATCAGTACATCACCGTGGTATCTGCCAGCACGATCATCGCCTACTCGCTGTACACTTTTTCAGCCGCGAATCTGCCTGACAATTACGTTATGATGTTCACCATTCCGTTTGTACTCTATGGTGTCTTTCGCTACCTCTACCTGATTCAAATGCGCGACCAGGGAGGCGAGCCGGAAGAGATACTGCTGAAAGACAGACCCATTCAGTTGACCGTTTTGTTGTGGGTGATCGCAGTTATGATCATTTTCTACATTTTTTAGGTTCTGCATGCCAGCGATTTCATCAACAGCACCCGGCAAAGTCATTCTTTGCGGAGAACATGCGGTTGTTTACGGACAACCGGCTATTGCACTGCCTGTGCAACAGGTGCGCACAAAAACGACCATTACAGCACGCCCGGCAGCCGCGACGGGGGAATTGCACATTATCGCCCCGGACATTCAGTTGGACACTATATTTGAAAGTCTCGAGCCTGATCAGCCACTGCGGGCAGCTATCACTCATGTAACAGAAGAACTGGCTATTCATTCTCTACCAGCTTGTGAAATCAGGATCAACACCACCATTCCACTGGCAGCGGGACTTGGTTCCAGTGCCTCTGTGACCGTGTCATTGGTGCGCGCGCTCTCTCAGTTCCTCGGTCACCCTCTGCCGGATGAGACTGTCAATCAGATCACATACGAAGTGGAAAAGATCCATCATGGAACACCATCCGGTATCGACAACACGGTCATCACCTACGAGACACCGGTATTCTTCAAGAAGGGTGAATCTCTCAAGCGCCTGGATATATTGAACGGATTTTCGCTTGTCATTGCAGACTCGGGTATTCCTTCCTCCACTGCCGAAACCGTCGCAGGGGTGAGACAAAGGTGGCAACAGAACACAGAAAAGTATGATCACCTTTTTGCCAAAATCGGCAATACAGTTACACGCGTGCGCGAAATATTGCGCACAGGCCACCTACCGGATCATGGCACCCTGCTGACAGAAAACCATCATCTGCTGTGCGAACTGGGAGTTTCAATCCCCACCCTCGACAATTTGGTCAACGCTGCACTCGAAGCGGGCGCGAGCGGTGCCAAGCTCTCCGGTGGAGGTGGTGGAGGAAATGTGATTGCAGTGGTGAAGCTGGAAACTGTCAATCGCGTTGTTGATGCGCTTAGAACCTGTGGCGCTGTCAGCGTGATTGTCACAGAAATTGCCGGCATGAAGAGGGAGAAGTAATGAAAGATCTCCTGTTCCTGAAACTGGGAGGCTCTTTAATCACGGACAAGAACATTGCCCACAGCGCCAGGCTGGAGGTTATGGAGCGTATTGCTGGAGAAATCGCACGCTCATTGAAAGTCAATCCCGGTTTGAAGTTACTCCTCGGTCATGGATCAGGCTCGTTTGGTCACATCGCGGCGCGTAAATTCAACACCAGGGATGGGGTTAAAACTTCCAGGGAATGGCAAGGTTTTTCAGAAGTATGGCAGGAAGCCAGGGCTTTGAATACCATTGTGATGGAAACGCTTGCGCGAGCCGGTCTGCCCGTCATAACGTTTTCTCCCTGTTCGCAGGTGATAACCCGATCGCACCTGGTTGAGAACTGGGATGTTTCCGGAATCAACACCGCGCTGGAGAACGGATTGCTGCCCCTTGTTTACGGTGATGTGGTTTTTGACAAGCTAATTGGCGGCACAATCCTCTCAACCGAAGAGCAATTTGAATACCTCGCCACAAAACTCAAGCCAGCGCGCATCCTGCTGGCAGGAATCGAACCGGGCGTCTGGCAGGATTTTCCTGCCCGCAACGGCTTATTCCAACTCATCACACCAACGCGAATCGAATTAGTGGACAAATACCTGTCGGTATCTGAGAGCCCGGATGTTACAGGTGGAATGCGCAGCAAAGTTTATAGTATGCTAAACCTTGTTAAATCAGGTCATTGCGACGAAGTGTGTATCTTTTCCGGACGGGAAGATGAAAGCATCTTCAACGCGATTACCGGGTTGTGTTCGGGAACCACGATCAGCCTCGAGTGAAAGGAAAATGACATGAAATTGACACGAAATCAGCTTGAAAAACTGGAAAACGATTCCCTTGCCGCGTACGCGGTTCACGCTAACCGCTCGAAAGGCAGAAAATTCCCGGAAAACGAGCCTGACTACCGATCCTGTTTCCAGCGGGACCGCGATCGCATCCTGCACACTACCGCCTTCAGGAGACTGGAGTACAAAACACAGGTCTTTATCAATTACGAGGGTGATTATTATCGCACCCGCCTCACCCACACATTGGAAGTAACCCAGATCGGGCGCACCATCGCCCGCGCGATTGGCGCGAATGAAGATCTGGTCGAGTCCATCTGCATGGCGCATGATCTTGGTCACCCGCCTTTCGGTCATTCCGGCGAGCACATTCTTAACGAACTGATGCAGGGATTCGGCGGTTTTAACCACAATCACCAGTCCTACCGCATTGTTACTGAAATCGAGCAGCGTTATCCCCAATTCCCTGGTTTAAACCTCACTTGGGAGGTACTCGAGGGAATGGTAAAGCATGAAACTGAATACGATAAAACCGACGCGCTGGAATTTGACGCCCATTTACGCGGTCATCTGGAAGCTCAGATCACCAATGTTGCCGATGAACTGGCTTATACATCCCATGACCTCGATGATGGACTGCGTTCCGGCATGATCACGACCGATATGTTGCGCGACATTGAATTGTGGAACATGGTCGCTGACCGGCTTGAAATAAACAACTGCCAGCTGGATGACATGACCCGCCACAGTATTATCCGTGAATTGATCGGACTGGAAGTGGATAGCATGATCAATGATACTGGTGAACGACTGGCAAAAAGCGGAGTTAAGACACTGGAAGAACTGCAATCTCTTCCATATAATGTGGTAGGCTTTGATGAGCCAATGAAGAAACGCAACCGTGAATTAAAGGATTTTCTGTTTCACAACATGTACCGTAACTATAGAGTAGTCCGGATGCAAAAAAAGGCTGAACGGGTGCTATCTGAATTGTTCAACGCCTACAGGGAAGAACCACTGATGCTTCCACTGCACTTCCAGGAGTTAATCGACAAAAAAGGCAGGGAAAAAACCATCTGTGATTACCTGGCAGGGATGACCGATCGCTTTGCTGTGGATGAGTATCAAAAACTGTTTGATCCCATGCTGCTGCCATAAGCAAGAAACCATCGACAAACGGAGAAAACATGAAACAACCTACCTATCTCACAAAAGACGGGGCAGAAAAACTACGTGCCGAACTTCTACAACTGCAGGGACCTGTAAGGGAGGATCTGGCAAAACGCTTACGCGCCGCCATCCAGATGGGCGATCTATCGGAAAATGCCGATTACGCCGCTGCAAAAGAGGAACAGTCATTTGTTGAAGGACGCATACAGGAGTTAACCAGGGTATTGCGCGATGTCGTCATCATCGACGATAACCGTACCAACTCGCACCTGGTTGAAATTGGCTCCACCGTCACCATAAAGGAAGATCAAGAGACCGAAGAAACCTTTCATCTGGTCGGACCTCAGGAAGCAGATCCACGCAACGGAAAAATCTCGTTTAACTCCCCCATCGGCGAAGCCCTGCTTGGCCATGGTGTGGGAGATCTGGTCAAAGCGAAAACCCCGGGTGGCGAAATTCACCTGAGAATCATCAGTATTAAGTAAAAAATCGGGTTGCTTTTGAGCAACCCGATTTTTTTATTATCATCTTTACTTTGGCCAGACCGACAACTCCAAAGTCAGCCGTTCAACAAAGCTTCCAGACGGAAGCGCTCCCTGCCCATACACCATCTCGATCACTTTGGCTTCAAGCTGCAAGGTTGCGGTCTCGAGCAAAATCTGCTGCCCCGGCTCCAGCAGGATCGGTTCACCTTTGAAGGCTAATCGCTGTTTGATCGCGTCATCGTTCATGGCGTGTGAGCTCATCAACACTTTTGTCACGGTTTGAATATCGTTTTTATCGAACAACCAAACTTCAAAAGCAGTGACCTTCTTCGGATCCCCGACACCAATCGTATCTGAGATGCCCACCCCGCACTCACCCAGGAATGCGCCGTTCGGAGCATCAATGCTGAAGCTGTCATCATACAGATCATCACCGATAACATACGAGGTCATAAAGTGAGCCACTGGTGTGTCGCTGAACGCTTGCGCCGGTGTAATCGGAGCAGCGATCTTTGTTTCCACGACAGCCGGCTCCATCAACTCTTCAGCGGTCTCGGGTTCGCCCTCCTCAACAGGATAATACTCATCGGTTTCAACCGGTTCAAAGTATTCTTCTTCAACTTCTACTTCTTCCTCTTCCAAATCTTCCTCATAAATCGCTTCTTCATCATCCTGAGGAGCAGGTCCACTTTGCGTATATCGTCTATTGCGAATGAAGAAGATGTAAATCAGCGCGGCTGCAATCAACAGGAACAATAAGAGAAGCACCACCAGCAAAAAGGTTCCTTTTCCAGGTTTGTCACCGTCTTCAGTCTCCTGCGGGAGGATTACTTCTGAAGCTTCCCCGGAATCCTCTGGCAATTCAGTTTCAGTGCCACCGGTTCCCATGCTTAAGAAGGCGGTCTTCATGTCCATTATGACCGTATCACCATTTTTATAATTGCAACCACCCAGCTGGAGATCCTTAAAAAGATCCCTGGTATCTGTCAGGTCTTCAATGCCCATCGCGGTCAATCTTTCAGCAGCCAGGCTGGCGTCCTTGTTCACACTAAAGGAATCGATCACCATACACACATACTGCTTTTTCAAATCTTCCCGCAAATAACTGGGGTCCGCGTCCGTCCACTTCACCGGCAAAAGCCCCCACCCCAATATTGGCAGACCGATGATCAGACCGATCACCAGCCCTGCAATGCCTGCGTATAAAGGTTTTTGGATAATCTCGTTGAATATTTCCCTGATCTTATTCATGTTCATCTCCTGCGTTCTCATTTGTCGATGACCATGCGTTTGCATGATTCAAGGAAATTGTTGCAATAATTATGCCTAATCCGATAGCGTGAGTCCCAGCTCCTCGATCAGAAAGGTTTCTTCACACTGGGTACATTGCACTTCCCGCTTATTTGCAACCACGAGCAACCCACCACATTTCGGGCACGGAACAGCTACCGGGCGCTTCCAACTTGTGAAGTCGCACTCTGGATAATTCGAACAGGCATAGAAGATGCGTCCTTTGCGGGTTTTGCGTAACACAAGATCTCCGCCATCCTTTGGGCACGTGACACCGATCTTCTCGAGCAAGGCTTCAGTGTAGCGGCACGCTGGGAAGTTAGAACAGCTAATGAATTTGCCATACCTCCCCCAACGGATCACCAGATCGTGCCCGCATTTAGGGCACGCCCGCCCGATCTTTTCCGGTTCTGATTTGGTCACGGGCATTTCCGCCTGGGCGCGTTTCAGTTCAGGTTCAAACGATGTGTAAAAATTTTGCACAACGTTGTGCCAATCTTCTTTCCCCTCTGCGACCTGGTCCAGTTCGGTTTCCATCTGGGCGGTGAAGTTGTAATCGACCACATCCGGAAAGTGTTCCACGACCATATCATTTACGAGGATTCCGGTTTCAGTTGGCGATAGGCGTTTGGCTTCACGCAGCACATACCCCCGCTGCTGGATGGTGGAAAGGATTGGCGCATAGGTTGAGGGACGGCCGATTCCATATTCTTCGAGCACTTGCACCAGTGTAGCCTCGGTAAAGCGCGGCGGTGGTTGGGTAAAATGCTGCTCGGGTATCAATCGCTCCAGGTTCTGCGCCTGACCTTCCTGCACACCTGCCGGGATGCGAATATTTTCAACGTCTTCTGATTTCTGATCTTCATCGGCGGCTTCTTCATAAACGATTAGAAAACCGGGGAATTTGACCGTTGAGCCTGAAGCTCTAAAGAGGTAATTATGTTGCTTTCCTGCAGCAGTCACTTCAACAGAAAGGGTGTCGTAAACCGCGGACTCCATTTGTGAGGCAACAAATCGTTTCCAGATCAATTGATACAGCTTAAATTGCTCGGGCGAAAGGAATTGCTTGATCTTATCCGGCTGCCGTAACACAGAAGTCGGGCGAATGGCTTCGTGTGCCTCCTGGGCTGAGACAGCGCGGGTCTTGTACTGCGGGGGTGTCTCTGGCAGGAAATCTCCACCGTAATTCTGCTTAATGAATGTTCGCACTTCCTCCTGCGCAACCTGCGCAACATTGGTGGAATCCGTGCGCATGTAGGTGATTAGACCGGTCGAACCTCCCTCACCCACATCCAAACCCTCGTAGAGTTGTTGGGCAATCATCATCGCGCGTCGGGCGGTGTATCCCAGTCGGCGCGAAGCCTCCTGCTGCAGCGAGCTCGTAATGAAAGGCGCGGAAGGTTTTCGACGGCGTTCACTGCGCTTGATTCGGGTAATCGTGAATGGCGATTGCTCAATATCCACCAGGTAGCCATCCACAACTTCCTTATTGCCTAAGTCCGGATCGGTATCATCGATCTTAACCAGTCTTGTGATGTATTTGGTCTTTTTCCCCTGCGGGGTGAGCTCGGCCTGGATCGACCAGTACTCTACGGGAACAAATTCTTCGATCTCACGCTCCCGTTCTACGATTAACCGCAGCGCGACCGATTGTACACGTCCTGCTGACAGCCGGCTGCGTACCTTCTCCCACAGCAACGGACTGATGGAATAACCAACGAGGCGGTCAAGCACACGTCGTGCCTGTTGAGCGTCCACCAGGTCCATATTGATCTCGCGTGTATTCTCGAAAGCTTCGTTTATGGCGTGGTCTGTAATCTCGTGAAAGACCACCCGCTTCGACAATTCCGGTTCAATCTGGGCGGCTTCCATTAAATGCCATGCGATCGCCTCCCCTTCACGGTCAGGGTCTGTGGCCAGGTAGATCTCCGCGGCTTCCTTTGCCAGCGCCTTGAGCTCTTTCACAACAGGCCGTTTCTCATTTGGAACCCTGTATTTTGGTGTAAAGCCATTTTCAACATCCACCGATAATTCAGATCGCAGCAGGTCTCGTACATGTCCAACCGAAGCTCGTACCGTATATCCCTTGCCCAGGAACCTGCCAACCGTTTTAGCTTTGGCAGGAGATTCAACAATCACCAGTTTCCCGCTTCGCGGCTTGGATTGACGCCGCGCAGGGCGCTCAAGGTTGGCGTGGGCGGGTGTATCTCCAATACGATACATGGTAGTGCCGCACACCGGGCATTTGCCGCGCGTGACAGGAGTTCCCAGGGCGTTGAATTCAGCGCTGGGTTCAGCGATCTCTCTTTTTTCTTTACATTTAACGCAGTATGCTTCCAAGACTGAACTCCTAAGTGAAAAGGGTTAAATTGTTCGCTTTCAAGTAATTGACCAGTTCTTTTACACGCTGGCTTTCTCCGCGCGGGCAAATCAATATTGCATCAGGCGTTTGAACGATGATCACACCCTTCATTCCAAGCGTTACAATCAACCTGTCTGGAACGTTGGATACAATGAGGGAGTCCTTAGTGTCAATCCCTACGTGACGCACATCGACAACTATATTACCATTCTCATCAGGATCGGCTACCTCGAAAAAAGAATCCCAACTTCCCACATCATTCCAACCCAGGTTCTGCGCCGGTAAAACGGCAGCCAGCTCGGTTCTCTCCATGATGCCGTAATCAATTGTTTGCGGTTTGATCCGAATCCATTGATCAATGAAGTCTTTTGCCGAATGATTTTCTCCAAGCAACGGCTCAAGAATATTAATTGTTTCATATAAAGAAGGCATCAACTTCTCAAATTCCCCCAACACCACATCTGCCCTACAAATGAACATACCCGAATTCCAGGTAAGATTTTCCTGTCGGAAAAGTAATTTGGCAAGCGATTCATCCGGTTTCTCGATAAACCGTTTAACTTCAAAAGCCCGAATGCCTGAAAAAACTCCCAGCGAGTCGCCACTTTCAATGTAACCATACCCGGTAGCAGGATACGTAGGTTGTATACCCAGCGTTCCAATAAATCCCTGCTCAGCCACTGCGCAAGCAGCCTTCAGATAATTTTGAAAACCGGTGATATTTGGTATCAGATGATCAGCTGTGAGTACTACCAATACAGCCAATGGATCCACCTTGTGGATTGCGCTCGCAGCCATGGCAACCACCGCCGCTGTACCACGCGGTTGGGGTTCAACTAGGAAATTTCTTGTCGGTAGGCTCGGGTCCTGTTGCTGCAATTCCGCCACCTGCTCAGCAACCGTTACCACGTAGATCCGCTGGTGTGGGATAAAACCCTTCAGCCGGTCAACAGCAATCTGGAATAATGAACGCTGCGAAAATAATGGGATTAATTGCTTGGGTGTTTTTTGCCGGGAAAACGGCCAAAGGCGCGTTCCCCCGCCACCCGCCATAATTACGGCGAATAAATGTTCCCTCATTTCAGTTCACCTTATAGATCGATTTGACTTCACGCATGGCGACGTAGTTCATGCCGCCCACCTGTGAAATGAAACCCTTGAGCTCCATCATCGTGAGTGTAGCCGATACATCGGTGATTGGCAACCCTGTCAACTCGCATAGTTGGTCTATGTGAACCGGTTCAGAGGATATGTGTGAAAGTAGCCGCTGTTCATCCCCCGACACTGGAGCGAGTTTGCGTGCCTGCTGCTTTGCAGGAATCTGGTCCAGTTTAAGCGCTTCCAGAATTTCACTCATCTTGAGTAAGGGTCTCGCACCCTGCTCGATCAGGCGGTTTGTACCCTGGCTTTGCGCCGCAAGTATACTACCCGGAACTGCGAATACATCACGACCCTGCTCAACCGCGAACTCGGCAGTGATCAACGCCCCACTCTTCTCACCGGCTTCAACAACAACTGTAGCCAGAGACAAACCCGAGATGATGCGGTTGCGGGGAGGAAAATTCACCCCGTCCGGCTGGGTGCCCAACGGGTAATCACTGATCAAAGCCCCCTGCCTGGCAACTTCTGCTGCCAGTTTACGATGCTCAGGCGGGTAGATCACATCCACACCGCTTCCCAGCACCGCAAAAGTCCGACCGCCTGCCTGAAGCGCAGCTTGATGAGCAATCGCGTCAACACCCCGCGCGAGGCCGCTTACTACAGTGATGCCGTTCTGAGCGAGGAAACGGCCGATCTCATCCGCCACCTGACGACCATAGGGTGTCACGCGGCGCGTTCCAACAACCGCCACCGACCAATCATCTTCCACATTGATCGATCCTTTTACGAATAAAACGGGGGGCGATTGATCTATTTCTTTCAACCTTCGCGGATAGTCAGCGTCGACCCAGGTGAGAATTTTCACCCCGTTCTCAGCTGCCTTTTCCATCACTTTTTCAAGGTCAACCTGCTGCCTGACCTGCGTAAATTGCGCAACAGCTTTTTGCGGAATCCCCGCGGACAACCAGGCATCTGGCGGCGCTTCCCATGCTGCCTGAGCAGAACCGAAAAAGTCAGTGAGCAGTTTAAAACGCACAGCGCCAATGCCTTTTACCAGGTTAAGCCCCACCCAATACGCCTTCTGCTCCACCGGATCTCCTATGTCCACTCCTGAGGTCGTACAATGATCTTCTTTGTGTCGCGGTCAATGCTAAGGACCACGGTTTTAACGGCAGGGATCAGAATTTCCTGTCCCTCTGGCGTAACAACCACATACACATCGTTTGCGCCTGTCTCCAGAATCTCGCCCACCTCACCAAGAAATTCGCCGCTTTCATTCAACACGCGCATACCTAACACTTCGTGGTGATAAAACCGGTCCTCGGGAAGCGGTTTGAGATCCTCCAGCCTCACAAAAACCCACTGATTGCGGAGCAAAGACACCTGTTCTCTGTTTTCAAACCCTTCCAGGCTGATCAACCAGAGTTTATTCGCCTGGCGCAAAGTGCTGATTTTGTGCAGAATTTTGTTATCCCCAATGTAAACCTGTTTTCCGGGTGTGAAAAGTTGGGGGGAATCTGAGGTCATCTCGAACAGAATCTCACCCGCAATTCCATGCGGGCGGCGAAGCTTTCCGACGACAATGTACACAGGCTCGCCCTGTTGGGGCGAGCCTGAAAGTTCATCTTGTTTAGCGGAAATTTTGCGAACAGGGCTCATTTAGGTTCAGCAACATCCAGATTGGCCTGTTTTCCCTCACGGGCAGCCGCAACCCGCAGCAGTACCCGCATTGCGTTGGCAATGCGTCCGCCTTTTCCAATAACGCGCCCCATATCCTCGCGAGCGACGTGTAGATCCAGGTTCACTCGCCCGCCGTTGCGATATTCATTCACCACAACCTGAGAAGGATCATCCACAAGGGAAAGCGCAATATACTCGATCAGTTCTTTTGTGTGACTTTCCTGGTCTATCTGCTTGGCATATCGCTGGTTCGGTCTATGAGTAGATTGCATGATATTTACGCGTTAATCTTTGCGGTGCGTTCTTCACTGGCACTCTTGGCTTCTTCAAGCAGGGTCTCAAGGGCTTCACCCTTTTTGAACCTCTCGTACCGATCCAAAACACCTGTGATCTGGAAAAGCTTCGTTACTGAATCACTTGGCTGAGCGCCTTTGCTCATCCACTCGTACACGCGATCCTCCTGAACCTTAAAAGTGAAAGGTTCGGTGGTCGGAATGTACGACCCGATGATCTCAAGGAAACGGCCATCGCGCGGGCTTTCAACGTCGGCGACGACAATTCGGTAACTTGGTTGGTGTTTCTGTCCTGTCCTGCGTAAACGAATTCTTACCATTTGGTTTTTCTCCTGTTTCTAATCAATGATCAAATATGATGTGAATCCAAAAAATCCACTTTGGCAAGGGGCGCTGAAGGGTGCGCTAACCGCTGTTTCATTTTTGATCACTTAAACAATCGGGAAAGTCCCTTCCCGCCTGTCTTTTGCATCGTTTTCATCAAACGCTGTGAATCCCTGAATTGCTTCATCAGACGATTCACATCCTGCACATCAGTTCCCGAACCTCTGGCGATCCGCCTCCGGCGGGAGGCATTCAGTAGATCCGGATTTCGCTTTTCTTCGCGGGTCATCGAATTGATAATTGCTTCCGTCCGCCTCATATTCCGTTCCGTATCTTCCGGTGAAATATTGCGCGCCATCTGCCCCAACCCGCCGGGTAGCATATCCATCATTTGCGAGATGGAACCCATTTTGCGAATCTGTTTGAGCTGATCAGCAAAATCCTCGAAGGTAAATTGTCCCTTCAGAACCCGCTCAGCCTGGTCTTTTTGAACTTTTTGATCGAAGGCGGCTTCCGCTTTTTCGATCAACCCAATGATATCACCCATTCCCAGAATGCGGGAAGCCAATCTGGCTGGATCAAAAACTTCGATCGCTTCAATTCCTTCGCCGGTTCCCAGGAATTTGATCGGCACACCGGTTACGCTGCGCACAGAAATTGCTGCACCGCCGCGGGCATCACCGTCAATTTTGGTAAAGATCAGTCCGGTGATGCTTATTGTATCCCGAAAACCTTCAGCAATGTTCAACGCTTCCTGACCGATCATCGCGTCAACCACCAGCAATGTTTCAACCAGTCTTACCTTACGGCTAATCTGTTGCAGCTCATCCATAAGCTGCTGATCAAGCTGCGACCGTCCAGCGGTATCGATGATCACAACCGAATAACCACCTTTTTGAGCCCTGTCAAATGCCCGGGCTGCCAGTGCAGGAGGTTTTAAACCGGCATCCGCGATTACTTCAACCCCGATCTTTGCGCCTAGTGTTTGCAGTTGTTTTACAGCAGCAGGACGATATGGATCACCCGCGACAAGTAAAACCCTTTCGCCATCCTTTCGCAAACGGTTTGCCAGTTTGGCGGCGGCTGTGGTCTTGCCTGAGCCTTGCAGTCCAACGAGCATCACAGCGTAAGGTTTTACGCCGGATAAATTCAAGCGCGCCGGCTCACCCAGAGTGGTGATCAATTCTTCATTGACAATCTTGATGACCTGCTGAGCTGGATTTAAAGCCTGGGAAACCTCAGCGCCTATCGACCGTTCGCGCACCCTGCTGATGAAATCTTTCACCACGGTGTAATTGACATCCGCCTCTAATAGCGCCAGGCGTATTTCACGCAGCATGGCATCCACATCTGCGGCAGAAAGTTTACCCTTTCGCCGCAATTGAGTGAATATCTCGTTTAGTCTGCCAGTTAAATTATCAAACACCGCTACCTGCTGACTGCATCTTCCACCTTAATGTGGACCACAAAACGTGATTTTAGTCTGGATGAAAGGATTGGTCAAGATGAACGACCAACAACGAAATAACATAACAAGAATCGATGTCGTGATTCAGGGGTTATTAATGCAAGACTAAATCAATCTGTAATTTACCTTTCTATGACGGAGGTTTCAGTACAAATGAACAAAGTAATGATTGTCACCGATAGCACCGCAAATATTCCGGCTAATCTTCTGAATGGTCAACCAATAGCTTCAGTACCCCTGCAGGTGATCTGGGGCAATGAAATCCTGCGGGATGGGATCGATATCGAAGCCAAAGAATTTTATGAGCGTCTGGTTGTTGATAAGGTAATGCCCTCAACCTCCCAGGTAACCCCGGAAGAATTCAGGAAACTCTACAGCAAGTTAATTGATGAAGGCTACGATATTCTCAGTATGCACATCTCAGGAAAACTCTCAGGCACACTGGATTCAGCCCTTCAAGCAAAAACAGACTTTCCGGAGGAACGGATCAAACTTGTGGACACACATAGCACAAGCATGGCGATGGGATTCCAGGTGCTTACCGCCGCCCGCATGGCCAGCTCAGGAGCTACGCTGCAGGAATGTACGGCAGTTGCTGAAAAAGCCCACCAGAATGCAGGTGTTTATTTTGTCCTTAACACACTCGAGTTCCTGCACCGCGGGGGTCGCATTGGCGGTGCCCAGGCTTTTATGGGAACCATGCTCAATTTAAAACCAATTCTAGAATTACAGAATGGGCGCATTGAAGCAGTTGAGCGGGTGCGAAAATTTTCCAAGGCAAGCGACCGGCTGCTGGACCTGGTTGAAGCAAAAATTGCGAACGAAACCGGACCCATCCGCTTGTGCGTTATTCACGCCAACGCACCAAAAGAGGGAGAGCTTCTGCTCGAAAAAGCAGTCAAACGATTCCCCACTACATTGGTAACCGACGCGGTCATGAGCACGGTCAGCCCGGTGCTCGGCACACACACCGGACCCGGCGCGCTGGGTCTCGCTTATATGCATAGCATGTAAGGTTTTTCTAATGTTAAGCCAAACTCCCGGCAATGATCCGGGAGTTTTCTTAATTGGCTGTTCTGGTAAAATTAACCCCGAAAGGATCAAGCCAATGAAAATATTTCCCCAAATCGGTGTTCAAATCCCCACCACTTACCTGCCGGTCAAAGAGATCGACCCTGCCAAATGGGCGGTGATTGCGTGCGACCAGTTCACTTCAGAACCAGCGTACTGGGAGGATGTCACCAGGATTGTGGGAGATGCGCCCTCGACGCTGCATTTGATCCTGCCGGAGGTTTACCTGGGCGGAACGGAAGAACAAAAGCGGGTTCAAAGCACCAACGCCCGTATGCATCAATATTTGTCAGACGGGCTTCTCGCTCCGCGTGATCAGATAATCTATGTCGAACGAACCGTCGCAGGGAAAACAAGACGGGGATTGATGCTCGCCCTCGACCTGGAAATGTACGATTTTACAGCAGGCTCCCAAAGCCTGATTCGCGCGACTGAAGGGACAATCATTGATCGCCTGCCCCCGCGCATCCGCATACGCAAAGACGCACCGTTGGAGTTGCCACACATCCTTGTATTGATCGATGACCCGAAAGATAAAGTCATCGGCACCGTTGCCGAGCAAAAAGAGAAGCTACCAGTGCTCTATGATTTTGACCTGATGAAGAATAGCGGACATTTATGCGGCAGGCTGGTGGATGACGATGACCTTGAAAGCAATGTGATCCGATACATGGAAATGCTTGCTCGACCAGATGTTTTCTACCCGAAGTACGGAGTCAACCGTGATAAAGGAGTACTCCTGTTCGCGGTCGGTGATGGCAATCACTCGCTCGCCACCGCGAAATCGATCTGGGAGGAACTAAAGCCTATCGTCGGCATGGACCACCCGGCCCGCTATGCCCTCGTGGAGATCGAAAATATCCACGACAGCGGTCTCGAATTCGAGCCTATCCACCGCGTGTTATTCAACACGAAAATCGATCTTAAACAGGCTTTGTACGATCATTTTGGGAATGATCTGGTGTTTGAACCAATGCCTTCCAGTGAAGCGCTTATCTCACATGTGAAACAAAGCTCAGGGGACATTCACACTTTCGGCTTAATCGCACATGAACAATTGCTTTTGGGAAGAATTCAGCACCCGATTGCGTACCTGGCGGTCGGCAGCCTGCAGCCTGTCCTTGACCGGTATCTACAAGATGGTAACGCGTCCTCCATTGACTACGTTCACGGGGATGAAGCCGTGTTCACCCTGGGCAGTCAGGAAGGTAATACGGGTATCTACCTGCCCGCGATGACAAAGGATGAACTCTTTCGAACGGTTTTGCTCGACGGGGTGCTCCCACGGAAGACATTTTCAATGGGTGAAGCCTACGAGAAACGTTTTTATATGGAAGCGCGCAGGATCATCCTCTGAATCGAGCCGCAACCAAATGACCGCTCTTCTCAGTGAGCCTGGTAAAAATAAAACCCGCAAATCCCGGAAGGGTCAAATCCTGCACAGCTCATATCTATTTACCCTGTTAATTCTGATCGTTCTTTTCGGCTTTACCGGATGCACCAATCCACTCGCACCGACAATGGCTTTTACTGAGACGTCAACCTTGCCGGTTCCATCAATACCCCCAACCTCAACACACACATTATCTCCAACTCCCACCATCACATCCACGTCAACTCCAACCCGGGCTGATGCATCTTTCACAGAGATCTGTTCTCCACTGGCGGGGATCGAACTGGAGAAATTACATAGCATCACATCCCAGGCATTCAATCCTCCCACCCCATTTCAGGATGATGGGCATCCGGCTGTTGACCTGGCTTTTTTCACATTTGAGGGACTGCCTTCGATGATGGGACACCCCGTGCAGGCAATCTTCCCCGGCAAGGTTGTTCTGGTCGTGGATGATAGATTTCCTTACGGGAGTATGATCCTGATTGAAACTCCGCTCAGTTCGATTCCGAATGAACTCCTGCCGCCCACTGCCATTCCCACCCCCATCCCTTCAGAGAACATCATCCAATTTAATCCATGTTCAAATGATCCTGTGTATGAGTCCATGGCGCCCATTTCAATGGCGCAGGATTCAAAATCAATCTATGTGCTCTATTCACACTTGCTGGAAAAACCGTCCTTTACAGCTGGAGATGAAGTCGCTTGCGGGCAGGTGATCGGGGCCGTGGGATTAACCGGCAACACCGTGGCGGAACACCTGCACCTGGAAATACGAATCGGACCATCAGGAGCGAATTTCGGCACAATCGCCATGTATAAACCGGATGCGACGCTCGAAGAACGGTACAATTATTGCATCTGGTCTACATCAGGGAGATTTCAACCGATCAACCCGGCAATTTTCTGGGAAACCAGTCCATAATCTTTCCATCTCCCTGTAAAACGACCAGGAAACATCATGAATGGACACTTACATCGCAGGATCAATTTAATCCAAATACTGGTTGGGCTGCTTCTATTATCAATGCTGATCACTGGATGCGCGCAAAGCGTGGAGAATCCTCAAGCAACCGCAATTCCCACAGTCAAGAACACATCCATACCCACAAGTACCACGCAACCAACCGCAACGCCTCCTCCTACTCCTATGCCCATCCCGACATTGGCCGAAGAATCCAATCAGGCTGAGAATATTGATGACGGATTGTTCATATTGGCATTGGGAGATGGAAAATATCATCACCTTTTTGGCTACCACCCGGTTCACATGGAGCTCACCCGGATCACTGCCGGCGAGTTTGATTTTGACGATCCAGCAGTCAGCCCTGATGGGTCAAAAATCGCCTACTGCTCCAATTCATCCGGAAAATGGGAGGTCTATACACTCGATCTTCTGTCTGCTGAACAGGTACAGGTTTCAAGTGCTGATTCCTACGCCTGTGAGCCGACCTGGTCGCCAGATGGATTATGGCTGGCTTATGAAGCTATGGTGGATGGCAAACTATCCATTCTTCTCCAGTCGACAGTTGATCTAACAACTCCCCCTCTTTCATTGACCGATAACAAGAGAAATCATTTTGACCCTTCCTGGTCGCCTGGAGGAAGGGAAATCGCTTTTGTATCTGAGAGGAACGCCAGGCTGGAGATCTGGCAGGCGGACCTGAATGCGGTTGAAGATCGCCTATCACCGCTTATGGCATCGGCAGAGGCTAATTATTCCAGCCCCAACTGGTCATCCGATGGTTCAACATTGCTCTGGACCATGATTACGGATCACAGCCAGGTTGAACGATTCAGCATATTGGCGGATTACCCTGAAATTATTCGCCTCGGACCAGGAACCTCTCCTGTTCGGGCAAGCAACAAAAACGGGGTCGCTGCCATCCTGCGCACACCCAATGGTTATGAACTTGTTTCCTACCGTAACGATCCGACACGGCTGCTTTTTCCTGCGATCCATATGCCGGGTAATCTCACATCCATTACTTGGCAATCCGGAGAATTCGTAACAAACCTGCAATCATACCTGGGTAAGGTAAACCTGGTAGTTCCAGGCCCATTGTTTGAACCAGAAAGTTTGAACCCCGATGCAAACTCCGGACTCATCAAACGAGTGATCATTGAAAATCTTGATGCCCCCCAGCCTTACCTGGCGGAGAGTGTTAATGACCGGTTTACGTCGATGCGTGAACATCTCAATCAGGAGTTGGAGTGGGACTTCCTTGGAATTCTACAGAACACCTTTTCCCCCCTTCCTTCAGACACACAAACCGACATCACCGATGATTGGTCGTATACAGGTCGAGCGATCACTGTTAACCTCGACCCACTTGACGCAGAATGGATGACGGTGAGCCGTGAGGATTATAATGGGCGAACCTACTGGCGGGTATGGTTAAAATGTAAGCCACAGGATGGCACCTGCGGTGCTCCGATTAAGGAACCGGTTTGGGATTTCAATGCGCGTTACACTAACGCGAACGATGCCTACGAAAACGGCGGTGACACCGGCCCCATCCCTGAGGGCTACTGGGTGGATTTCACCGCTTTCGCACAACGATACGGTTGGCAGCGCATGCCCGCGGGATCCAATTGGAGAAGTTATTTTCCCGCAACAAATATTGATCTCTTCGTCCTCGCTGATGGTCTCACATGGCAACAGGCGATGCGACAGGTTTACTCCACAGAACAACTCGAGGCATTCTTACGATGAAGGCTGACCAGAAACATCTCCTTTTCAATTCGTTTACGATACTGCTGAGTTTCCTGATGATTGCTTCATTCACCGGGAATGCCCGGGCTGATTTACCCGAAGACAGGGTGGCTGACTCTTCAAGACCCTCGATAGGTTTCAACTCTCCTTCTGACGAAAGCCAAAAATCAGCCGTTGCACCTGCTTATGTCCTCAGATATGAGACCCCCTTGGCGCTTAAGCATCACGACCATTTTCTCCTCGCCCAACCCATAAATTATGAAAATATATTCTGGACAACTGCTGATTACCGCTATGGCTATTTTATTAAAGAATACGGCACATTACACCGAGGTCTTGACCTCCCGGCGATAGAAGGCACCCCGGTTATGGCGTCAGGTGAAGGCGAAGTGGTGTTTTCCGGTTGGGGTATCTTATATGGATCAGGTGCAAAGAATGATCCATACGGCATCACGGTAAAGATCAGACATTCGCTCAAACATGAGGGAAAAATCGTCTACACAGTCTACAGCCATCTGGAACAAGCGCTTGTCAAAATCGGTGACCGGGTAGAAACCGGACAAAAAATCGGCACAGTTGGCATGACCGGAAAAACCAGCGGTCCCCACCTGCATTACGAAGTACGCATATTGGATGAGGATGGTCAACGTCATCAGAACCCTGAACTCTGGCTGGCGCCGGCAATGGACCACGGCGTGGTGACCGGCAGGATCGTCAACCGCTATGGCTATTTGCTCAACAGCTGGAAATTCATACTCACCTCCATGCAGACTGGTCGCGATTGGGTGATCAGCGCGTATGATCCAGAGATCATGCAATACAAAGAGTACGATCCATATTACAAAGAGAACTATGCGCTGAGCGATCTTCCCGCGGGAGATTACCAGTTCTCAATGTGGTACAACGGAGTTTATTACACCTCAACCATCGAAATTCTGCCCGGCGTGGTAAATTATGTGAATTTCAACGGTAACAGAGGTTTTGAAAAATGCAGCCCTCCCGGCAGCGCTGATACTGATTTCCTCAACTAAAAACCCGATCATAAGTAAACCCATCCTTGACAATCCTCCTAAGTTGCCTGACAATTGGTCGGGTATGCAAGTAATCTGGAGGCAATAGTTTCATGAAACTCTCAAAAATAACGACAATGATTGTCATCGTCACCATCTTTGCGGTAACACTTACCGCTTGCGGGGCAAAAAACGCAGTCGATCCAAATCAAAAAATGACTGAAATCGCAGGGACAGTGCAGGCGCAGCTGACCCAGACGGCATTGCTTATCCCGACGGCCACCTCAACGCCTGAGCCGCCCACGGCGACACTTACCATCACACCAGCCCCCCCAACAAGCACCCCTGAGGGGATGGGACCCACTGAAACCCCCATTATCTTTTCAACCCAACCCACCCTTTCGAACGGAGACGACGCGAAGTTCATCGCGGATGTTTCCATACCTGATGGAAGCACCCTTAGAGCCGGCGAACAATTTACAAAGACCTGGCGCTTTCAGAATATTGGCAAAACTACCTGGACAAAAGAGTACGCCATTCAGTACCTCGAAGGCAACCTGCTGGGCAAAAACAGCGATCTGACCTTCAATCTCCCGATAGAAGTCCCTCCTGGCGGAACCTTAGATATCAGCATTCCATTCACCGCCCCTACCGAACCGGGTACTTACAGCAGCTACTGGAAACTGTTAAGCGCCAATGGATTCTATTTTGGCGATACGGTCAGTATTAATATCAGCGTGGGTATTCCAACACCAACCGTGCCTTCATTAACCCCAACAAAAAAACCAACTAAAACTCCCACCCCTGTTGTTACAACGGAAGAACCATAAGACTTGAAGTGATTGCTGAATTGCACGATCTAAAGACCACAATAAAAGCCAGGGCATCCAGCCTTGGCTTTCCTTTGTGCGGATTCACCAGCGCCGAGTCGCCAGCGGAATATGAACGCTACTCTTCCTGGCTTTCCAATGGATACCATGCAGGAATGACATATTTAGATTCTGCCTATCACAGGTCTGCCCGCCAGGATCCAAAAATTCTATTTCCGGGAGTTAAGTCAATAATTGTCCTTGGAATGCCGTATCGCCTGACGACCAGGCAGGAGATGCAGCAGAGCAATGCCGGCGTGATCTGCGGATACGCAGTTGAGGAGGATTATCACGAGCGTATTCCCAAGATGCTCGAACCCCTGGCGGCATTGCTGCAGGAGATCAGCCCCACGTCCACGCCACCCCGGATATTCACTGATAGCGCTCCCATTCTTGAAAGGGAATTGGGGGCGTACGCCGGTTTGGGTTGGATCGGAAAGAATTCATGTCTGATCAATCCCAACCTGGGTTCAGCGTTTCTCCTGGCGGAACTATTTACGGATGTCGATATTGAACCGGACGCACCCTACGAAACGGATTATTGCGGTACCTGCGAACGCTGTATCAAAGCCTGCCCTACCAGCTGCATCCTCCTCGACCGCACAATCGATGCCAATCGATGTATCAGTTACCACAGCATCGAAAACAGGGGTGAAATTCCAGGCGAGATCATGGGAAAATTTTCCAACCAGGTTTTCGGCTGCGATATCTGTCAGACAGTCTGTCCGTGGAACCGCTTTAGTCTCCTTGAATCAGATTCAAACAAGCATGAGAACCTGATTCCGGTGGAGGAAATGAACCAACTCTTGCACCTAAACCAGCAGGAATTCAATGACATGTATGGCAAAACACCTGTCGCGCGAGTCAGGCGCGTGGGGTTCATCCGCAATGTTCTAATTGCGAAATACCACTTGCAATCGGCACAAACGGATAATGGGGAACGCGGGGTGCAGCAAATGCCAAAAATTGAATCTGATCCGGTACTCGAAAAAACCCTCCACTGGATCAACACCCGTGAGAAATCGTAGCAAAATCCCTTCAGAAATTCTGAAGGGATTTATTTTTTACTCTGAATTACCCGCTGCTATGGGGTTGCGGTGGCGGGAACAGTGATGATCACACCGGACAACGTTGAAGTTGGTACCAGGGTCGGTGTTGGGGTAACCAGGTTGATGCGAATTTTGATCACCTGACCGACAAAGATCAGATTTTCATCCTCTATGTCGTTGATATCCAAAATATCTTCAACCGTGCTATTGAACCTGGTTGCCAGGTCAGCCAGTGTCTCGCCTGATAGGATCGTGTAGGTAATTTCATATCCGTAGGGCAACCCGGTTGGCAGAGGTGTCGGAGTCGGCAATTCCTGCCCGGGTGCCGGGATCAGAATTTGCATCCCCGGCTGAATGGGGCATGTACCGGATTCAAAGTTGTTGATCGCCAGAAGCACCAACAGGTCAACCTCGAAAGCCGATGCCAGAGACCAGCAATCATCGCCTTCCTGCACCGTGTAATACTGCGGACCGGAAGGGGTTGAGGTTTGCGTTTCCGTCGGCGTTAAAGAAGGTGTAATGGTCAATGTTGCAGTAGGGCTGGGTACTGTCGCAGTGGGAGTAAAGGTCATTGTGGGAGTGGGGGTTTTGGTAGCAAAAACCGATTTGAATATGTTGCCCGAACCGGTCGCCACACTGATAATGAGTAATATCCCGACCAGAACAAGAACTCCGGCCAATCCACCTATTACGTAAGGCATATAACGCTGCCTTTTGGCGTATTTATTGATCACATCTTGAGGGTTGTCTTTATTCTCCATAATTATCCTGACATTCGTGTCTGTTTTTTGCTGTTGAACAATCCATGGGGCATAGTATCCACCATTTTTTTCATAATACCACAGTTTTCCTGCACAGATTGAATAACAAATCAACTTCACAATCGGTCGTGTTATAATTACAGTTACTTATAAGCCTACTAACACACGCGGAGATAAGAATGGAAATCAATACCTCTCAATACAAGCATTGTGATGTTGTAAAAGTTACCGGCAGAGTTGACAGTGCCACCTCACCACAACTGGCCGAAGAATTGGCTCGTATCAATGACGCCGGACGGTTTAAGATCGTAGTGGATTTTACCGGGCTCGATTTCATCTCCAGCGCCGGTTTAAGGGTTCTCATATCCGCATTGAAAAACTGTCGCCGCTACAACCGGGGCGACCTGGTATTGGCGGGAATGCCTGAAAATATTCGTTCAGTATTTGACCTGGCTGGATTTACTTCCATCTTCAAGATTTACGATGATGTTCTAACAGCAGTGGGGTCATTCTAAACGACCATTTAATGACATCAAGAACTTTTCCCGGTCGCTTTGAAAGCCTGGCTCATATCGCCGAATATGTCAGGTTGGAAGCCAAAGCCGCCGGACTATCTTACAAAGAAACATTTGAATTGGAAACAGCCGTAGATGAGGCTGTTTCCAATATTATTGAACACGCTTACGGTGGAGAAGGGATTGGTGAGATCCAATGCCATTGCAATCAAATCGAGGATGGGTTAGAAATCATCCTTGAAGATTCCGGTAAACCCTTTGATCCCTCCTGTGTTCCTGTACCCGATCTGAACGCCCAATTGAAAAACCGGAAAAATCACGGACTAGGATATTTTCTGATGTGTCAGATGATGGACGAGGTCCATTTCGAATTTCTGGACAACAAGAATAAACTTACGTTAATCAAAAGAAAAGAATAATGCCTTCAATTTCTGCAGAGCTCTCTTCACTCTGGAATGATTTACTGAAGCTGGGCGAGAATTTGGTTAAGCAACCGGATTCCCTTAGCCTTTGTCAGTATTTCGCCGCGTATATTGAAGATACGCTCGAGTGCAAGGCTGAACTGTGGCTGATTGAACCGTTCTACCCTTTACCAGGTGAACCACCGGTAAAAACATTGCCGACCGATCCCGCCCCTTGGCTGGTCGAGACCTGTTACAAAACCAGGAAACCTGCATTCGCAAAAGCACAAAAACATACTCGCGCAAAAAATCCCGATGAAGCAAGCCTGCCTGTTATTACGCAAGACAGCCTGATGGGCGTGCTGCACGCGACCCGACCGGTTGAACTACCATTTTTAGAAGCTGAAATAGTCAAGCTCAAACGACTGGTAGCAGTCGCTGCCCTGGCGATGCAGGTGAATCGCCAATCCTCGCTGAAAAACTGGCGCTACGATCAGATTTCCCTTGTGCGCTCAGTTACCTCGCAGATCACAAATGTATTCGACCTTGATGAGCTCTGTCTGCGGGTGACCAACCTCATCCAGTGCACCTTCGATTACTATCATGTCGGCATCTATACGGTTGAAGAAATTTCCGGGAAGCTCAAATTCCGCGCCAGCTCGCTGCAATGTCAACCCAACCAGACGAATCCGCTTGAAGATCTGGATTACAGCCAAGGATTGGTTCATACAGCCTCAAGAACAGGTCAGGAGTACATCGTAAAAGATGTAACCAAAGACCCGTTGTACGTTTACATTGATATACTTCCAGACACCAAAGCCGAAGCTGTGCTGCCTTTGAAAGTTGAAAATCGAATCCTGGGCGTGCTTGATGTGCAGAGCGATCAGCCGGGCGCTTTTCACGAAAACGACATGCTCGTCCTGCGCTCACTGGCTGATTCCATTGCGCTTGCAGTCGAAACAGCCCGCCTGTTCCGATCTGTTGAACAGAACGCCACCCGTGTTAACGCTGTGGCTGAGATTGGCAGTGCCATCTCATCCATCCTCGATCTTGACGAGTTATTAAAGAAAGTGGTCAATGTAATCGAGGACCGTTTTTCCATCCCCTATGTGCACATTTTCACAGTGCATTACAATCGCCGCAAGGTGATTTTTGAGGCTGGTACGGGAGCCTATGCTCAAAAGTTGAAACCGAATTCATTCGCGTTTGATCTCGACGCTGAGATCGGCATCATTCCATACGTCGCCCGCACCGGAGAATCACTGCTGGTAAATGATATTTCGCAGGAACCCCGTTATTTACCGACCAGGCATCTCCCCCAAAAGATAAAATCTGAACTAACAGTACCGTTGCGATTTGGTGACGACGTGCTCGGCGTCCTCGACATGCAATCCGACCAGATAGACCGCTTCACGCAATCTGACCTCGAATTGTTTGAGAGTCTTGCCTCCGGAATCGCACAGTCAATACGGAACGCGTTTCTCTACCGCAGTGAAAAGTGGCGCCGCAGGGTGGCTGATAGTTTCCGGGACATTGCCGGGTTGCTTAACGCCAACCTTGCCCTGCCTGATATGCTGGATAGGGTGCTCGCTGCCATTGAATCCAACCTGCCATGTGATGCTTCCGCAATTTGGCTGCTTGATGATGATGTCAACGTTCCCATCGAGGAACGCCCTCTGCAGCTGGCTTCAGTTCGTGGTGTATCCAGAAACAAGATCATGGATTCTATTGAAGGCTCGCTCAGTGTACGCAGTTTTCTCAATATTGGGATCAGCAATGAGCAACACACGATCCGCCTGCCTGATGACCCCTACGGTCCGCTGGGCGCAGCGCGGAAATTCAAACCCAATTATTCATCATTGGCAGTTCCTCTGCGCTCTGGCGATGAGATATTGGGTGTAATGGCTTTAGCTCATCGCAAAGAAGGTCGTTATGGTTCTGAAGCAGCCGCGATCGCGACCACCCTTGCCAGCTACGCGGCCGTAGCCATCCAGAACGCCCGCTTGTACACAACTGCCCAGGAGGAAGCTTGGTCTTCAACCGTCCTGCTGCAGGTGGCCGAAGCGATGCAATCCATTACCAGCCTTGATTCACTGCTCGCAACAATGGTTCGACTCACCCCTCTCCTAGTTGGTGTGGAACAATGCGCCATCTACACGTTGCGCCAGGATGGTGAAACCTACGACATGAAACAGTGGTACGGGTTCCAGCCAAATGAGAACGAGATGGTGGCAAAAGATACTGATTCAGTCGCTTTTCTAAAACTCAGCGCAACCCGCAGCCCGGTGTTCGTCAAAGAACCAAAATCGGAGTTGGGAATTAAGTCACTTCCTTTCACAGAAGCTAACAGCACACTCGTACTGCTGCCCTTGATTGCGCATGGCACATTGAGCGGTGCATTTCTTGTCGCGCATACCAGCAAGGGAGAATACGGTAAGAAAAACCGTTTCAGTGATCAAACCCTGGCGATTTTACAGGGAATCTCGCAGCAAACCGCGGTTGGACTTGAAAATATCAGCCTGCTTGAAAACCGGCAGGAGGAGGCTTATATTACAGCAGTGCTCCTGCAGGTTGCCCAGGCTGTGGTAAGCCAGAACCGGTTGGATGACATTCTTGATACCATTGTGCAATTGATGCCCATCCTTGTTGGCGTCGATACCTGCGCGATCTATTTGCGTGATAAAAATAACCAGCAATTCCTGCCAGCGAAGGCAGTTGCACCCACACACGCTGAGCAGGAGGAGATCCTAAATCACACCTATTCTGCCGGCGATTTTGTTTTATTTGACGAGGTGATTGAGACGGATGAAATGGCAGGCTGCCGGTTTGACACACCCGATTTTCCAGTCAAATCCTGGCGCAAAGTGAAATGTGTGGAAGACAGTCTATCGCATCCCGAGGATGAAACACACTGGTTGCTTGCGTTTCCGCTCAGCATCAAGGGAGAAAAATATGGCGTCATGCTCACGCGTGAGACCAACGTGCAGGCGGCTTATCACCAGAAACGGGTCGAATTGATCAAAGGCGTGGCGCAACAAACCGCTCTGGCCATTCAAAATGAGAGACTGAAAGAAGAAATGGTGGGCAGAGAAAGAGTGGAACGCGAATTCCAGCTCGCCCGCCAGATCCAGAAAACTTTTCTTCCTCAAACCATTCCCGGTGTCGAGGGTTGGGACTTTGACCTGCGCTGGCGAACTGCCCGCGAGGTCGGCGGCGATTTTTACGATGTCTTTTTAACCAGGGATGATCGGATCGCGTTCGCGATCGCGGATGTATCGGATAAAGGGATGCCTGCTGCTCTTTATATGACGGTGACACGAACTCTGATTCGTGCGATGGCGCAATACATCACGTCACCTGCTGAGGTGCTCGACCGGGTAAATGAACTGCTGTATGAAGAATCGCAAAATGGGATGTTCGTCACCGCAATTTACGCGCTTCTTGACCCGCAGACCGGCAAACTTGAATACGCCAACGCCGGTCATAACCTGCCGCTCATCTTCCGTGGAGACACCAACAGGATCGAAAAACTCGCAAAAGGGGGTATCGCCCTAGGGGTGGTAGAAAAAGAAAAATACATCTGCCATACAATGGAAATTTCCGAAAAAGAAACACTGCTTTTATACACAGACGGTGTAACCGAAGCTTTTTCCTCTTCGGGTGAACAGTTCACGGAATCCCGCCTGATCGATGCGCTGCAGAAGAACAAATATGGCTCAGCATCCGAACTTTTAGAGAGCCTCGAGGACCTGATCAATATTTTCAGACAGGGTGAACCGCCATCAGATGACCTGACGATGCTGGCAATTCACCGCTTAAACAAAAATCCCGCCTGAGCGGGATTTTTACTCTCCGAGAATCAACGCCAGCCAGATTTCCCAGTTTTGTATCGGTTCAATCGTGGGGGTTGGAAAGAAAACAGGTTCCACCGTGGTTCCTGGCGGTGAAATGGGGATTACCAGTTGCTCGCCTGGACGTACCATATGTCCTTCGTTATAAGCCCATTCTTCAACCGCGCCCTCTGAACCCGCGTACGCCTGTTTCGTTTCTAACACCTGCAGTGTGCTTTCAAGGTTGGCAACAATTGCAGCAGCATCATCGCGTTGCGTGGTAAGTCTGGATAGCTCGTTCAAACGCGCGTTGAGATCCATCACTAGGAATAACAACACAACGGCTAAAACGATCAACCCCAGTTTTTTGAGATCAAAAAGTGTTTTGAACTTTTTCAAAAACTTATTCATATGACTTAATCTTACACTATTCAAGCGCTGATAACAAGATAAAGACCCGCAGCAGGCTGCGGGTCTTTAGTGCCGGAGGAGGGATTTGAACCCTCACGAGCGTAATGCTCACTACGCCCTGAACGTAGCGCGTCTGCCAATTCCGCCACTTCGGCTTACCAAGTTCAAATTTTATCAGACTATGAAAGAATGTCAACCTTTGGAAGGTAACATTTGGAACAAAAGCCCTTCATTTTTCGCCTTATACCTGTGGAGTACAATAATGCTCATGCGAATAACCGCTTTATTTCGATCAATTCTTATTCTATTAATATTACTGCTTTTCATGGCTGGTTGCTCTAATTTCCCGGTCTCCCCGGGCTCAGGGTCTCCAATTCTGCTGATCGACCTTTTGCAGAATCCTGAAGGTGAGTTCACGCCGACCCCCACCCCTTTCCAGCCTGCCTCCTCTGAGGATGATCCAGGCCTGTTCCCGGGCGAAATCGCTACAATCACGCCAACCCCCGGTAAAGGTTATGGTATTTCACTTGGGTTGGATCGACCCGCAGGTCAGATCAATATCCTATTGCTCGGATCAGATTGGCGACCCGGTGAGGGTTACCGCACCGACGTAATTCTCCTGCTATCGCTCATGCCGGAGCAGGGAATTGCTACCATCACCTCGTTTCCTCGAGACATCTATGTGTATATTCCCGGTTACGGCTATCAACGCATCAACGCCGCCCAGCCTTATGGTGGTTTTGAACTCACGCGGAAGACATTCGAAGAAAACTTCGATGCGCCCGTCGATTATTACATGATGACCAACTTCGCCGGATTTGTCAGCATTATCGACACACTGGGTGGAATCACGGTCAATGCATCTCACGAGTTGTATGATCGCTGCGATCTTCCCCAGGCGATCAACAAAATGTGTTACATCCCGGCAGGGCGGGTAACAATGAATGGCGAAACAGCACTTTGGTACGTGCGCTCACGTAAATCAACCGACGATTTCGATCGTACGCGCCGCGCCCAGGAAGTCATCATCGCGATCGCGCAAAAAACAATGAGCCTGAACGCTGCCAGTCGGGCTGCTGAACTGTTCAACCTATTTCGCAATGCGGTTGAAACCGACATCACGCTGGAGGTTGTGGCAAAAGCACTACCACTGGCAACCAAAATCATGCAGGAACCCTCCACCATGCAGCGCTACGCAATCACAGAAGCAGATATCACCCACCACGTTGTACCTGAAACAGGCGCTATGGTGCTGATTCCGAACAATGAATCCATTGCTGAGATCATTCGCCAGGCGATCTACCCCCTCACGACTCAAAATTAATGGTTGACAAATCCGATATTTCTCATTAAACTCTAAGTACAAGACTATACGAAATCACCTTGTGAGAAAGAAGGAAGATATGGATAATTCGCCCGAGATTCACATCACGGCTGAAACAACCTTCCAGCCAGCTATCCGCTCCTGGGAGATCTTTCTGCAGGATCAGGGTCGTTCTCTCTACACGATCAAGGCGTTCATGGGAGATATGAACCTTTTCGCCAGTTACTTCTCTCCTGATACCGCGATTGGCAGCATTACAACCAACGACATCAACCGCTTTTTGGAGTGGCTTCAAAACGAGCGTAATGTTCCCTGCAGTCCAAAAAGCCTTTCCCGGCGCATCACTTCCGTCAAATCCTTCTATCGCTGGTTGACCCAGTCCGGGCGTATCCCGGTAGACCCGGCTGAAAAGGTGTTACAGAAAACGGTCATCAGTCCCCTGCCAGTCGTCCTCACCCCTGAGGAAGAGCTAAAAGTAATGGAGGTGGCGCGAAATTTGCGCATCACTGCGAAAGGCGACGCGCGTCCTTATACCCTTCTCAGCCTATTGCTCTCCACTGCCATCAAGAAGGGCGAATGCCTGGCATTAAACCAGAACCATATCGACCTCGATAGTCCAAAGAGCCCGCGCCTTTTTGTTCGTTATTCGGCGAGTGGCAGCCGCTACAAGGAACGCAACATCGCCTTGTCCGCCGACTGGGTGGAAGCCTACCAGGAGTACCTCGCACAGTATCACCCGGTTGATCAGGTTTTCCCCTGGTCTCCACGCCGGCTTGAATACCTGCTGGAGGACATTGGCACAGCAGCTGGGCTTGAGAAACATCTTTCATTTGTTATGTGCCGTTGGACGAGCGCGCTCGATGACTGGCGCTCCGGAATGGAACACGACCTGCTTCGCCAGAAACTGGGCGTTTCAAAGATACAATGGCGCGAGATCAGCATGAAACTTGGACAACTGGCAGGCGAATAACCAACTGGTTTTCCTTGCAGAACCGGCAGAGAATCTCTGCCGGTTATTTTTTCATCACCATTCGGATGATTTCTTTTGTGCTTTCTTCCACCTTTACGCAATCCGCGATGCGAAAACCGGGTATCCAGATGATTTCCTCCCCCATCCTGACCAATGGCCAGTTTTTCCTGGCGCGCGCCGGCAACCCTTCACTGGTCCAAAAATCCCCCACTTTTTTCGTGTGTCCATCGTAGCCGTAAGGCGCAAACCTGTCCCCCGGGCGTACCCTGTCAAGGATCAACTGCCCGGTAATCTTTGCCGCATCCACTTGAGCCGCGTAAGTGGAAGGATCCGGCTCAAAATCAGTCTGCCGGCTCGTATGCAAATACCATCGCGGGCTGATTCGCACTTCACCCGGCACCGGAATTTCAAGCGCGGTTGCTGTTTCCAATTGCGGCCAAAGCGCGTGTAGCGGGTCATCGGTGTAAGCAATAACCAGGTTTTTGGCATACAGGAACAGCTCCATCCCAGCCAACAAATCAATTCGATTAGAGCTGGTTGGATTCACACAGAAATAAGCAACCCGGTTGGTCAAATCGAAATCGATATCCCTGATCGCGGGATCCATCCATTCGATCATTCGGCGCAAAAAACGCCTCAACAACGCGGGGTGCAAGGTGAGCAGAGCAGTTCGATCGACCACAAGGAACCTTTCACCTTCCTGCAGCACCACATCCGGCCAGACTTCATTCAATGAAAACCGCAAAAATTCGTCTTCGGCGGCAATGACATCAGCCATTTTTTGGATTCTTTCCCGGATTCGGGGATTATAAGTTGTCAAATAAGGCACCAGCTCATGGCGGATGCGATTGCGGAAGTATTGTTTATCGCTGTTGGATTCATCCACAATGGCTCCCAACTCGCGTTCCTCCAGGAAAGTCTCGATTTCGTATCTTGGTACCTCGATCAACGGGCGCACGATCGGGATTGTACTGCTCCATGAATTCGGCAAAAGCACAGGGCGCATTCCCGCCAACCCGCTCAAACCGCTTCCACGCAACAGATGCATCAACACGGTTTCCACCTGATCATCAGCGTTGTGCCCCACAAGTACAGCCTGGCATCCCAGGTGTTCTGCTTCCTGAAAAAGGAATTCGTAACGCAGCACTCGCGCACTTTCCTCTACTGTCAGGTGGTTCTTCCTGCCAAACTCCGCCACATCCAATCGTTTAGACACAAACTGAACACCTAATTTTTGGCAAATCTTCTTAACGTGAGCCGCTTCAGCTGCAGAAGACGCACGGATGCTGTGATCAAGATGCGCGGCAATCACTTTATAGCCATTCTCGAGCAGAATGTGCAAAAGGCAAAGTGAATCAGGACCACCCGAAAAGCCTAATAATACCGCTTTTTGCGGATCCAAACCTATTTCTTTCATCAAGTTAAGTTTAAAATCTTTTTTCATGCTGTTTAGATTATAGCATTTGCATTTCGTCAAAAGAATCTTCGTAAATCTATTGAACTCAAATTCATATTATGCTAGACTGACAATAATTGAGATTGGAGGGCGGGATGAGCGAAAAGATCCTCATCGTTGATGATGACCTTGAGACCCTGCGCCTGATAGGCGTGATGTTGCAGCGACAGGGATATGAAATTTCCGCTGCCAATACCGGTGAGCTGGCGTTAACAATGGCCAGAAAAGAAAAACCGGATCTGATCGTCCTGGACATCATGATGCCTGTGGTTGACGGCTACCGTGTTGCCCGTGATATCCGCGATGATTCCGCGACCAAACATATTCCGATTTTGATGTTCACGGCGAAGAGCCAGGTTGATGACAAAGTTGCGGGTTACGAAGCCGGCGCGGATGATTTTCTTACCAAGCCGGTTCACCCCGCCGAACTGATCGCCCATGTAAAAGCGTTGCTGGAAAAAGCCGTGAAACCCGCTCCGGTTGAAACCGGGCAGAAATCCGGATTCATCATTGGTGTCGCCGGGTGTAAAGGCGGACTTGGAGTCTCGACCCTGGCGTTAAACCTGGCGATCGCTTACAGTTCGCTCAGCAAGAAAGAAACGATCGCGATCGAACTTAAACCGGGCATGGGTTCTTGGGGTACAGAATTGGATATTGCAGAATCTCACGGGTTGGAAAAAATACTCGCGCTGCCCATTGAGGAAATCACACCTGAAAATGCTGAAAAACACGCGGTGCACACCTCGTTTGGGATCCGGTTATTGATGGCATCCAATAAAACCCGGCAGATCGACTATTCCAACAATTTTGAAAAAACACTCAAATTAATTGAAGCCCTAAGCTCGATCACCCCAGTCATCGTGCTCGACATCGGCAATCCCTATCTGCCTGGCTTCGACCAGATCTGTTCGATCTGCAACCAGTTGCTGGTGATCACCGATGCCTTCCCGGCGACCGTGCTGCGCACCCGGCGTTTACTGGGAAATATTCAATTGGAACCTGCCAGAAACACCCGGGATATAAATGTTGTGTTATACAATCACATTCGTTCTGACCTGTTGCTCACCGCTGACCAGATATCAAAGTTGTTGCCGGGAAATTCTGTCAGCGCAATGATTCCGCCGGTTCCTGAACAGGTTTTCCAGGCTAACCAGAAATACATTCCGCTTATAAAAATCCAACCCGACGGTTTATTTGGATCACAAGTGAACGAATTAGCCAGGACTATACTCGCTCGGGCTTGATCATGACTGGAACAGAGTTGGAGAAAATTCACACCGCGGCACTAATTCTCAAGCAATCCAAACACGCGATTGTGTTCACCGGCGCGGGAATTTCAACCCCATCCGGTATCCCTGATTTTCGCAGCACGAATACGGGTCTTTGGCAAAAAAACGATCCTATGCTGGTTGCTTCCGCGACCGCATTCAAGAACCATCCGGATCGTTTCTACCGTTGGCTGCAACCATTACTGCTTGCTTCGAGCCAGGCACAGCCCAACCCGGCGCACCAGGCGATTGCTGCCCTGGAAAGAAACGGTTGTGTCAAAGCAGTGATCACACAGAATATTGATAATTTGCATCAGAAAGCCGGTTCGATCAACGTGATCGAATTGCATGGCACAATGGAGTTTTTTCATTGCCCAGCCTGCCACAAACCTGCCAGCGACTCCCACGCGATCATGGAAGAAATACTTGCCGGTCTGATCCCATATTGCAATCACTGCGGCGCGATTATTAAACCGGATATCACGCTCTACGAGGAACCACTACCCATGCAAGCCTGGCAGGATGCCAACGAAGAGGTTACACAAGCGGATGTTATGCTCATCGCGGGATCCTCACTCGAGGTAATACCCGCCTCTTCGCTGCCTTACGATGCCCACCAGGGCGGCAGTAAGATCATCATTGTGAACTATTCCCACACCTATCTGGATCCGCTTGCTGATGTCGTGATCAATGGAGATGTCGCGGAAGTTCTCCCTAAAATTTTGGAGAACACGATTTCACTCAAGTAGATGGCGGTCAGGCAGAACGAGCTCCGCGCCGCCCGAATTGTCTTTCCAACAAGTCCACTGAAAGATGGATCATCGTCGGCCTTCCATGCGGGCACGTTCGGGGAGCAGCGCAACCCTCAAGGTCACGCAAGAGTGCCTGCTGTTCATCAGATGAAAGCACAGCTCCGCCTTTAACCGCCATGCGCTTGCAGATCCTGGCAATAATTTTTTCTTCTACCAATCCCTGCAGTGGTGTCTCATCCTCTTCAAAATCCTCCACCACGCTGCGGATTGCAGCATGCGGATCTTTGCCAGTAAAGATGGCGGGGATAGCGGAAACCCGAAAAGTATTGATACCGAATTCTTCAACCTGAAAACCGATCTTCTTCATCACTGGCAGGTTTTCCTGCAGGATTTTAGCTGATTGTGGTGGTAGTTGGACAACCAGCGGATCAAGCAGCGATTGTGACACGACCTGCCCCCTGGTATTCAACATTTTTTCATAAAGAACACGCTCATGCGCCGCATGCTGGTCTATGAGATACAACCCATCCGGGCCTTCAGCGACAATGTAAGTGGCACCTATCTGACCGATCAATCGCAGAATTGGAATGGCACTGATATGCGGCAATTGCCCAGTTTGTCCATCGACTTGCGATGGGGTGGTAATCCCATCACTCTGATCTTGCAAACGCTCACTACCCGCCAGCCCTGCAGGCTCAATGGATGGTTCGAACCGGGTTGCTTCATCGTTGTGTGTTCGCCAGAAAGTGGGTACCAACTGGGGCACGGGTGAATACGCCATCAATGCCCGGCGCACCGCCCGTTGAACCGAGGTGAAAATCTCATCCGGTTGTCTGAACCGAACCTCCGCCTTGGCGGGATGAACATTGACGTCCACATCCTTTGGGTCAATCTGTAGAAATAACACGCTTAATGGATAACGCCCAACCATCAGGAAGGACTGATAGGCTTTCATCAGAGCTGTGACCAGCGTCGTGTCCTGCACCCAACGACCATTGACAAAAAAGGTAATGTCTCTGCGATTGGATCGGTTGATTGAAATCGGGCTAATAAAACCATTAATATCGATACCATCTTCTTCAAAAATGACTTCCAGCAACTGCCGGGCGAGGTCAACACCGTATAATTGCGCCATTACCTCCCGTCGATCGCCATTGCCGGTGGTTCGCAAAACGGGTTTTCCGTCCTCTTCAAGCTGGATCGATAAATGCGGATAAGCGAGTGTATAGCGGGAGACCAGGTTATCAATCTGCTGCTTCTCGGTTTGATCTCTCTTCAAAAATTTCAACCGGGCGGGAGTGTTGTAGAACAGGTCCCGCACCTTTACAGTAGTCCCCTGCACTGCCCCCGCCGGTTCACTACGGACGATCTTTCCGCCTTCCATATCCATGCGCGCACCAATCTTCTGCCCTGATTGGTTGGAAAGAATAGTCATGCGCGACACAGAACCTATGGACGCCAAAGCCTCACCCCTAAAACCGAGCGTGCGTATCTGAAAAAGTTCTTCAGCTGAGTGTAATTTGCTGGTCGCGTGACGTGCTACCGCCAGTGATAGTTCTTCCGCAGGTATGCCTGATCCATCATCGCTCACCTCGATCAATTTACGCCCAGCTTCTTCCACACGGATCGTAATACGTTCAGCGCCAGCGTCAATGGCGTTTTCAAGCAATTCCTTAACGACAGATGCCGGGCGTTCAACAACTTCTCCCGCAGCGATCTGAGAGGCAACTTCATCAGGCAGTATAGTGATCTTCATTGAACGTATTATATCCCACCAGAGATTGTACATAGAATTCCTCAAAGCCCGCAAAAAAGGTTATACTAACCGCTATGATATTTGAAACCATGTTTTTTGACCTTGACGACACACTCTACCCTTCAACTGCCGGGGTATGGCAAGCAATTGGAAAGAGAATGGATGAGTACATCGTGCAAAAGCTGAACATACCTCCAGAAAAGGTCAAATCACTGCGTGAAAATCTCTTTCACGAGTATGGCACGACGCTTCGTGGGTTGCGAACCCTCTACGGCATTGATGAAAGCGATTTTCTGGAATATGTGCACGATATTCCACTGGAACACATTCTCCAACGGGACGAGTCATTGATCGAAACAATGGCTTTCTATCCCGGGCGGAAGATCATTTTCACCAACGCAAGCCATGATCACGCCGAAAGGGTGATTTCAATCCTCGGTTTGAATGGCTTTTTTTCAGAAATCATCGATGTGCAGCAGATCTCACCCTATTGCAAACCACTGCATGAAGCCTACAAGAAAGCGCTGGCAATCAGCATGGTGAAAGACCCAACCAACTGTGTCATGATCGATGATTCCGCAAGAAACCTGAAAACCGCGCGTGAAGTGGGCTTCTACACAATCCAGGTAGGCACTGAAAACCGGTCCCCCCACGCTGATGCCGCTGTCATTTCGTTGAATGATTTACCGAACGTAATTCCGGTTGCCAACCATTCGCCAGAAGTAAGATAAAAATGCAAAATCAAATCTCTCCCCTGGGCTGGTTTTTGATCATTCTGGTCGTTCTGCTGACAGTCTCGCTTTACATCAGTCTTTTCAGCAAGCTGCGGAATAAATCTGATAACGCAGGATGGATCAATTCCATTCAAAATGCCCAGAAAATTCTCAAGGACCCATTCCGGGAACAGACCTCGAAGATTGAGGAGCTGGCAAGAAACGTGGAAAAACTGCAACAAAACAAGGAAAAAACTAATAATTCGGAAAACACCGAGCAGGAGACAAAGCGTGAATAATCACACCGGAAGGAACATTCTTATTGTTATCGTTGCGATCATCCTACTGGCTGGAGCATTCGCCGGAGGACTGATCGTTGGCTGGTTTATACCATCATCTACTCCTACTGAAGTGATCCCCATCACTGAAACCCCAGTACAGGAAGAGATAGTTCCACCAACAGCTACCTCGGCCACAAACCCCGTAGGGGTTGATAAATTGTTTAGGCCTTTCTGGGAAGCCTGGGATATTGTGCATGAGCAGTATGTGGATCAGCCTGTTGATGACCTGAAGCTGATGCAGGGTGCGATCCGGGGCATGCTCGATTCACTTGGAGATGTTCACACCGGCTACATGACCCCCACCGAATACGAACAGGCGACCATGCCGCTTGACGGCACCTACACTGGTATTGGCGCCTGGGTGGATACAAGCGGGAAGTTTTTGACCATCATTAGCCCTATGGACGGCTCACCGGCAGAAGCAGCTGGATTGAGGTCAGGTGATGAGATCATCGCTGTGGATGGTGTGGATATCACTGACACCGACCCCAGCATTGTTTTACAATCTGTGCTTGGTCCTGAGGGAACCACAGTTGTTTTGACAATTCAACGCCACGATCCGGAAGAGACCCTCGAAGTCTCGATCGTCCGCGCCCGTATCACCATTCCCAGCATCGAGAGCAGAATGCTGGAAGAAAACATCGCTTATGTTTACCTCGCAACCTTCGGTGAGAACAGCAGCGAAGACCTGGTAGACGCTTTAACCACATTACTGGCAGAGAACCCGCGCGGGTTGATCTTTGATCTACGCGATAATTCCGGCGGTTATGTGGACACCGCGATCGAGATCATTTCACAATTTATCCCGGAAGGGACTGTAATGGTCGAAAAACTGGGAACAGGTGAAGAGATCCCCTTCGAAGCCATCCCCGGTGGTATCGCAACTGAAATTCCCCTGGTAGTACTGGTGAATGGCGGTTCCGCATCAGCCTCAGAAATCGCAGCTGGCGCCATCCAGGATTATGAACGCGGGTTAATTGTGGGAACGACAACCTACGGAAAAGGCTCGGTGCAAAATTGGATTCCTCTCACCAATGAACAGGGAGCAGTCAAGGTCACAATTGCACGCTGGTTGACCCCCAATGGCCGCCTGATCCATGAAGTGGGGTTGACACCCGATTACGTGGTTGAGATCACAGAAGAAGACTTCGAGGCCGAGCGCGACCCGCAACTGGACAAGGCGATTGAACTTATACTTCAAGGTGAATGATCAGGATCAGACCATAATTAATTGACAAAAGGCGCAACCACAGGGTATAATCCGAGGTCGCTAATTAACACGATTGAAAGAGAGCAAGATGGACATGACCGTTGAACCGCAGGAAAACACAAAAATAGAACCAAAAATGCAATTCAAAGCCAGGGTGGTGAAATCCAGCCTCGCGGGAGCTGTGCTCGATATCGGAATCGGCCGCCCTGCGCTGCTGCATGTTTCACAAATCATCGATCCTGAGAATACTCCCAACAAGAACGTTGAAGAGCTCCTGAAACCAGGTGACGAGATCGATGTTTGGGTAAAGAAAATCACCCGCAAGGATGGCGAGGAGCGCATCGAAATGACCATGATCAAACCACTTGACCTTGAGTGGCGTGAGATCAAGGTTGGTGAAACGGTCAAAGGGAAAGTGGTCAGGCTCGAGAAATTCGGTGCATTTGTCGAAATCGGCGCTGAACGACCTGGTCTCGTCCATATAAGCGAGATGGCGCATGGGTATGTGAAAGTGCCGTCCGATGTCGTCAAAGAGGGTGACGAGATCGAAGCCCAGATCATCGACTTCAATCGTCGTAAAAAACAAATCAAACTCAGCATGAAAGCTGTTCAACCGGAACCGGAAGTTGTTGTTGAAGAAAAATCCCGACCGGATTACTCTGCCGAGCCGCAAACCAGCGGACCCAGGCGCGAGCGAAAACCGGGACGCAGACCCCGTAAAACGAGTGAAACCGACAACGCAGCTTTGATGGAATCGATCAACGAAACTAACGAACCTGAACCGACATCAATGGAACTCGCCATGCTCGCTGCGATGGAAAAAGCAAAAGATCGGAAACAAAAACAGGAAAACAAAAAGTCAAAAGCCGACTTAAAATCAGAGCAGGACGATATTCTCGCCCGCACGCTGGAAAACAAAATCCAGACGAACTGATCGAAACAAAAACCATCCTCACGGGATGGTTTTTCTCTACATGGATAAGAAGATGTGATACACTTTTTTTATGGATTGCATGATGCGTAAGATACTAAATCGAACTTGCAATTGGTAACGGAATGTCGAGGAGGACAAGGATAAACTGCCCTCCTCTTTGCTTAAAAACCGGGAGTTGGAAGGAGATCAGGATGACCACAAAATATATCTTCATCACAGGTGGTGTTGTCAGTTCGGTGGGTAAAGGTGTCACCGCGGCAGCCATCGGTCTTATTCTCAAAGAGCGCGGTTTTAAGATCGCCGTTCAAAAACTCGACCCTTATATCAATGTTGATCCTGGCACAATGAGCCCCTACCAACATGGAGAGGTTTTTGTGTTAGATGACGGCGCTGAGACTGACCTTGATTTGGGGCACTACGAGCGCTTTATTAACATCCGTCTGAACAAAGTTTGTAACATTACCACCGGTCAGGTATATGCTGATGTGATCGCCAAGGAACGCCGCGGAGATTACCTGGGCGGCACAATCCAGGTGATCCCTCACATCACAAATGAGATCAAGCGACGCATTGCGCTTGTATCCAAATCAACCGGAGCGGAGATCGTTCTGGTTGAGGTAGGGGGAACGGTGGGTGATATTGAAAGCCTTCCATTCCTGGAAGCCTTACGCCAGCTGAGATCTGACCTTGGGCGCGAGAACACGGCTTATATTCACGTAACCTGGCTGCCCTACATCGGTGCGACTGATGAGATCAAAACCAAACCTACCCAGCACTCGGTTGCAGAACTGCGGTCGATTGGTATCACACCGGATATGATCGTTGCCCGCAGCGATATGGCGATCAAAGATGGATTGCGCGAAAAGATCGCCCAATTTTGTGACGTCGAAAAACGCGGTGTTATCCCGATGACAACCGCGCCAATCCTTTATGAGATTCCGCTCTTGCTCGAACAGGAGAATGTGGCTGAATACCTGATGGAAAGACTGAACCTCCAACCCAGGACCAAACCGGATTGGCGAGGGTGGGAAACGCTCGTCTCTGAAACGAAACGTAAAAAGCCGAAGGTGCCGATCGCGCTTGTGGGTAAGTACGTGGAATTGCATGATGCGTACATCAGTGTTCGTGAAGCGTTAAAACACGCCGCCCTTTTCCTCGGTCTCGAACTTGATCTCAAATGGGTGCACTCAACTGACCTGGAGAAAGGTAAAAACCTTGATCTGCTGGATAAAGTAAGCGGCATCATCGTGCCAGGTGGCTTTGGCAGCCGCGGAATTGAAGGAAAAATCCTCGCGGTGAAGCTCGCTCGCGAAAACAAAGTGCCGTATTTTGGGCTATGCCTGGGTATGCAGCTGATGGTGGTGGAATTTGGTCGCAATGTACTGCAAACAGACCAGGTGAATTCCTCTGAGTTCGATCGGACAGTTAAACACCCCGTGATCGACCTGATGCCGGATCAGCAGAATATTAAGGATTTAGGCGGCACAATGCGCCTGGGATTATACCCCTGCGCGCTTCAAACCGGCACCATCGCTGCCGGGGCGTACGGGGTAAAAAAGGTAGAGGAACGCCATCGACACCGGTTTGAGTTCAACAACGAGTACAGAGAACAATTCGCTCAAAATGGAATGGTTTTCTCAGGACTCTCGCCTGATAAACATCTGGTTGAGATCGTTGAATTAAAAGACCATCCGTTCATGCTCGGCACACAATTTCACCCCGAATTCCTTTCGCGACCCACCAGACCGCACCCGTTATTCATGGCATTTATGCGAGCCGCTGCCGAAAAGACCGGTGTGGAATATCTCGATCCGCCACTCCTTTACAAATAATTGGTTAAACCCTTAAACCCGATCAAGTTCTGCAGGAAATTGCATTTGCTCTGTAATTTCCCGCAGAATTCGGTATACTTGGGACCGTATGATAAAAATTCGAACCGACAGATCCGATGGGAAAGGATATTGAATTATGGAAATAGTAGCTGTTGAAGGGATTGAAGTTTTAGATTCCCGAGGGAATCCGACCGTAGAAGTACGAATCATCCTTGAGGATGGCGCTGAGGGTACTGCAATTGTACCGTCTGGTGCATCAACGGGTGTACATGAAGCGCTTGAAATGCGCGATGGAGATAAGAATCGCTACAACGGCAAGGGTGTGTTAACCGCTGTTGAGCATGTGAACGGTGAGATCGCTGACAACCTCTTATGGTGGAATGCCTCGGATCAGAAAGCGATCGACCAGATGCTTATCGAACTGGATGGCACCCCCAATAAATCACGCCTCGGCGCGAATGCTATCCTTGGAACCAGCCTGGCAGTGGCAAAAGCAGCTGCGAACGCGCTGGGAATGCCGCTTTATCGCTACATAGGCGGTGTTTACGCCCACGTTATCCCGGTTCCAATGATGAACATCCTGAACGGCGGCGCTCACACCGGTTGGCAATCCACTGACGCTCAGGAATTCATGGTTATGCCTCTGGGCGCGCCCAGTTTCGCAGAAGGCTTACGCTGGGGTGCCGAGATCTACCAGGCGCTCAAAGGTGTTCTAAAAGCCCGCGGTTACGTGACCCTGGTCGGTGATGAGGGTGGTTACGCACCGCCCTTAAAAGCCAACAACGAAGCCGTCGAGGTCATTCTAGAAGCGATCGAAAAAGCGGGCTACAAAGCCGGCACCGATGTGGCGATCGCGCTGGATCCGGCTGCATCAGAATTCTTTGAAGAGGATACCCGGATGTATCACTTGCGCAAAGAGGGCAAGAAGCTGACCGGTGAGCAAATGGTTGAATTCTGGATCAACTGGATCAACCAGTACCCCATCGTTTCACTGGAAGACGGGCTTGCCCAGGACGATTGGGAAAGCTGGAAACTGTTGACCAAAGAAGTTGGTCACAAAGTTCAGATCGTAGGCGACGACCTGCTTGTCACCAACCCGGAACGCGTGCGCCGCGCGATAAAGGAAGAAGCCTGCAACGCCCTTCTGGTCAAAGTCAACCAGATCGGATCACTGACCGAAACGATTGAAGCTGTCGAAACCTGCCACCGTAATGGCTGGCGGGCGGTCACTTCCCATCGCTCAGGTGAAACTGAAGACGCCACCATTGCCGACCTGGCGGTGGCGCTCAATACCGGACAGATCAAAACCGGTGCCCCTGCCCGATCAGACCGGGTGGCAAAGTACAACCAGTTGCTGCGCATCGAAGCCGAACTGGGAGAGACCGCTGCTTATGCTGGCTGGTCAGCGCTAAAGAACCACTAAAAGATTGCCAAAAGAGACAGCGGATAAACCGCTGTCTCTTTTACTAACGCATTAAAAGAGTTATAGACCTACTTATCAGTAGTTAACGTGCGAAGCGGAAATTTTTTTACGGGTCATTAAACAAGGAGCTGTTATGAAATTGTATGACGGTTTCGCCAGGGTTTACGCCAGTGGTAATTATCCCAATCTCTCCCTGGCTATGGTGGACATTCTGCCGAAAGTGATGAAAAAATACAAAATCGTCACCAATTCAACCAAGAACCTGTTGGATGTGGCTTGTGGTGAGGGGACATTCAGTGTGGAAATGGCAAAACTTGGCTGGACCGTCACGGGGGTTGATCAATCCGAAGAGATGCTGCGGCTCGCCAGACATCGCGCTGAACAGGAAAAAGTGGAGGTTAAATTCCACAAGCAGGATATGCGTTTCATCGATTACGCCAATGAATTCGACCTCGCCACCTGCTGGTTCGACAGTCTCAATTACCTCGTCACCAATGGTGATCTGCAATCCGCCTTCAACAATATTTTTCGTTCATTAAAACCCAACGGATGGTTCCTGTTCGACATGAACACCATTTATGGTTTAGCAGTTGAATGGCAGAGGAATCGTTGTTACGTGCAGCAGGAAACACCTGACCTTTTGGAACTTCACCGTACCAACTTCGATTTTGAAAAGAACCTCGGCTGTATAAAAATAACCTGGTTCGTAAAATCAGGCGAGACCTGGGAGAAGTACGAAGAAAAACACATCGAGCGTGGATTCTCGATCAATGAAATTGAGTCCTGCCTGCAATACGCGGGATTTCACGTAGTAGATAAGCTCAGTAGTTTAAGTCCGATCACGCCGTTGAGAAGCACATCCGGACGCGCCTGGTTCCTCGCGCACAAATAGACAACTACAAGATCTGGTTTACCGTATTCCAGATTGCATCGAACATTGAAACGGTCAACCTTCCGGTTTGCGTATTCTGACGGCTGGGATGATAGGATGCAAGGACCCACGGCATGTTGTTCTCGCTTTCAAGCAGTACACCATGTCCAAACGCGGGGATCATTTTGTCATTACCGGGTCGATAGAGCATACGGATGATCGTGTCATACGCGATCCTGCCCAATGCTACAATACCCGCAAGATTCTTAAGCAGCTGCATTTCACAGCTAAGGTACGGTAAACACTCGGCTATTTCTCTAGCAGCGGGTTTGTTGTCCGGAGGAACGCAGCGACATACAGCAGTGATGAATAACCGATGGAGATTCAAACCGTCATTGATAGAGACAGCGGTCGGTTGATTGGCAAATCCGGCTTTGTGAAGCGCGGGGTAAAGAAAATTACCTGAATCGTCTCCGGTGAACATCCGCCCGGTGCGATTGGACCCATGCGCCCCCGGGGCTAATCCCACAACAAGCACCTTTGCGTTCGCATCCCCAAACCCCGGCACAGGCTTAGCCCAATATGTTTGATCACGATACGCTTTGCGCTTCACCTCACCGACCTTCTCGCGCCAGTCCACAAGTCGCGGACATAATCGGCAGTTGATGATCTTCTGCTCTAATTCATCAAGGGAGGAATAATTACACATAATACAGCCTATATGATCATCATGGCGTCGCCAAAAGAATAGAAGCGAAAACCACGGTCCATTGCCACCTGGTAAGCTGCCATCACACGTTCGCGTCCTGCAAAAGCGCTCACAAGCATCAGGAGCGTGGAGCGAGGCAGATGAAAATTGGTGACAATTGCATCGGTGATTCTGAAATCGAAGCCGGGCAATATAAAAAGCCCGGTTTGACCGGTGTATGGAACCACCCGGCCTTTTGTTGCGCTCGCGGCTGCCGCAGTCTCAAGCGTGCGCACACTTGTGGTCCCAACTGCTATTACCCTGCCGCCTGCATCCTTTGTACGATTGATCAATTCAGCGGTTTGAGCATCTAATTCACACCACTCCGTGTGAATATGATGATCCTCCGGTTTTTCTTCGGTCACAGGGGCAAAGGTGTCCAACCCGACGTGCAGGGTCACCCTGGCAAATTGGATTCCTTGTTCTTCCAGTTTTTCGATCAACCACGGAGTGAAATGCAACCCAGCGGTTGGGGCGGCGGCTGAACCAGTAACCCTGGCATAAACTGTCTGATACCGCTCGGGGTTGTACAGTTTTTCGTGGATGTATGGTGGAAGCGGCATCTGCCCGATGGAAGGGAGCATCAATTCCACAGGCTGGGCAAACCGCACCACGCGCTGGCTTCCCTCCAACTCCTCAACTATCTCCACTTCAGGACCATCTTCCACCTTAACCCGTACACCAGCGCGCAACCCCTTTCCACCCACCAGCGCCTCCCAAACGCCAGCCTCGCGCTGTTTGAGCAGCAGAATTTCAACTTTTCCCCCGGTGCTTTTACGGGCAAACAGACGTGCTGGAATTACCCGCGTCTCGTTGATCACCAGCAGATCACCGGTATTGAGATACGTCCCAATTTGATGGAACACATTTTCCTGAGGTTCTCCCCTTTGCCTGGGCAGCACAAGGAGACGGGAATCATGACGTGGCTCAATGGGGGTTTGAGCAATGCGCTCAAGCGGGAGATGGTAATCAAAATCAGAGGTAAGCATTTTCAGGGGATCAAACGGGGTTGATTTTCTTTCTGGTTAAGTGTTATTTTCAGGTGTTCGTAAGCAAGCGGCGTCGCCACCCTTCCCTGGGGTGTGCGGTCGATCAGACCTAATTGCAGCAGATACGGTTCCACAACATCCATAATGGTGTCAGATTCCTCGCTGATCGACGCCGCGATGGTCGCCAGACCAACCGGTCCCCCGCCATATTTTTCAATGATCGTTTTCAATACCCTGCGGTCAACCTCATCCAGACCCATCTCATCAACAGCCAGCAGCTCAAGCGCCTGGATGGCGGAATCTCGGGTGATCAATCCATCTGCTTTCACCTGGGTAAAATCTCGCACACGTCGCAACAGGCGCAGCGCAACGCGGGGTGTACCCCTTGCACGCCTGGCGATCTCTTCGATGCCGGTCACATCCGCCGGGACTGTCATCAAACCCGCTGCCCGACGTACAATCTCCTGCATGGCAGCCTGGTCATAATAATCCAGGCGGTAAACCGCCCCAAAGCGAGCTCGCAGCGGAGCAGTAACCAGTGCAAGCCGGGTTGTCGCACCAATGGCGGTAAAATGCGGCAATTTTAAACGAATCGAACGCGCTGAAGGACCTTTGCCAATAATGATGTCCAGCGAGAAATCCTCCATCGCCGGATAGAGCACTTCTTCTATCGCGTGTCCGAGACGGTGAATCTCATCTATAAAAAGAATATCCCCTTCACGCAGGTTTGTCAGAATAGCCGCCAAGTCTCCCGTCCGTTCGATTGCCGGACCAGAGGTGATCTTGATGTTCACACCCATTTCATTGGCGAGAATGTGCGCCAGCGTGGTCTTGCCCAATCCCGGAGGACCATAAAACAGAACATGGTCGAGGCATTCTTTTCTACCTTTGGCAGCCGCGATGAGAATCTCAAGGTTTTTCCTCACCAGGTCCTGTCCGATCAATTCGGATAAATTGGCCGGGCGTAAAGACTGGTCCATTCTGTCATCTGGTTTACGTTTGGGGTTGATTACGCGTTCTTCATCTGCCATAGTCCCCATTATACACTTACACGCGAAACATTGTTCTATCATTCCCGTTAAAAAAGCTGAACTAAATCGATTGGCGCTATAATAGTAGAAATCCTAAGGAGTCCCTATGTCCAATGTCTTTGTGTCCTCCCACCCATTGATCGCACATAAACTGGCAAAATTGCGTGACGTCAATACAGAACCCAAAAAGTTTCGCGAGCTTGTGCGCGAGATCGCTGGCTTGTTGGCTTACGAAGCCACTGCAGATCTGCTGACGGAAGAAGTGGACGTTCAAACACCTCTTGCTCTTACAAAAGCGCGTGAACTACGCGAAAAAGTTGGTCTTGTCCCCATTCTAAGAGCGGGTTTGGGGATGGTTGAAGGGTTCTGGGACCTAATGCCAAGCGCTGAAGTCTGGCACATTGGTCTCTATCGTGATGAAAACACGCTCAAACCGGTTGAATACTATAATAAACTTCCCACCGAACCGACCGTCTCGGTTTGCCTGATCCTTGACCCCATGCTGGCTACCGGCGGTTCCGCTACAGCCACCGTGGATGTGTTGAAAAGATGGGGCGTGAAGAAGATCAAATTTGTTGGTGTAATCGGCGCCCCCGAAGGGATTGCCGCGATGACCGCCGCGCACCCCGAGGTACCCATTCACCTCGCGGCGGTCGACGAGCGTTTGAATCATGTCGGTTATATTATGCCCGGTTTAGGTGATGCCGGCGACAGGCAGTTCGGTACAGCATAAACTAAAAGCCCCGGTGAAATGAACTGACCCCCAAAAAGTAGACACAAAAAGAAAGCGCCCCCTGTGAGAAAATATAAGCAGGAGGTGCTTTTTCATGTCTGGAACAAAAGGGATGACGCGATATTCAATTGAAATAAAGCAAGAAGCAGTCCGACTATTTCTTGAGGAGGGTTATACCTACCGGGAAATCGCCAACCAATTGGAAATACGACTAGTGGATCGAATAAAAGTATGGGTCAGGCAATATAGGAGAGAAGGAGCAAGCGCCTTTATCAGACCGATAGGGCGTCCACGTAAACAAGCCGAGAGCGAGCAAAGCGAATTAGCACGATTACGGATGGAGAATGCCTTGCTAAAAAAACTTCAGTCCGAATTGCGCAAGAATATGCTCGCGAAGCGCGATATCGGACAATCTATCATTACCAGGAAGAGTACCAGATAACCGCAATGTGTACCTTCCTAAAAGTTTCGCGAGCCGCATATTATGCTTGGGTAAAACGATCAACTAAACCGGATAAAGATACAGAACGAATGAAGCTCATTGATAAAGCTTTTCAAGCATCGCATCACACCTATGGCTATCGGAGAGTACAGATATGGATCCAGCAAAAGACTGGCGTCACCATCAATCACAAAGCTGTACTAAGGTTAATGAACAAGCTGGGGATTCATTCTGTGGCCAGAAAGCGAAAATTCGTACGAAGCGCTGCGGAATATGGTTTTTTTCATCTTTATCCGAACGTCTTGAAGCGTGAGTTTTCTGCTTCCTGTCCAAATCAAAAATGGGTCACGGATGTGACTTATATTCATACTCGTCAAGGTTGGGCATTTCTATCGCTAATCAAAGACCTACATGATGGTTTTATAGTGGCTCATTGCTTGACCAGACAAAACTCACATGAACTCGTTATGAGAACTGTCAAGTTAGCTCGCCAAAAAGAAATGGTCACTGATGGACTGATCCTCCACAGTGACCAAGGGTATCAATACACTTCTCAATCGTATTTTGCCCTAACCAAAGAATACAACATTACACCTTCGATGTCCAGACGTGGCAACTGTTGGGATAACGCGGTAATTGAAAATTTCTTTGGTCATCTCAAAGAAGAAGCGATGAAACAACATCCCAACCCTTCTTTTGAGGAAGCAAAACAAATAATTGATGAGTATGTTTATTTCTATAACTATGAAAGGATACAATTGAAAACAAGACAGACACCCTATCAAGTTAGGTGCCTGTCTATGTAACCACTTGGGGTCTTTCTTTTTTTGTCTTGCCTAAAGGGTGCAGTTCAAAAATCCCGGGGCTTTTCAATTTTATGGTCGTGCTGCTTCTACTATCTTTACAAATTCCTCCACCTTCAAACTGGCACCTCCAACCAGCGCGCCATCGATCTCCGGTAGGCGGAAAAATTCCGCGGCGTTGGCAGCATTGACTGAGCCTCCATAAAGAATACGCAGGTTCTGCGCCAACCCAGATCCAAATAGCTGCGACAGCGCCGGACGGATATGATCGCTCAGCACAGCGTTAGCACCTTCTGCTGTGGCAGCCTTACCGGTGCCAATCGCCCAAACAGGTTCGTAGGCAACAACGATCATCGAGGCCACAGTCGGTTCAATCTCTTTGAATCCCTCTTTCACCTGGCGGGAAACCACTTCACCCGTCCTGCCGGCTTCGTATTCTTCAAGCGTCTCACCGACACAGACGATCGGGATCAACCCAAGCGACAGTGCCGCTTTAAGCTTTTTATTCACGGTTTCATCCGTCTCACCAAAGTATGCCCTGCGTTCTGAGTGTCCGATGATCACATAATCGCAAAACTCCCGCACCATCTGCGGGGAGACTTCCCCGGTATATGCGCCTGATTCCGCCCAGTGCATGTTCTGCGCGCCGATACCGATGCCGGTACCAGTGAGCTGGGCAGACATGATCATCAGTGAAGTAAATGGCGGGCAGATCACCCTTTCCACTTCGGGATACTGCTGCAAACCGGGGATGAAGTGCTGGATCATCGCGGTTGACTGCTCCACAGTTTTGTTCATTTTCCAATTTCCGGCAACAAATGGTTTTCTCATAATCACCTCAACTATACAGATTTCGTTGTGAATTCTCACAAAGACATGATATTGATCAGACGTTATTATAAAACCTTTTTGCCCGCTTCAAAGTTTGAGATTGACGAAGCGAGATCGAAGGGGTATGATAATTCCATCAGGCCAGCCAGATGGTCGCGGCGTTGAGCGATCAGCGTCGAGGAAAGTCCGCACTCCACAGGGTAGATCACCGGGTAACGCCCGGGGCGGGGATCCTTCGGGAGAACCTGCCGGATAGGGCCACAGAAACATACCGCCCGCAAGGGCAAGGGTGAAAAGGTGGTGTAAGAGACCACCGGCGCCGTAGTAATGCGGCGGCCAGGCAACCCCTGACCGGAGCAAGGCCAAGCAGGGACAAAGTCCGCGCAAGCGGCGGGAAATGACCCGTTTTCTTTTGAGTCCCGGGTAGGCTGCACGAGCCGATTGGCAACAACCGGCCTAGAGGGATGACCATCAACCAGGGAACCGTGCATTGCGCATACCTTCCCCAGTGACAGAATGCGGCTTATCGGCTGGCCTGTGCCGCTGTTCCAACAGATTTCCAGATCAATATCCGGTTATCCCCCACCCATTCTGAAAAACAATCTCACTTCATCCCCGTTCTCAAGGGTTCGATTACGAGGGGACATCTCATCGTTAACAGAAACAAACAAGAACTTGACGACCTCGTTTAATGCCGGCTTCTGAATGGTCAATTCTTGAAAAAGGTGCGCGATATCAGCCGAATCCGGTAACTGGAAAAACGCCATTTCTTCGCCGGCGTATTCCTGAACTTTACTAATAAAGAGAACTTTTACATTAATCATTGATCATCTCGACAATTTAACAGCTTTTATTGTTGATATTTTCCTATTGTCCTGTAAAATTATACTTGACATCCGAAACAGCATATTTAAAAATCATAGATCCTGGAGGACAGCATGCCATTTGGATACACTGGGAATATACTGCACGTTGATCTCACCAAACGGGAATTGAGTATTGAAAATCCACCCGAGAATTTTTACCGCACTTACATAGGGGGTGGAGCGATGGGACTTTACTATATCCTAAAGGGAATGGACCCTGGAACCGATCCCCTTTCTCCGGAAAACATTCTCACCTTTATGTGCTCAGTTGTGACGGGTGTTCCCGTGTCAGGACAGAGCAGAATTAGCGTGAACGCAAAATCACCCTTGAGCGGCGGCATCGGCGATTCTCAAGCTGGCGGTTTCTTCCCTGCTGAAGTGAAGTTCGCCGGATTTGACGGTATCGTAATCAAGGGCAAAGCTGACAAGCCTGTCTACCTGTGGATCCATGACGGTAAAGCGGAACTGCGGGATGCTGCACACCTGTGGGGTAAATCCACAAAACTTGTCGATGGCATGTTGAAAGACGAATTAGGTGATCCAAAGGTGCAGATCGCTCAGGTAGGACCCGCAGCTGAAAAAGGGGTTCTGTACTCAAGCATTGTCAACATGGTCAATCGTAACAACGGTCGTACCGGTATGGGAACTGTGATGGCCAGCAAAAATCTAAAGGCTGTTGTGGTCAGAGGCACTGCGAAAGTTGCCACATCCGATCCGAAAAAGATCATTGAACTCGCCAGGCAGGGTGCAAAAGATGTTAAGAACAACCCCGATGTAGAGGGACTTGCTAACCACGGTACTGCCAGCGTGGTCGGATATCAGAATGAAACCGGCACCTTCCCCACTCGTAATTACACTGAGGGTCAGTTTGAAGGGGTCGATAAGATTACCGGTGAAACAATGACCGAGACCATCCTGAAGAATAACGACACCTGTTACTCCTGCGCCGTGCGCTGCAAACGGGTCGTTGAAGCAGAAAAGGATGGCTATAAAGTCGACCCAGTTTTTGGCGGGCCGGAATATGAAACCATTGGCACATTCGGCAGCTACTGTGGGGTGAATGATCTTGAAGCAATCAGTTACGCGAATCAAATATGTAACGATTACGGGGTGGATACGATCTCATGCGGCGCCACGATCGCATTTGCCATGGAATGTTACGAAAAAGGGATCATCACCAAACAGGAAACCGGAGGAATCGACCTTAAATTCGGAAACACCAAAGCCATGCTCGAAGTGCTGGAACAGATTGTCAACAAGTCTACCCCTCTGGGCGAATTACTTGCATTGGGGTCCGCTCGAGTAGCCAAACAATGGGGTCCTGAAGCTGAGAAGTGCCTGATCACCGTCAAAAACCAGGAAGCACCAGCCCACATGCCGCAGGTCAAAAAATCACTTGCGCTCGTTTATGCAGTGAACGCTTTTGGCGCTGACCACCAATCCAGTGAACACGATTGGATGTATGAGGAAGGGACGGCAGAACTGTACCTGGAGCGTCTGGCTTTAATGGGATTGACTAATCCACCGCCAGCCGGGGATTTTGGACCAGAGAAAGTAAAATTCAGCACGCTATCCCACATCTTCTACAGCCTTCTCGATACCCTCACAGTCTGCCAGTTTGTATGGGGACCTGCATGGACATTATACGGACCAGCTGAAACCGTGGATCTCGTTAAAGCCTCCACCGGCTGGGATGTGACACTTGAGGAATTATTGCAGGCTGGCGAACGGCGCTTGAACATGATGCGCGTTTTCAACGTTCGTGAAGGTTTCTCGCGCAAAGATGACAAGCTGCCCGCGAAATTCTTTGAGCCTTTGAAGGGCGTTGGTCCTTCCGCAGGGGTTGCAGTTGATAAAGATTTGCTCGAGAAAGCCATTGATCAGCACTATGAATCAATGAAATGGAGCAATGAGGGAGTTCCCAGCCGGGAGAAACTCGAGGAATTACAGCTGGGCTGGCTTGCCTGAGCTCAAATTAACGCATACTCTTGAAACGGGACAATTGATGTTGTCCCGTTTCATTTTTTCTATTTTTAAATTCTTTTCAGATTAGCTAAACCAATTGTAAACTTGCTCCCCACTATATGCGAAGAGGATCATTTTTACCACTTTCCCGATCCAGCTGAAAACCAGGTACTTCCATAGTGGCATTCTAAGAGCTCCAGCAACCATACCAGCTATATCAAAAATTGGAATCGGAATGAATGCCAACACTAGAATTGTGATACCACCATGCTTTTTCATCCATTTAGTGACTTGATCATACCATTTTCGGTTTTCTATCACACCTTGTCCACCAAAACCAGCTAAGTAACCGGTTATCTCTCCCAATGTCGCGCCTGTACCCGCCACAACCCCAACCCAAATGGGAGTGAAAACAGCCCCCATTGCTGATGTAAAAAGTAAAGTTGGCATTGGCAAGATCAAAGTTGCATTGCTTAAAATTGAAATCAGGAAAATACCTGGGTAACCAAAAGCCTCCAATTCCTGTACTCGGTCATGATTCAAAAACAAAAAAACGGTTACGCTGGCCACAGTTAAGACTGCAATAATGCGCACCATGGTCAGCTTCCAGCCGGTTAGTTTTTTCATTGACTACTGAAAGTTTTCTTCCTTGAGCATCGATTCTATGCGCGCGATGACCATGTCCATGGCAACCTCGTTCAATCCACCTTCCGGTATGATCACATCGGCATAACGCTTGGAAGGTTCAACAAAATCTAGGTGCATGGGTCGAACTGTTGAAAGATACTGATTCACTACCATCGCGGTAGTCCTTCCGCGCTCCTCAATATCCCGTTTCAAGCGACGGATGAAGCGGATGTCCGCATCGGTATCCACAAAAATTTTTACATCAAATAGCGACCGCAAAGCCGGCTCAGTAAAAATGAGAATGCCTTCCACCAGGATCACCCTTTTCGGTTCCACATGGATGGTCTGATCAGTGCGGTTATGCGTCGTGAAATCATAAATCGGAACTTCGATGGCTCGCCAATTCTTCAATTCGAGGATATGTTCCATCATCAACCCTGATTCGAGCGAATCCGGATGATCAAAGTTGACCTCCCGTCGTTGATTCAAGGGCAAATCTGAAAGATCACGATAATAAGAATCATGCTGTAGATAGGCTATACGGTTTCTGCCAACCTTTTGCAGGATGATATCCGCGGCTGTGGTCTTACCGGACCCGGAGCCGCCGGCAATTCCGATCACTAATGGAGTTTTCTTGTTGGGCATGCCAATATTATAAATGAATCTCCAACATCTTGAGTGGGAATTATTGAAGATATTTACACGTCTTGTTAATGTTTTTAATATTTACCGAACCGATAAAGCAGGATTTTTAGATATTCCTGAATGGTTAAGCTTACCCCCTCCTCCGTTTTCCACCAGGAATCTGCCCGGTACCAGTGGTCCGGAACTGGCCGTACCTGAATGGAAATACCACTTCCTTCGAATATGTCGCGGAAGATTATCCGGGTGCGCAACGTGTGAAATGGATCCGTAATGATGATCAAGGATTCCTGCGCGCGATTGGCAGCAAGATCAAGCACAGCGCGCGCCTCATCGACCGTATTGGCCACGGTTGTGTAAGTCACATAGATCCTGTCTGGAGGTATATCCTTTTTTTCAGCTTCACTGATTAGCTGGTCGCGTGCGAAATTATCAGTATAGGTGATAAAGATTCCATCCACGTAACGGTTGCGCATTAACTCGGCAGCTTCTGAAATGCGATCCCCTTCATCACCGCTGAGCGCGACCGCCATGTCGGCTTTCTCCAGCGGGTCCGCGTAGATCAACGCAGCGCCAATCCCGTGCAGGATGAGCGGCGTGGCAAGTACCAATACAAGCACAGCCACAATGATGAACCACCAGCACCCTTTTCCTGAACGCTGCCGGTTGGAATTTTTCGGATCCTTTTCAGGTTTCATAGGGAAATTGTAACCGATACAAACAAGACCTGACTCTTACTGTCGTCAGATTTGTTGGATAGAAGGTTTTTTTGCTTGGTGATCTTAAACCATCGTAGGGAATCGCAAGCGTTCTATGCGCGTGCTGGCTGATTCTGCCAGTAAACCCTTGACCCGCATTGTGAGTTGACAAAAGAAAGAGCCACCGAAGGGAATCGAACCCTTGACCCGCCGCTTACGAAGCGGCTGCTCTGCCAGCTGAGCTACGGTGGCTTGCTTCGAACCCCGGAATTATATCAGCACACCTTCTGGTCTGGCAAGCATCTGCTTGGTTTTTTTCAATTACTGGCTTCTACTCTTCCGGTTCAGGCGATCAGCCCGCTGAACAGCCTGCTTGCCATACTTTTCGCGCAGGTCATCGAGCGCGTCCAACAATCGCCTCTCCTTCTCCGATTTCTGGTCGAAAAGTGATAGCTGATGCACCTGGTCCACAAGGTTCGCACCTCCCACACCGAGCAACCGCACCGGTCGATCCACCTGCCAGAGCTTCATCAGGAGCGCATCTGCTGTACTGTAAATTACACTGTCCTGGTCAGTGGGCGCAGATAGGGCAAACTGCCTGGTTTGCGTGGTAAAGTCTGACCAGCGCAGTTTTATGCGTATCACACGCGCGCACACGCCATCACAGCGCATGCGGTACCCCACCTTGGCGGAAAGGTCACGCAGCACCCCGCGCAGGTAAATGAGGTCTGACGTATCCCTGGCAAATGTGACTTCCTGGCTGATCGATTTGGCTTCGTATTCAATGGTCACCGGTCGGTCATCGATCCCCTGCGCGTGGCGGTGAAGCTCAGCGCCGTACTTTCCAAAACGTCTTTCCAGCTGGCTAAGCGGATAATTGGCAATATCCCCAATCGTACGCAACCCCATCTTCGCCAGGCTGGCTTCCATCTTAGAACCAACCCCCCACATAGCTTTGGCAGGCAGCGGCGCCAGAAACTCACGTTCCCCACCCGTGGGTACACATAGAATCGAACAAGGGTAATTGTCTCCCTCACTTCGGCTCTTGCCTGTGTCAGTTGCGATCTTGGCCACCAGTTTGCAGCCGGCAGTGCCAATCGAGCAAGGAAGCCCGGTCTCCTCCATCACCTGTTTCTGCAGTCTTCGCGCAATCTCCTCAACCGGCTCAGGCAGGTCGCTGACATCGATAAACGCCTCATCAACTGAAACCTGCTCCACCAATCCGCTCAACTGATGCAGGATCGCCATCACTTCCTGTGACTTGGTGTGGTAATCACCAAAATTACTCGAAATGAGAATCAAATCCGGACAAAGTCGCAGCGCGTGACCGGTAGGCATGGCTGAATGAACCCCTGCTTTCCGCGCAGGGTATGAGCAGGAAGAAATCACTCCGCGTCGATCAGCTCTTCCGCCAACAGCAAATGCTTTCCCTGCTAATGAAGGGTTCTTCAATTCCTCTACAGCGCAAAAAAAAGCGTCGAGATCAAGATGGAGTATCTTTCTTACGGTTGATTTTCCCATTTCATCCTAAGTGTAGCATTTTTGTTCTAAATGTCAATAAAAAATAACCGCAGTTTGAGCTGCGGTTGGGTTGTGAGTTATTCGACCATTGCTTCTTTTAGGGCAATAATGGGCGGGATGGGCGTTGGGTTTGTGTCGTAAAGGATCGCTATGTAATACGCAACATAGTCCCCAAACAACAATGCGCTCCACATCTGCGCAAGTTGGTTGTCACCTTTAGCGTTGAAAGAATCCGTGGCAATTCCCTCCAGCATGAAGATTTCGCGGGTCTTTGCCATGCGGACCTGGTTGCGCGGATGGTCCAGAGAAGCGTTTAGGAACATGGCGTACTGTTGGAATACCTGTTGCGGGGGATTATAAATTCCGGCAAGCGTGTTATGGTCGGCTTCCGGAATCACCTCGAAGGCGGCAAAAGCCTTTGCCACTTCGTTGAATTGGGTTTTCCAACGACGCGCTACGGGTGCGAGAAAACCACTGGCAAAGATCATCACATTTCGTCCAATGAACTGACCCGCCTGTCGTTTAGCCGAATTCTTCAACACTGGAACCTCAGCCTTGATGCGGTCCTGCAACTTTGTCAATACCGCTATGGTTTGCTCCAGCTCAACATTTTGATCCGCGATCAATCCCATGCGGGTAAATAAAGCCAGCAAAAGACCAAATGAAAATCCAACCGCTGCCCTTGGCTGCCCGACGTGATCAAATCTCCAGACAGGAACGCCTGCCTCAAGACCAAACTCTACGAGCTTTCCACCTGTGCTGATGACCACAACCTGACATTTTCTCTCCATTGCGGTGGAAAAACCTGAAAGGGCTTCTTCAGTGTTCCCCGAGTGCGACGAAACGATCACCAGTGTTTTCTTACCCGCTGCAAAAGCAGGTAGTCCGTAATCACGATGTACAATAAACGGGACAGATAAACGATCTGCCAGGTAAGCCGCAATTAGATCTGCGCCTATCGCTGACCCACCCATGCCAACACTTACGATTCTGTCAATAGGCTGCATCGCCGGTAATTCCAGACCCATTCCCAAATGATACGCGTCATAAAGCTGAGCGGGTAATTGGTCAATGTGTTCGAGCATATTTTCAGTGTCAATTTGTGAGAAATGTTCGTGATCGTTTAAATCCATGGTTATTCCTTTTTGTTTGAGGGTTGCTCGTTGATTTTACCCTAAAAGGACCCGGTTAAAATCATACAGAGCAGGATTTTCTGCTCTGTATGAAGTTGATACGCGTAATTAATTCAGTTTCTTAACAAGTTCAAGAAACTCCTGGTATTCCTCTTCGAACATGTGAATCGTCACGTTGTTCAACTCCAGGTTGTAGGTTGTTTCGCCATCAGGCTCTTCGGCAGACCAAACCGCGTAGCTTTCAGTCTCTGAGATCGTCTTTACTTTAGGTTCATAAGCTTCCATCATTTTTTCTCCTTTTGTTTTGGTTCAGTTTTTAATAAAAATTCTTTTGATACCATGAAAAACTTTCTTCAAAAATTCCTTAATTTTTAACCAGATACTTTTCATACCGGAAACTACACGACCGAGCGTCACTTTGACAGGTTCGGCTGGAGCGATCACTTTCAGATTTGCCCATGGGTCCTGATCTGAAAGTTTTCTTGTGATGTACGTCAGAACCAGCTTCAATGAAGCTAATACCGGTGCAGCGAGAAGCATTCCTAAAACGCCAAACAGGCTGGCTGAGACAATGACCATTACAAGCACTGCTGCCGGGTGGATCTCCAAAGCATCGGACATCACACGCGGGACCATAAAATTGTCCAGCAGGAGGTCTGAAACCCAGGCACAGCCAACCACTAAAAGTGCAAACGGAAACGGTTGCATGCCAAAATGATTAGCCTGGAATAAAGCAATAAGACCATAAGTCGTCCAGGCAACAGCAGTCCCTACGTAAGGCACAAGTCGGGCGAGACCGGCGAGAATTGCCAGCAGGAAGAAATATCGCACTCCGAGAATGCTGAGCAGAACGCTGTAATAGGCGATCGTGATGAGAATAACTACCAGCTGCCCGCGCAGAAAAGCATTCCAGATGTGACCCATTTGCTGGCCGAGTTTGGTGATGTCCACCTGGTATTTCGGAATCTGGAAATTGATCAGGCTGGCCTGCGCAGCATTGGATTCAGCAAGAATAAAGTACGAAATTAATAAAGTGAATACTAACCAAAGAACGGTGTTGCCAATCCCTGAAGCAAGTGAACCGATAATGCTGCCCATTTGAGAAAGCAGCGGTTGAACGATGTTTAACAATTGCGTCCACAGGCTTTCCAATTCCAGGCGGGAAAGATCGAACGAAAATGGACCAATTTCCAATGGTTTACTGGACATTTCTTCGAAAATTGTCGGTATTCTGGTTATCAGATCCTGCAAGTAATTGATCAGATTCTGCACCTGCTCGACGAGGGAAATCCCACCCCAGGCCAACAACCCGATGATTACCGCGAAAAGAATCAGGTAAAACAGAAGCGAGATCACCGCCCAAGGGATCTTCAATTTCCTATTGAAAAAGGTTGCCATAGGGTGGAATAGATACGCCAGTAGAATTGAAACCAATAATGGCGCAAGAATATTCTGGAAGCGGATGATCAGCATGATCAGCAGTCCGGCTAATGTCAGACCCACCACCAGCTTGGTTGTGTTGTTCCAATTAGGAGAAGAAGAGTGTTCCGATGTTGTCATAAACGTTATTATAAAGGATTTACCAATGAATAAGAAAGAACTGGCTTGGTTAGCCAGTTCTGTTTTACTATGCAGGTATTACGGGCATGCACCCGGCTGAATTGCATTAAACACTCCCGGGAAAAGCGCGCAATAACTATTGGTTACCTCGATGATCAACCAGGGGATGATGCAAAATACCAGCAGGATACCAATGACAACCAGCAAAGCGACCAACCAACCGGAGCGTTTCTTTTTCTGTGGCGCTTGTGGTTGAAGTGGTTCCAGTGGTGTAATGGGTATGTGAGACTGCGGCACAGGTTGCTGCGGGATTTGAACGGGTGGTGCCACCCTCGGGGCAGCTTGCGGCGCAGATGGCTGAGGTGGTGCATACTGCGGTATAGCGGGCTGATACGGTGGATTCACGGGCATTGCCTGCTGTGGAGGTAGCGGAGCCGCTGGATGAGGTTGTGATTGCGGGCTGACCGGTTGTGATACGCCCGGCGCAGGCCGGCGAAATGCCGCAACGGTAGCATCAGGATCAACAATGGCAAAGTCAAACCTGAGCAACAGATTCTCTCCCAGTGTGACAATTTCTCCCGGCGTTAGCACCACCGGAGCAGAGAGCCGTTGTCCGCGCAGGAAGGTTCCATTCGTGGATCCGAGATCCTCAATCGAGTATGTGTTCCCGGTTAGAACCAGGCGGGCGTGTTGTCGAGATACTTCAGGGTCATTGATTACAATATCATTACTGAGATCGCGTCCTAAAAAGACCTCGGCTTTTTCAAGCGGATATTCTGTTCCTGCGCCAACACCAGTCTGCAGTATTAAACGATAAGCCATAAGTCATAACCTCCTTGTTCTAAATTAGTGTAGCAAGAGTGAAGGTGAAAGTCAACGCTAAAATTGATATGTGAAGGGGTCAGCACATAGTATACAGTTTATGAACCGGGGATATGAAATCTACAGGGATAAGTGTCTAGAATTGGTTGGGATAAAGTACAACCAGTTGGAGACATATCGAGATGAACGATACAACCCATTTAGATTATCAAGATTTGCGCACCATCAGCCCAAAAGCAGCCCGGCAGGCGATATTGCAGATACTAAAAGCGAACAAAGGGAAAGTAAGTAAAACGGCCAGAATGTTAGGGATAACGCGGAGAACCGTATACAAAGCGATGGCGAAGCGTGAGGCCGGGGATCTGGATGATGCGTCACGTGCTCCAAAAATGGTGCACAACAAGACACCCCAAGAGATTGAAGAGAAAGTCGTACTCTTGAAGAAGAAAACGAATTATGGGCCGTTGAGACTAAAAGAGGAATTGGAAGTTGTGTACGAGATCAGTTTATCGGAACATACGATTCGTAACATCGTGAGACGAAACAAGGACATCATCAAGAACAAGAAACATAAACCGCATAAAAAAGGACCCCGACCATTTGTGGACTGGTACTCCGCCAAACCCTTTGAAGTCGTACAAGTGGATCTGAAGTATGTTGTAGACCAAAAAGCGCTTTCTCTGGCCCAGATCAACCATATTTATACCCATAAACTGCCCATATATCAGTGGAGTGCCATGGACGTGAATACCCGCTTCAAACTCATAGCTTACTCAGACGAGAAGAGCTGGACGAATGGCCTGACCTGGTTCCTCTGGGTGATCTCCTGGCTCAGAAGCCATGGCGTCTCCCACCAGATCGTTTTCACCGTGGATCATGGGGAAGAATTCGGAGGCAAATCCTGGTACAAGATCACCGAGCTCAGAAAATTACTCTCTGGTTTTGGTTGTAAACTCATCCAAAACCATCTGAAACATCCTGAAGAGAATGCCCACCTTGAGCGTTCCCATCGTACAGATGACGATGAGTTTTACATCCCCAGGATACTCAAAATTACCAATCGACAAGAAATGTTCACAGAGGCATTCAACTACATGTACTACTACAACGCTGTCCGTAGGCATTCAGGCATCAATCGCGAGACTCCTGTACAACGCTTATTCAAACAGGAACCCCACCTTGATGCTAGAATTAAGTACGTTCCGCCTCTGATTCTGGATAATCTCTCTGTTAGTCTCGGTAATTGGAGTGGATACCATGTGCTGGCTCAGCACCACGCTAAAATTGATATTTCTGACGTAATCACTTTCCTGCCAAAGATTACTTACTCGAAATAGTTGGATTTTTAACCGGTTTTATGCAATTATTAATGCGAATGGATCAGAATTGGAGTCTTGCGTTAAATAAAAGACCCCGCCATGCCGTGTGGTGCGTAGTTTTGAACCTGCCGAAGCAGGTGGATCCTGCCACAGAGCTTCGCCTTGGCCGAAGCCTATCGCGTTACCCTGTTGAGTTAAGGATCCCTTTGGTAAGTGTTGGCTCAAAACCGGTGTCGCATCATCACGAACATAGCAGGGTAATGTTCTTATACCACGATTTGAGTAAAATGGGTAGATAACCTCGAGCGCACAGCCTGGAGACCGATGACAAATCTGATCCGTTCCTTTATTGCCCTACCACTTGCACCGAATATCCACAAGAATCTGGCGGACTTCACCAGAACGCATGGATTGCACGTGCGGGAATCCGGGTTAAAACCGGTAAAACCTGAGAATATTCACCTCACGCTTAAATTCCTTGCTGAAATCGATAAAACCCAGGTGGAAAAGATCAGTTATCTTCTTAATCAATTGACAACAGATTTTTCCCCCTTTACTGCTTCAGTACAAGGAGTGGGAGCTTTTCCGGATTGGAACAACCGCCCCAGGGTCGTGTGGATTGGCATCGAACCGGCAGAACAACTCCGCAAGCTTCACAAATCACTTGATGAGAAGCTGGTCAGTCTGGGATTCCCTTCAGATCGAAAACCATTTTTCCCCCACCTTACACTGGCAAGGGTTTCATTTATAAAACCTGAAACTGGTCAAACATTTGAACGTCTGAAGAAACTTTCACCTGAACCATTTTTTGGTGAGTTCACGATCGACCGGATAATCCTGTTTAGATCGGTGCTGCTCCCGCAGGGACCCCAGTATTCCATCCTTTCCAGTCATCCGTTTTCTAGCCGACCGGAACTGTGCTAAAATTTAGCCATCATAATTAACTTACGAGGTGCAAACTGGAAACAATCGAAATAGCGCATCAAATTGTCAACTTTTTGGAGGAAAAGAAAGCCGAAAACATACTCCTGCTGGATTTACAAGAACTAACCACCTTTACAGATTACTTCATCATCTGTAATGGCACCAGTGACCGTATGCTTCAATCGCTTTCAACTGCCTTAAGAGAATTCGCAAAGAAAGAGCTAAATCTATTTGTCAATATCGAGGGTGAATCACGCGATGGCTGGATGGTGGCGGATCTGGAAGATATCGTGATCCACCTTTTCTCACCCGAATTGCGTTCCTACTACAAGCTGGAACAACTTTGGTCTAAAGGCAGGGTTGTAATTAACCTGCAATAAAAAGAGCGGAAGTATTCTCTTCCGCTCTTTACGCTCAAAGTGCTGCCAGAATTTCCGCGCTGTGTTCAGCCGGTTTTACTTTTTCAAACACTTTCCGGATCGTTCCATCTTTACCAATTAAATAAGTGGTACGGTTCACACCAAAATACTCTTTGCCATACATCTGTTTTTTCCCCCACACACCGTAAAGTTCGCAAACCTTATGTTCAGTATCCGCGAGGAGGCTAAACGGGAGATGGTGTTTGGCTTTAAATTTAGTGTGAGACTCGGATGAATCAGGACTTACGCCCAGGATGGTTACTCCGGTTTTTTCGTAAGCGCTGTAATCATCCCGGAAACTACAGGCTTCAGCCGTGCAACCGGAAGTATCGTCTTTCGGGTAAAAATAAAGCACAACATCCTTACCTCGATAATCTGATAACTTGTGTAAAACACCTGCTTCGTCCGGTAACTCAAAATCAGGAGCCATCGTGTTTTCTTTTAGCATAATTAAACCCTCCAATTTTTATCTTATTATTCTTATTATGATAACTGAATATTAGAAAAGTGTTAACTTTTCTTGTCCAAATTTCCGGGTAATCATAACCAGAGCGAGATGATAATCAGATAACTCATTAGCAGGAATGCGCCGACAGCCAGCCAATTCAGATAACGCCATTTGGGTTTGGCTCCGTTTGCAATATTCTGAAGATGGACAATTTGCAGAATACCGATAGGCAACGCCAGCAACGGCGGCCAGGTTAAAGACCATGGAAGACCAGACAACAGAAATAGACTTAGAAAAACAAACGCAAGAAGTATAAACAAATTATGGATAATCAGGGCTTTTTGCCAGCCCAGTAGGGTTGTCAAGGAAGGTCGACCGTGCGAGGAATCAAACCCATAGGTTTTAAAGTCAATAGCAATTTTCATCGCCAAATAAACAAAAGTCAGCGGTATAGTGAGCTCCACGATCAACAGGCTGGGTGAATGCATCACCAGAGAAAACGCAATTGCAGGGACCAGATTAGCGACATAGAGCGCATCCACCAATTCTTCATACCCTTTCCGCAATAAAAACAGCGTTGGGGTCGCGGAGAAAAAATTGAGCAGAAACGCAATACCCAATAGGATAATTGAACTGAGATTAAAGACCCCTCTAACGATCAGAACCGTGGTAAGTGTCGCTCCTGCGGTCAGAGTCAATAATGAATACAGGAGCAAGACCCCTCGCCTGATGTTGATCAGATTCTCCCAATCAGGATCACTTCGATTAATTGTTGATTGAAAGGACTCCGGATGGTCAAAATATGCCGCCAGGAAATTGCGCATATCTCTGATCAATAGGCATATGATCAGACCGGTCAGCGCATCCCACCAAACGATCTTTCCGCCGAGGTAACGCGCTGCGCTGATCCCCAGCGTGTACGTAAAAAGGATAAAGACGATACCTGCCGGTTTCAGAATCTTCCTTATTGATTTATTCTCAAGGTCACTTTTCGTGTTCAAAGCAGTTGAGACCCTCCTGAAAACCCGATCACCTCCCCTGTAATATACCGGTTTCCGATCAAAAAATCCATCACCTCGAAAAATTCACCCACATCTGCAGGGCTTTTAAGCGGTACTTTCTCAATCAATCGCTCCCATTCCTGGATAGATTGACCTTCAGCGCGTATCAGCAGCCCCGGAGCAATCGCGCATACCCTCACCTCAGGAGCGAGCTGCCGTGCCATCACCCTGGTCAGCGCTTCCACTGCTGCTTTGCTAACCACATATCCCCCGTATCGCGTCCAGTTCTTCTTGGCGCCCACATCAGAAATATTAAGAATCAATCCACCAGGTTTCATCCTTGCCGCCGCTTCACGGCTGCAAAGCCATAGCGCGCGAGTATTTAGATTGAACAGCTCATCCCAGGATTCCACGTCCAGAGTCGATAAATCAGATGGCTGCATAAGCGCTGCTGAATTTACCAGCAATTCCAGTGGACTGGGGATCTTATCAACCTCAGTAAACATCGCGTTTATCTCACCAGGTCGGGTTAGATCCGCGGGTAAAAGGTATACCGGAACCCCTGTTTGGCTGATCTCACTGGCAGTGATTTCAGCCTCAGCGCGTGACTTGTGATAATGCAAACCGATGGCGTATCCGCGGGATGCCAGGTGTAATGCGATTGATCGACCGATGCGCCTGGCAGCGCCGGTTACAACAGCCAACGGCATTTGATCCTGCGCTAGCAATTCACCCGTCATGGTTATCTCGAATTATTAAGTTCATTTTGCGATCCCTTGTACCTCAATTATAATCATTACATCAATACGAAGGAGTAGAGCCATGAATACCAATACCTCCAACGCAATTCATCTTTCTCCAGAAACCAGTTACGCGCTCACACGTGGATTACCTATCGTCGCGCTTGAGTCGGCAGTCATTACGCATGGACTGCCCCGTCCCACAAACCTGGAGCTCGCCCGCGAGATGGAAAATATCGTGCGCGAAGGAGGTGCCGCGCCCGCAACCATCGCATTGGTGAATGGAATTGTCAAGGTCGGATTATCGGAAGATGAATTGGTTGAACTGGCTCAGAAAAATGATGTGATCAAGATCAGCCTGCGTAATATGGGCATTGGCATGGCGCGGGCTTACAGCGGCGGTACGACTGTTGCCGCCACTTTGTTCACAGCCCAAAGAACAGGCATTAAGACTTTCGCGACCGGCGGTATCGGCGGTGTTCATCGGGGAAACCCGTTTGATGTTTCCGCTGATCTGAACGCGCTGGCTGAAAACCCGGCAGTTGTCGTGTGTGCCGGTGCAAAATCCATCCTTGACCTTCCTGCCACGCTCGAAGCGCTGGATACTCGCGGGGTTCCAATCCTGGGATTTAAAACCGGCGAATTTCCCGCATTTTACACCCGCGGCAGCGGTTTGCCGCTGGATTGCAGTGTGGAAGAACCCGGCGAGGTGGTCGAGATCGCCCGCGCCCATTGGAAGGCAAGTCACCGCAGCGCGATTCTGGTCTGTAATCCAATTCCCGAGAGGGACGCGCTGGACGCCACGTTGATCGAAAATGCCATCAAAGAAGCCACATTAGAAGCGGAAAAAATAGGGGTCGGCGGAGCCGCGCTCACACCCTTCCTGCTGGACCGCGTCAACAAGGCAACCGGGGGGAATAGTTTACAGGCAAACCTGGCGCTTTTGCGGAACAACGCCGCGCTGGCAGCGCAAATCGCTGGACATTTTTCGCGATCAAACCAGGTTTCTTTTTGAACTAACCGGGTGGCAGGGTTGGCGTTATCTCCGGGGGAGTTTCAGAGCCTGTTTGCGTTGGAACGTCACCAGTAAAACCGTCTTCACCAAGGATCAGAAACTCGCCTGAAACCTTCCAGGTTTGCCCCACAAAGATCTGCACCTCGTATCTGCCGGGTCTCCATTGCTCAGCAGGAAGCGTGCAATCCGTGTAACCATACCCTCCAGGCGCGTAATTCCAGGCTTTCGTTTCGGAACAGACCACTTCCTCACCGTACAACCATAATGCCGTCCACTGAACTCCGGTCGTCATCCGGTCATAGGAGAATCCGCCAAAAAGCGTGGTCACAGGGAGCGAAAACTCGGTAAAGTTCTCCACAACCACTCCATCATCCGTTTCCTTGGCGAAACTTAACGGGCTAAAGACCGCGTTAACATCAGGACCGATGGGGGTCTGAACCGTTTCCTGAACAAACTGGGGCAAAGATGGGGTGTAAGTTTGCGAAAGCGTCAAAGTGATGGTCGGAGTGAAAGTCATCGACGGCGTGAGGGTTATCGTTGGCGTGCTTGTCATCGTGGGAGTTAATGTGATCGTCGGCGAAGGTGGGAAGTAGCGATAGACAACCGGTTCACCAAACCTTGAAATCAGAATCCCGGAACCAGCCAGTAGAACCGCAAGCAGGATCAATCGCCAACCTCGATAGACTAGAACCTGTCGTTTTTGGTAAAAAAGAAGTTTTCTACCGGCTTTGATGGACCTTGCAGCCATAACCAGCAGGATAACTGCCGCTATAGCTAAAAATAGCAGGACCACTTTTACGGTGGTGGAAACATCAATATTCAATGTGCACCTTTATTTGGCATTATAGCACGCTGCCACCAGGCTCATCAGTAGCCTTGTTTCAGCCTTTCTGCAATTGTGACAGGTAAGGCTCAGCAAATAAAGCGGGAGTACCGCCAGTATGCCAGAACAGCACTTTTTCGTCTGTTTTAAAAAAGCCTTTGCGCACCAGGTCGATCAATCCAGCCGCTGCCCTGCCGGTGTATACCGGGTCCAGCAGCAAACCTTCCATGCTGGCAAACATGCGAATGGCCTCAATTTCAGGCTCACCCATGATGCCATACCCTTGTCCAGTGTATTGGTCATTGATAAGGATCAAATCCGGATCAAATTGAATTTTCAGGTCATTTAATGCGATATTCTCTTTAACCAGGTTTGCGACCGTGCCCCCTAATTCTTCCGAAGTCCCCTCGATTGCGATCCCCAGAATCCTGCTGTTTAACTGCCACACCTGTTTGCCTAAGACCATTCCAGCCTGCGTCCCACCGCTTGACGACGCAGTAACAATCCAATCAAAACTGAACCCTTCCCGCTCCTCTTCATCCCGTAGTTCTTTGATGGCATCGTAATACCCCATCATCCCCACCACGTTGGATCCGCCATAAGGGATCATGTAAGGAGCTCGTCCGGCGACCACGGCGTTCCTCACGGTTTCATCCAACACCTGCTGACGGGTATCACGCTCAGCCCACACCACTTGCGCGCCGAATAAATTATCCAGCAACAGGTTGCCGGTAGCAATTTCAGGGGGTGTACCCGAAAGAACAAGAATGCAATCCAGCCCTGCGCGCGCAGCCAGGGCTGCCACCTGCCGGCAATGGTTTGATTGGATAGCGCCCATACTGATAAGCGTTCTGGCATTTTGCTGCAAAGCATCACCCAGTAGGTATTCCAGCTTGCGGGTCTTATTTCCACCAAACCCCAAACCTGTCTGGTCATCGCGTTTACAAAAGATCTGCGGACCGCCCAATGCCTGTGTTATTCTGGGAAGGTATTCGATTCGTGTTGGCAAATGAGCCAGTGGAACACGAGAGAGTTTCATAAGACCTCCTGTTTGATCTGTTTCCGCCTGATCAGCCGTGTAATACTCAGCAGCCGTGGGATTACCTGATGATAGATGAAATACAATATCGAATTAGCGGGAAAATCCCATGCACCGACCGTCCGTACAACCTCAGCTCCCAAACCCTCTTTGAATCGATATACCCCATACATAGGGTCAGTTTTCTCAAAAGTATCGGGGGCACCCCATAGATCATATACCGTGCAACCCTTTTCCTTCGCTGTGCGCATCGCTTCCCACTGTAAGAGGTAATTGGGCATTTTTTCGCGCATTTTGTTTGTTGACATTCCATACACATACCAGGCGCGCGAGCCAAGGTAAAAGTAGATCAACCCCGCCAACGGGATCCCTTCGAATTCCGCAACCAGCCCTTCAGCCATGTGGGCTTGCATGAACCGCGACCAAACATCGAGATAATAATCTTCAGGGCGGATAATAAAACCATCCCGGTTTGCTGTTTCTGCGTACATTTTATAGAGCATCGAAAGGTCTTCAGCTTCCGCTTTTCTTACCTTGATCTCATTTTTGATCGCCAACCGGATGTTGTAACGCGTTTTTTGCTTCATGCGCGCCATCCAGTCCTCTTCGCTGCCTGACAAATCCAGCATCATGGTGTTCTTGAACTGGATCTGTTCCGGAGAGTATCGCCAGCCGCGCTGCTGCAGTTCAGCAATCAGGGTCGTTCCCGGGGTGTCATTTGTGGGGGTTGAATCCTCAATACCCGTTCCAATAACCGCTTCAGGATCAATTTTGATGAAAACAAGTTTGTGCTGGCGCGCGTATTGCTCCAGCGATTCAATCACTTTCTCCCTATACGCCGCGTTTTCCCAATCGATCAATGGACCGCGGGGTACATACCCCACACTCAATCGAGGTCCAAACCTGAGCAATCGCATTGACCGGACCAGCAGCTGTGCGCCTGATGTAATATTTCCTTCATCATCCCGCCACGTTAGTTCGTGTCTTGACCAACCTACCGTGTGTTTAACCTCCGCCCATTCTGTCGTCTGTAAAAAATGGGAGCCCGGTAGTGCAGCAACGATCTTATTCCAGCTATTAACCTGATCAGACATTTATCAACTTCTTATCTCACTTAACCAGTCACTGATCTCTTTTTCCGCGCTCATCCCTGCCAGCGGAAGGCCGGAAACCTCCTCCGGCGTAAAGAAACCAAGCTCTTCTGTCTCATCGCTCGGGGTCAGCTTCCCATCCAGCACAGTGGCATCAAATAACAGAATAATGACGTTTCCACGCGGGTCATTCGCATCAAGATAACAATCCACTAGCCTATCAGCGCGTACGGTTAGACCGGTTTCTTCGCGCGCTTCACGCTCGGCAGCCTGGGCAGGAGTTTCGTCGATTTCCACGTAACCCGCTGGCATATGCCATGTTCCCCGGTAAGGATCATGACCTCGTTTGACAAGCAGTAGCTTCCCATTATTGACTATGCGCACACCTGCGCTGACCTTCCACTGCGCGTACGTAATCGTTCCACAGCTTGGGCATACATCCCTCACCCTTCCATCCACAAAAACCTGGGTCGTAATGGACCCGCAAACTTGGCAATAAGACGCCATCAGTCGGTTTGACCTCCCCTTCGATTCATATAGAGGGAATATAGTTTATAAAGGGGTTTATTGTATACCCGATCCCAGGCACCAGCGCTGCGCTGAATCTCTCCGCCAAACCCACGCTTGAAACGATAAACACCCCACAACCCATCGTGAGAATGCCTGGTTTGAAATTCACCTTCTAGCTCTTCCTCTTCCATGTCCGGGATTCCCCAAAGGTCATAAGACCGGCAGCCTTTTTCTTTCGCCCACTTCATCGCTTCCCATTGGATCAGGTAAGCCGGCATCCGGTTTCGTTCCAGGTCAGAAGAAGCACCGTATAGGTAATACGCCCGCTCTCCTTTGGCAATAACGAACAACGAAGCAAGGGGCTGCCCGTTATAATAGGCAGTAAGCAATTCACATTCACCTTTTGTGTGAAAAAGATCATAAAAAGACTGGTAATACGCAAGGGTGTGCACACCAAAAACGTCCCTTTTTGCTGTGATATGCGCCATCTCGTGAAAAACCCTGACGTCTGAACAAGGTTTTACAACCACATCCTTTTTCTCTGCCAGGCGGATGTTATAGCGTGTCTTCTGCTTCATCCGTCCGAGAATTTCATCCTCTGTCCCCTGCAGAGAAACAACCAACGTTCGGCGCGGTTGTATCGGCTTGGATTCCTGCAAACAATCCAGGCTCTTGATGAACCCCGGCTCTATCCCCTCATCCAAATCCGGTTCGACCTTCAGAAATATCGCGCGTCGCTCCTTGCATACTTGTTCAATCTCTGAGTAAAAACCGGTTCCCTCGCCTACCGGACCCTTTGGAAGATAAGCGATAGTGAACCCGAAAGGCAGAGACTTGAAGAGCAGCTGCGCACCCTGCTTCTCATGGATAAGCCGAACCGCGCGCCATCCAAAGCGCGACTTTAACTCTCCCCACTCACCACTTTGCAGGAAATGAGTATTGGGATACTGTGATAGAAATTTATCCCATTCAACATTGTCAACAAACATAATCACTCAATTGAAAGAAGTTCGGGCGGAGGCGTGCTGCCCAGCGTGGCCCCCGGGAGGGTATCATCAATGAATTGAATAATTTCACTGATCTTGCGTTGATCTGCCAGGGCGAGCAATTGGTTAACCTTTTGCTGCAACTCCTCACCAGTCAGATTGGTTGGATCATCAAATTTATAGATATCTGGATGTTGGGTTGGTTCAAAATCGTGACCCTCTTCCCAGAGGTCTTCGCTTAATTTTTCTCCCGGTCGGATGCCGGTGAAGACGATCTCGATGTCCTTGCCGGGCTCTAAACCGGAAAGTCGGATGAGGTCTTCTGCCAGGTCAAGGATACGCACCTGTTGCCCCATATTAAGCACAAAAGCCTCGCCGCCCTTTTCGATACTCGCAGCCTGCAAAACGAGGTACACCGCTTCAGGGATCGTCATAAAATACCGCCGCATATCCTGGTGGGTAATGGTTACCGGTCCTCCGCTGGCGATCTGATGCTTGAACAAAGGCACAACGCTCCCGCGGCTACCCAGCACGTTTCCGAACCGCACCACGCAATAAGCGTTCCCGTTTCGTAAAGCAGAATCCAGTACGATCATCTCTGAAAATCGCTTCGTCGCGCCCATGATATTCGCAGGTCTGATCGCCTTATCAGTAGAGATCATTACCAGGCGCTCAACATTGTTATTCTCACAGGCTTTAACGATATTCAACGTGCCCCGGACATTATTATCGATCGCTTCGTCAATGTTCATTTCCATCAGCGGCACATGTTTGTGCGCAGCAGCGTGGAACACGACATCAGGTCGATGGTCGCGAAAAATGCTTTCGATCCGGTCTCCATCACGCACATCCGCAATGACTGGTGTCATATTCAAGGAAGGTGAAGTTTCGCGCAATTCGAGTAACGACTCAAAAATGCTGTTTTCGCCGTGCCCAAGCAGGATGAGATGGGAGGGTCCCCAGCGGGTGATCTGCCGGCATAATTCCCGCCCGATCGAGCCCCCTGCACCCGTCACGAGAACCTTCTTCTGCGCCAGGGTCACTCCGATCAGTTCCTCGTGCATGTGGGCAGGCTGGCGGCGCAGAAGGTCGGTAATGTCCACCTCACGCAACCGGTTGATGCTTACCTTACCGCCAATTAATTCATAGATACCGGGCATAGTGCGAAACGGAATCCCGCGCAAACGGCACACATCCGCGATCATCCTCACCACTTTACCGCTAGAACTGGGGATGGCGATGATGACTTCTTCGACTTTTTTATGTTCCAGAAGTTTGCCAATATCAGACAGGTTGCCCACCACCGGGACACCGTGAATCTGCTGCTTCAATTTGGCGGGGTTATCATCTAGAAATCCGATCGGGGTAAGGTTGAGGTCCGGGTTTTTCTGGAGCTCTCTCACAACCAGCGCACCGGCATCACCAGCGCCGATAATGAGCGCGCGTTTTGCCTGATTTGAGCGACCCGAACTGGACGCTGAACTGATATTGTCAGAAATGATCCTAATGGCAAAACGCACACCGCCGATAAGAATCACTGAAAGCAGCCAGTCGATGATCAGCGCCGAGCGTGGAAAACCCGTAAAGACTTTGAATGAGAAAAGCAGGATCATGATCACAGAGACAACAACCGAGGCGCTGGTGACAGATACCAGGATCAGTCGCAGTTCCCTCGTGCTGGCATATCCCCACAACCTGCGATACAAGCCAAAAAAGTAATAGACGGGGATCTTGGTCAGTATGGCCACACCGATCATCCAGTAAGCGGAAGGAAGATAGAAAAAGAACAGCGCTCCCAGCTCAAGGCGCAGCGCATAAGCGCCCAATACCGCGATAATCGTGAGGATCACATCAATGAGAACCATGTAGCGGTTACGAAGGTTGGGTTTACTCTTCATCACAATCCTTTTAGCCCAAGCACTTTCCCCACTGTTCTGAGCACAATTGTCAGGTCAAGAATGAGATTTCGTTTTTTTATGTAGTAAAGATCATACTCCAGTTTTACCGCGGTGTCGTCCACCGTAGTGGCATATCGCTGATTGATCTGCGCCCACCCGGTTAGCCCGGGTCTTACAAACAAGCGGGCGCGGTAAAACGGCAGTTCCTCCTGGAATTTGTTTACCAGCTCGATCTGTTCGGCGCGCGGACCGATCAGGCTGTTCTCGCCAATGAGGATGTTCCAGAACTGCGGTAATTCATCAAGATGGCTGCGGCGTAGGAATTTTCCTACCCGCGTAACACGCTCATCGTTCATCGTGGCAGTCCGCGCCACACCATCCTTTTCAGCATCCCTGTGCATGGTGCGAAACTTGAAAATTTTATAGGGATGTCCATACTTTCCGACCCGCATCTGTGAGTACATCACCGGTCGTCCTGAATCAATGAGGATCAGCAGCGCGATCACCGGATAGAGAACCACAAACGCCAACAAACCTATTAGACTGCAAAGGATATCGATCAGTCTTTTTATGCTTTCGTAGACACCACTTGTGTGTGTCTGGTCGACGAAGGAACGTAAGATCCAGTCTGACGGTAGGAGAAAAATCGGTACCCTGCCAAAGACCTCTTCGTAGAGTGTCGGTAGTGAAGTGACCTCAATATCATTTTCAACGGCGTAAAGAATTGCGCGGAACATTTGCGGGTTAACCTCGCCCGAGATGGCAAAGATCAGATCGGTCACATCCATCTGCCGCGTGAGATCAGTAAGCTGAGACCCATTCCCTAGAACTTTGTAACCGTTGATCTCCTGCCCCTGTTTCGCATCATCATCATCAATATAACCGATGAGTAGAAAAGGACCGCTGTGAATCTCATTCAGCATTTTCGCCAGTGTAGATCCAGCCTTGCCCGCTCCTATCATTAACGCCCGGCGCATGAACAGCGGCGCAGTAAAAATGCGTATGTAGATCAAACGCCAAACGAAGGTAAGCACTGTAGCAAAAATAATGAAAAAGAAAACCCCGCGCCGCGGTAGAGAATTGGGCTCAGCGATGAAGAAGATGATCAGGTAGATAATGATTCCGACGGAAGCGGCTGTGATGATGCCACGAATGACATCCTCTCGTCGATTCGCTTTGCGCACATCGTAGATTTCGATCAGAAAGATGATCCAGACCAAAGGCAGCAGGTAAAACCAGAATGGCGCGCGCTGACCCAAAAACGCACCTGTGAAATCCAGAAAATCGCGCTGCGCCCAAAAATATAGACCAACGAAGACAGCCAGGTAAGTGAACAACAGGTCGCCAAGCAGAAGAATCGCCTGCCGTTCTCCATCGCGTATCCGCCAGCGCTTTTTTAATTGGGGTTTCTCAATTCCCATGCTTATTACCCGAAAAAGCCTTCTTGATCAAGCTCCATAAAAAACCGCTGCCCCATGCAAAATGAATCGTCATGATCGCCACGGGTACACCGGCTGCCAGAAGCAGGTCCTTTTTCCTGGATGCAATCGCTAGTGAACCACCCGTCAGAATAAGCAGGTAGAGCAAAAGAGTTACAACCAGGAAGATGCCCGCAAATTTCCAGAATATTGACAATAATAATAACATCAAAACGCCCGCAACAAAAAGCGGTGGTAGCGCCTGCCGCCAGCGCAAAGTTTTCGGATAGCGCACCAACATAAGAAATTTCCAAAAGCCGTATCTGAAGTATTGACGGGCGAGCGAGCGCAAATCAGCGCGAGAGTAATACACACAACGAATTGCCGGGTCCACCCATATCCTGCCGCCTGACTTACGGATACGCGTGTTAAATTCATAGTCTTCGTTTACCAGCAGCGTTTCATCATATTTCCCGATCTTTTCCACCAGACTGCGATAGTAGGTACCAAAAGCGACCGTGTCCGCCTCCATTGCCCTGGTCGCTGTGCGGTAGCGGGCATCACCCACTCCCAACGGATGAGCTGCTGCTATTGAAATCGAGGTTGCGATCCAGTTATCCTTCCCGGGACGAATATCAATCACACCACCCACATTGGAACCCATTCCCGCCTCCAGCGCGGCAACACTTTTTTCAATATAATCGATCGCGGGTATGGCGTGGGCATCCATCCTGGTGATCACTTCGCCGCGTGATTCATCGATCGCCTGGTTGAGCGCGGCAGGGATCGTCCTTTTTGTATTCTCAACGACACGAGTTTCCAGTTCGGGATGATGTTCTTTGAAATCGTTTATCCGCTCTCGTGTCAGGTCCGTTGACATACCATCGGCAATGACTACTTCAATTTTTTCCAGTGGGTATGTCTGCGCGTAAATCGCGGAAAGCAATTCACCTATCGTGCTTTCCTCGTTGTAACACGGCACAATGACCGAAACATTTTTCAAATTCATTAAACTATTTTCTGGTCCTGTTACGCACGTGATTAACAATCCCGGTCAGGACAAACTGCCGCGATCACGTCAATTTCAACCAGAGCGTTCTTGGGAAGACCGGCAACAGCAACAGTTGTTCGGGCAGGAGGGTTTTCAAGAAAGAACTCGCCGTAGACCTTGTTCATCGCACCGAAATTTTTCATATCACTCAAGTAAACAGTTGTTTTAAGTGCATTATCCAGGCAAGAACCGGCTGAGCGCAGGACCACCTCCAGGTTGGTTAACACCTGGCGTGTCTGTTCTTCGATACCACCCGGGACGATTTCGCCCGTTGCAGGATCAACGGGGATCTGTCCGGCTGTGTAGATGAAACCACCCGCACCTGCTGCCACCGAATATGGACCGATCGCTGCTGGCGCTTCAGCGCATTGATAAACTTCTTTGTCACGACAGGACATTTATTCCTCCATTGAGATGTATTGTTTCCATTTTAAACGAACTGAAGAAAAAGGTAAATGCAAACAGTCTAATGGTTGCCCTACAAAACCTGGAAACAAACGACCACACACGCTAATTGGACTAATCATTATGACCCTGCGTGACCTGATTATCGGTTCCATTTGTCTCCATATCATATTATTACAAAATTTCTTACAGGCGGTGATAAATCCGACTCAGGAATTCTACCGGTTCTGTCAGTATTGGCTGGTATAATCTGCGTGGTAAATTTTTAGAATCGCAGGAATATTATGCTGGATAAAATCAATACAATAGAAAACCATTACGCTGATCTCACCCGTCAAATGGATGAGAATAGCAGCGATTATCAGAAGGTTGTGGATTTGGCTAAAGAACGTTCTGAGCTGGAGCCAATTATGCAACTTTCCGCAAAATACAAATCCTTATTGGACCAGTTCGAACAGGCCAGTCAATTAGCCGCCTCTGAGGATGAGGAAATGCGAGCGCTCGCTAACCAGGAAATAGGGGAACTACCCGCCCAGATCGAAGCCCTGGAAGGGCAGATCAAGCGTCTGCTTGTGCCCAGGGATCCGCGGGATGATCGTAACGTTTACATTGAGATCCGGGCCGGCGCCGGGGGTGACGAAGCGGGTTTGTTTGCGGCCGAATTGATGCGGATGTACATGTATTACGCTGAATCACGCGGCTGGACAGTAGAGATGATCTCAGCCAGCGAAACCGGTATTGGCGGTTACAAAGAAGTCATATTTATGGTCAAAGGCAGGGGGGCTTATTCCCGGTTTAAATTCGAATCGGGTGTACACAGGGTTCAGCGCATCCCCGTCACTGAATCCAGCGGTCGGATCCACACCTCAACGGTTACCGTGGCTGTAATGGCCGAGGTGGAAGATGTGGATGTTCAGATTCCGGAATCCGATATCAACGTCGATGTCTTCAAATCCTCGGGCGCCGGTGGTCAGAATGTCCAAAAGAACGCCACTGCGATTCGCGTAACCCACATACCCACCGGTATAGTAGTCGCCTGCCAGGATGAGCGGTCTCAATTGCAGAACAAGCTGCGCGCCCTGGGAATTTTGCGCGCGCGATTATTCGAGATCGAAGAAGAGAAACGCCGCCAGGAGCGGGAAGAAGTACGGCGCTCTCAGATCGGCACCGGTGACCGCTCTGAAAAGATCCGCACTTACAACTACCCGCAAAGCCGCGTAACCGATCATCGCATCAACGTCTCCTCGTACAACCTGCCAGCCGTTATGGCAGGAGATATTGACCTTTTCATTGATGAACTTTCCATTCGCGATGAGACTGATCGCCTCTCCGCCATTGGAGAATATGACGTATCCTGAACTGGGCAGCTGGGTTAGCGCGAAAATCGCCCAATTGCAGGAGATCACTGAATTTCCCGCGATCGAGGTTCGCACCATCGCTTCCTTTGTACTTCAAAAACCGGGCGAGTGGATCATCGCTCACCCACAAACGGTCCTCAGTGAAATTCAATTGGAAACGCTCGAGAAGGCTATAGCTCGACTGATTTATGGAGAACCGCTTGCCTACATTACCGGCAGGCGGTCTTTTTATGGATTGGATCTCATGGTGGACAAGCGCGTACTGGTTCCACGCCCAGAGACGGAGTTATTGGTTGAACTAGCCATTGATTGGCTGCAAAGCAAACCAGGACGAACGCGAGTTGCGGATATTGGAACCGGCTCGGGAGCGATCGCAATTGCACTGGCAAATCAAATACCTGAATTAGCAATTACAGCAGTCGATTCCTCCTCCAGTGCGCTGGAAGTTGCCCGCGCTAACGCAACGCTTTGCCACCTCGATGACCGCGTTGAATTTTTACAAAACGACCTTCTGGATGGAGTCAGCGAAAAATTTGACCTGATCCTGGCCAACCTGCCCTATATTCCGTCCTCAACTGTCAATGAGCTTGCCGTGATCAAGCACGAACCACGCTCAGCATTGGATGGCGGACCGGACGGAATAAGCATCATCGAGCGCTTAATCAAAACCAGTAAAAAAAACCTTGCCTTGAACGGGTGCATAATTTTGGAAATACAATATAATCAAGGGAATAGGGTTCAGAATATCGCGTTAAATCAATTTCCTCAGGCGGAAATTTCGATTTATTCAGATCTGGCCGGGCTGCCGCGAGTAGTTAAAATTCAATCTTAATTGGGGTTTATTCTATGGAAACCATCATCCTCCCTGCTGAAAATACGGCTTCGATTCAGACCGCAATAGAGTTGCTGCAGGAAGGTGAAATTGTCGCGTTTCCGACAGATACTGTGTACGGACTTGGCGCCAACGCCTTCTACTCTCCGGGCATTATCAAACTTTTTGAAGCAAAGGGCAGAGATGCCAACAAAGCCATTGCAGTTCTGATCGGAGATATAAACCAACTGGAACTCCTGACCGAGGAATTGAATGAAACTGCAAAAAAACTGGCAAAGAAATTCTGGCCGGGCGCACTAACACTCGTTGTACCGAAAAAGACAGAATTGCCTGAACTGCTAACTGCCGGAAATTCGATCGGAATCAGAATTCCAGACCACCCGGTGGCATTGGAATTGTTAAAGGAATTCGGGCCGATCGCTGCCACCTCTGCCAACCTGTCCGGAAAAACCAGCCCTCATGACGCCAGGGATGTCTTAAAACAATTGAACAAACGTATTCCTTTGATCTTAGACGGCGGGCGCTGCTCGGGCGGAATACCCTCCACGGTAGTGGACTGCTCCAATGGTGAAGTACGAATACTCAGACCGGGGGCGATCAGCCAGCAGGAAATCGACGCGGCGTTAACTGAAAGAAGTGACTGATTCCGAAAGACAATCTGAAAGGATCAATCCTCCAGCAATCGATCTTTTTCCAGGTTATACAAGCGCGCAAACTGCGTATTATTCTCCAACAAGTCAGAAAAGCCCCCTCTCTCTACAACCTTTCCACCATCAATAAGCATAATCTCATCCATTTCCTGAAGCCATTTAAGGTCATGAGTGATCATAAGCAACCCCCTGCCTTTGGCAAAAGAAAATACGCTTTTCATCACCTCTATCGCGGTTAATTGATCCAGGTTGGCTGTCGGTTCATCCAGCAGGATATAGGGTCTGTCCTGCAACATCAATCTAGCAAGCGCGAAGCGATGCCGCTCCCCGCCGCTCATTTTCACCCCCCGCTCCCCAATCCAGGTATCCAACCCCTCCGGCTGTGCCTCCAGCCAGGTCGTCAGTCCGCATAGGGACAAAGTTCGCAGCAAATCCTCATCACTCGCGTCAGATTTTGCCAGCAGCAGGTTTTGCCGCACATCTTCGTTAAAGAGGTAAATATTCTGCGGCAGAACAGAAAAGAGCGATCGAATGGCATCAGGTTCTGCCTGCTGATAATTCAACCCGTTCAGATGTATCTCACCCTGTGTTGGTCGCAGAAATGCCAGAAGAAGGTTGATGATACTCGTCTTGCCCGCTCCACTTGCGCCCACAACGGCGATCTTTTTTCCAGGATGTAATGTGAAAGAAATATCTTTTATTACAGCTTCTTCGTCTGGCTGAAAAGCAAAAGTCGCGTTTTTAATTTGAATTCCTTCACCTAACAGCAGTTCCGATATTCGAGTTTCAACCGATTGCCCATTCATTGACGCATCCATCGAGAAGAGCCTTTGCGCAGCGGACCGGCTGAGGTTGTAGTTTTGGGCAGCAGCGTTGAGCGGGTTAACCGCCTCAAACGCTGCCAGAACCACCAGCAAAATCACTGCCAGCGATACTCCCGTAATCATGCCATCATCCACCATGGGGATGGCAGCCCAAAGTACTGCCAGCATAGTCAGGTTGGTCAGCAGCAGAGATACCCCGCTGTTCACCCCGTTAAGCAGGGACAGGCGGTTTTGCTGTTTGCCAGCCTGGTTAAAAGCGTGCAATAAACGCGAATAAAAATGTCGCTGCGAGTTCGTGGATTGAATATCTTCAAACCCCTGCAGCACTTCCACCATTTGCACAGAAGCGTCCGCGTTTGCCTGAACCAGCCGCCCATTAGTTGTCCTGGAAACCAATTGAGCGAGTAAAGGCTGTAGAAAACCGGTGATCACCATGCCGGTGAAAAGGATGAGACCAAGCTGCCAGGTGTATCCGCCAATGAAGAGACTCGTCCCAATAATGATCACGAGCGCGATGATCACTGGAGCGATCACCCGCACGTAGAAATTCTCAAGCGTCTGCAGATCACCCATGACGCGTTGCAGCAAGTCACCGCCCTGCCGGGTCATCAGATTGGCAGGCGCACCCGGTTCAATGCGCCGGAAGAAATCCTCACGTAATCGCGAAACCACCTTCAGGTTCACAGAATGCGAGACCACTCTTTCAAAGTACCTGAAAATCCCGCGGCTGATCCCAAAGAACCGAACACCAACAATTGCTACTTGCAGCACAGCAATCGACGGATGGAGCGCGGCTGAGGCGATGATAAAGGCTGAAGTGCCCAATAACCCGATGCCGGCAGTTATTGAAGCGATGCCAAGGAATAACGACAACACGATCTCGCCGCTAAAGAACTTTAGGATCCGCAGTACACCGGTCAGCGGTTTCATACTCCTGCTCCTGCACCTTGTATGAATTCCCGGTAAGAGTGCGAACGGCTCAATAGATCAGTGTGACTGCCATGCGCGACCAGTCGCCCCTCCTGCAGGAAGAACACTTCATCAGCGTTTAAGACTGTCGATAAACGGTGGGCGATGGTCAAGCTGGTTCGTCCGGACATCAGTTGCTTGAAAGAGGCTTCCAGTGATTGTGTCAGATCCGGATCAAGGTGGGCGGTGGGTTCATCGAGGAGAATTATCTGTGGGTTCCGCAGATAGACCCTCGCCAGCGCGATCCGCTGCAACTCTCCCCCGCTTAAACGCGCTCCGCTCTCCAACAAAGGTGTTTCCAAACCACGAGGCAAACGGTGAAGGAGATCAGTCAACCCGGAGGATTCTAATGCTGATTTGACCTCAGGTGGGGAGAAAACGCCATCACCCAGGGTGATATTGAACAGCAGCGATGCGTTGAAGATGTGCGGTGATTGTGGCAGCCAACCGACTGCCTGGTGCCAGTCTTCGCGTGACCAGCTGCGAATGTCCTCTCCGTTGAGCAAAATCTCCCCTGCATCTTGCTCGATGAAACGCATCAGTATGCGCGCCAGCGTACTCTTACCCGCGCCGCTTTTTCCAACCAGCGCATAATGCTTCCCTTTTTCGATGGCAAATGAAACGTCAGCTAAAGCGGCATCATGGTGCCCCGGGAAGGTATGCGTGAGGTTCTTTACCTCTAGTTTAAAATCGCCGGACATTCTCTCGGTAATTTCGAAACGGGATGTTTGGATTGGTGCTGCCGGCTCCGGTTCGTCGAGAACCTGGTAAATCTTTTCCGCTGCTGTTACCCCGCCCATTCCAGCGTGGTAACGAGCGCTGAGGTTTCGTAAGGGCAAATAGAAATCGGGTGCGATCAGCAAAATAAAAAATGCCTGTTGAAATTCGATATGGGCATATAAAAGACGCAGCCCGATCTCAACCGCCACAACAGCGGTTGAGATTGTGGCGACCAGTTCCAACACCAGCGCGGTAAGAAAGGTTACCCTTAACACGTCCATCGTCGTATCGCGATAATCATCGCTAATCCGCCGGATTTCCGCAACCCTTTCCCGATTACGCCCCAGCAACTTGAGTGTGGCAATCCCCTGCAAAGTATCAAGGAAATAATTCCCCAACCGGGTCAGCGCTTTCCACTGCCTGCCGGTCAACGACTCCACCGCTTTACCAATGAGAACCATGAAAACAGGAATGATCGGCGCCGTCACCAGGAACACCACTCCGGTTAGCACGTCCATTGGAAATACAACTACCAGGATGGTGACCGGCAGCAGCGCAGCGATCAACACCTGCGGTAAAAACTGTGAAAAATAAGCGTCAAGGGCATCGATACCCAACAGAGCGGTCGTGGTCAAGCCAGCTGTGGTCTCGTTTTTCAAATATTCCGGTCCAAGCCGGTCGATCTTCTCCAGCAATTGCTTTCGCAGGCGTGTTTTGATTATCACAGAAAGCATGCCCGCCAGCATCTCGTTGAAAAAGGTAAAAAAAGCTCTCGCCAGTACTACGAGCAGAATAACCTGCAGGAGTGGTCTGACTTGAGCTAATGTTTGATCATCCAGGAATACACCAGAAATCACCCTGCTTAAGACGAGTGATTGATAGATCGCCAACCCGCCTGCCGCAAACGCTGAAAAGACTGCCAGCGGGAAAAGCCAACCACTGGCACGAGCTTCACCGAACAGTCGGGGCTGCACCATCATTCTAACGAAGCGGAACTAATCGAATTTGAGCAGCGCGAGAATGTCCTGCAGGGCAGCGTTGAAGACCTCGTCCATGATCTCATCACTCACTTTGTAAGCGCCTCCATACACACCATCCCCCAACCCATCCCTGACACGATTTGACGGCAGGATCAGACTCGGTTCAAAGGGCTGCTTTTCGCCTTCCGGCATGCCATTTGTACGCAGGAAGGGGAAAGCCTCCATCCATGATGCGTGATAGCCGGCGAGGCTATGCGCCTGGATGACTGCACCTACTGAAGAGGCTTTCCACCAGTTATACCAACCGAGCTTCAGGTCGCGCAAATTATTCACAACCTCTCCGAGTGAAACCTTCGCCGGATCATTCCCGCCGTGACCGTTCACGATCAGGATGCGATGGAAGCCCTGGTGATACAAAGATCTGACCATGTCCTCCACCGCGTTGAGCAGGGTTTGCACACGCAGGCTGATCGTTCCGGGGAAATCAACGAAATACGAAGAGCAGCCAAAGTTAAGGGGCGGTGTCACCAGCACACCGGTTTGTGCCGATGCGGCTTCTGCTAGTTTCAAAGGAATCTTGACATCCGCTTCGAGGGCAATATACCCATGTTGTTCTGTCGCCCCCAGCACGATCATAATCCGGTCATCGGTCTTCAGGTACTGCTCCACTTCCATCCAGTTCAATTCACCCAAATTCATTGTTCACCTCGTTTCTTTTTCTACTGATCTTACTCATAAATTATAGTGGAAGTGAAAGGCATATGCCATTAACATACAGGCAGCCGGGGGCTGCCTGTATGTATCTGTTTTCGGTTGTCGATCAGATCACAATATTGACCAACCGCCCTTTAACATAGATCACCTGGCGGGGTTCGCGGCCTTCCAGCAGCTTTTTAACAGCATCACTGGTCAGTGCCGTTTCCTTCGCATCTTCCTCCGTTATGTCGACCGGAACAGTCAATCGGTCGCGCACTTTGCCATTCACCTGGATGACCAGCGTAATCTCCTCTACAGCTGCCGCGTCCTCATCAACCTGAGGCCAACTGCTGGTGTGCACAGAATAGCTCTTGCCAATCAGGTTCCACATTTCTTCTGCCATGTGAGGGGCAACCGGCGCGAGCATCTGAGTGTAGATCTCAACCGCTTCATTCCACGCCGTGCTACCGTAAACCCTGTCTTTTAACCTCGCCATTTCATTTGAGAGCTCCATCAGACTGGAGATGATGGTATTGAACTCGAACTGCTCGAAATCACGCGTGACAGAACGCAGGGTCTGATGCAGCTTGCGGCGCAGGACTTTTACGTCCGCTTCAGCAGCCGGTCCCGCGGCAACATGATCAAGCCCAATGCTCCACACCCGGCGCAGCCAGCGCATTACACCATCTATCCCACCACTGTTCCACGGTCCACCCATATCCCAGCGGGCGAAGAACATCAGGAAAGCGCGTGTCGCGTCGGCGCCGTAGAACTGTACGAGGTTATCCGGGGCAACAACATTCCCGCGGCTCTTCGACATTTTCTCAGAATCCTCTCCCAGCACCATCCCCTGATTGCGCAACTGCAACATCGGTTCACTGCCTTCCGTGATGCCCATGTCCCGCAACGCTTTGTGGAAAAAGCGGGTATAGATCAAATGCATGTTCGCGTGCTCGATTCCGCCTGTGTAAGTATCCACAGGCATCCAGTAATCGTATTCTTTCGGATCGAAAGGACCATCCTCGTAATCAGGACTCAGATAGCGCAGGTGATACCACGAGGAGCACATAAAGGTGTCCATGGTGTCAGTTTCACGCTCAGCCGGCATCCCGCACTTTGGACAGGTGGTGAAGCGCCAGGTCGGGTGCAGCTTCAACGGGCTTTCACCAGTCGGTTTCCACTCCACATCATCCGGCAGGGTCACAGGCAGCTGATCGTCAGGAACCGGGACCGCACCGCATTGCTTGCAGTAAACCATAGGAATCGGAGAACCCCAGTAACGCTGACGGGAGATCAACCAGTCACGCAAGCGGTAATTGGTCGCCGATTTTCCAGCACCTATCTGTTTTATGTACTCGATCGCTTTCTTGCAGGACATTTCACCCGGCGTTCCGGTCAACGGTCCTGAGTTCACCATTGTGCCGTTGGCTGGAACAGCAGCTGTCATATCTTCACTCTTGAGGAACTCGAACCCCTGCGGCTGAATCACGATGCGCACGGGAAGATCAAACCTGCGTGCAAATTCGAAATCGCGTTGATCGTGCGCCGGGACCGCCATAATGGCACCCGTTCCATACGTCATCAACACATAATCTGCGATCCATACCGGAATCCGCTCTCCATTTACCGGATTGATCGCGTATCCACCGGTGAAAATTCCCGTTTTTTCCTTATCAGTTGCCTCGCGCTGGATGTCCGTTTGACGGGTTGCATCAAGAATATACTGATCCACCTCCGCCTTCTGTTCAGGTGTGGTCAGTTTTTCCACCAGCGGGTGTTCCGGCGCCAGAACCATGAACGTTACACCCCACATAGTATCCGGTCGCGTTGTAAAGACCTCCAAATTATCACCAGACTGGGTCTTGAAGGTCACCAAAGCACCTTCAGACCGTCCGATCCAGTTGGTTTGCAGCGTGCGCACCCGCTCCGGCCAATCAATGCCTGTATAATCGAGCAGCTCGTCTGCGTAACTGGTCGTACGGAAAAACCATTGTTCCAGATCTTTCTTTATCACCGGCGTCCCGCAGCGTTCACAATGGCGGTCGTCTCCCCAAACCTGTTCACGTGCCAGGGTGGTATTGCACGTTGGACACCAGTCCACCGGTGACATCTTTCGATAGGCCAGGCTGTTCTTGTAGAGTTTCAGGAAGAACCACTGCGTCCAGCGATAATACTTTTCATCAGAAGAAATGATCTCACGGCGCCAATCAAACATGGCGCCCATTGTGCGGAATTGCTCCCGCATGCGGGCGATATTGGCATACGTCCACTCGCGCGGATGGATATTGCGCCTGATGGCGGCGTTTTCTGCTGGCAGCCCGAAGGCGTCAAAGCCCATCGGAAAGAGGACATTGTAGCCATTCATACGTTTGAATCGGGCGCGCGCGTCTGAAGGAGAAATCGCGTACCAGTGTCCAATGTGAAGCTCCCCTGACGGGTAAGGGAGCATAGTCAGCGCGTAGAATTTTGGCTTGCTTTGATCGATATCGGAGTGATAAATGCCATCCTCCTCCCACTTCTTCTGCCATTTGGGTTCGATCTCACCGGGGTTATACATCGCTGCCTGTTGATTCATCTCTACTCCTCATGCACTTAAAATAAAAATTCCTTATCCCGTACAGGGACGAAGGAATCCTCCGCGGTACCACCCTGCTTGCCTGCAGTTGCTCGCAGACCGCTCAAACGCGCTAACGGGCTTACCCGTCACCGGCTACTTGAGTTCACCGGTGAAGCTATCCTTTCGGAACTCAGGCGAGTTCGGTCTGTGTGCTCCGGCGCACCCGACGGGCTCCCACCTCTCTCTCCCGACTCGCTGACGGATGACCTACTACTCCTGCGTTTGCTTCAGTGGACCCAGGGGGATTCGAACCCCCGGCCTTCTCAATGCCATTGAGACGCGCTCCCAACTGCGCTATGGGCCCAGGTATTTCTGATTTGTTAATTGAGCCTGCCACTCTTGTGGACCTGGGGGGATTCGAACCCCCGGCCTCTTCAGTGCGATTGAAGCGCGCTCCCAACTGCGCTACAGGCCCGTTCACAAAGGTAACTGGGATTTTAACCGACGCAAGGTGCGTTGTCAAGTAACCTTTAGGCGTAATTTCAGCGATGATGACTGGATCAGGTACCAGATTGATCGTATGCGAGCCTGACCCACTTGAGTAGATCACGATCAACATCGTTCTGGTTCGTGAGATAGACCTTAAACTGACACATACCACCCGGTGGCTGCGCGATAAACCGCTCATCCCCTTCCGACCCTTTTATATTTAATCCAATTTCCAATCTTCCCTTTGTTCCCGGTCCGATCATAGCAAATTGGCGTTTTCTACGCAGGGAGAGATACCCTTTTTTAGGAGCAATTTCAAAAACACCAAATTCACGGATTTCATTCATCACATTGTCGTGAATAGGTCGCAACGCGGTTTTACTTCCGGCATAAATTTCATCAACTAATTGATCGATGGATAACCCTTGTCCCTCTGCAGGTGATTGTCCTTCAGATTCCTTGGCAAAAAACACAAGTGCGTTGGCGTCCCCATAACCCAATCCAAATTTTTCCATCAACATGCTTCGAATTTCGCCATGCTTTTGTATGCCGGATTTCCAGATTATTTCCCTTAATTCTGCCAGTCTCTTACCAGTCTTTTTTTCAATGTTTTTTAATTGGGTTGCGCGTGCAGCATCTACTGAACTCACTTTATTCCTCCTGCCCCCTTGCTATTAAGAGTATGTTTATCATAATTGTACCAAAAAACTCGTCACATCAAATCAAAGCGACGAGTTTGGGACATTGTTTACCGTAGATCCTTATTCCGTACTTAATGACCGGATGATCTCTTCACACAAATCAAGATCTCCTTCTCCGGTAATTTGCAGGTATTCCCCGTCGACTATGGTAAAGGCGACAAACAGGTCAACACCATCAGTTGGTTTTACATCATAGAGGCGAACCTCCCTGTTGTCATCAAGCTTAAAACGATCCCTTTCAATAGCTGTGAAACCAGAAGCATCCCATGCCAGTTGGCGTTGTGCCACATATGAATCGAGATCTTCTTTTGGATCCCAGTTGTAGATAACCAATGTGATCTTCGAGCCGCCCATAGCAATCTGCTCGATTGTGCTACCGGGTGAAAACAAAGCAGCCTGAGATCCTCGGTCACCAACCTGTTCTCGGGGTAATACGCTCCAATCCACAGGATAAAACAATCTGAACCCTGCCTCTTCGTCCAGGTACTCCGCTGGTTCGTAGTTGAGCTGTGTCTGAAATTCCGGCTCAGAAGTCACATCAAAACCTGATCCAACTTCGTCCTCCGAATCGGCGTCAGACCGTGCTGGAAGTGTTTCAACCACCTCTATCGGCGCTTCACCTGATGATTCATTCGATGTTTCTGAGCTTACCGGAATAAACCATAAAACGGGTCCAGCGCAAGCACTTAAAGCCAGTGCACCAGCCAACAATATAACAAATAAAACAAAACGGGCTTTCATTCGATTTATCTCCTTTAATGTTTGTTCTGGTAAACTGACGAATAAAAGCCAGGTAAAGTTCCCTAATAAAACCCACATTATCCGATTCAAATGCAAAAAAAATCACGATCTCTTACTGAACAAAGACCTTAATAGCCCCGTCCTCTTATTGAAAAACCCCAAATTTCTCGACAAATCGACAATATGATCTACTGCAAGCAATTTCTCTTTGCACAAAGAAAACCTTGAGGCTATAATCCACGAGGGAGTAAAGACATGACCGAATCCAGATTCACTCGCCTTGCGCAATTAATGGGTCAACATAAGATCAACACGATCGCATTGAACCCGGGGCCTACCCTAACCTACCTGACCGGTCTGGAATTCCACCTGATGGAACGACCGACTGTCCTGCTATACCAGCGCGGACATAAACCCCTGATGATCCTCCCACGCCTTGAAATGATCAAGCTCGAAAGCGTTGACTTTCCAATGCACACGATTCCCTTCGACGACGACCCCGCCACCTGGCCGGATGCCTTCAAGGCAGCGTTCAAACACATGAACCTGGAGGGATCCCGTATCGGCGTAGAATCAACCCGCATGCGGTTTTTAGAGCTGAACTACCTGCAGCAAGCCGCGCCAACTTCCACCTTCGTTCCCGGGGAACACGTATTGGGTGATTTGCGCAGTATCAAGGAGGATTTCGAGATCGAGGAAATGCGGCGGGCTGTAAAAATTGCCCAGAACTCGTTGAAATCAATCCTTCCAACAATTCGAGAAGGAAGCACTGAAAAGGATATCGCTGCGGCGTTAACCATGGAACTGCTGCGCCTCGGGTCTGATACTGAGCTACCTTTCTCCCCCATAGTTGCCAGCGGTCCTAATAGCGCCAATCCGCACGCGGTGCCAACCGATCGGAAATTGACAAGTGGAGACCTGCTTGTGATCGACTGGGGTGCTCGCGTCAATGGATATTGCTCTGATCTCACCCGCACCTTTGGCATCGGCAGCATCGACCCGGAGCTGGAATTCGTCCACAAAACCGTACTGAAGGCTAACACAGCCGGCAGGGATGAAGGCACGCCGGGCATCGCTGCTGGTGAAGTCGATCGCGCCGCGAGAGATGTTATTGAAAACGCCGGCTATGGAAAATTCTTCACTCATCGCACCGGTCACGGGCTGGGAATGGAGGAGCACGAAACACCCTACATATTTGCCGGAAATAGCGTAAACCTTGAGCCAGGCATGACTTACACGGTTGAGCCGGGCATTTACATTCCGGGAAAAGGCGGTGTGCGAATTGAAGACGACATGGTCGTCACAACAGATGGATCTGAATCACTGAGCGATTTTCCACGCGAATTAACCCTGCTGTAAAAAAGGTAAAAAATATGAAACAACCATTGACGATGCTAACCGCTGAACCCTTCTTCATTCCAGGAGGAAAAACCGGCTGCCTTTTACTGCACGGGTTTACCGGTACCCCAAAAGAGATGCGCATGCTTGGAAACTCGCTGGCAGAATCCGGTTACACAGTGCTGGCACCACGTCTCTTTGGACACGCGACAAACCCTGAGGTAATGGGGCGGGCGCGCTGGCATGATTGGATGGCTTCAGTTGAAGACGGGATGAACCTTTTGCGGGGATGCACAGACAGGCAGGTCGTGATGGGACTTTCCATGGGCGGTGTGTTGACCCTCATGGCAGCTGCACGTTACGATTTTGCAGGAGCGGTCGCTTTCTCGACCCCAAGCACATTATCCAACGACCCGCGCAGCTTTCTCATTCCACTGATTGGCTGGCTAAATCTCCACATCAGCAAAGGTAAACCCGATTGGCGCAATCCTGAAGCCGCGCGTGATCACATGGATTACCCGTATTATCCGAGCCGTTCCATCGTAGAGCTAACCAAACTGATCGCCGAGATGCGCCGGGAATTGGAACACATCACCATTCCGGTTCTTCTCGTTCAATCAAAGCAAGATGCTGCGATCCCAGCTGGTAGCATGGACACACTCTTTCGGGAACTCGCCTCCACTGACAAGTCAAAATTTTGGGTGGAGAATAGCGGGCATGTTATTATCCGCGAGCCCGAACGCGAAAAGATCTTTGTCGAAGTCAAAACCTTTCTGCAGCGGATCCTGGAATGAACCGAAATCTGCTGCTGGTCGCCATTTCCCTGTTTGCATGGGGAGTGGGTGAAGGGTTATTCATTTACTTTCAACCCCTCTACCTGCAGCAACTGGGAGCAGACCCCTTATTAACTGGCGTTGTTTTCAGCGCAATGGGTCTGGCAATGGCCGCCTCGCAAATTCCCGCCGGTTATCTTTCAGACCGAATTGGACCGCGCTATCTAATGTGGGGTTCATGGTGCCTGGGAGCGATATCGGCCTGGGTAATGGCGTTGGCGAACAGCCTACCCGTATTTATCGTCGGTTTAATCCTCTACGGGCTCACCGGCTCGGTGATGGCACCAATGAACAGCTACATCACTACAGTCCGCGGTAAATACAGCATCGGAAAAGCACTGACCTTCACATCCGGACTATACAATGTGGGGGCGATCATTGGTCCAGTCAGTGGTGGTTTCATCGCTGACCTTTTGGGGTTGAAATCGGTTTACATCATTGCCGCGATCACGTTTCTTGTCTCAACTGCAATAATTCTTTTCATTGAAAAAAACCCCGCCCCGCACCACGCCGATCAGGATTCAGTCAACGGGACTGGCTTGTTGAAAAATTCCCGTTTCATGATCTTCCTCGGTATGACGCTTTTTACCATCTTCGCCATCTACCTGCCTCAACCATTCACACCCAGCTTCCTGCAAAACCAGCAGAGCCTGTCACTTTCAACGATCGGCATGTTTGGTGCGATCGGCAGCCTTGGCAACGCCGTTGCCATGCTCACCCTCGGCAATCTCAACGCGTTTCTTGGCTTGATCATTGGTCAGGTATGGGTGCTGTTGTTCTCGATCATCTACATCGCTGCTGATCTGCCATTTTGGTTTGGGTTTGGGTATTTTTTCATCGGTGGTTACCGCTTAAGCCGCTCCCTTGTTCTTGCCATTGCACGATCTTTTATTCACCCTCGTCAAACCGGGCTGGCGTATGGTATGGTAGAAACCATGAACTCGGCCGCCGTCATCCTCGCCCCCATGCTCGCAGGATTCCTTTACAGCAAAGACCCGTACTCGGTCTATCGTGTTTCCATCATATTGATCGCCGGGGTACTCCTGCTCAATTTGACAGTCCTATATCAAATCAAGAGAAAAAACAATCATGCCCATCAAAGTACACCTCTTATCTAGCAGTCCTCTCGAGAACAACGTGATCATCATTGAAGATGAAGAAACCAATGAAGGGACCATATTCGATCCATCCTTTTATCCGGAAGACGTCTTAGCGCTCGTTGAAAAAGAAGGAATCAGAATATCCTCTATTCTCTTCACACACGGGCACTTTGACCACTTTGCCGGTCTGACCTACCTGCTTGCTAAAATCTACCCGACCCCCAGGGTTGGACTTCACGCGGCAGACTTGAATTTATGGCGCGAGGGAGGAGGTTCAGTCCAATTCAGAATTCCCGTCGATCTGCCAACGGATCCCGACTTCCTGCTTGAACACGGTCAACAATTACCACTTGGAAATCACGTCATCGAGGTCCGCCATACCCCGGGTCATTCCCCCGGCTCGGTGATCTTCCATATTCCAACCATCAAGACCGCAATTGTCGGCGATCTCATTTTCAGGAATGGAGTCGGGCGCACGGACCTGGACGGCGGTAGTTTTGCCGCATTGAAAAACAGTATCGAAACCCAGGTTTTTACCCTACCTTCTGATACAACCCTCATTCCCGGTCACGGACCCGAAACCACGGTGGCGGAAGAAATGAGAAACAATCCTTACGTCGGTTCTTCATCGTATTCACATTAGAACTAAACCGATGCAAAATTCGTCTTATTACGTGAAATGATGAGCTCACAACGATTCACTTCATTTGTAGTCACGGTTTTTCTGCTGGTAATCTTCGCATCCAGCTGTACTGCTCATCCGTACGTATACGCAACCCAGTCAATCGATCCTACCGCAACGCCGTTTCAGCCCGCCCCTACTACCGCACATGTTACTAAGACTCCCACGGCAACCCCACCAGCAGTAACGAACACCCCTCCAGGAGAGATCGCCATGACGGATGCAGCCACTCAAGCAGTTGAAGAATCAACCGAAGAGCCAGCGGCGACTGAGCCGGGAGACAACCCCACTGAAGAACAAGAGTCTGGCATTGTCCAGGCACCGATTCTGCTTTATCACCATATTTCCGAAACGATCGACTCGCAATACAACGTGCACCCTGAACAGTTTGCTGAACAAATGAAGTGGTTATCTGATCGCGGCTATTCAACGATTACCGTGGCTGATCTCGCGAGGGTAATTCGTGAAGGTATTTCAGTGCCAGACAGACCGGTCATCTTGACATTCGATGATGGCTACCGCGACGTCTACGAAAACGCTTTTCCAATCCTGCAGAAGTATGGCTACACTGCAACCTTTTATATAGTCGGGGAAACCATCGACAAAGCAGGTAATCTCAGCACAAGCGAATTATTAGAACTCGTTGCTGCCGGATGGGAGATTGGCTCTCACAGCATGACTCACGCGGACCTCAACGAGGACGACAACTGGGAATATGAAATCTATAATTCCAGGATCATCTTAGAGGAAAAACTGGGTGTGGAGGTGTTGACATTCGCTTATCCTTATGGACGGGCGAGTGACGCAGTACGTTCCTTCACAATCGACGCCGGATATACCGCCGCGGTCGGGTTGGGGTCGATCATGGATCACGATAAATATGACCTGTATTTCCTTCATAGAAAAGAAGTTAAAAGCTGGTATGAATTGGACTTTTTTGAAGAATTTTTGCCCTGGAAGGATTAAAAAAGGCTCTCCTGTAATGGAGAGCCTTTTTTCTGGATTTGCGTTATTTTGCGAATTCAACTGCCCGGGTTTCGCGAATTACAGTTACCTTGATCTGACCGGGGTACTGCATGGTTTCTTCAACCTTCTTGGCGATATCGCGTGCCAACCGGGTGGATGCCAGGTCATCGATCTCCTCAGGCTGAACAATGATGCGTACTTCGCGACCAGCCTGGATCGCATAACTTTGCTGCACACCTTTGAAGGAATTGGCGATCTCTTCCAACGCGCGCAATCGTTTGATGTATTGCTCGAGGTCTTCACGCCTCGCGCCCGGGCGCGCGCCAGAAATGGCATCAGCAGCTTCCACGATCACAGCTTCGATCGATTCCTGTTCCACTTCATGGTGATGAGAAGCCATGGCATTTACTATTCTCGAATTCACCCCGTAACGGCGGGCGAAATCCGCCCCCAATTGAGCGTGGGTTCCTTCGGTGTTGTGATCCATCGCTTTACCAAGGTCGTGCAACAAACCGCCAGCCCGCGCGACATCCACATCAGCACTCAATTCAGCAGCCAACACGGCTGAAAGCTTGGCAACCTCCACCGCGTGGGCAAGTTGATTCTGCCCATAAGAAGTGCGGAATTTCAAACGTCCCAGCATCTTCAGAATTTCCGGGTGCAAACCTGCAACTCCGGCATCGAAAGCGGCTTCTTCACCCGCCTCGACGATCGCTTTTTCAACTTCCTTTTCTTCCTCGTTGAGAATTTTTTCGATGTGCGCCGGATGGATCCTACCATCGAGGATCAACCTGTCAAGCGAACGGCGGGCGATCTCGCGTCTGACCGGATCGAAGCAGGAGATGGTCACCGCTTCCGGTGTGTCATCAACGATGACATCAACACCGGCAGCCTGTTCGAACGCGCGAATATTACGCCCGTTCCTGCCAACAATGCGACCTTTCATTTCCTCGTTCGGCAAAGTCACCAGTGAAGTGGAAACACTCACCACGTGCTCCGACGCCACCCGCTGGATCGCGTCCGTGATGATCTCGCGGGCGCGTTTATCACCCTCCGCCCGGGCTTCCGCCTCGATCTGCCTGATGATTCGCGCCATGTCATTTCGGGCTTCCTTTTCAGCCTCGTTCAGCAGCACCTGCTTGGCTTCCTCCAGGGACATCTGACCGATCCTCTGCAATTCTTCCAGTTGGTCCGAATACAGTTTTTCGATGTCATTCGCTCTTTTATCTATCGTGCTTTGACGTTTATTCAGGTTCTGCTCCCGCTGCTCCAACCGTTCAATGCGATGGTCAAGTTCAGCGCGTCGTTTCTGCTGACGATCATCCTCGCGCATAATATCCTGCCTGCGCCTCGATATCTCAATATCAGATTCCTGCACAATTTTGAGCGCTTTATCTCTGGCTTCGAGCTCGATCCCTTTCGCCTTTTCCATGGCTGATTGGATAACACCACCCGCTTTTTCAGCCTGCTCCTTTTTGAATCGCGACACGTAAAGCCTGACCAAAAGGATGGTCAGCACTGTGATCACGACCAGAGAAGCGATCACCACAATAATCATAAAACCCACGTCTGGTTGTTTCATTTTTCAATTACCTCATTATCATTATTAGAATTAGTCACCGCGGTCTCCTGTTGATCCCATAAGGACTTCACAATCGGAGCGATTGTGGTGTAGGAAAAACCACGGCGGGCAAGGAAACCGCTTAACCGGTTTCTGAAGGTCTGCCAATCCTTCCCTTGCAACCGGCGAACATAAAGCGTTGCTGCTTTTTCCGCCAGTTCGTTTTCTTCAGGCATTTCTTTCAACGCAGAATCGATGTGTGATTCCGCGATACCTTTATTTCTTAGTTCGTAACGCAGCAATTTGCTACTGCGTGGATGGAATTCGTTGCGACTCTCAACCCACATACGCGCAAATGCTTCATCCCTGACCAGGTTTGCCTGCTTCAATTTACTGATTACCTGGTCAATTTGCTCAGGTTGGAAATCTTTTTCGATTAACCGAAGCCTGATCTCCTTTTCACTGCGCAGGCGATGATTGAGTAGGTCAAGCGCGCGTTGATAGGCGACTTCCAATGCATCCTTTTCCATCAAAGAACTGATCTTTTCTTCCGAGAGATGGTCGCCGGGTTTCAACCAGGCAGCCACAAACCTGGAAAGACCAAAAGCAAACTCCCCATCGAGATCAATATTCACCCGATTGGGATTGCGCTTTTGTACTTTGATCGCAGTAATAATCCGTTCCATCATCCCTTAATACAAAATCAGCCGAACACCAAAAGGTTTTCTGGCTGATCGATACGAGCTGGTTGCTGAAAAACCCGCGAATACACGAACGCGGGGACGATTTTATTCTGTTGGATGCATCAAGAGTTTAGATTTCCCATACCCTGAAATACCGGAACCTTTTGCACGGATAACTGCCAAAGGGAAACTACCATTCAGGGTGTTAATAAATACCATGTTTACATTGAAATCTAGTTTCACAGATTTTCCTTGAGTTATTGAGTACATCCATACTCCAAACGGAGCGATAAAAATGTCCAACCAGTTGACTTACCGAAAAGCCATTCCTATACGCAATTAGCAGCGTTTAATTCAATTCAATCCTAACAATTATACATGATTCTGGGGAAATCTCAATATATTCGTTTGGATTTTCTGTGAGGGGGTCAGCACATAGTATACAGTTTATGAACCGGGGATATGAAATCTACAGGGATAAGTGTCTAGAATTGGTTGGGATAAAGTACAACCAGTTGGAGACATATCGAGATGAACGATACAACCCATTTAGATTATCAAGATTTGCGCACCATCAGCCCAAAAGCAGCCCGGCAGGCGATATTGCAGATACTAAAAGCGAACAAAGGGAAAGTAAGTAAAACGGCCAGAATGTTAGGGATAACGCGGAGAACCGTATACAAAGCGATGGCGAAGCGTGAGGCCGGGGATCTGGATGATGCGTCACGTGCTCCAAAAATGGTGCACAACAAGACACCCCAAGAGATTGAAGAGAAAGTCGTACTCTTGAAGAAGAAAACGAATTATGGGCCGTTGAGACTAAAAGAGGAATTGGAAGTTGTGTACGAGATCAGTTTATCGGAACATACGATTCGTAACATCGTGAGACGAAACAAGGACATCATCAAGAACAAGAAACACAAACCGCATAAAAAAGGACCCCGACCATTTGTGGACTGGTACTCCGCCAAACCCTTTGAAGTCGTGCAAGTAGATCTGAAGTATGTGGTCGACCAAAAAGCACTTTCTCTAGCCCAGATCGACCATATTTATGCCCATAAGCTGCCTATATATCAGTGGAGTGCCATGGACGTGAATACCCGCTTCAAACTCATAGCTTACTCAGACGAGAAGAGCTGGACGAATGGCCTGACCTGGTTCCTCTGGGTGATCTCCTGGCTCAGAAGCCATGGCGTCTCCCACCAGATCGTTTTCACCGTGGATCATGGGGAAGAATTCGGAGGCAAATCCTGGTACAAGATCACCGAGCTCAGAAAATTACTCTCTGGTTTTGGTTGTAAACTCATCCAAAACCATCTGAAACATCCTGAAGAGAATGCCCACCTTGAGCGTTCCCATCGTACAGATGACGATGAGTTTTACATCCCCAGGATACTCAAAATTACCAATCGACAAGAAATGTTCACAGAGGCATTCAACTACATGTACTACTACAACGCTGTCCGTAGGCATTCAGGCATCAATCGCGAGACTCCTGTACAACGCTTATTCAAACAGGAACCCCACCTTGATGCTAGAATTAAGTACGTTCCGCCTCTGATTCTGGATAATCTCTCTGTTAGTCTCGGTAATTGGAGTGGATACCATGTGCTGGCTCAGCACCTTCGTTTGGATTTTCGCGTTTTCAGTGCATAAAACCAAGATATGCTAAAATTGATTCATGAACAATGCTCACCAATCCGAAAAACGCGAATCCCGGATCACCCACCAGCGTCAATTTTTCTGGCAGATATTAGCCCCAATCCTGGTCTCACTGATTGTCGTCCTCATCATTCTTGTACTGGTCGTGATGACCTCCGGCAAACAACCCGCGATGAACGAAAAATGGGCTGATATTTCAACAATAATCCTCACTCTACCGGCACTATTGTTGGGTTTGCTGACAACGGCTTTGATCATTATCTTTTCTGTGATGATCAAGAAATTACACCAGGGCATCCCTGCCTACACTGGCAAATTAAATAATTTGATAAGCATTATGAACCGCGTCACGAACCTCTCCACCACAAAAGCGCTCAGCCCAATTATCCAAAGTAAAGCCTGGTACACTGGATTCAAACGTCTGTTATCAATAGCTTTTCACACGCACAACGACCGCAAGGAGTAATGCATGGAAAAAGAAAATAAATGGAAAACAACCATCCTGCTGGTAAGCGGAGGGATTGGATTATTGAGCGGATTGGCAGCAGCCTATCTGATCATCAAGAAACAGGAAGAATCCGGCAATACCTTAAAATTAACATCCGGAGACGGTGCGCGAATTGGAATGGGGATCGTCACCCTGCTTAAGATGATCTCCGACAGCGGTAAATAACCGACTGATCGAAATTAAAATCAAACATCGGCCGTTCTCCTTCGACATTCCCATCCCATGAACGCCAGGCGGTTTGTAAAGTATATTTCAGCCGGTCGTATCCGGAATGAGTTCATCATTGATAGAACAGGAAAAGCAAAGAACGGCGTTCTTGGCGGCTCGTTATTATATGCAGCCAGCGCGTTAAATCATTGGGGTGGTCCAACCGGTCTATTGGGTGTGATCAATGATGATTTTCCACCCTACCGGATCAGTTCACTGGAACAACACCATCTCGATATCAGGGGGATCAAGACGATTCCCGAAAGGATGAATCCCAACACATTTTTCGCTTACCCGGGGGAGAACACATGCGTTCAGGATAACCCGGTCGCGTTATATGCCGCCAACAACCTCCTCATTCCCAGAGAGTTACTGGAATACCCCGGTTCGGAAGAAAACAAGACCGCTGAAGACAAATCTCTGGTAAACCGCTTTTTTCTCGATGACATCCCGATTGATTATCTAGATTCATCCGCAGCTCATATTTGCGCCATAGATACATCTGCTCAACTCCAATTAAGCGCATTACTGCAACGCGGGTCCATACGAACAATTTCCATCCAGCTCCACCCGTCGGGCATGGTCCCGGATATGTTTGAGGAGATCGCGATTCTCAGCAAGGACACTGCCGCGATCATAACGAAAGAAGCTGATTTGCGTTCGTTATTTCAGGGCACAACTGAAGATCTTTGGGAGATGATGGAAAGATTAAGCAGTTATGGGTGCTTAAATGTTATTGTGAAGAATGCAATGTCCGCTTACTCCTTATACGAACGGAATTACGGGAAACGTTATCGTGTTCCTGAGTATCCTGTAAAAAAACTCGATCCCACGGGTGAAATGGACGTTTTTTCCGGCGCTTTCCTGGCTGGATTGCACGAGACTAATGACTCATTGCATGCGCTGATCCTGGCTGCTGCGGCGGCTTCGATCAAAGCTGAGGGGACTGGTCCGTTCTCCATTGAAGACAGTCTTCCCGGTCTAGACCTGGCGAGGATGGAATCCCTACGGAGCAAAATCGTTCAGTACTGAGCTGTTTTAATATTTTCATCTATACTTGTCTCAACAGACAACAAGGGAAGCAGGAGAAAAAATGGATGGCTTGATCGATTTTGAAATTCTTTTCACCACTTTTATGCAAAACCTGGGCGGTTGGTTGGAAACCCCGATGGAAGCGATCACGTTCCTGGGAGGTGAGATGTTCTCCCTCTTGATCATGCCCGCGCTCTACTGGAGTATTGACGCTGCTTTAGGATTCCGCGCCGGTATGATGCTGGTAATCAGTGGTGGACTCAACACAGCGGCTAAGATGCTGATTCATACTCCGCGCCCATTCTGGGTGGATGGGAGCGTGAAGGCTTTCAGTTCTGAGACTTCCTTTGGCCTGCCTTCCGGGCATTCACAAAATTCAGCAGCAATATGGGGAATGGTAGGAAAAAGCATCAATACACGCTCGTCATTACTCATTACAGCTATATTTGTTTTTCTGATCGGGGTATCCCGGATCTACCTGGGGGTGCATTTCCTGCATGATGTGCTGACCGGTTGGTTGTTCGGCATACTGATCGTGATCATTTACCTCAAACTTGAATCACCGGTTGAAAAATATCTGAAAACAAAAGGACTGTCATTTCATTTACTAGCCGCTTTACTTTTTTCCCTTTTCTTCATCGGATTGGGTTTAATCGGTCTGGCTATTTCCCAAAGATGGTCTTTACCGGCTGACTGGGTTGCCAACGCGGTAGCTGCTGGTGCTGAAGCACCTGATCCCTTCAACCAGGAGGGCATGATCACCATAGCCGGAGTCACTTTTGGTTTTCTGGCAGGCTACGCGTTGTGGCGGGATAAATTTGGAGTCTACGTTATCAAATGTTCCGCGGCAAAGCGTCTGGCGCGATATTTTGTGGGTCTCATTGGCATCCTGATCCTTTACTTCGGGTTGAAAGTAATTTTCCCTGAGGAACCACTGCTTCTCGGTATGATCCTCAGGTACGTCCGCTACGCATTGATCGGGTTGTGGGTCACATTCCTGGCCCCTTTGATTTTCAAAAAGATGCGTCTTGATGTATAGTAAAGGTACATACAATCAACTATAATTCAGCAAATCTCGTTAAGGAGTCGAAATGGAAAAATTAGGAAAATTTTTTGCCGGTTGGATGATCGGAAGTGTTGTGGGTGCAGCGCTGGGTCTTCTCCTTGCTCCAGCTTCAGGCAGCCAGACCCGCGGAAAAATCATTGATAACATCCACTACATAACAGATGAAGTGCAAAAGGCAGCCGCGCAGCGCGGAGAGGAATTAAAACAGGAGCTGGCAGCGCTGCAAAAGAAAGCCTGACCTACACAATGGATAGCAGACAAACGTAACCGGCTGTGAAGCCGGTTTTTCTATCGTAAATCGATCAGGTAACCCGCCTCCTGCCTTGTATATCGGCTTGACCCGCTCACCGCGAGAACGTAATCATATCCTTTTGGCAGCGCGCTTAGAACAATGTTTAGATCCTCGCCATTGGATAGTGTGAACTTATCCACTACAAGATTGTTGTAAGTATCGATTATTGAGACAAGGAAGGTTTGAGGAAGAAGATTATTGATCCGGACAAATCCCTCGCCTTTCCAGCCACCATCATCAGTTTCGAAATCGGTAATGTAATCAATTTCAGATACCCGGATGTCGTCAAGAATAAATCCTTCAGCTGTCACTGCTTCATCAGTGACATATTCAAAGCTTAAGGTGACGATCTTTCCGGCGTAATCGGACAGGTCAACACTCTCGCTGATCCAGCCATTGGAAGAACCGTTATACCCGCAGCCAAAACTATTGCCGGTGGTATCTGAGATTGAACAGGAAGGTGTGTTGATGATCCTGTCGGTTCCATTTTCCTCCGTCGCGACCAGGTAAAGAAAATCGTAATCCGATTCCAGGTCAAACCATGTGTTGTAGGTCATCGTGATGGGATCATCAACCAGTGTGAAATCAAATTCGCGCGATAATGTTGTAACCGAAGCGTCTGCCCGATTTGACCACATAAAATAGCTGTCTCCGGTTGCCACCGGTAAGACACTTACAGTGTCTTCACCAGAAAAATGCAGCTCAATGTCCCCGCTGCCGCAAGCAAGGCGGATATAATCGGTGCCGTATTGATGCACGGTTCGTTCTATCCTTATATTTTGGCAGTCGGTGAGAGTTTCGGTCGCACTGGCGGAGGGCGCGTCATCATAAATGTCATAGGTGTACCTGCCATCATCAAAATCAGCATCATTCACATAATTTGTGATCGTCCAATCCGTAAAGACATCATTTGCGCTGATCTCTTCGCCTGTTTTTTGATCCTTATAGCCAAAATCAGAGAGAACCTGGTCAATGCTATCAAAACCACCCAACTTATCCGCCACCAGCGCTTTTGTAAAATCCTCGCCAAACCTCTCTAACAAATAGGTCACAAAGAGGAAGCTTGCGCCATAATGGTAACTATTGTACGAAGACTCAACGGACCAGTCATTTAGTTGAACATCGGTGTTTGAGGCAAAAAGGGAATCAAACCCACCCGCGCTGTAGCCATTTAAAAGCGTTGCTAGTTCTGAAAACCCTTCATTCATCCATAGTTCTTCATTTGGATCATGGTAGCCATGGATCAGGTGTTGAAGTTCATGCGCCATCACGCTCAAGGTATACGGATCCGATAACCATTGGACGTCAGCGTTAACATAGAACATCTCATGCGCGTTGGAGTATTCATGCGCCTGCGGAACAACCCCATCGGTTGAAGCTGTGTATCCAGCCAGCTGGCCTCCCATATTCCCGGCATATAGAATGTACAGGTGCGGATCGTTGTCCACACCCGGAATCCACTCTTTTCCGAAGAACTCCTGGTTGGTGGGATAAATATCGGTTTCAAACTTCAGCATTACCCGGTTAATCTCTTCGTTATCCAGGTTAAGGCCTTCTTCAGTCCAGAAGTAAACCTGATCGGAGGCATATCGCAGAACCGCAGTAATACGTTCTGTGGTGTTGGTGTCAACGTTGAGTTTATAGAAATCGAGGCGATCACCAATTAGATAATTGGTCGGAACGTCATTTAATTTTAGCGGAATATTATTATGATCCATATAACGTTCTGCCAGGTAAACCAGGTCAGCGTTGGGGATCTCAGTATTTTGCAGTGTAATCAGCGTTTCGCTCAACTCCTCAAAAGCTGCAAGGCTGCCCTCTCCCTGGCCAGCGTCACCCTGAAAAGTCGGGGACGGCTGCGGTAATACCTGGGTAGGCGCTGGGTAAATGGGAATGGTTGAGTCCTGCGAATGCCCCGCTTCAGGAGAAAACAGCCCTAATGTTCCGGTGGTAAAGTAGAAGATTGCTCCGCACATCACAAGCAAACAACACGCGATTAATAATAATATGACAAGAATTAAAATGATTGTTTTTTCCGACCTATCCACTTGTTTCTCCTCGCAAAGGCAAATACCATCTCCATGCCGCGGTTACCAACCCAAGAGTGAACCAGAAGTACGGCAGCGCAAAACTATCCACACTGAGTTCTTCCGCGACGAGTGCCATCAACATGAACACTCCCATATATCCCAGAGTTTTCCTAAATCCGGTGCTTTTTTTGATCATCTCACTCGAAGTAAATCCAAACAACACCAGAAAATTAACAAAAAGGGCAAATCCAACGATCCCTGTTTCTGCCAACAACCTTGACCACAGGTTCTTGATGTTCATCAGTCCCGTGTACTGGTAGAGTAATTCACGTGATTCCGCCATCTCCCAGCCGATGTCCGGCAGGTATTGCGGAAAATAAAAACCGGACAGCCCCACCCCGACACCAATGATCGGGTGGTCGTTGAATATGTTCCATCCCGTCTGCCAGTAGATCACCCGCTCACCAAATTGGAGTGTGTCTGCGTACTCCAGTAGCGCGTTGGGTTCGTCCTTTTTGAAATTGAATACATTCTGCATCCGCGGATCGATCTTGCTGAATCCCCACAAAGCCGTAATGAGCAAGCCGAGGTAAACAATAAACAATCCCAGGCTGACTCCCGCCGTGTAGATCACTTTTTTTCGACTTTGAAATTTGCGAACGATCCACTTGATTAGGCGCAGGTTTAAGAGAATAAAGATCAGCCCAATCACCATCATGAACGCCATCAAACCACCGCGCGAAAGGGAACCCACCAGGGTGATCACGCCAAGCACAAGCAACACATCCTCAAAGATGAACCTCCACACCTTGAAGCGGTGCACACTTTTTCGCGTGTAAACCGCAGCCAGCCAATAAGCCAGGTAAACCAGGTTTAACATGTGCGCCAGCCATGAGGGTTCAGATGCGAAGCCCAGAATTCGATCCGAGAGGATGCGGGTCGGAGAAAAAAACGGCCTGATGTCTTCCAAAAAAATGAAGAGGGACGGGAAATATTCCTTGGCATTCACCTGCACGATTGACCATATCACGAGAAACAACCCTGTCCAATTAAGAAGACGCAACGTTTTTTCGATCCGGGCTGGCGTATTAAGGATGATAACGGTTACCAGGTAAAAACACAGCCCCAGGACCAGGGTAGCCACTCCCTCGATCGCGGCGCTGATGAGAGATTGCTCCTTATAATCAGGAATCGGGCGCAAAAATGCCAGCAGGATCGTACCAAACGCAAACAAAAAGAAAAGCAATACCGCCTTAACATGAACAGGAAGCGGGATTTTTTTTATGAACACGAACGGCAGGAGAATGGCGATCAGCGGGATTAGAAATAAAAGCGAAGCAGGAGCAACTGAAGAGGACCCGGTCAGCTTCATTACCAGCGGAAAAGTGGTGATTGGAAGCACAACTACCAGTAAAACCCATAAGAACCAGGTTAGTTTGGAGAAAGCTTTCGTGATCACTTTACTTGTCCGTTTTTCGCTGCTTTGGAAGACCAAAGATCAACAACGCGATGGCAACAAGCAAGCCTAATAAAACACCCGCGAAGACTGAAATATTCCACCCCAGGTGCACAGGTTTTTCGGGCAGATCAGGCTCTTGAGTTACCTGAAAACTGATGCGCGATGCGAGCAGTCTGGATAAGAGAGATTTCTTAACGCCATCCGATTCCAGCGTGCGAATCTGATCACGCAAAGCCTGAAATTCAGCTGCATCACAGTAGGCGGAAACGGGTTCAATCACAACTGCCTGTTGAAAACAATTTTCGATCCCCACCTGGGTGTTGAATTCAGCCAGGGCAATGATGGAATTCAGCCGGAATTCATCAAGCTCGGCAACCGCCGCTTCGAGCCATAATCGGTTCGCGCTTTCAGCAAGCTGGGGATCAGGGAACCTGCTGCTCAATTCCCAACGGAACCCCTGGCGTGAGGCAAATAGCGAGGATCGCATCTGGTCGGCATTTGCCGCCAGTCCGAGATTGACCCCTTCCGCGATAACATCATCCATCACATCGTCCGATCGGATGATATCTCCGATTGCGGTAAGAAGATGATCTTCCTCATAGTCGGTCAAACTGCCACTATATGCGTAATCAATAATGGTGGTGATCACTGAATTGGATTCATAGACCGGTTTATACAAACTGGCAGCCAGCAATCCAACCAGTCCCCCGATGATCATACACGCCGCGACCAGCCACCAGTTACGCACTGCCCTTCCAAACATGCCTGACAGGGAGAAATCATCCTCACGTGATTTATGAAGGTCTTCGCTCATTCCCTAAATTATACCTTGCAATAAAAAGACCCGGAACGATGCGACACCGTTCCGGGTTGAGGAAGCTATTGTTTTCTATTTCCTTACGAAATTGATCACAACCAGGTTGCGGTTGCATTTTGCCTTGGTAATGAATTGGAAGGGTTCACTCAATGCTACTCCCCTCGAGTTGAATAGCTGGATATACAGTGGTTCTGTGGAATCGACCGCGATATCACCCAGCACGATCTCAAAACTTCCCCTGCCGTACGGTCTTCCTTCAACCATTCCTGTCACGCCTTTAGTGGATACTTCTTCACCATTCCATGTTCCGAATACTTTTACGATCAGGTCTTTTACCGGAACATTATCTTTACCAAAAACCTGTCCGGCAACACCCTGCCAGGCGCAACCCTTCTCAAGGTAATTAAAATTCGACGTGTATTTTGGCGTCCCTTCCTGCACAACATACTTGTAATTGGTCCGAACGGTCTCACTGACAACCACAACCGTTTCCTCGACGGGAATTTCTTCAGGAGACTTGGTAAAGGTGGGGAATGGAATTTCATCCACCACGGAGGTTGCGGATTCGAACGCTTCACCGATACTGACCATTTCGTCAGTCGGTACAAAAGGCTCAAGTTCAACCGGTTCGGTACCAGTTTTTCCGAAATCCAACTGATCACTGAATACAATTGTGCAAGCCGTCATAATCAGCAGAATAAAGATCCAGATAACTTTTTTAAACATAGCGACCTCCCAGAATCTTGTAAGTAAACAATACAAGAAGATGCATCTTCCGTGCCACAATTAATTCCTGTTGGCAATGAATTTGCATCGCAATATTAGAATATAATCGGGTAGAGGTGACACGATGAAGCAAATCCTGCAGCATATGAACGACGGAAAAACAGTGGTGGAAGACGTGCCTGTGCCGCTGGTACGGAAAGGAACAGCGCTTATAAAAACATCCGCTTCGCTGGTTTCAGCGGGGACTGAACGGATGCTGGTGGATTTTGCAGAGAAAAGCCTGCTTGGTAAAGCCGCCTCCCGGCCTGACCTGGTGCGCCAGGTGATCTCTAAAGCCCAGCGTGAAGGATTGATTCCAACACTGGAAGCGGCGTTTAACAAGCTCGATCAGCCAATGCCGCTCGGATACTCTTCTGCAGGCACCATTTTTGAGGTCGGAGCAGAGATGGGTGAATTCAAACCTGGCGATCGCGTTGCCTGCGCGGGCGGCGGATTTGCGGTTCACGCTGAATACACCCTGGTTCCGTATAACCTGCTGGCCCGCATCCCTGAGCATGTGGATTTTGAATCTGCGGCGTTTACCACACTTGGTGCTATCGCTATGCACGGTTTCCGCCTCGCGTCTCCCCAGGTTGGAGAATCGGTCTGCGTGATCGGTTTGGGATTGCTTGGATTGCTCACCGCCCAGATCGCCCGCGCGGCGGGTTGCAGTGTTTTCGGCACCGACCTCTCTCCCAGCCGGATCCAGCTTGCCCAAAGTTTGGGATTTTCCGCAGCGCTAAATGAGTCGTGCCTGGATCTTGTCCCCGGTATCACAAATGGGCGCGGTTTTGACCATGTATTGATCTGTGCTGATACCCACTCAAACGATACGGTGCAGCTTGCTGGACAGGTAGCGCGCGATCGCGGCAACGTGATCGCCATCGGAGCAGTGGGTATGGATCTGCCTCGTAAAATCTATTACGAAAAAGAGCTTGTTTTTAAGATATCCCGCTCCTACGGACCGGGACGTTATGACCCGCTATACGAAGAAAACGGCATCGATTACCCGATCGGATATGTTCGCTGGAGCGAGGGTCGCAACCTTCAGGCGTTTGTTAATCTGCTTGCCAGTGGTAAAGTGGATGTGCATCCGCTCATCACCCACCGTTTTTCGATCGTCGAAGCCCCCAAAGCTTACGAATTGATCACCGGCAAAACCGACGAGCCTTTCCTGGGAGTGCTTCTCACCTACCCAGATGAGAACAAAATAAATCAAACAGATCGGCGGATCGAGTACAGCTATGCCGCCCACACCTCTCAAGCAGAGATCAAAGTCGGCGTTCTGGGTGCCGGTAATTACGCTCAGGCTATTTTCCTCCCGATCATCCGTAAAACCAGCGGTGCCGAGCTAAAAGGTATCGTCACAGCCTCCGGGTTGAGCGCGCAACAGGCAGCCCGCAGGTTCGGGTTCGGTTTTGCCGCGACTGGCGAAGAGGAGGTGCTCGAACATCCTGATATCAACACGGTTGTCATACTCACCCGCCACCAGCACCATGCCCGCCAGGTCCTCACTGCGTTGGCGAATCATAAAGCTGTTTACTGCGAGAAGCCGCTCGCGTTGAATTTGGAGGAACTGACCCAAATCAAAGAAGTTATGGATCGATCAAATACGCCACTGCTGACCGTGGGGTATAACCGACGCTTCGCACCAATGGCAATTCGACTGGCGGAATTCATTCAAGTACGAAGTGAACCGCTTTTTATCCAGTACAGAATCAACGCCGGTTACCTTCCTCCTAACCACTGGCTTCACGATCCGCAACAGGGAGGCGGACGCATTATTGGCGAAGGCTGCCACTTCATTGATTTTCTCACCTTCCTGGTGGGGGCAGCACCAGTATCCGTGCAAGCCTCTGCGTTGCCGGACAAAGAGAAGTACAACCGCGATAACGTGATTCTTACCCTGTACTACCCGGATGGATCGATCGGCACGGTAACTTACCTTGCGAATGGCAATAAAAATTTCGCCAAAGAACGGGTGGAGGTCTTCACCAGCGGCAGGATCGCGGTGTTGAATGACTTTCGCACACTTGAACTGGTCACTGAAGACCACAAACAGATCGCGCGTTCTGCGCTCCGCCAGGATAAAGGTCATGCCAACGCCTGGCAGGGCTTCCTTTCCGCGCTCAAGCATGGCAGTCCCCCTCCGATTCCATACGAGCAGCTCATCAGCACATCGCGCGCAAGTTTTGCTGCGGTTGAATCCTTACGCAGTGGAACCCGGGTAGACCTGTGACATTTCGACCATCGGAATAATATTGAACACCTTACAGAAATTTTTCCTGCTGGTTAAGGAAATCGGTTTAGCCGATCTCACCAGTTTTGGGTTATACCAATTTCAACTGCGCTGCGGTTTGCTGGGCAGGCGCACTCCCGTTGGTGGAAAACGCATACCCGAATATTTTGATTTGAGATCATCCGACAATCAATTTACCTGGCAGGAAAATTGGGAGAAAACAAACTTTTCATCCTCCCAAACATTAAATGCCGGGGAAGCTGCCTTGCTGCTGGAAAACAAATTCCGTCCATTTTTCGGAAGTGAGGAGCCGCTGAGCTTCCCGCGGATAGAGTCAATCGATCACTGGACAGCTTATTCTAACGAATTTGAGGGTGAGGACATCAAGTTCATCTGGGAGCCGGCGCGGTTCATTTGGAGCCTGGCGCTGGCGCAGGCGTACCGGTCAACCGGTGATGAGAGATACCCGGAGTTATTCTGGCAAAAATTTGAAGAGTTCACTGCCACCAACCCGGTCAACAGTGGTCCGAACTGGGCTTCAGCGCAGGAAGTTGCACTGCGGTCGATCATGTGGATATTGACGGTGTCCGCGTTCAAAAATTCTCCGGCTACAACTAACAATAGATTGAAGTCGCTGATGATTTCAGTCCGGAATAGTGTTAAGCGAATACTGCCAACGCTTCCTTATGCCCGCTCTCAGCACAATAATCATCTATTAAGTGAGGCGCTTGGTCTTGTACTGGGTGGAGAATTCCTGAAGGGGGCTGATCCACGCGCAAACAATTGGATTCAGCTTGGCAAGCGCGAGTTTGAAGGTGCAATTTTAAGCCAGGTGGATGTAGTGGGAAATTATTCACAACACAGCGCCAATTACCACCGGATGATGCTTCAGATGGCGCTGCTGTACACCGCTTATATGGGAAGATCCGGAACAATATTGGGAGAACCCGTCAGAGAAAAGTTGTCACTCGCTTCTCGATGGTTGATCGCGCAGCTTGATACTCCCAGCGGACGCGTGCCCAATCTTGGGCACAATGATGGCACACTGTTCCTGCCCTTTGGCGGCGTTGAATTCCGCGATTACCGCCCAACCGCGCAGGCAGCTGCCATTGCCTTTCTCGGCCACCCGTGCCTGCCCGCTGGTCCGTGGGATGAGCTGCCCGCGTGGCTCGGATTGGAATCCTCTGCATCGATTCTTCCGCCGCACACCGTTTCATCGCCAGCGATCCACAAGGTTGGTTCGATCGATTGCTGGGCTACCCTGCGCGGGGTGAAGTACCAAAACCGTCCAGCGCACGCCGATCAATTGCACGTGGAGATCTGGCATCGGGGTGAGAACCTGGCGCTCGACTCCGGAACCTATCTTTATAACGCGCCGAACCCATGGCAAAACACGTTGGATAGCACTCGAGTGCACAATACCATTACCGTTGATGGAAAAGACCAGATGCACCGTGTCAGCCGCTTCCTCAGGCTTGATCGGGCGCAGGCGGACTGGCTGAAAACAGTTGAACCCGATGAGGTCACAGCTGCCCATAACGGTTACCGCAAGCTGGGTATCACCCACCAGCGCGCAATCAAATTCTACCTGCCTGCAGGTTTTCTCATCACAGATACGCTTACACCGGCTCCATCTGATCCCGATACACACACCTATCAACTGCACTGGCTGCTGCCTGATCGGCGATGGCAGTTATCCGGGTCAACGCTCACAATTGGCGGTGAAGAAAATAAATTCAAAATTGCTGTTCAGGCTGTGGATGAGTTGACCAGTGAAAACCTGAACCCGACGGACATCTCCATCATTCGGGGTGGAGAAACGATCAGGGGAGTGCGCAGGGATGAGATATTGGGCTGGGAATCTGACACCTATGGCGAAAAGCATCCAGCAATTTCATTTTCTGTATCGTACCAGCACAGTGGAAAGATACAGATCCTCACGAAATGGAATATAATGGCAGAATGAAAGGCATAGAGAAGGCAGGTAAAACCGCAGTGCATATTTTACTCATTCACCAGGCTTTTGCAGCGCTGGATGAACCGGGTGGTACCCGTCATTTCGAAATGGCCCGCGCGTTCGTCGAGAACGGGCATCGCGTAACGGTGATCACCAGCCCTGTGAGTTACCTGACCGGCAGGTTTACCGGCGACCGCGTTCGCTGGTTGAGTCGTGAAACCCCATTACCGGGGTTGGATATTCTACGGGCTTACACATATCCGGCGCTCCATCGCAGCTTTTTTCACCGGCTTTTGAGTTTCTTCAGTTTTATGATCTCCTCCTTCTTTATCGGGCTGGGGGTGAAGAACGTGAGCGTGGTTTGGGGCACTTCCCCTCCAATCTTCCAGGCATGGACAGCCTGGCTGCTTGCGCGATTGAAAGGGGTGAAATTTACGCTGGAGATTCGCGATTTGTGGCCGGCGTTTGCCATTGCTATGAATGTGATTCGAAACCCCCTCATCATCCACCTTTCAAACTGGCTTGAACGCTTCCTCTACCGCCACGCTGATACGCTGGTGGTAAATTCACCCGGATTTATCGACCACATCCTCTCAAAAGGTGGCTCAAATCCAATTCTCGTGCCCAATGGTGTAGACCCGGATATGTTCGACCCTGCAGACAGCGGCGCGGAACTCAGAAAAAAACACCACCTTGAAGATAAATTCGTGGTCCTTTACTCAGGCGCACATGGCATATCCAATGATCTTGACGTGATGCTCGCAGCAGCCAAACTGACCTCCTTGCATCCTGGAATCGCTTACGTTATGGTTGGTGATGGAAAAGAAAAAAACAACCTGGTCAACCAGGCAAACCAGTTGGGGTTAACCAACGTCCTCTTTTTACCTCCGGTACCTAAGGAAGAGATGAAAGATGTTCTGGCAGCGGCAGATGCCTGCCTGGCGATACTCAAACCAGTGGAATTATACAAAACCACCTATCCCAATAAAGTGTTCGATTACATGGCAGCAGGACGCCCGGTTTTGTGCGCCATTGATGGGGTAATTCGCGACGTTGTGGAAGATGCGAACGCCGGCATCTTCATCCCGCCGGGAGACCCCGCCTCACTGGCGGAAGGCGTACTCACCCTATACAGCAGCCAGAAAGATGCAAGGAAAATGGGAATTAACGGGCGGACTTACGTGACTGAGAATTTTGATCGCAGGACAATCGCCAGGCAAATGGAGGATATCCTCATCAGTTCATCAACAAAAACCCCGTAGAGTAGTGGTTTTTTAGCTAAAAATTTATCGCTATCAGGCAATTGTTTTCGTATAATAAACTGTATATCTTTTCGTCTTCGTTGATCAACTTCAAACCAGGAGGATTTTCGTGGCCAGGACAGAATTATCACCCCAGGAACAGCTTAAAAGAGACATTTCATCAGCACAAATGGAGGTTAAGACCCTCATCGACAAGGCAAAACTCAGCACGGTGCAGAACAGGTATTCGTCTTTAGATACTGAGATCAGCAACCTGCCAACCCGCATCCAAAAGATACGGGACCGAAAATACGCCTTCAACAAGATCCTGGAAGAGCAGGCGAGAAGTTTTCAACGGCAATGGACGATGAAACGTGCCGGTATTCAGAACCAGATCACCCAGGAATCCAACTCCCTGCAAAATCAGCTGCGCCCTTTGGTCAGCCGGGTGAATGCCCTAAGCCTCGGATCCTCGTCGAGCGTGGTAGTAAAAACTCTTAAGAATGAGCTCTCCGCATTCAGCACAAAGGTAACCGCTGCTGAAAGGGGCGTTACCGACATGTTCGATGACCTCGACAACCAGGTCAGCAATGTTAAATCCCAACTGGGACGGATCGAAAAAACGCTGGACCTTTGCGATTCCGCCAGTTTTGGATTCCTCCCAACCGAAAGCGTCGTCCGCGCCGTAAAAGCGACCTGGACGCGGGATGAGAGGGAAGACAAGGAAGACCCCGAGGGAATTCTTTTCCTCACGGATCAGCGCCTGATTTTTGAGAAGCGGGAAGAGATTGCCACCAAGAAGGTGCTCTTCATCACCACCGAACGAAAAAAGGTTCAGGAACTCGAGTTTGAGGTGCCGATCTTCTCGATCACGGACGTAAAGGCGACCAGGCAGGGGATGCTTAAAAACGAAGACTGGTTAGAACTGGAATTCGCGCCAGGCGCCTTTGCGCATAACGCAAGGCTGCATCTTGATGGTCAGAGTTGCAATGATTGGCAGGCGCTCATCAACCAGGCAAAAAGTCGCGAACTCGACGCAGATCGCGCCTTTGCCATCGATGAAGCCGCGGTCGAAAAGGTGAAAGCCGCTCCGGTCATTTGCCCATCCTGCGGTGCAACCCTGAGCAAGCCCGTTTTGCGCGGTATGGACACGATCACGTGTGAATTCTGCGGTCGGGTGATCAAGCTATAGTCAAACCGGTATCACTTTCCTCAAAGCCCGGCATCTAACCAAATGTAATCAACCATTACAGGAGGTAATGATGAAAGGGAATCAATCAAAGGATTGATCGCTTCATTCGGGGAATTTTGGGGATTATCCTGCTGATTCTCGGTTGGGCAGGTATTGTTGTGACATACGGGGAGTAATCTTAAAAATCTTCGGCTTTATCCCCCTGATTACCGGGCTGATCGGGTTCTGTCCCCTTTACGCTTTATTCAAGACAAAACGAATTAGCTGAACTATTTTTCTCAAAACACCAGTGAGTTTGATCACTGGTGTTTTCTCTTATTCCAAACCGGCAAATAGATCTTTTTCCTTTTTGCCCGCAGGCGGGGGATACGCCCGCATATACTGATCGCTGACCCCAAAAATCTTGCGCAATAAATCCAAAATACCAACCGTTATCCGCATCCCGCCCTGGCTGGCGTGGCATGCGACAGCCATGTTTTTCTGTTCCAGAACGGATCTGTAATCTATGGTGGCGTTCACAGGGAAACGGGCTTCTGACACACGCACCAGATCAATATCCCCGTTCTTGCCAAATCTGCGCGGATCCTTTCCGGTAAGCTTCATCAGGCTCACGGTCATGCGCAAAAAACCGCGCGGGAATGTGTGATAGTACAATTTCGCGGGCTGAAAAGCCGGTAGATCAGATGGATATTGTGATTCATCACCGGCAGCATAAAACGCCTTCACGGCAGCCTTATGGATGGCAATGTGATCGGGGTGCATATATCCGCCAACAGGGTCAAACGTGACCACAACCTGAGGGCACAATCTACGTATATAAGGGACGATTTTTCCGGCAACGCTGTCCACATCAGCTGCGGCGAGGGCTTGCGGATGCTTATTATCGGGCGACCCCTCCATGCCTGAATCCCGATAATCCAGGAAATACACCCCCTTTAATCCCAGGTGACCCGCGGCACAGCGCAGTTCGTTTTCGCGCAACTCACCGATGGATGAGAATCCCTTGAGCATTTCCGCTTCCACCTCACCAGCTTCACCGCGCGTGGCGCACACCAGGTACACGTCCACACCCTTGCGCGCGTAATACGCCAGCGTTCCGCCGGTGCCAAATGTCTCATCATCCGGGTGCGCCAATACCGCCAGTAATACCTTCTTTTCCATTTTCTCCACCATTAATTTACCTGCCTGGTTGATTGTTGCACACAGGGCAATCCGCGCGTTTATTGAGGCGGATCATCTGCGTGGTCGCCGTGAGGCTGTCGTACACCAGTAACTTGCCGATCAAAGGCTCACCCACACCCAGGATCAGTTTGAGTACCTCAGTCGCCTGCAGCATGCCGATCACACCGGGCACGGTATTGAGCAAGCCATGTTGTTCGGGATCGGGCACCGAACCAGCCGGCGGAGTTTCCGGGATCATGCAGCGTAGGCAGGGACCGCGTTTAGCGTCGAAAACTGCCACCTGCCCTTCGTACTCAAAAACCGCCCCGTAGACCAGCGGAATACCCTGTTCGGCACAAATTTCATTAAGGAGAAACCTGGTCTCGAGGTTATCCGTGCAATCCACCACTATCTCATGCCCTGCCATCAGCGCTGCAGCGTTCTTCTTCGTGATCCGCTCAGCGCTGATATTGATGACGACCTCGGGGTTTAGTTCTCCCAGCCGTTTCCAGGCGGATTCAACTTTTGGCGCGTTAAGTAATCGAGTGGAATGGATCACCTGGCGCTGCAAGTTGGAAAGTGTCACTTTATCACCGTCGATGATACTTATATGACCAACCCCCGCTCCAGCCAAGTAGAGTAAGACCGGTGAACCCAAACCCCCCGCACCCACAACCAGTACCGCAGAATTCTTTAATTTCTCCTGCCCCACCAACCCAACCTGCTGCAGCTGGATATGCTTTTTATACCTGTCCTTTTCCTGTTCACTCAGTTCCATAAGCGTTATTGTAATTCCTTTCCCACTTTTTTTGTCAGCCGGCTGCAGGTTGGAAATTTTCCCTTGATGTTACAATAAAAACATGGAAGTGATCCTTACCCACGAACAGGCAGATTTTGATGCCCTGTCCTCTCTTTTGGCGATTCATTTGTTGAATGAGAAGACCATCCCTATTCTACCCAACCGGCTCAACCGCAATGTACGTAATTTCCTCAATCTCTACGGGGCGGATTTTCCATTCACTGAAGCCCGTGATCTGCCACCCCGGACGATCCGCCACATCATCCTGGTCGATACGCAATCATTGGTGACACTCAAAGGGATCACCTCAAAAACAACGGTCAGCGTGATTGATCATCACGAAACGCGATCAGACCTGCCGGAAGACTGGCAGATTCGAACGGAAAAGGTCGGGGCTACCACAACTATGCTCGTGGAACAGCTGCGCGAGAGCAATCGCTCGCTCAGTTCGCTTGAAGCCACGCTTTTACTTTTAGGAATCTATGAAGACACCGGCTCCCTATCCTACGCATCCACAACCGTTCGTGATGTGAAAGCAGCAGCAACCCTGCTCGAACTCGGCGCTAACCTGCGCCTGGCGGTGGATTTTTTGAACCCGGCGCTCACAGACAGGCAGAAAAAGCTTGCAGACCAACTGCTTACCAACGCTGAGACAATCCCCTTACACGGAAAGTCCATTCTCATCGCGACCGCTGAAGCGCGGGAAATGAACGAGGAAATTTCGAGCATCGCTCACAAAATCCGCGACCTTTTGGACCCTGACGCGCTTTTTCTATTTGTCCGAACCGCCGAAGGAATACGACTGGTCGCTCGCTCCACATCCGACCAGGTGAACGTGGCGCGGATCGCAAGGAAACTGGGTGGAGGCGGGCATGAACGCGCTGCCGCGGCATTGATCCAACCCGATCCGGAATTTAATGATCAGGCGCACATGGAAAAACTAAAAAAAGAGGTGATAGAAGAACTAAAGAAGACGATCAAGCCGCCTCTTACGATCAACAAGATCATGTCCCGCAGACCGCATCTCATCACCCCCACCACATCGCTTGAGGATGCCAACCGGCTGATGCAGCGCTACGGATATGAGGGTTACCCGGTTGTGGAAAGTGATAAAGTTGTAGGGCTTCTCACGCGCCGGGCGGTTGACAGGGCGCTGCACCACAAACTCAAATTGAACGCCGGGAGTTTAATGGAAGCCGGTGAATACAGCCTGAAGAGCACGGACACAATCACTGAGCTGCAGCAACTGATGGCAACCACCGGTTGGGGACAAATTCCCGTGCTGGATCCCGAAAATGGTCATATCATCGGCATTGTCACCCGCACCGATCTATTAAAAACGCTGCCTGGACACAACGGTGTGATCCCGGGACAAAAGAATTACGCAGCCATGCTGGAAAAAGCGCTGCCCCCTTGTCGCCTCGCTCTGCTCAAAATAATCGCCCGTTACTCCGGCGAGGAAAACCAATCCTTATTCATTGTCGGCGGCTTCGTACGCGACTTGCTGCTGGAGCGACCATCGATCGACTATGATATCGTGGTCGAGGGTGATGCCATCCGCTTTGCCCACGCGCTGGCAAAAAAATTTGGCGGGCGTGTGGTCACCCACAAAAGGTTCAACACAGCAAAATGGCAGATCAGTAATGTCCACACCAGCTTGTTGAAGTTCATGGGGTGCGGAAGCACGGAACAGATGGACCTGCCTGACGCGCTCGATTTCATCAGCGCGCGAACCGAGTTTTATGATCATCCAACAGCTCTTCCAACAGTTGAAAGGTCTAGCATCAAGCTTGACCTGCACCGGCGCGATTTCACCATCAACACCATTGCGCTCAGATTAGATGGGCATCATTACGGGGAACTCTACGATTATTGGGGCGGGCTCTCAGATCTGGAAAAGAAACTGGTACGGGTGCTGCATTCGCTTTCCTTCGTGGATGATCCCACCCGCCTGCTCCGAGCGGTTCGCTTTGAACAGCGTTTCCAGTTCCAAATTGAAAAACGCACGCTTCATTTGATGAGTGAAGCGCGTGAATTACTACATCAACTAAGTGGTGAGAGGATCCATCACGAGTTCGATCTGATCTACAATGAGAGCGCGCCTTTTCCGATCCTGCGCCGCCTTTCAGAACTCAACCTGCTTTCCGGGATTCATCCTAAACTTACCTGGACTGAAGCCCATGAAACAGCTATCAGCAAGTGTATAAACTATACGCAACTCCCTGACTGGAAACTCCCCCCAAGTGTTGGGAGCACCCCAATTCAACTCGTCCTGATCTATCTTTCGTGGTTAAGTCAAATGGAATCCCCGACAGGGATTGAGGTCGCGGAAAGACTCAGGCTTTCAAGCACCCTGCTCGAAGCGTTAAAAAAGATCGTTGCCATATCAGGTTCTCTCAACAATTTAAAAAACCTTACACCCAGTCAATTTACGTTTACACTGGAAAAACTGCCCATCTACGCTGTATTTACACTCTATTGCACGATGGAGGATGAGGAGTTAAAAGAAAAATTGGCTCTTTACGCCACAAAATGGCGCTTCATTACCCCAACCGTTGACGGAAATTCCCTGCGCGACCGCGGCGTTCCCCCGGGTCCTATGTACACGCGGATTTTATCCGAAATTCGCAGCGCCTGGTTGGATGGGCGCATCACCTCCCCCCTTGAAGAAGAACAGATCATTTCATCACTCTTAGAGGAACTGGATGACAGAAAGAGTTGAGGAAATTCCGGTCGTAGATGTCAATAAGATCAGGATCCGCCGGATGACCCGGGAGGATCTACCGCAATTGGAATGGAACGGGGAATTCATCCATTTCAGAAATGTGTATAAAAATGTCTACCAGCGCATGCAACATGGCACATCAGAAGCATGGGTGGCAGAGACTCCGCAGGCGGAAATCATTGGACAGGTGTTCCTGCAGCTTGAGAGCGACCGCCCGGAGCTGGCTGACGGCTGGAATCGGGCGTATCTGTATTCTTTTCGTATAAAAGCACCTTACCGCAATCGTGGACTTGGCACAAGTATGCTCCATGTGCTGGAGGACTTTCTATTTGCCAGGAATTTTACCCGTCTAACGTTGAACGTCGCGCGTGACAACCCCGATGCAATCCGTCTCTACAAACGGCACGGGTTCCAGATTGTAGCGGAAGAACCGGGTATCTGGTCGTATATTGATCATGAGGGTCAATGGAAAACCGTGGAGGAACCCTCCTGGCGTATGGAAAAACGCCTTGGTTGAACCCCCTTCAGAAATTTTTTAATCTTTCCAGGTTTCAACCACGGTCAATATTGAATCCAGGTTCAATCGTTGAGTGATGAGTGTCATCTCATTCCCCTCTTCGAGCAGTTCGAGCCTTTTGGTGATCGGGTTCATGAGAAGTGGGTAGACCTTAATCGCTGATATTCCGTGATCCTCAAACTCAATCTGCACCAAAGCCTCCCGTGAAGTGTCCGGCAGCATCCATTGGTCCGCAAGTAGATTGCCGAGGCTGTACATTACCAAGGCGCGCCGACCATCCATCTCCGATTCTCGCCATTCCATGCGTTGCAGCACATGCGGATGATGCCCCCAAACCACATCCACCCCGGCGTTAATCAGCTCTTGCGCCAGATTCTCCTGTTCACGGCTCGGTCCTGCCTGGTATTCCATTCCCCAATGAATCGACACAACAACAAGGTCGCTAAGCTGCGCGGCAGAGGTAATCGCATCCATTAAAGATTGGCGATCGAATGTGCCCGTATAGGCATCCACTGCGACAAATGCCACCGTTTGATCACCAGCGGGAACCAGGAGCATAGTTTTTTCCTCATCCAATAACTGAATTCCCGCACTTTCCACCACGTCAGATATACTCAAAGAATAAATGGAGCAATCGGTGGAATGATTGTTGGCGGTGGTCACCAGGTCAATCCCGCCCTGCGCCAATATCCCAACGGTATCTTCACCAGCGCAAAGATTCATTCTTGGGTTCTCGCTTCGCGAGACGTATTCAACATGGCCAAATGGAGATTCAAGGTTCACAGCAAATAGATCCACCTGATCAATTGACAATTGATCCACAACCTCCCCCCACGGTGACCCTGATGAAAAAATAGGTTCTCCTCCCCGATAGAGCATCACGTCTCCACCAAGAAGTAACGAAGATGTTTCCTGGGGAGTGGAACACGAAGCCAGAAGCAGGAACGTTATTGCCAGCGCTCCTGCTATCAACAAATTTGGAAATTTCATGGAACGATGAATAACGATGTCCAATCCGGTGCGTCCGGCGCGTTACCGCTCTCCAGCATCGCCTGCCAGTCTTCATCGGTCATGCGATCTTCCGGCGCGACAGGGAACTCGTAATAGGTATATACTGCTCCCACAGCAACGCGATATGGCGAATTTGGGATGACCACATAGATCCTGGTCGGGTACCCCACACCTTCTTCCAACACCCTGCCCATGCCGGTTGCTACATCCGCTATCAGCGCGGATTTTTGATCAGAGAGATCCCCGCTGCCCTGCGCGGGATCCGCAGGATCAGCCGCGGCGACGGTCATCGCCTCCAACCAGCCGCCGAAGAAATGAATGCGCCAGTAATCCTCTTCATCGAGTTCAATCCCGTTCAGTTCTGCCTCCGCCACATCCAGCAGGAAAACCAGCTCCTCGATGAGATTGTCCAAGTTTCCCCGTGTGACCTCATCCAGTAACCCGCGGCTTTCAAGACCGGCGCGGGTCATTTCAGCCAACGCCAGCAGCCTGGCATACGCTTCGGGATTGGGTTCCACATAGCCCCTGGGAAGCTCCTCAGGACCTCCACCCATCTCCGCCATCACCTGCTTGGCGTACAGGATCGTATCGTGCTTCAATTCCGTCCACGAACTCAACGCTGTATGCATATCCTTGCGCAGCCAGGCTTGCGTCTGCATGAAAGCCGGATACTGACCGCCCTTCGGTTCAAAGACTGGTTGCAGCGCGTACAACCATGACCAGTAGAGATTCTGCGTCCATGAATCCAACCCCAAAGTCGCCACCTCCTCTTTTACCTTTAAGAGTTGAGTGTCATAATTCACGTATTCGGTTTCACCCATCTCATCAAGGATTGCGTACGCCTCCTCTGAACCCTGCGCCGCCAGAAAATCAAGGCTCTTGGGCAGATCACGCGGATTGTCCAGGGTGCCCACATTGCGCCACATCACCTGTCCAAACACGTATGCGTCCAATGTGAACCGTTGCCCCATGAAACGGAATCCCTGGGTGGCCTCATCCCGGTCCTGCCAGATCCACACCCACATGGAGTTGATCTGCGGAGGCGGGAGCAGCCTGGCTGATTCAAAGAAAAGCTCGGAAAGCTGCGGGTCTGCAAAACTCACAAGATCCGGTGATTCTCCGAAAATTTCATCTGACAGCTTTCCATATTCATAAATTGAAAGATCATCCGCCTTACCTACGATGAATACTGTGGGATCGTAAATATTCTGCCATAATTCGAGCGCCGGCCTTCCGGAGGAGGTTTGCGCGTCTCGCATCGCCTGAACGACAAGCAGCGCGCGCTGGGTTTCAATCGGATCTTTGAGGCGGAAGGTCATCCTTCCATACCACATCATGGCTTTGAAGTAAGTCTTCAGCGCTTCATCACGTGTATAATGCCCGCGCGGGATGTATTGCGAATAATCTTCAATCAGAATGTCATCCAATTCCTGGCCCCCTGCGTCCCAAATAGGAGAGGGGTTTATCCCGCTTCCATTTTCAATCAGGCTCACCTCCGCTTCTACCAGCGCGCTGAGTTCTGCGGGAATGCTAACGGGTAGTTCAAGGATTTCGGCGACAACACCAAAATACGCCACGTTCCTGCCGGCTGCTATTTCAAGGTCTGTGCCTTTCAGACTCTCGTACTGCGCCAGCGACTCATCCAGCATGGCGACAGTCAATTCGTTGAGCAAATCCATAAACGCGTTGCGCTCGAGATCACGCAGCATTTTGTCGAAGATCAAATGATAGACGTGGAAAACCGCGTCAGTGGTCACAAAGATCGGTGTGGAATCGTATCGGATAGACTCATAAGCCTGATAGAACTCCTGGTACATTCGAGCGGGATCGAAATTGGGTGGTACGACCACAAAACCGTTTGCGAGCAATGCCTGCGTCTGACCGGAGGAAAGTTCAAAATCATCAAAATCTTCAACCTGGTCTTCACGCAAAGGCAGTGTGTACCCACCGGTGTATTGTGCCGGGATGGCGTATGCGCGCGGATTATATGGAGCAAATGGTGCGGCGTACAAATCCTCAGCGGAGATGACAGGTGCATCCGCAGGAGATTCATCAGTGACCACAATCGGATTATCAGTTTTGATCACCTGAGGAGGTTCATCTGCTCCTGAAGTCAAATTACTGATGAGATCTGTAATGCGGCATGCCGAAAGCAGCAGGGCAGCCGCAATCACCAAAGAAGTAACCCGAAAGATCTTTTTTCCAGACATTTTACGCCTCCTATTGTTGTTGCGTGATGAGAATTACGGAAGAATCCACGTTGAATGCATGCATCGATTTAAAAGTACCCGGTGCGCGATCTTCCAGCGAAAAACCAAACCCGTTCCATTGCCAGACAACGATCGATCCGGCAGGATCAGTTCTATCGTAAGAATATTCAATTGCAGCCAGTTCCTGGTAGCCGTCACCATCGAGGTCAACCGGTAATAAAGAATGCAGCGGGTCAGCCAGGGCAGAACCGGCCCAGATCTCCTCAGACACTTCACCGGTAAGTCGCATCAATATTAGATGGCAGCTGTTGCCTGCCTCGTCCTGAAAGTTGTTGATCCTTCCCCCATGCGGCATAAACCTGTCAACGGGCCAGGGTGCAAATGGCCGCCAGACCAATAATGCCAATTCCTGCTCTCCATCACGATCCAGATCAGCAAAAAAAGATTCTCTCACCTGCCAGCTGTCAGGACTTTGCCAAAGGATTTCTCCTGCTTCAGCAGTGCATTTACCTACCACAACACTGCCGCTTTCCTGATGGATACAGAACTCATTAGAACCAATCATGGTGCGGTGAAGAGGTGTGATTGGTTCACTTGAAAGGAAAGCACGCGGTATATTCACCTCCTCCAGCATTCCATCCAAAAAACGCCAGCCTAAAAATCGGGCGGGTGAAAGATTGGCGAAGGCCAGAAGAATAAAAAGTGTCAAACGTAACACTTTTAAAGACGCATTCATAAACCCACCGGTTCCCTCAATTGATTGTACAACTTCTCATACGCTTTGCGTCAGCCGGGTGCTGAAAATTTCACAGCCAGCCGGGGTTAAGGCTGCTCATCTTTGACAGAAAAGGTTTCGTCAAGTAGAATTAGAAGGTTTTAACAAACAAAATTTAACCGATAAGAGGGACCACGTTAATGAAAGAATACTCAACTGACAAGATCCGAAATATCGTGCTGGCGTCACACTCTGGTGCCGGGAAAACTATCCTTTGTGAAGCTTTCCTACACTCAACTGGGGCGACGACCCGCATGGGTAAGATCGACGATGGTACAACGGTTTCCGATTTCGATGAAGAAGAAGCTCGCCGTACGATCTCACTTTCCACCTCGGTCATCCCGGTGGAATACCGAGATGTAAAGATCAATGTGCTCGACACTCCCGGTTACACCGATTTCATCGGCGAGGTCATATCAGCGATGCGTGTGGCTGATGCCGTGATCCTTATGGTGGATGCCGTCAACGGGCTTGAGGTTGGCACCGAGATCGCCATGGATTACAGCAATACGTTCAATCTCCCGCGTTTTCTTGTCATCAACAAGATGGACCGCGACAACGCAAATTTCCAGAAATCCCTCCAGTCAGTTGAGGAATTTTCAGAAACAAGACTTCTCCCCATTCAACTACCGTGGGGTGAAAAGCAGGATTTCAAAGGCGTGATCGACCTCATCACAATGAAAGCGTATAAAGGTCAGGGAAAAACTGCTGAAGAAATTCCAGCCGAATACAAAGACGCAGCGGAAGAAGCCCGAATGATACTTGTCGAGGCAGCCGCTGAAGGGGACGATTCCCTGATGGAAAAATTCTTTGAGAACGGCGGATTGACTGATGAAGAAGTGATTCGCGGGCTTACACTTGTTGTGCGTTCAGGTAACTTCATCCCCGTGCTCGTTTCTGCGGCGACCACCGAGATTGGTGTATTCAAACTTCTGGACGCGATTGTTGACATATTACCCTCACCTGCCAACGCAAACAAGATCGTCGCTGAAGGAAAGAACGGCGAAGAAACGCTTGAAGCCAAAGACAACGGTCCTCTCGCGATTTACGTCTGGAAAACCACGGCTGATCCCTTTGTTGGAAAACAAACCTTCTTCCGTCTTTACTCCGGCACGATCAGCCCCGACGCCAGAGTCTGGAATCAAACCAAGGAAATCGAAGAACGATTGGGTTCCGTGAACATCCCGCGTGGAAAAGAAACTATCGGGGTCAAGGTTCTCCACGCTGGCGATATTTGTGTGGTACCAAAATTGACCGAAACTTCGACCTCCAACACGCTATGCGATAAGGGACATCCACTTACCCTGCCGATCCCGGAATATCCCAATTCACTCTTCCAGGTCGCGCTCTTCCCCAAGACACAGGGGGACTCCACCAAGATCACATCCACCCTCACCCGCCTATGCGAAGAGGATATGACCCTTTCCTGGCACAACGAGCCCTCCACACGGCAAACCATCCTGCAGGGTATGGGCGACCAACACATCGAGGTTGCCATCCGCCGCGCAGAGACTAAGTTCCAGGTTGGAATGAACACCCACGAACCCAAGGTTCCCTACCAGGAAACCATTACCAAACCCGCCTCAGCGATGTACCGTCACAAAAAACAGACAGGTGGTTCAGGTCAATTCGGAGAGGTACATCTGAAAGTCTCCCCTCTGACTGACAAGGATTTTGACTTCACCTGGGATGTTTTTGGCGGTGCGATCTCCCAATCCTATTCATCATCGATCCAGAAAGGGATTCTGAACGTGATGAAAGAAGGTGTCATTGCCGGGTATCCTGTTTCCGGGGTGCACGTCTCTGTCTTCGACGGTAAAGAACATCCAGTGGATTCAAAACCGGTTGCCTTTGAAATCGCCGGCCGTGAAGCATTCAAACTTGCAGTCCATGACGCGGCGCCTGTACTACGCGAACCGATCATGCTGGTTAAAATCACAGTTCCAGAATCCGCTATGGGCGACATTATGGGCGATCTCAACACCCGTCGGGCGCGTATTCAGGGTATGGAAACCCAAAAAGGCCGCTCTGTCGTGACCGCTAACGTTCCCCTGGCTGAAATGCTGCGTTACACCACCACCCTGCGCTCCATGACCGGAGGCCGCGGCGTGTTTTCGATGGAACTGGACCACACGGAAGTGGTCCCCGCTCACATCGCCCAGCCGGTCATTGATGCCCGCGCCAAGGAACTGGAAAGTAAAAAAGAAGAATAATCACACGACTTGCATCTTACTGGACGGCCTTTGCCGTCCAGTATTTTATTAAGATTTAGCTTAGATCCTGAACGGCTATGGTATCATTAGACCTCAATCAGCACGAATTAGAGTGAAAAATTGAGCGAGCACGACGCATATCTTGAAAAAACCTGGAACGCCATCCTCTCACGCGACGAAAAGGAGATCCTTCGTGTTTTTAGCGCTCTCGATCCTGATAGCCGTCGCACAGTGGTAGAACATCTGAAAAAGATGACCGCCGAGGACGGATGGCACCCGGAACAGGTAAAATCAGCGGGCAGAGCCCTGCAAGTGATATATAGTGAGGGAAACTCAAATGGACATTCGCCAGTTGACCGATGAGATGAATCGTTTTGTTACCGCGAAGGGCTGGTATCAGCAGGAAAGTCCCCGCCCTCAGACGGCGCGCAACCTCGCCGTGTCACTGGCGTTGGAAACAGGCGAAGTGCTGGAACATTTCCAGTGGAGTGATGAACCTAAGCAAAAAGAGGAGTTGAGCGGTGAGCTGGCTGATGTCGCCTTATACCTGCTTCAATTGGCAAGCGTAACAGGCATCGACCTGGAAGTAGCAATCCTCTCGAAGCTCGAGCAGAATTACAAGCGCAGTTGGGATCAAGAAATCGACCATAGCGAGGAAAATCAATGAAAGTAGCGATCTTTGGTGGTGCTGCCGCCCAACCAGGTGAATCCGTCTATGAAGAAACCCGCCGGCTGGGAGCTCTGCTTGGCAGGAACGATCATACAGTATTGACCGGCGGATATTCCGGCGTGATGCAGGCGGCTTCACAAGGCTGTAGTGAAGCAGGTGGGCATGTAATTGGCATCACCTGCGCACAGATCGAAAAACATCGCGGCGCAAAAGCCAATAAATGGGTAGCCGAGGAAAATCGTTTTGAGTCACTGCGTGAGAGAATGTACGCGCTGATCGATTCGTGCGACGCCGCGGTGGTCATGCCTGGCGGCGTGGGCACCATGTGTGAATTGATGGTGATGTGGAACGAGATGATTCTCTCCGGAGATACACCTCGCCCCCTCATCGCCGTCGGTGCAGAGTGGACAGCGACCATGGCGCAATTTATCGATTCCCTGGGTCCTTACATTGGATTAAAAGAGCGGGGGTTAATCACGCTTGTGCCCGATATTGATACGGCTTTTGAAAAATTGAACTCTGGCGAAATTGCCGGTGAATAAATCCATATTGGCAGGAAAAAAATGAGCAATGAAAAACTGACCCCACGTAGTGAAAATTACTCAGAATGGTACAACCAGGTCATTCAACGAGCAGAAATGGCGGATTATGCGCCCGTGCGGGGATGCATGGTGGTGCGACCTTACGGGTGGGCGCTCTGGGAAAATATTCAAAGCGCACTTGATGGTATGTTCAAAGAAACTGGTCATGTGAATGCCGCGTTTCCACTATTCATTCCCATGTCGTTCCTTGAAAAAGAAAAGGAACATGTGGAAGGGTTTTCACCCGAACTGGCCGTGGTTACCATTGGCGGGGGTGAGAAACTGGAAGAACCACTCGTAGTCCGCCCCACCTCTGAAACCATCATCGGGTATATGTACTCCAAATGGATCAAATCCTACCGAGACCTGCCCGTGCTGATCAATCAATGGGGTAATGTCGTGCGTTGGGAGATGCGTACCCGGTTATTCCTGCGCACACTTGAGTTTTACTGGCAGGAGGGTCACACCGCTCACGTGTCTGAAAAAGAAGCAGTGGAGGAAACTCTACGCATGCTGGACATCTATACTCGCTTCGCCACAGATTGGGCGGCTGTACCGGTAGTGCCGGGCAGAAAAAGTAACAGCGAAAAATTCGCCGGCGCGATTAACTCCTATTCCATCGAAGCAATGATGGGAGACACTAAGGCGCTCCAGGCAGGCACTTCCCACATGCTGGGACAAAACTTCGCTAAAGCGTTTGACATTCAGTACCTGGACACAAATAACGAGCTTCAATACTGCTGGACGACCTCCTGGGGGGTCTCCACCCGCTTCATCGGGGCGATCATCATGACCCATGGGGATGACCAGGGGTTGATCATGCCGCCCCGGCTTGCGCCTGTGCAGGTGGTGATCGTCCCCATCTACAAGAACGATGAAGAACGCAGCAAAGTGATGCCGGTCGTCGAAAAAATTCGCACCCAATTAGGATCACTGCGGGTCAAGGTAGATGATCGAACCGAGGTGACCCCGGGATTTAAATTCAACGACTGGGAAATGCGCGGTGTTCCCTTGCGCCTTGAGATCGGACCCAAGGATGTTGAAAAGGATTCCGTAATGGCAGCGAGACGGGATATACCGGGACGAGAAGGTAAATCATTCCTGCCGCAGGAGAATATTCTTGAGGCTGTCAACGATTTACTGATCAAGATCCATGAATCGTTACTGGATCGCGCCCGGAATTTCCGCAACAGCCACATTCAGGAAACAGCCACTTACGAGGAACTCGTCAAAGCTGTCGAGAAAGGCTGGGCGTACGCCTGGTGGTGCGGTGGCGCCGAGTGCGAAGCCAGGGTAAAAGAGGACACAAAAGCCACCACCCGCTGCATTCCGATGGACCAAACCGGAGGAAGCGGGAAATGCATCGTGTGTGGTAAACCTGCGCAGGAAAAGGTTTATTTCGCTCGCGCTTATTAATTTATCCAGGATCTTATGTCCGCAATAAACCTGCCGAGATTAAGAACACAACTGAGATTGCTGCTCCCAAAGATCGGTAACCTGATTGAGTTCGTTCTCGAGCTGCGCGAGATCTACAGCTTCTACGCAGATCACACTCATCCGATCAGTACACCCCCGACCGGGGTGTTCACTTTACCGGCATTCAACACCCCCGCTGTCTTGAACCGCGAGGTGCTGTTGACCCTCACCCAACAATGCGCGGATGATCCCGATCTTCTTCTGGAATTGATCGACCTGCTCTGGCAGGAACCTGAAGTGGAATTGCGTCAACTCGCCGCTCAGCTCCTGAGTAAATTACCAGACACGAAAATCGAAGATGTGATCGACCGGATCCGCTCATGGTCGGAAGACGCCATGAACAGCGAACTTCTCTCCTACTTACATGAGTATGGTTCTGCCGCGGTGCGCAGAAATACTCCCCAACGCTGGCTTGATCTTCTCTACGAGTGGGAAACTTCCGAACGCAAATGGCTGGCAAAGCTTGCCATCGAAGGAGTCATTCCCCTCATCGACGACCGAGATTTTGAAAACCTGCCGGCGATCTTCACCTTTATCACACCATTAATCATCAACCCCAGCACCGAATACCAGTTCGACTTGCTCACGATCATTGAGCACCTCGCCAAACGGTCGGAAGTAGAAACAGTGTATTATCTCAAAAAGGCAATCTCGCTATCCACTGATCCCGGAATGCAGCGGTTTATTCGCAAGACTTTGGGATTTTTCTCACCCCAAATGCAGACTTCACTTCGAGAAGCCTTGCGGGAACGCGCCGGTTAGACACAGTTTTTCAAATTTTCAACCTTGTGAATCCATCTTACCCTCTGGTATAATTCAGACCAGTGACTCGACCTGTCGGTGGGGATAACCTGCCGGATGGCGACTTGCAAAAATATTTTAGGAGCAGATGTCATGGCATTAACAAAAGAAGAGAAACAAAAACTGATCGAAGAGTACCACATGCACGATACGGATACAGGTTCCGCGGACGTTCAAATCGCGATCCTCACCATCCGCATCAGGCAACTGACGGAGCACCTGCGCAATAACAAACACGATAATTCATCGCGCCGCGGGTTGCTAAAAATGGTAGGGCAGCGCCGCCGTTTGCTGGCGTACTTACGCCGCACCGATTTCGCCCGGTTCGCCGCCATTACCGAAAAACTTAATATCCGCACCAAGTAGGCAATTAGAGAACGAGTAGATGCTCTCTACTCGTTTTTATTCTCTCTTCAGGGCGCGGAAAATTTTTCACCGCCGGTTGGGCATTGAAAATGGTTGAGGAAAACCTATCGTCCTCCACGATTTTCAGTTCCTAACCAGGCGGGAAAGAACAACTAGGAGAAGTTATGAAACCAGAAAGTAAGAAATATATAGCCACCGTTGGTGGACGTCCTTTGACGTTCGAAACCGGCAAACTCGCCGCCCAGGCAGGTGGAGCCGTCACTGTTCAATATGGCGATTCAGTGATCTTCGCCGCGGCGACGATGGGTAAAGAACCGCGTGTCGGGCAGGATTTCTTCCCCCTGACCGTGGAATATGAAGAAAGAATGTACGCCGGTGGACGCATTCCCGGTTCATTCTTTCGCCGCGAAGGTCGACCGGGAACCGATGCCATTCTGATCTCCCGCCTGACAGACCGACCCTTGCGCCCTCTTTTTAACCAGGACATGCGCAACGAAGTGCAGGTGATCATGTTCTCACTTTCAGCTGACTGGGACAATCCATTGGATGTGCTGGCGATCAACGCAGCCTCATGCGCACTCATAATCTCTGATATCCCCTGGGGCGGACCTGTGGGCGCGGTCCGTGTTGGAAGAGTGAATGGTGAATTCATCCTGAACCCAAGTTACGCACAGATCGATGAATCTGATCTCGACCTGCGAATCGCTGGTACGGCTGACGCTATCCTCATGGTTGAATCAGGTTCTAACGAGATCGACGAAGAAAGCATGATCGCTGCCCTTCAATTTGGTCACGATGCCATCCAGCCGATCATTGAAGCCCAATTGCAAATGGCAAAAGAGCTTGGAAAGCCCAAACGTGAAGTACAGATCTTCTCGCTGGATGAAACACTGGTGGAGAAGGTCAACAATCGCATCGCAGATGAGATCAACGAGGCGCTTGACGCCCCGCATACCAAGCACGAACTGCAGGCAGCGATCGACACGCTCAAAGAAAACATCGTTGTTGAATACACTGATCCCGAAGACGCGGAACAGATTGCGGATTACAAGGAAGCCTTCGAAGAAACCTACAAACGTGTTGTCCGTTCCCGCATCATAAACCAGAACAAACGCCCTGACGGCCGCACACTGACAGAGATTCGCCCGATCTGGTGCGAAGTCGGCGTCAGCCCTCGCGCGCATGGCTCAGGTTTGTTCACCCGCGGTGAAACGCAGGTGATCACACTTGCCACACTTGGAACTCCCAAGGAAGCACAGGAAATCGACAATCTCTCACCAACAGATACCAAGCGCTACATGCACCATTACAACTTCCCGCCATATTGCGTAGGCGAAGTAAGAATGCTGCGCGGTCAATCCAGACGTGAGATCGGTCACGGTGCGCTGGCAGAACGAGCGCTGGTCCCGGTCATTCCAAAAGAATCCGATTTCCCCTACACCCTGCGCCTGGTCTCCGAAGTGCTGGCGTCCAATGGGTCCTCCTCAATGGCATCAGTTTGCGGCTCCACCCTTGCCCTCATGGACACAGGTGTCCCCATCAAAGCCCCTGTAGCAGGGGTTGCAATGGGTCTCATCAAAGAAGGCGATCATTACGCCGTACTCACCGACATCCAGGGCGCTGAAGATCACCTTGGCGATATGGACTTCAAAGTTGCGGGAACCACCGAGGGGATCACCGCGCTGCAGATGGACATCAAGATCAAGGGAATCACAACCGAGATCATGCGCCAGGCATTGAAACAGGCACACGATGCCCGCCTCTTCATCCTTGATAAGATGCTCGAGGTCATTCCGGTACCGCGCGCCGAACTGCGCTCGTTCGTACCGCGTATAACCACTATGAAAGTGCCCGTGGACAAAATCGGCGCTATCATCGGTCCGGGTGGCAAGATCATTCGCGCCATCCAGGAGGAAAACAACGTCAAGATCGACATTGACGATGATGGAACGGTGTACATCGCTGCCACAGACGGCATTAGCGAAGCAGCAGCGCGTTCGCGCATCGAAGCCCTCACTGAAAGCGCACAGGTAGGTCACATCTACACTGGCAAGGTTGTGAGAGTGGCAGATTTCGGCGCCTTCGTCCAGATCCTTCCGGGTCTTGACGGAATGGTTCACATCTCCCAGCTCGATACCGAACGTGTCGAGAAGGTGGAGGACGTGGTTAAGATGGGCGATGAGTTGACGGTTATGGTCACCGCGATTGACGACAACGGCAAGATTCGTCTTTCCCGTCAGGCGGTTCTCGAAGGTTGGACTGTTGAGGAAGCACTGGAAAGGGATAAGGGCGGCAAGAGCAGCGGTGGTCGTCCTCGACCCGGTGGCGATCGCAGGAGCGGGAATCGTTCCTACAATGACCGCGGTGGAAATCGAGATCGAAATCCCCGTAGGTAATTGAGCCTAATGAGTAAAAGATCCGGTGTTAAACCGGATCTTTTTTGTTCCTTATTCGAGTATTGAGGTTGGAAGGACAGGCATCTTCGGCCCGGTCACCTGTAACAACTCGGACAGCGCGGCGCGCATCGCGGTGCGATCATCCCATGGGTACTCAGTCGTATTGAAACACATGGATTGTTCATGTCCTTTACCGCAGGCAATAACCAGATCACCCGGTTGCGCCATCCGTACCGCCCGCCGGATCGCTTCACCACGGTCCGGCTCCCGGAAGAATGTCCAGCCTTCATTCCCGCCAGCTAAGGCAGCTGCATCCGCCATTTCAGCCAGGATACCATCAAGGGACTCAGTGCGCGGGTCTTCAGCTGTCAGGATGGTTACATCAGCCAGGGCAATTGACACTTCAGCCATCATTCTGCGTTTTAACCTGTCGCGCAAACCCGCGGAGCCAAAGACTGCGATAATGCGTTTGCGATTCATCTCGCGTGCGGTCTCAAGCGCGACCTTCAAGGCGTTTGGTGTATGTGCAAAATCTACGATCGCGGTGAATGGCTGACCCATTTCGATCACTTCCATACGTCCTGGAACTCCTGCTAATCGCCCGATCCCCTCAATTACAGTGTGTATGTCAATTCCAAGCGCCTGACCAACCGCGATTGCCGCCAGGCAGTTTGATACATTGAAACGTCCCGGCAGGTTGCAGTGAACGCGGAATTGCTGCTGCGAGATGGTTACCGTGAAATCTACTCCACCCGGACTGCTGACAATCTCCTTCGCCCGCAGATCCCCTACCTCGTTTATTCCATACGACACCTGCGGGGTTGTGACCAGGGTAGAAAGGTAATCAAAAGAAATATCATCATGGTTCAGAATCGCCAGCCGAAGATTACCCTGCGGTTTGATGCTGGTCTGCGCAAGACTGGTAAAAAGGCTCCCTTTTGCTGCCCGGTATTCCTCGTACGAACCATGGTAATCCAGGTGTTCGTGAGTAATGTTAGTAACAACGGCAATGTCAAATTCACACGCGGCCACCCGGTGCTGTGCCAATCCATGCGACGTGGTCTCGAGCACAACGTGTGTAATCCCTGCATCCACCATGCGAGCAAGGTAGCGCTGCACATCGATCGATTCCGGCGTGGTCACGTGAAAACCGGTATCCACGATCTCATCGCCGATTACCGCGTTTACGGTCGAGATCAACCCAGCCTGTAGACCTGCTGTCTTAAGAATCTCATATACGAGATTTGAAGTGGTTGTTTTCCCATCCGTCCCTGTGACCCCGATCATCGTCATTTTCCGCGCCGGGTGATCATAGAACGCTGCTGCCAGGTATGCCATCGCTTCCCGCGAATTATCAACCCGTATGTACGGAACATTAATGTTTTCATATTCCCGTGTACCTACAACTGCGATCGCCCCTTTAGCGACCGCGTCGTTGATGAATTCGTGCCCATCAATGGTTCCCCCTGTAAAAGCGACAAAAACATCCCCAGGGGTTATCCTGCGCGAATCAAACTGCAATGACTTGACGTCGCTCTCAGGCAACTGGCATTGACAGTGCCAAGGGATTGGCAGATCTTCAAAAAGCGAGTGCAGGGTTACTGGTTTCATTAGAATGCAATTTTAACATTAAAAGAAAAGAGAGCGTCAACTGAAAAAAATCAGTGGCGCCCTCTAGCAATTGTCGAATCAATCAAGAGAATTACGCAGGTTTTGGATCTGCCCGGCTACCGACCCATCCACGACCTTATCGCCAACCCGTACAATGAGCCCCCCCAGGATATCGGGGTCAACGTTGAAGGATACTTCAGCTTTTTCACCCAACTTTTGAAGCATCTCTCCTTTGATTGCCTTCTGCTCCTCTTCAGTCAACGGGAGCGCACTCATTACCTCAGCGGCGTCGCCTGTAAGCCCCTCGGTTTCCAGGATGCTTATCCTGCCGTCCTTGACCCCGGAGAAGAACTCAGCGACCAGTTCGTGCTGGCGTTTTTCATCCAGTGCTTCTCCCACCAGTTTCTGCGCAGCCGCGATCGCCAGTGAGGCAACATTGTTGCGAATTTCACCCAGCACCCGTTCCCGCTCGTGCTCGATCTCCACCAGCGCGTTTTTGCGACTCTTGGCTATATCGGCTTCAACTTCCGCCTTAACATCACGCGCGGTAACCTCAGCCTTTTCCTTGGCCTCGCGGATGATCTGCGCGGCACTTGTCTGTGCTTCAGCCAGGATCGTTGAAGCGTCTTTCTCTGCGTTTTCACGGGCTTCCGCTGCTATTCGTGCATCTTCCAGCCCTTTTTCAATCGTTTCACGGCGTTTTTGCAGCGACCCCTGTAAAGGCTTGAACACCCAGGCTCGTAGAACCACCAGCGTGATCAGGAAACCGATGATCTGAATAAGCAAAAAACCCAGATTTAATCCTAATTTATCCAATTTCGCCTCCTTACCTTGCAGGTCTTTACATCACGAACAGCATTAAGAAAGCGATCACTAGACAGTAAATCGCGATGGCTTCAGAGAACGCGATGCCCAGGATCATACTCGAAAGCAAATTGCCATAAGTATCCGGGTTGCGCGCCATACCCTGCACAGCGCCTTGAACGCTAAGTCCCACGCCGATGCCGCCGCCTAACGCGCCAATCATCGCCAATCCTGCGCCGATCATTTTTGCTGCCTCGACAATATCACCACTCATAATATTTTCAAGCCTCCTCAATTTCTCTTTGATTCAATTATTTGTGTTCTTCTTCAGCTCCATGACCCTGTGTTGCCTGGGCCATAAAGACCATGGTTAGCATACCAAATACCAGCGCCTGAATGACACCGATGAACAACTCAAATAACATTAACCCCGACGGCATGAACACCGGGAGCATCACGCCCACCACCGCAAGCAATACCATCCCTGAGAACATATTTCCAAACAACCGGAAAGTAAACGACAGGATCTTTGCCATCTCAGAGATCAGTTCCAATAGACCAACAATGAAATCGATCACCCCAAACAAGGGTTTTTTGAAGATGTTACGGACATTGACAAATTTTTCGAAATAACGCGGACCATTCGCCTGGACGCCGATCACCTGGATCATGAAGACCGCGATGAGCGCTAATGCGGTGGTAAAGTTTAAGTCTGTGGAAACACCACGCAGGAAGGGAACCAGCGTATACCCCCCACTCTCAACTTCCTTGTTCAACAACGTTGACCATGTTCCGTTCCCGAGCGCCTGAATCTCGTATCCATGTTCTGCATGATGCAAAATACCGATGGACTCGAAACCGGGGATCAATTTCATCAGGTTGGCAAAAAGAAGCACAATAACGATCGACGCGAACCAGGGAAAAACCTTGGGGGCGTATTTTCCAGCGGTCGTTTCGGTCATGTTATAGATCATCTCGACAAACATTTCAAAGATGCCACCGATCCCTTTTGGAGCCAGCGGATTCTTCTTCCACGCATTTCGAACTGCCAGCGCGACCAAGATAATAACTATGTACATAAATAGCGTTGCGATCAACGCGTTGGTCAGGTAGAAATCACCGATCACCGGCAGCGTGAACAACGGCTTAGACATAATATTTTCGGCAGCCACCTGAATGTGAGGCTGAACCGGGGCAAACTTGTTTACCGCGATCACATTGAGGATGATAAGAACAAGCACGATCCAGCGGTGAAATCCCCAACGCCATTTTTTATCAGCTTTTTCCAATCGTTTCCTCCTCCACGTCTTCATAAGAATCAGCAGCTTTGATCTTCGCCACTGTCTTTCGAGAAATCCAGACCATCAATAAAAGTGAAACCGGTATGCTTGCAACCAGCAAACCGACGGTGAACCAAGGTTTTGTGCCCAACCGGGCATCTAATGCCATCCCGCCGAAGGCGGCTGCCAGCACAATCACCAATGTCAGCACGCCAATCTGCCCCATCAAAGCGGCGAGAAGCATATTTTTCTTATTCTGTTTACTTAACGCAGGGTCGTTCTTCTGTGAAGACATGATTTGTGATTATATCATAGCGTCATGTCTGGCACATCAAACCCTGTTAGAAGCCTGCCGCTGCCAGAGAGATAAAGTTAAACCAAGGTGTGTAAACCACACCCAAAAGCACGATCCCAACGATACAAACGGTGAGCGCAATACTCCAGATCAAAGGCAATTTATCAACTTTGGCTGAACTCACCGGTTGATCCACGTACATTACCTTCATCACCCGCAGGTAGTAGTAGAGGGCAATCACTGAATTCAGGATACCGAGAACCGCCAGCCATGCCATCCCACTCTCTATGGCGGCTCCGAACACGAGTACCTTGGCGAAGAATCCTGCGAGCGGCGGGATACCTCCCAATGATAGCAGCGCGATCATCAGCAAAAAAGCAAGACCCGGTTCACGGCGATTAAGCCCGGCAAATGCGCTAATCTCAGTCGAACCTGTTTCAAATTCGATCCAGTTGATGATCGCAAAGACCGCCAGGTTGGTAAACAGGTAAGCCATCAGATAATAAACAGCCCCTGCAAACCCGAACTCAGTGCCGGATGCTACACCAACCAGGATGTAACCTGCCTGTGCGATGGAGGAATAGGCGATCATGCGTTTCAGATTCTTCTGCGGGATCGCGAGAAGATTGCCGAGGAACATGCTCGCGACAGAAATAACAGCGATCATGATCATCCAAACGCTGCCACTTTCAACTCCCAGCACATTAATCAACACACGTATTAGGGCGATGAAGCCTGCCGCTTTCGATACCGTGGAAAGGAAACCGGCTACCGGTGTGGGTGAACCCTGGTACACATCAGGCGCCCAAAAATGGAATGGCACCGCGCTGATCTTGAAAGTGAACCCTGCCAGAACCATGATTGCAGCAAGAATGATCACAGCAAGCGGTGTGTCGCTCGCCTGTAAAGCGTCCTTCAAGCCGTAGATCTTTGTTGTGCCCGCAAACCCGTACAACAGGCTGAAACCATAAAGCATGATCGCAGATGAAAAACCGCCAAACAGGAAATACTTGATGCCCGATTCAACCGACCACTCCTCGCGGTACTTGATTCCTGCCAGCACGTACAACGGAATGGCCGCGGTCTCGATCGCAAGATAGAGCATGATCAGGTTGGCTGAGGTTCCCATCAAGACGAGACCGATTGAAGACAGTGTGAGCAGCAGGTAGAATTCTGGTTTTTTGCCAACCGTCACATCTGTGCCCGCGAACACGGCGGTCAGGGCGCCGCCCGCCAGCACAAACAGGCTAAGCAGGTAACCTGCCCGATCTACACGGATCATTTCACCCCATAACAAGCGCGGTTCACCTTCCGGGCGGCCAAAAACAAAAGCCAGGATGGCGATCAGGGCAAAGCCGGCAGCGGTGATCCAATCCAGGTGAATATAAAAGTGTTCCTTTTTAACCAGTACCAGAACAAGCAGGAGAACCGCAAGGATGAGCAGACCCGTCTCCGGGATCAACGAAGTGAGCATCTCAGGCGAAAAGACCGGCATCAGGCACCTCCCACGAGGACTAGGATGTGTTTGACACCCGCATCAATTACCGGAACCAGTACTGAGGGGAACAATCCTATGATGATCATAATCAGAGAAAGCATAATCACCACGATCTTATCCATTATTGAAATATCGCTCAACCCGGCTTTGATCGGCTCAGGTGTTTCGCCAAAGAATACCCGCCCCACAACGAGCAGGATATAAGCCGCGGTCACCACGATCGAAAGCGCTGATATGATCGCCACGACCGGAGCGGTTTCCCACGCGCCCATATAGATGGGAATCTCAGCGATGAACCCGGAGAAACCGGGCATACCCATCGAAACAAGGCCACCCACCACAAAACCCACCATGGCGATCGGCATATATTTGAATAATCCGCCTAATTCGTTGAGGTTGCGGGTGTGTGCTCTATCGTATACCATCCCGACAACAGCAAAGAAAAGAGCCGTCATCACGCCGTGCGAGAACATTTGAAGAGCCGCGCCGGTAAGCCCCTCGGGTGTGAGCGTGGCAAAGCCGATGAAGACGAGCCCCATATGGGAAACGGACGAGAAGCCGATGACGTACTTGAAATCTTTCTGGATCATGGCGATGAAAGCGCCGTAAACCACGTTGATGGTTGCCAGTATTAGTATGACGGGAGCCCAAACGCGCATTCCATCCGGCATTAGCATCAAACCCGCCCGCAGCGCCGCGAAGACACCCACTTTCATCTCAACACCCGCCAGCAGCATCGAGACAGCGGTTGGGGCTGCCACGTGACCATCCGGCGCCCAGCTGTGGAAGGGGAAAATACCGCCCAAAACGCCAAAGCCGATAAAAACAAATGGGAACCACAGACGCTGGAATTCCACTCCAAAGCCGGCTTTCTCGAGGGTGACCATATCGAACGTATGCAGACCGGAAGCGAAATACATAGCGAGTACACCCACCAGTGCGACCATTGAACCAAGGAAGAGGTAAAGGGTCAGCTTCATACCGCCATATTCCCTGGTCTTCGGGTACCCCCACATCACGATCATCAGGTATTTTGGAAATATCGCAAGTTCGAAGAAAATGAACAGCTGGAAGAGATCAAGTGACCCAAAGACACCAAAAACACTGGAGGCAAGGAAAAGCAGGAATGAGAAGAACTCGCGCGGGCGATCTTCAATATTCCACGAAACCATCACACCGCTGAAGACAACCAGTCCCGCCATTAACTCCATCGCGGCGCCGATCCCATCAACTCCCATGTGGAAACTGATGCCCAGCGCGGGAAGCCAAGCAAATTTGAAATCAAACTGGTATCCGGCAACAACTGTATCGTAAGCAAAGAAAACGATCACCGAAAGGATCAAAGTAACAATAGAAGTACCCAGCGCGATTCCGCGGATCAGGTTCCGCTTTCCCGCCGGCAGAAACAGCAGGAGGATCGCAGCTGCCAGCGGTAGAAGGGCGAGGATAGGAAGGATCGGACTCTGCATCTAACTCCTACTTAAAACCAGGTCATCACTGTTGAATTGATCAGGTTAAGGATCCATGAAGGCCATAACCCGATCGATAACATCAATACCATCAAAGGCACTATTACAAATAACTCGCGCAGGTTGATCTCACTGAGCTTGCCTGACCACTTCTCGTTCAACGGTCCATGCAGCGTCAGTTTGATCGCCTTCAACACATACACTCCGGTGAAGAACAGACCGATCATCGCCAGGGCAATCCACAGGGTGAAGATCGGCCATACACCGCGCACGATCATAAATTCAGATACAAACCCGTTCAACCCCGGCAGTCCGAGAGAAGCCATTGAGGTGAAGATCAGGATGCTACCGTAAATCGGGAGGATGGCGTACAAACCGCCATAATCGTCCAGTTTGCGCGTGTGCGCCCTTTCATAGATCACCCCAACCAGGAAGAACATGCCAGCCGCGCTCAGGCCGTGATTGAACATTTGCAGCACAGCACCATCAAGCGCGATCACAGCGCTTTCCCGTATCGCGGCGTCACCATTTACTGACGCCCACGCTGCCGCGGCAATGCCCAGCACCACGAATCCCATGTGGTTGATCGATGAATACGCCACGAGGCGCTTGAAATCCTTTTGTGCCGCTGCCGCCAGCGCACCAAAAACGATCGCAGCGGTAGCGAGCACTGCCAGCCAGACAGCGTATCGCGCTGATTCCTGCGGGAAGAGGGGCAGCACAAGGCGGATGAAGCCATACGCACCCAACTTGAGTAATACACCTGCCAGGATCATGGATCCGCCCGTAGGAGCTTCGGTGTGGGCATCAGGCAGCCAGGTATGGAAAGGCCAAACCGGCACCTTGATCGCGAACGCAATAACAAACGCCCAAAAAGCAATTGCTTTTACAGTAGGGACTGGAATGCCGAAAAGCACACCTTCATTCAGTGCAGGCCAGGTTTGCATAATAGTAACAAGATCAAATGTTCCGCTGACTACACCGATCATCTGGATGGCAAGCAGCAATCCCAGCGACCCGCCCATTGTGAACAGGATGAACTTCAATGACGCGTAATTGCGCTTCTCTCCACCCCACTGGTTGATCAGGAAATACATCGGTACCAGCCCGATCTCCCAAAAGAGGAAGAAAAGAATCAAGTCCAGCGCCATGAAAACACCCAGCATTCCTGTTTCCAGTACCAGGAACAGGATCATGAACGCTTTTACGCGCTCTTTTATGCTGAACGAGGTCAAAATCGCAAGCGGTGTCAGCAATGTAGTCAATAACAGCATCGCCAGTGAAACCCCATCGATGCCCAGGTGATAACTGGAATTGATGGTTGCGAACCACGGCAGGTTTACCTCAAAGCTGAACAAAGCGCTGTGGTCCTGCATCCGATACGCTGACCAGAGGTATAGCGATAGAAGCAAGGGGATGATACTGATCACCAGTGAAGCGATCCTGATGAATTTGACCTTCGCGCCGGGCACAAACAACAGAAACACTGCCCCAATGGTCGGGATGAAGAGAATCCAGGTAAGTAGATGGTCATTCAAGAATTTCATTAATCGTCCAACTCACACAAATATCACGAGCGTAAGAATGATCAACCCGGCAATTACCGTGACACCGAGAGCTATCGCCAGGTATTGCTGTACTTTACCGGTCTGCTGCCTGTGCAGCAATCCACCGGTGCCGCGGGTGGTTCTTGCCAGGCCATCACCCGCTCCATTTACCACCGGCACATCGAACTTATAACGGAACTGGTTACCCAGCCACATACCAAAGGAAGCTAATCCGTGCAGAATTCCATCAATGATCTTGAGATCGAGGAATTGATAAACCACCTTATTTGCAAACCACATTGACGGATTAATGAACACCTTCTGGTAGAACTCGTCGATCCTATACTTATCCCGCAGGAGTGCAAAAACACCGCCCAGGGTCTTTTCCATTGGATCCTTCGCTTCGGCTTTGTCATATTTGCGATAAACCAGCCAGCCAAGCAGTAACCCGCCGATTGAAACGAGGATGGAAATAATCAAGGGGATGTTGCTATGCGCTTCTTCGTGCGCACCATGCGAGAGCATTGAACCCACAAATTCCTGGAACCAGGCGGGGGAAAACTTACCTAGAAGCGGGAACCCGTGGGGGATTCCGACCCAGCCCAGCCCGATCGCGAATACAGATAATACAACCAGAGGCAAAGTCATTACCTTTCTGGATTCTGAAGCGTGTTCGGCAGCAGTTGTACGCGGTTTGCCCAGAAATACCATCGTCAGCTGGCGCGCAGTATAGAAAGCTGTGAGCAACGCTGTAACCGCCAGCACGGCAAAAACGAGCATGTGACCGCCTGAAAACGCTCCGGACAGAATCTCATCCTTTGACCAGAACCCGGCTGTGATGACCGGGAAACCGGACAGGGCGAGCCCGCCCGCGAGGAATGTCCAGAATGTGACCGGCATCTTCTTGCGCAGTCCGCCCATATTGCGCATGTCCTGCGGATCGGTGTGTTTGCCGGTATGCAGCACGCCATGCTCCACGCCGTGAATAACAGAACCCGATCCAAGGAAAAGAAGCGCTTTGAAGAATGCGTGCGTCATCAGGTGAAAAGCCGCGGCAACGTATGCGCCAACACCCAGCGCAGCGATCATGTAACCCAATTGTGAAATCGTTGAATAAGCCAGCACACGCTTGATGTCGTTCTGCGCGAGCGCGATCGTCGAGGTGAAAAGCGCGGTGAAAGAACCGATCACCGCCATCACGATCATCGGGGTGGTCAGGGCGCCGCCGGGCTCCCAGCCAGCAGACATGATCGGGAAGACCCTGATGCTCAAATAGACACCCGCCGAGACCATTGTCGCAGCATGGATCATCGCGGAAACCGGAGTTGGGCCTTCCATTGCGTCAGGCAGCCAAACGTGCAACGGGAACTGCGCGGATTTGCCGATTGTGCCGCAGAAAAGCAGCACACCGATCAGCGCTGACCAGCTCCACCCGAACACCGGGGATGACGTTGTTGCGAGTGTTTCCAGTGTCGCATGGTTGCCAAAAATTTCCTGGAAATTAAGGGTGCCTGTCGCGGAATAGAGGGCGACCATGCCCAGGAGCATGAACACATCACCGATCCGGGTGGTGAGAAACGCCTTGATACCTGCCTTCCGCGCTGATTCCTTGCCATACCAGAAGCCAATCAGGAAGTAGGAACAAAAGCCCATGATCTCCCAGCCGATATAAAGCGTCAGCAGGCTGTCGCTGACCACCAGCAGGTACATGGCAAAAGCAAAAAGGCTCAACAGCGCGAAGAATTTCGTGTACATCGGCTCCACCGAAGGAACCTTGTGCACCTTGCCGTGTTCTGAGATCTCCGCTCCCTCTGGAGGTAGACCCGCACGATCATGTTGTCCTACCGGCTGACCAAAATTATGATATCCGACGCTGTAGATAAAGATCATCAGAATCGTCCACGCCACGAAGAACAGCATCACTGCGGTGAGTGGATCAACCAGCACGCCAATCTTCAACCAGGTATCGCCAGTCGGAAGCCAGTTTATTGAAGAAGCAAGTGGGGCAGCTGCGAGGTCATGGGTCGTGATCGCTTTGATGACCACTATCATACTCGCGAGGAAAGAAAGACCCGCGCCGATCAGCCCGATGCTGTGGCTGGTGCGCTTCGATCGATAGGTGAAGATGGCAATCAGGGCAAACCCCAACAGGGGTGGAACAGGGATCAGCCAGATGAGAGAGTTTATTGACAACATACGATTAAACGCATCACCCTTTCAATGTATCCAGATCGTTGGCAACAATGGTCTCTTTGCGCCGGTAAGCCGATAGGATCAAACCCAGACCAACTGCCGCTTCCGCCGCTGCAGCCGCGAAAACGATCAAGGCAAAGATCACACCATCCGTGTTTGTGCTTTCAGCATACAAGTATCGCCAGAAAGCCAGCAGGTTGATGTTGACAGCGTTGAGCATCAATTCGATCCCCATCAAAATGGCTACCGTATTGCGACGGGTGATCACGGCGTACATACCAAGGCAGAAGAGGATCGCGGAAAGGATGAGGAACCAGTAAAGCGGGATCATTATTCCTCTCCTTTGTGCTCGATGCCGACATAAATACCACCGATCAGCGCAGCCAACAGCAAAATGGACGCGATCTCGAACGGCACCAGGTATCCCTCCGGGTCCAGTAACGCCAGCCCAAGCGCGCCAATATCCTGCGAACCACCGCTGAGCGGCGCGGTCAGCGCTTGCCCCTGCGGCCAGGTAAATAACGCCAGCAAAATTCCGCCCAAAGCGATGACCGAGATGATGGCAGTGATGATCCAGCGCCGGCTTTGGGTGTACGTATCATCAATCGCATCGCGTGTGAGCATGATCGCAAAAACGATCAGGATGGCAATAGCGCCGATGTAGACAACCACCTGCACGATCGCCAGAAAACTCGCTTCCAGCAAACCAAATATGACTGCCACACCGAACAACACAAGAATTAACCATAACGCCGAGTGCAGCAGTTTTCGCACACTGACCATCATGACACCCGCAAAGATGATCACCGCTGCGGTCACAAGAAAGATCAACTGCATTACGGTCATGAGTTCACCTCGGGCTCTTCCACTGCGGGTTTTCGGATCGTCACCGGCACCGGTCGGAACTCGCTCACCACCTTACGTTTTTTATCATGTTCTCTGCGGTAAAGGGTCACCAACCGATCGGCGATGAGGAATAGCACTACGTTTGCCGCAAGCAACAAAATGATACGCAAGAGTCCCTGACCGGCAGGAGCCGCTTTATCGACAACTGCGGTTACCAGCAAGGACGCAAGCGCCAGGGGTGTGAGGTATTTCCAGGTGAAGGCCATCATCTGGTCGATGCGCAAGCGTGGAACCGTGAAACGGATCGTTACCGTGAGCAGGTAGACCGCCGCCGTTTTGATGAGCAGGTAGACAAAACCAAGAATTGGATACTGCTCCGCGCCCGGCCCCTTCCAGCCGCCCAGGAAGAGCGTGGTAAAGATGAGCGCAGAGGTGAAAGCGTGGAGAAAATCCGCCACGTAATACATACCAAATTTTAAGCCGGAGTACTCGATATTGAAGCCGGCTACAATTTCCGAATCGGCTTCCATAAGATCGAAAGGAGCCCGGCCATTTTCAGCAATACCGGCAATAAAGAACACCAGTGCAGCGACCGGCGCCTGAAAGACAAACGCAATCTTCTGCGCGCTGGCAATATCATTCAGCCCCATCGAACCTGTCAGCATTACCGGAATGAGCAGCGTGATCGCCATTGGCACTTCGTAACTGAGCAATTGCGCCGCCGCACGGAAACCACCAAGCAGGGCGTATTTATTGTTTGAACTGAGACCTGCCAGGATGATACCCAACTCACCGATCGCACCCACACCGATCAGGTAGAGGACGCCTACGTTTATATTGGTGCCGAAAACCGTCGGGGATAGCGGAATCACCGCCCATAAACCCAGTACCGCCGCCATCGCCAGTAATGGCGCAAGGTTGTACAGAACCGGGTCAGCACCGATCGGGGTTATCAACTCTTTGGTGAATATCTTCAACATGTCCGCGATGGTCTGGAAGATTCCCCACGGTCCAACACGGTTGGGGCCAATTCGATCCTGCACACGACCGCCAAGTTTTCGTTCCAGCCAGATCAGCCCGATCGTGAAGATCATCGCGCCGAGGGCGAGCAGTCCCGCACCAATGATAAACATTATGAACTGGACCCACATACCTGGAATTCCCCAACCGGAAAGGACTCCGTTCAACCAGTTCGCAATGAATGTGATAGGGTCAGCGAGGAATGTCATGATTTATCACCAATAATTGTCTCAGGACCATTCAAGTGCACCTCTACGCCAGGCATACGCCAGACCTCCCGCCAGGATCAGCACAAACAGGATTACCTCAATCACCCCGAAGAGCAATACCTTGTTGTATGCAACCGCGAAGGGGAAAAGGAACACGGTTTCAACATCAAAAATCAGGAAAAGGATCGCGTATAGATAATATTGGGCTTTGAACTGGATCCTGGCTGGACCATAAGTTTCAATGCCGCATTCGTAGATCGAATTTTTAAGCGGGCTGGGTTTTTTGGGGGATAAAAGGGCTGCCGCACCAATGGCAACTGCAGGGATTATCAATGAAATCGCTAGAAAGATGACCAGGTACAACCATTCGTGCAGCATCACAGCTCCTAAGGTGTTTGGTATCTGAAGCTAGAAAATTTTATCACAAGAACAAAAATTATCAAACCGAAATCAATCGATCAATTTTCCGATTTGGCTGTTTGCTCTTGATGGACTCGAAATCCGTTGAAAATCATCCAAACAATCGCCAATAATCCCACGAGTCCGTACACGATCCGAAAATGGATGACCTTCCCGCCCATGTAATACCGGGATAGCAATTTGATTTCTTTCGCAAGTACCAGCTCACGCCCCTCACCCGCATCGATCCAGACCCAAAATACCCCCGGATACTCCGCCTGACGGTATGTGCGAAATAGCCATTTCAGTTTTGTTGCCGCGGCTTGTTGTAAACCCAAACGTAAATGTCCCGCGGGGGTCACATCCTCAAACCCGGTATCGAGCCGCAGCTCAACGATCGCGGATTGCGGGGCTTTATCGTCCAAATCAAGCTGGACAGAGATTTCACCAGGGTCGCCGGCGTAAATTTCAGCTGGCATGGAAAATATTAATTTCCCGGAAATATGCGAAGATGTTGAAAACTCCAGGGTCGCTTTTTCCCGCGGGGCGAAATTCACTGTCGTCAGGATGAGAAGCGCGGATAACAATAGGATTGAGCTACCAATAAACAAGGTTCTGCGCATGGGAAAATTATACCCAAGGATAAAAAAACCGGCGCGATTGCGCCGGCGAAGTATCAATAACCTTATTTCGATATAGTGATTAACACCTGGTCACCATCTTCCTTATCGTCGACCTCGATTTGAAAAGGCTCACCCCGTTTCAGCGCATTTTCAACCTCGACCAGCATTTCTTCCATCCCCTTCTCCTTCAGGTCTGCCGGCATGTAGTGACCGAACGTTTTGATCCCCCATGAGATCAGGCGCAGGGGAACCGGTATGGCAATATTGATCTTCTGTGGTTTACCTTCATCCGAAGTACGAATCTTCAGGTGCATCCACGGTGAATCGAGTAATATCCATCCAAATATCATCAGCAAAACCCCGAGGATGAATGGGATCCAGGAAAGCCAGAAACCCCAGCCCAGACCTGCCCGCTCATAACCGCGGTACGCCCAGAGCGCGGAAAAGCCTGTGAGCACCGCGCCGCCGATCAGGATCAGGCTCCAAAGCGCTTTCCACCAGCCTGATACCTGCGGAGAACTTTCTGCGGTAGTGTCGTCCAGCGGCGGGGCGGGATCAATGACCTCCTGCTCATCAGCCGCTTCACGTCCGCGGTCCAGAATTCCAATTAGATCAGAGCCTTCTTCTGCAGAAAGTGTTCCATCCTGCACTCTTTTTAATATTTCCAGCTTTGATTCATCTGTTGTCATCATTTGCTCCTACTTGTCCAGCGCTGAAAGAAGTTTTTCCGCCTCTTCAGCCGTGATCTTTTTATCCTGCAGCATTTTGAGCACCAGCAGGCGTTCCTCATCACTGGGTCCGGTTGAACGCTTTTCACTTTTCGCTACAGGCGTACCAAAGGTGATGCCCACGTGTTTGCCGTCGCGCTCCACATTGACCCCAGTGTGATCGATGACGACCCCTTTCGCGTCCAGTTTCCGCATGGCTTTTTCCATTTTTACGCGCGCCTTTTCACCAGCGGTCGCAGCAGACTGGGTTGCCCAATGGGTATTCTCCATCGCTGAGCCGATGCTCTCACGGATCTGCTTCTCCAGGTCCGCGCCAAACGAACGCCATTCGTTCGCTGAACTCTCAAAGGTAGCATCAAAATCATACTCAACTGCCTCCTGGTCACTTACCACGATATCCCCTCCTGCGGAGAGCCGGACCAGGTTCTTACCCTCACCAAGCGGCAGTTCCAGTTGGTCAACCTCCCAATCTCCAACCTGTTCACCCACATGGACATTGATGGTATTTCCTTTCGCGGTCATCGAAAGCTGACCATTCGCTTCAGGTTTTACGATCAGTTGGATATCACCACCGGCTGTAATGTTCATCGTCGGCAAATCAACTGCGCTCACTTCAAGCTGGATGTCGCCCCCGGCAGTCAGGTTCATATCGCCGGTGACCCCGCGCAGGAACACGTCGCCGCCTATGGCGCGCGCTGAGAGGGTTTGAACTTCTGACCCGTAGAGGTCTCCCCCCACCCGCACAACCTCCAAACCGCCGTCGACGAGGTTGATGTGCAAATCACCGCCCACTGCGTCAATGGACGCGCCTGGAAGCCCCCGGACTACAAGGTCGCCCCCAATCTTGCCCACGATCACACGAGCTGCCAAATTCATCAGCGTGGCGTCGCCACCCACTTTTTCCACCGTTACCGGTACCGAGGAAGGAACCTGAAGGCGGCAATCGCTCGTCGCCTTTACTTCGCTTTTGCCGGCGGATTCGGAATATTTAAATGAATCACTCTGGCGCACAACGGCGATCATTACCGATCCCTCCAGTCCTTCTATAGAAAGATCATCCGACGCCCTGATATTGAGTTTGTTTTCCGCTTTTACGGGAATAGTTACCTGTTTCATGATTCCTCTTCTTCCTGCCGCGACTGCGCAAATGAAATTTAAATTATTTTATCAAATTTTGGAATATTGTCAATACCCAACTTAATTATATTTCTTATTTTCTTAAATTTTATTAATTATTTTTATTCGCGCTTTACTTTTCTTTTATAATGGCTAAAAATGATTTGATAGTATACTTGCATCGATCTACACATTCAAGGAGAAAATCATGAACAAAATCACCATCGCGCTTGTCCTTTCATCAATTATCGCTGCCGCCCTCCTGGGAGGATGCGCTGCCAAACCCGAAATCACGTATGTGACGGGGGAAGAAAGTGAACTGGTCGCTGAAGCCGTCGAACCTGTCGCTGAAAATATCCTTTCGGGCATCGAAACCAATGACTACGACCTTTTCGTCACCAATTTCGACGAGACCATGCGAAAAGCGATCACGCCCGATGCGTTCTCCAAGATCGCGAAGCAAATTGGCAAGCACGGCACCGCCCAGAGCCTGGAACTGCTGAACATCGAGGACCAGGGAGATTACTACGGAGTGAACTACGGTGTTAATTACGCAGATGCCAAGGTAATCCTGCGAATCGTTGTGGCGAAAGCCGCCCCCGACCTTGTGAGCGGTCTGTGGTTCAAGTAAACCTACTAAACAAACATCCCGGAAATACTGTAAAATGATTAAAGGTAATGATTTGCGCTGGATCTACTTATGTAATCCTCTATTTTGTAAAAAGGAGAAAATCATGAAACTTTCCCCACCAAAGAACATTACCTGGATCGTCGCGGTGATCGCGGGTGTGCTTGGAATTATCGGCTATCTTGGCGGATTCTTCGGGACATTCGCGTTTTGGCTGCTTGTAATCGGTTTTGCTCTCCTGGTTTTTGCCACTCTGCTCAAAGATCTCTAATCCAGGACTTTATCGTCAATCGACTGGTTTAAAGATCCAGTATTGAATTACCTGAAAAATCCGGCGCTGCCGGATTTTTTTATTTCACCCGCTTGAAAACATAATACTCATCCACCTCACCCAGCGTGAGCAACCTCTGCAAAAACAGGTGAGCCGCGTAGTCCTCCGGGTTGAAAATAAAGCGGGCAGCCACGCGATAATTCTCTTCGAACCAGGCTTTTTCTGTTCCATTTAACTTGTACCCCTGGTAAGTAGTGAAATTTTCAATGTGACCGCGCTGGATGATCCACTCCGGCTGAAAATCCATCACAAATTCAGGCCACCAGCGCAGCTCATAAACCTGGCGGTAGTGGACCACCTGGGGTGAGACCAGCCCCACCTCATCGTAAGTGTAGAGACCGGAATAGTACGGGATGTAACCAGCAGGTTCAAGCAGGATGCGGTCGTTGGGGCGCGCGTTCTGCTGCAGCCACACCCCGATGCCGCCGCGGTAAGCATATTCCTTCATCCCCCATGAATATGAAAAAGCCCACTGCGCCGCCATGCCCGCGATCAACAGAACGATAATGATCGCGCGCGCAACTTTTGAAACCTTGACCTTTTCATCTAATAGCCTCAACAGCACCGCCAGCAGTAACGCATAGCCCAGCATTGCTGACGGCCAGAAATACCATTGGTATAACACCCCGCCAAAGGCGTATGCCAACGGTACGAGAAATACCATACTACCCACCGCCAGGCTGGCGGCCATCGAATTCCGGTCTGAGCGATTTTGCCGCAGGTGGATCGCGGCTGCCGCAAGCACGACAACCGAAAACAGCACGCCAAAACTGCCCAAGTACTTCGTCCGGATGGGCGCCAAGAATCCGCCATCCGCCTGCCCGATGAACACGACCTGCATATTCTGCAGCAAACCCCGCAGGCTGAACTCGTGCTGCATGAGCTGCTTGGCAATGATCGACTGATTCAGAATGGAGCCGAAATAGACCTGGTTGAAAAGCAGCAGCGCGACAAAACCGCACGCCACTGCCCCGATGCCGCGCCAATCCAGCCGCCGGTCGCGCACGCTGTACCAGAACACGATCAGGAGCGCATAAGCTATGGCATCGGGCCGGACCCAGGGCATTAAAGCAAGGGCGACCAGCGTCAGCGGTCGATATTTCGCGCGATCGTAGAGGTAGAGCCCCGCGCCGATGAGGAACACCAGCAACGAAGTCTCCATGCCGGAATAGCTGATGAGCAGCGAAACCGGCAATATGGAGATACACGCCCATAACAGGATCTGCTGCACCCTCCCTTCGATCAACACACGGGATAGCAGATAGGTGCCGGCGAGGAAGAAGAGGATGTTGAGCACCAGCATCACGGGGATGTACGCGGAACCTCCCGCTGCCAGCCGCACCAGCGCGGCGATGAATACGTACAGGTGCGCGGTGGAGGAGCTGACCTTTTCGCCGGGATTGAAGCCGTACACCCCGGTCTCTGCCAGGTTCTCAGCGCAGCGCAGGCTGATGTAGGCGTCCTCCTGCACGTGGTGGGTGAACAGGAAAGGGATCCTGATCAACAGCAGGAGTAGAAAAACCAGCAATGTGGTGGTCTTTGTCAGTTTAGCGGCAATCATTCTGTGCCTGATTATAGCGTTTCACCTGTTAAGTTTGTTAACCCGGGGATCGTAGTCTTTGACGCTGCGGATATGCCTGACAAGAACGGTACCTGGCAAACTGATGAACCGGGAATTCTCACCAGATTTTGAGTAATCAGGTTTTGATACGATCTAACGCGGATCCGTTTATTGCGCCTGCCCGTTTGACTCTCCCCGCCTAACCGCGAGCATGGCGATATCATCGAATTGTTTCGCGCCAAGCGTGAAATCCTCCAGGCGGGCGTGGATGTTCGCCAGCAGGTCGCCGGGGCGCTCTCCACCTTTCAGCAGCGGCAGCATTCTCGACGGAGAAAAATGCTCCCCATCCACATTTTCTGCGTCGGTCAGCCCATCGGTGTAACTGAAGAGCAGCTCTCCCGGCTGCAGGACGTCTTCCAGCACGGTGAATTCCGGGTCGCGTATCGCACCGGCAGCCGGTCCGGTGAGCAATAAAGCGCGCACCTTTCCATCCACACCGACGATCAGGGGCGGCATGTGCCCGCAGTTGGCAAATTTCAAGCAGCCGGTGTGCGTATCCAGCAGGGCAAAGAATATCGTCGCGAACATGCCTGTCTTGCCGTGATTCTCCTCGATGTAGTTATTCGTGAAGCAGATCGCCTGGCGGAGGCGGTCTTCACAACTGTGCCTGGACCTGCTTTTGCTGCGAGCGTAGAAATCGAGGTTGGAGACCGCCCGCAGGAGGCTGCGCACCAACGTCATAAAAAGCGCCGCGCCCAGCCCCTTGTCGCACACATCCGCGACCACGAGCCCCATCTGCCCGCCGGGCAGCCGGAACACGTCATAAAAATCGCCCGCCACCTCGCGCGCCGGTTTGAGGGAAACCGCGATCTCCCAGCCGCGCTGCTGCGGGATGGTTTCGGGCAAGAAGCCGTATTGGATATCACGCCCGATCGCGAACTCGTGCTCAAGCGCCTGCCGGTAAAGGTGCTCCTGCTCCCACAGGCGTGCGTTTTCGAGCGCCACGCTCATCGAAGCCGCCAGCGTTTCCATCAGGCGGGTGTCTGAGTCAGTGAAAGCGTTCTCCGCTGTGACGCTCTGGAGACTCAGGATGCCGGTCACCTGGTCTCCCACCATCATCGGAACGCCGAGCCATGACTTGGGCGTCACCGTCCCGGCGATCGTCGGCTGATTGAGCTGTACGGCCAGTTCGGCCACGTTGGTGTTCACCAGCAGCGGCGCGCGCTTTTCGACGACCTGCGAGCGGAACCCGCCCGGCGGCAGGTGCCCCGGGGCGTAGATGCGCTGCCCCATCTCGATAGCGTAGCGGTGCTCAACCGTGTTGGTCAGCGGGTCATAGGTGGAGAGCATTACCACGTCGGGGTCGAAGATCGTGCGGATCTGATCGCCCACCAGGTCGTAGATCGCCTGCACCTCCAGGCGGTCCGCAAGGCGCAGCTGCACACCGGTGAGGATGGCAAGCTCGGCTTCACGCTGCTTGAGCTGCAACTTCAGTTGTTCGTTTTCGTGTACGGGATCCGGCATGGGCGACCTCCTGTTCGAACGCACCAATTACCACCATCATTGTACGGTTTTCACGCAGCCAAATCAATCACGGGTTTGGAGGGGATCACGATCGAAAAAAGGAGAGAAAACAAACCTCACCTAAAGAAAGTTGAGTATATTGTTAAATAGGGAACTCATCACGATGGAACATTTTATAACCACCGTGAGAGCCTCCCCCTTTGTCAGGCAGTTCTATTACGGTGCGCCGGGTCCGATGCCGGGAGTGCCGGTGCCACCCTCACCCCTGCTGACCTGCGACCAGCCGGGAGGTTCGCCCCCCACCGCTCCGCAGGGAGCGCCGGGCCAGTCCGCCAGCGCCGTCAGCGGCGTTGCCAGGAAGGCAGCCACCATTAACACGAGCACGAGCACCACGATGAGCTTTTTCATCTTCAGCCCTTTCCGGGTAAACCCACCCAACTCATAAAGAACAAGCAGCGCAAAACAGCGCGCAGACATAAAGCAAACCCACGGGAAAGCCTTGTGAAACCGCTATTCAATTTATGTAATGCTGGCAACTGCGTCTGGAATGATTGATCTACCAATATTATAGCAAGCACGGGAAGAAATACAATCATAAACCTCCAATTTTTTATGAGCCGGCGCGGGCGGGAGATCAACTCACCACAGATCACACAGATCGCACGGATAGTAAAAACCTTAACACGAAAGGCACGAAGAGAATTGCCCACCATAGATGACACAGATCGCACGGATAGTAAAAACCTTAACACGAAAGGCAAGAAGAGAATTACTTACCACAGAAGACACAGATCGCACGGATGTTTGAAACCCTTACCACCAAAGACACGAAAAGAAGCGAAGAGAAGAAAAATTGATGAAGATGGTTTCGATAACTGCGGAAACAAATAGAAACAATTCAGATTTTGTTAACTGGATGACGAGGGGATTCGTTACAAAAATTCGAACAAACGAACCGGGGGGATGGAAGTATTTGGCGGGCGGCAGGGAATGAAGGAAACAAATGACCTCTGATAGAATAGAACTTTTATTCTATTATAACATGGCTGTCAAGTGTTTTGAGGGAATATTACTGGCGGGTTCAAACCCCCCACTCGCACGCAGAGAGCCCGCTGCCCGGGGGTACATACTTCGCGCGGAACCCACCCCTACAGTAAGTTGGGGATTGCCACGCCGCACTAGAAGCGGCTCGCAATGACAGGCGCTATTTGTTGCCTTTTGCCCGGTTGTGGGTCTTACACAACAATTGACAGTTTTTTATATCCGTTGCGCCGCCCTTGCTCCAGGCTGATACATGGTCGGCATCCATATCCGACAAATTCCAGATTTTAGTCCTGTTGGCTTCATGACCTATCGCGCAAAGAGGGCAGTTTGATACCCCCTTGGCTCTGGCTGAAGCGGTTTGTTTTGAATAAACAGCTTTCTTCGTTGCTTCATCAAAAACCCGAATGTCCAAAAGTTTTGTGTCTACTGAACCCCCAAGAATATACTCGAAAATCCCTTTCCGGTTCCTGATGTACGGATCTTCTAAAAGGGATTGCACCTGCTGAGAAACCTTTGCCGGGTCATAGGCTGTGTTGTGGTACGTTTCATACAACCTACCCCATTCCAGACCACGCATTTCACTTTCCACATCCTCAAAAACAGATGAAATCCAATCAATAACACTGTTGAAATAGGTTTTTAATTCCGTGATGTTGTTGTCGAAGCGGTGACGGCTCATGTAGTCGCCGATGCTGCCTTTGCTCACCCAATCAAGCGCGCATTCCAGGTATTCCTGCCGATTAACTGCACCATTTATGTATGCGCGCCATTTCTGGATATTGGCATTCTGGCTGTTGCTGAATTCATGTTTGGCAAGCGTCACGAATGGTCCGGAATAGACCGCGTTTAGTAATTCCTGATCGTTGAGGGGCACACCGGCGATATTGATCGTCCTGAACCAATCCTTGATCTCGCTTTCAGTTCCTTCACATTCATAAATGAGCATTTTTTTATTCAGTATTATCTTCTGTTTATCCTCCGCGATACCGCTAAAATACTGCTCCATGCCGTTTTCATCTTTGACGGCAAACTTATTGGTGACATAACGACCGAAACTGGTGATGCGCTGCTGCCCGTCCAAGACTTCCAATTTATCGCCATCCACCTTGTTAAAATAGATCAAACCAATAGGGTAACCCTTAAGGATCGAATCAATGACAGCCACATCCTTTTTTCCGTCGGCATAGAAGTAGTTACGCTGGTATTCCGGCTGGATAGTCAGTTTGCCGGATAAACCGAACAACCCCTTGCCTTCCAATTCGTTATAGACAAATCCATCGCAAATGTCTTTGACTGTGATATCGGTTCTTAAAGTTGTGATCATTATCCGGAATTCCTGTGTCGAATGAAAATTCTTTTATAAGCACGCTTACCATTCACAACTGGTTGTGAAATTTTACTTTTTTCGTCCCAGAGACCATCAGAAAATCCCTTTCCTTCACTTTCCGTCGCACCAACAATCTCAAATTGCTCCGGGTCATATTTATCAAGAAAACTGATCGGAACACCCATCACGCCATCGTAATCACTGGGAATGGCATCAGTGAACGGAATTTCTATGGCGGCATAATTATCGTACTTGTCGTAAAATAGTTTACCTTTAATTTCCTTGTGTTTACTGTATTTCAAATTATCAGATATTGTCATTAACTGTAAGGGTTGATGTCGTTTTCCGTGGTCAATATTTGTAAGCCAAAGACAACTATTAGTAGCAATAATTCTATTTCCTGATTCATCAATTCGAGCTTCTGTTCCATATAATTCATACGATTCGGGTACGATAAAACCTGATATCCATCTGCCCATCCCGTTTCCTAACCATATTTTATTTTCCTTAATTAGCGGAAATACTTCTTTGTATGTTATTGCATTGATGTTAGCTATGATTAAAAACTCCTTATTTGCTTCCATAATCCACGCTAAAAACTCGCGAAATAGCGAAAAAGGCGGGTTAGTAATGATCACATCAGCTTCATCGCGTAATTTTTTTATCTCAGCGCTTCTGAAATCGCCATCACCTGCCAGGTAATGCCATTCCAAATCTTCCACGTCCACCCTACCGTTGCCTGTCTTGTCACGATCCAGGATGAAAATTTTGCCATTTTTATTGGTCTTATCAGCATCGAACTGAGGATCGCGTATTTCAAAGAGTGTGGGTTGATAGCTGGCTTTATATGATTTGCTCTCCACAGCATAGCTCGTGCTGATAAGTTTTTTTAGCCCAAACTTTTCGAAGTTCTGTGCAAAATACTTGGTAAAGTTGCTCCATTCCGGGTCATCGCAAGGCAGGAGAACCGTCTTGTTCCTGAAAACATTAGGGTTAAATTCTAAATACGCTGATATTTCTTTTTCAATATCATGGTACTGTGTGAAGAATTCATCATTCTTCGCCTTTTTGGCGTCTTTGAGATTGTAGTATTGCATAAAACCCCGATTCAAGGAACAAGAAACAGAAGTACAGAAATGTATTATATACGAATTGATGAATTCAAGGAATTTAAAGGAAATCCAAGCATATACTCAAACATGGGGTATGAAGATCCAGGTACAACCTTCAAGTATTACAGTAAGTTATCCCATAATGATATTAAAGATGTAATACTAAGAAAAAAAGTTAGCAGGTATCTGTATTGAGAATTAAGCGGAAATCGTTATCTGTCCAGTAATTCCGTTATAGAACATTGTAAAATTTTGCAATAAATCTCTTCCAAGTAATATGATTAATCCTTGATTTCCTAATTCCGCCCCGATTACGCGCTCAGCATTTACTTCGATAGGAACACCAATAAATCTCATGAACACAGGATAGACATTTGAGAGCGTCCCATTATGAGTTGCGGAAGCCATCTTAACTTGATCAATAACTGGAAGATGAAGATTTGTAGCAATGGTATTATCAATACAAGTATTGCTCGCGCCAGTATCAATCAATGCCCATCCTGAAACTGGTTCAGGAACTTCAATACTCTGTTGAATCAATTGCTCGCTGATTTTTTGTGCGACGGTAACAGATACTTGTACAACAGGTCCTCGCATTTGTAATACTTGCCGAGGATTTACAGATATCTCTTTTCCTGACTGATCGTTTGCTTTACCTGAGTATTGCGTATGAAAGATTGGCATTTAGTACCCCCAAAGTTAAAGCAGGAATATTAATCTCTTTTTCATTTTTCATAACCTGCCGTATCAAATATGAGTCTAATCCAAATAATCGGGCACCATTTGAAAGAGCATCACCAAAATTGTCATAAATTCCAATTATTTCAGAATTCTTTATTAAGACAAATTTACCAGAACTTTCGGCTAGGAGAGATTCAAGATTTTGATTATATAAATTAATCTCTGTTTCTAACATCTCTACTCCAATTCTTTTAGGTGATTATATTCTAGCATAATATGTCAATAAAAAAAAAGGGGGCTTTTGTGGAAAGACATTGTCACAAAAAGGGTCTTTTTTGAGGTCAAAGTGTCGGGGCGGGTCGCGCAGCATACTGTGAGTACGGATTTGAACCTGATTAAATTGACAGTGCTTTTGGAAAGTGTCGGGGCGGGTCGCGCAGCATACTGTGAGTACGGATTTGAACCTAATTAAATTGACAGTGCTTTTAAAAAGAGTCGGGGTGGGTCGCGCAGCATACTGTGAGTACGGATTTGAACCTAATTAAATTGACAGTGCTTTTGGAAAGTGTCGGGGCGGGCGGATTTGAACCGCCGACCTCTCGGTCCCGAACCGAGTGCTCTAGCCGGACTGAGCCACGCCCCGAACGCTTCGGATTATACCGCATCCCGCGAAAAAACGAGAGGTTGGCGCGCGCTTTTTTGTTACAATTGACGCTGATGCCCCGCTCTCATTTTCTCATCGTTTTATTCGCGATCCTCCTCGCGCTCAGCGCCTGCGCGCCCGCGCCCGCGACCGTCGAACCGCCAACGCCTTCCCCCGCGCCGTCCGCCACTCCGAGCCCCTTTTCCGCCACCCCCACCGCCGAGCTCCCCACCACCGCGCCCACACCCACGCCCACAGTTGAACCGCGCTACACCGGCGCGCTGGACGCGGATCAACAGGCAGTGTTAAACGAAGCGGCGCGCGCGTACATCAGCCTCACGCCGGCGGAAGCGATCGTCACCGCGCGCGAACTCGATTACCTCGGGCGCAACGCCAACCCCGCCACCATGTGCGGTCCGCTTTCCATCGCCATCCTGCGCGACGCCGGACTACTCGATACCCCTGTCAACCTGTTCGACTTCTGGTACCTCGACCCACGCTCCGGGCAGGACGAGAACCTGCTCGCGCAGGTGTTCCCCGCGGAGCGCTTTGAAAAGATCGAGCAGCCCCTATCGATCGGCAAGGTGGATTACAGCGCCAACCCGCTCTACCCCGGCGACTTCCTCTACCTGTTCGCCGGCGACAGCGGCAGCTTTGAGCACGTGCTGGTCGTCTCGCGGGTGGATGACACCGGGCGGGCTTACGCGGTGACCAACGTCAACACCGCTGAAGGGGTGATCATCGATGAGGTGATGCTCTACGACCCAGCCCAACCAGGCACGGGGCAGTTCTACGAGTGGACCGACTGGGAGAACCGCATGATCGGACGCACCGGCTATGGCGGCTTCTGGCTGTGGCGCCCGCTCGAAGCAATTCCCTGATCCATAAAACATCATTTCTGTTAACGCAACAACGAACTCGAAAAGGGGGCTATAATGAGTGAAATCTTAAGGCAAGAATCTTGCAACCAAATATACGATATGACAGACTGCGTTTTCTGCAACATCATTAACAAGACCGCTCCCGCTGACCTGGTGTATGAAGACAGCGAGGTCGTCGTCATCCGCGACATCCATCCGGTGGCGCCGGTGCACCTGCTCGTCATCCCGCGCCGGCACATCGTTTCGCTTGACGCGCTCATGGAAGAGGATGCTGAACTGGTGAAACACCTGATGTACACCGTGCAGAGAATCGCCCGCAAGGTCATCGGCCCCAACCCTGACTACCGCACGATCATCAACACCGGAGCTGACGCCGGGCAAACGGTCTTCCACCTGCACATCCACATCGTCGCCGGTCGACCCTTTGTGAGCTCCTTGTTCACCAGAGGGCTGCGCTGATGAGAACGCTTAGAGGGGCTCTTTTCATCCTCACAGCCCTCACGTTGCTCGCGGGCTGCGCCAAACCCGCGCCCGGCGGCGGCACCTCCATGCAGCCGATAGAGCCCCCAACCCCCGCAACCGCTTCGATCTCCGCGGAAACAATGATCGCCGGAATGCCCACGCCCCGCGAACCGGGCGACCCCTACCTCACCCCCACCCCCAACGCGCCGCGCACACTGCCCACGCTCCGCACCGACCTTGAACAATACGTGGTGCAGTGGGGTGACAGCCTTGCCTACATCGCCTCGCTCTACAACCTGGAGCTGGCTGACGTGATCGCCGCGAACGATCTGGCCAACCCCGATGCGCTCGAGATCGGGCAGATCATCAATGTTCCCGCGCCAAAACCGAGCACAACGCCCTCCGACTTCAAGATCATCCCCGATTCCGAGCTGGTTTACGGCCCGGCGAGCGCCACGCTCGATCTTGAGGGATTCATCAAGAGCCAAAACGGCTACCTCGCGGATCACAGCGAAAAAGTCGGCGAAGAGACCATGAGCGGCATCGAGATCGTCGACCGGGTGAGCCGGGAATTCTCGGTCAACCCGCGGCTGCTGCTCGCGCTGCTCGAATATCGCTCCGGCTGGGTCACCTCCCGCCAGATCGGCGCGGAGAAGGTCGATTACCCGATGGGGTACGTTCACCAGTATTACAAAGGGCTGTACATGCAGCTCGCCTGGACAGCCAATATGCTCAACCGGGGTTACTACCTGTACAAGATCAACGCGCTTTCGCACACCCCGTTTTCCAACAGCGGCCTCGCGCCGCTTTCCAACGTGATCAACCCCGGCACAGCCGCCGTGCAATACATGCTCGGTCTCAACAGCGGACCCAACGCGTGGCAAAAAGCCGTGTCCGAACAGGGCGTTTATCAAACCTACACGCAATTTTTTGGCATCCCCTTCGATCTCGCGATCGAACCCCTCCTCCCGCCTGACCTGGCGCAGCCGGAACTCCTCCTGCCTTTCGAGGATGAAGTGGTCTGGTCCTTCACCAGCGGACCGCACGCCGGCTGGGGCAGCGGGTCGGCATGGGCGGCGCTGGATTTCGCCCCGCCGGGCGACCAGTTCGGGTGCTTTCTCTCAGATGAATGGGTGACCGCGAGCGCGGACGGTGTGATCACGCGCTCTGAAAACGGCATCGTGGTTATTGACATGGACGGGGATGGATTGGAACAGACCGGCTGGACGATCCTGTACCTGCACATCGAATCGCGCGACCGCATCGCCGCAGGCACACGCGTGAAAGCCGGCGACAGGCTCGGGCACGCTTCCTGCGAAGGCGGCATCGCGGACGGCACACACGTGCACATTGCCCGGCGCTACAACGGAGAATGGATCTCCGCCGACACGAACATGCCTTTTGTATTGAGCGGCTGGGTCTCGGCAGGCTGCGGAGATGAATATTGCGGCACGATGAGCCGTGATGGTGTAATTGTTGAATCCTGGAATGGACGGGTGGATGAAAACCAGATCGGGCGTTAGACGTATTCTGATCTTCGCCACGTGGATGATCATCCTTGTGACCACCCTCGCGTGTTCACAGGGCTACGTGAGCCCGGCTGAATTGACCGCCACCGCCGCGCTGCAGGGCGTGGAGAACACGGAAGTGGCTACGCCCACCAGCGAACCCGCCGATATCGCGGTCGCAGCGATCGAATTCCCCGCGCCGACCGCCATCCCCACCTTCACCGACATGCCGGACATCACCAGCACGCCCAAGCCCACGCGCACACCCGACCCCAACGCCACCCCCAGACCTCCCATCCAGTATTACACACAGGCGGGCGATACCCTGCCCTCGATTTGCGGGCGTTTCGGGGTGAGCGCTGATCAGATCATCACAACCGCTTCTCTACCGTCCAACGGTCTGATCAATCCCGGCACATTGCTCATTATTCCGGATGTGCTCGACGAGGTGTTTGATTCAACACTCGTGATGCCTGACAGCGAGGTGGTCTTCTCGCCATCCGCCGCGGATTTTGACATCATCGCTTACGTTGAACAGGCTGGCGGATACCTCAGCCGCTACAACGAGACAGTGGGTTCAAAGCGCTACACCGGCGCCGAACTGGTGCAGCGGGTCGCGCTGGAAAACTCGGTCAACCCGTACCTGCTCCTGACTCTGCTTGAGTACAAAAGCCACTGGGTGTACGGCTCTCCGACCAATTTCGCCGAAGCAGAATACCCGATGGGCATGATCCGCCTGGAATACAAGGGGCTTTACAAGCAGCTTTCCTGGACGGTGCAGCAGCTGAATATCGGCTACTACGGCTGGCGGGCCGGCATCCTTTCGTCGCTCCAGTTCAGAGACGGCTCCACAGTGCGCATCAGCCCGGGGCTCAACGCCGGATCGGCAGCGGTGCAGTACCTCTTCTCACGCTGGTACGACCAGCTGGAATGGGCGGGCGGGCTTTACGGCGCTGAAAGCATGCCCGCGCTGATGAAAAGCCTCTTCGGCGACCCGTGGATCCGGTCACAGGCAGTTGAGCCGCTTTACCCGGCGGATCTGCAGCAGCCCGCGTTTCAATTGCCGTTCCAACCCGGCAGGATCTGGAGCTACACCGGCGGTCCGCATTCCGCCTGGGGTGAAGACGGCGCGCTGGCAGCGATCGATTTCGCCCCGCCCTCTTCCGAATCAGGCTGCGCGCTCTCCAACGAATGGGTGACCGCGGTCGCGCCCGGTGTGATCGTGCGAACTGGCAACGGAATCGTCATCCTCGACCTGGACGGCGACGGCATCGAACAAACCGGCTGGAATATCATGTACCTGCACATCGAGACGCGGGACCGGATCAAGGTCGGTACGTATGTAGAAGCCGGCGACAAGATCGGGCACCCCTCCTGCGAGGGCGGGGTTTCAACCGGCACCCACGTGCACATCACGCGCAAGTTCAACGGTGAGTGGATCCTGGCAGATGGACCGCTGCCCTTCAACCTGAGCGGCTACCTGGCTGTGAACGGTGACGCGCCTTACCTGGGCACCCTGGTCAACGGAACGGAGACGATCATCGCCGATCAGCTCGCTGCACCGCGATCCAACATCCATCTCCCATAGTCAAACACCCTGTGGTATAAAAGTTAAATAGTATGAAACCTGTTGGAACGCAAAAAACTTCGCGGTCGCGCATTTTCCTGTGGCTGATCAATATCCTGTTGATCACGTCGATCATGGCTGCCTGCAGCCCGGTGGAACCTGTGCCTGTGTACATCACGCCTTTTCCCCAGCTTCCAACCGCTGTGAACGAACCGCTCTCTGAACCCACTGCGCTGGCAACCCGTCCGGTCTACGACCCCGGCACGCTGGTGGATTACACTGCTCAGAGCGGTGATAGCCTGACGGCGCTGGCGGCGCACTTCAACACAACACTCAACGAGATTTTGATTGCCAACCCTGAACTACCCGCAGAAACGACCACCCTGACACCCGGCAGCGTGATCAAAGTACCCATATATTACAAAGCGCTGTGGGGAAACCAGTTCCAGATCCTTCCGGACGCGCTGTTCGTGAACGGACCGCACCAATCCGGTTTTGACACCCGGGCATTTGTCGATTCCTACCCCGGCTGGTTGAAGAATTACTCCGCCCTGGCGGGCGACCAAACGCGCCGCGGGGGCGATCTCATCGATTATGTGGCGCAAAATTACTCGATCAGCCCGCGCCTGCTGCTGGCTCTCGTCGAGTACCAGTCCCAGGGGCTCACCTCAGAAACGAGACCGGAAGACAGGTTTGACTATCCGCTCGGATATGAAGACCAGTTCCACAAGGGGCTATACCTCCAGCTCAACTGGGCGTCTAACCTGTTGAACAATGGGTACTACAGCTGGCGGATGGGAGCGCTGGATACGATCATCCGCATGGACGGCACGATCGAACATCCCGATCCATGGCAGAACGCTGCCACCGTTGCACTGCAAAATTACTTTTCAACATTGCTGCCGGTTGAGGAATACGAAATTGCGATCTACAGCGAAGGGTTCTACAAAACCTACCGCGACCTTTTTGGCGACCCGTGGCAAAACTTCACGGACCATATCCCGGGCAACCTGCAGCAACCCGCGCTCGCCCTGCCCTTTGCGATTGGCAAAACCTGGACCTACACCGGTGGACCGCACGCGGCGTGGGGTATTGGCGAACCAATGGCGGCGGTCGATTTTGCCCCGCCGGCGACAATCGGCGGCTGCGCGCCGAGCAACGAGTATGTGGTCGCTATAGCAGATGGACAGATTATCCGCTCTGAGCCCGCGGTGGTGATGCTGGACCTGGACGGCGATGGCGATGAACACACCGGCTGGGTGATCCTTTACTTACATTTGGGCAAAACCGAACAGATTCAGCCGGGCATGCTGGTGAAAACCGGCGATCCCATCGGGCACCCATCCTGCGAAGGCGGCTCCGCGACCGGCACCCACATTCACATCGCCCGTAAATACAACGGCGAGTGGATTCCCGCTTACGGCGCGCTGCCCTTCAACCTGGAGGGGTGGGTAACAGATAAAGGAAGCGAGCCTTACCTCGGCACCTTAAAAAAACACGGCAGGACGGTTGACGCCTGCACGTGTTCGGATCCAGATAGTCAGATCACAGCCGGTAAGTACGAATAGCCGATCCGATAATCGTTTTTTACCAGCCCACACTTATTCTCAACTGGAAATTATTCCTGCTCCACACGGAAAGAAGTTTTGATATTTGCAGCCTTGCGTAGCATCGCCATGCCGGGGCAGTACTTGTTTTCACTCAATTCCACCGCCCGTTCCACGGCAGCCGGGTCAAGGTCTTTGCCTTTCACGACGTACTCGATGGTGATGTCGGTGAACACCTTCGGGTGTTCGGACGCGCGATCAGCGTGAAGGAAGATCTCGAAAGAAGTCACCTGCTGGCGTTTCTTCGCCAGGATCGAGATCACGTCCATGGAGGTGCAGCCTCCCAATCCCATCAGGATCAATTCCATCGGCGCGGGACCTGTTCCTGTACCGCCATGATCTACTGTTGCGTCGAGCGGAATCTCAACATCAGAATCAGAGACCCCTTTAAATGCCATTCCTTCTTTCCAGGTTAGTTTTGCGTCCATGTAAAATTTCCTCCAATCAAATTTTTTAATTATTATTGCACTTTCCGTCAAGTCCATTCTCCGAACCGGAGAGATGAATTCCTATCAGGTAAATGCCCCACCCGGTTCCCTATACCCGCAAACAGGGCATGTGAGTTCCAGCAATCCGTTGTAGTCCATAAATCCGCGATGACAGCGTGGGCATATCAGCAGGGAGCAGCTCGCCGGAGCAAACTCCCCTTCCAACCCCGCATCGATTACAGGGTGTTCCTCCTGCCCCTCATCATGGGTTGGCTCATCCGTTGGGATCATTTTTGTCAAGATTCAGTTTCGCAAACAGGCGATCATGCACCTTTTCAGGCAGAGCCGCCTCTTCCGCGGTCATATGGTACAGTTCAATGGTCTTGCGCATGGTGTCCACCACGATCCTGCAATTCACACAGTCGTGCAAATGGGCTTCGAGCGCGGCACAGACTTCAGGAGGAAGCTCGCCATCAATGTAATCCGAGATCTGCCTGATATACTCGCTGCAGTTGTCATGATCATGCATGGCGCTCACCTCCTTTCATTTTCTCTCTAAAGTACGCGGATAATTCCTCACGTAATTTCACCCGCGCCCTCACCAATCGGGTCTTCACCGCGTCCTCGCTTATGCCCAGAATCTCAGCGGTCTCCGCGATCGAAAATCCATCAACATCCCGCAGTTGAAATACCAGCCGCAATGCCGGCGAGAGCTTTTCGGCTGCCATGTTCAAAATGGTGCGCGTCTCCGCTGAAAGCATCTCCTGTTCTGGCAGGCAGCACCAGTCAACGATCTCCAGGGGCATCTCGCCGCTTTCCTCGTCTTTTTCGATCTCCACAAGATGGGCAGCAGATTTGCGTTTCCGCAGCAGCATAAGGGCTTCATTCGCCGCGATCCTGAATAACCAGGTGGAAATTGACGACCGCTTTTCAAAGTTCGGTAATGCTTTGTATGCTTTCAGATAGGTTTCCTGCAGCATATCTTCAGCATCCTGTTCATTCCCCAGCATTCTCAATCCCAGGGCGTAAATCTTCGGGGAGGTTTGCTCGACCAGCTCTCCAAAAGCGCGCCGGTCACCCGCCACCAATTGATCTATAAAGCTCTGCGCGAAGTCCTGGTCCGCAATCATTTAGATGTAATCCTGAAGAAAAAGTGACTTAACTTAAAGGCCATGTGGGCAACACATCCAAGTCCAGGGCATCCTGTTGACCTGAACAGTAATGGAAATAACCGGCCGCGGCGATCATGGCGGCGTTATCCGTGCATAACGAGAGCGGCGGGATGTGCACAGGAAACTCGCCCTGGCTGGTAAAGGCTGTACGCAGCGCCTGGTTGGCAGATACACCGCCGGCGACGAGGATGGACTTCACATCAAACGCGCGCGCGGCGCTCATTGTTTTGGTGAATAAGACATCCACCACAGCCTCCTGGAAACTCGCTGCCAGGTTCGCCACCGGTAGAGCTGCACCTGTTTTTTCTAGCCGCCTCACCTCACGCAGGACAGCGGTCTTGAGGCCGCTGAACGAGAAATTCCAGGTACCCTCCATCCACGCACGCGGAAAACTGAACGCGTGCGGGTTGCCGCTTTCAGCCGCCTTCTGCACGGATGGTCCGCCCGGATACGGTAGATTAAGCATTCGCGCGACTTTGTCAAAAGCCTCGCCGGCTGCGTCATCAAGCGTACCGCCCAGGTGCTGATAGTCCAGGTGGGTCTTCACAAGGTTCAGTTCCGTATGACCGCCGGAAACAAGCAGCACCATCTGCGGGAACTGCGGCTCAGGCGGGGGATTGGAGGCATCAGCGGGATAAACCCAGGCGGAATAGATATGCCCTTCCAGGTGATTGACTCCGATGAGCGGGATTTTGCGCGCCAGGGAGATTCCCTTCGCCGCGTTCATTCCCACAACGAGCGATCCCGCCAGTCCAGGTCCACGCGTTACCGCCACCGCCTGGATATCCGCCAGGCTCATGTTGGCTCTTTGCAGCGCTTCATCTATCACAGCATAGATCGTGCGAACGTGCTGGCGCGAGGCAACCTCGGGGAAAACACCGCCATATTTAGCGTGCAGCTCAATCTGGGTCGCCACAACGCTGGAAAGAATTTCGCGTCCATTTTCAACTACTGACGCTGCGGTCTCATCGCAGGAGGTCTCGATCCCCAGTATTCTAGCCGGTTTCAATTCCATTGCCATACTCCCATCTTCACCCCGCCGGTCATGACCTCATGGGTAGAACCAACTCCCTCGGGAAGTCCGCCAGCAACTCAAACCTGCCGTCCGGAGTCACCCAGAACGAGTCTTCAATGCGCACACCCATCCCCCGATCCGGGTAATATAATCCAGGTTCCAGGGTGAAGGTTGAACCGGGCGCAAGAATATCTGTGGGCGAGGGATTGATCATGGTTGACCACGGTTTTTCATGCACACGCAAACCAATGCCGTGCCCGACACTGTGCACGTAACCAACCTCTGTTGCCTGGTTGGTGCAGATGGTGGGATGTCCCATCGTTTCAAACAACTCACAGGTGCGCTGCTGATATTTCGAAAAATGCGCGTTGACTTCCAACTCGCTCACCAGCGTGTCATAGACCTTTTTCACCTGGTCATATAAAGCCTGGACTTCGTCCGTGGCGTATCCCAGGGACCAGGTGCGGGTGAAATCATAGAAGTATCCGCCGCCCGCTTCGCATGGGTAAATATCAAACACGATCGTTTGTCCCAATTTCAAAGGATCGGAAAGGGTTCCAGTATTGTGCGGCACACCAGCGTCGCGTCCGATAGCAAAAATGGTCCCTTCGGGGTTTTCCACACCGGATTCCGCAAGCCACAGGTTTATGAGGTTCTTCACCTCGCCGATCGTTACCGGAGAGCCATCCTCGTGAACCACCATATCGTTGAGCGTTTTGTGACCTGTGATGTAATCGGCTGTTTTTCCGACCATAGAGGTGGTGATGCGCCCCATCTCGCGAATGTGCGCGATCTCATCAGCCTCTTTGGTCATCATCGCGTTCAGCATAATCTCATCGTGTACAAAGCCGGTCATCTGCATCCCCGGCATCAGTTCCTCAACTCGATTCAGGATGGAAAACATGGGTCCAACATCATCCTTGCCATAGACCGCAACCCTGCCTGAAGTGATCTTTAAGTCCTCCAGCATCCGTTTAAGGCGCAGTGCTGTAGCTTCCAGATAATTGCCGCCGGTCTCTTTCAGCAGATCCGTGATGGGGTATTTGGAGAAGCTCACCGTGGTAAGACCTGATTTGGCAGCCTCTTCACGCTCCATCGGATTGTGATATAAAACCCCTTTTTCTCCCCGTTTCTTGATCAGAATCGCACCTGTTACATGCGCCGCTCCCGCGAAGTACACCATCGCCGGGTTGTGCTGCGCCGAACCGGTAACGAATAAAACATCAACATCGTACTGTTTCATCAACTCATCAAGATCCTGCTTCATTGTTATCTCCTGCCAATAGATTTTTGAGTGTATTTATTAGTTGGTCTTCCTCATCCTCAAGTACTGTGCGTGGATCAAGCAGCAATTGCCCTCCCTGCACACGGGTGATGACCGGTGTATCCGACCTGCGTAAACGGGCAGCCAACTGGTCTGCGCGCGGTAAGTTGAGCGCCAGTACATAGGTTGGCAGTGTTTCTTCCGGCAAGCTGCCTCCGCCAACAGTAGATTGTGCGGGGATCACCTCTCCGTAACCAAGCTGGCGTTGCCAGCGGTCAGCCCTGGCTTGAATCTCCTCCGGGCGCGCTGCAATCATCCGCCATACGGGTATGGATCGCTCAGCATCGCCCTTCATGTAATGCTGCAGCGTGGCGGTCAGCCCTGAAAGGCATAATTTGTCGGCACGGATGGCGCGCGCCAGGGGATGGCGCTTCAACTTCGCGACCAGATCCGCCCGGCCCAGAATGATCCCCGCCTGCGGTCCACCAAGCAGTTTATCCCCGGAGAAACAGACCAGGTCAACCCCTGCCGAAAGTGATTCCTGCACCATAGGCTCATGAGATAAGCCATAATTTGCCGTGTCCAACAGGGATCCTGATCCAAGATCATCGAGAAAAGGAACCCCGAATTGATGGACCAGCTCTACCAGTTCTTCAAGTTCAGGTTGTTGGGTAAAACCGACCAGTTTAAAGTTGGATGTGTGCGCGCGCATCACCAGGGCAGCGCCGGCTTCCAGCGCTTCTTTATAATCTTCAAGTCTTGTGCGATTGGTTGTGCCCACTTCGACCAGCCTGGCGCCGGATTGCTTCATCACATCTGGAATACGGAACCCTCCGCCAATTTCCACCAGCTGGGAACGCGAGATCACCACCGCGCGGCGTTTTGCAAGCGCTGAGAGGGCGAGCAGAACTGCCCCCGCGTTGTTGTTCACCACTAGCGCGTCTTCCGCGCCGGTGATCCGGCAAAGAAGGTCTCGCGCGTGAACCGTTCGCGATCCTCTCCGTCCGCTTTCAAGGTCAAACTCAAGGTTGGAGTAACTGGTTGCAGCCTGCCGGATGGCTTCGATCGTGCTCCGGCTGAGCGGGGCGCGCCCAAGGTTGGTGTGCAGGATGACACCGCTGGCGTTGATCACTCTGACGAGAGAGGGTCTGGCTTGTTGCGCAAGGGATGCGGCGATCCGTTCGAAAAATTTCTCGCTAATATCGACCTGAGTGTAATCATTCGGATTCGCCCTGATCCGCGAAAGCTCTTCCTGGATCACTGCCAGTACCTGCGCTCTTCCGAACTGTTCAACGAGTTGGATGACCTGCGGCTGGTTTAGAAGTTTATCTACCGAAGGAAGACGCCGCAGGTCAATCATCGTCTGTATTATCGGGTAAAAACCGGCTGCGTTCCCGCATCCGGATGAGAAATTCAATGAGGATCAACCCAACCGCAATGAAGATCGCCAAAGCGGGATTCAACACCTTGCCAAATTGGAGCCAGAGGATAATATCCACGTAAATGCCAAACCAGAGGGCTTCGCGCACCAGGATCACCTGCGTGACCCGCGGGTAAGACGGGAAGCGCTTGTGCATGTAATAGATCACAGGTAAAGCGATACCGCTGAAGAGCAGTGTCACCAAGAAAAACAGCAGCCAGCGCGGTCCGAGTGTGGGCACTGTAAAAATGAAAAGCCCGCCCAACCCAACGGCACCAAGCAAAATCAAGATCATGCTGGTGATAAAAACGGGAAAGAAACGGTAATATTGGATTGAATTTTCGCCTGTTTCCTGGTCCACGGGTGCATCCTTAATTGCTTTTGATAACCCATTATATCAACAGCGGACAGTATTGAAAAATAGTTTGTGCGGTGAAGCAATAACACGAACAATCTATCGTGGTAAAATCTTTGAAATAAGGGTCACACGACCCGCTCATCAAGAGAGGTGGAGGGACCGGCCCGCAGAAGCCTCGGCAACCGTCGATCATCGCGGTGCCAAGTCCGGCAGAAGCATTTCTGGCAGATGAGAGAGAATTCCACTACAGGCTGACCTCTCTCGCGAGAGGTTTTATTGTTTGTCATTTCAACTGGAGTGATATGAAAATCAAAGATACCCATCCCGCATATCTTGAAGCGCTGAAGAAAAAGATCATCGTGTTTGATGGTGCAATGGGCACCAACCTGCAGAAGCAGAATCTCACGGCAGAGCATTTCGGGGGCGAAAAAACCAATGGCTGCAATGACTACCTGGTTATCACCTACCCGCAAGCGGTCGAACAGGTGCACCGCTCCTTCCTCGAGGTAGGCGTGGATGTCATCGAGACCTGCACATTCCGCTCGAACCGTCTCACATTGGGAGAGTACGGACTCTCCGATCAGGCTTCGAACATCAATCAGACCGCCGCCCGGCTAGCGCGCCGCCTGGCGGATGAATTCAGCACGCCTGAACACCCGCGGTTTGTCGCGGGCTCAATGGGACCTTCCGGCAAGCTTCCCTCCATGAACGATCCCGAGCTATCCAATATCACCTTTGATGAACTGGCGGAAATTTTCAGCGAGCAGGCGGAAGGGTTGATTCTGGGTGGTGTGGACCTCTTGTTGATCGAGACCTCCCAGGACATCCTGGAGGTGAAGGCGATCATCGACGGTATCCAGCGCACGTTTTCAAGAACGGGGAAAACTGTTCCGATCCAAGCCCAGATCACCCTCGATACAACAGGCAGGATGCTCCTTGGAACCGATATTTCTGCTGTCCTCGCGATCCTTGAAAAGATGCCGATTGATGTGATCGGTATGAATTGTTCCACCGGTCCTGATTATATGCGCGAACCAATTCGCTACCTCGGTGAAAACAGCCCGCTTCCTATTTCCTGTATTCCCAACGCGGGGTTACCACTCAATATCGATGGTCAGGCGGTCTACCCCCTCGAACCTGAACCTTTTGCAACCGCGCTGTATGAATTCGCCACCAAAAACGGGGTTGGTGTGGTTGGCGGTTGTTGCGGCACGACCCCTGACCACCTCAAATTACTGGTAGAAAAAGTCGCTCCGTTGACACCCGTTCAGCGAGAGGTGAACCTTCCGCCCCGTCTATCTTCCGCCATCCAGGCGCAACCGATGATACAGGAACCACCGCCATTTTTCATCGCGGAAAGGTTGAACACACAGGGCAGCCGCGCCTTCAAAAAACTGGTGCTGGATGATGATTTCGAGAGCATTCTCACGCTCGCCCAGCAGCAGGTGGAGAACGGCGCTCACGGATTAGACCTTTGCGTGGCGCTCACCGAGCGGGCTGATGAAGCTGCAACAATGAGGAGACTGATCAAGACAGTCGCTCCGGTGATCAACCTGCCCCTGGTGATCGACACCACCGAGATCGAAGTACTGGAAACCGCATTAAAGACCGCGCCCGGTCGCTGCCTGATCAATTCTACACACCTTGAAAGCGGCAGAGAAAAAGCCGACCGGATTTTTGCATTAGCGAAGCAATACAACGCCGCCGTGATCGTCCTTACCATCGACGAACAGGGAATGGCAAAGACAGCCCAACGCAAACTCGAGGTGGCAAAGCGGATCCATGACATCGCGGTGAACGACCACCATCTCGCGCCGGAAGACCTGGTCTTTGACGACCTCACGTTCACCCTGGCGACCGGCTCTGATGAATTCACCTCCTCAGCGATTGAAACCCTTGAAGGGATTCAGCTGATCAAGCAGGCACTTCCCGGTGTGCTTACCTCACTGGGGGTGAGCAACGTGTCCTTCGGGCTGTCACCCAACGCGCGCGGCGTCATCAACAGCGTTATGCTGTATCACGCTGTGCAAGCCGGGCTCGATATGGCAATTGTCAACCCCGCGACCATAACGCCCTATGGCGATATTCCCGACCTTGAGCGGGAACTTGCCGAAGACCTTGTTTTCAATCGAAGACCGGATGCCCTACAACGGCTAATAGAACATTTCCAAACCGCCGGTCCTTCCGGTCATCAAAAGAATCTGCAGCAGGAAGCACTGGCTGCCATGCCCCCCGCTGAACGTCTGCACTGGAAGATCGTGCATCGACTCAAGGAGGGCATTGAAGCCGATATTGACCTGCTGCTGGAGGAATCGGACAGGGGAACTATCCGAAATGAAAGAGCGGTCAATATTCTGAACACGGTGCTGCTCCCCGCTATGAAGGAGGTTGGCGATCGCTTTGGCAGCGGTGAATTGATCCTGCCCTTCGTCCTGCAGTCGGCTGAAGTCATGAAGAAATCAGTCTCGTACCTGGAGAACTTCCTCGAGCGGAAGGAAGGGGTCAGCAAAGGCAAACTGGTGCTGGCAACGGTGTATGGAGATGTGCATGATATCGGGAAAAATCTGGTGAAAACGATCCTGTCAAATAACGGCTACACGGTGGTGGACTTGGGTAAACAGGTGCCCGCTGAGACCATCATCAGCAGCGCCATCGAGGAAAACGCGGACGCGATCGGTCTGAGCGCTTTACTCGTGAGCACCAGCAAGCAAATGCCATTGATCGTGAATGAGCTGCAACGGCGCGGGTTGAAATTCCCCGTCCTGGTGGGCGGTGCAGCCATCAACCAACGCTTCGGAAGGCGCATTTTACAGACCGAAGATGGCGAGTTGTACGAGCCGGGTGTGTTCTATTGCAAAGACGCTTTTGAAGGACTGGCAACCATGGACGCGCTCGGTGACGCACAAAAAAGAGCCGAACTGCACGCACGCATGGTTAAAGAAGCACAATTTGAATTGGGGCAAAGCCTCGCAAAGGATCGACCGACTGAAAATCTGCCCATGCGCAGCGTGAAACCTGCTCCCAATATTCCCTCAGTACCCTCCTGGGGAGTGCGTGTGGTGCACGACATGCCGCTGGAGATCGTCTTTAATTACCTCGCGCTCAATGAATTGTTCCGCCTTTCATGGGGAGCGAAGAACACGCACGGCGCGGATTGGGAAAAACTACAGAAGGAGTACGAATCCAAACTGGCAACCATGCGTAAAGAGGCTTTAGCTGAAGGCTGGCTGAAACCCCAAGGAATTTACGGCTACTGGCCGGCGCAGGCGGATGGCAACGAGTTAATCCTCTACGATCCAGCGTCACTCGAGAGTTCCAATCCCCGGGAGCTCACGCGCCTCTCCTTCCCACGCCAAACGAGCGGCGACAACCTGTGCCTGGCGGATTACTTCGCCGAGGTCAAATCCGGCATAATGGATGTGGCAGCACTGCAGGTCGTAACGGTTGGAGCAGAAGCAACAGAGCGGTTTGACCGCCTGCAGGCAGCGCACGATTACACTGAAGCTTACTTCACACACGGGCTGGCTGTGCAGACAGCTGAAGCTGCAGCCGAGTACCTGCACCGTCACATCCGGCGCGAACTTGGGCTGGCAGATGGACAGGGAAAGCGATATTCCTGGGGCTACCCCTCCATTCCGGAACTCGCCGACCATCAGAAAGTCTTTGACCTCCTGCCCGCACGCCAGGAACTGGGCATGGACCTCACCCCCGCATTTCAGCTCACTCCTGAGCAATCCACAGCCGCGATCATCCTGCATCACCCGGATGCCCGTTACTTTAATATCGGTGAAACCCGGCTTGATCAGCTGATGAGATAGGTAGAATATGATGATCACGAAAAAAGAACTCCTGGAATTCATCAACCAAAATCGCGTGCTTTTCTCCGACGGTGCGATGGGCACTGTCCTGCGTCAGCGGCTGCCTGCCAACCAGAGCTGCCTGGACTGCGCGAACCTGACCCATCCGGACATCGTCGCGTCTGTTCATCGGGATTACCTTGCAGCCGGCTCTGACATGATCCAGACCAACACATTCGGTGCAAATCACTTCAAACTCAACGCGCACGGTCTGGGCGACCAGCTGCAGGAAATAAACCGCGCGGGCATGGATATCGCCCGTCGTACGGTTCAATCCAGTGGAAGGCCAGCCTTCATCGCCGGAGATATCGGACCGTTGGGCGTGCGGTTGGCGCCTTTTGGACGGGTGCAGCTACCGGAAGCACGTGAAGCGTTTGCTGAGCAGATCGCCGTGCTGGTAGAAGCCGGTGCGGATCTGATCATCATGGAAACCATGACCGATCTTTACGAAATTGTCGAGGCCATCACCGCAGCCCGCCAGGTGGCAGGTGACATTCCGGTTATCGCTTCGATGACTTACACCCGCGATAACCGCACCCTGCTCGGAGACCCTCCTGCCAAAGTTGCGCGCCGCCTGCACGAAGCGGGCGCGGATGTGATCGGTGTCAACTGCTCCGGCGGTCCAAACCAGATCCTGAACATTCTAAAATTGATGCGGCAGGCTTTACCGGACGCGCTGTTCTCAGTGATGCCCAATGCAGGCTGGCCGGAACAGGTCGAGGGGCGCATCATGTACCCCGCCGCACCGGAGTATTTCGGTCAGTACGCTCTCTCCTTCTGGCAAGCTGGCGCCAGCGTCATCGGCGGGTGCTGCGGTACCACTCCTGAACACATCGCTGCCATGGCCGGTACTTTCAAGTCCACCAGCGGGTTGGAACGTGCACAAGTAGCGGCTGTCGCAATGCGTGCAGCTGTCGAAGAAAAACCGGAGTCACCACCGCCTACCACCCTGGCGCAAAAATTGAAAGAGGGAAAATTCGTGATCGCCGTGGAGATGGACCCACCGCGCGGCGTGGCAACCCAGAAATTACTGGCGGGCGCCAGCCTGCTGGCCGAATCAGGCGCGGACGTGATCGATGTGGCAGACAGCCCGATGGCGCGCATGCGCATGAGCCCGTGGGCGGTTTGCAGTCTCATCCAGCGAAAAGTTGGCATCGAGACCGTGCTCCACTTCCCCACACGAGGGCGCAACGTGCTGCGTGTGCAGGGGGATCTGCTCGCTGCTCACGCGCTTGATGTGCGCAACATCTTTGTGGTGATGGGAGATCCCACCTCCATTGGGGAATACCCCGAAGCCATGGATAATTACGACCTTGTGCCTTCCGGGTTGATCAAACTCATCAAACAGGGATTCAACGCCGGAATGGATCTTTCCGGTAGCGATATCGGTCAGCCGACCAGCTTTTTCGTCGGCTGCGCGCTCAACCTCAACCCGCCGGACATGGCAGCCGAGATAAAGAACTTAAAACGGAAATTGAAAGCGGGAGCGGATTTCATCCTCACCCAACCCATCTACATGCCCGAACTGGTTACAAGTTTTTTGCAGGCTTACGAAGCTGAAAACGGTTCGCTACCCATCCCGCTCATCGCAGGGTTGCTGCCTCTCGCGAGCGCCCGCCATGCCGCTTTTTTGCAATCAGAAGTACCCGGCATCGAAATCCCCGCGGAAACACGCGAAATGATGGAAAAAAGCGGCGACAAAGGAGCGCGCACCGGAATTAATCTAACGCTCGATCTGGTTTCGCAGATCAAACCGCATATTCAAGGGATCTACCTGATGCCCGCTTTCCAGCGCTATGATTACGCCGCTGAGATCATCAGCAATATTTGAAAGCAATTTGCCATTTGAACAGAAAGTGGAATAATGGATAGAATATAGACCAGACTATGAAAATACTTGTCATATCCGATGTGCACGCCAATAAAACCGCCCTGGATGCCGTCCTGCAGGCAGCAGGTCGCATCAATGCCGCCTGGTGCCTCGGGGATATTGTTGGATACGGACCGGACTTGAATGAATGTGTGGAATGTGTCCTTTCACTCCCCAACTTACTTTGCGTCAAAGGCAACCATGACCTGGCGATCAGCGATGCCGACAGCCTGAACGAATTCAATTTTGCAGCCAGCCAGGCAATCGTGCTCTCACGGAAAATCATCAAACCTGAAAACTCGACTTTTCTCGAACAATTGCCTGAGGTGGTGAGCACCGAACTGGCAACGCTCTCCCACGGCAGTCCCCGCAACCCAATTTGGGAGTACGTGGTGGATACCCAGGTTGCTGCGGAAAACTTCAGTGAATTCCCGACCCCGCTTGCATTCGTTGGTCACTCCCATTTTCCATTTATGTTTGTGCGAAATTCTGATGACACCAGTGTCGACCGGCGATATCCAATACCCGGAACAACTATTCCCCTCACCAGGCGCGCGATCCTCAACCCGGGATCAGTCGGACAACCGCGGGATAACGACCCGCGCGCCTCATTCGGCATATTCGATCCGGAAGCGATGACCTGGCAGATCCAGCGTGTTTCATACGACATCGCGTCAGTCCAGGAACGCATTCGCAAAGCCGGACTACCCGAAAAGCACGCGCTGCGCTTGAGCGAGGGCTGGTAAGCGGGGAACAATTCCCAATATTGCAACGTCACAATCACAGAAGTTGAAAACGAACTTCAACACAACGAGGAGGAAGGGAACATGAAAACAAAAGCACTGCTAATTGGACTAGTCGTCCTCACACTCGCCCTCAGTGGATGCGCGGCAAAATCCGAAAATTCCATGGCACGTGACGGGATTTACCAAAACGCCCCGGAAATGTCTCCGCTAGCCCCGCAAGCTGAAGAATATTACGGTTACGATGAAGACAAAGGGATGGGGGTTACCGCCGCTGAATCCGAAACGATCCAGATGATCATGATGAACGCCAGTCTTGAGATAGCGGTGGATGATCCATCAATCACTTTATCCGACATTCAACAACTGGCTAAGAATATGGGTGGGTTTACTGTTTACTCCAATCTTTACAAAACCCAAACGATGAACGCCGGCGAAGTATTCGAAGCCAACACAACCATTCGCGTGCCCGCCGAACGCCTTGACGAGGCAATGACCAAGATCAAAGCAATGACCGGTGATCCCGCAAAGTACACTTTGAATGAGAACGTTTCCGGGCAGGACGTGACCAAAGAATACACCGACCTGCAATCCCGGTTGCGCAACCTTGAAGAAGCAGACGCAAAATTGACTGAGTTTTACGAAAACGCCGCCAATACTGAAGAAGCCCTATCCATTTACACCCAGAAGATGCAGGTGACTGAGCAGATCGAGGTGCTGAAGGGTCAGATCAAGTATTACGATGAATCTGTTTCAACCTCTGCTATCACAGTCACGATCCGTTCAAAGCAAAGCATCGCACCACTGACCGTTGCCGGCTGGAAGCCCTCAGGTGTGGCGAAAGACGCGCTCGAAGCACTGCTCAAATTTGGCAAAGGCTTTGTCAACTTCCTGATCTGGCTTGGGCTTTACATCCTGCCCATCGTCCTGGTCATTGGACTGCCGATCTTCCTGCTGGCGAGCTGGTTGATCCGCCGCAACCGCAACCGCAAACAGGCAGCAATTCAAAAGTGGATCAAGGAACACGAAGGAGATGAAATTCCTCCTGTTCCTGAAGAATAAACGTTAATCATAACGATCGAATAGAACGGACCCGGGTCCGTTCTATTCTTTTATGTACTGCACCTGGATATGACAGAAACCCTCGACTTCAACTGCCAAACGATGAATTTTCCCGTCAAGACACATGATCTCGCCCGGCAGACCGTTTACATGCGCCGCCCGTACCTTGCCGGGAAGATACAGATGGACGTACCCACTCACGGATCGAGGTAGGCGCAGTGTAATGTTCACCCCGTCACTTGCTTCAAGCCACTCGTCCACTTCGATACCCTGCGAAATGTGCAGATCGCTCCCCAGGTAAAGCGGGCGATCGCCCGGGTGCCTGCGCACCGCCAGCAATTTACAGCCGTGCGCCGGTACAGCAGTAAATGAAAGTGAAGAATCCGTCGACCATTCGCCGGAAGCTCCACTCCAGAATTCACGGTACAGGTAATCTCCGTCCTCCAGGCGATAATCCCGCTGCTTGAATTCAATATCCTGCGGCTGGTCGGACCAGTTGAAGGCAGCCAGCACATGCCACGCTCCTGCATTGGTGACCGGATCAAGGCGCAAGCGCTGTGGTATCTCAGCATCAAACAAGTCGATGATCTTTACCGGCTCTTCCATGATCGGGATCAACGCTTCGGCGATGGATATTCTTTCCGCGGGCAGCCTGGTGAGATCATCTGAGATCAGCAGCGCGCCGCCAGTCAACCCGATGGTGGTAGCCAATGATTGAACCTCGGTGAGCGTGAGATTCGAATCAGGGCGCACAAGCAGGCAATCCGGATCATTAACCCACCATTTATGATGCAGGTTGGCGCGCGTTAGGATGTTAACAATGGAATTCCGCGCCGAAGGCATGGATGGTTCATCCTTGAAAAAAGTTCCGATTTTCAGGAATTTGGGCATCCAGTCCCCGCTCACATCAGGACCAATGCGCATGAGTTCCACTAATCCGATCATCGAACCAAGCGGCACACCACACCCGAGCAGGGTCGTCTCACTTCCGGCAGCCTCTCGAATGGCTTCCATGCCCGCGCGCAAAACCTGCGCCCGCGTTTTGCTCGGGTCTTTGTACCTGCCCGCCAAAGCTGCTGCGTAGAGAAAATCAAGTTTAAGATACGGGAAACCCCACACTTCCACCGCTATTCTGATGACCCGGCAAGCATACTCAAGCGCTTCCGGAACGGTCAGATCAAGAGCGGTGTTCAAACGATTCCATACGAATCCGGCGTTAGCGGGTTTTCCATTTTCGTCCCGCAATAACCAGCCGGGGTGATCCCGGTATAAACGCGAAGATGGATGAACAATGAAAGGCGCCAGCCATAATCCCGGTATGAGCCCTTCCCGCGAGATCTTCTCCGCCAATGGCGCGACCCCGTCCGGAAAGGTCGGCTTGAACGTGAACCAGTCACCGACATTGGTTTCAAATCCGTCGTCGATCTGCACGACCTCAACCGGAAGCCTTTCCTGAAGGTCAATTACCTTTTCAAGGTTGGTCTCCACATCTGCTGCTGTAACGCCAGTGTAATATTGATACCAGGAACACCAGCCTACAGGAGTCTGGTCAGGTACAAGCGCGTGATTTTCACGGGCAACCGCCTCAAGGTAAGCTTCCAGCGGATCGCGGTGGTCAAGCAATAGCGGGGAAAACACCGCCCAATCCGTTTCCATTGCCCCGCCGCTTTTCAGTACCGCCTCATCACCGTTTGCCCACATCTTCACAGTCCCGCGGTTGAGGTCCGCCAGGATGGAACCAAAATGGTACTTCTGCGAGAGAAATCCCACGAGGTAACCGGTGCGCGCCATTTGATCGGAAACGACCGCGAACATATCGGATGAAAACACTCCAACATCCCGGGGCAGCGGCGTGCCGGGGTTATAGATCATCGGGTGCTGCAGCCGACCCAGGTTACTGATGTTCATGCGCCCATCGCCGCGGTACCAGCGGCTGGGAGACCACGACTGCCATCCATTGGAAAAGAACCCCTGCTCGGCTGCGCGCGCTGCTAGTGGCAGGATCATTTTGCCCCCGATTGCCGGATCAATATCCAGCAGGTTGATGCGCTGGACAACCATATCCCGATTACCACGGTTGTGAAGTTGCACCTTCCATAAAACCAGCGGGTATTCCCGCGTGATGCCAAAGGTCAGTGTGTGAGCAATGCCGTCACGGTTTGCAGGGATTTCTAAAGAGACCCTGTCGCACAACCCATGTTCCACCGTGGAGAATGTATCCTGCGCAGCTTCGGCGGGGTGCCAGGAAGCAGATAAACCCGCACCCCGAACACCCGCGACAGTGTATTCGCTGGCAAGGCGGATATGCTCGAGGCGTGGAAAACGGGCATCGAAGGGATGAATTGAGAACGAACCATTCTCAGGATCAATGTTGAGTTCAAGGCTAGCGCTGCGAATGGATTCCATTTATGACCTCCGATGAAAGGACTGAATATTTAATAATATCACGCTGAACCAAAAGCGTTTCAAAAGAGCGCCTGAACCAGCGTGATATAATTCGCGTATGCCCTCCATGGTCGCGATTGACATTGAAACCACCGGACTGGATCCGCAAAAGGACGCGATCATCGAGATCGCCGCGGTGCGATTTAACGGTCATCGGGTCGAAGATGAGTGGACCAAGCTGATCAACCCCGGCAGGCCTATTCCCCGCCTCATCACCCAATTAACCGGCATCAATGACGAGATGGTGCGTCAAGCCCCTCCGCTGAACGCGGTCCTTCAGGACCTGGCGGATTTTGTTGGCGACGACCCGGTGATCGGGCACAATATCCGTTTTGATCTCTCTTTCCTGCAAAAACAACACATCCTGAAATTCAACCGCGCGATTGACACCTACGAGCTGGCGGCGATTTGTCTGCCAGGCAACAGCCGGTATAACCTGGGTACGCTGGGTTACACCCTCGGGATCCTCATCCCGAACTCGCATCGCGCACTCGACGATGCGCGCCTGACTCACGCTGTTTACCAAAGCCTTTCCAAGAAACTACTGGAATTGCCAATCGAGATTCTCGCTGAGATTGTCCGCATGGCAGAAGGTGTCGAATGGGACGGCGAGCTGGCGTTTAAAGAGGTGCTGCGCGAAAAAGGCCGCATGCCGATAGAGGCGAAAAAGGTTATTCAGGATGATTTTGGACTCCTGTTTGGCGGTGAAAAGAATTATCCACCCCTTGTTCCAGTTGAAAACCCCACCCCCCTGGATCCAGAGGAGATCGCCGCCCAGATCGAACACGGCGGGGCATTCTCACGTTATTTTGATAACTTTGAAAGCCGTCCCCAACAGCTTGAAATGCTGCGCTCGGTCGCCAACGCCCTTTCAAACAGCCAGCATTTTATGGTGGAAGCTGGAACCGGAACCGGTAAATCATTTGCCTATCTCATTCCCGCCGTTGAATGGGCGCTGCGCAATTCAATGCGCGTGGTAATTTCAACAAACACCATTACCTTGCAGGACCAGCTTATCAAGAAGGATATCCCGGACCTGGCGAGGGCATTGGGATCCGAAGTGCGCGCGACCGTGGTTAAAGGCCGCGGGAACTATCTCTGCCCGCGCCGGTTCAACGCGATGCGAAAAACCGGACCGGAAAACGCTGATGAATTGCGCGTGCTCGCCAAGACTCTGGTCTGGCTGCAGCAGGGCGGCAGCGGGGATCGCGGTGAGATCAACCTGAACGGTCCCGCGGAACGAGAAGTGTGGCTGCGTCTTTCAGCCGAGGACGAAGGCTGCAGAACCGATGTCTGCGTTTCACGCATGGGGGGCGCGTGTCCATTCTATCGCACCCACATGGCTGCCCAATCGTCGCACATCCTGGTCGTCAACCACGCGCTTCTTCTGGCGGATGTGATGACCGGTAACCGGGTACTACCCGAGTATCAGTACTTGATCGTTGACGAAGCTCATCATCTCGAATCTGCCACAACCAAAGCCCTATCGTTTCGCATCACTCAGGCGGATTTTACGCGGCGTCTGCGCGAAGTGGGCTCCGTTTCCAGCGGGCTGCTGGGACGTATGCTGACCCTGCTTTCTCATTCCTTGTCCCCCTCTGACTTCGCTTCACTCAACCTGGTCGTACACAAGATCAGCGACCTGATGTTTAAACTGGAAAACGAGTTCGCAGAACTGGTGCACAGCCTGGAATATTTCATGGATGAGCAGCGTGAAGGGCATTCGATCATGGGGTATGGCCAACAGACACGCATCCTGCCTGCCACCCGCACCCTGCCCTGCTGGTCAGACGTGGAAATCGCCTGGGATGATTGCCAGGCTACACTTGAAAGCGCTCTTAAACATATCGCTGAGTTCCAGAAATCCATCAGCGAGGGATTGGATGAAATGCCGGAAGAAGTGGAGGACACGCTCGGATCTCTCGCCAGTGTTAATCTGCGCCTCACTGAAATTGGCAGGATGCTGGATGAACTGGTCAACCACCCTTCGTATGACAAGGTCTACTGGGCTGAACAACTCCCTAACAATTACCGCCTTACCCTGCAGGCAGCGCCATTGCACGTCGGCCCCTTGATGGAGCAATATCTGTGGCATGAAAAATCTTCCGTCATTCTCACATCTGCCACGCTGACCACCAACAATGATTTCGATTACATCCGCAACCGCTTGAACGCTGATGAAGCGGATGAGCTGGTGCTGGGATCACCTTTTGATTTTGAAAACTCCACACTGCTATATCTGGTCAATGACATCCCTGAACCCAACGAAGCCAATGCCCATCAGCGCGAGGTGGAGAGCGCGATCATCCGGCTGGCAAAGGCTACGGGTGGACGAATGCTGGCGCTATTCACCTCGTACGCCCAATTGAAGCGCACCTCGCAGGCGATCGGACCTGCGATGGACGACGCAGGCATCCTGGTGTACGAACAGGGTGAAGGCGCTTCCACCAATATCCTGCTTGAGAATTTTCGGGAGGCAGACAAGGCAGTTTTGCTGGGAACGCGCGCTTTCTGGGAGGGCGTCGATATCCCCGGCGAGGCGCTTTCGGTGCTTGTCATCGTCAAACTTCCTTTTGATGTTCCATCCGACCCCGTCATTGCTGCCCGTTCTGAGACCTTCGAAGACTCATTCAACGAGTACAGCCTCCCTGAGGCGATCCTGCGCTTCAGGCAGGGTTTCGGGCGGTTGATTCGCACGCAATCAGACCGCGGTGTGGTTGTGATTCTCGACAAACGGGTGCTCACCAAGAAGTACGGTCGCCAGTTCCTTGACTCCCTACCCGTGTGTACACGCCGGGTGGCATCCAGCCTTGACCTCCCTTCAGCGACTGTGAAATGGTTGAATATCTAAATCGATTTATTGGTGTTTTGAAGTAAGAATATTTTATTTGTGGAGATTTTGAATGAAATACGTTATTGGCACAATGCGACCCAATTTTCTTCTACTTGCGGTGGCCTGCGTTTTTCTCGCAATGGCAGCTGCCATCTGGACCCATGGTGAGATTAACGCCTGGCACGCCGCGCTGGCATTTATAGGCGGGCTGGCTGCTCACGCGAGCGTAAACGCAATAAACGAATACCAGGACGTGAAAAGTGGGTTAGATTATCGCACCAACCGCACCCCGTTCAGCGGCGGCAGCGGCACATTGATCCAGGACGAGAGCAAGGCTCCGATCGTGCTGTGGACCACCATTGTTACGGCCCTGATCGCGGTCGCTATTGGGGTGTACTTCGCCATCGTTGTCGGCTGGATGATCGTGTTGATCGGCGTAGCGGGGTTGCTCGTCATTTTTACTTACACCCGCTGGTTGAACAGGCAGCCCCTGCTCTGCCTGCTCTCACCCGGTTTCGGATTCGGCACCCTGATGGTGCTTGGTGCCTACTATGTGCTCACCGGCACGATCACCTGGACGGCAGTGGTTGCTTCTTTTGTGCCTTTCTTCCTGGTGAGTAACCTGCTGCTTCTCAATCAATTCCCGGATGTTGAAGCAGATAAAACTGTCTCCCGCAAGCATTATCCCATTCTGATCGGCAAGAAAGCCAGCGCGGTTATCTATGTCTGTTTCCTCGCGGCAACCTACCTGACCATTGTATTGGGTGTGTTGTTTAGTCTCACTCCCGCCTGGACGCTGCTGGGCCTACTCACCCTGATCAGCGCGATTCCAACGTCACGGGCAGTGCTTAAGAACGCGGAGGATATTCCCGCATTGATCCCCTCTTTAATTCAGAATGTGCTGCTGAACCTGGTAACACCTGTTCTGATGGGAATCGGTTTTCTGATTGCATGAGTGGAACGAATCACACACATGAGACGTCATGAAAGGGCAGGCAACTGCCCTTTTGTTATTTACGATACACACGACCAACAAGGGGGCTTTTCATAATTCGATTTTGAGTTTAACGCATACTTCGTTATAATGAGACTAATATTGTCTAATTTTAGAACCAATTGGAGGAGATCCAATGTTTAAAACCAGACGACTTTCCCTTATCAGCACGATAATTGTCCTCAGTGTGTTCATCGCATCCTGCAATTTACTGCCGCCTTCCGACTTGCCATCAGAAGACTTTGTGAATACCAGCGTCGCCCAAACGGTGAACGCCCAAATGCCGGTTGAAGACACACCGGACCTGACCGAAACCCCGGTGCCGGTTACAGACACACCCACCGAAGCACCAATGCCGACCGAAGAAACTGTTGCACCTTTGGCGGTAGCTTTTGTCAGCCCGGACCATAATGCATATTTTTGGAACGAAAATCTGGCATCTCCCACTCAATTGACCACAACCAACGATGTCCAACAGGCGCTCATCTCTCCGGATGGAACGCGGGTCGCGCTGATTCGCTCTTCTGACTGGGTTTCCTACTCGATCGACTTGATCAATTCTGACGGCAGCGGATTATTGACCCTGGTTAACCCCTCCAATTTTGCTGCCCTTCCACGCCCGGCCGACACAATCGCTTCAGTGCCCGCGCATGTCAGTTGGGTGCCAGACACCAACGCCCTGGCAATGACTACGCGCATCACATACGAAGGTCCCGGGTCCGCAACCGGTGAAACGCTTTTCCTCATTGATGTCACCACTTCCGCGATGAGTGCTTTGTTATCCATCGAATCCGAGTGGAGTTGGGATTACACCTATTCACCTGATGGATCCATGATCGCGATTTCACGCCCCGAAGGTCTGGATATTTACAATTCCTCTGGTTCGCTGATGATCGCCAACCTGGTTACCTTCCCCTTTGTCAACACCGCCTCCGAATACGCTTTTCTTGCTATGCCAACCTGGTCTGCTGACCATCCAGCCCTGGCAGTGGTTATCCCCCCACAGGATCCCTGGTCGCTCACCCCTGCAGATTCAAAAGTGTATCAATGGAACACGACTGATGCATCAGCCAATCTGAACTTCACCACCTCAATGACCTACTGGCCGATGGAAATCGCATCGATCGCTCCAGACCTGTCCAAACTCCTTTACCTCGTTCGAACAGGCGCGCCGGAAGACAACATGTTCGCACTCAAAGTGGTGAATATTGACGGTAGCGGGATGTCAGACGTAGTGGTTGGGGAAATTTATAACCTGCCTGATTGGTCTTTGGACGGCGGTACTTTCTTCTACCACAGCAACACAGCCGGGTCATTTTTCGCCCAGCCCGGTACCGCGCCAGTTGCCCTGCCAACATTTAATCAGGTTCGCAATGTACATTGGATCGATCATGAACGCTTCATAGGTGCCGGCGGGTCCACAGGTTCCTGGCAATTGCTGCTTGGCAGCACCACGTCACCCGCGCTGGTCATTTTTTCCTCCACCACCGGGAGTGACCAGATCCAATTTACAGTGAACCGCTGAATCTCATCGGTGATCAAGATACGATATAATCGACATCATCAATAATATTACGCTGGAGAATGTATGTTGAAACACCACCAATCCTTCATTACGATCATGCTCGTTATGATATTTGCGCTTACCGCCTGTCAACAGGCAGCCCCGACCTTTTCACCTGAGGAGATCGACGCGGCAGTTCAACAAACCCTTGCCGCTCTGCCGACAGCAACCGCAACCCCCACGCCGACCAACACACCGACACCGACGATAACACCCACTCCTGTCATCGTGCAGTATGGTCCCACGGATTTTCCTGAAAATGTGAACCCGTTGACCGGGTTGGAGGTTTCAAACACAGCACTTCTCAACCGCCGCCCGATGATGATCAAGGTGTCCAATTTCCCGCGCGAGGGTCGTCCGCATGCTGGTTTATCCTTTGCCGATATCGTTTTTGATTATTATACCGGTGAGGGTTCCAATCGTTTCCTCGCGCTCTATTACGGGCAGGATGCCACGCAGATCGGACCTGTACGGTCTGGACGACTGGTAGACCGCCACCTGGTTGGGATGTACCAGGGTGTGCTCGGAGCGGTCTACGCCTGGAAAGACACCTGGACCAAGATACTGGACTACCTTGGATGGACAAGGGTCATTTCCGAAGGACCGAACACCTGCCCGGCAATGTGCCGTGACGAGGCTTTGAACAAGGTGAAACCGGAAATAAGCGTGTTTGCGGATTCGTCTGAAATGACCAAGTACTACGCCGCCCGAGCCAACGCCACAAACACCCGGCAGAACCTCGATGGAATGGCGTTTCACACCCTTCCCCCATCCGGCGGTGTGGAAGCGCTGGAATTAACACATCAATTCGGGAAGAATAATTACGCCGAATGGAAATATGACCCGGACACAAAGAAGTACAGGCGTTACATTGAAACCTTGAAAGCGAATGATGTGGTCGAAATGATCCCGCTTGTGGATCGCGTCACAGATGAGCAGCTTCAATTCTCCAATGTCATCGTGATGTTAGTCCACATCGAGACACTCCACCACGACGATACCCTGCACGAATTCGAGATCCTTGATAAAACGGGGCGTGCGATCATCTTCCGCGACGGGATGATGTACGATGTGACCTATCAATCCGGTCATAACACGCCCATCCAGTTCCTCGATAAGGAAGGCAACCCATTTGAATTACAGCCAGGCAACACATGGATTCACATTACCGGTAGTTTCACAACGCTGACGGAGAAAAGCCCGGGTGTGTACTACTCGAAGATCGGATTGCCCTAAATGGATTTTTATAACAAATGAGTAAAAACCGGTACGGGATCCCGTACCGGTTTATTTTTATGGGGAAACAGACCAAAGAAATCAAGTTGCTGAATATCCCTACCTGATGAATGTCCCGTCGCGAATCTCCCGCAGCGTTTGGCGGATCTCTTCGGTTGTATTCATTACGATAGGACCATAACGGGCAATCGGTTCGTTCAACGGTTTTCCGGCCACGAGCAGGAAACGCACCCCCAGCAAACCGCCCGTTACCTCAATCCTATCCCCATCAGTGAACACCGCCAGCCTGGTTGCTTCAACCCCGGTGCCGCAGAAATTACCTCCCCCATTGAAAACATATACAAAAGCGTTGTGACCTGCGGGAATATCATACTCAAACCGGTCCCCGCCGTGAACTGCAACGTCCATATAGATCGGATCGGCAGCGATTTCGGTGATCGGACCGCGCGCTTCACCATAAGTTCCCGCAATGAGCCGGATCAAAACACCCTTGACCGGGTTCAGGAAGGGAATTTCCTTCGCTTTCATCTCCTGGTAACGCGGATCACACATCTTCAATTCCGCCGGAAGGTTAACCCAGAGTTGAAAACCCTCCATATGTCCCCCCAACCCTTCGGGCATTTCCTCGTGCAAGATCGCCCGCCCGGCGGTCATCCACTGCACATCGCCGGATGTGATCTCGCCGGTGTTGCCCATACTATCTTTATGCCGCACGAGACCAGCCAGCATATACGTGACCGTTTCAATCCCCCGATGCGGATGCATGGGAAATCCGCGCTCATAATCCTTCGGGTTATGCGATCCAAAATGATCCAACAGGAGGAAGGGGTCAAGGTGATCCAACATGCCGCCGCCGATGCTGCGGCGAAGTTTCACCCCCGCTCCTTCACGAACCCATTCAGGTTCAATGATTTGCGAAATTTTCCGAAGCGCCGATTCTTCACTCATTTTTCCTCCTCGAATTTCCACCAATAGTTAAAAAACTCCCGGGGAGTAATCCGGGAGTATTCGTTCATCAGATATCCAGGTTGCGTACCGCGTGCGCGTGGGTGGTGATAAACCGCGTGCGCGGTGGCACCGCTGATCCCATCAACATATCAAATGTCCGATCTGCCGCTGCCGCGTCTTCAATCGAGACCTGCAGCAGGGTGCGGGATTCCGGGTTCATTGTTGTGTCCCACAATTGCACGGGGTTCATTTCGCCCAACCCTTTGTAACGCGACAACGAAGCCTTTTCGGCAGAAGCACCCATTCCCTTGAGAATACTTTCTTTTTCATTCTCGGTATAGGCATACTGGATCTGCGACTTGTGCGAGATACGATAGAGCGGCGGCTGCGCGATGTACAGATGACCTTCTTCGATGATCTTCGGCATGTAACGGAAGAAGAAGGTGAGCAGCAGCGTGCGGATGTGACTGCCGTCAACATCAGCATCGGTCATGATGATCACCCGCCCGTAGCGCAGGTTTTTGATGTCAAAATTATCACCAATACCGGTCCCCAGGGCAGAGATGATGGATTTGATCTCCTCGTTGCCCAGAATTTTGTCCAGTCGAGCGCGTTCCGTATTCAGGATCTTACCCCGCAGCGGGAGGATCGCCTGGAAATGCCTGTCACGGCCTTGTTTGGCTGAACCACCTGCCGAGTTACCCTCCACAATGTACATTTCCGTGCGGTTTGAGTCCTTGTCGGAGCAATCCGCCAACTTACCCGGAAGCGTGAGTGATTCAAGCGCTGACTTACGAATAACCAGGTCGCGCGCTTTGCGAGCTGCGTCGCGCGCCCGGGCCGAAGTAAGACACTTGGAGACGATCGCTTTAGCGGCTGACGGGTTATCTTCCAGGAAAACGTTGAAGGATTCGCCGACCACCTGCTGCACATAGGTCTGCGCCTCGGGATTCATCAGCTTGACCTTGGTCTGGCTTTCGAACTGGGGATCCGGGTGCTTGATGCTGACGATAGCGGTCATTCCTTCCCGAGTGTCGTCGCCGGTGAAGTTGGGATCCGCATCTTTCAGTAGATTGGTGCGCCGTGCGTAGTCGTTGATGACCCTCGTAACCGCCGTGCGCATACCGGTCAGGTGTGTGCCCCCATCAATCGTGTTGATGGTGTTGGCAAATGAGTAAACCGATTCACTGTAAGCATCGGTGAATTGGACGGCGATCTCGATACCAATGTTATCGATTTCCTTTTCAACATAATAAACCGGATGCAGGACGGCGCGATTGCGGTTAATGTAACGCACAAACGAGACGATCCCTCCCTCGAAGAGGAATGTGGCTTCTTTTTCCGGCGGCCGTTCATCGACCAGCTTGATCATCACATTGCGTGTTACAAACGCCATCTCTCGAAAACGTTGAAGAAGCGTTTCAAATTTGAAATCGACATCACCCTTGAAGATCTCGCGGTCGAACTTGAAAGTGGTGGTGGTGCCGGTTTTATTGGCAGGACACTTGCCGATGCTCTTGACAGGTTCCTGCGGGATTCCCCGCTCGTAACGCTGGAAGTATTCACGCCCCTCACGGCAAACGTGTACTTCACACCATTCAGAAAGGGCGTTGACCGCTGAAACGCCTACACCATGCAAACCACCGGAGACTTTGTAGGAAGTGTGTCCGAATTTACCGCCGGCGTGCAGAATGGTCATAACGATCTCAAGCGCTGATTTCTGCTTGTCAGGATGAATATCCACGGGGATGCCGCGCCCGTTATCGCTCACGGTAACACTGCTATCCGGATGGATGATGACATCGATCCGATCACAAGCCCCCATCAGGGCTTCATCGATTGAATTGTCCACAACCTCGTATACGAGGTGATGCAGAGCTTTCAGGTCTGTTCCACCTACGTACATACCAGGCCTGCGCCGCACTGCCTCAAGACCCTCCAGAACCTGGATATCTTTTGCACCATAACTGGTGGGATTATTGTTCAATGGTTGTTCCTCCGCTTTCCTGCTTTTCTCATAATTCCTGAATTTTCTGAATGTTAAACTGCATCCACTTCAAACCCTGACGATAATATAGGAAACTGGCGCTTAGTAATCCTGTTACAACAAAAGCGTGTCCGCCAATCCCCAAGGCCAGGAGCCATGAATCGCTGCCGGGTAAAACCCAAAGCATGTTAAGCCCTTCGCTGATGAGGATGCAGAAAATGATGAACATACTCGTTCCGGGCAAAAAGAACCGCACCATACGGATCGATAACAGAATGGATGGAATCGCCTTTTGCTCCAGGGAGAAAATCCCGTGCGGAGAAAAGAATAACGGTAACGCCATCCACATCACCAGGAAGAGCAGCATCATTAACACAAATTGTGCCAGCACAGCGTTGATCAATGAAAAAATCGAGATCATGATGAATATGGGCGCTGATGCCATCAGGAGCAGCGCGATAATGACCAGGAAAAAGACAAGTGACTGCGAATAAGCTATAAAAACCCTCTTCCAGGTAAATCTGGAAGGTTCTTCGAATGACTTTCGGGCAACCGCGTCGAAATAAAGCGTTCCCAGGAAGAAACCAAGCAGCACCAGTCCGCCAAAAACCCCTATCGCGGCGCGTACAGAGGGCGTCTCGAGCACCCCCGCCATATCCAGCGGTGCCGAGAGCGTGCTCATCCGCGCCAGCAGGCTGGGAACTCCAATGGGCGCTGTTCTGATCACGGTGAACAGGTTGAAATTCGCGAGGAATTCACTGTACAAAGCGGTCGTTGCTTCGATCGCCTCCAGCATTTCCTTTGGAGCGATTCTTATCATGGTATCCGAAAGTTCTGCCATGAACGGGGTGAAAAGTTCATAGATGCGCAACTTCGGTCCCAACCAGAGAAAAAGATCAACAAGCAGCGGGATGAAGATCAGGTAAACCTTCCCCGCGACAGTGTTGAAACCTTTTAGCAGAGTTGGAAAAAGCCGTGGAGGATACACATTTACAAGTGGCTCATTCGCATTCATACAGGCATCAATTTTACCATATCTGCCCCTTCAATTGATCTAAAGCACGATCGTCAGTGACCCAGCGGATACGGTAAAATTGAACTTGTGAGTGAACAACGGCATACCCCAGATCTGCAAAAATTGAGCGTCGTCATCGCGATGATCCTGCTGGCATACGCGACTACCGCGTTTGTAAAGCTGCCGACCCGCACACTTAATCTGCAGCTGCCCGGGTTTCTGCTCGTGCTCAGATTCAACTTCAGCACGCTTGTAGCTGCCGTGAGCGCAATCCTCGCCGCGGCAGGCTCCGACTGGATCCTTTCAGGGCATCCAGATTCAGCTGCTCAAACCCGCTGGCACCATTGGATGGTTCCAGCCTTCACAGCGGTCGCGATCGGCATCAGCCTCGGAACTCTCCCACTCGGTCCAACCTGGTGGATCGTGTTCGCCTTCGGTGCGGTGTTGTTAGCCGGAATTCTCGGCGTTGAATACATATCCGCAGACCCGGAAGATTTGCGTTATTCCTTCGCCGTCCTCGGTCTAGATGCGGTGAGCTACGCGCTATTCCTGATCATTGTTCTTTCAATTGTCGGCGCAGGATATCGGTTATACATCCTGCTGGCAGCCATCATCCCCGCGGTGTTCCTGATTTCCGCCCGTTCGCTGTTTCTGCACACTGGAGGAAAATGGATGGCCGCCTGGTCGGCCGCCATCACGCTCATCATCGCACAGCTCGCAGCCGCGATGTTCTACCTGCCTTTGCTCCCCGTGCAATACAGCCTCATCCTGCTGGGGCTTTTGTACGGTCTTCTCAATCTCGCTCACAACTTTGAAGCCAGGCGTACCGGACGCGTTCTCTGGGTTGAGCCTGTCGTGATGACCGTTTTTTTCATCGCGATCGGATTTTTACTGGATTAATAAAAAAACCGGCTTTTACGCCGGCTATGATTTATTCAGTTGCTGAATCTTCTATAGATAGTGTTTTATACAGATGCACCAGGTTGCGCTTATGCAACTCTATTCCCAGCCCGCCGAGTGTGACACGGCTTTTCCCGCATGATTCGATATCGATCTCAGCCATGGCTTCCAGCGGATCGCGCTTCCGGGACGCTGCCCTTACACCCTTACGGATGGCATTGAGATACGCGAGGTTTGATCGGGTGGCTTCCTCGATCTCACCACGCAGGATGATGTCTCCGTGCCCCTGGATGATGTTTTCAAGTCCCATCTTGCCCATCTGTCTTATGGTTGCCGTGAGCACGTCCAGGTCGCCATCCACCACATACGGCAACGGCATAAAGGCGTCACCGGCGAACAGCACCCTGTCCTCTTCCACCAGAACCGAAATCCCATCGACAGAATGACCGGGTGCAGGACTCAACACCAGTGTCTTCTTGCCTACCCGCAGGGTCAGGCTGCCATCAGAAAACGTCAGATGCGGCGGTACTAGTTTGACCTGTTTGAAAACCGCGTTCTGTTTCTTGATCGCCTCAAGCGAAATCTCGCCTTTTTCAAGCAGGGCTTTGCGCGTCAGGGAGTGCGCGATCACGGTCGCTCCAGGGAAAAAGCAATTTCCCCATGAATGGTCTGCGTGATTGTGCGTGTTGATCACATAACGCACCGGAACGCCCACCGTGTTTTCGATGTAATCGCGCATTTCCAGTGTTTCTTCAGGCAAGGCCAGCGTATCGACGACCACTGCCCAATTCGGTCCTGCAATAGCGCCGGCGGTTACCTGGGCGTAAACTTCACTTTGGAACCAGTACACATTATCTGAAACGCGTTCACGATGCATAGAAAAAATCCTTGGTCATAATTTCGCCTTTTCAATACTCAATCAAGTAGCATAGCATAAATGAAATGAAAAGTCAAAAAAACGGGTTTTTTGCACAAATACAAACCTTTTACAAGCCTCCCTTGATTCTAAAAAACCATAATAAAATCCCGTTGAGAACAGAACTCTAAATTACAGCAACTTACCACCTTACAAGCATGTAAACAAAATCGGCATTTTATCCATGTATAATGGGGGACAAGGGCAACTAATTATGATCAATGGAATCAGGCAAAATTACAAAGTATTGCTTCCCGGTTTATTACTCGGCCTGGTAAGCCTCCTGCTGCTGGCTTTCCTGGGGAATATCGATCAATTGGGAACTTTTTTTGGCTCCTTCAATTGGGTCTTCTTCGCGCTTGCGCTTGGAATGACGATCCTGCACCATCTGCTGCGCTTTCTGAATCTGAACTTCTCTCTCAACATCACGGGGATTCGCAAGATTCCTTTCAGCAAGCGGCTGACCTTCTACCTATCCGGGTCAGCACTGAACGCCACCGACCATGCGGTCAACGAATCATACAAAAATATCTGGGTGAGCAAAGCCTGCGGAATCCCTTACAGCCGCGTTGATTCAGTTTTCCTCATCGATGACATTTCCGCCTCATTGAGCATTTTCGTCCTGGTCATCCTCGGCGTGATCGCTTACCCAACTTTCTGGCCGTTTTACCTCATGCTGCTCGTATTATTCGCACTGATGGTCCTTTTCCTGCAGCACAAACCTGCCAAGGACGAGGTGCTGGAGGTTGGTGAGAACATCCGCTTCCTGCGCAAATTGAGGCTGCGCTTCAACGCCACACGGGCAGACAATGAAAAGATGTTCCGGATACTCCCTTTGACCCTCTCGCTGCTGCTTAATATATTTGCCTGGCTCACACAAGCAGCGGCACTCTTTTTGATCCTCATCGGACTCGGGTTGCAGCCTGACCTGAGCCTGGCGGCGCTCTCCTGCCTGGTGCTGGCGTTTTCGATCATGATCGGTTTTCTTTCAACAATGCCCGGCGGTCTCGGCGTGGTCGAACTGGCGCTCGCCGGTCTGCTCAGCGTGCTGATGGGATTCCAACCCGAACTCGCGGTGACAGCGACCATCCTTTTCCGCCTTTCCACCTTCTGGATCAGCCTACTCCTTGGTATACTTTTCTGGCCGAAAGCGGCCAGATCATGCTCAAACGAGCCCGGAGTAGCTTCCATTGCTCAAAGTTGATTTCCACACTCACACCTATCGCTCAAAGGACAGTGTAACGCCCATCGATCAATTCATCACCGCTGCGCGAGCAAGCGGGTTGGACCGCGTTGTAGTGACCGACCACAACACCATCCGCGGCGCGCTTGAAGCCCTCGAGGCTGCACCGGAGTTCGTCATTCCCGGTGAAGAAGTGCAAACCACCGAGGGTGAGCTGCTGGCTGCCTTTGTCACGAAAGAAGTACCACGAGGGCTGGAGCCGCTCGAAGCCGTCAAAAGCCTCAAGGACCAGGGCGCTTTCATCAGCGTGTCGCATCCATTCGACCCGCGCCGCTCCGGCTGGCGGCTGGAGACGTTGGAAATGCTGGTCCCGCTCATTGACGCCATCGAGATCTTCAACTCCCGGGTCATGCGCGCCCGTTACAACGAACTGGCACTGGAATTTGCTGCGAAGCACAACCTGCCCGGCACCGCCGGCTCTGACGGGCACCACCCCTCGGAGATCGGCCGCGCTTATCTTACGATCTCCGATTTCAACGATGCAGAAAGCCTGCGCACCGCGATCAGGTTGGCGAAGACCGGGGGGCGCATCTCCTCCCCCTTTGTGCACCTGTACTCCACACGAGCGAAGCTCATCAAGGTATTGAAACCTCAGTCATTCAACTAATCTCAATTTTCGATACTCCACTGTTGTTTTTAGATTTTTGCGATAAAATTGGATGCGTACGGGGCGATGGCGGAATAGGCAGACGCAACGGACTTAAAATCCGTCGATGGTGACATCGTGAGGGTTCGACCCCCTCTCGCCCCACAAAACATCCCCACAATGATTCAAGTTACTAACGTCAACCATTAGCCGCCTAGTTTTGACGGGGACTATAGCCCCCTCTCACCCCACAGGATACGATTATGGTGGGTTTTCAACCCACCCTACCCGCTTGTCGCCCTCTTTTTTCACTATAGATCTCATATGGTTTCGATAACTGCTGAAACAAATAGAAACAAATGCACCTGCTGAAAGGTTTAAAGGATTTTTCGCGTAAGTGAAATAGAGAACCCGTCCTGTATACTTCAAAATTGTTAATAGAAATTATTTTCTATTAATTGTAACATGGCTGTCAAGTTAAATGGGTCAATTAAAAAAGTGTATTCAACGATTTAGCTGATTGCCATGGCGCACTAATAATTAAATAGTGGTGGGTTTTCAACCCACCCTACCCGCTCAGGAATATTGTGAAAATGATGTTCCTTCCATGGTTAAAAAATTGCGATGTGTTAGTTTGTTACCATTACTTAAAAAGTGTGCCATAATAAACCAGTAAAAGAAAGGGGATTTTATGAAATCTATAATAATTGTTCTATTTTTTTCAATATTCTTGGTATCTTGTTCGCAACCAGCACCAACACCTGATCCCGCTTTGTTTGCTGCACAAACAGAAATCGCACAAATTAAGGTTCAATTAAGCGAGAAAGAAGCAGAACTGATTGATGTATTGGGACAGTACCATTGGCTTCAATCTGCAACACCCGAAACCATCATCCAAGTAATAACTGTAACATTTACCCCAACACCAGAATACACCTCGACCATCACAAACACCCCTGAACCTACGAACACCCTTACCCCAACGGCAGATCCGTTGAAGCGGTCAAGAGGAGATGGCTTCTATCTTATTGGGAGTGAAATTGCACCAGGTGTGTGGAAATCTAATGGTACTGGGGATAGTTGCTACTGGGAAGTGACTAGAGCAGATGGTGACATCATTGATAATCATTTCGGAATGGCTGGCGGAACTGCTTATGTTTCTCCTAACGGCTTTCAGGTAATGTTTGAGGATTGTGGTACTTGGAGCTTTATTCAAGATCCATAGATCAATTCTTCAAGTGCAAACCTATCAAATCACAAGCTGCGGTGATCAAGTCTTGCTGTTTCACTAGATAGCGTTCTGTTTTTTTACGTTGACATGCCTTCTCTTGCTCCACCTCTCAATCCACTAGAGATTCTTACGGGGGCATACCCGTCTCTCGCCCCATAAAACATTCCAACGATAATTCAAGTCACTAACGTAAACAATTAGCCGCCAAGTTTTAACGGGAACTGTAGCCCCTCGCGCCCCACAGGATACGAATTTGGTGCGTAGATAACCCACCCTACCCGCTTGTTTTTTTACGGGGTGATAAGAGGGACTGCTTTCATCTTGTCGATGATCTTTTGCACGACATTTGCGACAAAATCTGGTTCTACTTCGACTTTTCTACCATAAGCCACACAATCGATTAAATAATTGTAGTATGTAGCCTCTACGGTGTACCCGATATGCATTTCACCCGAATTTGCCATTTCTTCGTAATAATATGCAATTCGGGTATCTCCAAGGTCTGGAAATTCTTCTTTCGCTAACTTGAAATCAACTAATCCTGTGCTCCTTGATGGAAGCGCAATCACGTTGTATTCGAGTAGGGATATTTGTGCTCCTTTTGTTGTTTCGTATTCAACAACATTGCAGTAAAAATTTTGTGGAGCTTTCAATATTTCTGATCCTCGATAAAGTTCAACCCACCAACCGTCGATCCTACCAGTCCTCTCTAAATATTCTTGACCTAAATCTGCTTGCCATCCACCTATAACTTCATTGTTAGAGTGTCTACCGGTCCAACTTGAATCTGGCAAAAAGTATTGCGATTCTTTTGGTAAGTCATCACGTGTTAAGGCAAAATCGTAAGGATCACCGTCGATAACTCGAAGGTCAGGAGTAGGTGTAAATGTCGGTTCAGGTGTAATTGTAGGTGTTGGAGTACTGGTTTCTGTTGGGGTATTCGTAATGGTTGGTGTATTTGTAGATAATAGTGCAATCGCGGTCTGGGTTTGAGCCAGAGCCCTTTCAATGGCTTCTGGTGATGGGGCACAACCAGCCAAAATAACTGTGAGAGCAAGAATGTATAATACCTTTTTCATGATATTCCTCTTCGTACGTTTAAGGATCGTGGTTAACATTCATTATATAGGGTCTTACATAATTAGATTAACTACAAACCCCATCGATCCACAGAGATTGCCAGTTTTCTCTAACGACAAAAAAACCTTCTGAGGATTCATCCCTATGCTTCAATTATGGAAAACTCGCAATATTCTCATAATCAATACAGTAATCAAGCTTTTATATTGAGGACTTAAGACCCACCGGATTTTTTCGAACTATATTCACTGATCCTTACAAACCCGAAGATATGCTGGCCTAATTCGCGATTATCCCCCATATATAGCGCTTTTCAGGCGATGGCGGAATAGGAAGACGCAACGGACTTAAGAAAAATATCAAAGACGACGTACCGTGAATTCAGCCCTTTCGCGCCCCACAGGATACGAATATTGTGCATTTTCAACCCACCCTTCCCGCTGCCGCCAGTTGGTTTGTGTGGCATAATTAATACCGACCGTAATCAAAACAATCCTTTCCACAGGTGAAAAACATGACAGATCCCAATCTCGCTGTTCAACTCTGGAATCACACATTCAAAAACCCCGTCATCCCTGCCGCAGGACCCAATGTGGGTTCGGGAAAGATGGTGCGGCGCACGGCAGAAGGCGGTGCAGGCGGGTTGTTGACCAAGACCATTTCGAGAATCGCCGCGCCTGTCCCCCACCCCAATATGGTGCGCTTTGCCAAAGAGAATCTGCTCAACACGGAACTCTGGAGCGAGCTCTCACCGGAAGAATGGTTTGACCGCGAGTATGATATCGCCCTCGCAGCAGCGTGGGAATTTGACCTGCCGTTGATCGCCAGCCTGGGGTATACACCGGAAGACCTGGCTGAGCTAGGTCCGCGCCTGGAAGAAAAGGGTATTGATATATTGGAATTTTCCATCCACTACCTGGATGAGAAGCGCCTGACGGAAACTGCCGAAGCTTTGCGCAAAGCGGTCTCAATCCCGATCATCGCCAAACTCAGCCCGCACTCGGGCGACCTGGGCGAGATCGCGCGACTGCTTGACCCGTTTGTGGACGGGTTCGCCTGCATCAACAGTTTTGGTCCCGCGCTGATGATCGACATTGAACACGGCACCTCCCCGCTTGGCTCTCAGTACGGGTATGGCTGGCTGTCAGGTCCGGCATTAAAACCTCTCGCATTGCGGTGTGTATTCGAAGTTGCCCGCGTCACGGATAAACCCGTGATCGGCGTGGGCGGCGTGTCGCGCGGGGAAGACGTGATCGAGTTCATGATGGCCGGCGCGTCGCTGGTTGGCGTTTGCACCGCTGCGATCCTGAAGGGATCAGATGTGTATGGCAAGATCGCTGCTGAAACAGCCCGCTGGCTGGAGACATACGGTTACCAGGATATTGAAGAGGTCAAAGGCTTGTATCTCAACCGGTATCGACAGGGGCAGGAAGTGGTGACCACCCTTGAGAAAACCGCATGGGTGAACGAATCACTCTGTAAAGCGTGTACGCTATGTGAGATAGTATGCCAGTTTGACGCGATCTCTGCACCCCCGAAACAGATCGCAAAAATCGATCGTGATCACTGCACCGCCTGCGGACTGTGCGTCTCTGTCTGCCCGTTCGGGGCAATCGAGCTGGTTTCACGATAATTCGTAACCCGTTATAGAACTATGACCAGTCTTCAGGTCGAACTTTGCCTGAAAGGCTGGTTAATTATTAAATGGTAATACCTAAGGGTTTAAGTGAATTAATTGTTTTTTGACTCCCCAGAAAACTCAAGTACATTTGACCATCGCATTTCATCCTATTGATTTGGGCAGCAAAAAGCGCGATAATACAGATACAAAGGAGGGACTTAATATGACAGTCTTTTCTCTGTTAATACGCTGCTTAAGTTTGGCCGCAATTTTAACCCTGGCATTAACCGGGTGTGGACCCTCAATCGGAAATAATGCCCAATCCGGCGCAAGCCTGCAAAACACCCCCACCGCCACCCCAACCGTGCTCGCGCTGGCTGCTGCCATGGAAGAAACTGAACCGCCGCCCAAAGACTATTCAATCGAAATTCGGATGCCGTATGAACTCGACCAATCCACCGTGATCGCAGAGCCCGGGGAAGGGAATGTGTGCTACGCTGAATTGCCTTTTCAGGTTGTGCAGGAGGGAGATAGAAATATGGCGCATGGCAGCATTGAGATCGAATGCCTCTACACGATGCCCCATGATCCCCTGCCGTACACAGTCCACTTAGCCGACAATTTCGAAGCTTCATTTGATGGTGAAGTATTCCCGCCAAACGAATCCTATCCCGAGGGGTGGATCGACGGTTATTTGAATATCAATGGGACAACAACCCAGTATTACGATGATTTCACAATGGATGTGCCAAACCTCTGCCCGGAAAGCAGCCCATGCACCATACCCGGAACAAACGTGTTCAGCCTGCCATTTCACCTGGTGGACGGCGACCTGATCGAACAGGGATGGATCTTTATCCTGCACATAAAATAATTGAGGTGATGCTTTTTTGTTCGCCTGATTGAAACGCTGACGTTTGATTGACCCGCTTCAGCAAAAAGATGCGCAGGGTCGATTAAGGACGCGCATTTTTAGTGGTGCGTTTACAACGCACCCTACATGCTAAAGCTTATGTCTGATATTTTTTATGAGTTAGAATAATACAAGCTATTGATTTTTTATATTCGCTACTATTCACTACTGAGGTGTATTATGGGAATTCCTGATTTTCAGACTATCATGCTCCCCTTGTTGAAAATTGCTGGTGATGAGGAAATACATAATTCAACTCAAACAACAGAAGAATTGGCGCATCTTTTTAAATTAACAAGGGATGAAATTACTGAATTAATTCCGAGCGGACAACAGAGATTTGCTAATAGGGTCGGTTGGACAAGAACCCATCTAAAAAAGGCTGGGTTATTAGAATATCCCCAAAGAGGTCATTTCCGGATCACGCAGAGGGGTATTCAGACTCTTCAAGAAAACCCAAGTAAGATTGACATGGCTTATTTGGAAAAATTTCCAGAGTATGTTGAGTTTAGACAGAGAAATCAAACGGTTGGCAAAGATAAAAATCTAGTGGATGAAAAAGTGGAATTAACACCTGATGAATCCATAGAAAATGCTTATCAGAAAATTCGTGCTGACCTTGCTGACGACCTGTTAGAGCAGGTAATGAATAGTTCACCTGCATTTTTTGAAAAATTAGTGGTCGAATTATTAGTTGCTATGGGGTATGGTGGAACTCAACAAGACGCTGCCCGCGCAGTTGGAAAGAGTGGCGATGATGGAATAGATGGAATAATTGATGAAGATAGATTAGGATTGGCGACCATTTATATTCAAGCAAAACGATGGCAAAGAGATGCGAAAATTGGTAGTAGAGTAATAAGAGAATTTGCGGGAGCGCTTCAAGGTTTTAGAGCAAACAAAGGTGTATTTATCACAACTGCAGATTTTACAAAAGATGCAAAAGATTTTGTAAAAAATATTCCCTCTAAAGTAGTCTTAATAAATGGTCAACGTTTAGCAAACCTAATGATTGATTTTGGAATTGGGGTAACAACACGGACAAGATACGAAATTAAGGAAATGGATTCCGATTACTTCGGCGAAATGTTCTAAATAAAGTTAGCTCCTAAATTCACTAGTTTTATTAAAACTGCTGAGTGTTAATAACCTAATCAGTCGTAGGGTGCGTTGAAATTTCACCAAATCTATAAGTATAGTCGCCAGAATCTTCCGCCAGAAGTTATTTTTTCCTTAGGGGAATAAAAAACGACCCTCATTTGGCTGTACTTAAATAAATCCTAATCACATCTCCCAATAAAGTATTCCTCAATGCTTATACCTACCCCTTATCGCCCCACACCCGCGACCACTTGATGGGTCGGATGATCTCCGGCTGAACCTGCGCCTCGTAGATCTCAACCTTCACCCGGCGCACCAGGTCCACGTCAACCGGGATCGTGATCACAAAATCCACCTCCGCATCGGGCAGCAGCACATCAGGCGCAACTTCGGAGAACGCCTCCCCCACCTGCTGCGACACCGCGTTGAGCGCATACGCGCGAATGACCACATTCTGCATATTCCGCCCGGCGATATTGGAGACCTTACCCGTCACGGTAATCTCTGTACCGGAGGAAAATCGGTCGATCGAGATCCCTGAAAACGCAAGTTTCGAGGAGTAATTGTTCTGCTGAACGCTCTTCCTGTTCAAAGCGCCAACCCCGAGGTTCGCCAGCCAGACCAGGCAAAGGAAAATTATAAGGAAAACGCCTAATTTAAATATGTCCGCTTGAATTGCTTTTTTCAACCCTCCACGCGGCGGCGTGATGTACACAGGAGGGGCGGTCTCAGTTGGGGAAAAGTGAGTTTTGAGCGGTACGACATGCGCGCACACCTTACAGATGATCGCACCCTCGCTCAACTCGCTCCCGCAATATGAACAGGTTGTCATAGTTAATCAACCATACCTTTATATTGATTATACAAATATTCAGAGCGCCTTTAACTTTTATGCGGGGTGTATAATTTTACAAATCCACTGGATTCATGATCAGCAAGGCAACACGCAATTCCAAATTAACAAAAAGAAGGGCTGGAGATGAACCAAGAATTGCGAATCAAGACGATAATTCCCGCAATGTGGAAGTTATTAAAATCCCCAATGACCCTGACCGCTCTCATGGTCCTTTTTTTGATGGCTTACCTGACCGCCGGTTTTTACACGGAATTGCGGCTGCTGCTCGACAAGATCCCCAAACTGCTGTTTGAGGATTTTCTGATCTACCAGAAGGCAGTCGAACTCACATTCAAGGGGGTAAACCCTTACATCACAACAGGCACGCGCTCAACCTTTTTCTATCCGCCGCCTTCCCTGCTCGTGGTCGAGGTGTTCAGCCACATCAAGCCCCTCTTATTGAGGGTGGCTACATACTCAGCGGTGAATATCCTGTTTCTGGTCCTCATCGTGCGGGGTGTCGCGAAGAAATATGGTCTCTCTACCCGGGAGACCTGGTACTGGTACGTGTTATGCCTCGGTTTTGCGCCTTTCCTCGAATTGCTCACCATCGGACAGATCAACCTGATCACGATGTTCGGGATATTCCTGATGTTCTACTGGGAGAACAAGTACCCGATCCTGAGCGGGTTCAGCCTGGCAGTCGCGATCATCACCAAGGTGACCCCCATCCTCCTCTTCGGCTACCTGTTTTTCAACAGGAAATTCAAGATCATGCTCGCGACGATAGCCTGGATCCTTGCATCGATCGGACTGACCGCCCTGCGGTACGGACCCTCTCCATTGGTGCTTTACCCCCGCGCGTTCCAGGACCTCTCTGATACCTTTGTGCTGAACAAGAATTCTCAATCGCTGGTGGCAAAACTCGTCACGATCGCTAATACCAACGAAGCCTCGCCGATCTCAACTTTTATTATAGAGAATTATCAGCACATCCAAAGCGGGCTCATGGTTTATCTATTCATCACGATCTGCCTGAGCCTTTTATTCGCCTTCCTGGGAAAACAACGACAGGAACCTGCTTTGATCATCACACTGCTCGCGATGATGCTGTCACCGAATGTGATGTGGTATCACCACTATATCTTCATCTTATTGCCCCTGTTGATCTGGATGGGTTGGAGCCGCCTGGATAAACGGGTGGTTGCATGGTGCTTGCTGGGATTTTTTATCATCCAGGTGGATCGCTGGTTCCCGCCGTATGGGCTATTAATCCACATCTTCAGCCACGTTTCCCTGCTATCCATTCTGGTCTGGCAAATTGTTGAATTACGAAAAACAAAGATTCCCCCGCTCTCATCCTTATTCAGGAAAGAAGAGGCGGAAATACGCCCTGCTTCATAACACCGGGATTTGACACAGAAAAATCAGGTTTCAGTTATCCGGCTGCCAGTCCGGGTCAGAAGCCCACAAACCGGACGATAACTCCAGGAAATCGAGTACTTCCTTTGACTCAATATTGATGATCACCACTTTGGTGTTGAGATAGTCATTGCCGCCCACCACCAGCCATTTTCCATCAGGCGACCACGATGCCGAGGCATTCTCTGAATAGATGGGGTCAGTCACCCGCTCCAACCCGGACCCATCCGCGTTGATCACATAAAGCGCAAACAGATTATAAGTGCCATCACGCTCGGAAAAGAAGGCGATCTTTTCTCCATCAGGGGACCAGACCGGGTTAATGTTTGCCCAGATGTCACTGGTTAGGGCGGTATCACTGCGGTTGGGCAGCACCTTCACATGAAGCTGGCTGGAACCATCGTTGCGCGCCTGCTGCTCGACCAGCGACATATACGCCAGCCGTGAACCATCCGGCGACCAGGCGGGTGTCTGGAAAAAGAAATCGTAAGACGGGGCGGAATAGTCAGTGACCGCGGACGAGGTCAATTCAACGATGCGCCACCACCACATCCCGGCGCCGTCGTGCGTGCGGAAGGCTATACTTTCCCCATCCGGCAGCCAGACAGGATTGTCATTAATATAATCCGAGGTCAGTTCCATGGGATATTTGCCGTCAGCGTCCATAACGTAGATCTGACTGCTTCCGTCCCGGTCGCTGGTGAACGCGATGCGCGCGCCATCCGGCGACCAAGCCGGGTCGGAATCACCGGCGATGACCGCGGTCAGGTTGGTCAGCCGGCTGCCATCCGGACAGACCGTGTAAATATCCCGGTTAACGCCATCCGCGATCACGAGCGCGATCTTCTGACACTCCCCATCCTCAAGCCCGCTTTCGGCGGCGGTTGGCTCCGGGGTGAGGATCACTAACGGATTCGTTTCCGGGTCAATGCGCGGATTGTTTGCAGCACCACAAGCTGTGCAAATCAATGGGATCAAGCAGGCAATCACAATTTTCCGCCACATAAGGTGATTATACGATGACAATCAAAAACTTGATCCACTTTCATCACGACTGACAACTGGAAGATGTTTTAGCACTTACCTCTACAACCTGAGGGTTTTGATTTAGAATAACCTCACATCAAATTTACCACCCCCGGGATCAACGAAATTCATGCGTCCAATTCCCAAACAGCTCTCTTCAAGTTTCAAACCGCTCAAGAATTTAGCGATCAGTCCACTTGTGATGATCCTGATGACCACGTTGTTGGCTGCGCTCTACGCCTTGTCAGAGTGGATTTTCATATTCACGCGCCCCTCGTTTCTGAAAACCGTCCCGCTTGTTGAAAAACTGGAAGCCCTGGGTGCCACCTCATCCCTGCTGATACTGGCAGGCATCCTGCTGGTGTTCGTCATATTGCTGCCCTGCCTGGTTATACGCAACCAATCCGTGCGACGGGTCATCACGGCAATTGCGCTGCTGTTCCCCACCCTGCTGTTCACCTCAACGGTGCTTCTGCTGGTGGATAATTTCACCTACACGATCTTCCGGTTCGGCATCGTGAGCACAACGGGCGCGTGGCGCGGGATTTACGCAAATCTCATCGTCCTCCTGGTGGTGTACCTCTACACTCGCCTGGCTGACCTGGGCAACCTGCTGACCGCTTTTTTCTCGCGGCAAAAACCTCGAACCAGGACCATCATCCCCCTGGTGATCATCTCCCTGGTGGTCCTAGGCGCTGTCCTGCCAGCGAACCTGTCGCTTGAAAAATCCGCGGCGATGAAACAACGCACAGCGTCAAGCCGCAACCAGCTGCCGGATATCCTGCTCATCACCGTTGACGCGGTCAACGCTGAATACACGTCCATCGGCAACAGCGAAAGAGATACCACGCCATTCCTGCGTGAGATGGCTGCTCATTCTCTGGTGGGGATGAATCACTTTGCCAATGCGCAGGGAACGATCGGCTCTCTTACCTCGCTGCTCACCGGCCGGCATCCGGCGGATGTGCGCGTCATTTATTCGTCTGACATGCTGCAGGCAACTGATGCCTACCAGCATCTGCCGGGCATACTTAATTCGCTTGGATATTACACCGTGCAATTAAGCAACGCGCAATACGCTGACGCTTACAAAACGAATTTCCAGTCTGCATTTGATTTAGCCAACGGGCGCTCCACAACCGATCAACCCGTCAACAACGCCCTCAACAGGCTTTATCCCGGCATCACAGCGATCTTCCAAAATGAGGTCATCGAAAGGATCTCGGCTCGCGTTCTCCACCTCGTCTATATCCGCGATATGAACAATCCGTATCGCGAAGTTACCGAGGCACCCAAAAAATTCGATGACCTTGAAAAGATCGAGGAAGTCAAATCCCTGTTGGAAGAAAGAAGAGAGCCCCTTTTCATCCATGTGCATTGGATGGGCACGCACGGACCGAATTACTATCCTGATGAACAGGTTTTTTCATCCGGCATCGATATCAACGACCAGGAAAAAGATCGCCAGCTTTTTTACTACGACAGCGTTCTGGAATTTGACCGGACGATCGCTGACCTATATCAATTCCTGGAGGAAACCAACCGGCTTGATAACACTATTCTGATCATCACCAGCGATCACAGCCAGAAGTGGACCAATTCCAGGCTGCCTTTGGTGATCGATATTCCCGGCGATACTGAAGCCAAAAAGATTTCCGTCAATACCGAAAATATCGATATCGCCCCAACCCTGCTGGATTACCTGGATATCCCCCAACCCGCATGGATGCCCGGTCAGTCCTTACTTTCAGGGGCGAATAATGCGCACCCGATTTTCACCGCCAAGATTCCAAGGTCGAGCCGGGACAGCGTGACAGGCAAGGTTGTTTACCCTGAATCCAAAGCGCCATTCTTTCAATTCGGACGGATCTCGGTGGTGGAATGCGACCAGTGGTTTGAACTGGACCTGACTGAAAAGACGCTCAAATCCGGGGTGGTCGTTGACCATTCCGGAGCATGCCCGCTTGAAACGGATTCACGATCAGCAATCTCGTTGATCATCCAGCATCTCCAGCAATACGGGTTTGACGCCAGCTCCCTGCAAGTTTTGTTAAAAAACGATTGGTGACCCGGTTAACAAAAAATCCGCGCCATTTACTGGCGCGGTTTTTTTAGTTTACCTGTTGGTTATTTACCGAGGATCTTGTACATCCCGGTGCCGCAGACAGAGCATTTGCCCTTCATTGCTTTGCGGCCGTTTTTCATCGTAACTTCTTCAGTGTCCTTCATTTCTGTTTTCTTCTTGCACTTCATACAATATCCTATCACTGCCATTTTTACCTCCTGTGTAATTGGCGTTTTTCAATTAGAGTTACTCTAACTAAAAACATTATAGCATGTGTATTTGCTAAAATTGTCAAGCAATTTGTATTCAATTTTTCGGTGATTTCAGGTCTTTCATGCTTGCTTTTCCACCTTTTTTCGTCTTTAATGATTATGACCAGATCAATTATCAAGGAGATAGCTATGACATCAACATCCGAGAAATTCCACGGTCGCCCAACCTTCACACCCACACCATTAAAGCGACGCCGTCCCGTTCCTTCCGACATTGAGATCGCGCAGGAAGCCACCCTCAAACCCATCACGCTTGTTGCAGAAGAATTAGGACTGCTCCCATCGGAGATCGAGCCATACGGCGATACGAAAGCCAAGGTTCGACTCGATGTTCTGCAGCGACTGCAGCATGTACCCGATGGTAAATACATCGATGTGACAGCCATCACGCCCACCCCTTTAGGGGAAGGAAAAACCACCACCACGGTTGGACTCAGCCAGGCGCTTGGAGCACACCTGGGTAAAAGCGTGGTGACGTGCATCCGCCAGCCATCGCAAGGTCCGACATTCGGCATCAAAGGCGGTGCTGCCGGTGGAGGTTATTCACAGGTCGTGCCGATGGAGGAATTCAACCTTCACCTCACCGGTGACATTCACGCGATCACCGCTGCGAACAACCTGCTGGCAGCCGCCATCGACGCGCGCATGTTCCATGAGAACAACCAGACGGATGAACAATTATTCGAAAGGCTTCTGCCGCCTGATAAAAGCGGAAAACGGCACTTCACGCGCAACATGGTAGCCAGGTTGGAAAAGTTAGGAATTTCTGCTTCAGACCCTGATGAACTCACCAGCGAACAGCGGCGCAAGCTGTGCCGGCTTGATATTGATCCTGAAACGATCACCTGGCGTCGTGTGATGGATACCTCAGATCGTTTTCTGCGGGGAATCACGATTGGCGAAGGACCAGCAGAGAAAGGGTTTACGCGTCAGACAGGATTCGACATCACCGTCGCCTCAGAGATCATGGCGATCCTGGCTTTAACCACCAGCCTGCAGGATATGCGCGAACGGTTTGGGCGGATCGTGATCGGGATCAGCCGCGATGGTGAAGCCGTGACCGCCGAGGATATTGGTGCGGCTGGTGCGATGACCGTTTTAATGCGCGATGCCATTAAACCAACCCTGATGCAGACCGTGGAAGGCACCCCTGTGTTCGTCCACGCCGGCCCGTTCGCAAACATTGCACATGGCAATTCCTCCATCCTTGCGGACAAAATCGCCCTCAAACTGGCTGATTACGTCATCACGGAAAGCGGTTTCGGCGCTGACATGGGGATGGAAAAGTTCATGAACATTAAAACCCGTTACTCAGGGTTGGTTCCCTCGGTGGTTGTGCTGGTCGCCACTGTCCGCGCGCTAAAGATGCACGGCGGCGGGCCCAAGGTTGTAGCGGGTAAACCGCTTGACGCCGCATACACCTCAGAGAATCTTGAGCTTCTCTCAGCTGGTATGGAGAACATGCTCCACCACATCAAGATCGCGCGCAAGTTTGGTGTGCCGGTGGTCGTGGCGATCAACCGATTCATCACGGATACACCCGCCGAGGTTGAATTGATCCGTAAAGCAGCGATTGAAGAAGGCGGAGCGGAAGACGCGGTAGTCAGCGAGCACTGGGAATTTGGCGGTGAAGGCGCAGTTGATCTCGCCAACGCGGTGATCAAAGCCGCTGAAAAACCATCACACTTTGATTTCCTTTATCCACTGAATATGTCGATCAAAGAGAAGATCGAAACCATCGCCAAAGAGATTTACGGCGCCGATGGGGTCGATTACCTGCCGGAAGCTGAGGAGCGCATTGCCGATTACACCCGCCTGGGCTTCGACAAGCTGCCCATCTGCATGGCGAAGACGCATCTCAGCCTTTCGCACGATGCGACACTCAAAGGCGTCCCAAAAGGTTACCGCATTCCCATTCGGGATGTGCGCGCATCAGTCGGCGCGGGCTTCCTTTACCCGCTTCTCGGAACGATGTCCACAATGCCGGGGCTACCCACCCGACCGATCTTCATGGAGATCGATATAGAACCCGAAACGGGCAGGATCATCGGTTTGAGTTGACCGACAGCGTAATCTGACATCAGCAGGGATTCTTAGTGAATCCCTGTTTTTTTTGTTGCACACGACAATACCGCCCGCATATAATTAACCAGGTTTCATCGTTCAATTTTTTCTGAACAGGAGGCGAAGATGCATACCTTTGCCGTACAAGATCTCAAAGATTACGCGATCCGGTACTTAACCCGCTGGGGGATCAAACCCGAGGACGCAGCCATCACCGCGGATGTGCTGGTAAGCGCGGATATGCGCGGAGTGGATTCGCATGGATTTATCCGCCTGAAAAGTTATTATGGATCACGCCTGTCGAAGGGTCAGATCGACCCGGACGCGGCATTCACCGTGCTCACCGAAACCGCCGCGACCCTCGCGGTGGACGCGAACAATGGGCTCGGGCATCCGGCAGGAGTGCACACAATGCGCTTATGCATCGAAAAAGCCCGCCAGAGCGGCGTCGCACTGGCGACCGTACGCAACAGCAACCACTATGGAATCGCGGGCTACTACGCCATGATGGCGCTGCCGGAGAACATGATCGGCGTGAGTTTCACCAACTCAGGTCCGCTGGTTGCCCCAACACACGGCAGCAAAGCGCTTCTGGGTACCAATCCGATCGCAGTGGCGGTTCCCGCCGGTAAACATCGCCCTTATGTGCTGGATATGGCGACCAGTATCGTTCCGATCGGCCGCGTCACTGTGTACCAGAAGAACGATAAACCGATCCCTCCAGGCTGGGGAATTGACCGGGAAGGCGTGATCACGGAAGACCCGAACCAGGTGCTGGACGGTGGTGCTCTCATGCCGCTTGGCGGACCGGAATTGATGCGCGGGTATAAAGGCTATGGACTCGCTCTATTGGTGGATATCTTTTCCGGCGTCCTGGCCGGCTCAGGGTTCGGAGACCTTGTGTACGGCGCAAACAATCCCGAGCAAAGCCGGGTCGGTCACTTCTTCGCTGCCATCCGCATCGACGCCTTCCGTGACCTGACCGGATTTACCGCTGATATGGATCGATTGATCGGGATGCTGAAAGAGTCACCCAAAGCCGCTGGAGAGGAAAGGATCTTTATCCACGGTGAAAAGGAATTTGAGAAAGCAGAGCGCGCCCTCGTGGAAGGCGTTCCGCTTTCTGATGTGACCGTTAAAACCCTGACTGAAGCCGGAGAACAGGATGGGGTTCCGTTCGACCTGACTCCGCTAAACATAGAGTAGATCAGCGGATTATTTTTGCCTTAAGATACACGCTTCATAACCTTCCAGCTTAAGCCAGCCTTTCTGGAATAACGGCTGGCTTCGATCTTTATTTGTGAGCAGCACATCCCAATCGTAACGCGTGATATCACCGCCCAGCGCCAGTTTGGAACGGCGGCGGGCGAAGTTTAACGCGATCAATATTCTGCTGTCGTTATCCTGCCGCATATAAGCCAGCACCCTCTGCGGGTCGTGATTAAGAGGGATGAAGATTCCTCTTCTCAGGGCATTGTTTTCACGCCGTAACCGCAGCAATGATTTGTAGAAATTCAACAACGAGTTCGGGTTTTTGCTTTGCGACTCAACATTCCTGTCTGGGTACCCCGGGTGAAGCTTGAGCCATGGCTCTACCGTGGAGAACCCGCTGTAAGGCTCGTCTGTCCACTGCATCGGAGAGCGGCAGCCATCCCGACCCACAGGGATCGGCCAGTATCGCTTTCCAACCGGGTCCTGGATCTCTGATCTGCTCACGTGTATGTCGCGCATGCCGATCTCCTCGCCATAGTAGAGAAAAGGAGTCCCCCGCAGCGTAAGAAGCAGAGCGGCAGATACCTTGAGTTTTTCATCGTCCTCCCCTGCCCTTATTCGGGTGGTGATCCTGCGGTTATCATGATTATTGAGGACATAAATTGGCCAAGCCTCAACCGGAAGTTCCTTGTCCTGGTGTTGGATAGCATTAAGGTACCGACCCGGGTTCCAGGGTGTCTTAATTAGTGAATAAAAATCAAAAGCAGCGTGCAATTTTCCAGGTCCGCTGTAACTGGCCGTTATTTTTGTATTTGCCATGAAGGTTTCACCAACCACATACCTTTCCGGATACTCATCCAGGACAGATCGGATATCGGCGACCACTCGCATCATTTCCGACTGGTTGGTGTCATACCGGTGCACCTGGCGATCAAAAGGACGAATCCCTGGCTTTGTCGGGTTATCCCGGAACTGTGCATCCTTGAAATAATTATTGAACACATCCAACCTGAAGCCATCGACCCCGCGATCCGCCCAATAGCGGAAAACATTCATCATTTCAGCATAGACCTGCGGGTTTCGCCAATTCAAGTCCGGCTGCTGGCGTGTGAACATGTGATAGTAGTATTGCCCGGTACGCTCATCGTATTCCCAGGCTCCTCCGCCAAACACTGATTGCCAGTCGTTAGGCGGTTTTTTGCCGCCATCCCTGCCGTCGCGCCAGATGTACCAGCCACGCCTGTCATTGTGCAGCGATGAGCGGGATTCGATAAACCAGGGGTGTTCCTCGGAGGTGTGGTTGAGCACCAGGTCCAGAACGATCCGGATGCCCCGCTCGTGAGCAGCGGAAACAAGCCGATCAAAGAGTGCGAGGTCGCCGTATTTCGAGTCAATACCGAGATAATCCGCCACATCATAGCCAAAATCAGCGTCCGGCGACGGGTTGATGGGAGAAAGCCAGATGGCATCGATCCCGAGGTCTGCAAGGTAATCCATTCTGGAGATGATTCCCATCAGATCCCCTACGCCATCTCCATTGCCATCCATGAATGATCGCGGATAGATCTGATAGATCACGCCATCTTTCCACCATAACCAGTCATTTTTCATTGACACACCTATGCTCTCTCAGGTTCTGTGGTTCCCTACCCGTTATCTTTGAATTTTTTTAAGCTGCACTACGATATTTTATATTTCTGCTATGATAATATCAAGCAGGCTGTTTCTCTCTTACCGGATTCAATTTTCACCGGTTAGAATGTGGCAAAAACAAGCGATTTGGATGAGTATAAATGTATTTTGATTTTCCTGCCTTTATCCGCTACAATTTCAAATCCTTTTTTATGTCAAAGGGAAAAAACTACCGTTTGACCTTCAAACGGTTCCTCATCCTTATAATCTGGCTTATTCTTTATATTCCAAACGAAATCATCTATCATTTTTTCCTTCTTCTAGATGAAATAATCTTTCCGCGTTACCGCAAAACCGAGGTGATTAAACCGGTTTTCATCATCGGCAACCCGCGCAGCGGGACAACATTTCTGCACCGCTTGATGGACAAAGACAAGGAGCATTTCACTTCCTTTAAGGTTTGGGAGTTGATCTTCGCCCCATCGATCACACAACGTAAATTAATTTGGGGAGTGATAGCGTTTGCGAAGCTGATCGGCGCTCCGGTAAAAAAAGTTTCAACCCTGCTGAACAAACGTATTGCCAAACGCACGAAAACGCACACTGTTCGCCTCGACGCGGCGGAGGAGGACGACCACATCCTAATCCATGGCTGGTGCAGCGCCACATTGTGGGCGTTATACCCCATTCCCGAGGAGATGCTGCCGTATTTCTTTTTCGACCGGGATATCCCGCGCGAAAAGCAGGATAAAGTAATGAAGCTTTACAAGAACATGCTCCAGCGGCATCTTTACGCGCATGGCGGCAACCTCACAATCCTTTCCAAGAACCCTGACCAATCCGGCAAGATCGCCAGCCTGTTGCGATTCTTTCCTGACGCCCGATTCATCAATCTTGCCCGCAATCCGCTCGAAACCGTGCCTTCAATGATGGATTTCATGGCAGCGGGCTGGCAGGTGTTTTGCAACCCGCTTGAACCCTATCCTCACAAACAGCAATTCTTTGAAGTAATGGGGTTCTACTACACCTACCCGATGGAATTTTTCAAAGATAAACCGGATACCTGCTACTTTATCCGATACGACGATCTGATCCACGATCCTGAAGCGATGGTCAGTGAAGTGTACGAGTTCCTGGATATTGATCCATCAGAGGAGTTTACTGCCTTACTGCAGCAGGAAGCCGAGAAATCCAAACAGTATAAGAGCGAACACGTTTACTCACTTGAGGAGATGGAGTTAAACAGGGACCACATCATTGAATCTTTTTCAGGTGTTTTTGATTTCTATGAATTTGGGGCTGAAGAAACCATTCTGCACGAAAAAGGAGTTTTCCTCAGATTCAGGGATTGGCGGCTGGCGAAAAAGCAGCGCAGAAGGTTGCGCATGAAAAAACGCCGGAAATTTTTAAGAAAAAAGGAAATTCACCTGGAATAAACGATTTCAACTAGATCTTACAACCGAATGCATGTGATCATCAACTGCCGGAAATCTTTGGGTATATTACGAAAGGTTCACATCAATGAAAAGCTCATTATTCCGACCCCACCTGGTATTGCTGGTTTGCTTCTTCTTGTTAGCTTCGTGTAACTCAGACGCCCCAACCGCCTCTCCATCTCTCACACCTCAAAACATATCACCGCAAACAGCAGCTGCACCCACTGACAGCTTATCTCCAACCGAACAACCAGCAATGAATTCAGTGGATACGGAAAATGTCCTGATTGAAGATGATCTGGTGCATTTATGGGCGCTCCGCGGATCAATAGAATCGGCCGGTTTAGTCAACATGGCAACCGGCGCTCCAGAGGACGATGGGGTTTGCGGGTCGCCAGATTTCTCGACTACCAGCGAGATTGCAGGTGAAGTGATCCTAACCCTCAGTTACGCACCTTCGCTAATCCCCCGGGAATTGAACATCTGGCTTGAAGAAAACGCCGAGGACATCACTCGCGTCGAAATCCTGAACACCACCTCGGGGTTAGGACGTGAAATATTTAACGCCAGCACAAAATATTCAGAAACCATGCTGGTGGATCACACTTGTAAAAGTATCCTGAATATCTCCATCGACGTTGATTTTGAAGTGGATACTGTCTTTATCGCTTTTCGCTCGCTCGCTGCGGCAGGGCGTGTTGACGCGGTCGAGATCGTGGGCAGCGCTGACCTGTATTCTGACGCGCCTGTTTTTTGGCGGATGCCACTGCAAGCCGCCCCGGTTAGTGTAGTGGTTGATCAATACAACCAGGTTTTCATCGCTGACGAACTCAACAACATCTATAAATACGATCTTGAAGGCAACCTTCTGACTGAAATGACCGTCTTAAGTGAAGGAGTGATCTCCGATATCTCCATTGACCCGGATAACAACCTGGTTCTCAGCGACCAATTTCTCGGCACCTATACAATTATTTATCCTGATGGCGAAAAAATGATCGGTGGAGGGGACGCCCCGTCAATAGAAGTGGCTATACAACCAGACAATGGCAAACTTTTCCTGCTCGATGATTTGGGTGATTTGCTATACCTGGTTCCATATTTCCCCGGCACAGATGAAATCATTAACCCCCTGCCGCTGGATGACATTGCTTATGTCGGGTTGGCCTTTTCATCTGAAAACCGTCTGTTCACTATCCGACCGAACGATGGCTTCCTGGCGGAGATCGATCCAATTTCCGGCCTTGAGATCAATAGCATCCCGTTAAAAAAGGCTGAGTACATTGACGCCACACCGGTGGAGTTCACGATCGACAACAGCGGAAATTTCTACGTCCTGTTTGAAACGAACGAAGGAAACACCGCCATCGCCGTGCTGGACCCTGATGGCTTTTTAACCAGGCGATTGGGAACGCTCACCGAACCCGTGAACGGTGAGTGGCCAGAGGGGAGTTACTATCACCCAAAATCGATCGACATTTCGGCAGATGGGCGTTTCGCCTTGATCGTGGATGGAGATGACGGAACCTACTACCTCACCTGCCTTTTGATGCGCGAGGATTGACAAAAACCTTGACCCTCAGCCAAGAATTATGATAAAATTGCCTTTGGTTCGAAAGACATTTGAGGTTTCATTACCGAAAAGTGGGCATCCCCCACTTTTCTTATTATCACAAATAAATAAGTAATAATTCGAAACCAGGTGGAGAAAAAAGGAATGAAGAACGAATTTACACTCGCGTTCAATGAAGTTCTGGAAGACAAAGGCTTACCCAGGGAGATCATCCTTGAAGCCCTCGAATCGGCGATGGTATCCGCCTACCGGAAATCTGTAAACGCCTCAACTGAACAGCACATTGAAGCCAAGGTAGACATGGAAACCGGCAAGGTGACAGTTTTTGCGCAGAAGGAAGTTGTTGAATCTGTCGAAAACGAGATCACCGAAGTGGAATTATCCGTTGCCCGCCAGGTTGACCCCGAAGCGCAGCTGGGAGATTTGGTGATCGTTGAATCCACGCCCAGCGATTTTGGCCGTGTGGCGGCGCAGACTGCACGCCAGGTCATTCAACAACGCATCCGCGACGCTGAACGCAAAGCTCAGGTGAGCTATTACGAAAAGCAGCTCGGCGAGATCGTCAGTGGAATTGTCCAGGCTGTTGGCGCAGCGGGTCTCACGATCGGGCTCGAGCTCAAAACTGAAGCCAGCATGCCGCGCAAGGAAATGATCCCTGGTGAACGTTTCCACATTCACGATCGCGTACGCGCTCTCGTCGCCGAGGTCAAGGATTCTCAGCGCGGTCCGCAGATCGTGCTCTCCCGCACACACCGCGACTTTTTGCGTCGCCTGCTTGAGAACGAGGTCCCGGAAATCTTCCATGGCATCGTTGAAATCCGTTCAATCGCCCGTGAACCGGGTGATCGAGCCAAAGTGGCGGTATCCGCGACCCAGCAGGGCATTGACCCGGTTGGCGCTTGCGTGGGGATCCGCGGAGTTCGCATCCAGGCGATCGTGAAGGAATTACACGACGAAAAGATCGATGTGATCGAATGGAACCCCGATCCCGCGCTATTCATCTCCAAGGCGATCAGCCCTGCGCGTGTCAGTGGTGTATATCTCACTGATCAACGCGCCAGCAACGGGAAAACCGCGACTGTGGTTGTGCCAGAGGATCAATTGAGCCTGGCGATCGGTCGCGTGGGTCAAAATGCCCGCCTGGCAGCAAAACTTACCGGCTGGCGCATTGACATCAAGAGCCTGCCCGAAGCAACCACTGACGCACTATACAAACTGCAGAACGATAAAACCCTCGCTCAGCTGCGCGAGAATGAAAAAGAGACCATTTCCCGCATCGAAGAGATGCTGGCTCGCAAAGCCGACGGCAGACCTCTCACACCTGAAGAATATGATGTGATGACCAAGTTTGTTGATCGTGTGGAACGTAAAATGATCTCAAAAACGGAAGAACAGCATAGAGAAGAAGAAGAAAAACTGGCCGCAATCCAAATATCCATTCCTGCGTCCGCTTTTGAAGCCAATATTCTTGACGCCGGTCTGCCGGATCACGTTGCTTACATCCTTCAGGAAGCTGGCTACTTAACCACCGGTGAACTGGCGCTGCAATTCAAACAGGACCCTGATGTCATCGAAAAATTACAGGGTATTGGCATCAAAGCAATGGAGAAGATCAGGACTGTTATGGATGAACTGGATATCCAGCGGGCTGAAGAACTAAAAGCAGCCGAGATCATCGAACAGGTCGCCGTAGAGACTCCCGAACAGGTCGAGGTGGCAGAACCTGAAGCTGAAATAACGCCGCTCGAAGAAGTTGAAACACTGACCCCTGAGGAGGTTGAACAGGTGGTTGAAGCAGCTCCAACGGAAGAAGAAGCTGTTACCGAGGTTGTTGAAGAAGTGCCCGAAGTTGAACCTTCACTTGAAGAACTCTTCACACTCCGCCCCGAAGTGTTGGATACCGCGGGTCTCGTGGAAGAAGATGAAGGCGATGACTCGGATAAATCGAAGAAAAAAGGCAAGAAGAAAGGCAAACGCGTCGTCGTTACCTATGATCCCGACCGCGATATGACCGTTGTTCAAAGGAAACATAAACGTGGCGATGGTTGGGACTGGGAAGAATAGACTGGAAAGATAAGTAGTTGGCAAAGAAAAAGCAGCAACGAATCAAGCACGTGCCACAGCGCACCTGCATAGGATGCAGATCGGTTCTGGCAAAAAAAGAACTCGTACGCGTTGTCCGCACATCTGAAGGGGTCTTCGTGGACCCTACCGGTAAAGCGGCTGGACGGGGAGCTTATGTGCACAACACCCGTTCCTGCTGGGAAAAAGCTCTGAAAGGACCGATCCATCACGCGTTGCGTGTTGAGCTTAGCGAAGAAGACAGGGTCAGACTTAAAGAATATGTCAGTCTTCTTCCTCGTGAAGCCTCCTCTGCGGAATCCTTAGCCGGACTCAACGAAGGAAAGCAGTCTGACAGCGTGGAATGAATAACTAGAACCCGGTTCAGTCAACCGCATCGGGTCAACCACAACAGAAATAATTGTATGGGAACAGACAGGGGATTGGGGGGAACATCTTTGGAGGTGTATTATGGGCGAGAAACAAATCGAATTTCCGGTGCAAATCACCGTCAGGGAACTGGCTCAACGTATGGAAGCCAGCCCGATCCAGGTCATCAAGGTACTCATGTCGAATGGTGTGATGGCCAATATCAATCAACAGATCGATTTTGACACCGCGGCAGTGGTTGCTTCTGAGCTTGGGTTTGAAGCCATCCCTGAATCGGCTATAGAAGCACCAGTTGCTGAAGAAACAGGACATGTTCCATTATGGCGCGAACTGATCGACAGCGAGGATCCGGAAAAACTGATCCCACGCCCCCCGGTTGTCACCATACTCGGACACGTCGACCATGGGAAGACAACCCTGCTGGATGCCATCCGGCACACGAATGTTGCCTCAGGCGAAGCAGGCGGAATTACCCAGCACATTGGCGCTTACCAGGTAGAACATAAAGGGCGCGTAATCACCTTTTTGGACACTCCGGGACACGCCGCCTTCACTGCAATGCGCGCAAGAGGCGCGCAGGGAGCTGATATCGTCATCCTGGTTGTCGCCGCGGATGATGGTGTTATGCCGCAGACCCGTGAGGCGATCGCTCACGCTAAAGCCGCGAGGGTGCCCATCATCGTCGCGCTCAACAAAATGGATCGCCCGGACGCCAATCCGGATTACGTCAAACGTCAATTATCAGAAAACGGCCTTACACCGGATGAGTGGGACGGAGATACGATCGTGGTACCGGTTTCTGCTAAACAGAAAAAAGGTCTCGACGACATTCTTGAAGCCATTCTTCTGGTCAACGACAGCCTCAATATCAAAGCCAACCCGCAGGGTAAGGTTTTTGGCACGGTGATCGAAGCCCAGGTGGATAAAAGCCGCGGCGTGATCGCCACCCTGCTTGTGCAAAACGGCACGCTCAAGACTAGCGACACACTAATTGCGGGAGACTCCTGCGGTAAGATACGCGCTATGTTCAGCTTTGTTGGAAAACCCGTAAAGTCAGCTGCACCCAGCACACCTATTCAAGTACTGGGGTTAGGCACAGTTCCGCCCGCTGGTGAATTGTTCCAGGTTGTGGCGAACGAAAAAGAAGGCAGGGCGATCGTGGCGGAGCGCGAAGCTGAAAAATCCGGCGGCGTTGAGGCCTCATCACGTACAACCCTGGAGCAGTTGTTTGAAAAAATCCAGGCTGGAGAGATGCGCGAGCTTCCACTTATCTTAAAAGTCGATGTACAGGGTTCACTGGAACCCATCGTGAATTCGCTCAACGACCTTAGCGAAGGCGAGATCAAGATCAATGTCATCCACGCGGAAACAGGCAACATCAGCGAAAACGATGTTATGCTCGCGTCGGCATCCCACGCCATTCTGCTGGGCTTCAATGTTACAACCGATCAGGCTGCCCGCAACCTGGCTGAACAGGAAGGGGTATCCATTCGACTTTACGAGATCATCTACCGGATGATCGAGGACATCGAAAAAGCCCTCAAGGGTATGCTGGAACCCGAAATACGGGAAATCCAGGTTGGACAGGCGCAGGTTCGACAGGTCTTCAAGATCCACAAGGTCGGGTCAATTGCCGGCTGCCGGGTCATCTCCGGTGAACTGCGCCGAAATGCGCATATTCGGGTGATACGCAACGGTACCATGGTGTTTGAGGGCGAGGTTTCCTCGCTGAAACACGAAAAAGATGATGTTAAAGAGGTCCGGCAGGGATTCGAATGTGGTGTATCCCTGAAAGGGTATAATGATATCGAAGAAGGCGACCTCCTGGAAAGTTATATTATTGAAAAAAACAGCTAACCTCTGTTTATGGGATAAGGGAAATCAATTATGCCATCAGCATTGAGATTGACTCGCATCGGAGACAGATTCCTTAAGGAACTCTCCGTTATGCTGGCAAAAGAAGAGATACGCGATCCGCGTTTAGCAGGCATCAGCATTACTGAAGTTAAAGTGGATCGGGAACTGAGCTACGCAGATATTTATGTTTCCGCCGTCGAGGGTGCTGCGCGCGAAAAAGAAGTTCTAGCCGGGTTGGAAAGCGCCTCCGGTTTCATTCGCAAGGTACTATCAGAGCGAATCGAATTGCGATCCTTCCCCCGTTTGCGCTTCCGATGGGATTCCACCCCTGAGCGGGCAGACCGCATTGAGCAACTGCTGGCTTCAATTCATACAGAAGAGGAACAACGTAAAAAACACGATGATCGACAACCAGATTAAAGATTTGATCCATAACGCCGCTACGATCGGCATTACCTCCCACATCCGGCCGGATGGCGACGCGATTGGCTCGGTCATCGCGCTGGGACTCGCGCTCGAAAAAGCCGGCAAAAAGGTGGAGATGGTGCTTCGCAGCGGTGTCTCAAAAACCTTTCGGCATTTACCAGGGGCGAATCTCATCAAACGGTCCTTTGACACCGATTGTGATATTTATATCGTTTTGGATTGTTCAGATGAACTTCGCACGGGCGGCGTGTTGAAAGACCGCAAGCCGGATATTGTGATCGACCACCACAGCACCAATAGCGAATTCGGAAAGGTAAACCTGGTCGAGCCGGAAGCGGTTGCCACATGTTCCATGCTGGCGGAACACATGCCGCGCTGGGGATTAGTGATCGACGAAGCAATTGCCGCCGCACTGCTCTCAGGCATCATCAGCGACTCGATTGGCTTCCGCACATCGAATACCACCTCGAACTCACTGAGGATCGCTGCAGACCTGATGGATAAAGGCGTCGACATTACCAATCTTTACAACAAAGCTTTGATCAGCAAATCTTTTGAAAGCTTCAATTACTGGGGATTCGGTCTTGCCAAATTACAGCGGGAGAATGGGCTCGTCTGGACGACCCTTTCACTCGAAGACCGGAAAAACGCGGGCTACATGGATGAAGATGACGCAGACCTGACCAACATCCTTTCAAGCATCGAGGATATTGACGTCGCGGTTCTTTTCATTGAACAAAGCGCTGACAACGTAAAGGTAAGTTGGCGGGCGCGCCCGGGATTTGATGTGGCGGTTATCGCCAAATCACTTGGCGGTGGCGGACACCCACCGGCAGCCGGGGCAGACCTCAAGGGAAGCCTTCCGGAAGTGCAGGAAAAGATTCTAAAATTAACGAAAGAATATTTAGAAAAAAATGAAAATCGAAAACACTAACTCCATCAACTATTGGGAAACGGAGTGAAGATGGAATACAACGCTGGTTACGATGTAAAAAACGCAATTTCTGGTGTGCTGGTAGTAGATAAGCCTATCGGAATGACCTCGCATGATGTTGTCCAGGTCATCCGCAAAGGCTCCAATATCAGGCGCGCCGGGCACACAGGAACGCTTGATCCGCGCGCGTCTGGTGTACTGGTTGTTTTAGTAGGTCCCGCGGTGCGATTGAGTGAATATGTGTCCGCTTCTGATAAACGCTACCAGGCGGTCATCCAGTTGGGCACAACCACCGACACGTATGACGCGGACGGTAAAACCACCTCTTCGTCTCCGGTAGACGTCACCGAGGAACAGTTCGAAGCCGAACTGCAAAAGTTCGTGGGTCAGATCGAACAGGTTCCCCCTCCCTACTCAGCCGTCAAAGTTCAGGGGCGAAAAGCATACGAAATGGCACGTAAAGGTGAAGAGGTTGAACTTGAACCTCGCACCATAAATGTATACAGCCTTGAGTTGCTTGAATGGGCTCCCCCTGAAGTTGTGATCGACGTGTACTGTTCCTCCGGCACCTATGTTCGTTCACTGGTCAATGATCTTGGTGAACGGCTTGGCTGCGGAGCCACCCTCACGGGTTTGCGCCGCACCAAAAGCGGGCGCTTCACGTTGCGCGACGCTGTTCCGCTGCGCAAACTTAACGAAGCCTTCAGTGAAGGCACCTGGTACCAGTATCTGATCCCGGCAGCCGAAGCCCTTTCTGATTGGCCGATGATCGAACTCAATCACGAAGAAGTCGATACGATTCGCCACGGACACCGAATCCCTGCACTAACGAAAGATCAACAGAAAGTCTGCGGTGTCAGTGAGCAGGGAGAGCTGGTTGCCTTAATGGAATTGGATGAAGAAGCAATGGAGTGGCAACCCCGAAAAGTTTTCTTCTCGTAAGACCTTCCCCCTCTCACGAGGGGGTTTTCACAACTTGAAATAGAAAGGCTTACCCATATAATAAGAACATGGATTACACTGACATTCTCACTGGAACATCAATTCAACGTTCATGGGTGACCATTGGCGCGTTCGACGGCGTGCACAGCGGTCACCAGGTGTTATTTAAAAAGCTCGTCGAAGGCGCGAAACAGGCCAAATGCCCATCCGTTGCCATAACGTTTGATCCACTTCCCGCACTTTTCTTCCGCCGGATCAAAACTGACCACGTCCTTACCACATCGGAAGAACGGGTATCGCTGATCAAATCAATGGGGGTGGACCAGGTGATCGTGCTCGAGTTCACGCAGGAACTGGCAGACGTGGAAGCAGATGATTTCATGTCTCATGTCAAGAAAGCGCTGGGACTTGAGAAATTAATGGCTGGATTCAACTTCACGCTGGGCAAAGATCACGCGGGCACGGTATCAGAGCTCAAGCAAATTGGCGCACACCTGAATTACGAGGTCGAGGTTGTCCCCCCTATCCGTCATGGGCAGGAAATCGTTTCATCCAGCAACATCAGGAAATTGCTCAAGAATGGAGAGGTCAACAAAGCCGGGCTTTTCCTGGGAAGACCCTATTTCCTGAACGGGCAGGTTGTGCATGGTGAGCATCGCGGGAGTAAACTGGGCATCCCGACTGCGAACATGTCCATCCCCGGGGAACGGTTGCTGCCGACGACAGGCGTCTACGCCACCCTCGCGCACATCAATCAGCAAACCTATCTCGCGGTCACCAATGTGGGTGTCCGTCCAACCTTCGAAAACCCCTTGCCCACCCCGCGCGTTGAGCCGCATCTCCTTGACACAAACGACACTTTTTACGGTAATACTATGAAACTGGAATTTATTGAATACCTGCGTCCCGAGGTAAGATTCCCCGACGCGCGCGCGTTGGTAGACCAGATACAACAGGATATCCAAAAAACGAGGGAAATTTTTGCCCATGACCAATGAGCGGCAGGTCTACCTGCTTGACCCCCAACTATTACCACCCGAAACGATCGCGGTCACATTTGCCAAAACATCACGGTCGCCAGAATCATTCCGCGAAATCGCGGCGGAACTAACTGACGCCAGGAGCGCGGAATTCAACGAAAAATGGGTGGTCGGGTATGGTCACTCCTCGGTAGCTGAACACGCCGTGCTGCATATCGCCATTGAAAACATATCACGTCTGGCAGTTGAGACCCTGGAATCCAATCGCCTGGCTTCCTACACCGAAAAATCCACCCGCTACCAGACATGGCGCAATGATGCGTTTTTTACGCCGCCCGAACTGGCAGAGCACCCTCTAAGAACTGATTACACCCGCTGTTGTGAAAATCTCTTCGCGACCTACCGAAAATGCCTGGATAGGCTGATCACCCACCTTTCACAGACCGTGGAAATTAGGCAGGATGAAAGATCTCAGCAGTTTGACCGGCGCATCCGCTCAATGGCGGTTGATGCGTGCCGGTTCCTGCTCCCATCCTCTTCATTGGCCAACGTCGGTATGACAATTAACGCCCGCGCTCTTGAACACGCGATCAGCAAAATGCTCTCTCATCCATTGATCGAGACGCGCGAAATCGGTGCTGAGATCAAGTGCGTTGCCCGTGAGTCTGTCCCCACTTTGTTAAAATACGCTGAGGAAATCCCCTACCTGCGTGAAGTTTGCGCTCAATTTACACATGTGCAGGTTTCCGATCCGGGAGAGACTATTTCATGGTGCCACCTGGCGCATGTCGATCCAGAGCCGCTTGAACGTCTGCTAGCAGCCGCCCTATACCGGGAGCAGAATGTATCATATGAGAAGGCGCTCGCCTGGGTAAAGAATGCTTCACCTGAAATTAAGAAGGATTTGAAAAATTGCCTGATGAACACCCCTGATGCGCATACAATTCCGGCGCGCGAGTTGGAAAACGTTAATTTCACTTTCGACATCATTGTCGATCAGGGCGCGTATTTTGAGATTAAACGTCACCGCATGATGACCCAAACCCCGCAGCACCTCACCGCCAACCTGGGATACGCGGTGCCTCTTACCATCTCTAACGCCGGACTCTTGGAGGACTATCGGTCGGCGATGGAACTGGCGCAGCAGACCTATCAGTTGCTGTCAACTTTCAGTCCAGAGGTCGCGTCCTATGTCGTTCCCAACGGGTTCAACCGCAGGGTTTTGCTCACACTCAACCTGCGCAGCCTGTTGCACTTCGTCCATTTACGCAGCGCTCCAAACGCTCACTTCTCGGTCAGGCGGGTGGCACAACGTATGGCTGAAGAAGTATGCGCTCAAATTCCTGAACTATGCGAGATGACCGGCAGAAACACAGCGGAAAACTCCAAAATGATTGAAGAAAACTTCTTCTATTCGACCCGATAGGCGCAACTGTAGAAAAGGAAGGTAGAGATGCTTATATCCGAAGGTGAGATTCTTTTACGGCTCGGCTTAGCAGCAGTGCTGGGTATGATCGTGGGATACGAACGCGAAAGGCAAAATCAGCCAGCCGGTCTGCGCACACACGCCATCCTGGCAGTTGGTTCATGCCTGGCAATGACGATCTCTATCAACCTCGCGATGCAATTTTTCCCTGACGTTCCCAACGGAGATCCCGCGCGCCTCGCCGCCCAGGTTGTTTCCGGCATAGGCTTCCTCGGAGCCGGCGCCATCCTGCGATATGGCACGAATGTGAAAGGTCTGACCACGGCAACTTCTTTATGGACAGTAGCCATCGTTGGACTGGCTGTTGGCGCAGGGCATTATTTTTCTGCCGCGGGTACAACCATCGCGGTGCTGATCGTACTTGTTTTGCTCAATCTTCTTGAAAAGCGCGCCATTTCAACCTTCCAAACGGTCAACGTGATTGTTACAGCTCACGCGAACCCGGATCTGGTCGAGCAATTGCAAGCCATATTTCTACGGCTGAAGAAAAAGGTGCTTTCCATGGGAATTGAAGCGGATCCGATTAAAAAGAATCTCATTGTTACCATGGTGGTGAAAACACTTGAAAATGATCCTTTGACGGATTTGCGCAAGGCGATTGAGGAAATTCCCGGAGTCACTCACTATAAACTGAATTAGCGAACGCCGCTCCAACCCTTAGCGGGAAATCAATTCCAGCTTCAGATTCGTGTATACTTTAAAAAAGTTTTTTCATTGAGCGCTTGGTTTCAAACCCAGGAGAAAGGCCGGTCATGAATTTATCGTCCTGCATGAAAAAGAATGTCATATCGATCTCGCCACAAGCGACCGCACAGGAAGCTGCCGAAACGCTTGTCAAGCATCACATCGGTACATTACCCGTGGTGAATAATGACGGAACCCTGGCAGGAGTCCTGCAAATACGCGACCTGATCTCACTCGTTCTGCCGGATTTCGTAAATATGATGCAGGACATCGATTTTGTTCTCGATTTTGGAGCGGCCGAATTACGCGTGCCGGACGCAGCATTACTAATGAAACCGGTGAGCGAGATCATGCAACCGCCCATCTCGGGCAGAGACGATTGCAGCCTCCTGCGCGCAGCTGCTGTTATTAAGAAACACAACCTGTCTGATCTGCCTGTTGTAGATGATGCGGACCGCCTTATCGGCATCGCGTCGCTCGTAGATATTGGAACCAGATTCTTACATAGCTGGAATTAATCTAACTCAAACCCCGGGAGATTTGGATGATTGAGGGTATCATCGCTCTGTTAATTTTCATTGTCACACTTTACCTGATCTTTTCTGAGAAGCTTCACAGAACAATCGCAGGGCTGTTTGGTGCTGCGGCAATGCTCATCGCTGGCAAGTTCTTTGGATTTTTCAGCGAATCCGAAGCAATTCAAACGATCGATTTTTACACGCTGGGTCTCCTGTTTGGAATGATGATATTGGTGGCGCTGCTAGAGCCTACCGGGGTCTTCGAATTCGTTGCCATCAAAGCCGCTCAGCTTTCAAAAGGGCAACCCGGCAGGTTGTTGGTATTGCTGGGCTTGATAACAACACTGCTTTCAATGTTTCTGGACAACGTGACCACGGTCATCCTGATCGCGCCAGTGACCATTCTCATTTGTGAATTGCTGGGGTTCAATCCCTCTCCTTTTCTAATATCTGAGGCATTATTATCAAACACCGGAGGTATTGCCACTTTGATCGGTGATCCGCCGAATGTACTAATCGCGGCAGCTGCCGGATTATCCTTCAATGATTTCTTGACCCATACCTTTCCAATTATCGTGCTGGTGTGGCTTGCCGCACTATTTTTACTAAAATACCTCTTCCGAAAAGACCTCAACACTTCACCTACGAACATAGATGGTCTGATGGAATTGAAACCCGCTGAAGTGCTAAAGGACGGCAAAACCGCAGCCAAGGTGCTGATCGTACTTGGTCTGGCCATTGTCTTCTTCTTTCTTGAGGAATTGCTTCACATTTCACCAGCGTTCATTGCCTTAACCGCCGCGACGATCGCTTTCATCTGGGTACGGCCTGATCCGCGCGAAACCCTGAGTCACATCGAATGGAGTGTGCTGGTCTTCTTCGCTGCTTTGTTTATTATGGTAGGCGGATTGGAAAATACAGGCTTACTCGAAGACATGGCTCACCAATTAGCCGGGCTTGCCCTGCAGCAACCGCTCCTCTTCAGTGTGCTGCTATTATGGCTGGTGGCTATCCTTTCAGCCTTCCTGGATAATATCCCCATTACAGTGGCGTTCATCCCGGTAATCTTAAGCCTGGCGGCAGAAGGAATTAATGTCAACCCCTTCTGGTGGGCGCTCGCATTTGGCGCAGGACTGGGCGGCAACGGCACGATCATCGGCTCCACCGCCAATATCGTGGTGGCTTCTCTCTCTGAGCGCACGCGCAACCCGATCACTGTTAAGTTGTGGAATAAACGGGGCTTACCGGTAATGCTGGCAACCCTTGTCGTGACGACCATTCTATTCATTATCACGTATCCTTATCTTGCCAGGTGAACAATTTTTAAGATTCAA
>JAXGXM010000001.1:0-2114 GCA_040772785.1 Anaerolineaceae bacterium | reverse complement strand
CCTGAATGGTCATATCAAGATCATCCGTGATTGGAACGGATCCGGCTTTAAGTGAAACACCCCCCGCTCGTAAAGCGGTTTTCAAGGCTGCAGCTCGCCTCCGTTCGGGAATATCGGAAAAGAAGAAGATCAGATCATCATCCTCCCCTTCTCGCAGGCTCAGCGTGAAACGAATCTGATGAACCTTGCAATCCAGCTTTGGGCGACCGCGCTTTGAACCCATGCTTAGTTTTTTCGATTGTGGTTCTGAAATAGCGATAGTTTCCATAAACCCCTCGCAATTGATTGAACGGGATCATCCGCCAGGATGCCTTTACCATTGAAGAAATACGGCAATGAGTTCTTGAGTAGGATCGCCCCACCGCCTACCAGGATGACGGCTGTGAAACGCCGCCAGGCTTTGCCCCACCGCTTTTCAATCTCTCCAGTGACCTCACGCTCCCAGATTGGTAGTGCCTGCGAAATGTCGAGCTTATTGGCGCGCAGGAGCGTGTCCAATTCACCCAGGGAGTAAAGCTGCTGACCGTTGACCAGTTCCAAAAGCCGGCGCACACCAGTGGTTGAAGCACCCGTAAATCGTTGAACCGGAACTTTTTCGCGCACCACCAGCAATTCGGTGGTGTTCATGCCGATGGATACAATCCCGACCTCCTGGGTGTATGCGCTGCGTCGCTCAGGAACGATCTTGCCTTCATCATCCAGCACATAATCAAACAAAGCGCCAGCCGGCTGAGAAGTAACCCGAACCTCGGTCACATTCAGGTGATATTCCTGGTCATTGGCTTTCCAGGTATGATCTGCCTTCATCCAGCGCTGAATGCTCTCCACCGTGGTTCGTGCTTCCTCTCCGGAGAGGGTATCCAATGGCAAACCACAGGTAATGCTGACAGGCTGAGAAATATCCCCCGATCGCAGGATCAAGCGGGTGAATGCACCATAGAAAAGCGCCAGCATTTCAGGTGAACCGGCGAAGCGGTCCATGCTCAGGTTCTCGACGGGGCGGCCACTGTCATGAGCACCGTTGTCAACAAAAAAGGTGCTTCCGGATGGGAGCGTAATGCGTAGCGGCAATCGCGAACTGCCCAAGCCCAGCATGCGTCCTACCAACGGGCCATTGTTAACTGCAACCTGCGAGATGAGCTGAATATTGTGCTGATTCCCGTGCAGCTTGAGCGCTCCCATTCCCAGATCAAGTCCAAAACTGATTGTTTCTGTCATGCAATCTCCTTTATTCTACAAGATACTATATAACTTGGAGTAAATTGAGGTAAAAAAATCAACCTCATCGGTTGAATTTATTGTAGCACATTACTCCATGTTAATCAATATCTTGTAGTATTTATTTAGGAAATTACTTTTTATATGGCCGACCTGAATCATCAAATGCCCATTTACCTTGACCACTGTTTTGGCGATAGACTCTGGCGCAGTAAGCCACATCCGCTTCATCCAGCAGTGTCTTTCGACCCTCTTTTCCCACTTGGCGGATCAACCCGCGCTGCATCCAGCGCGTGAGCGTGGAGGTGTTGAGTTTATATTTCCGGCCGGCTTCATTGATGCTGATCGGAACGCCTTTCAAGACGGCATTGAGCTGATACTCAGGTAAGGCTTCCTTGGGCAGCAGATTGTTGACGCTGATTTGACTGATGCCAATACTTCCATCGGTCATCACGGCTGCCTGAAGTTTTCCCTCATCTGCCAACTGATATATGGAATCCAAATCCAACCCAAGCTGTTTGGCGGCCTGTTCGGGAGTGATGTAATATTCCAAACGGGATTGATCGAGTTTCACGGACTGCTCACAGAATTCGATTTACTACAAGTAAATCATACAGTGAAAGTGAAGGATCGTCCAGCACTGAAAGTGATCCTATTAATTTTCTTTACTTGTTATCAAAATAAGCGTATAATGATAACAATAATTTCCTTATTATCACTTGTGAGAAGATAGAATGAACTCTGAAGATTTCCAGGAAAACATAAGCGGACATTTAATCTCCATCCCCGAGGGGGGATTTGCCTATGTGCCGAATCCCCTTCCGCCGATGAATCTAACCTGGGATTCCGAATTGATCGAAGTGCTCTCGCTCGCTGACCGTGCTTTAGGGGAATTG